>NZ_JBNILW010000003.1:0-282783 GCF_050107895.1 Corynebacterium halotolerans | reverse complement strand
GTTTATTGCGGCAGGGTCACGCCCGGTCCCGTTCCGAACCCGGAAGCTAAGCCTGTTTGCGCTGATGGTACTGCACCTGGGAGGGTGTGGGAGAGTAGGTTGCCGCCAACCTTTTAACTTCATGTGTGAAGAGTCGGTTATTCCGGCGTCCTGTTGTGGGGCGTAGGGATGACCGGCTCTTTTCGTGTTTCTGGACCATTTAACTGGCTGCGGACCACCGCCTCCGCCCTTTAAGCTGGATCCATGGATTTTCGTGCCGTAACCGTCGGTGTCCCCGTGCGTGACCTGCATTCTGCGACGATTTGGTACCAGAAGGTTCTGGGTGTGGGCGATCCAGAGCATCATCCGGCGGAAGGTGTCGTCGAGTTCAGTCTCGGTGTGTGCTGGTTGCAGCTGGAGGAGTCCGAGGAGCGGGCCGGTTGCCACGGCATTACCGTCAATCTGGAGATCGCCGACCTCCGCGGGGAACATGGGCGCCTCGAATCAGCCGGCATCCGGTTGACAGACATTGAATCGGTGCCGGGAGTCGTCGAGTACTTCGAGGCGATCGACGCCGATGACAACCGGATCGGTTTTGTCCGGGTGGTTGACCCTGATTAGCGTCCGGCGGCGAAACCCCGGAGACGTTCAACCGCCTCCTCCATAATTTCAGGGCGCTTACAGAAGGCGAAACGGACCTTCGTCCGCCAGGGCTCGGTGTCATCGCAGAAGGCCTGGACCGGGATGGCCGCCACCCCGATGTGTTCGGGAAGATCCAGGCAGAACTTCGCCGCATCGGCATGACCCAAGGAGGAGATGTCAGCCACCACGTAGTAGCTACCGGGGCTGTGGTGCACCTGGAAGCCTGCTGCGCGCAGAGCTTCCGTCAGTCGGTCGCGATTGCTCTGCAGTCCGGCCACCATGTCTGCGACCCACGGCTCCTCATTGTCGAGTGCATGGGCGACGGCGGGTTGAAAAGGGGTGGCACCGACATAGGTCAGGAATTGCTTGGCACCCACCACGGCGTCGAGCAGCTCCGGGGAAGCCAACGCCCACCCGGTTTTCCAACCGGTGGCATTGAAGGTCTTGGCGGCGGAGGAGACCGTGACGGTCCGCTCCCGCATGCCCGGCAGACTGGCCAGGGGAGTGTGGGACAGGCCGTCGAACACGAGGTACTCGTAGACCTCGTCGGAGAGGACGGGGAGGTCGAACTCGACGACCACGTCCGCCAGACTCTGCAGTTGCTCGGGGGTGAAGACCGAACCGGTCGGGTTGTGCGGGTTGTTCAGGATGATGAGCGCCGTCCGGTCCGTCACTGCCGCGCGGATAGCGGCGCCGTCCAGGGCCCACGTCGCGCCGTCGGCACGCAGTGGGACGGAGACCCGCGTAGCGCCGGCCAGGGCGATGGCGGCGGCGTAGGCGTCATAATAGGGTTCCGTCACGATGACCTCGGAGCCGGGCTCAACGAGGCCGAGGACGGTGGCGGTGATCGCCTCGGTGGCACCGACGGTCACCAACACCTCGGTGGTGGGGTCATAATGCAGGCCGTAGCGTCGTTCCTGCTGGCGGGCCACAGCCGCGCGGAGCTCGGGGAGACCGCGCCCGGGACCGTACTGGTTGTTACCGGCCGCGATTTCTTCGCGGGCGATCTCGAGCATGCGGGCGGGGCCGTCCGTGTCCGGAAAGCCCTGGCCCAGATTGATGGCACCGTGTTCGACGGCTCTCGCCGTCATCGTGGCGAACACAGTCTCGCCGAAGGGGCGGAGGCGGCTGACGATTCGGTTCATGCCGCCCAAGTGTATTAGAGGATCAGGAGGTTGTTCCTGGTCTGCTTGACCTCTTCATAGCGCTTTCGGCCCTTTTCCAGTTTGACCCACTGATCCTGGGGGATGGACTTGCGGGCCTCCTCCACGACGTGGAAGTCCTGGGTACCCCAGGCGATCGGCATGGGGCTGATCTCGTCCCAGTGGTCCTGGTCGCGCATGGTGCGCTGGCCGTGGACGGCCGCGACGGGAAGCTGGGTGCCCAATTTGCGGTCATGGCCGCCCAGGCGGTTGATGGTGCGCAGTGCCAGGCCCCAGCGCGGGGGACGTTGCGGGTCAACGTTGGTGTTGACCAGCGCCATGATCACCACATCGCGGGCGTTGACCTCGGCCACCATAGCCGGCGCCAGGGGATAGGTGTCATAGAGCTCCTGGGCACCGCCCATCTTCTTCGGCACCGCCAGGGAGATCGCCACGAAGATCACGGCCATCACGGCGAAGACAATGGCGGTGATCCAGCCCCAGGCGGCACCGTCGGCCAGGAACCAGGCGACCAGACCCACGATGAGCAGGATGATCGCGAAGACCACGCCGGAGAGCACCAGGCGGCGGCTGTCGCGGAGCATCTCGTTGTTCTGCTTGGCGTACTGCTCGTCCACCTCGAACTTGAATACCTTCACTTAGAGTTCTTCCTTCTTGGTTTCAGTTGGGTCAGAAGCCGCGGCGAGATCCGCGGCGTCGAGAATGCGGTAGGCGTAGCCCTGCTCGGCCAGGAAACGCTGGCGGTGGGCAGCGTACTCGGCATCCAGGCTGTCGCGGCTGACCACGGAGTAGAAGTAGGCGTCCCCGCCGTCGGCCTTCGGGCGCAGCAGTCTCCCCAGGCGCTGGGCCTCCTCCTGCCGGGAGCCGAAGGTGCCGGAGACCTGGATGGCCACAGCGGCCTCGGGCAGATCGATGGAGAAGTTCGCCACCTTGGACACCACCAGCACCGGGATCTCCCCGGAGCGGAAGCCGTCGAAGAGTTCCTCGCGCTTCTTGTTCGAGGTCTTGCCCTCGATGATCGGCGCGGTGAAGCGCCGCGAGAGTTCCTCCAGCTGTTCCAGGTAGGCGCCGATGATCAAGGTGGGTTGCCCGGCATGCTTGGCCAGGATCTTCTCCACCACCTGCAGCTTCGAACCTGCACAGGCGGCCAGCCGGTAGCGGTCCGCGGTCTCTGCCGTGGCGTAGAGCATCCGCTCGGTCTCGGACATGGTGGTGCGCACCTCGACGCATTCCGCCGTGGCGATGTAGCCGGCGGCCTCGATCTCCTTCCAGGGGGCGTCATAGCGCTTCGGCCCGATCAGGGAGAAGACGTCGCCCTCCCGGCCGTCCTCACGCACCAGGGTGGCCGTGAGCCCCAGGCGACGCCGGGACTGCAGATCGGAGGTCATCCGGAAGACCGGGGCGGGCAGCAGGTGGACCTCGTCATAGATGATGAGGCCCCAGTCACGGGAGTCGAAGAGCTCCAGAGCCCGGTACTCGCCCTTGGTTTTGCGGGTGACCACCTGGTAGGTGGCGATGGTCACGGGCCGGATCTCCTTGCGTTCCCCGGAGTACTCACCGATCTCGTCCTCGGTCAGCGTGGTGCGTTTGAGCAGCTCGTTGCGCCACTGCCGGCCGGCCACCGTGTTGGTCACCAGGATCAGGGTGGTGGCCTGCGCCCGGGCCATCGACGCCGCCCCCACCATCGTCTTGCCGGCCCCGCACGGCAGGACGACCACGCCGGAGCCGCCCTCCCAGAAGGAGTCGGCGGCATAGCGCTGGTAGTCACGCAGCTCCCAGTCCTCGTTCTCGGTGGACAGGTCAATCGGGTGCGCCTCGCCGTCGACGTAGCCGGCCAGATCCTCGGCCGGCCAACCGACCTTGAGCAGTTCCTGCTTCAGGCGCCCGCGCTCCGAGGGGTGCACCGCGATGTTTTCCTCGTCGATCGGGGTGCCCAGCATCGGCTTGATCTTCTTGTGGCGCTTGAGCTCCGCTAGGATCGCCGGCTCGGCGGACTCCAGCAGTAGCCCGTGGGCGGGGTGCTTGTGCAGGCGGACGCGGCCATAGCGCGACATGGTCTCCGCGACGTCGATGAGCAGTGCCTGGGGCACGGGGAAACGTGAGTACTTCTCCAGCACGTCGACGAGCTGCTCCGCATCGTGCCCGGCGGCGCGGGCGTTCCACAGCGCCAGCGGGGTGATGCGGTAGGTGTGGATGTGCTCCGGGGCCCGCTCCAGCTCGGCGAAGGGGGCGAGGCCGGCGCGTGCCTCGCCGGCTAGTTCGTGGTCGATCTCCAGCAGCACGGTCTTGTCTGACTGCACGATCAGGGGGCCGTCACCGAAACCCAAATTTCCTCCTCATAGGGATTGGGTGCAAATACCTCCCATTATGTCACCAGCCACCAAACCGGTGCCTAATCCACGATGACCTCGGTGATCCGGTGAAGGGTGAAGCGGTGCGCCGACCCGGTCGCGGGGTCCACGGCATCGACCTGCCCGCCACCGACCTTGAGCGGGCGCACCACGCGGTGCACGGCCCGGCCCTGCTTGTCGACGAAACCGAGGGTCACCGTCCGGCCCGCCCGGGCGGCCGCCTGCAGCACGCTCAACGGATCCTCGGTGGTGCGGGTGCCGTGCCGGGCGCGGGTTTCGACGCCCTCCGCCCGCCGGATCGCGGCCACGGCGGCCCGGATGCGGGACTCATCCAACTCGGCGGCACCACGGTGGGGCTCCTCCCGCACCGTGACGCGGGCCGGTGTCGGACGGATGTCCAGGCTGGCTCCTCCGGCGTCTTCCGCCACCGGTTGGAAACCCGCGTCGCGCAGAGCGTCGATCACCGCGGCCAGGGGAGTCTGCGCGATGGCCACCGTGGGGGCGATCAACCGCAGTCCCACCTCGCGGGCCGCGTTCGTGCGGACGGCCTCCAGCAGCAGGGATTCATCGTCACAGCGCAGGTAGCTCAGCGTCGGCCCACCCCGCAGGGAGCCGTGGCGCCGCGCGACGTCATCGATCAGATAGGTGATCGACTGCGGTACCTCGCCGAGGGAGTGCTGCGCCAGGAAGTCCTTGAGGTCGGCACCGGTGCGCCCGGTGTCCAGCGCCCGCCGCACGGACGCGTCCGTCACCCGGTAGACGCTGGCCAGGCCGGCCGACTCCAGCTCCGCCAGGAGCTCGATCTCCTGCTGGAGGGTGCGGGGCAGGGGGCCGGGTGCCAGGATGGTCATGTCCGCCTGCGGGATGACCTGTTCCACGGTGCCCGGGGTGATCTGCTCGGTGGCCGCTGCCAGATCCGCCCCGCCCAGCAGGGTGTGGAGGACCGTGGTGGCGGTGTCGCCTGCGACCGCCCCCACCCAGCGGGCTTCGGCCAGGAGTCGGGCCACGGTGTCCTCACTGATCCGCAGGGCCGCTACCGGGGCGGAGAAACGCAGGTCAGCCAGCAGCTCGGGGAGGGGGACCGGGGTGCCGGCGGCGGGGCGGGCCACCTGCCGCAGCACCAGGTGACGCGCCTCGACGAGCGTGTCCCGCCGAACCCCGGTCGACAACAGCCGACGGGGCCCGTGGTGCTCGTCGCCCATCCCGACCAGCCAGGTCTGCCAGGGTGAGGACCACCAGCCGCGGAGCACCACCGACCAGCGTTGGCCGAGGTCGGCGGCCAGCCAGGGATCGGCGGCCGGGGTCGGGGCGAGATAGTCACCGCCCTCATCGTCGGCCGGGAGGGGAACAGGCTCCCCGCGGCCCAGGAGACCGGCGGCCTCGCCCACGGAAATCAGCCGGATGATCTCATCCTCACTCAGTTGCAGTTGGCGGGCGAGTTTGGCGGTGGCCCGCACGCCGACGTCACCTTCCTTGAGCAGCACCAGCGGTTCGGCGCCGAGCAACTCGATCAGCTGCCGCAGGTGCCGGGTGACCTCTAGCCCGGCAGCTGCGCCGGACTGGTCCGCCCTGGTGGCTGCCCGCGGGTCCGGCGTGGACGGGGCAAAGCGTGCCGACGGCGTCAGCGGCACCGCCGGTTCCGGCTCACCACGCAGCAGACGCCGCACGTTCAGGGGGAGCGAGACCGTCTGGGCGTCGGTACGCGTCAGCAGTCCCGTGGCGATCAACTGCGGCACGGGACGGGTGGGATCGGCGTCGGGGGCGGCGTCCTTCGTCAGCCCACGGCCACCGGACCGGGCCAGGGTGTCCAGAATCTTGCGTTGATCCTCCGGCACGGTGGCGAGCAGTTCCCGGGCGGTGGTACCGCTCAACGCCGTGCCTCCCGGGTCGGGAAGGAGCTGCCAGTCCTGCGGCAGACTGCCCATCGCCTCCCGGACCAACTGAATGTCGCGGCCGTAGAAGAGGGCGCGGGCACGCAGGTCAGCCACCGCTGTGGCGATCAGTTCCGGGGACGGCTGGTCCTCCGCACGCGTGCGAACCTCCGCAATGACCGCCGACTCCGCCACCGGCTGCAGTTCCGCCCCGAGGTCGGCGGCGGCCTCCACCACGGCCAGGTGGAGCGCATCCAGGGTCCGGACGACACGGGAGACGGAGGCCCGCAACTGCAGCCGCGCGGCGAGCGGCCCGATCCCGGGTGGGACCGGCAGCACGGTGTCCGGGCGCAGGCGCAGGGTGGCCGCCAGCTGCTCGTCGCTCAAGGTGCCCAGCCACTCGCGGAAGGTGGGGGCGATGGGGGCCTGCGGTGGGGTGTCAGTCATGTCAGATGCCAGGGAGCTTTCTTCGCGGGAGGGTGCGGGGGTGACAGATTCAGGGACGGTTAAGTTACTTTTTTGCCGAGTATTTGACAGAATAGGAGTTATGGCAAACGTTGAGAAGAAGGGCTACGTCGATCCGGGCTGGCCGAAGCACGTCCCGGGTGACGGCCACGCAGTCACTGAAATTAGCTCCAAGCTGGCAGGCGCCTCAAGCCCCTACGGCGATGACACCGTGTTCCCGGTTCCCTATGAAGAACTCGGATATGTCCACCCCTACACCCGGATCAACCGCTAGGTCTCCAGGTATTCCTCAGTATCCCCGTGGCACCGGAGCAACTCCGGCCCCACGGGGATTTTCCAGCGCAAAACCCGCCTGAGCCGGAAGGCTGAGGCGGGTGGTTCGCATGCGGCGCATCGGCCGCGTCCCCTTATGCCAGGGTGGAGTCGATGATCTCGCGGTTGGCGGTGTAGAAGGCGTTGAAGTCGTCGCGGTTGGCGTGGTAGTAGGCCTCGACCTGGGACGGGACCTGGACGCCGTACTCGGCCAGGGAGTCGACCAGGAGGTTGTAGACCGCGTCCACGGCCACGGAGTCGTCGGAGGAACCGGACTCGGTGGAGGCTGCCACGGCCTGCTGGACCGGGGCCGGGGCCTCGGCGGCGACGTCGCGGGGGGTGGACGCGGAGGTCAGGCCGAGCGAGGCGGAGCAGGCGGGCCAGGCGCCCCAGCCCTGGTTGGCGAGGGTGCGCTCGGCGACAGCGATCTGCTGCTCACGGCTGGCCTGGTCGGCGGTGGCGGCGTACTCGGTGCCGCCGTATGCTGCCCAGGTGCCCTGGTTGAACTGCAGGCCGCCGTGGTAGCCGTTGCCGGTGTTGATCTGCCAGTTACCGCCGGACTCGCACTGCGCCAGACGGTCCCAGTCGGAATCCGGGGCGGCGGAGGCGGTCGGGGCCAGGATGGTGGCGGCAGCGCCGAAAGCGACGGTGCCGGCGGCGATCTTGGTGAAGGTGGCGGACTTACGGGAGTGACGGGCCATGGTGGGAGTTCCTCTCATTGTGTCGCCTGCGAGGTGAGCTGTCGGGTTCGGGCGGAGGATTGGGCTGCCCGGCCGCGCAAGCGCGGCTTCACCCCGAGGGGCTCCTGCGAGGGGCCCCGGTGCGGTGTTGACCGCGGTGGGTTCCCCGCCCCTGTCTGTGTTCAGATGTTCAGTTCAGTGGGACCTGGTGTCCCGGTAAAGTAGAGCGTGCACATCTCAAGGGGAGTTCTTCTGACGTCCAGACAGGGTTCGGCGGAAACGTCAGATCGTTGATCTCCCTGGTGCCTGCGGAACACACTAACGCTTTATAACGTTTGCGTCACGTTAACGGCGCATTTTAACGAATATTCGTGGCATCTTGGGATAAGAATGCAGGTCAACGGGTTGTGGAAGGCGGTGTGAATTACGTCTCAGCTACCTTTCGGTAACGATTTCGACAGCCGGAGTCCCTCTCCGGGCCCGTGTATAATTTGATCTTCATGTTCAGATACGGTCGGCGCCCCAGTCCCAACGGCTGCGCCGGCCGCCGCGGGCGGAACCCCGTGGCACAAGCAGGAAAGTGGTGAGCGCACATGCCTATCGGCAAGGTGAAGTGGTATGACGCCGACCGTGGCTTCGGCTTCGTCTCCAATCCCGGGGACGAGGATGTCTACGTCGGCAAGCAGGTGCTGCCGGAAGGAGTGGAGGAACTCACTCCCGGGCAGCGCATCGAATTCGACTTCGCGGCCGGTCGCCGCGGTCCGCAGGCACTGCGGATCAAGATCCTGGACACGCCGCGGGCGCGGCGCCCGCAGCACAAGTACAAGCCGGAGCAGCTGCACAGCATGATCTCCGACATGGTCACGCTCCTGGAGGCCAGGGTGCAGCCCGACCTCCGGGCGGGACGCTTCCCGGACCGCAAGAACGGCCGGCAGGTCGCCGAGATCCTGCGGGCGGTCGCCCGGGAACTGGACGCCTGAGCCGGTACCTACCGGTTGGTGGCTTCCTCACCCCGGGCATTGATCGACCACACCACACTGACCGGGATCTCCTCGCCGTTGTCATCGGTGGAGATCATGGCGTTGGAGACCTCGACGACCACCAGCTGCGGCCGCTCCGCAGACTCCTCGTTGACCGGATCGACGGAACCGGGGATCTCCACGGTGTCGGTGTCATGACCGCCGTGGAGCTGCTGGTCATTGGCGGCCGGATCATCATAGATCGTCAGCACCGACCAGTCCCGCTCGTGGATGGCCTCGGGGACCTCCAGGGTCAGCGTTTCATCCGGGCCAACCTCGAGGGCGGGCACCTCGCCCTCGGGGCATTCCTCACCTGGGGCGCAGACCATGTAGGGCAGGATCTCCATCTCGCGGTCCCCCACCTTCGCCGTGATGGCCACCTCCGCCGGATCCGGACCCGGTCGGCTGTTCCACCAGTTCTGGAAGAGGATGGAGGCCACCGCCACGATCACCACCGCGATGATCAGGGCGAGCACCAGCAGCAGCGACTTCTTCTTGGCTTTCTTAGGACTGACCATGGTGCCCCATCCTAATTCGCGGGTACCAGGGAAACCTCGTAGAGGTCGGGCCAGCGTTTCCCGCTGAGCAGGAAACTCTCCCCACCATCGACGGCGGCGATGCCGTTGAGCACGTTGTCGGGGTGATCGGCGGCGTTGTTCGGGAGGTTCGAGGCGTCGATGACGGCGGTGACCTCGCCGCTCGCGGCGTCGATACGCATGATGTCCGTGGACAGGAACACATTGGCGTAAACCTCGTCGCCGACGCACTCCAGTTCGTTCAGCCCGTCCACCGGCTCCCCGTTCAGCGTGACGGTGACGGTGTCGTGGGCGGTGAAGGTGTCCGGATCCAACCGTTCCAGTTCCGCGGTCCCGTCGGAGAGCAGCAGCTCATCCTGGCGGGAACAGATCCCCCAGCCCTGGCCCTCAAGGGGGAAGCGGGCGGTTTCGGCCAGCGTCTCCGTGTCCCGTTTCACCGCCACGCCGTCCTGCCACGTCAGCTGCCAGAGATCGGCACCGTGGACCGTGATGCCCTCCCCGAAGAACTCCGTGTCCAGGTCCTCGGTCTGCAGCTGCTCGCCGTCGAGGGTCGAGCGGTACACCCGCGACTCACCGACCATGCCGGTGCCCACGAGCAGATTGCCGCTTCCGTCCATCTCAAGTCCCTGGGTGAAGCTGGTGGGGTCGAAGGGGTGGGTGGCGATGATCTCCGGTTGCAGCTGTTCCACCCTGGTCTCGGCCGACCCGGAACTGGTGCAGGCCCCGAGGCCGGGCAGTACCGAGAGGGCGGACAGGGACGCGCAGAATTTCAACGGAGACAGGGCCATGTGCACCATCATGCCCCAGCCCATGGATAATGGGGGAGTGTCCCGTCAACGTCAACGAAAGCCCCGAAGGAATAACAACTCCAATCCGCTCCTGGACGCCCGTGCCGTCCACGTGGCGCGCAGCGCGCTGGAAGAACTCGGCGACGGTGAGGTGGGCGAGCACGTGGGCGTGGTCCTGACCGGCCAGAACGTGGCCACCCACCGCTTCGCGGCCGATGTCCCGGGATACCACGGCTGGGAATGGAACGCCGTGGTGGCCTGTGCCGTCGGTTCGAGCCACGTCACCGTCAATGAGGTGGCGCTGATGCCCGCGCACGAGGCGCTGCAGGCCCCGGACTGGGTGCCCTACGAAGACCGGATCCGGCCGGGGGACCTGGGCCCCGGAGACCTCATGCCCCCGCGCCCGGATGATGAACGTCTGGAACCGGACGGCCAGCGCCACCGCCTCTCGCGCCGGGGACTGCAGGATGCCCTGCACCGCTGGCGTACCGGGGAGTTCGGGCCTAATTCCGAGTTCGCCGAGAAGGCCCAGCTCAATTGTCGTACCTGTGCGTTCTTCCTTCCCGCCGGCGAAGAGATCGGGGAGAATTTCGGGGTGTGCGCCAATGAATTCTCCGCCGACGGCCACCTCGTGCACGCCACCTACGGTTGCGGTGCCCATTCGGAGACCCCCGGGGGAACGGTTGATCCGCAGCCCGCCGCGGAGGCCTTCGACGATGAGTTCCCGATCGAGATCTAGACGGCGTCGGCGGTTTCCCAGCGCCAGGTCTCGACCGTGCGGTGGTCGGGGGCGGCCCGGTGGCTGAGAGGTCGGGTGCCCATGATGGAGCCGTATTCCAGCCAACCGGTGACGAGCTGTATCCCGGCCACCGGGTCCAGCACCCAGACCTCGCAGCGACGCAGGGGCGACATGGGGAAGCCGCCCGGCTCCGCCACTACCTCCAGGCCCAGCTCCGCCAGGTGGGCGACGACCCCGTCCAGCATCACCGAGGGAGTCGCCCGCGGATGCGTGGAAACGTGCACGCTGGCCTCGGTGAGCAGCAGCAGTGGGGCGGCGATCGCGGAGATCACCGCCCCCTCCTTGTCCAGCAGCACGGATTCCCCGGCCCCTTCGCCGCGGACCCAGGCGAGCTGTCGCGACTGCCAGCCCCGGTCCGGGCCCGGTCGGGTCGGGTGCGTGCGCTGATCGACGGTGCCGGCGGCGTCCAGGATCACCTGATCGGTGGCCGCCGGTGGGAGGGGACGGGTCTCCACCGTGAAGGTGCCGGGCGTGGAGCGCAGAATGACGCGATGGGCGGCCGGCCCTGCGGCGCGTAGTCTGGCCAGCAGCGCCGCCTCGCGTTCGGGCCCGAAACCCTCGTTGGTCCGGAGTGTGTCCAGCAGCGCAGACAGATGAGCCACCCGCTGTCCGCGGAGGGCAAACTCGACGGTGACCATGACTTACCTCCCCAGGTTTTCCGCTTTCTTAAGCTAGCACCAGAGTCCCGCGAGCGGGCTCTTAGGTCGCTGCTTTTGTGAAACGGTTGCCCGGGTGAGAATCTTTATGGGTACCACACAACTAAATTCTCGATGAGGGGGATCCCCGGATGACCCATGGCGTAGAGCAATCTGACAGCGCCCCGGCGGCCCAGGACAACAGATCCGGGGGCGCTCTTGACCGCTACTTCCACATAACCGCACGCGGTTCGACCGTCGGCTCGGAGATCCGCGCCGGTGTGGTCACCTTTTTCGCGATGGCCTATATCGTGATCCTGAACCCCCTGATCCTGGGCACCACCGAGGACAGCGCGGGCAACACGCTCGGTATCGCCCAGGTGGCCGCCGCCACGGCGCTCGCCGCCGGCGTCATGACCATCGCCTTCGGCCTGATTGCCCGGTACCCCTTCGGCATCGCCGCGGGGCTGGGCCTGAACACGCTGGTCGCGGTGACCCTGGTGGCCAACCAGGGGCTGACCTGGCCCGAAGCCATGGGTCTGGTGGTCCTGGACGGTGTGGTCATCGTCATCCTCGCGGTCTCCGGTTTCCGCACCGCGGTCTTCCGGGCGATCCCGATGTCGATGAAGGCGGCCATGAGCGTCGGTATCGGCATGTTCATCGCCACCATCGGACTGGTCGACGCCGGCTTTGTCACCCGGGTGCCGGACGCGGCGAACACGACGGTGCCGGTGCAGCTGGCCGACGCCGGTTCCATCAACTCCTGGCCGACCCTGATCTTCATCATCGGTCTCCTCGTCTGCGGCACCCTCGTGGTCCGGAAGGTCCGCGGGGGACTGTTCATCGGCATCGTCGCCACCACCGTGCTGGCCATGATCGTCGAGTCGGTCGTGGGGGCAGGCTCCTCCGCGGAGAGCCCCGGCGGCTGGTCACTGGCCGTGCCGGCGGTCCCGAGTTCCATCGGGGGACTGCCGGATCTGTCGATCGTCGGTGACGTCAACATCTTCGGTGCCTTCACCCGCATTGGCGTGGTCGCCGCGACCATGCTGGTGTTCACCCTCGTCCTGGCCAATTTCTTCGACGCCATGGGCACCATGACCGCACTGGGCAAGCAGGGCAACCTCACCGACGAGAAAGACGAGTTGCCGGACATGAAGAAGGCCCTGGTGGTCGAGGGCGCCGGCGCGATCGTCGGTGGTGCGGCATCGGCGTCGTCGAACACCGTCTTCGCGGACTCCGCGGCCGGCGTGGGTGATGGCGCCCGCACCGGTCTGGCCAACGTGGTCACCGGCGTGCTCTTCCTGCTGGCGATGTTCCTCACCCCGCTCTACGAGGTCGTCCCGATCGAGGCCGCCGCGCCGGTGCTCGTCATCGTCGGTGCCATGATGATGGGGCAGGTCCGCGAGATCGACTTCGCCCGCATGGACATCGCGCTGCCTGCCTTCCTGACCATCGTGACCATGCCGCTGACCTACTCGATCGCCAATGGCATCGGCGTGGGCTTCATCGCGTTCACCCTGATGGCCGTCGCCGCGGGACGGATCAGGCAGATCCACTGGATCATGTGGCTGATCTCCGCACTGTTCATCGTGTACTTCGGCATGGAACCGATCATGAACGCCATCGGCTAGGGTTTCGCACTGTCGAAGCACCCGCTCTAGCATGGGCGTGTGAACCCGATCCGCATCACTGACCCGGCCGACCCCCGCCTGGATGACTTCCGCGACCTCAACCGCTCCGACAACCGCCCCGATCTACCGGGCGGGAAGGGGTTGGTGATCGCGGAGGGGCCCCTGGTGGTGGGTCGGCTTCTTGCGTCCCGCTTCCCGGTGCGTGCCCTGGTGGGCTTCGGTTCCCGACTGGCGAGCTTCCTTGCGGAGCAGGATGTTCCAGCCGGGATCCCCGTCTACGAGGTAGAACGGGAGGCGCTGAAACAGGTCGCCGGGTTCGACCTGCACCGCGGACTACTGGCGGCGGCCGACCGGGTGCCCGAGGCCCCGGTGTCCGAGGTGATCGCCCCCGCCCGCTCCGTGGTGGTTCTGGAGGGCGTGGGAGACCACGAGAACATCGGCTCGCTGTTCCGCAACGCCGCCGGGCTGGGAATCGACGCCGTGCTCTTCGGCAACGGCTGCGCGGACCCGCTCTACCGCCGGTCGGTCCGGGTGTCCATGGGACATGTCCTGCGGACCCCGTACGCGCATTTTTCGGGCACCTTCACCACCTGGCAACGCGAGCTCGAGGAACTGCGGGCCGCGGGCTTCCGGCTGGTGTCACTGACCCCGGACCCTGCGGCGCAGGACCTGGCCGGGGCACTGGTCGACGCCGCAGGTCGTCCCTGGGAGAAGGTCGCGCTGCTGGTCGGTGGTGAGGGGCCCGGACTGACCGAGCACGCCATGCGGGCGACGGACGTCCGGGCCCGGATCCCCATGGCCCCGGACACCGACTCCCTGAACGTGGCGACGGCGGCGGCCGTCTCCTTCTACGAGCGGCAGCGCTCCCTGCGCTAGGGGCGGTCAGTGTGCCGGAGTTTCTCCGCCACCGTGGCCCGGGTCTGCTTCGCCCGGTGCCAGAGCCCCTTTCCCAGCCGCTTCGCGACGCCCGCCGCTGCCCCGGCGAGACGGGCGGCCTCGGTACCGGCTCCGGAGACGGTTGAGGGGCCGTCGGAGGCTTCCTCATAGTCGTCATACCCGCTGCGGTTGGCTCCCAGTCCGAGACGGGCGGAGGCGGCGCTGGCGATCTGGCTGACACTGCGCATGCGGGTGGTGGGGTGCGGTTCCACCTTCGGTTCCGGTCGGCCGTCCACCGCGTAGGCCACGACGTTGATGTCCGGGCCCTCCGGGGAGACCTCCACCCCCAGCCAGGTGCGTTCCGCCTCTGCGACCAGTTCCGTCGGACGGAAGGGCAGGTAGATCCCACCCAGCTGTTCCCCCCGCTGCCCCGCCCAATAGGGGTTCTCGAAGGGTTCGGGGAGCCCCTGATCCTCGATCAGTTCCATGGGGCGGGCGCAGAGGGAGCGCTTGAGCTGCCCGTCCTGCCAGCGGGCGAAACCGCCGAAGCCGGTGGTTTCATTGGCGGCAAAGGCATAGACCGTGGGTGCCTTCACTGAACCCAGCAGCTGCGGGCTGAGTTCGGAAAGGAGCGTCAGTTCCTCCACCACGGTCTGCACGATGGTGATGCCGGGGAAACCCGCCACATAAAACTCCCCGGGTGAGGCCGGGGTGGAACGGTTGAGCGGGAACTGGCCGATCGGGCTGATCGGCCAGGCGGGATTCAGCTGTGCCAGATACTTGCGTCCGAATCCACGGTCCGCCCGAGGTTCCGCCTCAATGACAGCGGCAGGGGAGTCTGTGGTGACAAACCAGAGGGTGACGACCACGCCACTCGAGGTCTCATCACGGTCCCAGAAATCCATCTCGCCTCATCCCCGCCCGGATCAGTTTCTCGGACGCTTGGTGTTGGTGCGCACGCCCAACAGGACGTCCTCCCAATGCGGGGTCACCGCCTTGCGGCGCCGCTTCTGCGGTGCCTGCTCGGGCTCCGGGTCCCGCAGCTCATCTTCCTCGGACTCCTGCTCAACCGGCACCGGCTGCAGATCATCACGGTCCCGCACGGGGTCGGGTTGCTGGGAGCCCGGCTGTTCCGCGGGTTCGGCCAGTTCCTCGTAATAGCGACCTCCGTCCGAACCGATCGAGGTCAGGGAACGGACCGGTTCGATGAAGTCCGGGTCCGTCAGGTCAGCGGCCACGCCGTTGCGGGCGACCGCGGTGGGGGAGCTGGTGGTGTGGTTCTGGAAGGTCCACTCGGCGACATTGTCGCTGTGACCGGCACGCCAGGAGACCCGGATGACCCACTGGCCGGAGGAATCGCGGTAGGCGTCCCACACGGCGGTGGTCAGGTCCGTGCCCCGGGCGGCGAAGGCGGTCGCGAGCACTTCCGCCAGGGTGAGCTTGGCGGGACCGTCATCCCGTACCGGGTGGGCCTGCTTCGCCAGCTCCGCCACCCGCGCCCGCTCCAGCAGTACCGGATGCGCGAAGGGCTCCACCCGCGCCTCAGTCACGCCCATTTCCTCGGCGAGGTCGGCGAGTGAGGTGCCGCCCCGGATCCGGTCCTGAATCTCCCGGGGCCGCAGGTTCATGGGGGTGGAGAGCCGGGGATCCGGATCCGGTAACGGACGAGGTTCCCTCGGTGGCGCGGGCGCGGGAACCGGGCGCTTGGCCGGTTCCGCCGGTAGCTCCTCCCGCGGCTCGGCGGGTTCTGGCGTGGCGGGCCGCCGCCCCAGCAGCACCGCCCGGAGATTGTCATCGACGGCGAGGAAGAACTGCTCGGCGGACTCGTCCGGTTCCGCAGTCGTACGGAATACCAGGGACGACTCCGTCGATTCACTGCTGACGAGAAAAAGCTCGCGCATGCCGTTCTCCTTCGAAGATGGTGGGCAGGTCGGGTGTCCCTTCCAACCCTAACGCAGAAAAGCGCCGCAGCGCGGGAGGCTGCGGCGGATGTTCTGCGGTTATCGCTGGTTAAGCGCGCGCATGGCCGCCGTCGAGAATGAAATCGACCGCCTTGGTCAGCTTCTCGACGTCGGTGGTCTCGATCGCCGGGAACATGCCGACGCGCAGCTGGTTGCGGCCCAGCTTACGGTAGGGCTCGACATCGAGGATGCCGTTGGCCCGCAGGATCTTGGCCAGCGCGGCGGCGTCGACGGACTCGTCGAAGTCGATGGTGCCGACCACCAGGGAGCGCTTGGCGGGGTCCGAGACATAGGGGGTGGTCTCCGAACGCTGCTCGGCCCACTTGTAGAGGGTGTCCGAGGAGGCGGTGGTGCGGGCGACCATGCCGTCAAGACCACCGTTGGCGTTCATCCACTTCACCTGGGCGTCGAGCATCAGCAGGGTGGCGACAGCCGGGGTGTTGTAGGTCTGGTTCTTCCGCGAGTTGTCCACGGCGGTCTGCAGGTTCAGGAAGGCCGGGATGAAGCGGTCGGAGGCGTTGATCTTCTCGATCCGCTCCAGGGCGGCCGGCGACATGGCCGCCAGCCAGAGGCCACCGTCGGAGGCGAAGCACTTCTGCGGGGAGAAGTAATAGACGTCTGATTCCGCGATGTCGACGGGCAGCCCGCCGGCACCGGAGGTGGCGTCGATGGTGACCAGCGAGCCGTTGGAGCCTGCCGGGCGGGTCACCGGGACCATGGCGCCGGTGGAAGTCTCATTGTGGGCCCAGGCGATCACATCGGCGCCGTCGATGGCCTGCGGCTCGGGAGCATCCCCGGTGGGGGCCTCCAGGACCGTGGGGTCCTCCAGCCAGGGAGCCTGCTTCGCGGCCTTCGCGAACTTGGAGGAGAACTCACCGAAGGAGAGGTGACCCGACTTACGTTCGATCAGGCCGAAGGTGGCGGCATCCCAGAATGCCGTGGCCCCACCCAGCGAGGTCACGATCTCATAGCCCTCGGGCAGGGAGAAGAGCTCCGCCAGACCCTCGCGCACGGAGCCGACGACATTCTTCACTGGCGGCTGGCGGTGGGAGGTGCCGATCACGGTCTGGGCACCGTCGACGACCGCCTGGATCTGCGCGGGGCGTACCTTGGAGGGGCCACAGCCGAAGCGGCCATCGCTGGGCAGCAGCTCGTCTGGAAGGGTCGGGAACTGGGAGGTCTCGGTCATGTCTCCTGCACACTTTCGCGTCGCTCACAATAGAAACTGGACCTCACTCACTTTAGCCATACCGGTTGATGAATAGGTAGGCGCTGCGGCGCTTCCCACTCCAAGCGGGGGTGGTGGCGGGTGGCCTTGCGGGTTGTGGATACGGCAGCATGCGTGTTGTTGCTATCACAAAGTTTGCTAGACTGTGTCCAGTTCCATTACGTGTCCTGTCGCGGGCGCGCGATGTCGGGGGAATCCCGGCGTTTCGCAAGCTGGGAAGGGGTGCGGGAGCATGCCGGAACGGATAATTCAATAGTGCGGATCTGGATTGCGGCGAAGGGTGGTCAGTCCTTGGCTTAACCGGATTCACGTACTGCCGTACGTGGTAGCGTCGATACGGGTTGAAATATGACTCACGCTTCCCGGCGGGTATAGCGTGAATTGAGGTTCGCTCTTCGAAAAAAGAGTGCCTGCAAGCCGTCAGGTCGCCGGTCGTGACCGGCGGCTGTCCCGGTCCGGGAATATTTTTGACAACTGATGTTTGAAAGGGAAACTGTGGCTTCTGACAACAAGGAAAAGGCCGTACTTCACTACCCCGGTGGTGAATTTGAGATGGACATCAAGCAGGCCACCGAGGGAAACTCGGGCGTTGACCTGAACAAGATGCTCAGCGAGACCGGCTACGTCACCTTTGACCCCGGTTACGTCAGTACCGGTTCCACGGAGTCCAAGATCACCTACATCGACGGTGGCAACGGCATTCTCCGCTACCGCGGTTATGACATCGCAGACCTCGCCCAGAACGCCACCTTCAACGAGGTTTCCTACCTCCTGATCAAGGGCGAGCTGCCGACCCTGGACCAGCTGCACCACTTCAACGATGAGATCCGGCACCACACCCTGCTGGACGAGGACTTCAAGTCCCAGTTCAACATCTTCCCGCGCAACGCTCACCCCATGGCCGTGCTCGCGTCCTCGGTGAACATCCTGTCCACCTACTACCAGGACCAGCTCGATCCGCTGAACGAAGAGCAGCTGGACAAGGCTACCGTGCGGCTGATGGCCAAGGTGCCGATGCTGGCCGCTTACGCCTACCGTGCTTCCCGTGGCAAGCCCTACATGTACCCGGATAACTCGCTCAACGCCCGCGAGAACTTCCTGCGCATGATGTTCGGCTACCCGACCGAGCCCTACGAGATCGATCCGATCCTGGTCAAGGCCCTGGACAAGCTGCTGATCCTGCACGCCGACCACGAGCAGAACTGCTCCACCTCCACGGTCCGCATGATCGGCTCGGCCCAGGCGAACATGTTCGCCTCCGTCGCCGGCGGCATCAACGCCCTGTCCGGCCCGCTGCACGGCGGCGCCAACCAGGCCGTCCTGGAGATGCTGGAAGACATCAAGAACAACCATGATGGCGATGCCACCGAGTTCATGAACCGCGTCAAGAACAAGGTCGACGGCGTGCGTCTGATGGGCTTCGGCCACCGCGTCTACAAGAACTACGATCCGCGTGCGCAGATCGTCAAGGAGACCGCCCACGAGATTCTGGAGCACCTCGGCGGCGACGACCTGCTGGACCTCGCGCTCAGGCTCGAGGAGATTGCGCTCAACGATGACTACTTCGTCTCCCGCAAGCTCTACCCGAACGTGGACTTCTACACCGGCCTGATCTACCGCGCCATGGGCTTCCCGACGGACTTCTTCACTGTCCTGTTCGCCATCGGCCGCCTGCCGGGCTGGATCGCGCACTTCCGCGAGCAGCTGGAGATGAACACCAAGATCAACCGTCCCCGGCAGATCTACACCGGTGAGACGCTGCGCAAGTTCACCCCGCGTGAGCAGCGCTAAGGGCTAGACTCCGCCGCACCGTCGCGCCCGACGGGCCGGATGCCGGACCAGACACATATACTGTCTGGGAAGCGTCCGGCCCGTTTTGCCGTTTCCTGGGTCGGAACCAGACGCAATATCTTTAAGAATCCAAGGAGTTTCACCTCATGGAAAAGCCGCAAATCGAGACCCCGACCGGTCCCGCCCCAGAGGACCTCGTCATCGTCGACCTCATCGAGGGCGAGGGTGAGGAGGCGCAGGGCGGTGGCCTCGTTGAGGTTCACTACGTCGGCTTCGACTTCGAGACGGGCCAGGAGTTTGACTCCTCCTGGGACCGTGGTCAGAGCATCGAATTCCCGCTGACCGGTCTCATCGCCGGCTGGCAGGAAGGTATCCCGGGCATGAAGGTCGGCGGTCGTCGGCAGCTGACCATCCCCCCGGAGGCCGCCTACGGCCCCGCCGGCGGTGGACACCCGCTGTCGGGCCGGACGCTCGTCTTCGTGATCGACCTGCTGGGTGTCGGCGGGTAATTCCGCGGCAATCCGGCATCGGGAGGGCAAGCCAGTTTCGGCTTGCCCTCTTTTGTCCCCGCCGTGCGGGCTTTCGGTGTTGAATGGGGGCATGAGTGACATGAATGTACCGAACCTGACACTTAATGACGGCACGGAGATGCCCCAGCTGGGATTGGGGACCTGGAAGCTGGAGGGGGAGGAGACGCTGCGTGTGGTCCGGGAGGCGATCGCCCTCGGTTACCGCCACATCGACACCGCAGCGTCATATGACAATGAGGAGATGATCGGCCGGGCCGTCGCCGACGCCATCCGGGCGGGCGACGTCACGCGGGAGGAGCTCTTCATCACCTCGAAGGTCCGGAATGAGGACCAGGGGGCGGAACGGGCTTCCCGGGCCTTCCAGGGCTCTCTGTCCCGGCTCGGGCTGGATTACCTTGATCTCTACCTGATCCACTGGCCCTGGCCGCAACGGGGTTTGTATGCGGAGACCTTCGCTGCCATCGCCAAGATCCAGGGACTTGGCACCGTGCAGTCCATCGGGGTGGCCAATTTCTATGAGGAAACGCTGCGGGAACTTGTCGCCGACACCGGCGTCACCCCCGCAGTGAACCAGGTGGAGATGCACCCGGGGTTCTCGCAGGCACCCCTGCGGGCCGTGCATGAGGAGCTGGGGGTGATCAGCGAGGCCTGGTCCCCCCTGGGGCGGGGAATCCTCCTCCAGAACCCGGTGATCGCGGATATCGCGGACCAGGTGGGGCGCTCGTCGGCCCAGGTGATCCTGCGCTGGCTGATCCAGTTGGATGTTTCCGTCGTCCCGAAGACGGCGGGCGAGCTGCGGCTCCGGGAGAACTTCGATCTCTTTGATTTCGAACTCTCGCCCGGTCAGGTCAATCAGATCTTGGCCCTGGATGATCTCAGGGGGTTCGGCCGGATCTTCGGCGACCCGCTGACCTATCCCGGGGAAGCCGGGTAGTTCCCGTCGCCGATGGCGGGGGAGACGTATTCCTGTCTCAGTGACGGCATCGGCAAGGTGAGTGAAGACAGTGAATGTTGCCATGACCCCCTTTGCATGATTGGCAGATGGAAGAATCTTCAGGTTTCGGGGGTGGGCAGGGAACTTATATCACTGCAGGATATTGGGAGGATCGGGGGTGCTTTCTGGCGTGGAGCTCAGGAAGTCACGGCATTCACTTAATCATTGCACTGTGAGTTGGGTAACTTAAGTTAGCAACTGGGATTGTGACCGTACCCACAGGGCGGGACAACCCCTGTCGTCCCCAGCACCGTTTCAACGGTAGAGAAAGTGAGATGAGAAGCCAGTGAGCTCCACACCTCAGATTAAACAGCGGCGGGAGCCGACCTCCGAAGAATTCGTGGCTATGCAGAAGAGCCCTGAATTTCAGGACCTGCGCTCCAAGTTCCGGGGTTTCGCCTTCCCCATGTCGGTGGCGTTTTTCGTGTGGTACATCGCCTATGTGGTGGTGGCCACCTTCCTCCCGGATGTCATGGCGATTGAGCCGATCCCCGGCTTCAACATCGGCATCATTCTCGGTCTCGCGCAGTTCGTGACGACCTTCCTGATCACCGCCATCTACATCCGGTTCGCGAACAAGAACCTCGAGCCCCGTCAGACCGCCATCCGCGAAGCAATGGAAGGCTAGGAGTGCAACATGAATAACACGCAGATTCTTGCGCAGGACATTCAGGCGGGAAACCCCGTCCTGAACATCGTGGTCTTCGTCGCCTTCATCGTGATCACCATGACCGTGGTGCTGCGGGCCGGTAAGTCCACCAAGGAGGCCTCGGACTTCTACACCGGTGGCGCCTCCTTCTCCGGCACCCAGAACGGCCTGGCCATCGCGGGTGACTACCTGTCCGCCGCGTCCTTCCTGGGTATCGTCGGCGCCATCGCGCTGAACGGTTATGACGGCTTCCTGTACTCCGTCGGCTTCTTCGTGGCCTGGCT
The DNA here is from genome assembly GCF_050107895.1 of Corynebacterium halotolerans. Lineage (GTDB taxonomy): Bacteria > Actinomycetota > Actinomycetes > Mycobacteriales > Mycobacteriaceae > Corynebacterium > Corynebacterium halotolerans_B. The sequence goes on along the minus strand of NZ_JBNILW010000003.1, from coordinate 261,599 downwards.
GGTGGCGCTGCTGCTGGTCGCCGAGCCGCTGCGCAACGTCGGCCGCTTCACGATGGCGGACGTGCTCTCCTTCCGGTTGCGGCAGAAGCCGGTCCGCATCGCGGCGGCCTTCGCTACCCTGTTCGTCTCGCTGTTCTACCTGATCGCGCAGATGGCCGGCGCCGGCTCCCTGGTTTCTGTGCTGCTCGATCTGCACGGCTTCGCCTCGCAGGCCATCGTCATCGCCATCGTCGGTGTCATCATGATCGCCTATGTCCTGATCGGCGGAATGAAGGGCACCACCTACGTCCAGATGATCAAGGCAGTTCTGCTGGTTTCCGGCGTGGCCGTCATGACGGTCTGGGCATTCGTCGCCATCGGTGGTGGCTTCAACACCCTGCTCGATGAGGCTGTCAGCATGCACGCCGGTTCCCAGGCGATCATCGATCGCGGTTATGAGGCCACAGATATTCTGAACCCGGGTCTGCAGTACGGGGCCACCGTCGCCAAGCAGCTGGACTTCGTCTCCCTGGGGCTGTCCCTGGTCCTGGGTACCGCCGGTCTGCCGCACGTGCTGATGCGCTTCTACACCGTGCCGACGGCGCGGGAGGCCCGCAAGTCCGTGGTCTGGGCCATCGTCCTCATCGGCGCCTTCTACCTCATGACCCTGGTCCTGGGCTACGCCGCCGGCGCCCTGGTCGGCCCGGATGCGATCCTCGCTGCCCCGGGTGGGGCGAACGCCGCTGCCCCGCTGCTGGCTCTCCAGCTGGGTGGCCCGATCTTCATGGCCCTGATCTCCGCGGTCGCCTTCGCCACCGTGCTGGCCGTCGTCGCCGGTCTGGCGATCACCGCGTCCGCCTCCGTCGGCCGTGACATCTACGACGCCGTCTTCCGCGACGGCCAGTCCACCGAGGCCGAGCAGGTGCGCGTCTCCCGCATCACGGTGGTGGTCATCGGCATCGCCTCGATCATTCTGGGCATCCTCGCGATGCAGCAGAACGTCGCCTTCCTGGTGTCCCTGGCCTTCGCCATCGCGGCGTCCGCCAACCTGCCGACGATCCTGTACTCCCTGTACTGGAAGAAGTTCAACACCACCGGAGCGGTCTCCTCGATCTACACCGGCCTGATCGCTGCCCTGGTCCTGATCTTCTTCTCCCCGGCGGTCTCGGGCACCGAAACCTCCATGATCCCCGGCGCCGACTGGGCGATCTTCCCGCTGACCAGCCCGGGCCTGGTGTCCATCCCGCTGGCCTTCCTCGCCGGCATCATCGGCACCTACGTGGGGAAGCCGGACAACCTCGATCACCTCGCCGCCGAGATGGAGGTCCGTTCCCTGACCGGCGTCGGCGTGGAGGCTCCGGTCGACCACTAGTCACCGCCACAGTCGTGTCTCGCGCATACTGAGCTAACCGGTACCGCCCTCGCAGCCGCTGCGAGGGCGGTACTACTATCTATGGCCATGACCTCAGGATCTTCCGGGGCGGGAGCGGGGGAGCAGATGATGCAGCGGGGCACGGGACGCCGGCGTGGCCGAGTCGGTGCCGTGCTGGCGATCATCATGGTTCTCGCACTGCTCGCCATCCCCGTTGTCGTCGTCTTCGGCGGTGACCGCAGCTCTTCCCCGATCACTCTGAACAGTCGCGCTGATGAGTCGGCCGGCCGCGCTGTCCTGGATGTCCCGGAAACCGCGGGATGGAACCCGGATACTTCTGCGACGGCAGGGGAGATGGAGGACTTCCTCCGCAACTCCACCGGCTCCCAGGTCACCTTCGTCCGGCTGACGGACGGCTTTCACGCCGGTACCGCCACGGAGCGTTTCGCCCGCCCCGCGCTGAGCCTCAGCAAGCTCTACATCGCGGACTACGTGCTCCGGCACGGCAGCAACGTCGAGATCTATGAAGCGATCGAGATGATCCGTTCCTCCGATGACCGCATGGCTGAGGAACTCTACGAAAAGTACCCGGACTCGATCGACGAGACCGCCGAGACCTACGGGCTATTGTCCACCCGTGGAGACGAACGCTGGGGATACAGCGTGACCTCCACCTACGACGTGGTGACCTTCATCGCCGCGCTCATGGAGTCCGACATGACCCACCCCATTCTCGTGGCCATGGCCGCCTCCGAGGACGTGGCCGCCGATGGCTATGACCAGGATTTCGGTACCGCGGTGCTGTCTGGTTCCCTGGGAACGAAATGGGGCTGGTCCGACAACCGTCAGCTACACTCCTCCGTCACTTTCGGGGAGGACTGGGTGGCTGCGGCCGCGGTCACCGGTTCCGCCGAGGATCTGAGCAGCCTGGTGAGCTACCAGATCGAGGATCTGCCCGGGATGGAGCTGTAGGGGCAGCTTCTACTGGATCTGGCTGGAGAGCTGATTGAGCAGGCGGGCGCCCTCCTGGATCTGCTCCGCACTCGGCATGGAGGAGCCGTTGATCGTGAGGGACTCTCCCGGGGAGCTGGGGATGCCCGGCAGCCCGCCACCGGACTGGCCCGGAGTCCATTGGCCCCAATCCCGGGCGTAGACGTTGTTGATGTCCACACCCACGCCGCCCACGGTGTCCTTGTCGATGCGGATCTGGTGCAGTGTGGTGCGCTGGTGGATCCGGCCGTTCGAGCCCCAGTTGTGTAGCCAGAAAAATTCGCCGAGACCGTCGGCGATGGCCCAGTCGATCGTGTCGTAGTTGCCGTAGACGCCCAGCTGGAGGCCGGCGGCGGACAGGGCAACCTTGAACGCCTGGAGATAGGGGCGGATCAGTCTGTTGTACTGGTCGCGGGAGGGATTGTCGTCGATGGCGACGTAGATCGGACACCCGGTGGGACCACCGGCCGCCTTATGCAGGGCGATGGCCTGTGGGGCATGGACGGCAGCCCCAGCAGCTCCCCGCAACCAGTCCGCATTCCCCGCCTTGCCGAACTGGTAGACACTCGCGGTCTGCAGCCCCAGGTCGGCCATCGCCCGGGTCTCCCGGGCCGTGACCGGCTTGCCGAGCATCCAGGACTCGGTGCCCGGCCGACGTTCCGAGACATAGCGCACCGCGCCGAGGTGCCCGGCGTTCTTGATCGCCTGGGCAGTAGGGACGCCGGCGGCGTAGTCGATCACGGTTCCCAGAACCGGTCCGGGGGCTGCGAGAGCGTGCGGTGCGGCCTGCGTGGCGACGCCCGCGGTGAGAGCGACCGCGGTCGCCCGGAACAAGGTTCGGCGGCTGATCGGGGTGGAGAAGCGGGACTGGGTCATATCAGGAATTCCTTCGGGATCCGCCTGCTGTGTAGAGACACAACAGGAACAATGGCAACAGCAGTCACAATATCAATCGGTGGACACCTGCACCATAAATACAGAAGGCAAAGAAAACCCCGGCCAGTCCACGACTGGCCGGGGGAGAAGGCTGGGTTAGTAATTAGCCGGCGGATCACTGGTGGGGAAGGACTCATCGCCCCACTCATCGGCGAGCTCTTCGGGGTCCTCCGCGAAGTTGCCCTCCTTGTCTCGCTTCTCGTCCTCTTCCTTGGCCCGGTAGTCGGCCTTGTCCTTCTTTTCCTTCGGGTCCGGGTTGTTCTGGTCGTTATCGCTCATCAGCTGCCCTTTCTCGAGATGGATCAGGGTGTGTCTCGGCGGTCTCCTTCTCGGGCGACCGCCTTGGCATCCCAGGATACTCCTTCTACGGGGCCGCGCGCCGGGATCGTTGCATGACCGGGAAAGTTGGGGGAGGAAAGAAATATCGGGCTGGACGGCCTCCGGAAGACCGAACGGCAGGTGAGGGGTTTCTTCTCCGGACGTCTGGGCTGGATTGCTGTTCTTGTCCAGACGATAGCCGCAAAGGCCTACTGGGTATGTCCCACCACCGAAGGGCGTGGCGTCGGGCTGCCGTAGGGGACGGGAGTGAAAACGAAAGGGCCGGCCAACCGTGCATGGGTACATCAGGCTGTCCGAGTTCTGTGAAAGGTGTGCAGATTTCCGGCCGATCTTCATTGCCATTCTCGGAGTCTGTGGTCGGGTGGGCCAATGGCGCGGTGGAGTGGCCTTCGAGCGAGTCTCCTCGGTGCGGTGTGTCTCCGAATGGGCTCGTTCAGCTCTCCAGGGGCAGACCAGGTGATTGAGGATTCGGTGGTGCCATACCGGGCGCCCGCCGAGTGTGCTGACCTGTCGGTGCCGGGACAGCGGTACGCCTGGGAGGACTTTCGGCGCGAGGATACCGCGCGCAGCTAAGTGAAGTTGTGCAAACAGCAGGTTTCCAGCCGGTGGCCGGGCTTCCTGCCATTTAACTTAGCTATCAGGGATACGGCTCCATAACAGCCGTCCGTCATGCTGTTCCCTACTCATGTGCAGGGGCCACTCCAATGATATTTGGGGGTTAAGGTGCGTTTATGCCAGGGGTGATCTGAAACATTAGCGCAAAATATTGTTGCATTCATCACATATAACATGTATCTTTTAGCTAAATTAATTTGCAGGTCCACAAGCTGAAGGTTTCAGGCGGACCGTGAGAGAAAGGGGTGAGCTATGAAGACTATCCGCGAGCCACTGTCGACGTCGCGTGCGGCAGTGCTCGGCACAATCGGTGTGATCGGATCCGGGGTGGTCGCCGAGATATTCCTTCGATCTGGCTTGATAGCGACCGAAGGTTTACCGATCCCCAGCCAGGTCATCAGTGGGGCGGTTGCCCTTGTACCTGACGGTGGGTTCTGGCAGCAAGTAGGCTTCACCCTCGGTGAGTGGGCGCTCGGAATGATCATCGCCACCGTCGTGGGGGTGGTGCTGGGCGGACTGATGGGGGCGTTCACCTCCTCGTACATCGCCTTCGAATGGCCGGTGGAGGCGTTCCGGGTGCTGCCCTCGGTGGCCTTGGCCCCGATCCTGGTTCTGCTCGTGGGACGCGGAATGGTAGCCCTCTCGCTCGCCGTCGCACTGGCATGCGTGTGGCCGATCCTGCTCAACACCATGTATGGAGTGAGGGGAGTGGACCCCACGTCGGTTAACACGGCCCGCACATTCGGGATGAGCGAGATGCAGATCCTGTCCAAGATCAAGATTCCTACCGCGCTACCGTTCGCGTTCACCGGGATCCGAATCTCTGCGTCGATCGGCCTCTTGGTGGCAGTGTCGGTGGAACTGCTCGTCGGGGATGGCTCCGGTATCGGCGGATTCATTCTGACCCAGTCAGCAAACGCAGCGAATCTGGACATCGTCTACGCCGCGACCCTCATCGCCGGCTTCATCGGTGTCATCGTCAACCTGGTAATGGCGCGTGCTGATTCTCTAGTTTTTGCCTGGAAGAAGGGACTTAGCCAATGACTAGCCAATCAATAGCTGTGACACCGAGCGACCCGGTTACCGGGGTCGAAACCTCCTATCACCAGCAGGAAAGTACGTCCCCCACAGGTGTGGGACAGACCTCGCCTTCAAACGGGGCGAAGGGCATGCGAACCGGGACGAGACACCGAAGGGGGAGAGGGGGAAAGACGGCGTCGACGGCACTGCTGCGTATGTCCGTGCCTGTGCTAATCATCGCCGCGTGGTGGGGGATCTCGCAGACGGAGATCACCGGGCTGTTTGTTCCCGCCCCACACGAGGCCGTGCTGCGGTTCTGGGACGAGTTCATTGTCGGGGACGCGATCGTCGCGCACACCTTTCCGAGCTTGTTCCGAGCGCTCTGCGGGCTCGGGCTGGCAATTGTCATCGGTATCGCCGTCGGCGTGGTACTGGGTACCTCGACTATCCTCACGGGTCTCTTCCAGCCACTGGTGCATCTGGGACGGTCATTGCCCTCACCGGCGCTCCTGGGGGTGTTCTTCTTCTTGTTCGGGGTCGGCGATGCCCCGAAGGTCTTCCTCATTGCGTTCGCGGTGGTGTGGCCGATCCTGCTCAACACCATCGACGGGGTTGGCGCGGTGGGGGAGACCAGATCGCAAGCAGCACAGGTCTTCCGAATCCCTGCCCACCGGGTCCTGGCCAGTATCGTCCTCCCCGGCGCCTCACCGAAGATCTTCGCCGGTATCCGCACCTCGATGTCCTATGCCCTGATCATGATGATCATCTCGGAGTTGCAGCGTTCGGAGAACGGGCTCGGCTACATGCTCGTGCAAGCCCAGCGCAACTTCGACTTCTCCACTTTCTTCGCAGTACTGATCATGCTCGTAATCATCGGTGTGATCTTCAACGTCATCTTCAAGACCATCGAACACCGCGTTCTGGCGTGGCACATAGGAGTTACTGCAAATGATGACTGAATCCAAAGTTGATTCCCCCGCTGTGATCAACTCATCCCCACCGGAGCTGACACTGGACGGGCTATCCAAGACGTACGGTGATAACCTCGCCGTCCGCTCGATCACAGCGGACGTGCCGGCGCACAAGATAACCGTGATCGTCGGCCCGTCGGGATGCGGCAAGTCCACCCTGCTCCGAATGATCTCAGGCCTGGACAAGCCTACCGCCGGCACCGCGTTCTTCGAGGGAGAGGAGGTGACCGGGGTTCCAGAGGGGTTGGCCATGGTATTCCAGGACTATTCCCGTTCGCTGTTTCCCTGGATGCGGGTCAACAAGAACATCGCATTCCCGATCAGGGGCCTTTCTAATCCCGAACGGAACAGGCGGGTCGAAGAGAGCATCGAGGCTGTGGGACTGTCTGGTAAAGAACACCTCTATCCCTGGCAAATGTCCGGTGGTATGCAGCAGCGAGTGGCGATCGCCAGGGCGCTTGCCTCCCAGCCCAAGTTGTTGCTGATGGACGAGCCATATGCCTCCGTTGATGCCCAGACCCGAGCGGATCTGGAAGATCTGCTCATGACAATTCAGACCCGCCTGGGGATCACCGTGCTGGTGGTGACCCACGATATCGACGAAAGCGTTTATCTCGCTGACCAGATCGTCGTGTTGTCCAAGCCACCGAGTGTCGTGGCCGAAGTGATCGAGGTCGGCCTGGAGCGTCCACGCGATCACCTGCGCACCAAGACCTCGAAGGAGTTCATCGACATCCGTGCTCGCGTGACCGCCCTCCTCCGACCATCAGCCAGTTCCGAGGAAATTCTCAACACCTAAGAACCACCGTGGCGCGCGTCCACGATATACGCGAACGTATTCCAGGCTCACCCATCATTGGAGGAAAAATGTCCAAACTAACTAAAGCTCTCGGTGTGGTCGTTGCCGCCACCGCCCTCGCATTCACCGCCGCGTGTGGAGGAGAGGCCGACACGGCAGCCACAGGAAACGGTGAAATCGAACAGGCCGATGTGACTGTCGGGGCCCTGCCCATCGCCGACTTCTCTACCCTGTGGTGGGCCGATGAGAACGGCTTCTTTGAAGCTGAAGGGCTGAACGTCACCATCGAGCCCGTGCAGGGCGGGCCCGTCGGTGCGCAGATGGTCGCCAGCGGTGAGCTGGACTTCACAACGTCGACGACGTTCAACACCGTAAGTGCCACCGACAATGGGATGCCGATCGATACGGCTGCGCTGTTGAGTGGTTCCGCTGACAATTCAATCGCTATGTACGTGAAGCCGGATTCGGACATCCAGGGGATCGAGGATCTCGACGGCGCGACTATCGGCATCAATAACACCAACAACACGGGCGACGTGACCTTCAACGCGCTTGCTGACCATCTGGGTGTCGACGTCACTCCGACTTTCATCGAGGTGCCGTTCCCGGAGATGCTCGCTGGTGTGCAGTCCGGCTCCATTGACGTGGGTTACTCACCTGAGCCCTATCTCAGTGCGGCATGGGATGCCGGGATGCGGCAGATCATCGATCTCACCGATGGGCCGAACAATAAGATTGCCACGTCCAATATCGTCTCCGGTAGGGCGTTTTTGAACAGCAATCCCAACACGGCTGCAGCCTTCTCTCGGGCCCTGTATGCGGCCAACGAGGATATTCTGGCGAACGAGCAGGAATGGCGCGATTGGCTGCCCTCCATTGCGCACATCGACGAGGGGACGGCTCAGACACTCCCGATGCCGGTGTTCTACACCGTCATGGACGCGGATGCCGTTCAGCATATTGCCGATCTCATGATCTCGCAGGGGATTGTCAGCGAAGACTACGATGCCTCCGAGTTCATCTGGGAGGGAGAGTCGTAGGAGTAGGCTCTGGTATGGCACGGGGAGCGGCATGCCGCTGAACCTGTGGCACAATCTCCCCCCGGATCACACGAGAACGTGTGATCCGGGGGGCTTCCTCAATCGTGACCCCCGGGGCCGCTACGTGTTTGTGTGGCTCTCGGGGGCGCGAGGATCACGGCCGCTACCGGCGGTGGAAATAGATTCGAAAAGCCGGGCCAACAAATGGGAAAGCTGTTCGGCTTCCTCAGCGGACAGGTCGGCCTTGAGCCGGCCGAGATTCTCGTAGTGCGAGCGAGCGGCTCGGTCTATCAGTTCCATTCCCGATGCCGTGAGCTGGACGTGGATGACTCGTTGGTCGTTGGCGTCACGGTGACGGACGACGAGACCCTCCTCCTCAAGTTTCTTGACCCGTAGGGTCAAGCCGCCGGTGGTCACGAGAGTCTGTTCAGCTAATTCACCCGCTGTCAGCGTGTAGGACGGTTCGGCGCGTCTGAGCGCGGCAAGAACGTCGAATCCGGGTTCGGATGTTCCCAGCTCGGCGAACAGCGAACTGATTTCCGTGCGGTACAGCAGGAACGTGCGGTGTAGGCGCCCGAAGACCTTCAGCGGTGAGACATCGATATCCGGTAAGACGACCTGCCATTGGGCGATGATGGCATCGACAGCATCGCGGTGCATGCTCGGCACGATTTCAATCCCGCGCTCGGAAGCGCCCGGATGTGATTTGCGGGGGTATGGACCGGACACCGTGGAATCCTATCGTCGGTAGTGATTATGCTGCTGGACGCGCCTGCTGGGGCGGGGCTCCTCCCGGGCGTGGCCGGGAGAATAACGCGTAGCGTTTCAGGTGCTCATCGTATCGATAGGGTGCTCCCTTGAGGAATTGGCGCGGGACACACCAGTCCCGAGACCCAGTCCCCCGAAACGAACGTCGCGGGTAGGGTCCCTCAACCGACAATGGCGGGCTGTGCGTGAGCAATTCAGCGGCTTCCAGCTCATTGAAGCTGGGCTCATGGGGCGGGGAGTTCGGTGCTGCAGGAGATCGGAGTACTGGTGTCAAAGACGGCCACTAGCCCCAGGCTGCGGATGTCCTGCCGGCCCTTCGTGATGGTTGGTTCGGCCTAATTGCGGTGGGATTGGTGGTAATCGTCGTTCCGAGAACGACGGCACCCCAGTCTGTACCAGCGAAAGTCCAGTTCATGCGGTATTTCCGTAAGTGCCCCAGAGAGGAATCGAACCTCCGACACCGGCTTTAGGAGAGCCGTGCTCTATCCACTGAGCTACTAGGGCAGTGCTGCAGCTCCAAATGTAGCGCACCACTTTTCAGAGCTGAAAACCGGGGTGGATTCCCCGGGGCGATTCCTGCGGGATGTACTGGGCAAACGCACTAGACTGGGAGTATCAGCCCCCGGCCATCAAGCGCGCCGGGGCAACCGATCGCCACCGGGAGCCGAGATGGATCTTCACAAGCCCACCTTCATCGATGTCAAGCGTCGTGAGATCGTCGCCCGGCTCATCGAGGAGGACGGTATCCCCGCGCTGGCCATCGATCAGATCCTGGAGGACGGCTCCCTCAAGCCGCTGATGCTGCTCAACAGCGTGGACGCCCAGCAGCTCGCGAACACCCTGGAGGTGTACACCAAGCAGGTGTATTCCGCCGAGATGTCGGGCAAGCGCGTCGGGTTGTCACCGCATGAGATGCTCGCCCTCTTCGGCGGACACAGCTGATCAGCCGGCCAGTTCCTCCAGTTTGCGGCGCACGGCGCCCGCCGGGGGATTGGTCGCGTGGCTGTCGTCGCTGTAACGGACGGTTGGCACCACCCGGTTGCCCTCGTTGACGGACTCGACCCAGGCTGCGGCCTCGGTGTCCTCGTCCACGTTAACGGTGGTGTACGGGGTTTCGGTGCGATCGAGGTTGCTCATCAGCTTCTTGCAGAAGGGGCACCAGTCGGTCATGTAGATGGTCACCGGATCGCTCATCGCTCAACGGTCCTTTCGTTCGTAACGCTGAAACCGGTACCGGACCGGTCCCGGGAAGTTTTCTTCTCCCGCAAGTCTAAGCTCTCCGCGGGCGGAAGCGTGCCACCCGGTCTCCGAGACGAGCTCGAAGTCCGCCGGGATCTGCGGGGCGAGCACCGCGGCGTCGCCGAGCACCGGCCGCAGCTCGGCGTCGATGACGGTGATCTCGAGGACCGCGACGTCATCAAGCGTGGCGTGGTAGACCTGCGAACCACCCATGATCCAGGTGTCACCGCCCAACGGCGGAAGTTCCGCGAAGACCTCGGCACCGGCGGACCAGTCACCCGGGGCACGGGAGGAGAGGATGAGATTTTCCCGCCCGGGCAGGGGACGGACCTTCTCCGGAAGGGATTCCCAGGTGTGGCGGCCCATGATCACCGGATATTTGAGGGTGATCTCCTTGAAATGAGCCAGGTCCTCAGGGATATGCCAGGGCATGTCGCCCTCGAATCCGATGACGCCGTCCCGGGTCTGAGCCCAGATCGCGCCGAGCACTAGACCGCGACCTTCGCCTTGATCGCCGGGTGCGGGTCATAGCCGATGACCTCGACGTCGTCGAAGCCATAGTCGAACATCGAGTCGGCCTTGTGCAGTTTCAGCTGAGGGTAGGGGCGCGGCTCGCGGGTCAGCTGTTCGGCCACCTGCTCGTGATGGTTGTCGTAGATGTGGCAGTCCCCGCCGGTCCAGATGAACTCGCCGACCTCAAGGCCCGCCTGCTGGGCGAACATGTGGGTCAGCAGGGAGTAGGAGGCGATGTTGAAGGGCACGCCCAGGAACATGTCCGCGGAGCGCTGGTAGAGCTGGCAGCTGAGCCTGCCGTCGGCCACATAGAGCTGGAAGAGCAGGTGGCAGGGCGGCAGGGCCATGTTCTCCAGCTCGGAGACGTTCCAGGCCGAGACGATGTTGCGGCGGGAATCGGGGTTGTCCTTCAGCGTCTCCAGTGCCTGCTGGATCTGGTCGATGTGACGGCCGTCCGGAGTGGGCCAGCTGCGCCACTGCACGCCGTAGATGGGCCCGAGTTCGCCGTTCTCATCTGCCCATTCATTCCAGATGCGGATGCCGTTGTCCTGCAGCCACTGGACGTTGGAATCGCCGCGCAGGAACCACAGCAGCTCACCCACGACTGACTTGAGGTGGACCTTCTTGGTGGTCAGCAGCGGGAAGGAGTCAGCCAGGTTGTAGCGCAGCTGGCGGCCGAAGACACTGGTGGTTCCGGTGCCGGTGCGGTCACCCTTGGCGGCACCCTCGGCGAGGATCTCCCGCAGCAGGTCCTCGTAGGGCGTGGGAATGGAAGAAGCGGCGGTCATGGGGCCTACTTTAGGGCTTCCGGCCGCAATTTTGCCAGCTAAGCAGCTCAGCGGTAACCGTCATTTTCCTGCCGGAACTCCTCGGCCAGTGCCAGGATGTCGTCGGCCAGTTCCTTCCGGCAGATGAGCAGGTCCGGCAGATAGGTGTCCTCGTTGTTGTAGCGCAACTCGGAACCGTCCAACCGGGAGCAGTGCAGACCGGCGGCTGTGGCCACGCCCACCGGGGCTGCGGAGTCCCACTCGTACTGCCCACCGGCGTGGACGTAGGCGTCATAGTCGCCGAGGAGGACGTGCATCGCCTTGGCGCCGGCGGAGCCGATCGCACCCGTGTCGAAGCCGAACTGGCCGGCGATGTGCAGGGCCACTGCCGGGGGACGGTTGTGGGAGATGGCGATCTTCTTCGCGTACGGGCCCTTGACGGCGCGGGCCTCCTCGGAGTCGAAGACCACGCCCAGGTCCGGTAGCCCGACGGCGGCGTGGATGGGGATCCCGTTCTCCACGAGGGCGATGTGGACCGCCCAGTCCTGCCGCCCGGTGGCGAATTCCTTGGTGCCGTCCAATGGGTCAATGATCCAGACGCGCTCCTTGGTCAACCGGGCGCGGTTATCGGCGGCCTCCTCGGACAGGAAGCCGTCATCCGGGCGGTGCTGTTCCAGCACCCGGGCGATCCAGTTCTGTGCCAGGTCATCACCGGCGTCACCGAGCTTGCGGCCCTGGAGCAGACCGACATCCCGCACCCCCTTGAGGATTTCTCCCGTGCCCTGTGCCAGCAGGCGGGTCAGCCGCGCGTCATCGATGTGAACGGTCATGGGGGCGAGTCTAACCGGTTGGTTAAAGTAAGGCATGGCCAAAAACATCCTGGCGCGATTTCGTCCGCAGGTAGCCACCTGGTTCGAGGACGTCTTCGCCGCACCGACTGCCGTCCAGGAGCAGGCCTGGGAGAAGGTCTCCGACGGTGACAATGCTCTGGTGGTCGCCCCGACGGGCTCCGGAAAGACCCTGGCTGCCTTCCTCTGGGCCCTGAACTCCCTGGTGGAGCCCGCGGGGCAAACCGTGCTGCAGCTGCCGGAGTCCCCGGCGGTGCCGGTCCGCGGGCGGGGAGTGAAGGTGCTCTACATTTCTCCCCTCAAGGCGTTGGGGGTGGACGTGGAGAACAACCTGCGTGCCCCACTCACGGGCATCTCCCGGGTGGCCGACCGGCTGGGACTGGACATGCCGAACATCACCGTCGCCGTGCGCTCCGGGGATACTCCGCAGGCGGAGCGGGCCCGCCAGGTCCGTAAGCCGCCGGACATCCTGATCACCACCCCGGAATCGGCCTACCTGATGCTGACCTCGAAGGCGGCCGCCGTTCTGCGCGACGTCGACACGGTCATCATCGACGAGATCCATGCCCTGGCCGGCACCAAACGCGGCGCCCACCTGGCGCTCAGTCTGGAACGGCTGGAACGCCTGGGGAACCGGAAGATCCAGCGGATCGGCCTGTCTGCCACGGTGCGGCCGTTGGAGACTGTCGCGGCCTTCCTGGGTGGGGACCGGCCGGTGGAGATCATTGCCCCGCCGGCGGACAAGGCCTGGGAACTGGACGTCCACGTGCCCGTGCCCGACATGTCAGACCTGCCGGTGCCGGAGGAGGGTTCCACCATCGGGGACCTGGTGGTCGATGATCCGCTCGGACTGACCCAGCCGCTGGAAGAACCGACGGATGTGGGGGAGTCCGCCCTGCCCACCCAGAAGTCCATCTGGCCGTTCATCGAGACCGAGCTCTACCGGGAGGTGCTGGACGCCCGCTCCACGCTGGTCTTCGTCAACTCCCGGCGCACTGCGGAACGGCTGACCAGCCGACTCAACGAGCTCTACGCCCAGCAGTACGCCCCGGAGACTCTGTCCCCGCCGACCCGGCGCGATCCCGCACAGTTGATGGCCCAGTCCGGGGTGGCCGGGCAGGCACCGCCGGTGATCGCCCGGGCCCACCACGGTTCGGTGTCCAAGGACGAGCGTGCCCTCACGGAACAGATGCTCAAGGAGGGCACCCTGAAGGCGGTGGTGGCCACCAGTTCGCTGGAGCTGGGCATCGACATGGGCGCGGTGGACCTGGTGATCCAGGTGGAGTCTCCGCCGTCGGTGGCCTCCGGCCTCCAGCGCGTCGGGCGCGCCGGGCACACGGTGGGGGCGGTGTCCCAGGGCTCGTTCTACCCCAAGCACCGCTCGGATCTGGTGCAGTCCGCCGTGACGGTGGAGCGGATGCGTTCCGGGCTGATCGAGGAGCTGCAGGTGCCGCGCAACCCCCTGGATGTGCTGGTGCAGCAGACGGTGGCCGCCGTGGCCGTCGAGGACCTGGACGTGGAGGAGTGGTACGCCACGGTGCGGCGGGCCCGCCCCTACCGGGAGCTGCCGCGTGACGTCTTCGACGCCGTGATCGACCTGGCGGCCGGGGTCTACCCGTCCACGGATTTCGCGGAGCTCAAGCCCAGGATCGTCTTCGACCGGATCTCCGGGATGATGAGTGCCCGGCCCGGCGCGCAACGGGTGGCGGTCACCAGTGGTGGCACGATCCCGGACCGCGGGATGTTCGGGGTCTTCCTGGCCGGCGGGGAGGGCGCTCCCCGCCGGGTGGGGGAGCTGGATGAGGAGATGGTCTATGAGTCCCGGGTGGGGGACGTGTTCACCCTCGGGGCATCGAGTTGGCGGATCGAGGACATCACCCGGGACCAGGTGATTGTGACGCCGGCGCCGGGGCACACGGGTCGGTTGCCGTTCTGGACCGGGGACGGCGCGGGACGTCCGGCGGAGCTGGGGGAGGCCCTGGGAGGCTTCCGTCGGGAGGTGCACGCCGATCCGTCGCGGCTGGCGGGATTGGGGCTGGATGAGTACGCCCGGGACAATCTCTCGGCCTTCCTGGCCGAGCAGGCCGAGGCCACCGGGGTGGTCCCGGATGAGAAGACGCTGCTGCTGGAGCGGTTCCGGGATGAGCTCGGGGATTGGCGGGTGGTGCTGCACAGCCCCTACGGGCGGGGCGTCAACGCCGCCTGGGCCTTGGCGGTGGGGGCCCTGGTCGCGGAACGGACGGGGATGGACGCCCAGGCGGTGGCCGGGGACGACGGCATCGTCCTGCGGCTTCCGGAGGGGGAGGAGGAACCTTCCGCGGCGCTGTTCCTGATCGACGCCGAGGAGATCGGCGACCTGGTCACCGAGCAGGTGGGCAACTCCGCGCTGTTCGCCTCCCGGTTCCGGGAGTGCGCGGCGCGGGCCCTGCTGCTGCCGCGCCGGAACCCGGGGAAGCGGGCACCGTTGTGGCAGCAGCGCCAGCGCGCGGCGCAGCTGCTGGATGTGGCGCGCAAGTACCCGAGTTTCCCGATCATCCTGGAGACGGTGCGGGAGTGCCTGCAGGACGTCTACGATCTGCCGGCACTGACCCAGTTGTGCCGGGACTTAGGCCACCGCCGGGTGCGTATCGCCGAGGTCACCACGGAACAGCCCAGCCCCTTCGCGTCCTCGCTGTTGTTCAACTACACGGGCGCGTTCATGTACGAGGGGGACTCCCCGCTGGCGGAGAAGCGGGCGGCGGCCCTCGCGCTGGATCCGTCCCTGCTGGCGAAGCTGCTGGGCGAGGTGGAACTGCGGGATCTGCTGGACTCCACGATCATCGCCCAGGTCCATGCCCAGCTGCAGCGCACCGATCCGCAGCGCCGGGCCCGCGGGCCGGAGGAACTGGCGGATGTGCTGCGCATCATCGGACCGGTTCCACTCGACGAGCTGAGCGATCACTGCAGTTTTGCGCACCCGCTGCAGCAGGCCCGGGCGGTGTTGCGCGACCGGGTGATGGTGGTGCGTATCGGGGGCCGTGAGCATCTGGCCCAGGCCCTGGACGCGCCGCTGCTGCGCGACGGCCTGGGGGTCCCGGTCCCGCCCGGGATCGCCGCCCAGGTGGGCACCGTCATTGACGCCCTCGACCAGTTGGTCGGCCGTTTCTCCCGGACCCGTGGCCCCTTCACGGTCCAGGACCTCGCCGAGGCCTTCGGACTGGGCGTCGGCGCCGCGCACTCCGCCCTGCAGCAGGCGGCGGGCAAGGGCACGGTCGTCGAGGGACGCTATCGGCAGGGCGTGGTTGAGCAGGAGTACTGCGCCGCCGAGGTGTTGCGGATCATCCGTTCCCGGAGCCTCGCGGCCGCCCGGCAGGAGACGGAACCGGTTTCGGGCACCACCTTCGCCCGCTTCCTGCCCGACTGGCAGCAGGTGGCGGCCGTGGGGGAGCGCGGCACCCTGTCCGGTCCCGACGGGGTGTTCGCCGTAATCGAGCAACTGGCCGGGGTCCGCCTGCCGGCCTCCGCCTGGGAAACGATGGTGCTGCCCTACCGGGTGGGCGACTATTCGCCGGGCTTCCTCGATGAGCTGACCGGCACCGGCGAGGTGCTGATCGTGGGGGCGGGCTCCGCCGGCGCCCGGGATCCGTGGATCATGCTCCTGCCGGCCGACTATGCCGCGCAATTGGCTCCCCAGGTCGAGCCCACCGGGCTCAGTGGTCTGCAGGAGTCGGTGCTCACGGTCCTCGGTCGGGGCGGTGGTTTCCATTTCCCCGAGCTGCTGGCAGAGACCACCGGCGAGGACCTGGGACTGGTCACCGGTCAGACCACCACCGAGCAGCTGCGGGAGGCGCTGTGGGGGCTGGTGGAGATGGGGTTGGTCTCCCCGGACAGTTTCACCCCGGTCCGGGCGCGCCTGGCCGCCGGCGGCACCACCGCCCACCGTGCGAAGCGGCGCCCCACCCGTTCCCGGCTGCGCATGGGGCGCACCAGTTTCACCCAGGCCACCCGGGCGGCGTCGACGGTGCCGCCCGACATGGGCGGACGCTGGGCACTGGCGGTGCGCGCCACCGACGACGCCACCTCCCGGTCGGTCGCCCACGGCGAGGCCTGGCTGGACCGCTACGGTGTGCTGACCCGCGGCAGTGTCGTGGTCGAGGATGTGCTCGGCGGCTTCGCCCTGGCGTACAAGGTGCTGTCCCGTTTCGAGGAGAACGGGCGCGCGATGCGGGGCTATGTCATCGAGGGCCTGGGGGCCGCCCAGTTCTCCACCCCGGCCGTGATCGACCGGCTCCGCGGGCTGTCCGACACCCCGGACCTGGAGGGCTGGCCCTCGGGTACCGGACAACCGGCCCTGCATCTGCTCGCCGCCGCCGACCCCGCGAACCCGTACGGTGCGGCTCTCCCGTGGCCGACCACCGGTCCCAGCCGGGCGGCCGGGGCCAGCGTCATCCTGGTCGACGGTCTGCTGCTGGCACACCTGACGCGGGGTGGCCGGAGCCTGACCCTGTTCCTGGAGGAACTGCCCGAAGGGTTGCCGGTGGATCGCGCCGGGCTGGTCGCGATGGTGGTCACTGCGCTGGCCGACGCAGTGACCCGCAACGCCATGACCCGGGTGGTCGTGGAGAAACTCAACGGCACTCCGGCCCTGGAACACCCGATGCTGGAGCTGTTCCGGCGCGCCGGGGCCGGCATCACCCCGAAGGGGATCCGGATCGGGGCGCGCCCCAGCACCGGCGGGCCCCGCCGCGGCCGCAGCATCGCCCAGGCCCTGGATGAGTTGCAGTGAGCATTGTATTGGGCGCTCTCAGATGGCTGACAGGTAAAATAAAGGTAATGTGATCGCCGCGGGGCGGGCCAGGGCCCGTGGGGTCGCCGCCGTGCACCGTGCCAGCCGCCGAATGGGGGAGAGCTGCTGACGGAAATCCGGTGCAGAGGATGTCGACCCCGCGGTTTCCCGCCCCGGTCCCAGCAGTACCCTGGGCGGCATGCCCGAGGGTGATTCCGTCTTTCAGTTGTCCCACCGCCTGCAGTTCATGGTTGGCCGGGAGGTGTTGGCCTCTTCCCTGCGGGTCCCCTCGGTTGCGCTGGCCGATTTCTCCGGTGCCGCTGTCGCAGCGGTGTGGCCGTATGGCAAGCACCTGTTCATGCGGATCGGGGAGCGCGTGCTGCACACCCACCTCAAAATGGAGGGCACCTGGGCGATCCACCTGAAGGGCGACCGGTGGAAGAAACCCGGGCACACCGCCCGGGTCGTGCTCGAGCTGGCGGGCAGTCCGCACCCGCGCCCCATCGAGGTGGTCGGCCATTCCCTGGGCCTGGTCCGGGTCTTTCCCGACAACCAGTACGGGGAGCGGATGGGGTACCTCGGTCCGGACGTGCTGGCCGGGGACTGGGAGGAGAGCGGATACGGGACGGCCCGTGCCCGGCTACTCGCCCGGCGGGAGCGTCCCGTGGGTACCGCCCTGCTGGACCAGAAGAATCTGGCCGGGGTGGGCAACGAGTACCGCGCGGAAATCTGCTTCGTGTGCGGCGTGCACCCGGCCACCCCGGTTTCGGCGGTGGACATCGACCGGGTTCTCACGGTCACGCGGAAACTCATGTGGGAAAACCGCAACTCGCCGATCCGGGTGACCACCGGAGTCAGACGGGCCGGGGAGAACACGTACGTCTTCGGTCGTAATCAGCGGCCGTGCCGGCGTTGTGGCACCCGCATCGTCAAGGATTTTCTGGGTGGCGTCGATCTGGGTGGGGACGCCGAGGAACTCGAGCGGGTCATCTGGTGGTGTCCGAGCTGTCAGCCTGCGCCGACCGGTTACGCCGCTGCCGGGCGCGGTTGATGAGGAATCCGACCGCCACGAGGACGGCCAGCGAGATCAGCGCGTAGACGACCGTCGAATACTGGTCCATGAGGTTGCTGACGGTGTGCCAGCTCTCCCCGAGCCATACACCGCAACCGATCAACGCGGCATTCCAGATGGCGGACCCCACCAGGGTGAGCAGGCCGAATTTCACCAGGTTCATCCGGTCCACACCCGCCGGGATGGAGATCAGGCTGCGGATGCCCGGGATGAACCGGCCGAAGAACACCGACCACTGCCCGTAGCGGTCGAACCAGCGCAGGGACTTGTCGACGTCCTCGGCCTCCACCAGCCACATCCAGTCGGCGATCCGGCGGAGGCGCTCGGACCCGATCGCCGCACCGATCCAGTAGAGCAGAAAGGCGCCGGCAACTGAGCCCGCGGTGGCCCAGATGAAGGCCGCCCAGACATTCAGCGAGCCCTGCGAGGAGGTGAACCCGGCCAGCGGCAGCACCACCTCAGACGGGATCGGCGGAAAGAGGTTCTCCAGAAGGATGGCGATGCCCACCCCGGGGGCGCCCAGGGTCTCCATGAGGGAGATCACCCAGTTGACTATCGAATCAAGCATGCAGTTCTTTCGCTAGAGGGACAGCTGCGGTTGCAGCCTAGTGTCCGTCCTCAAGTTCGCGCATCCGCTCTGCGGCACGCCGGATCCGCTGTTTCCGAGCTTCATTCTCGGCTTCTTTCAGCTCCTCATAAGTCTTTTCGTCAGCGTCGTTGTAGCGGTAGATCAACCGCGGGATCGCCAGGGTGAGTGCCAGCGAAGGCCAGACCACCCACGCCCATCCCACACCGATCACGAACTGCAGGATGAGGAAGGCCACCAGGGTGACTCCGAGGACCGCACCGTCCAGGCTCTCGACCTTCTTGCCCCGGGACTTCAGATCCTGCATCTCCGCCAGCTCCCGGTCCTCCGGGGAAATCGGACTCAGCGGAGTGCCGATGCTGACGGGGACCAACTGGCCGCCGCTTTCCGCATCCCCCTGCTGGAACGGTAATTCCCCCGGCAAGTCCGCGAAGGCCGGGCGGATCTCCCCCAGAACCCGGGCATCGGCCACGGTGCGGGTCCGCTCATCGAACTCGACATTGTCCAGCCGACCGTCGGCGTAATGCGTGCCCAGCACCTGCAGAGCATGCAGCCGGTCATTGTCGCTGAGACGGAAGTTGTCGTTCATGTCTCCAAAGTTACTGCGGGGCAGCCCGGTTGCCCACCGGATGCGGCAACTGATCCCCGCTGTCAGCCGCCGCACCTGATTCCGTGGCCCGCAGCTTCTGTCCGGGGTGGGTTTTCTCACCTACTGTGGAGGCATGAAAACGCTGCTCAACCTCATCTGGTTCATCTTCGGCGGCTTTCTGCTCGCCGCCGGATACTTCCTCTTCGGAATCATCGCCTGCATCTTCATCATCACCATCCCGGCGGGCGTGGCCTCCTTCCGGATGGCCAGCTACGCACTGTGGCCCTTCGGCCGCTCCGTGATCCAGCCGGTCGGCGGTACCGGGGCACTGTCCACCGTGACCAACGTGATCTGGTTCGTGATAGCGGGGCTGTGGTTGGCCATCGGCCACATCGTCACCGCGGCGGCGCAGGCCGTGACCATCATCGGCATTCCGTTGGCCATCGCGAACGTGAAGATGATCCCCGTGACCTGCTTCCCCTTCGGCCGCCGGATCGCTGACAGCGACCACATCCCCTACGGCTACGAGCCGATGGTCAAACTCTAGGGGACTAATTCAGGAACTGCTCGAGATCGTCCAGGGTGTAGCCCTCCGGCAGGAAGTCCTCCGGATTGATGTTCTCCGGGTTCAGCTCCTCAGGGAGGCCGGTCGGGAGCGGGAGCCCGGTGTCTCCGGTGGGTTCCGGGCTGGGCTCCGCACTCGGGGCCGGGGTCACGGACTCGGTGACCGTGGTGGTCTGCTCCACGGTCGAGGTCTCCGGCGGGACGGGCTCGCGGTCCGCCTCTGAAGCGGCGTTCCGCCAGAGGAAGAAGACGATGATGAGTGCCGCCAGAGCGAGGACCAGCAGGACACCGAGGATCCAGCCGCCGGTCCCGCCCCGGCGTCGCGGCTCCGGTTCATAGTCCCCGCCGTAATACTGGTCCTCCGGCGGAGGTGCGTACTGCGGCTGCCGGTCGTACTGCTGCCCGCCGAAATCCTGGTCCTGGTATCCGGGCTGCTGCTGTGGCGGGAAGTACTGCCTGGGGGCCTCGGGCCGCGCCGGCTGCCCGAGGAACCTGGTCTCATCGTTCGCGCCGTTGTCCTGTGGGCTGGTCATCTACGGAGTGCTCCTTGGGTTCGGTCCCCGGGGCTGGAGACGTGGACAGGGAACGATTGTAGGTGTTCAGCTCCCGATCTCCCAGGTGTGCACCGGTTCCCCGGAGTCCTGGTGGGAGAGGTAGCGCCGCAGCATCTCCGCCAGCGCCCGCTGCCGCTCCGGGCTGTCCGGTGTCGTACCCACCGGTTCCAGCCGCCCCAACGCGGACAGTTGCCAGGCCGCGCCGTTTTGCCGGGTGTGTGCCCGTTCCCCGATGATCCCCAGGTAGTACTCGATCAGGTCCGCGCGGACGCCGAGGGCCCGCAGGCCCTCCGCAGCTTGCTCGAGGAGGTGCCCACCGATGAGTTCGGCGACGTCGATGCGCCCCAGCGTGGGCCACGTGATCCGGGCACGCAATCCATCCCGGGCGCCGGCGAAGAAATTCTCCGTTGCATCCGGGAAGGTCAACCGGGACCACACCGGACGGGTTTCCTCGGCCAGGTATTTGACCATCCCGTAGTAGAACGCGGCATCGGCGATGATGTCCGCGACCGTGGGGCCGGCGGGCAGGAGGCGGTTCTCCACCCGCAGGTGCGACAGTTCCTCACCGGGGGCGTAGATCGGCCGGTTCCAACGCCACACCGTGCCGTTGTGGAGGTTGAGGTAGTGCAGCGCCGGTGTCTTGCCGGTCATCATCGGCGTACCGGAGATCTCCCGGGGCTCGGGCAGCAGCGGAGAGAAGTAGCGGACATTCTCCTCGAAGAGATCGAAGATGCTGGTGATCCAGCGTTCCCCGAACCAGACTCGGGGGCGGACCCCCTGAGCCACCAGTTCCGGGGTGCGCGTGTCAATGGACTGCTGGAAGACCGGAATCCGGTTCTCCGCCCAGAGCCGGTGGCCGAGAAACAACGGGGAGTTGGCACTCAGTGCCGCCTGCACCCCGGCGATGGCCTGGGAGGCGTTCCAGGCATCAGCGAAGCGGTTGGGTGCTAGCTGCAGGTGCAGCTGGAGGGAGGTCGAGGCGGACTCAGTGGCGATATCGGCGAAGTCATGGCAGAAGTGCTCGCGACCGGAAATATCGATGCGGACCAGTTCACCGCGGCTGCCCATCACCGAGTTGTTCAGTGCCCGGTAGCGGTTCTCCGGGGTCATCCACGCCGGGTCCTTGAGGAACTCGGTGCTCAAGGTCGGCAGTGTGCCGATCATCGCGACCCGGGTGCCGGCCTGCTCGGCGGCGGCGCGCACGGCGTCGATGCGGGCGGTGATGCCCTCGCGGAGTTGCTCCAGGCCGTCCCCGGCAAGGCTCAGGGGCGGATGGTTCAGCTCGACGTTGAAACTGCCCAGTTCAGACTGGTACTCATCACCCAACCTCGACAGCACCTCGGCGTTCTTCCGGGCCGGCTGCATGTTCTCATCGACGAGATTGAGCTCCAGCTCCATGCCGATCGTACCCTGATCATCGAACTCCGAGCGCTGGAGATGACGGTCGAAGATCTCCAGGTCCTTCGCCAGGTGCTCGCGGTAACGGGTCCGCTGGTGCGGGGTGTAGGTGTCAGAGGAAACGGCGTCGCCCATACCTCAAGAGATAACCACAACATGCCGCACCACCGCCCGGAAACCGGGGAAACCGCAGGTGGGGTTATTTCTTTGAGCGGTACCAGGTGATCAGAGCGTCGGTGGAGGCGTCGCCGGAATCCACGTCCACCTCGCCGGCGACGGCCGGCGCCAGCGACTTCGCCTGGGCCTTGCCCAGCTCCACGCCCCACTGATCGAAGGAGTTGATGCCCCAGATGACGCCCTGGACGAAGGTGACGTGTTCGTACAGGGCGATCAGGGACCCGAGCACGGCCGGGGTGAGTTCCTCGGCCAGGATGGTCGTCGACGGGCGGTTGCCCGGCATGACCTTGTGGTTGACCAGTTCCGCCGGCACGCCTTCGCCGGCGATCTCCCGCTCGGTCTTGCCGAAGGCCAGCACCTTGGCCTGGGCGAAGAGATTGCCCATCAACAGATCATGCATGGATCCGGAACCGTCAGCGGTGGGCAGGTCCTGCTTCGGACGGACGAAACCGATGAAATCGACCGGAACCAGGCGGGTGCCCTGGTGGATCAGCTGGTAGAAGGCGTGCTGGCCGTTGGTGCCCGCCTCACCCCAGTAGACCTCACCCGTGGAGTACGTCACGGGGATGCCGTCACGGCGCACCGATTTGCCGTTGGACTCCATGGTCAGCTGCTGCAGGTAGGCGGGGAAGCGGGCCAGATCCTGCGAATAGGGGAGCACGGCATGGGTCTGGGCGTCGAAGAAGTTGGTGTACCAGACCCCCAACAGGGCCATCAGCACCGGGACGTTCTCCCGGAACTCCGCGGTGCGGAAATGCTCGTCCATGGCGTGGAAGCCCTCCAGGAAGCGCATGAAGTCCATCGGCCCGATCACGGCCATCAGCGACAGACCGATGGCGGAGTCCACGGAGTAGCGGCCGCCCACCCAGTCCCAGAAGGGGAACATGTTGGCGGTGTCGATGCCGAACTCGGCGACCTTCTCCGCGTTGGTGGACACCGCCACGAAGTGCTTGGCGACGGCCTGCTCGTCCCCGTCGAAGGCCTCCAGCAGCCAGCGCTTCGCGGCGTGGGCGTTGGCCAGGGTCTCCTGGGTGGTGAAGGTCTTGGAGGCGATGATGAACAGGGTGGACCCCGGGTCCAGGTCCTCCAGGACCCACGTCATGTCGGCCGGATCGACATTGGAGACGAAGTCCGCGGTGATCCCGGCGGTGGCGTAGGAGCGCAGTGCCTGTGTCGCCATCGCAGGTCCCAGGTCGGAGCCGCCGATGCCGATGTTGACCACCTTCTTAATGGTGTGCCCGCTGTGGCCCAGCCAGGACCCGGAGCGCAGGGCCGCGGCGAAGTCGCGCATGCGGCCGAGTACCTCGTGGACGTCGGCCGCAACGTCCTGTCCGTCCACCTCGAGATCTGCCTCAACCGGCAGCCGCAGGGCGGTGTGCAGTACCGCGCGGTCTTCGGTGGTGTTGATGTGGGTGCCGGCGAACATCGCCTCAGTCTGCTCCTTCAAGCCGGCCTGCTGCGCGAGATCCAGCAGCGCCTGCAGTGAGCGCTCGTCAACGAGGTGCTTCGATAGGTCGACGTGCAACCCGGCCGCGTCGAAGCTCAGGCGCCCGGCACGGGCGGGGTCGGCGTCGAACAGCTCCCGAAGGGTGGTGCCACGGAGGCGGGAGTGGCTGTCCTGCAGCGCGTGCCAGGCGGAGGTGGCGGTGATCTCTGGCGAATGCATCATGTTCGGCTCCCAATCAAGAGGTGGTCAAGCGAGTTTGCAACCCAAACTTAGTTGAGGATCCGACGGCATGCCCGTGGGCATGACGGGAACGGGGGAGGACTATTCCAGCGCCTCGGCGTCCCAGGCTGCGGGCAATTCGGACTCGGGCAAGAAGGGGGTGGGGTCCCCGTCGCAGCCGACGACCAGCCGGGCGCGGTGGGGCCACCGCTGGAGCGGGCTGCTGCCGGAGGCGGTGGGATCGGAGACCATCTGCCGGGCGGCCGCCAGCCACAGGGGACCGGCCACGAGGGCCGCGGCGTCAGGCTCATCATCGGAGAGCCGTTCCGGAGCCGGCGAGTGGGAGACGAGCGTGACACCGGCGACGTCGTTTTGCAGCAGGTCGAGGAGCCGGGAGTACTCCGCGGCCAAGTGGTCATCTTCATCGGGCGCGGCCAGCAGATGCAGGGTCAGCAACCAGGTGCCGGCGTGGGGCAGGGCCGGAACGGGCGAAACCGCAGTCAGTGGGGGCGGCGGTGGAACCGGGAGCAGCTCAGTTGGCGGCGCATGGGGTACCAGGATCACGGAAGTGGACATGGCCGGGAAGGGATCCGGCGCGGTGAGGTCGGCGAAGAAGAGCTTCTCGCTGACCTCCTCAGCCCACTCGGGATTGACCCGGAGGACACAATGGAGACTGAACATTTCGAGGGAGTCCGGGGCCCGGGTTCCCGCCGCCGCGGCCTCGAACACCGCTGTGACGCGCAGAAACCACGACTCATAGCCCTCCGGTTCGCCGACGGGGTGGGCGGAGACGAAAAGTACCCGGGCGTGCTCCGCCGGGATCTCACTGAGCCGTGCCGCATAGAGCTGCTGCGCGCGCTGGAGTTCCTCGGGGTGGGCGACGAACGTCGTGGTGGCAAGCTGGACCGGCCAGTCCGTGGAATCGGTCATGGCCACAGGCTAGTGGGGTCTGAGGGGAACCCGCTCCGGGCCGGGAACCGAGGAGTTCAGTTCCCGCAGCCGACTCAGGCTGATAACCGCCGCGCCATTGCTCTGGAACTGGCCCAGCTGCGCATACACCAGGGCGAAGGGGCCGTTATAGACCACTTCGTGGTCTTTCTCGGGCACCTTGGACAGCTTGAGGACGAGGAGCGAATCCGCCACACCTCCGGAAGTTTTCCGGATCCCGATGCCGGACCTGCCGTAGGTGGCCTTGATCTCGACACGTCGTCCGTCGGCGGCCAGGGCATCATGCCCTGTGCTGGAGGCGGTGAGCAGCTTGATGTCGAAGAGGACTGCCGCAGTAACCTCACCCAGAGAACCCACCAGGTGGCCATCCGGGGTGAAGCGGCGTCCGGGGTAGAGCTCTTCGAGCTGGTCGACGATGGCGTGCAATTCGCTGACGAGCCGACCGGTACGGGCGAGACGCTCCATGTCGGGGTCAGCCCAGACGGCCGCGCCCCATGCGCAGCAGAATTGCCGCGAGGGCGGGGCCTTCCTCGCCGATCTCCTCGCGGAACCGGTTGATGATGGCCACTTCACGGGTGTGCACGAGCCGGGTGCCGCCGGACCCCATGCGGGTCTTGCCCACCGCCTTGGAAATAGCGGTGCGGCGCTTCACGATCTCCAGCAGCTGGTCATCCAGGCGGTTGATTTCCTCACGATACTTCTGGATCTCCGCGTCAGAGAGCGGGTCATCAGTGCCGGAGGGCATCCGGATATCGAAGTCTTCGTGGGCAGCGTCGGTCATGTACATATTGTGCCATGCCCGCATTCTGAGAGGTACTTCACCTGGGATGTCCGGGTGGCGGGGTAGGTTGGAGACATCATGGACAGTTCCGCCACATCACCGTTTTCCGCTTCCGCCAACTCCGATGCCTCCGGCCCTGCTGTTGACCTGACCGAGGGGCTCAACCCCCAGCAGAAGGCCGCGGTGGAGCACGCCGGGTCACCGTTGCTCATCGTCGCCGGCGCCGGCTCCGGCAAGACCGCCGTGCTGACCCGCCGGATCGCCCACCTGCTGCGCAACCGCGGCGTGCACCCCGCCCAGATCCTGGCGATCACCTTCACCAACAAGGCCGCCGCCGAGATGCGGGAACGCGTCGGCGGTCTCGTCGGCCCGGTCGCCGAGAGAATGTGGGTGGCCACCTTCCACTCGGTGTGCGTGCGGATCCTGCGTCAGCAGGCCCAACTGGTGCCCGGCCTCAACACGAACTTCACCATCTACGACGGTGATGACGCCAAGCGGTTGCTGACGATGATCGCCAAGGACCTGAACCTGGACCTGAAGAAGTTCACCGGCCGGATCCTGTCCTCGGCGATCTCGAACCAGAAGAACGAGCTCATCGGTCCGTCGGAGGCAGCGGCTGCCGCGGCGCAGACCAGGAACCCTTTCGAGACGACCGTGGCCGCGGTCTACGCCGAGTACCAGCAGCGCCTGCGCCGGGCTAATGCCGTGGACTTCGATGACCTGATCGGGGAGGTGGTGCGCATCTTCACCGAGCACCCCGAGGTCACCGAGTACTACCGCCGCCGCTTCCGTCACGTGCTGGTTGATGAGTACCAGGACACCAACCACGCCCAGTACATGCTCGTGTCCACTCTGGTGGGTAAGCCGAGTGCGGATCCGAACGCCGTGCCACCCAGTGAGCTCTGTGTCGTCGGCGACTCCGACCAGTCGATCTACGCCTTCCGTGGTGCGACCATCCGCAACATCCAGGAGTTTGAACGGGATTATCCGGAGGCCACCACGATCCTGCTGGAACAGAACTACCGTTCCACCCAGACGATCCTGAGCGCCGCGAACGCCGTGATCGCCAGAAACGAGGACCGCCGGGAGAAGAAACTCTGGACCGCTCTCGGGGAGGGGGACCAGGTGGTCGGCTATGTCGCGGACAATGAACACGATGAGGCCCGCTTCATCGCCGCGGAGATCGACCAGCTGGCGGACCAGGGGCGCCACTACTCGGACATCGCCGTCATGTACCGCACCAACAACTCCTCGCGTGCCCTGGAGGACGTGTTCATCCGCAGCGGTATCCCGTACAAGGTCGTGGGCGGCACCCGCTTCTATGAGCGGCGGGAGATCCGCGACGTGATCGCCTACCTCCGGGTGCTCGACAACCCCGATGACACCGTGAGCCTGCGCCGGATCATCAACACGCCCCGCCGCGGCATCGGGGACCGGGCCCAGGCCTTCATCTCCCTGCACGCCGAGAACAACGCCACCAGCTTCGGGTCGGCGCTGGTCGACGCCGCGGCAGGCCAGGTGGATCTGCTCGGGGCGCGCGGCCGCAACTCAGTGGTCAAGTTCAATGAACTGATGGACGGTCTCCGCTCTGAGGCGGTGGAGCTGAAGAACGAGATCACCGGCATGCCCGACATCGGGGAGCTGATCAACCGCATCCTGGATGCCACCGGCTACCGCGCGGAGCTGGAGGCCTCCAATGACCCGCAGGACGGCACCCGGCTGGACAACCTCAATGAACTGGTGTCCGTGGCTCGCGAGTTCTCCTCGGAGGCGGCCAACCAGGTCGCCTACGAGGAGATGGACGGCGGTGAATACGAGCTGGGGGAAGGGGAAGCCGCGCCGGGCAGCCTCCAGGCGTTCCTGGAGAAGGTTTCCCTGGTGGCCGACGCCGACCAGATCCCGGAGAACGAGCAGGGTGTGGTGACCCTGATGACGCTGCATACCGCCAAGGGCCTGGAGTTCCCGACGGTCTTCCTCACCGGTTGGGAAGACGGGCAGTTCCCCCACATGCGGGCGTTGGGGGACCCGAAGGAGCTGGCAGAGGAACGGCGGCTGGCCTACGTGGGGATCACCCGGGCGCGCGAGAAGCTCTACGTCACCCGGGCCATGCTGCGCAGCTCCTGGGGTAACCCCGTGACGAACCCACCGAGCCGCTTCCTGGCGGAGGTGCCGGCTGAGCTGCTCGACTGGCGTCGGGAAGAGCCCGAACAGTCCTTCAGCTTGAGCTCCTGGGGCAATCCACCCGGTTACTACAACGCAGGGCCGCGGCGTTCCGCCCCGACGAAGAAGACCGGGCCCGCCATCCCGAAGCGGGCGAAGAACAATGATCTGCAACTGGCGGTGGGGGACCGGGTCAACCACGCGAAGTACGGGCTGGGTACCGTGCTGTCCTCAGACGGCTCCGGGGCCCGGGCAACGGTGACCATTGACTTCGGGACATCCGGAAAGGTGCGGCTGATGCTGATCGGCGGCGTGCCGATGGAAAAGCTCTAGGAGGCGGGGTCCGTCGACGCGCCCGGCAGGGAGCTGAGGACCACGTCGAACTCCAGTAGCTCGGCACCGGAGGCCACCGGCCGGCGTTTTTCAGCCCCCTCGGGGGCCTGGTGGGCGGTACGGGCGTCACCGTCGCGCCAGGCCGCATAGGACTCTTCATCGGACCAGTAGGTGACCACGAAATACCGGCTCTCCCCGGAAACCGGGCGCAGCAGATGGAATCCCTCGAATCCCGGGGCGTGGTCGACGGCGTGCTGACGTTGCGCGAACCTCTTCTCCAGCTCCTCGTCGGAGCCCTCGGGGACGGTGATCGCGTTGATTTTGACGATGCTCATGCTGTCAGCCTACCCATCCGGCGTGGTCCCGGTTCCGGGACGACGAAACCCCGCGGACTCTTCAGTCGGCGGGGTGAGCGGCGTTGCTGCGGCGGTTTAGATGGAGATGCCGTGCGAACTGAACCACGGCACCGGGTCCACGGCGTTGGTGCCGTCGGGGTGGATCTCGAAGTGCAGGTGGGTGCCGGTGGAAAAGCCGAGGTTGCCCATCCCTGCGATCTGCTGTCCGGCGGTGACCCGCTCCCCGACGCCCACGTTCAACGTGGACATGTGGCCGTAGACGGAGACTGCGCCATTATCGTGCTTGACGCGGATCCACTGGCCGTAGCCGGAGGCCGGGCCGGAGTCGATCACGGTGCCGTCCATCACGGCGAGGATCGGGGTGCCCTCGGAGTTGGCGATGTCGATGCCGGCGTGGAAGGAGCCCCAACGTGGGCCGAACCCGGAGGTGAAGGCGCCTTCAGCGGGCTTGGCCACAGAGCCGTCCTGTGAGACGGTGGCGTCCAGGGCGCGGCTGGCCTCTGCCTCGAGGGCGGCCTGGGTTTCCTGGATGCGCTGCTCGTTGTACTGCACTGCAGTGCTGAGCTGCTCATCCAGGTTGGCTACGGGCTTGTACTCCGCGATGTTGAGGATCTGCGGGGCTGAGGACCCGGTAGCAGGCTCAATCGGGTCGGTCTCGGCGGTCAGCTGGTAATCGATATCGGTGCTGGCTTCGACATTCTCGGTGGGCTGGTCAGCCTGCTGCAGCTGGGCTGCGGCGGCGCCTCCGACACCGGCGGTGGACACCGCACCGGTGGCCACGGCTACGAGCGCGATCCGACCCTTGGCCGTCTGCGAGGCGGTAAACTTGCGGTGCCTACCTCGGGACGCCCGCTGAGTCTGGTTCTGCATGAGCCTACTTCCATCCTCCGGCACAATTCTTTTAACAATTGTGACCGTCTTGTTATCTGCTGGAGGTAACGATAGCGTCCCGTTACATCCGCAGCAACCTAATGGGAATCATGACACCAATAAGTGGGAAAGATCACAAAATGGTTTCCTTGAGGGGACGCCACCCCACACCTTTTCACTTCGGGCCGCGGGAACGACCGCGGTGGATCCCCCTTCCCGCTTCCTGGCCCGGCCGTGGTGCCAACGGCGTTTCGGGGAGCGGGCATGGCACAGTAGACAGGGTGAGTAAAAAGACCAGTCCGCAGTCCCGGCCCACCCGCCGACCGCGCACCCGTGGTCCCCACCAGTCCCGGGTCAATGGCTCCTCGGCGGCAACGAATGCCCGTTCATCCCAGCGGTCCGCCCGTCCCGACCGCAGGGGAGCAGCGGAGCAGACATCCCCGATGCCGGAGAACTTCCGTGGGCGCCTGCGCCGGTACCTGCCCACCGCCCTGATCCCCAACGTGGTCGCCGTACTCACCGTCATCGTCGTTGCGCTGGCGGTGCTGCTCCTGGCCTCCGTGGAGATGGCGGCGCTGCCGGCCACGATCGCGCAGTTCTGGTTGATCCTCAACCTCGTGCCGGTCTCCTATGAGGGGGCCACCATCGGGCTGCTCCCGATGCTGCCGGCGCTAATTCTGGTGTGGCTGATCGCGCGGCAGGTCCACAAGGCCGTCAAGGACCGCGTGAGCGTGGCTGATCTGGGTGTGCTGCTGGTCTGCATCCTCGTTGTGCCGCTGGTTCTGACCGGCATCGCGGCCGGAATGCTCTGGGACGCCAGCGCGGTATATGAGGTGGCGCCGCCGGAGATTCCGGTCCTGCTGGCACGGGTGGTGGCCCTGCACCTGGTGGCGATGGTCATCGGTATGGGGACGAAGCTGTGGCGTGCCCTCTGTCGCCGTTACGGACTTCCGGAGGCGCTCGTGGACAACGCGCGCACGGCGGCGCGCTGGTTCAGCTATCTCGGTCTCGTCGCCCTGGTGGTGCTGCTGGTCGCGATGGTACTCGGCTGGAACCGCCAGGCGGAACTGGTCGAGTTGTACAACGGTGCCGGTGCCCTGGTCGCCCTGGGTGTGGTGTGTCTGCTGTATCTCCCGAACGCCCTGATCGGCGCCGCTGCGGTCCTGGTTGGCGGGGAGTTCCACCTCGGAGAAGCCTCGGTGTCCTTGTTCTCCATCCACCACACGCCGCTGCCGCCGGTTCCGCTGGTGGCCGCGATTCCCGCAGAATCCCAGGTGTGGTTTCCCATCCTGCTCATCATTCCCGCGGCGCTGGCCACCTACCTGGCCTACCGGAGCAGCCCGTCACTGCTTTCGGCCGTGACCACCGGCTTCTTTGCCGGCATCTGCATGTTGGTGGCCGGATACTTCGCACAAGGGGCGCTCGGGGCATTCGGCCCCTCCGGCCCCATGGTGCTGTTGAGTGCTGCCCTGGTCTTCGTCTGGTTGACCCTGGCAGGGGTGGCCACAGCGTTGTTGCTCAAGCTGGCGGAACGCCGTCAGAGCCGAGCGGAACAGCTGGCTGAATCGGCCCCGGCAGCGGCGACGGAAACGGATCAGGAAAACACCTCATATATAGAGGACCTGGAGGAATCCGAGGACGCGGACCCGGAGCCTGACGAGACCGAGGACCCCGGGGAGACTGAGGTGGAAGATTCCGAGGAGACCCCGGAGACCCCGGAGGACCCCGAGAGCACAGAGGCCGACGGAGACACCGGGGATCCTGAAGGTGAGGAATCACCTGACGATGCCCATGCCCCGTCCGAGGCGGACGAGGACACCACGGCGGACCCCGCTACCGCGGATGAAGAGCCGGACGGCGCCGAAGAAGCCCCGGAAGACGGGGAGGAGGACGACGAGGTGGGGGAGCCCGGGGTCACCGAGGGGGAGTCTGACACCCCGAGGGGCTAGAATCGGGCGGGTGACATCCACGAATCCGATCAACGTCGTCGCCCTGGTTTCCGGCTCGGGTACCCTGCTCCAGGCCATTCTCGATAACCGGGACGATGCCTACACCGTCTCCCTCGTCGTCGCCGACAAGCCCTGCCCCGCCCTGGAACGGGCACGTGCCGCGGGCGTCGCTACGCAGGTGGTGGAGATGACTGAGGACCGTGACTCGTGGAACGGCACGCTGGCCGCCGCCGTGGGGGAGGGAGACCCCGACCTGATCGTGTCGGCGGGCTTCATGAAGATCCTGGGCGCGGCCTTCCTGGCTCGTTACGGCGGGCGCATCATCAACACCCATCCGGCGCTGCTGCCGTCCTTCCCCGGGGCACACGGGGTCCGCGACGCGCTGGCGTATGGCGTCAAGGTCACCGGTTCCACGGTTCACTTCGTCGACGAGGGCGTGGACACCGGCGCGATCATCGCCCAGCAGGCGGTGGACGTGGCTCCGGATGACACCGAAGGTTCCCTGCATGAGCGCATCAAGCAGGTGGAACGCAAGCTAATCGTGTCGGTTCTGCGCAGGGTCCAGATCGACCGAGCAACAGGAGAGGTTCAGTTCACCCATGAGCAATGACCACAAGGCCATTAAGCGCGCTTTGATCAG
Source organism: Corynebacterium halotolerans (assembly GCF_050107895.1). Classification (GTDB taxonomy): domain Bacteria; phylum Actinomycetota; class Actinomycetes; order Mycobacteriales; family Mycobacteriaceae; genus Corynebacterium; species Corynebacterium halotolerans_B. Next base: position 229,995 of record NZ_JBNILW010000003.1, on the reverse strand, counting down.
CGTCTACGACAAAACCGGGTTGGAAGACCTGGTCACGGCGCTGCACCAGGCGGGAGTGGAGATCGTCTCCACCGGTTCGACCGCTGCCAAGATCGCGGAGCAGGGTGTGCCGGTCACCCCCGTGGAACAGCTCACCGGTTTCCCGGAGTGCCTCGAGGGGCGGGTGAAGACCCTGCACCCGAAGGTCCACGCCGGCATTCTCGCCGACACCCGCAAGGAAGACCACCTCAAGCAGCTGACGGACCTTGAGGTCAGCCCCTTCCAGCTGGTCGTGGTGAACCTGTACCCCTTCAGTGAAACCGTCGCTTCCGGCGCGGACTTCGACGCCTGCGTCGAGCAGATCGACATCGGGGGGCCCTCCATGGTGCGCGCCGCCGCGAAGAACCACCCCTCGGTGGCCGTGGTCGTCGACCCCGCCCGCTATGACGACGTGATCACCGCCGCGCAGTCCGAGGGCTTCTCCCGTGCCCAGCGCACCGAGCTGGCCGTCGACGCCTTCCGCCACACCGCGGCCTATGACGTCGCCGTCGCTTCCTGGATGGGGGCGCAGCTGGAGAGCAGCGAGGATGGCGCAGGCTTCCCCGCCTGGACCGGTGCCACCCACGAACTGGCGCACACCCTGCGCTACGGCGAGAACCCGCACCAGAAGGCTGCCCTGTACCTGGATGGGGCCGGTACCGCCGGGGTGGCCCGCGCCGAACAGTTCCACGGCAAGGAGATGAGCTACAACAACTACACGGACACCGACGCCGCCTGGCGCGCGGCCTGGGACCAGGGGCGCCCGTGCGTGGCGATCATCAAACACGCCAACCCCTGCGGCATCGCCGTCTCGGATGAATCCATCGCCGCCGCCCACCGCGAGGCCCACGCCTGCGACTCGACCTCCGCATTCGGTGGGGTCATCGCCGCCAACCGCGAGATCACCGTCGAGATGGCCGAACAGGTCGCCGACATCTTCACCGAGGTCATCATCGCACCCTCCTACGAGGACGGCGCCGTCGACATCCTCAGCCAGAAGAAGAACATCCGTATTCTGCGTGCCGACGCCCCGGAGCGTGAGACGCTCGAGCGCCGCGAGATCTCCGGCGGCCTGCTGGTCCAGGAAAGCGACCGGCTCCAGGCGGAGGGCGACGACCCGAAGAACTGGGAACTGGCCACCGGTGAGGCCGCCTCGGATGAGGTGCTCAACGATCTGGCGTTCGCCTGGACCGCGGTGCGTTCCGTGAAGTCGAATGCGATCCTGCTGGCCAAGGGCGGTGCCACCGTCGGCGTCGGCATGGGCCAGGTCAACCGGGTCGACTCTGCCCGGCTCGCCGTCGAGCGGGCAGGGGAAACGCGGGTGTCCGGATCCGTCGCGGCTTCGGACGCCTTCTTCCCCTTCGCGGACGGCTTCGAGGTGCTGGCGCAGGCCGGGGTCAAGGCTGTGGTCCAGCCGGGCGGTTCCATCCGGGACGCCGAGGTCATCGAGGCCGCGAAGAAGGCCGGCGTGACGATGTACCTGACCGGTGCCCGCCACTTCGCACACTAACCAGGTTATCGGCGACGTAGGCCGCCGCCAGGGAGCCCGGTACTACCGGGCTCCCTTTTCCTGGTTCGGGAGGTTGACCACCCGGGCACCGGCGAGACGGTCGGTGAGCAGCCGGCCGTCCTTGCGCAGAATCAGTGAGATCAGCGCGGTGACGATCAGACCGGAGAGCAGATTCTCCGGCATGATGAGGCTGAGCAGCACGGGGATCCAGAGCCAGGCATTACGGATCACGGCCGGCAGGAGGCGTTGCGCGCCGTGGCGGGGGCGCCCGGCAGTGTCCCGGTAAGCCACCCCGAAGCCGGAGAGTTTCTTGCCGGGGCTGGTGCCCCAGATGGTCTCCGCGATGATGCGGACCACGGCCACCGCCAGGATGGCGGTGATCGCTGGCCCCCAGAGTCCCGCCGGATCGATCGGCAGCAACATCAGGACACCGACCGTCACCAGGGAGATGGCCGCGAAGTCGCCGAACACCACGGCACCGAACCTCCGGATGGGGCTGACGGCAGCGGAGTCGGACGGGGTGGTCTCAGGGGAATTCGCGGGGCTCATACCCTCTGACGTTAGTGCTGGAACGGCGGGACAGCGAAAACCTGCCGGGTCAGGAGAGCTCGACGGTCTCAAACTCCATGACATCGACACTCATCCCGGGATGCCGCTGCTGTGCCTGCTCATCGGCCTTGTTTGCGGCCCGGACGGTCATCCACCGGTCGAAGTCCTCCCGGGTCTCCCAGGTAGTGCAGACGAAATACCGGCTCTCTCCCTTTACGGGACGCAGCAGCTGGAAGGACAGGAAGCCCTCCTCCCGGTCCACCGCCTGCTTACGGTGGCGGAAACTCTCCTCAACCTGTTTCTCCATGCCCTCGGGAAAGTTGAGCGCGGTGATGTTGATGAACGACACGTTCACGTCCTTTCAGTTAGGTTATCCTTAGCACCAGCGTACGCTGTCGAGGGAATGGACAGCGGGCATAATCGAGCTCATGGATACTCTCATTACCGGGCCCGCACTGTTATTCGCCCCCGCCCACCGGCCGGAGCTGCTGGCCAAGGCGGCGGAGCGGGCGGACATGGTCATCGTGGATCTGGAGGACGGCGCGGGGGAAGGCGACCGCGAGGCCGCCCGGGACGTCGTGCGCACCTGCGCACTCGATCCCGCGCACACGATCATCCGCGTGGTGGGGCCGCAACACCCGGACTTCGCCGGGGATGTGGCGATGGTGCGGGAGACGGCGTTTCGCACCGTCATGGTCCCGAAGCTCACTGACTCGGTGCCGACCGAAGTGGCCGGCCTTGATGTCATCGCCATGGTGGAGACCCCGCAGGCGGTACTCAATATCGCCGCCCTGAGCAGCCACCGGGATGTGGTGGGCCTGTTCTGGGGTGCCGAGGATCTGACTGCCCAACTCGGCGGTTCGCATTCCCGCTTCTGCGCCGACGAGGCGACACCGGGGCGTTACCGGGATCCGATCCGGCTCGCCCGCTCCCAGGTGCTGCTGCATGCGGCCGCGGCGGGGAAGTTCGCGATCGACGCGATCTACGCCGACTTCAAGGATCTGGCCGGCTTGCACAGCGAAGCGCTGGACGCTGCCCGGGTGGGTTTTGCGGCCACCGCCTGCATCCATCCCGGCCAGGTGACCGTGGTCCGCGAAGCCTATCTGCCTGACTCCTCTCAGCTGGAATGGGCCGGGAAGGTCCTGGCGGGGGCCACTGACAAGGGTGGTGCCTACCAGGTGGATGGACAGATGATCGACGCCCCGATCATCGAGCAGGCGAAGCGTGTCCTTCACCGGGCCCCGCAGCACTCTTCCGGGATGCCCGCCGCGGGGGAGTAGCGGATTTCCCGCTTCCTTCGATAAGCGGCGAGATCGATCCCTGTAACCCCGGGAAATGCCAGCGATATCCCCGCATATGGTTCGCTAATGTTACTATTATCAGGTTCTCACATTGATTCGGGTGCGACGTGACGGCTCGACAGCCATGAAGGATGGGCATCATGGGAAGTACCGGACCGGCACCGGGGCCGGATGGACAGTGGGCGCAGTGGCAGGCCGTTTCCCCGGTGCAACCGCCGAAGGGGCCGTCCACCCTACTGATCGTCGGTGTGATCGTCGCCGCGGCGCTGCTGTGTGTCGCGGTCGCGGGTCTCGGCTGGTACCAGAACTGGTTCGGGCTCCGGTCGCTGGGCGATGGCGGTGCGGACACCACGGCTTCGGTGACCACCCCTGCCTCCGACCCCGCGGAGGAAGAGGTTCCGGCGGACGCCGAGCGCCCGGAGTTCCCGGTGCTGCCCGGTGGTGCGGTCGCCGCGAATGAGTCCGCCCGTGACGCGGCGCCGGCCGGTGACTTCAACAATGTCTACGTCGGCACCACGGTCACCAGTGAACCCTTCGCCCGTGAGGTTCGCGAGGCCTACGCGCGGCAGTTCCTGGACACCGGAAGCTTTGATGCCTCCCTGCGGGTCACCAGCCCGGTAACCGGGGAAACCTACACGATGAACTGCCACGACAACGGTGAGTTTGTCACCTGCAGCGGCGGAAACAACGCGGTGGTCTACATCTCATGAGCCGGCCCGGGAGGGCCCTGCGGGCCGCGGTGGCGATCGCCGTGACCGGTAGCCTGATGGCGGCCTGCACCGGCGGCGGGGGCCAGGAACCCGGTCCCGCGGGGCCGGCGGACTCCGAACCTGCTCCCCGGCCGACACTGACGGGAACGGTTCCATCGCCGGATCCCCGTAGCGAATCGCTGCAGCGGCTGGTCGACGATGTGACGGCCGACTTCGGCGGACAGGCGAGCGTGGCGCTCCATGGGGAGGGCCGGGACATGGTCGCCGGGCCGGATGACCCCCACCCGGCCTGGTCCACCATGAAGGTGCCGGTGGCGATCGCCGCACTGCGGGTCGACCCGGAACTGAGCGGCGTTGCGGCGGCCGCCATCCGTTCCTCGGATAATGACGCCGCTGAACAACTGTGGAATTCCCTGGGCGATCCGGCGGTTGCTGCCGCAGCCGTGGAGCAGGTGCTGGCTGAAGGGGGAGTCCGGGTGGATGTCCCGGCGGAACAGATCCGGCCCGAATTCAGTGCTTTCGGGCAGACGGCGTGGAGCCCTTCCCAGCAGGCCAGATTCGCGGCCGAGCTGTCCCGCATCCCGGCGTCGGAGCCGGTCGTCGCGCTGATGGCCGAGATCGACTCCGGCCAGGCCTATGGGCTGGGGGCTCTGCCCGGCACGGCCTTCAAGGGAGGGTGGGGCCCGGGTGGGGACGGAGCGTACACGGTGCGCCAGTTCGGTCGCGTCCCCACCGAGACCGGCACGGTGGGCGTCGCACTGAGTGCGACTCCCGGATCAGGCTCCTTCGCTGACGGCCAGGTCATGATCGACCGCCTGGCCCAGGGGCTGCCGGATGTGCTGGCGGAGACGGCGCCCTGAGAACCGGCGGATCCTCGAACAGAGCCTAATCCGCCTGCCGGGTTCCGTCCGTCTCGGCGAGCATCGCCAGGGTGCGTTGCGCCCTCTCCTCGGGGAGCGGGGTGTGCAGGACGTCCAACGCGGCGTCGGCAAGCATGACTGCGGTGTCCGGCAGCGCTTCGGTGCTCAGCGGGTGGGGGACGGTGCCGGTGTTGTCGCGCATCTCGATGACCGACATCGCGATGTGGAAGGGCAGCTCGCGCCGGGGGTCTTCCGGACCGACAATGTTGCCGGCCAGCCGGGTGAAAGCTTCATGCAGGTCGGTGCGCTGGCGGTGGTATTCGGCGAACTCCTCCGCCCCGGCGATCGGGAGCTGATAGAGTCGCCCGACATTCCACCGGGTGGACAGCAGGAGACGGGCCTCCGCCGCAACCAGAGCCCACAGGCGGAGGGGAGCAGGGGCCTCGTCCGCGCTGATGCCGCTGAGATGTTCCGCCAGTTCAGTGGAGGGCTCAATGGTTGATTTCAGCAGAGTCAGGAAGATCTCCGTCTTCGACGGGAAGTGGTAGTACAGGGAGGCCTGCCGGATGCCCACCGCGTCCGCTATCTGATGGGTGGAGGTGGTGGCGAAACCCTGGATGGTGAACAGCTCAGCTGAGGCGTCGAGAATTTCCTCCCGCGCGGTGCTACCGCGCCGGCGAGGGCTGTTCTTGCGGGGACGACCCACTGCTCCGGCCACTGGTTCACTGCTCCTTAACTATTGACCAAAAGATTCGGCAATCGCATTGTAGCGAGAGCTGCTGGACGGGGGTATCAGAACGTGGCGGCCGCGAGGTCGATGTCGTGCCGGACCGCCAGCGAGCGTATCGCACCGGCGACACCGCGGCTGGCTGCGCCGTATGAGGAGCGTTGCAGTGCCGTCAGGTCCTCAGCGGTGGACTCATGGCCGACCACGTGATCCCGCCACCGGCGCAGCTGCAGTTCGAGCCCGGTTTTCCAGCCCTGTTGCAGGAGATCTGCTTCCTCCGTCGTCAGAATGCCATTAGTCTGGGCGGCAGTGATCTGCTCCGGGGTGGACAATGTCCGGGTCCGGCCCGTCAGGCCGGCCCACCGGGCGATGGCGGAGACCGGAGTCAGCAGATCCCGGTGGATGTCCACCGCCGCCTCCCGATCCGGGAGGCCGTTTGCCGCGCGTAGGGCAGGGGGACGGTGGTTCACGGCTTCCCGGAGCAGGGGGAGGGCTGAGCCGAGGTGTTCCAGGAGTTGTTCCCGCATCCAGGAGCCGGCATCGTCGAAGAGACCGATCTGCCGGGCGTCTCCCCGGGCGGCCGCCTCCCTGATCCGCCGTAGCCATTCCTCCCGGCCGGCAGCGGTGAGCCCCTGCTCATGGGGCGCCGCCTCCAGGTCGACGCTCTCCAGTAGTTCGGTGATGGCGGCATGGGCCCGCCCGCCGTCGCTGTCCACGGAACCGGTGACGGTGAACCAGTGAATGTGGGAGGTGGGGAGGCCGTCGCCCCGCCCGATCGCGCCGGTGAGCACGATCTGTGCCACCCCGGCGCCGGCTGCATCACTGACGGCGGGAGAATGCAGGACATCAGACACCAGCGTGGAGTACCAGCGGGTCAGTTCGAGTGCATCGGCCCGGTGGGCCACCGCGTTGCGGAGCAGTTCGTGAGATTCCGCGAGGATCCCCCGCGCCGTGGCCTCGTCCCGGCAATGGGGAGCCTGTTCGGCAAGCTCCAGCAGCGACTGATGCAACACGATGTGCCGTCCTTTCCCTATCGCGACAGGTCTTAAGGCACAGAATACCAGCCAGAACCGCCAGGACAGCGGCGGGAACGGGGCTGGCGGGGCGGGGACAGAAAGAACCGCCCACCGGAAAGGTGGGCGGTTCTATCGCTCGGGCCTTCGGCCCGGAGCTGGTTGCGGGTCAGGCTGTTAGAACTGCTCGACCTCGACCAGGCCAAGCTGGGCGGCCTTGACCAGACGGCGCGGGACGCGCACGGTCTGTCCGTCGATCTTGACCTCCTGGAGGGCGACGTTGTCGGCCTTCCACTGGGAACGACGGGCGCGGGTGTTGGCGCGGGACATTTTACGCTTCGGAACTGCCATGGTTGTTTCCCTCCTTAAGCTTTCTTCTTGCGGCGGGCCATGCCGCCGAAACGCTTCTGGAACTTCTCGACACGGCCAGCGGTGTCCATGACACGCTGGGCGCCGGTCCAGAACGGGTGCGACTCGCTGGTTACGTCAACGACGATCAGCGGGTACTCGTTGCCGTCTTCCCACTGCACGGTGCGGGAGCTACCAGTGGTGGAGCGGGTGAGGAACTGGAAGCCAGTACCTGCATCCTGGAAGACCACCGGGTGGTAGTCGGGGTGGATGTCCTTCTTCATTAACTCTCGATTCCCTCAGGGTTGAACTTCAGGTCGGTTCCGCAGCCCGTCGCGGGAGTGGATCGTGCCTGAGTTGGGTTCGCGATTGAATCTGCACCGCCCGGAAGGGCGATGAACCTCCAATACTTTACACGTGTTATGTCCATACCGGAAATTCCCGGCGGGGACACTCTCCAGCTCTAAATAGCGATATGATGAAGTCATCATATTCTCATGTAAGTGGAAGGTTATTGATGTTCAGTTCTGAGCAGCTGCCGCTCTACGAGCGCAAGGCCAACCTGTTCAAGGGGCTCGCGCACCCCTACCGCGTCCGGGTGCTGGAAATTCTGTCGGCCGCGCCAGAGGCCTCCGTGTCCGAGCTGCTGGCAGACACCGGGCTGGAGGCGTCCCATCTGTCGCAGCACCTGGCCGTGCTGCGGAAATACGGGTTGGTGGTGTCAGAGCGCCGCGCCAATATCGTCCACTACCGACTGGCCCATTCCGAGGTGGCCGATCTGCTCCAGGCTGCCAGGCAACTGTTGACCGGTATGCTGCACGTGTCGCGGAAACAGCTGGACTCACTCGAGAACCTGCCGGGCATCGCCGGGAGGCGCTGACGTGAAGGGTGGTTTCCGGGGGTTGTTCCCGTCCCGGGGAGACTATGCGCTGTTGCGCTACACCTGGCGCGCGGACATCACTGCCGGACTGACGGTGGGGATCGTGGCGTTACCGCTGGCGCTGGCCTTCGGCGTGAGCTCCGGGGTAGGGGCGGAAGTCGGGTTGATCACCGCGATCATCGCCGGCCTGATCGCGGCCGTGTTCGGCGGCTCCAATGTGCAGGTTTCCGGGCCCACTGGAGCGATGGTCGTGGTACTGGCGCCGATCGTGATCGACCATGGGGTGGCGGCCGTGGCCGTGGTCAGCGTCATGGCGGGTCTGCTGGTGTTGCTGGCGGGCCTGTTCCGGCTGGGTGGGACCGTCAGTTATATCCCGTGGCCCGTCATCGAGGGGTTCACCGCGGGGATCGGCGTCATCATCTTCATGCAGCAGGTCCCCGACGCGGTCGGCTACACAGGTGACCAGCACAGTAATGCCCTGGTCGCCGCTTGGCAGGCCGTGTCCGGCACGGAGTGGCCCGCGGCCCTGGTACCTGTCGCGGTCGTGGTCGCGGTGGTGCTCATCATGCTGGTCCTGGGGAATCTTGCCCCGAAGGTCCCGGCGTCTTTTGCCGCGATAGTGGTGGTCTCCGTGCTTGTCGCAGTGCTGGCACTGCCCCTGGACACCATTGGGGAACTGCCCCGTTCCCTGCCCCCGCCCGGTCTGCCGGCCATTGAGCCGGGAATGATGCAGGCCTTGGCCGGCCCGGCGGTCGCGGTCGCTGCGCTCGCCGCGATCGAGTCGCTGCTGTCGGCGCGAGTGGCGGCGTCGATGGCCGACACCGGCCCCTACCACGCTGATCGTGAGCTGGTGGGGCAGGGACTGGCGTCCATCGGAGCGGGGTTCTTCGGCGGGATGCCGGCCACCGGGGCAATCGCCAGAACCGCGGTCAACGTGCGTACCGGCGGCCGCACCCGGGTTTCCGTGATCGTCCACGCGCTGGTGCTGTTGGCCGTGGTGTATGTGGCGGCGGGCGTGGTGTCCGTGATTCCGTTGGCGGCACTGTCCGGGGTGCTCATGGTCACCGCTGCCCGGATGGTCTCCCCGGAGGTGATCGCGAGGATCCTGCGCTCCTCCCGGTCGGATGCCGTGGTGTTCCTCGTGACCGCCGTGGTGACCGTCAGCGTGGATCTGGTGGTCGCGGTGTTCGTCGGTATCGTCGTGGCGGCGTTCTTCATCCTGCGCACGATGAGTCAGAACACCCGGGTGATCCGGGAAGTGCTGCCCGGGGAGGCGGAGCCCGGTGACTCCCGGATCGCACTGTTCCGTATCGAAGGTTCCCTCTTCTTCGGGGCCGCCGAGCGGATCCTCGAGCAGGTCAACGATTATGCCGGGGTGAGCGTTGTCATCCTCCGGCTCTCCCAGCTGCAGATGATCGACACCACGGGAGCCCACCAGTTGACGGAGTTGGTCGGGTCCCTGGAAAAGCGCGGGGTGACCGTCCTGATCAAGGGGGTGAGGCCGGAACACATCCATGTGCTCGGCGTGTTGGGAGCCATCCGGTCGCTGCGGCATCCGAACCATCTCTTCGAGGAGCTGGATCCGGCGGTGACTCACGCCCGCTCCCACATCGACCGGACCGGGGGCTGACCGCCGTCGCGTCCGAGGCGCCACAACAGCAGGACGCCCCCTGCCACCAGAGCCTGGGTCAGGCCGAGCACCAGCCACTGTAGGGGCCCAGCCGTCATCGGCACCATGATGGACGCCACCGGCAGGCACACATGCATGCCGCCATGGGTGCCCACCGCCCACCACATCGATCCCCGCCACAGCACAACTGCACCTGCGAGCAGACCCATCCCCAGGGGGAGCGCCAGATAGTAGAGGTGGTCGAGCACCGACTGCTGCCCGCCCGCGGAGGTCACGTGGATGACGGTGAACGCGAGGGTGGTCCACCAGAAGGTCAGCCAGGGACGACTGCGGGTGAGGGAGAAGAACCAGCCGCGGTAGAGCAGTTCCTCGGGAAGCCCCTGCAGGAGATAGGCGCGGACGAACATGAAGAAGAGGAGAGCGCCGGTGGAGGCCCCGAGGCCGGTACCGCCCAACTCATCCGGTGGGTTCTGCAGCTGCTGTCCGAGCAGGGCGAGCCCTGCCCATCCGAGTGCGGTCGCCAGCGCGATCAGGAGCATGCCTCCGAGGATTCCGGGGAGGATCCGCCGGAGGTCCAACAGACCGGTGACAGCGAGCGGGATCCGTTCCACCCGGCGAAACCACAGGGAAACGACGGCAATCACGATGATGGGGGTGATCAGGAAGATGAGACTGTCAGCCAGGAGCTGAGCGGACTCATCCGCTGGTAGGCGGGCCGCGCTGAACTGATGAACCGGAACCCGGATGAAGTTGGCGATCAGGAGAACCGAGACGCCGACCACGACGCGGATGAGAATGCCCCACCAGGTGACCGGCAGACGTGCCTTCCGGTCATCCGGTGAGTTGAGGGAGTGCGGGAGCGTGGTTTCCATGTCGCTCACGTTAGGAATGGCCGGCCAGGATTTTAAGTAGCTCGAGTCATGATTGTGGCGGGAGAAAGTCATGACCCAGGTCATGGCACGTCCCCGGTAGCGTAAAGGGGGTGAAACCTTCGGAACAGGTCCGCCAGCGGGGGTACGACGGGCATAGTCCCGCCGTCAGCCCACAGTTGCTGGATTTCTTTTTCGGGATCGCGGTGATCCTGCTGCTCAACGCTGCAGGGGCCGGGGGTCGGCCACCGGCCTGGGAGATTTCCGGTGTGCTGACCACCATCCTGCTGACGGCACTGTGGATCTGGTGGCGCCAGTGTCGGCAACCGGTAGCTGCCATTGCCTTCGCCCTGACCTCCTTCATCTCCTATGTGATAGCGAACTCGCTGGTCAGTGTGGCGCTGCAGTGGGTGGCGCTCATCGTTCTCGTGCTGACCCTGGGCAGGCTCGCGGGGTACTTCTACAGCGTGGGCATCCTTGTTCTGCTGGTGTCCGTCCATGTGGTGGCGGGATCGGATCTGATCCGGATTCTCTCGGAGGCGTTGTACTCGCTGTTGCTGGTGGTCGCGGGTATGTCCTTCGCCAATCTCATGAAGCGTTCGAACCTGCTTGACAGTGAACGTCGCCGCGCATTGGTCGAGCTTGAGACGGCCAATGCGGCACTGAACCGCAGTCTCCGGGGCTCCCGGGATCTGGCACTGTCCCGGGAGCGCAGTCGCGTGGCCGCGGCGTTGCACGACGGGCTCGGACACCGGCTCACCACCGTCGGGCTCAGTCTTGATTTTGCGGACCGGATGTTGGACCGGGATCCGGAGCGCGCCAGAGAGGAGATCCGGCAGGCACGGGCGGCTGCCTCCGAGGCGCTGGGGGAGATGCGGGCGACAGTCCGGGCGATGACCCCGGTGGAACTTGCGGACGGCGACATCCGGGAGGCCCTGTCCCGACTGGCCGGTTCCTTCGCCGGCACCGGTCTCACGGCCGACTTCGCGGCCAGCGGCGACCGGGAACCCGCGGAGGACCTCAATCAACTCCTGCTGCGTTTCACCCAGGAGGCGCTGACCAACGTGATCCGCCATGCCCGGGCCGACCGGGTGGAAATCAGGTTTCACGGTACCCACCTGTCCGTCGCCGATAATGGATGCGGTAACGACGCCCCTCCCGGTTACGGCCTGGAGTCCCTGGCGCTCCGGGCGAAGGAGCTGGGCGCGGGCATCGAAGGGGAGCCGCACGGCGGGATCGACGGCGGATTTCTGATCACACTGGAACTTCCGGAGGAAGCATGAATGCAGAGACCGTCCGGGCGATCCTCATCGACGACCATCCGGTGCTGCTGCGTGGCATGAGCCTGCTCTTCGAGACGATCGAGGGCATCGACATCGTCGCCACCACCACGGACGGGTCGCGGGCGGTGCAGCTCAGTTCCGACCATGCAGCCGACATCGTCATCACCGACGCGGCGATGCCGGGCACCGACGGCCTCGGAGTGGTCCGGGAGTGTGCCGGGCAGCTGCCGGTGCTCGTGCTGACGACTTTCGACGACGCCGAGCTGGTGTCCTCACTCATCGACGCCGGGGCGGCCGGCTACCTGCTCAAGGACGTCGACCCTGATGCCCTGGCTGACGCCATCCGGGCGGCCGCCGGTGGGGGACTGGTCCTGGATCCCCGCATCGCCCGCTATGCCCGGGCGTCGGAAAGCCGTCGGGACGAGCTGGCGCTGTTGACCCGGACGGAGCGCGTCGTCGCCGGTCTGGTGGCTCGTGGGGCCAATAACCGGGAGATCGCCGGGCAACTCGTGCTGGCGGAGGGTACGGTGAAGAATCATGTGTCGGCGTTGCTGCGCAAACTGGATGCGCGGGACCGGACGGTGCTTGCCCTGCGGTTGGCGAAGGCTCTCGGAATATGAGAATGCGGCCTCACAAGGGGATTAGGAAATCACGCGTTTAGTGTGTAGGCTAACCCCTTGCTGTTGTCGTAAGTATTCGTTATCGCCCCGTCAGCTGGCATCACTGCGCCCCGGTCCTCCGGTGCGGCGCTTTAAGCAGTTCGGCGTGGGCGGCTAGGAGAAAGAAAGTCCATGTCGGCTATTTGCCAGGTCACGGGACGCAAGCCGGGTTTCGGCAAGTCTGTCTCGCACTCGCACCGCCGCACGTCGCGTCGTTGGAACCCCAACGTGCAGCGTCGTCGGTTCTTCCTGCCCTCCGAGGGCCGGACCATCACCCTGACCGTTTCCACCAAGGGTCTCAAGATCATTGATCGTGACGGCATCGAGTCCGTTGTCGCTCAGATTCGCGCACGTGGGGAGAAGATCTAAAGATGGCTCGTAATGACATCCGCCCGATCATCAAGCTGAAGTCTACGGCTGGCACCGGTTACACCTATGTCACCCGGAAGAACAAGCGCAACAACCCCGATCGCATCAAGCTCATGAAGTTCGATCCGATCGCCCGCAAGCACGTCGAATTCCGCGAGGAGCGATAATCAATGGCTAAGAAGTCAAAGATTGCCAAGAATGAGCAGCGCAAGGAAATCGTCGCCCGCTACGCGGAGCGTCGCGCTGAGCTCAAGAACATCATCAAGAACCCGAACACCAGCGACGAGGACCGTCTCGACGCTCAGTTCGAGCTGAACCGTCAGCCGCGCGACGCCGCCAAGGTGCGCGTCCGCAACCGCGACTCCCACGACGGTCGTCCGCGCGGTTACCTCCGCAAGTTCGGCCTGTCCCGTGTCCGTATGCGCGAGATGGCTCACCGCGGTGAGCTGCCTGGCGTTCGTAAGTCGAGCTGGTAAGGGAGTTTCACAACTATGAAGCGCAACATCAAGAAGGCGCGGATGGAGCAGTCCCGCCGCCCGAAGAAGAACCCCCTCAAGGCTGAGGGAATCGAGAAGGTGGACTACAAGGACGTCAAGACCCTGCGTCTGTTCATCTCCGACCGCCACAAGATCCGTTCCCGTCGCGTCACCGGTCTGACTCCGCAGCAGCAGCGTCAGGTTGCCACCGCCGTGAAGAACGCACGCGAAATGGCTCTCCTGCCGTTCACCAGCCGCTAAATCCGGCAACGGGACGCAACGCAACAGCGCACTTTTGCCGCTGGCTTGTGTGACACGGTAAAAGGACCGGCACAGCCCGCCCACCCTGAGCATCAGCTCGGGGGAGGCGGGCTGTGTCGATTTCTGCTGTCTGAGGACGGGGCCTAGGGGAGGGGTCGGTGAACCCACCGGCTCCTGGTACGCCGCTTAAGGTGGCGAAGCTTCCCGGCACCGGGAACGGGCAGCTCAGAGTAGGTAGGCCGGATCCCGGGTGGGGGTGACGGCACCGGTAGTTGGGTAATGCCCCAGACCCGGGAAAATTTTTGCTTTCCGGAGTAACAGCAGGTGGCCGGGCATTCGCTGATGTTTTCCTTGACTTTCACAGAAACCCGCCAGGAAACCGACAGCGCGGTTTCATCGGGATGGCGCATAATGGAAGACATGAAAATCTTAGTGGTGGATGACGAACAGGCGGTCAGGGATTCCCTCCGTCGGTCCCTCAGCTTCAACGGCTACGATGTCTCCCTGGCTGAAGATGGCGTGGAGGCCCTCGAGAGCATTGAGCGGGAACAGCCTGACCTGATCATCCTCGATGTGATGATGCCCCGGATGGACGGGCTGGAGGTCTGCCGCAATCTCCGCGGCTCCGGATACGACCGTCCGATCCTGGTGCTCACCGCCCGGGACGGAGTCTCCGACCGGGTGGCCGGCCTGGACGCCGGTGCCGATGACTACCTGCCCAAGCCCTTCGCTCTGGAGGAACTGCTGGCCCGTGTCCGTTCCCTGATGCGCCGCGCCGCAGCGGACTCCATCGGCTCCTCTGAGGTCAGCGAATTGAACTTCGAGGATCTCCGCCTCGACCCCGAAACCCGTGACGTCTACCGCGGAGAGCGGGCGATCAGCCTGACCCGCACGGAGTTCGCGTTGCTCCAGTTGCTGATGGCCAACCCCCGTCGGGTGCTCTCACGCACGACCATCCTGGAAGAGGTCTGGGGCTATGATTTCCCGACCTCGGGTAACGCTCTCGAGGTCTACATCGGTTATCTCCGGCGCAAGACCGAGGCGGACGGTGAATCCCGGTTGATCCACACCGTCCGCGGCGTCGGTTACGTCCTGCGGGAGACCGCTCCGTGATCCTCCGAAGAATTTCCCGGCCTCCGCTTCCAGCGGAGGGTCGGGATTTTCCCGTTTCCACGGCTTCCCCGGGAGACGGGACGACCCCGGCGCCGCCCCCGCCGGAGGACGGTGCACGGGGACGACGGATGCCGCTGCGGTGGCGGCTGTCCATGCTCACGGCCGTGATGGTGCTGGTGTCCATGGGGGCCATGACGGTCGTCGCCTACGCCACCATCTCCTCGTCCCTGACCGCCTCCGTGGACCGGGACCTGGAGGAAAAGGCGCATTCCCTGCTGAATCGTACCCTGGACCCCTTCGTCATCGCCCGGATCGACGATGAGATCTCCCTCTTCAAGGCGTATAACCCGGACACCCGGATCTCAATCTCCCCGGGCGGCTGGGGCTCCTATCACGGCGACGTGATCCCGGTGGGTGGGGAGTTCCATGAGTCTGCGGAGGGCACGACAGTGTCGCTGCGCACCGTGGGCAATGAGCGGGTGCTGGCGGCCGCCAATGAGTACGGTGCCACTGTCCGACTGGCCCAGGACATGTCCGACACCCAGGAACTCATCACTTCGTTGGGTGTGGTGCTGCTCTCGATTTCCGCGGTGGGGGTGTTCATCGCGATTGCCGCGGGGATGGTCACCTCCTCGGCCGGTCTGCGACCGGTCTCCCAGCTCCAGCGCGCAGTTGACCGGGTGACCCGGACCGATGAGCTCCGGCCGATTCCGGTGGACGGCAATGATGAGCTGGCCACCCTGACCCACAGCTTCAACGCGATGATGGCGGCGTTGCAGGATTCCCGCACCCGGCAGACCCAGTTGGTCGCGGATGCGGGGCACGAGCTGAAGACTCCCCTGACATCGATGCGGACCAATATCGAGCTGTTGATGATGTTGAATCGCAACGGTTCCCAGGGACGGATCTCGGAGGACGACCGCAAGGATCTGGAACGCGATGTGATGGCGCAGATGGAGGAGCTCTCGACGCTGATCGGGGACCTGGTCGATCTCGCCCGTGAGGATGCGCCGGAGAAGACGATGGAGTCCATCGATTTCCGGGAGGTTGTGGAGACCTCCCTGGAACGGGTGAAACGGCGTCGGCCGGACCTGAGCTTCGAGCTCAAGACCGTTGGCGGAGAGGTCACCGGTGATCCTTTCGCGTTGGGCCGGGCGGTGCTCAACCTCATGGACAACGCGGCCAAGTGGTCTCCGGCGGACGGGACTGTCCGGATCCGGTTGTCCGCGGTGGATGAGCGCACCTTCGGCCTGACGATCGCCGATTCCGGCCCGGGCATCCCGGTGGCGGACCGGGAACGGGTCTTCGAGCGCTTCTACCGGTCCGTCAGTTCCCGGTCCATGCCCGGCTCCGGGCTCGGCTTGTCGATCGTCAAGAAGGTGATTGAGCGTCACGGAGGTTCGATCGTCGTGGATGAATCCGATGACGGCGGCACGCTGATGAGGATCACACTGCCGGGGAAGCCGGAGACCACCGGTGACAGCAACGGACACGTGCGGGTGGCCGAGCCCAAGGGGCGGGGGCAGGTGTTCGCAGAGCGGTGGATGAAACGCAACAAAGACGGCTTGACGTGAGTGGTTTGCGCTGGTGGGAGCCTGTACAGGAAATTCCCAGCCGATGCTGGTGAACCTGGCAGATCTTCACCAGCGCTGACACAGTAGGAGAAGGCAGAATAGGGCTCATGAACAACACGACTCCGAATGACCCCCGCAACGGCAGTCAGGGGTGGGGCGCCGGAGCCCCCCGGGAAAATTATGAGCCGGTGGACTCACCCTACGCCGGCTGGGGACAGTCCCAGCAGGCCCCGGAACAGACCACGCAGAGTCTCCCGCCCCAGAACAGCGCCGTCCCACCGGTCGCCGTCGATGAGGAACCGCGACCGAAAGGAAAGCGCACCGTCGGGCTGGGGACCGCCCTGGCACTGATTGTCGCAGCGGCAGTGGCGGCCGGAGCCATCACGGGAGTCGTGGTGGGCAATACATCGGGGTCGTCCGGTTCGGAGCCAGTCAACTCCCTCAGCGCGCCGAGCGCGGACCGCGGGGAGACGGCCCCCGCCGGTAGCGTGGAGCAGGTGGCCGATCAGACCCTGCCATCCGTCGTGGCCATCCAGGTGGCCTCCCGTACCGCGGTGGGGGAAGGATCGGGGTCGATCATCTCCTCGGACGGGCTCGTGCTGACTAACCACCACGTGGTCTCGGAGGCGGCGGACGGGGGCGGGCAGATTCAGGTGACGCTCAATGATGAACGCACCTTCGCCGCAGACTATGTGGCTTCCGACCCCTCCACGGATATCGCGGTGATCAAGATCCGTGATGTCTCGGATCTCCCGGTCATCCAGTTCGGTGACTCGGACCAGCTGGAGGTCGGCCAGCAGGTCGTCGCCATCGGTAGTCCGCTGGGGCTGACCTCAACGGTCACCACCGGCATCGTCTCGGCCATGAACCGACCGGTGCGCGCCGCCGGTGGGGAAGGCGGGGAGTCCTCCCTGATCGACGCCGTGCAGACCGACGCCGCGATCAACCCCGGCAACTCCGGCGGGCCTCTGGTGGACATGGAGGGCAACTTGATCGGGATGAACTCCGTGATCGCCTCCCTGAGCAGCGGTAGCGACACCGCCGGTTCCATCGGCCTGGGCTTTGCGATCCCCTCGAACTTCGCCAAGCGGGTGGCCGACCAGCTGGTGGAAACCGGGGAGGCCACTCACCCGATGATCGGCGTCCAGGTCTCCGCGACCTCACCGGCGGAAGGCGCACTGGTGGCCAGCGTCGAGGAGGACGGTCCCGGCGCTGCGGCCGGGTTGAATGAGGGGGACGTGATCACCCGGATGAATGACCGGAAGATCGACAACTCCGACGAGCTGATTGCGGCGGTGCGTTCCCAGGATTTCGGGGCGACGGTCACGCTTGAGGTGACCCGGCAGGGTACGGATGACACCAGAGAGGTAGATGTAACGCTGACCGGCGAGTAAGTTAACAGCCAAGACCCGCCCCAGATCTGGACGACCCCGAATCCGGGGTGGCCGAAGACGTCATGTGAGGATACTGATGGACAACACCTTGAACACGATCACGGAGAATGTCTCCGACCCTGCCCTGCTCGACGTCGCTGAACCTGATCACGACTTCCTTCTGGCCTCCGAACAGGAGGATCAGATCCTCCCGCGCCGCCGTTCCCTGGTGGTCCTGGTCGACGATGATGACACGGCGCTGGAAGACGGCACCGACCGCCTGCTCACCGAACTGCTGAATGAGGCTGATTTCACGGTTGATGCGGTGGTCACCGTGCGCTCGAAGAAATCCCAGATCCGGCAGGCCATTGAGACCGCCGTGGTCGGGGGCGTTGATCTGGTGCTGACGGTCGGGGGTACCGGGGTGGGACCGCGGGACAAGACCCCGGAGGCGACCCGCTCCGTGCTCGACCAACTGGTTCCCGGTATCGCTCAGGCGATGCGGGCCTCGGGGCTGGCCAGCGGCGCGCTGGACGCGTGCACCTCGCGGGGGATCTCGGGGGTGTCCGGCTCCACCGTGGTCATCAACCTGGCGGCCTCCCGGACAGCGATCCGGGACAGCATGGCCACGCTGGCTCCGCTGGCGCACTTCGTCATCAACCAGTACAGCGTCGAGTGACCGTGAGCGAGCAGTCGCAGCCCCGCCGCAGGCGTCGTGTGGTCCGGCCTTCACCGGCAGAAAATATCGACCGCACCGCAGATCTGCCGGATGACAGGTTCCGTGGTGCGGGGGAGTGGGACGGGGAGCGGATCGTCGACCTGGAGCCGGAGGGGACCCACGACGAAGACTCTCTTTCCCGGGAGGAATTCTGGCGCGGGGAACGGCCGCCGCACCACGGTTGAGGGAATCAGGCCTGGTGGCGCCCCTCGGAGGACTGCTCTGACCTGAGTAGGTCGCGGATCTCTTCGAGGAGGTTCGCCTCCAGGGACGCCGGTTCCTCTTCGGCTTCCACAACTCCCTTGCGCTTCTGCAGGGCCTCGTTCAGCTTGTTCATCGGCATGATCAGCACGAAGTAGATGATGGCGGCGATCATCAGGAAGTTGATGGCGGCGGTGATCACGGCACCGAAGTCCACCACCGTCTCGGGATTGCCCCCGATGAGCTGGACCGCCAGACCGTTGACGTCCGGGCTGCCGCCGACGGCAGCGAGGAGCGGGTTGATGATGTGGTCGGAGAATGCCGTGACAATTGCGGTGAAGGCGGTACCGATCACAACCGCGACCGCGAGTTCCACCACATTACCGCGAAGAATGAAATCCTTGAATCCCTGGAGCATTCCGCTCCTCCTTGCTGTAGCCCTGAATGATGTGTGCCACTGCGGGCACCTGGACCAGTAGGACATTAGCGAAACCGGTCCGGGGCTGCCAGAGCTGCGTCGCGGTGCAGCTCCGATCGGCCCCGCTGTTTCACCGCGGTCCGGTGAGCACCACCGCCAACGGTGTGGTCAGTGCGGCTGCCGCAACCTGTCGGGCCGCGGTCTCCGGCAACGCCACCAGCACCGTGGCGGCCTCCTCCGTCGATTCCGCCAGAACCACCCGGGCGTGTTCGGCGATGACCACCGGTTCCGGGGACTCCGGACGGTGACTGACCACGGTGACCGTGTCGCCGTGGCGCAGCAACGCAATGACCTCCGGCTCCGCCAGCTTCAGGGGCACCAGGTTGCCGGGTTCCGGGGACCCCGCGAGCAGTTCGTCCACCAGCCGCTGACCGACGAAGCTCCCCGACGTCGGAATGCTCCCGGCCGGCAGCGCCGTCGCCGCCACCTGACCTGCGACGGGGACCGGATCCGTGACCGCACCGGCCGGCCGCAGGTGCTCCGGCACGGGGACCAGACTCAGGTCGTCCTCACCGACGGTGGCACCCGCGGGAATGTCCCGGACGGTCACCGCGAGACGGGTGTCGTCTGCGTCCCCACGGTGCACGGTGGTCAGGACGGCGGCGCTGAGCAGGACCACTGCCGCGCCACGCCGCAACAGGACGGCGCGGCGCCAGCCGGGGGTGCGCACTGTGGTCAGGAGGGAGGGACGGAAACGGCGGCTCACACCTTGATCTGACCGTCCTCAGACTCGGTCGGTTCCCGTTAGTCCGCGTGGTTGAGGTGGCGGATGCCCGTGGGGGTGATGATGATGTCCACTGCCCGGTCATGGTCCTCGACGGGGAGATCATCACGGATCTCGCCGTTGTAGAGCAGCACCGCGGTAGTCGGGGTCTTCCCACGGGTGAGGCGGTCCAGCTCCGCCAGAGCCCGGTCATAGTAACCGCCGCCCTTGCCCAGCCGGATACCCGACGGCGTGCAGGCCAGCGCCGGTACGAAGATGACGTCACACTCGGTCAGGGCGGCGGTGGGGAAGCGGTCCCCGGTGGGTTCGGGGATGGCGAGCTTTCCGGGACGTAACGCCATCTCGCCCTTGTACGTCGACCATTCCAGCACCCCATTCTCCCCGGAGATGGGGAGCAGGATGGTCGGGGCCTGCGTGTGCAGGGCGTTCAACAGGAGGGTGCCGCCGGGTTCTCCGCGGCGGGGCATGTAGGCGGCGATGGTGGACGGGGTGCCCGACCGGGCGCGCAGCAGAGAGGCGGTGTACGAGGCCACTGCGGAGTCCTCGCGGTGCAGGTCACTGTCACTCATGCCACGGCGCGCCTGCAGCAACCGGGTCCGCATGTCCTTTTTGGCCTCGCGAATGTCCATGAACCAACGATAGGACGGATGCCGCACGGTTCCCACCCCCGGGGTTGAGCAGCTCACACCTGGGTGTGCCGGTCGGGGACCCTGCCGGTGCGGGCGGGGGTGACACACACGCTGTACCGCCTCTTGCGCCGTGCCACACCGAGACCCAGGTATGGTGAATTGCATGAATTTCCCGAACGAAGACCGCAACCACGGGGTGAAGACCGTGGTCGTCCCGGCGGCCGGCATGGGAACAAGGTTCCTGCCTGCGACCAAGACCGTGCCCAAGGAGCTACTCCCGGTCGTCGATACCCCGGGTATCGAGCTGATCGCGGAGGAGGCGGCCAAGCTGGGGGCCGAACGCCTGGCCGTGATCACCGCTCCGAGCAAGCAGGAGATCCTCGCCCACTTCGAGCGATTCCCGCAGCTGGAGGAGACGCTGACGGAGCGCGGGAAGGATGAGCAGGTCGCCAAGGTCCGTCGGGCCAATGAGCTGATCACCCCGGTGGCCGTGGAACAGGAACGTCCACTGGGGCTGGGGCATGCGGTCGGCCTGGCGGAATCGGTGCTGGGCGAGGACGAGGACTCCTTCGCCGTGATGCTGCCCGACGACCTCGTGCTGCCGATGGGTGCGGTCGAGGAAATGGCCAAGGTTCGTGCGGAGCTGGGGGGCACCGTGCTGTGCGCGATCGAGGTGGACCCGGACGAGGTCTACAACTACGGCGTCTTCGACATCGAGGAGGTCGACGGCCGCGAGGACGTCAAGCGGGTCAAGGGCATGGTGGAGAAGCCGGATCCGGCGGACGCCCCCTCCAATTACGTCGCCACCGGCCGCTATCTGCTGGACCGGGCGATCTTCGATGCGCTGCGCCGCATCAAGCCGGGCAAGGGCGGCGAGCTCCAGCTGACCGACGCCATCGCCCTGCTGATCGAGGAGGGGCACCCGGTGCACGTGGTCGTCCACCGCGGCAGCCGTCACGACCTGGGCAACCCCGGGGGGTACATCCGGGCGTGTGTGGATTTCGGACTCCGTGACCCGAAGTACGGCCCGGCCCTGCGCAAGGCGATCCTGGAAATCCTCGACGAAGTCGATGGCGAGTCCCCGGCGGGCGCGGAACAGGCCTGACACACTCCACCGCGGGAAGTCCCGGAATCCGCCCGTCGCGCCGGTAGACTTCCCGGTTAGTCGTTTCATCCCGAGAGGAGAACGTGAGTGCGTTCCGTTGAACAGCAGTTGGCGCTGGTCACTGACTCAGCGGTGACCCCTGAGCCGGTTCGTACCGCGATCGCCGATGCCCTGGGGCTCATGTGCGCGGAAGAGGTGCAGGCCACCCGCGCGCTGCCCGGTTTCCCGCAGGCGGCCATCGACGGCTACGCGGTGCGGGCAGTCGACGTCGGCGGTGAACGGGGGCTCGGCCGACTCATCCAGGAGGAAGAGGCCGTGGCTCCGGCCACCCCCAAGCCTCTGCCGGAACGCTCCCTGCCGGTGGTCGGCGAGGTTCACGCGGGGTCCCAGCGCCCGCTGCGACTGCAGCCGAAGCAGGCGGTGCGGGTGCACACCGGTGCCCCGCTGCCCACGCTTGCCGACGCCGTGCTGCCGCTGGCGTGGTCCGACCGGGGCCGCAAGCGCGTGGTCGCCGAACAGCCGGTGCGGTCCGGGGACTTCGTCCGCCGCCCGGGCGATGACATTCAGCCCGGCGACGTCGCCGTCAGCTCCGGATCAGTGCTCGGCCCCTCGCAGATCGGACTGCTGGCCGCCGTTGGCCGCGCCAAGGTCCTGGTCTACCCCCGTCCCCGGCTCTCCGTGCTCTCGTTGGGGCACGAACTGGTCGACATCGACCGGGACCCGGGCCTGGGGCAGGTCTTCGACGTCAACTCCTACTCGTTGGCCGCCGCCGGACGGGAGGCGGGTGCCGACGTCCACCGGGTGGGCATCATCGAGGGTGAACCCCGACGGCTGCGGGACATCATCGAGGGTCAGCTGCTGCGTAGTGAGATCATGGTCATCTCCGGGGCAGTGGGCGGTGCCGCTTCCGAGACCATCAGGAAGGTGCTGTCCGAGATCGGCGACATCGACACCTCCCGGGTGGCCATGCATCCCGGCTCGGTGCAGGGCTTCGGTCTGCTCGGCCCCGACCAGATCCCGGTCTTCCTGTTGCCGAGCAACCCGGTCTCCGCACTGGTGACCTTCGAGATCTTTGTCCGCCCGCTGATCCGGCTGTCCCTGGGCAAGCGCAACGCAAACCGCCGCGTGGTTCGCGCCCGGGCCCTCAACCATGTCGCCTCCCGCGCGGGGCGGCGCGGCTACATCCGCGCGCGCCTGATGCGGGATTCAGAGACCCACGACTACCTGGTCGAGGGGCTGGGTGGGGCGACCGGCGCGCCGGCCCACCTCCTGGCCGGGCTGAGCGAGGCCAACGCCATGATCCGGATCCCCGAGGAGGTCACCGAGGTCCGCCCCGGCGATGTCGTCGAGGTGCTGTTCCTCTCCCAGAGTCAGTGACCTGATGATCGATCCCTTCGGTACCGCCGCGGTCCGCCTGCGGTCGCCCGCCACCTCCCACCCCCACCCGCTGCACCCGGGCTGGCCCGAGTCCACTCCCGACGTCCGGCTGCGGGATGGTGCGCGGCTCCGGCTCCGGCCGCTGCTGCGTTCCGACGGTCGTGACTGGCGTGAGATGAGGCTGCTCGACGAGGAGTACCTGCGTCCGGTGGAACCCACCGCGCACGAGAGCTGGAATCAGGCACACAACACCGGGGCGTGGCGCAGCAACCTGATGTCGCTGCGGGATCTGGCCGGCCGCGGGATCGTCGTGCCGTTGACCATCGAGCTCGACGGCCGGTTCGCCGGACAGGTGACTCTCGGCAATATCCAGCACGGCAGTGTGTCCTCCTGCTGGATCGGCTACTGGGTCTTCAGCGGTCACATGGGCCGGGGAGTGGCCACCGCGGCCTGTGCCCTGGGCGTCGACCACGCCTTCCGGAGGATCGGCCTGCACCGGGTCACCGCCACGTACCTGCCCAGCAACCCGGCTTCGGGGGCGGTGCTGGCGGCCAACGGGTTCCGCCGGGAGGGGCTGCTGCGGCGCAACCTTCACATCGATGGGCAGTGGCGGGACCACCATTTTGTGGCGCAGACCACGGAAGACCACCCGGACACCTGTGTCTCCCGGCTGCGCGCGGCCGGCCGGATCCAGTGAACGTGGGGCTTCCCCGGCGTGGCAACGGGTTGTGATTCCGGTCGCTGGTTAAGCTGGGGGTCATTGCTGTCCATTCCCAACTGGAAGGCGGAACCCCCACGTGTCCGGAAGTCTGGTAATTGTCCTGATCATCGTGGTGTGGCTCTTTGTGCTCGCACCGCTGCTGCTGAGAGGGCAGAAGCCCATCCGCAAGGCAGGCGAAGCCTTCGATGAGACACGCGTCATTCACGAGGGCGGCAGCGGGGTGCTGCGGAGCCGCAGACGTCCGCGGGTCACTCCGGCCGATGTCCGGGCTCCCCGTGACGAGGACGACGAGAACTATGAGCTGGTGGACGTCGATGACGTGCTGATCGATGACCGTGAGGAAGGACAGGCCACCGGTGGCATCGGCAATGTCTTCGCCTCTGCCTCGGCTAAGTTCCGGCGCCGGGAGAGCAAGGCGGAGGATCTGACGGAGGACCGGGTCGTCGACGGTGACCTCGTCCACGAACTCGAATCCGCTCCGACCGAATCCACCCCGGAGACTACCGTCACCCTGGCCATGCCGGCGGTGGAGGCGGTGCCTGAGCCGGATGAGTTCTCCGCCGATGACAAGTACTACGAGGTCTCCGAGGCCTACACCTCGCCGGCGGATCTGCTGGACCCGCGGGCCGCGGGCGACCCCGCCCCGGCGGCGCCGGTCACCCGGCAGGACGCCCATGACTTCCTGCCTGCGGAAGCGGACGATGTCCGGGGCGAGGGCTCGTCCGCTGCTGACGGTGACCTGACCGAGGAGGAACTGGAATTCGCGCAGCGCCGCCGGGGCCGGGGCGGTTGGGACCCGGAAGCGGATGAGCACCAGTCGCTCACCCGCTACCAGCGTCGCCAACGCACCCTGCTCGGGCTGGGGGCCGGCGTGGCGGTCTCGGTGATCCTCGGCTTCATCTTCGGTGGCTGGATCTGGACGCTGCCGGTGCTCGCGGTGGCACTGAGCGTGTTCTATCTGGCCGCGCTGCGTGGCCAGGTGCGTCAGGAGCAGGCGCTGCGGGCCCGCCGCATCCGTCAGTTGCGCCGCTCCCGTCTCGGGGTCCGGCGTTCCGAGGAGGACGAACGTCCCCTGCCCCGCCAGCTGCGGCGTCCGGGCGCGGTCGTGCTGGAGATCGATGACGAGAGCCCTGATTTCGAGCATCTGGAAGCCATGTCGCCGACTGCCTTCGACCGGGCCGGCACTTCCCAGCACGCCACGACCTACGACCTGTCCGAACGCCGCCGCGTCAGCTGACCCGTCCTCGGGGTGCCCCGTCGGTGGGCGTGGCTGCGTCGAGGCGTCGCGGGGGAGAAGGTATTCTGTGCTTCATGGATAAGCCGGTGGTCAGGGATACAGCGTTGCTGGTCTTCCGCGCGGTGTTGGGGGTGGTGTTCATCGCCCACGGGTGGGACAAGCTGTTTATCACCGGGATCGTCGAAACCACCGGTCAGTTCAGTGCCTGGGGAGTGCCGCAACCGAAGTTGTCCGCCTATATCGCCGGGATCGGGGAACTGCTCGGCGGTGCCCTGTTGACGGTCGGTCTGCTGACCACCATCCTCGCTGGGGCGCTTGCTCTGCTGATGGTGGCCGCGGCATATTTCGTCCACCTCGATCAGGGGTTTTTCGGCGATAACGGTCTGGTGTCCGGTGGCGGCGTGGAGTATCCGTTGGTGTTGATCGCGGGGCTGCTCATGATCGTTGTCTTCGGGTCCGGACGGGCCAGCGTGGACGGGGTGTTGTCCCGTGCTTGAGCATCAGGAGGTCCAGGCGGCGCTGTCGGCTCGGGTGGACGGCGAACCCACCGGCTACCCGGATGATGTCATCGACGCCCACCTCGCCAGCTGTGAGCAGTGCCAGGCCTTTTACCGGGAGATCATCGCCCTCAGTCAGACTCTGCAGCCGGCCACGCGGGATCTGGCGGAGGAACCGGCCCCCGATCTGTCTGACGTGATTCTGGCCGGGGTGGAACCGGAGTGGCGTCGTCGGGCGGCCTCCCGGGCACTCGGCCTGGCGGTCACGCGGTTGCTGCTGGTGCTGCTGGGGCTCATCTTCGTGGGATGGTCGGTCAGCATGCTGGCCACTACACCGGCCCAGCTGATCGACGACGGGTACTCCGCCCTCCTGGTGGAATCCGCCGCTTTCCGGTTGGCGCTGGGCTTCGGGTTGTTCTTCGCCGCGTGGCAGCCCCGCCTGGTGGTGGGGATGGTGCCGATCCTCGGGGCCCTGTTCACGTTCAGCGCCGGTTTCGCCGCCCGGGATGTGGTGCTGGGGATGTCCAACGCAGGCCAGCTGGGGCATCTCTTCCTGCTTTTTGTCACCCTCGGGGTGCTCGTCTGGTCCTGGCTGAACAACTATGGTGCGGACGCTTTCCGGCACACCTGGGAGGCACTCTCGGCGAAGCCGCAGTAGCGCCGCACCACCTCAGATCCAGCTGGGCAGCCACATCAGGTCGAAGTACAGCGAATCCGGGATCCGCAGGCCATAGAGGATCGGCAACCAGTACAGGAACATGGCGACCACCAGCGCCAGATAGCTGGTGACCCCGACCGTGCCCCAGGTGAGGACGCGGCCCCCGGTCACCGCGCGGGTCCATTCCGCCGGTTTCCCCGTGCCCCAGAGCTGGCCGAGAGTCAGCGCCAGCAGACAGATGGTGAACGGCACGAGCGCCGCGGCGTAGAAGAAGTACATCTGCCGGTCATAGCCGATCAACCAGGGCAGGAAGCCGGCGGTGAACGCCACCAACGGCAACAGGAAACGGCGGTCGCGCCGGATGATCAATGACCATACCCCCCACAGGAGTACCGGCACCGTCAACCACCAGATCGCAGGAGTACCGAAGAGGAAGATCATCTCCCGGCAACTGCCCGCGGCACACTCCAGGTCGGTGTTGGAGTAGTAGAGGATCGGACGGGCCGCCACGAGCCAGGACCAGGGCTTGGAATCCCAGGGGTGGCTGTGACCGCCGGAGGTGGTCAGCGAGGCATGGAAGTCCAGGACCGAGAAATGATAGTGCAGCCAGCCGGCCAGTGCCCCGGGAAACAGCTGCAGCCAGGAGTCGTCCGGGATGGTGCCGTCCACCGCGGCGTGCCGGTAGACGCTCGTCTCCGAGGCGAACCAGGCCCGCCAGCTGAACAGGTAGAGCAGCGCGGGAACCAGGACCAGCGACGCCAGCGCCGGGAGGGTGTCCCGGACCAACGTGCCGAGCACGGGACGGCGGATTCCATAGCGGCGTCGCAACGCCAGATCAGTGAAGACGCTGAGCAGGCCGAAGAAGGCGATGTAGTACAGGCCGGACCATTTCACGGACAGCGCCAGGCCGAGCAGCACCCCGGCGGTGAACCGCCACCAGCGGAAGCCCAACCGGGGGCCGAAGTCACTGTCTCCCAGCAATCCGTGGAGCCAGGCGTGGTGGAGCCGGTGGTGCATCTGTTGGTGGTCCCGGGCCAGAGCCCAGGCTCCCGCGACGATGAAGAAAACCTGGAAGATGTCGAGCATGCCGAAGCGCGAGGAAACCAGCAGCACCCCGTCGAACACCGCCAGGAGCCCGGCCAGGGCTGCCACCTGCCAGGAGTGGCTGAGCTGGCGCACCAGGGCCATGATCATCAGCACCAGGGCGGTGCCGAACAAGGCGGTCATCACCCGCCACCCGAGCGGGGTGTAACCGAAGACCTGCTCGCCGAGCGCGATCAATTGTTTGGCCAACGGCGGGTGCACCACGAGGCCGTACCCCGGGTTGGACTCAATACCGCCGATCAACGGGTTCACGCTGGAGCGGACGATGTCCCAGGCCTGGGGCACGTAGTGCTTCTCGTCGAAGACCGGGGTGCCGTCATCGTTGGCCACGGACAGTCCGGTGAACCGGGTCAGCGCCGCGAGCGCCCCGATCACCAGCACACTCAGCGTGTCCGCCCGGCGCCACCGGTGACGGTGGGGCACCGGTGGCGCCGGGTGTGCGGCGGCCGGTGCGTCGGGCGCAGGTTCAACTGAGGTGCTCACCCGGATGATTCTAGAGGTCACCTACGGCAGGTGTGGGATGCTGGGGGACATGGACAGTACAGAACACTTGGAAACCACCGGCCCGCTGCCCCGTGGTGTGATCATCGCCGCGACCCCGTTGGGCAACATCGGGGATGCATCTGCAAGGCTCCGGCAGGGGCTGGCCGAAGCGGACGTGATCGCCGCGGAGGATACCCGCCGCACGCGCGCGCTGGCCGCGAGTCTCGGGGTGGGCATCCGGGGGAAGGTACTGTCCAACTTCGATCACAATGAAGAAGGTCGGGTACGGCAGCTGATCGACGCCGCCCGGACCGGCACCGTCCTGGTGGTCACCGACGCCGGGATGCCGGTGGTCTCGGACCCGGGGTTGTCCCTGGTGGATGCCGCCCATGACGCCGGAGTACCGGTCACCTGCTTCCCGGGTCCCTCGGCGGTCCCCACCGCTCTGGCACTGTCGGGACTGAACGTCGGCAAGTTCTGTTTCGACGGCTTCGCCCCGCGCAAGACCGGGTCGCGCCGGGAATGGCTGGGCAGCCTGAGAACCGAGCAGCGCGCAGTGTGCTTCTTCGAGTCACCGCATCGCCTGGCGGACACGCTTGCCGACGCCGCCGAGGTGCTCGGTGCCACCCGGCGGGCGGCGGTGTGCCGGGAATTGTCGAAGACCTATGAGGAGGTCCGCCGCGGCACCTTGCCGGAATTGGCGGAGTGGGCCGCCGGGGGAGTACGGGGCGAGATCACCGTGGTCCTGGAGGGCGCGGACGAGGAAGAAGTGGACGTCAGTGCCCTGGTGTCTGCAGTGGAGGAACGCGTGGCCGACGGCGAGCGGCTCAAGGACGTGTGCAAGGACATCGCGGCAACGCGCGGCATCTCGAACCGGGAACTCTATGAGGCGGTGCTCGCGGCCCGCGGCTGACACCCCCGCTGGGATAGTTATCGAAATGTTACCTATATTCAGGAACTTGCCTATTGCGCTGCGCGGTTAGGGGTAAAGAACGGGTAAAGGTTGCGGCTCTTTCGTGGGTGCGGCGCGGTGAGCTGCTATTTTAAGTTGATATATCCCCGTTTCTGCCGGATTCTGGATAGCATGACAACTAATGACCAGAATGCCGACAAACCGGCTGTGACACCCCCGTTGGAGGGAACTGTCGAAGACGAGATTCAGGCGTCGACAGCCACGGAGCAGCTCGCGGGAATGCTCTCGGACAGCTCGGTCATCGAGAAGGGGCTGGGCAGCAGCGAAGAGGACGTTGAACTCGCGGCGGAACGCAAGGACCAACCGATCAACTGGTCCGTCGTGGTGCCGGCCGCGATCATCATCCTGGCTACCGCGATCTGGGGCCTGACCGGCGGTGAGGGCTTCACCAACACCGCTGCGACTGCACTTGACTGGGTCGTGACCAACCTCGGCTGGGCCTTCATTCTCTTCGGCACCGTGTTCGTGGCGTTCGTCCTGGTGATCGCCTTCAGCAAGTTCGGGTCGATCCGGCTGGGCAAGATTGACGAGGCCCCCGAATTCCACACGATCTCCTGGATCGCGATGATGTTCGCCGCCGGGATGGGCATTGGCCTGATGTTCTACGGCGCGTCCGAACCGCTGACCTTCTACCGTGACGGGGTACCCGGGCACGCGGAATACGAGGTCGGTACGGCGATGTCGTCCGCGATGTTCCACTGGACCCTCCACCCCTGGGCCATCTACGCCATCGTCGGCCTGGCGATCGCCTACTCCACTTTCCGGTTGGGGCGGAAACAGCTCATCAGTTCCGCCTTCACGCCACTGGTGGGCGAGAAGAACGCCAATGGCCTGTTCGGCAAGATCATCGATATCCTGGCGATCTTCGCCACGGTCTTCGGCACGGCCTGTTCGCTGGGACTGGGCGCTCTCCAGATCGGTGCGGGCCTGTCATCCGCCGGCATCGTGGAGGATCCGGGCACCTGGACCGTCGCCGGGATCGTCTCCGTGCTGACCCTGGCCTTCCTGCTTTCGACCATCTCGGGTGTGGGCAAGGGTATCCAGTACATCTCAAACTTCAACATCGTCCTGGCCGCCATCCTGGCGCTGTTCGTCTTCGTCGTCGGCCCGACCGTGGCCACCCTGAACCTGATCCCCGGCTCGGTCGGCACCTATCTCAGCCAGTTCTTCGAGATGGCCGGCCGTACCGCCGAGGCCGCGGACGGCACCGCCGGCGAATGGCTCAGTGGCTGGACCATCTTCTACTGGGCGTGGTGGATCTCCTGGAGCCCGTTCGTCGGCATGTTCCTG
Organism: Corynebacterium halotolerans; assembly: GCF_050107895.1. Classification (GTDB taxonomy): domain Bacteria; phylum Actinomycetota; class Actinomycetes; order Mycobacteriales; family Mycobacteriaceae; genus Corynebacterium; species Corynebacterium halotolerans_B. The sequence goes on along the minus strand of NZ_JBNILW010000003.1, from coordinate 200,277 downwards.
GCACGCATCTCCCGCGGCCGCTCCATCCGTGAGTTCATGCTCGGTGTACTGCTGGTGCCCTCCGGTGTCTCCATCGTCTGGTTCGCCATCTTCGGTGGCACCGCCATCACCTTTGAACGGGAGGGAAACTCCATCTGGGGTGACGGTTCCGCCGAATCCCAGCTGTTCAACCTCCTGCACGAACTGCCCGGCGGCTACATCATGGGCATCGTCGCCGTGATCCTGCTGGGTACCTTCTTCATCACCTCCGCGGACTCCGCATCCACGGTGATGGGCACGATCTCCCAGAACGGCAAGTCCGACGCCAACCCCTGGGTCTCCGCGGTCTGGGGGCTCATGACGGCACTGATCGGCATGACCCTGCTGATCTCCGCTGGTGAGGATGCGCTGAACAACATCCAGAACGTCACGATCGTCGCTGCGGTGCCCTTCCTGTTTGTTGTCATCGGACTGATGTTCGCCATCGTCAAGGACCTCAAGAATGACGTGATCTACAAGGACTACCGGGACCAGCAGAAATTCGCTGCCCGACTGGCGCGCGAGCGTCGTGTGCACGCGGAACACCGCCGCCGCACTGAATTGCGTGACCGGAAGTCCGTGCGCCAGAAGTTGCGCCGCCCCTAGGAACTGCTACGCCGCTGCTGAAGCCCGGGCGGACATAAATTAGACTGGCCCACATGTCTAAGTCTGTGCTCGTTTCAGTTGCCTGGCCTTATGCCAACGGTCCCCGCCACATTGGACATGTGGCGGGGTTCGGCGTTCCTTCGGACGTGTTCGCGCGGTACCAGCGAATGTCCGGCGCCGAAGTGCTGATGATCTCCGGTACTGATGAGCACGGCACCCCGCTGCTGGTCCAGGCTGATAAGGAAGGTGTCTCGGTCCGGGATCTGGCGGACCGCTACAACCGGCAGATCGTCGAGGACCTGGCGGGCCTCGGCCTGTCTTATGACCTGTTCACCCGCACCACCACCCGGAACCACTATTCCGTGGTGCAGGAGCTGTTCCGCGGCCTCCACGACAACGGCTACATGCTCCGGGAAACGATGATGGGGGCGGTGTCGCCGACCACCGGCCGCACCCTGCCGGACCGCTACATCGAGGGCACCTGCCCCATCTGCGGGGCCGACGGCGCCCGCGGTGACCAGTGCGACAACTGCGGCAATCAGCTCGACCCCGCAGATCTGATCAACCCGGTGTCCAAGATCAACGGCGAGACCCCGGAGTTCCGCGAGACCGAGCACTTCCTGCTCGACCTGCCCTCCCTGGCGGATGCCCTCGGGGACTGGTTGCGAACCCGGGACTCCTGGCGCCCCAATGTCCTGAAGTTCTCCCTCAACCTGTTGGATGACCTCCGGCCACGCGCCATGACCCGCGACATCGACTGGGGTATCCCGATCCCGGTCGAGGGTTGGCAGGACAACAACGCCAAGAAGCTCTACGTCTGGTTCGACGCTGTCGTCGGCTACCTCTCCGCCTCCATCGAATGGGCCTACCGCTCCGGGGAACCGGAGGCCTGGCGGAAGTTCTGGAATGATCCGGAGACCAGCGGCTACTACTTCATGGGCAAGGACAACATCACCTTCCACTCCCAGATCTGGCCGGCCGAACTGCTCGGCTACGCCGGCAAGGGGGCAAAGGGCGGGGAGACCGGTGAGCTCGGCGAGCTGAACCTGCCCACCGAGGTCGTCTCCTCGGAGTTCCTCACCATGTCCGGATCCAAGTTCTCATCCTCCAAGGGCGTGGTCATCTACGTCAAGGACTTCCTGAAGGAGTTCGGCGCCGATCCACTGCGCTACTTCATTTCCATTGCCGGCCCGGAAAACCACGACACCGACTTCACCTGGGACGAGTTCGTCCGACGCGTGAACAATGAGCTGGCCAACGGTTGGGGCAACCTGGTCAACCGAACCGTGTCCATGGCGCACAAGAACTTCGGAGAGGTGCCCGCGCCGGGGGCGGTCACCGAGTCCGACCAGAAGTTGCTGGATCTGGCCAGCGCCACCTTTGACTCCGCAGCCGCCAACCTGGCTGAATCCAAGTTCCGGAATGCGCTCAGCGAGATCATGCACGTGGTCGGCGAGGCCAACGCCTACATCGCCGAGCAAGAGCCGTGGAAGCTGGCCAAGGATGAGACCCAGCGGGAACGGCTGGCCACTGTCCTGTGGACGGCCCTGCAGGTGGTCAGTGACTGCAATGTCATGCTCACCCCCTTCCTGCCGCACACCGCCCAGCAGGTCCACGAGACCCTCGGCCGGGACGGTGTCTGGGCTGCGCTGCCGAAGGTGGTCGAGGTCGCTGACGACATGCCGGTCGAGCTGGTGGGTACTGGCCTGCCGGAGGAGGGGCGCACCTATCCCGTCATCATGGGGAACTACGACGCCCAGCTGGCCACCTGGCGGCGGGTCGAGGTGGAACCGGGCACCAAGCTCGAGAAGCCGAAGCCACTGATCACCAAGCTCGACCCGGAGCTGGCGGAAACCGGCCCGGAGTGGGCACCGGTCAACCCCACGAGCTAACTAGTGGCGCTCCCGGGATGGAAGGCGGTGTCCACACCGGGTGTTAGGTTCAAGGCATGACTGCGACCCCTGCCCACAACGCCACCACCCAGAACGCCGCTGCCCAGAACACCACCGCCACCCGGGAACGGGCCAATGAGCTGCTGGCCGGCATCGCCGGTTCCGGTGCCACCCTCCGGGAGGACCAGTGGACGGCGATTGACGCCCTGGTCAACCACCGGCGCCGCATGCTGGTGGTTCAGCGCACCGGCTGGGGAAAATCCGCGGTGTACTTCATAGCGGCGAAACTGCTGCGGGACCGGGGCGCCGGCGCTTCCCTCATCATCTCCCCGTTGCTGGCATTGATGCGCAACCAGGTCGCCGCCGCCCAGCGCGCCGGAATCCGGGCGGCCACCCTGAACAGCTCGAACATGACCGAGTGGAATGACATCCAGGAGCAGGTCGTCCGCGGGGAGGTGGACGTGCTGCTGGTCTCCCCCGAGCGGCTCAACAACCCCGGCTTCCGGGATGAGGTGCTGCCGGACCTGGCACGCACCGTCGGAATGGTGGTCATCGATGAAGCGCACTGCATCTCCGACTGGGGACATGACTTCCGGCCGGACTACCGGCGGATCCGTGATCTCCTGGGGGGACTGCGGGAGGGGGTTCCGGTGCTGGCCACCACCGCCACCGCCAATGACCGCGTGGTCGCGGATGTCCAGTCCCAGCTGGGGCCGGACACCGGGGTGTTGCGCGGTGGCCTGGACCGGGCGGCCCTGCACCTCGCCGTGGTCCGACTGGAAGACACCACCCGTCGGCCGGCCTGGTTGGCCACCCACCTCAGCGAGCTGGAAGGGTCCGGCATCATCTACTGCCTGACCGTGTCTGCCGCCGAGGACCTGGCGCAGGCGCTCGACGCCGCCGGATGGAATGTGGCCGCCTACACGGGGCGGACGGAGGCCGGCGAACGCGAACGCCTGGAGCAGGCGTTGCAGAACAACGAACTCAAGGCACTGGTGGCCACGTCGGCGCTCGGCATGGGGTTTGATAAACCCGACCTCGGGTTCGTCGTGCATCTCGGTGCCCCCTCCTCACCGGTCAGCTACTACCAGCAGGTCGGTCGTGCCGGCCGTGGCACGGACCGGGCTGACGTCATCCTGTTGCCCGGTGCCGAGGACCAGGAGATCTGGGACTACTTCGCCTCGGTGTCCTTCCCCGGAGAGGACACCGTCCGCAACCTGCTGGGAGCGCTGGACGAGGCCGAGGCACAATCCACGATGAAGCTCGAGGCGAAGGTCGACCTCTCCCGTTCCCGACTGGAGCAGGTCCTCAAGGTCCTTGATGTGGACGGGGCCGTCCGCCGCGTCAGGGGCGGGTGGCTGAGCACGGGCCAGCCCTGGGCCTATGACGCCGACCGTTACGCCGGTCTGGACCAGGCCCGCAAGGCGGAGCAACAGGCGATGCTGGAATACGAGCGCACCACCGGCTGCCTGATGCTCTTCCTGCGGCATCAGCTGGACGACAGCACCGCCACTGAGCCCTGCGGGCGCTGCAGCAACTGCACTGGACGCAACTGGGAGCTGCAGATCGACCCTGCCGCGGAGCAGTCCGTCACCCAGCGGCTGCGGGCCCCCGGTGTCCGGCTGGCGGCTCGGAGACAGTGGCCTACCGGGATCAGCATCCGCGGGAAGATCAAGGGCGTGGGGGCGGGTAGGGCTCTCGGCAGACTCAATGACGTCGCCCGTGGCCCTGCGCTGAAGACCCTGCTGGAGGAGAAGAGCTGGGCTCCGGCGCAGGAGTGGCGCCAGGACCCGTGGCTGCCCCGGATCGTCGCGGTGCTCGCGGACTGGGACTGGGACCAGCGTCCGGGCAGTGTCGTGGCACTGGGCGCCGGGGACTCCGCCACCAGGGCTCTGGTGGAACGCACCGCCGTAGCCATCGCCGGAGTGGGGCGCATGCAGTATGCCGGTCTCCTGCCGGTACGGGCCGGGGAAGGCGAGGTCGCCGCACAGAACTCGGCCTACCGGGTCCAGGCGCTCCTGGAGCACTGGGAGTGGTCGGCGATCGCCGGGCTGCGGGTGGCTGACGGGCCGATACTGCTGGTCACAGATCTCATCGACACCGGCTGGTCCGTCACGGTCGCCGGTGCCACGCTGGCGGAGCGAACCGGGGCGCAGGTGCTGCCCTTCGCATTGGCCGGACGGGGTTAGCTGCGTGCCAACTTCGCTTTACTGACCACAAGGAAGTGGTTGCAGAACTCCTCGAGCTGACCGTTTTCATAATCGGCGTCAAAGCGTTTCCCCACCACCACGATGGGGCAGGAGTAGACCAGGCTTCCGTCCGGGGCCTCCTTCAGGATGGCGAGGTCAGTGCCGTAGTCATCGGTGATGACCTGCCACGCCATGCCGAGCTCCCGGCGCAGGTACTCGCCGACAGCGATGCCGAAGGAGGCCATGAACGGGGTGGGGTCGATCTTTTCCTCGGCACTGGCCGCGAGGTAATCGGCCAACGTCTGTTCGAAGGCCTCGAAGAGCTTCGGCGGGGTGGTGCCGAAGCCGGTGTCCCCGGCGACCCGGAGATTGTCATCGATCCACTGGCGGGTGTCCGCGTCCGGTTCCTGAACCTGCATGACCGGTCACTCTACTCCGCCAGCTCCGCCCGTGCCGCCGCGAAACCGGACCAGGCGAGGTCCCCGGGGGTACGGTCGGTGCGCAGATGGTCCACGAGCAGGTACACGGCGTCCCAGCGCCGGTAGATGGCGGCTCGGGCCAGCAGATCGTCATCCACCCCCGCCCGGTAATGGGCCAGCACCCCGTGCGGATCCGGCAGATGCGCGAAATCCACTGCGGGGTCGCCCAGGTTCATGTCGGAGAAGTCGATCACCCCGAGGCGTTCCCGCTCGGGATCCCAGAGCAGATGCTCGTCGTAGAGGTCGCTGTGGATCAGCCGGGCGGGCCGGGCCGGATCCAGCAGCGTGTCCATGTCGGTGAAGATGCGCTCCACATCGGTCAGGGAAGCCTGGTCCAGTGCCCCGGGGAGCAGACGCTGGGCGCGTTCCCGCAGGAGCGCGACCTTGGCGGGCAGGGAGCGGGGCGCGGTGTTGCACCTGCCCCTGCGGCGCCAGGGCTCCACCGCGCTGAAGGGGGCGGTGGTGACGTCCCGGGTGTGCAGGGCGGTGAGCAGTTCCCCGAGCTGCCGGTTGACCACCTCGCGGTTTTCCGCCGCCCCGGCCAGGGCGGTGTCGTCGAGCGGGCTGCCGGGGACGAGGGTGTGTACGGTCAGCGTCCCATCCCCGGTGGTGCGTACCGGTTCCGGCAGGACGACGTCGGTCAACGTCGAAACCTCGGCCAGCACTGCGGCCTCCACCTCCGCCTGGGCCCGGTACTCAGCGGTGTGCGGGGCGCGGGCCACGAGCGTGCCGTGAGCCGTGCCGTGCAGCAGGACGACGGCATGATCGAGCCCCTGGCCGGGGATCTCGGTGTGGGTGAAGGCCAGCTCGGGGAATGCCGACCTGACCATGGCAGGCAGGGCTGCGGCGCTCAGGCTGGTGCTCATGGTGGTTGAGTCTAGAATGACGCCCATGTCGAAGAAGAAGCCACGTCCCACGCCGGAGCCCGCGGAACCGCTTCCCGGGCTGATTGACGCCCACACCCATCTCGCCGCCACCGGGGCCAGCACCCCGATGGACGTGGCACAGCTGGTGGACCGCGCGGTGGCGGCCGGTGTCGAGAAGCTGTGCACCGTCGGTGACGGCCTCGCCGAGGCGGAGCTGGCGCTGGCGGCCGCGCAGCACAACCAGCGGGTGTACGCCGCCTGTGCCATCCACCCCACCCGCGCCCACGAGCTCGACGACGCCGCGCGCGCCCGGCTCAGCGAGATGGTCCGCGACCCGCGGTGCGTGGCCGTGGGGGAGACCGGTCTGGACACCTACTGGATCACCCACGATCCGGAGCGCACCGCCTCCCTCGAGACCCAGGAGGAGGCGCTGCGCTGGCACATCGACCTGGCCGTCGCCACCGGCAAGGCACTGATGCTCCACAACCGGGACGCGGACGAGGACCTGTTGCGCATCCTGGCGGACAGTCCGGCGCCCCGGCACACCATGCTGCACTGCTTCTCATCGTCCACCGAGGTGGCCCGGGTGGCGGTCGAGCGCGGCTACATCCTGAGTTTCGCGGGCAACGTCACCTTCAAGCGCAATGCGGAGCTGCGGGAGATCGCGGCGAAGGTGCCTGCCGGGCAGCTGCTGATTGAAACTGACGCGCCGTACATGACCCCGGAGCCGTACCGCGGGGCCCGTAACGAGACGTCGTTGATCGGCCATACAGCGCTCTGCGTGGCGGATGCCCGCGGCCAGGACCCGGGGGACCTGGCAATGGAGGTCAACCGCACCTTTGACGAGGTTTTCGGCCTGAATCTGCCGGAATAGGTCGGCGGAGGCCACCGCGAGGGGGTGCCCGAATGGGTCTTGTGAGGAATCTCACTCAGCCACTTTGTCGTGGGTAGACGGGGTTCCTGAGGTGACAGGGACGCAAGGGGCACTCGGGGTGCGTGCCCAGACTTTCTCGTTGTCGTGTCTTCTTTGTTATCGTACCGTTATTCATTGTTCCGTCGGACGCAGGGCGTCCGCGGAGTCCAAGTAGGTAATGAGAGCCGGCCGGGCAAGCAGGCCGGACTGCGAGCAGAGCGAGAATAAGAAGCCCTCATGGGAATCAGTCAGAAGTCGCGAATCAACCGGTCCACCTCGAGTATCTCCGTCCCGATGCGGATCGCCGGCGGTGGGGTCGCCGCCGCCGTGCTCGTCGGTGGCGTGTCCGTCGCCGCCGCCAGCCAGAAGGACGTCGTGGTCGACGTCAACGGGGAGCAGGTGCCCGTCTCCACCTTCGCCGGTGACGTGCAGGGTGCCCTGGAGGCCGCCGGGGTCCAGGTCGGGGACCAGGATCTGGTCTATCCCGCGCCGAGCGAGTCGCTGCAGGACGCCGACACGATCAGCGTGCGCACCGCCAAGCAGGTCTCCGTGGTCATCGACGGCCAGGAGCGGGACCTGACCTCGAACGCCGTGACCGTCGAGGAACTGCTCGACGAGGTTGAGGGCTACCAGCCGGGGGCGGAGGTTTCCGCGGAACCGGGTGCCAACGTCGCTGACGGGTTGACCGTGGAGATCACCAAACCGAAGATCGTCGCGGTCAATGACGGCGGCAACGTCACCTACACCTCGATCGCCGCCGCCACCGTCGGTGATGTGCTCGCCGAACGCGGCGTCGAGCTGGGCGAGCATGACACCGTGAGCCCCGCCGCAGACACTCCGCTGACCCACAACCTGACGATCGACGTCGACCGCGTCAGCATCGAGGAGATCACGGAGCAGGAAACCTTCGATGTCCCCACCAACTACGTGGAGGACTCCGAGGCCCCCGAGGGGGAGGAGACCGTCGTCGAGTGGGGCGAATCCGGACTGCGGGACGTGACCAGGAAGGTCACCACCGTCAACGGCGCAGTCACGGCGGAAGAGGTGCTGCACGAGCACACCGTCCGGGAGGCCACCCCGGCCGTCATCAAGCGCGGCACCAAGCCGAAGAGCACCGCCTCGGCCGCCGCCGTCGCCGGCGGTTCCGTCTGGGACCGCCTCGCCCAGTGCGAGTCCGGCGGCGACTGGTCGATCAACACCGGCAACGGCTTCTCCGGTGGTCTGCAGTTCCACCCGCAGACCTGGCAGGCTTACGGCGGCAGCGAGTACTCGGCCACCGCCTCCGGCGCCTCCCGCGAGCAGCAGATCGCCGTGGCGGAGAAGATCCAGGCCGCGCAAGGCTGGGGCGCCTGGCCCGCCTGCACCGCCTCCATGGGCATCCGCTAGCTGCAGAGACCCGCATCGGACACCCCTCCTCGCACTGAGTGAGGGGTGTCCGGCTGTTGCGGGTAGATTAGGTGGCTATGGATCACAAGGACGACCAGGCACCGGACCAGGGCGGCGCTGCGGCGCTGCTCGGCCCCGTGGAGATCAGACAGCTGGCAGAAAAGCTCGATGTCACACCGACCAAGAAGCTCGGCCAGAACTTCGTGCACGATCCCAACACTGTCCGCCGGATCGTCGCCGCGGCGGAGCTCACCGCCGACGATCACGTGGTGGAGGTCGGCCCCGGCCTGGGCTCACTGACCCTCGCCCTGCTAGACACCGCGGCACAGGTCACCGCCGTGGAGATCGACGGGCGACTGGCCGGCGAACTGCCCGTCACCGTCGAGTGGCGGGCACCGGAGTTCGCCGACCGGCTGACCGTCCGCAACCGGGACGCCCTGCGCCTCGGCCCGGGGGAGCTCGACCATCCCACGGCGCTGGTCGCGAACCTGCCCTACAACGTCTCCGTGCCGGTGCTGCTGCACCTGCTGGCCACCTTCCCCTCGATCCGCCGCGTGCTCGTGATGGTCCAGGCGGAGGTGGCCGACCGGCTGTCGGCCGGTCCCGGCTCCAAGATCTACGGCGTACCGAGCGTCAAGGCCGCCTTCTACGGCGAGGTGCGGCGCGCCGGGTCGATCGGCCGCAACGTCTTCTGGCCGGCCCCGAAGATCGAGTCCGGGCTGGTGCGTATCGACCGGTTCGTCCCCGGCACCGAGCCCTGGCCCCTGGACGACGCCACCCGGGCCCGCGTCTTCCCGCTTGTCGACGCCGCCTTCGCTCAGCGCCGTAAGACGCTGCGCGCCGCGCTGTCCGGCCATTATGGTTCCGGTGCCGCAGCCGAGGAGGCGCTGCGTGGCGCGGGAATTGAGCCGAGTCTGCGCGGCGAGAAGCTCGGGGTGGCCGATTTCGTTCGGCTGGCGGGGGTGTAGCTCCATGGGGGTCGATGTCATCCGCGCCCGCGCGCACGCCAAGATCAACCTGCACCTGGGGGTCGGCGCCGCCCGCGCCGACGGCTACCACGAGCTGGTCACCGTCTTCCAATCCCTGAGCCTGCATGATGAGCTGGAACTGCACGTCCGGCACGGCACCTCAGCCGGGGCGGGGTCCGTGGTCAACTCCCTCGACCTGGGCGGCACGGCCGGCGGCGTCCCGGCGGACAGTTCGAACCTGGCCTGGCGGGCCGTCGACAAGCTGGTTGCCGTCTACCGCGGCGCCGGGGTGGGCGACCTGCCGATGGTCGACCTGAAGCTGCGGAAGGGGATCCCGGTGGCCGGCGGCATGGCTGGTGGTTCCGCTGACGCGGCTGCCGCGTTGCGGGCCGCCCACGCCTGGCTGGCCGAACTGGCGGATCCGGTACCGGAGGCGGACCTCGAGCGCATCGCCGCCGAACTGGGTTCGGACGTGCCGTTCACCCTGCACGGCGGCACCATGCTGGGAACCGGGCGCGGGGAGAACCTCGTGCCGGTGCTCTCCCGCGGGCAGTACCACTGGGTGCTCGGGGTCTCCTCGCAGGGGCTGTCCACGCCGGAGGTCTTCGCCAAGCTCGATGAACTGCGGGCGTCCGGCCGGGACCTGCCGGCCGCCACCGACACCGCGGCCCTGAACCGGGCGTTGCTCAGCGGCGATCCGACGGAGCTGGCCGGGTGTCTGGTCAATGATCTCCAGGCCCCGGCGACCAGCCTGCGGCCCGGACTGCGGAAGATCCTCACCGCCGGCAGCGCCGCCGGGGCATTGCAGGGCATTGTCTCAGGTTCCGGGCCGACCTGCGCCTTCCTCTGCCGGGACGCCGATCACGCCGGGGAGGTGGCCGCGGAGCTGACCGACACCGGGCTGGTGCTCACCGCGCGCACGGCCACCGGGCCGGCCGAGGGGGCGCACGTGGTTCCCGAGACGTTCTAGTCGGCCTCTCCGGTGACCACGGCCATCTCCACCGGGGTGACCGGCAGCTCAAAGCGTCCGGTGACGTCGCCCTCGGTGAGATCGACGAGCACCAGCTCGTTGTTCCCCGCATCCGTGACATAGGCGGTGTCTCCCGCGACCTGCACCATCGGGCCGGGCTCCTGCCAGTTCTCCTTTTCCTCCCAGGGTTCGACCACCGGGGTCTCGCGCACTATCTCACCGGTCTTCTCGTCGATGGTCACCAGGTCACCGTCATAGGTCAGCACCAGCGCCTCGCCTTCCGGACCCCGTGCCAGGGAGCGGAACCAGTAGGAGGAATCCAGCTCCACCAGCTGCAGTTCAGCGCTCTCCGCGTCGATCAGGGCCACCTGGGTGGGGCGTTCCTGCTCGGCGTCCGGATCGGTCTTGTGGTCGGCCAGGACGATGGGGGAGCCCGGTGCCGCCGCCATATTCCCGGAACGCTGGTAGTCCGTGTCCACCGCCACCTTGCGGAACTCCCCGCCGGAGAAGACCACGGGCCCGTTCTCGCAGCCGAAGACAACGGCCTCCCCGGCAATCGCGGAGCCGTGGACCCCGGGGCAGTCGGTGGTCTCGGCCAGGACCTCGTCTCCGTCCACCTGCCGGACCGTGTCGCGGTGTTCCTCGGTGCCCACGGTGGTCAGCAGAGTGCCGTCGGCCAGCGGGACGGCCACACCATGATGGGCGGCACCGGTTTCGTGGGTGGTGAAATCCGGGGTGCCCTCGCTCAGTGACTCTGGCCCGGACTGGGTGAAGGTCCGGCTGGCGCCCTCGGCGTCCGAGAACAGACTGGTGCGCCCGGCGTTGGTGATCACGTGCCCGGCCTTGCCGGACGGGAGCACGATGTCCGTCAAGGCGGGGTGCTGCTCGTAGAAGTGCGAGTGATCGCCGTGCGGCTGTTCGCAGATTCCAGCGTCGAAGACCTGGAAACCATCGGGGCCGGAGACCAGCACATGGCGTCCGTCCCCGGCCGGGTTCAACCGCAGGAAACCCGGCTGTCCGGTCTCCGCGACGGTCTCACCGGTTGCGGCGTCGATGGTCAGCAGGCCGTCGTCATGGCTGAGGACCACCCGCGGGGTCAGGGAGCTGACCTCGGTGGCGGTGGCGGCGGTGGTTGCCGCGGTATCGCCCGGCTCCGGTGGGGTGGCGGTGCCCGGGGCGCAGGCGACGAGCGCGAGGGCGGACAGGACGGTGGGGACTGCCACGAGAGGTGGCCGGTGGTTTCTCATGGGAAAGACAGTAAATGAAAACGAAAATCGTTTGCAATAGGGAACGGCTGTCGGGGGTGGCGGCCGGATGCTCTAGGATGAACTCGACATGGTGAATCTGATCAACCTTGAAAACGTGACCAAGTCCTTCGGCCTGAAGACGCTGCTGGACGGCGTGAGCCTGGGCGTGCAATCCGGTGACCGCATCGGTGTCGTCGGCCTGAACGGCGGGGGTAAGACCACCCTCCTGGAGGTGATGACCGGTATCGAACCGCCGGACGGCGGCCGCGTCTCCCGCAACTCCGGGCTCCGGATCGCCGTGGTCACCCAGCGCGCCGAACTGGACCCTGACTCGACGATCGCGGGCGTCGTGCTCGCCCCGCTGGAACTGGAGACCTTCGAGTGGGCCTCCAACGCCAAGGTCCGCGAGGTGCTCGGCGGACTCGGCATCGTGGACCTGGGGCTGGACACCAGGGTGGGGGACCTGTCCGGCGGAGAACGCCGCCGCGTGAACCTCGCGGCCGCCCTGGTCCAGGAACTGGACCTGGTCGTCCTGGACGAGCCGACCAACCACCTCGATGTCGAGGGGGTGCAGTGGTTGGCGGAATACCTCATGTCCCGGAAGGTCGCGATCGTCGTGGTCACCCACGACCGCTGGTTCCTGGACACCATCGCCACCCAGACCTGGGAGGTCCACGACGGCCGCGTCGACGTCTATGAGGGCGGCTACAACGACTGGACCTTCGCCCGTGCGGAACGCTCCCGCCAGGCCGACGCCGCCGAGCAGCGCCGGCAGAACCTGGCCCGGAAGGAACTGGCCTGGCTGCGCCGCGGCGCCCCGGCCCGGACCTCCAAGCCGCGTTACCGCATCGAGGCCGCCGAGGCCCTGATCTCCGATGTACCGGCGCCGCGCAACAAGGTCGAGCTCATGAGCTTCTCCCGGTCGCGTCAGGGCAAGGTCGTCATTGAGTTGGAGCACGCGCAGATCGACGCCCCGGACGGCCGCAACCTGGTCGACGAGCTGACCTGGCGGCTGGCCCCGGGGGAGCGGATCGGTCTGGTCGGTGTCAACGGCTCCGGCAAGACCACGCTGTTGCGCGCGCTAGCCGGTGAATACCCGTTGAGCGCGGGCAAGCGCATCGAGGGCAAGACCGTCCGGCTCGGCTGGCTCCGCCAGGAACTCGACGACCTGGATCCGGAACGGCGCCTGATCGACGCCGTGGAGGACGTGGCCACCTACGTCCAGCTGGGCAAGAAGGAGCTCAGCGCCTCCCAGCTGGCCGAGCGCCTCGGCTTCGACCCGAAGCGGCAGCGCACGCCGATCCGGAACCTCTCCGGTGGTGAACGGCGCCGCCTCCAGCTGACCCGCGTGCTCATGGCCGAACCCAATGTCCTGCTGCTGGACGAGCCCACCAACGACCTGGACATCGACACCCTGCAGGAGCTGGAGTCCCTGCTCGACGAGTGGCCGGGCACGCTGGTGGTCATCTCCCACGACCGCTACCTGATCGAGCGCATCGTGGACTCCACGTGGGCGTTGTTCGGTGACGGTCAGCTGACGAACCTCCCGGGCGGCATTGAGGAGTACCTGCGGCGCCGTGCGGCGATGGTGGCGTCGGAAGGCGGCGGCGTGCTCAACCTGGGGTCGGTGGACGGGCCTGCCGACGCCCCGGCCCCCGGCCCCGGGAAGAAGCTCAGCTCGCAGCAGGAACGGGAGCTGAAGAAACAGCTCAACGCCATCGAACGCAAGATGGGCAAACTGGACCCGAAGATCGACAAGGTTCACACCCGGATGGCGGAGGCGGCGGAACAGGTGGATACCGCCAAGCTGGCTGAACTCGACGCCGACCTGAAACAGGTCCAGGCGGAACGGGAGGAGCTGGAGATGGAGTGGCTGGAATTGGCGGAGCAGCTCGAAGAATGACGGGACCGGCGCAGCAGGAACCCGGCCCCTGGACCCGCCGGTGGCGACGCTGGCAGTTCCACCCCTGGGGACTGATCGCCGGCACCCTCGGCTTCACCCTGGGACTGACACCTTCCCTGCTGCCCCGGACCTTTCTCTACCAGGCCCTGGTCTCCGGCCTGGCCGCCGCAGCCGGTTACGGACTCGGCATCTTTCTCCACCTGATCTGGGACCTGTGGGTCCGGGAGCGGGTGGCCCCGCGACTGCAGCCGTCGCTCACCCGGATTCCCGATCGTTGGCGCACCATCGGTGAGATCGCTCTGACTGTCGCCGCGCTGCTCGGCATCGTGGTCATGGTCATCTTCAGCCTCCGGTGGCAGCGCGGGCTCGCCGAGCTGACCCGATCTGAGCCCTATTCGTTGTGGCAGTTCCTGCTCGTCGTGCCGCTGGGCGTGGGGGTGTGGGTGATGCTGCTGCTGATTGCCCGGGGAATCCGCCGGTTGACGAGGAGCCTCGCCCGGCTCACCCCGGACTGGCTCAACCCCTCCGCGAAGGGCGTGGCCGCGTGGGCCGTGACGGTGGTCATCGGCATCCTGCTGATTGAACAGATCATCCCCGGGGCCCTCGTGCGGACTGCGGAACGCACCCTGGCCAACCAGTACCTCGAGCCGGAAGACGGCATGATCCAACCGACGATCCCGGAACGATCCGGCTACCCCGGCTCCCACTCGGAATGGGAGGGACTAGGACAGTACGGCATGCGCTTCGTCAACCAGGGACTGCGGGAGGAGCAGCTGGAGGAACTGACCGGGACCCCCGCGGAGGAACCGATCCGCGTCTACGCGGGGCTGCACAACGCGCCCACCAATGCGGAACGCGCTCAAGTGCTCATCGATGAACTCATCCGCACCGGCGCCACGGAACGAGAGGCCATGGTGCTCAACTTCACCACCGGTACCGGCTGGGTGAACGCGCAGGCCGCGCAGGCCTTCGAGCTCCTCCACAACGGCGACACCGCCTACGCGGCCGCCCAGTACTCCTACCTGCCGTCGGCCTACCACTTCCTCAACGGCGGAGAGGACGTGATCGACGGCGGCCGGGAACTGATCACGCCGATCATCGACTGGTGGAACACCCTGCCTGAAGATGACCGGCCGAAACTCTATCTCTACGGCGAATCGCTGGGTGCCTCCGGCGTGGAATCGGCCTTCTCCGGGATCCGGGACATCACCAATTCCGTGGACGGCATTCTGTTGACCGGCCCGCCGAACTTCAACCCGTTGTGGCAGGCCTTCGTCGACCGCCGCGACCCCGGTAGCCGTGAAGTCTCCCCGGAATACGCCGGCGGCCGCATGGTGCGTTTTGCACAGAACCCGGAGGAGATCCGCGATTTCGCCACCGACACCACCCCCTGGGGGCCGACCCGCATGCTCTATGTCCAGCACGCTTCCGACCCCGTGGTGTGGTGGTCCACCGACCTGATCTTCCGGGAACCGGACTGGCTGAAGGAACCTGCCGGATTCGACCGGCTGCCCGCCATGGCCTGGATGCCGGTCATCACCTTCCTCCAGGTCTCCGCCGACCTGCCGATGGCCCAGGGCGTGCCCGACGGGCACGGGCACAACTACGGCACCTCGATGCTGGACGGCTTCGCCGCCGTGGACGGCAGCTTCACTCTGGAAGAGGTGGACCGGCTCAAGCCCCTCCTGGGAGAGGCCTTCGACATCAGCGGCGACAGCGTCTTCAATCCTGCGCCGAATATCCCGGAAGAGTTGCTGGTTGATCCCTGAGGGGCCGTGATTTGGGTATCCTCGGAATCATGATTTTGATTAACGTCCGGTTCCGCCCGAAGCCCGAATACGTGGAGAACTTCCGGGAGAAGGTCGACGCCTTCACCCAGGCCACCCGTGCTGAGGAGGGCTGCATCTTCTTCGACTGGGCCCGTAACACCGATGACCCGAATGAGTACATCCTCAACGAGGCCTTCCAGGATGACGCCGCCGAGGCCCACGTGAACAGCCAGCACTTCAAGGACGCCCAGGAAATGTTCCCCGAGATCCTGGCCGAGACCCCGCAGATCATCAACACCCTGATCGAGGGCAAGACCGAATGGGACCGCATGGCCGAGTTCCAGGTCAAGTAGCCGACTTTCCACCCCGACAAGCCGCACCCACGCCAGCTGATGGCGTGGGTGCGGCCTGTCTCAGATCCGGCCGCGCTCGTCCACCGGCCGTTCCCGGTAACGGCGCCAGGCGGCCAGGAGCTGCTCGGTGGTGCCGGACGGGTTAGCGGCATGCCAGGCGCGGGTGAAGCGGTTGTACTCGAACTGCCTCCCGATCTTCTCCGGCCCGCAATTCCTGGTGCTGTGCCAGTGCGTCAGAGCATCCCGCAGGGTGGTGGTGCCGTCTGCGGCCGCGAAGAAGCCCCGCATGTGTCGGTCGAAATGGAAACCGGCGCCAACCTGCGCCTTGAACCATGCCCGGAGGATCTGGCTGCAGCGTTGCCCCGGCGGGATGACTGTCGTGGGGGTGAGTGGTTCCGACAGCTGCGCGGTGGGGGAGACGGGCCGGGTCGGCTCGGTGAATGGTTCAGCCGCCAGCGCCGCCAGGATCCGTCCGGTCAGCACGTCCTTGTTGCCCGAAGTCCGCAGGCCGAGTTCCCTGGCAAAATCGGTCAATTCCTCCTTCAACCAGTACCACCGGTGGAATTCGGTGGCGGCAAGGTCCGGATGCAACGCCGGTCGGACAGGGTGATCGGGCATGCCCGCAATCGTAGCCGGGAAGCAGCGCCGCACGGTGGAAAGCCGGGACACCGGAAATCCACAGGGTAATCTCAACACCATGGCGAAAAAGGACGCGAGCGAACAGCCCACCAGACCCCCGAAACTCTCGAAGAAGGCCTACGAGAAGGAACTCAAGCGCCTGCAGGCCGAACTGGTGGACATGCAGCAGTGGGTGGTGGAGACCGGTGCCCGCGTGGTCATCGTGATGGAGGGGCGCGACGCCGCGGGCAAGGGTTCCGCGATCAAGCGCATCACCCAGTACCTCAATCCCCGCACCTGCCGCATTGAGGCCCTGCCGGCCCCGAACTCCCGGGAGCAGGGGCAGTGGTACTTCCAGCGCTATATCGAAAGGCTGCCCACCGCCGGCGAGATCGTCATCTTCGACCGCTCCTGGTACAACCGCGCCGGGGTGGAACGGGTGATGGGCTTCTGTACCTCCCAGGAGTACCGCCGCTTCCTGCACCAGGCACCGATCTTCGAGCGGCTGCTCGTCGAGGACGGGATCATGCTCCGCAAGTACTGGTTCTCCGTCTCTGATGAGGAACAGGTACGCCGTTTCGAGGAGCGGCGCAGTGATCCGCTGCGGCGCTGGAAGCTCTCGCCGATGGACCTGCAGTCCATCACCCGGTGGGAGGAGTACTCCCGCGCTAAGGACGAGATGTTCATCCACACCGACATCCCCTCCGCCCCCTGGTACACCGTCGAGTCCGAGGACAAGAAGCGTTCCCGGATCAACGTCATCAACCATCTGCTGTCGACGATCCCCTACGAGCGGATTGAGCGGCCGCTGCCGGACATCCCGCGGCGGCCGAAGAAGGACCGGGACTACCACCGTCCGCCGCGCGAGGAATTCCGGTATGTGCCGGACGCGGCCGCGAGGCTGGAGGAGAACCGGCTCAGGTCCGGTAAGTCCGCCAAACGCAAGTGATCCCGGAGCCCCGTATTCCCTGACGACCTGAGGTGTGTTGTGGGACACTGGGGCCATGACTGAGAACTCCGCGAATACCACACCGTCCACTGCTGACCCGGAGGTACGCGCCTATGTGCGCGGAAGCACCGGGGTCCTGGAACTGAACCGGCCGAAGGCCCTGAACAGCCTGACCCCGGAAATGGTCGCAGAGATCGCCGCGGCACTCCAGCAGTGGCGGGAGGACGACGACGTCAGCCAGGTCCTGGTCTACTCCAACAGTGAACGCGGCTTCTGCGCCGGGGGCGACGTCCGGTTCGCCCGCGACAAGATCCTCGCCGGAGAGCAGGAGGAGGTCGACCAGTTCTTCCGGGACGAGTACGACATGAACCACCAGCTGGCCACATTCCCCAAGCCCTATGTCGCGCTGATCGACGGCGTGGTCATGGGCGGTGGGCTGGGTATCTCGTTGCACGGTTCGCACCGGGTGGTCACCGAGCGGGCGTTCGCCGCGATGCCGGAGATGGCCATCGGCTACTTCACCGATGTCGGGGTGGCCTATGAGAGCCAGCGCATGGTGGGCAGGAAGGGCCAGTCCTCGCAAGCCGTGGCCCTGCTGATCGGGTTGACCGGCTGGCGCCTGAGTCCGGCGGACATGGTGTGGTGCGGACTGGCCACCCACGTCATCTCCTCGAAGAGCCTGCAGGACTTCATGGACGCCATGATCGACCGCGGTATCGACGCCGCCCTTGCGGAGCACCAGGTCACGGACCCGAAGGACTCGGAGCTGGCGGAGTACGCCATTGAGATAGAGGAGTGCTTCGGGCACCGCACGTGGGCCGACATCGACGCCGCGCTCGAGGACAGCCCCAACTCCGAGTTCAGCGAGCTGATCC
The DNA here is from genome assembly GCF_050107895.1 of Corynebacterium halotolerans. Taxonomy (GTDB): domain Bacteria; phylum Actinomycetota; class Actinomycetes; order Mycobacteriales; family Mycobacteriaceae; genus Corynebacterium; species Corynebacterium halotolerans_B. The sequence goes on along the minus strand of NZ_JBNILW010000003.1, from coordinate 182,276 downwards.
GGAAGCTGATGGCAGGGGCCAACCCGACCTCGGTGGTCGCCACCACGGAGCTGTTCACCGCCTGTCTGCCCCTGCAGGACCTGCGCGCGGCCCTGGACAAGGAGGTGGCCCTCGGTGAGACGTTGCGCCGGGAGCCGAACTTCCTTGAGGGGGTGCGTGCGGTGCTGGTGGACAAGGACCGCGACGCCAGCTTCGAGCCAGCCGAGTACGCCGACGTGGACGTGGCGAAATACCGCGAAGTGGTGGGTGGTTAAGTCAGGTTCACGCTGATCGGCTCGCCCCCGACGTAGACCAGGGACTGGTCAGCGGTGTTGGCCACCCGCAGCCCCCGCAGGCGGGCATAAGCGGCGACTGCCCGACGCCCGTCCAGGCCAGCGGGAAGGGGAGTCTCGAGGGTGGCTACCACGGCGTCCCGCGTTGGGGCGGGGAGGTGGAGCCGGGGATCATCCAGCAGCACGACCGCCCACCGGGTCTCATCCAGCCGGGCGGTGGTGTGCGTCCAGCGGTGGACCACGGGCTTGGCTGCCACATGCAGCCGTTGGGAGCGGGCGTACTCGAGGGGGAGGGTGGCGGTGAAGAACTCCGGGATGCCCTGGTCCATGCCGAAATGGTGCAGACTGCGGGCGCCCTCGGCAGCCGGAGTGTCCCGGATGTCCGGGTCCGCCCAGGCCCACCGCCAGGAGTGCCCGTCCATGCTGGCGATCACGGTGGCCGCCACCGCCAGCTGCTGCTCCCCTGACACGATGCGCGCAGTGCCGGCGGCCACGTCGAGGTGAACCTGGGCGTGGGGGAGCACGCCGTCAAAGAAGAACTGGTGCTCGACGGAGTGGTACAGGGCGTCCGCCCGGACCTCCGGCAGGGTCATGCCCCCGGAGACATCCACGACCCGGTCCCCGGCCAGGGCGACGACGGTGCCGTCGCTGAAGCTGACATGCTGCGGCGTGGCCTGTACCCCGAGTCTCCGGGCGGCGGCGAAACCGAGCAGGGCGCGGCGCACGTCGACATCTGCGGGAAGGTTCGCCAGCCCGGTGATCAACGCCAGGCGCGGTGGGGCCTGGGGCAGCTCCGTTTCGATCACGACGACCGTGGTGGTCCCGTCCTGGTCGGGGACCAGAAAGGCCGGCGCGTTGCCGTGCAGGGTCCGTGCGGCCGCGATAAGCCGGTCACTGGCCGGCTGGGTGCCGGCGAGCTCGGGGATGGGGAAGGGGGCCTCACCCAGCCAGGTCCACTGATCGGCGCTGATGGTGGCGACGGGCACGGCGGGAAAGACATGCTCGCCGGAATTCCGGCCGCGGATGGCCACCTCGGTGCGTTCCCCCGCTGCGGTGTGTCCGCGGGTGAATTCCACACGGCTGACCTCACCGATGCGGGTGGACAGGCCAGCGGAGATGTCCGCCTGGGCGATGGCGCCGTCGGCGATGATGTCGGCGAGGGATTCAGGAGCGGGCAGTTGCATGGTGTGAGGGGACACGTACCTTCCGGGGCATGACAACGGGGCGGGACTTTCCTCAAGGATAGTCCCGCCCCGGGTGGGCGTTAAGTACGCCGCAGCACGTCGATCGCCCGCCGGACGAATTGTTCGCCCACGGCCGGGTCGCGGTCCGCCTGGGGAGTGCCGTAGTGCCATTCCAGGGCGGTGCTCACGGCCCCGCCGATCACCCGCAGCATCACGGTGACCTCGAAGTCCGAGTATCCCGGAAGGCGTGGATGGACGATGGGCAGCATCGGATCCAGCAGGGCGCCCAGCTGCCGGTTGTGCGGCGTGGGAACGGCACCGAGCATCTCCAGGATCTCTCCCAGCCGGAACAGCGTGGCGAAGGACTCCAGCTCGGCGTCCTCCGCGTAGAGGTTGGCGATGACCAACCGTTCCACCGCGCTGAGCAGGTCGAGCTCCGCCGGCAGCTGATCCAGCTCCGCGACCAGGGACTGGACCCGTGCCGTGAAGAATGCCTGCAGCGCCTCCTCCCGGGAACCGAAATAGTTGTGGAAGGTCCGCGGGGAGACGCCGGCGGCCTGGGTGATCGCGGCAACGGTCAGTCCCTCAGAACCCTCCCGCAGCGCGATCTCTGCGGCTGCCCGGGCGAGCGCCGAACGGGTGGCCGCCTTCTTGGTCTCACGAAGCCCCGACACCGGTCTGCTCCCTGGCCTCCGTGCTGGTGCCCGGTGTCTCCATGTTGCGCAGGGCCTCACCCTCGATGTCCACCTTGGGCAGGATCCGGTCCAGCCACTTCGGCATCCACCAGGCGTGCTTGTCCAGCAGGAACATCGTGGCCGGGATGATCATCATGCGGACCACGAAGGCGTCCAGGACGATGGCGGCGGCCAGCGCGAAGCCCATGGTCTTGATGAACACCAGATCCTGCATGGTGAAGGCCGCGAACACGGAGATCATGATCAGGGCCGCGGCAGTGACCACCCGGGCGCCGTGCTTGAAGCCGTTGGAGGTGGCATTGCCGGCCGTCTTGCCGTTCATGTAACCCTCCCGCATACGGGTGACCAGGAAGACCTCATAGTCCATCGCCAGACCGAAGACCAGCCCGATGAGCATGATCGGCAGGAAGCTCAGCAGCGGCTGCGGATCCTCGACGAGGCCGAACCAGCCCTCCTGCCACAGTGCGACGGTGACGCCGAAGGTGGCTAGCACGGACAGACCGAAGCCCAGAGCTGCGATCAGCGGCACCCAGATGGACCGGAAGGCCACCATCAGGACCAGGAAGGCGAGCACCAGCACAATCGCGATGTAGGGGACGAGCACGTCCTGCAGCCGGTCCGACATGTCGTCGAAGATCGGGGTCACACCGGTGACGCCGTAACTGGCGCCGGTCTCCTCGGCGAAGCCCGCGGCGTCGGCACGCAGCTGGGTCAGGGTTTCCGAGGTGACCTCATCGGTGGCGCCACCGGTCGGGGTGATGAGCACCTGGGCGGCGTCCATCGTGTCCGTGGTGGCCACGATCTGGGCGTTTTCCACGCCCTCGGTGGTGTTGAACTGCTCCAGGGCGGCGGTGTAGGCGCCCATGCGCTCCTGTTCGGAGAGCTCGGTGGCGTCCACCAGAGCGATCATCGGGGCGTTGCGTCCCGGGCCGAAGGAGTCCGACATCATGTCGTAGGCATCGCGCTGCGGCGAGCCCAGGTTGGAGGTGCCGTCGGTGGGCATGGCCAGCCGCATGTTGGCGGCGGGGATGGCCAGCAGGCCCAGCAGCACGACACCGGCGATCAGGTAGAGCCAGGGGTGGGCGCGGATCAGCCGCACCCATTTCAGGCCCATGGTCGGCTTCTCGTCCTCCGGGTCAGGGACCTTCGGTCCCGGCACCCGGCCGGCGAAGACCCGGGTGCCCAGCAGGCCCAGCAGTGCGGGCAGGAAGGACAGGGCGACCAGGACGGCCAGTGCCACGGTCAGCGCCGCGGCCAGTGCCATCAGGGTCAGGAAGGGGATGTTGATGATGGACAGGGCCGCCAGGGCGATCAGCACGGTCAGACCCGCGAAAACCACCGAGGAACCGGCGGTGCCGGTGGCCAGGCCCATCGCGTGGGCCCGCTGCTCCTTCGGCATGGACTTGATCCGGGCCGCCAGTTCCTTCGGCGTGAGGTCGTACGCCCCGAGTGTCTTGATGAGTTCGCTGCGGAAGCGGGAGACGATGAACAGGGCATAGTCGATACCCACGGCAAGCCCGATCATGGAGGCCAGGATCGGGGTCATCTCGTTGATGTCGTCGGAGAAGACGGTGGCCAGCTGGACACCCAGGATTCCGATGCCCACGCCGATGATCGCGGAGATCAGCGGCATACCGGCGGCGACGAAGGAACCGAAGGTGACCAGCAGAACGACGGCGGCGACGGCGAGACCGATCAGCTCGGAGGTCATGCTGATCCCGGCGGCGGAGTTGAAGGCGTTGCCGCTGTAGGCGATGTTGAGGGCACCGTCGTCGTAGTCATCGAGGATCGTGGTGACCGAGTCGAGGTCCTCCGCCGGAATGTCCATCGCGGAGTCGGCGTCGAAGGTCACCGAGAGGGTGCCGGTGGTCTCATCCTCGCTCAGCGGTGTGACCGCGGCGAGGTTCGAGGCCATCTGCTGCTCCGGCATGCCCTGGGCAGCCATCTGCTCGGTCATCTGGGCGGACATTCCCTGCGCAGCGAGCACAGGGTTGACCAGGCTCTCCGCGTCCGCCAGCGCTCCGGTGTCCTGGAGTTCACCGATCAGCTGGTCGACCTCCGCCATGACCTCCGGGTCAGTGAGCGTTTCCCCCTCGCCGGCCTGGACGACGACCGTGCCTGAAGGAGCGGAGGTCGCGTCCCCGGTATCGGGGAAGAACTCCTGCATCTTCTCCTGGGTCTCGATCGCCTCCAGCCCGGGAATGGAGAAGTTGGTGGACGGCTGCTTGGCGAAGGCTCCCGCCAGGCCGCCCAGCGCGATCAGGACGATGAGCCAGAAGGCCAGGAACGGCCATTTTCGGCGGTAGGCGGTGGAGCCTACCCGGTACAAGAATTTTGCCATGTGAGTCCTTCTAAGGTCCTTCGGTTCCGGTGGATGAAGCTGTGGCACCGCGCCGCGCGACGATGAGGAAGTTCGACGGGCCCCGCCCGGGAAAGTCTTGCACGTCGTCCGCAAAGATGCACAACGTCTGCAAGTTTACTTGGATCGTGGCACAGGACAAGAAAACCCCGCCCGAATCGGACGAGGTGTGATAGAGGGAACAGATCTCAGTGAGAGTGACGTGCGATGGCGGTGTTGTAGGACTCGACCAGGGTTTCTGTCGACGCCCGCCAGGAGTGGCGCTCAGCCTCCTCCCGGGCCGCCTTCCCCATTCGGGCGCGAAGATCGGTGTCCTGCAGCAGCTGCGCCAGGCGGGCGGCCCAGGCTCGCGCAGGTTCCTCCGCACCCACCAGGAAACCGGTCTCCCCGTCATCGATGACGAAGGGAATGCCACCGGCCCGCGCCCCGACCACCGGCACCCCGGCAGCCATGGATTCCAGGGCCACGAGACCGAGGGTCTCCGTGAGGGAGGGGAACACGAAGGCATCCCCCGTGGCGAAGGCCTCGGCCAGCCCAGCGCCAGAGAGGTATCCGGTGAAGGTCGTCCACGCCGGATCCAGGAGCTTCCGGAGGTCATTACGGTGGGGCCCGGATCCGACCATGGCCAGTCTGGCCCCGGGAACCTGCTCCCGCAGGCGGGGCATGATCTCCGCGAGCAGGTTCAGGTTCTTCTCCCGACTGAGCCGCCCGACGTAGACCACCAGTGGAGCATCGGGGTTGCCGGAGGTCAGCTTTTCCCGCATCGCCCGGTTGCGGCGCTGCGGAGTGTAGGTCACCGTGTCCACGGCCTTGGGCCACAGATCCACGCGCTCGATCCCGACGTCGTTGGCCTTCTCCACCATCGGCGCGGAGGTGCACAGGTTGACCTCGGCCTTGTTGTGCAGCGTCCTGATGAGCTGCTCCGCCGGCCGTCGGACCCAGCCGATGCGCAGTTCATCCGTGTACTCGGGGACATTGGTGTGGAAGCTGGCCACCAGGGGAAGATCACGGCGCTTGGCCGAGAGAACACCGTAGGCGGCCAGGCAGATCGGATTGACGGCGTGGACCACATCGGGTTGGAAATCCGCCATCCGTTTGGCGATCGCCGGCGTGGGCAGACCGAATTTGATCTCCGGGTAAACCGGCCAGAAGGACATCGACCGGACCTTCACCACCTCGAAGCCGGCGTAGACCGCGGGCGGATCACCGGGTGCGAAGAGCAGCACCTCGTGGCCGAGTTCGGCCAGCTGCTCCAGCGTCCGGGTGACACGGGTGACCACACCGTCGATCTTCGGCAGGAAGACCTCGGTGAACATTGCGATGCGCATGCTGCGGGGAACGGAACGCTAGCGGCGGACGGTGGCCGAGAGGGATTCCGGTTCACCCGGGGCCTGCGCCTCGGTCCACAGCGAGCGCGCCGGGATCTTGGACAGGTCCGCGCGGTCCGAGTACTTGCGTGCCGTCTCCTCAACCTCATGCAGCAGGCCGTCGGAAAGCGTGGTCGGCTCGAGACCGAGGGCCAGGAAGGTCTCATTGACCGCGTGGAGATCGTTCTCTGCGGATTCCTTACGGGGGTTGGGCACCATCTCCACCTTCGCGCCGGAGATCTCGCCGAGCAGGTTGGCCAGATCCCGGACCCGGTGGGTCTCTGTCATCTGGTTGAAGATCTTCACCCGGTCACCGGCCGTCGGCGGGTTATCCAGGGCGATCTCGATGCACCGGACCATGTCCCGGATGTGGATGAACGCCCGGGTCTGTCCACCGGTGCCGTGCACCGTCAGCGGGTACCCCAGCGCCGCCTGCACCAGGAAGCGGTTGAGCACCGTGCCGTAGTCACCGTCATAATCGAAGCGGTTGATCAGGCGCTCATCCTTCTCGGTCTGCGGTGTGTGGGTGCCCCAGATGATGCCCTGGTGCAGGTCGGTGATGCGCAGACTGTCGTTCTTGGCGTAGAAGGCGAACAGGTGCTGATCCAGCACCTTGGTCATGTGGTAGATCGAACCCGGGTTGGACGGGTAGAGAATCTGCTGCTCGATGTTCTTCTCACTCTCGCCGGCGGGCACCTCGATGTCCAGGTATCCCTCCGGGATCTCCATTCCGGCGGTGCCGTAGCCGTAGACGCCCATCGTGCCCAGGTGCACGACATGGGTGTCCAGACCGGAATCCACGATCGCGGCCAACAGGTTGTGCGTGGCGTTGGTGTTGTTGTCCACCGTGTAGCGCTTGTGGGCGGAGGACTTCATGGAATACGGCGCGGCACGCTGTTCCGCAAAATGCACGACGGCATCCGGGCGGTAGCGCAGCAGGAAGGCCAGCAGCCCCTCGTAATCACGGGCGATATCAAGATTTTCAAAACCGAGTTCCTTACCGGACACCTCACGCCAGGCCGCGATGCGCTCCTCCATGGAACGAATCGGGGTCAGCGACTCCGCGCCGAGCTCCTCATCGATCCGGCGGCGGGAGAGATTGTCGATGATGACGACGTCATGGCCCTGATCTGAAAGGTGCAGGGAAGCGGGCCAGCCGCAGAATCCGTCACCGCCGAGAATCGCGATCTTCACAGTTACTCCAAGGATGTCGGGGTCAGTTACAGGTTCCCGGATGAATGGAAACCCCTTCCCCTCAATGTAGGCAGTTTTTGATGTTTCGGCAGGGGAACCGTTGACATTCAGGGGTGACGGTACAGTGGTGAACTGGACGTACGGTGACGGACAGGTGAATGGAGGATCAAAACCGCAGGCCGGTGCGGGGGCATCCGCGGAGCGGAAATTCATTCTGCGGTGGGGACTGCCGGATTCTCCCGGAGCAGGGTCGGGGACGTATTCTGCAGGAGGTCTTCCCGGGTACCGTCTCCGTTCGCCCGGCTCGTCTGCGAGAAGTTAGGTGCCCCGCGTTGCTCCACGCCGTTTCCTTTGCGTTGTTGGATTCGCTCAACGTCCTGCTCATCGGCGTCATCGTCGCCCTCGGCATCATGCTGCCGGCCAGAGGGCCATACCGGAAGGTGGCCACCCTGCTGGTCGCCGGGGACTGGTTCGGCGTCTTCATCCTGGCACTGTTGACGATGCTCCTCTTCGACAGCCTCGGCGATATCGTGCAGCGCTTCATCGAGTCCCCGGTCTTCGGCTGGGTGCTGATCGCCGTGGGTGTGCTGTCGCTGGTGCTGACCCTGTTCAGCAAGGGGAGCGGGGACATGAAGCTCATCAGTCGGCTGCTGGGACCGCTGCGCGAGGCCTCCTGGAAGACGGTGGCCGTCGGCTTCGTCCTGGGGCTGGCGCAGTCAGTGACCTCCGGCCCCTTCTTCCTGGGACTGGCCGTGCTCTCCGCCGGGGACTTCAGCGTCTGGATCCGTTACGCCGGAATGGTGGTCTACGCCAGCCTTGCGCTCAGCCTGCCCGCATTGTCCGCCGTATTCATCGGCATGGTTCGGGCCTACCCCTACAGCCCGATGGGCCGGGCCTTCGAGGCCATGCGCCACCGCCGGGAACTCATGGTCAAACTGGCTGGCTACATCGTGGCGGTCGTGCTGATCCTGATCGGTGTGGCCGGACTGCTCTAGTTCTCAGCTGACGACGACGGCCAGATTCAGTGTTTCCAATTCGTGTTCGCCGGGTGCTTCCCGGGAGATCCGCCGGGATATCTCCGCGCCCGTCTCAGGCGAGAGCGGGAGGAGCCAGCCCAGCTTCGGGTCCAGGGTCGGGACCGAACGGGCGTGCTCCAGGGGGATCAGGGCCACGGGGCGTTTGTCACCGCAGGTCAGCCGCATGGGACGGCGGGAGACCGCCGTCTCTATGAGTGCCCTGGCACCGGCGAGGTCGGTGCTGAGTACCACTAATTCCTCAGCGGTGTGGACATGCAGATCGCCGACTTCAACTGTGTGCAGCTGCTCGGGGAACACGATGCGCTTCGGACCGGTGCGGCGGAAGCGGTCAAGAAAACCCATGGTCCCAGACTAGTTGACCTGGGCCGACTGTAGGACCGCGGAGACGTTGTGACGTATCCAGGTCAGATTGGACAGCTCCGCGCGGGTGTACCGCAGGACGATGTAGCCAGCTTGGAGCAGTGCTCTGCTCAGGGCATTGTCGGTTTCCCACTGCGGACGTTCCCCGTGGTGACCGCCGTCGTAGTAGACGAGCACCTTCAGTCGCGGCCAGGCGATGTCCGCGACGCTGATGAGACGGTTGTCGATGAATATTCGGTGCTGGGTGACCATGCCCTCCGCGAGTCCGGTGAGAGCTAACCGCAGCGAAGTCTCGGCCGGTGAATCCGACCCGGCATCACTGTGGCGGGCAATCAGTCTGCATTCGCGGCTGTTCAGGTAGTGGTGGATCAGAGGAAGCAGCGCCGCCGGGACCAAGTCCCACAGTCGACAGCAGGCATCGGCCAACTGGATCAGCCTGACCTCTGTCGGGGTCATCCCCGGTACTTTTGGAACCCACCAGGAATGTGTGCCGCGTTGCACCGAATCCAGGGCACTGGCTACCGCGAGCTCTGGAGGGGCAGTCCGCAGTGGCGGGACCGTCGGATCGAGACCGCTCTTCAGCATCAGCTTCTGCTGTGGTTCAGGTGATCTGATCCAGCCGTGTCGGCGGGCGTGGAGCACCGACCGAGGTGCTTGCCAGGTGGTGCGGGTGATGAAACAGGCGTCGGCGTGATCGCAGAACCACCGCATGCCGTAGAGACGCAGGGCCGACCAGGAGGTGGCGATCCACGTGGGATTGCGTGACCAGTGCGCCCGGGTGCGGATCTCAATGATTGCCGGGTAGGCGAGCCCGAGCGGGTGTTGGCGGCCAGCGTGAGAGAGCTTTTCCTGCTCGAACCCATGAGAGTGATGGAGGAACCGGTTCGGTGCCACGGCCACATAGTCCCGTTGGAGTGCCGGCCGTCCGATTCCCGCTGCTGCGAGCTCTTGACGGCTGCGCGGAACTGTGGCCTCGAGGTGCACACGCCGCTGAGACACAGCAGAACTCGGCCACGGCAGGGTGGCGTCAGGGACATGTGCCCAGTGCATGTGAGTGTCTCCGTCGAAGGCGTGGGACAGGGCCTCCAACTCAGACTGGGCTGATGCCTCCCGGGTTCCCTGTAATGGCCGGGCGACAAGGTTGCGGGAGTTTCGTGTCAGTTTCGGGTGACAAAACTGACACGTTGCTTCGGCAGCAGCGTCACCCGCTCGCATCGTGTGGTTCGAACGGGTGGGTTATTGACGGGGGCGACCGCAGGCTGAGTGTGCGGGTCAGTATTCCTGGAGGTCAGGGGCCCCGTGGGGCGGAGAGTGCTGGCCTGGAAGCCAGTAGACCCGCCGGATGACAAGGTTGCGGGAGTTTCGTGTCAGTTTCGGGTGACAAAACTGACACGTTGCTTCGGCAGCAGCGTCACCCGCTCACACAGGCAACCCCGCTCACACAGGCAACCCCGCTCACACAGACAACCCCGCTCACATGGAGAAATCCGACATGTCAGTCGAAGCGTCCGGGCCTGCCCTTAGTCAGCCACCATCGGGTCCATGGTCAGCTCCGGGTGCTCACGCTGGATGAACTGCAGCTTCCATTTGTCTCCGAACAGGGCGATCAATGCGCCGTCGGTGCGGGTGAATACCTCCACGCCACGTTGGCGGTTGAGGACGGGGGCTGATTCGGCGTCGGTCCGGCGGGCCACCGAGTAGGGGATCGGATCAGCGATGGTTTCGACGTTGTACTCGTTTTCCATCCGGGCCTGCATGACTTCGAACTGCATCGGGCCGACGGCGGCCATGACTGGTGCGGCGTCGCCACGGGCATCGTTGCGCAGGATCTGCACCACGCCCTCGGAGTCCAGCTGTTCCAGTGCCTTGCGGAACTGCTTGTACTTGCCCAGGGACTTCGCGCGCAGAGTGCGGAAGTATTCGGGGGCGAACTGCGGCATCGGCGGGAACTGGACCTTGCGTCCCTCGTAGATGGTGTCACCCGGCGCCAGGGAGCCGGCGTTGACCAGACCGACGATATCGCCCGGATAGGCGGTCTCCACCGTGGATCGGGTGCGTCCGAATACGGTCAGGGCGTACTTGCTGGAGAAGCTGCGGCCGGACTGGGCGTGAGTGACCTGCATGCCGCGGTCGAATTCTCCGGAGACCACGCGCATGAACGCCAGGGTGTCGCGGTGCTTCTTGTCCATGCCGGCCTGCACCTTGAAGACCACGCCGGAAAAGTCGTCGCCGGGTTCGCGGCTCTCATCCATCGCGGAGGTCGCGGCGGTCAGGGCGGCGGGGTCGGAATCCCGTCCCCGCGGGGCAGGGGCGAGCCGGCAGAGAGTATCCAGGATCTGATGGACACCGAAGTTCAGCATCGCCGAGGCGAAGATCAGCGGGGAGGTCTCGCAGGCCTCGAAAAGCTCCTGGTCATGCAAGGCCCCGTCAGCCGCGAGCAGTTCGGCCTCCTCAGCGGCGGTCTCCCACGCCCCGTCTTCCTTGGCCAGCGCCTCATCGGGGGAGTAGTGCTCCTCCGGGGCGATCGTGGAGCCACCGGCGGTGCGGGTGAAGTGGATGTACTCGTCCGTCTCGCCAGTGGCGTTGACCTGTGCCAGACCGCGGAAATCCCCGGCCTCGCCGACGGGCCAGAACAGTGGCGTGGGCTGCAGGCCGATCTCGGTGACGATCTCATCCACCAGCTCCAGTGGTTCGCGGCCCACACGGTCCCACTTGTTGATGACGGTGATGATCGGCAGGCCGCGCGCCTTGCACACGCGGAAGAGCTTGAGGGTCTGCGGCTCCAGGCCCTTGGCGGCGTCGATGAGCATGACCGCGGCGTCGACGGCGGTGAGCACGCGGTAGGTGTCCTCCGAGAAGTCCGCGTGACCTGGGGTATCCACGAGGTTGATCATGTAGGGCTCGCCCTCGTGGTCTTCCGGGGCATACTCGAACTGCAGAGCGGAGGACGCGATGGAGATGCCGCGATCCTTTTCCATCTCCATCCAGTCCGAGACGGTGGCCTTGCGGCCCGCCTTGCCGTGAGTGGCACCGGCTTCGGTGATCACGTGGGCATGCAGGGCGAGCGCCTCGGTCAAGGTCGACTTACCGGCGTCCGGGTGTGCGATGACGGCGAAGGTGCGGCGGCGGGATGCCTCGGCGGCGGCAGTCGGGGAGTTCATGGGTATTAAGGATAGCCGTCGGTGGAGGAAGTTCCGAAGCCGGTTACCGGGAAGTGCTTGCGGGGTGCCGGGACAATGACTATCATGTTGTGTTGACACGTCAACAATCTATTCTCGGGAGAGTTCATGAAGATCGGAATCATCATCGGCAGCATCCGCGATGGCCGCTTCGGCGAGGCCGTGGCCCGGTGGGTCCTGGAAGGCGCCAGGGGCCGCGGAACCGAGGGCTTCGAGTACGAGCTGATCGATCTCAAGGAGTTCAACGTCCCGCTGCTGACCAGCGAAGTGGTCCCGGGGGCTGCCAACAAGCAGTACCATGACCCGAACGTCACCGCCTGGTCCCGGGCCATCGACGCCTGCGAGGGTTTCATCTTCGTCACCCCGGAGTACAACCACGGCATTCCCGGCGCCTTCAAGAACGCCTACGATGCCCTGGGTTCCGAGTGGTACCGCAAGCCGGTCGGTTTCGTCGGCTACGGTGCCTCCAACGCCATCCGCGCCATCGAACAGTGGCGCCAGATCGTGTCCAACTTCGCGCAGATCGACGTCCGCAACCAGGTCGAGCTCTCCCTGTTCCAGGACGCCGACGAGAACGGTTTCGCCCCGGGCGAGCGCCGCAGCGGGGAACTGGAGAACATGTTGAACTCCCTCGAGGATGCGGTCTCCATCCTCAACAAGTAGCCGGATTCCGGTGAGGGGTTTCGCCTGGGGGCGCCGCAGCTACTTTGCGTGGATCTGGTTCTGCGCCCTGGCCAGTCCCTCGGTCACCAGTAACCGTGCGGCACGGGCGGCCGTTGCGATCGCGGCATCGAGTTCCGCGCCACCGCCCACCGGCCCCAGTACATACTCCGGTACGGCCATCCCCTTCGGTGGGCGGGAAATGCCGATGCGCACCCGCAGGTAATCGCGGGTGCCCAGCTGCTCGGACGTGGACTTCAGGCCGTTGTGGCCGTTTTCGTTGCCGCCCAGACGGACCCGCAGCTTGCCTTTGGGGAGATCGAGTTCATCGTGGAGGACCACCACGTGATCCGGGGAGATCCCGTACTTTCGGCACAGCGGTGCCACCGCCTCACCGCTCAGATTCATGAAGGTGGTGGAACGCACGAGGAGCACTGACTCGCCGTCCCAGTCCACCTGAGCGACCTCGGCCTTGAAGCCGTTCAGCGGGGTCAGAACCTCCCCGTCTGCGGCCAGGAGATCGTCGAGCGCCATGTAGCCCACGTTGTGCCGCGTGGCGGCGTACCTGTCACCCGGATTGCCCAGCCCCACCACCAGCCACTGCGGGGAGAGATCCGCTGCACTCAGCGTGGGAGCGGCGGCCGGGGACGGCCGGGAGCGGTCGGAACCGCCGGTGAGTCGGGACCAGAGGGCGCGGAAACTGAACACGTCCGTCATCTTCTCATATAGCCTTTTGCCATGGGCATTCTCCAGCGGCTATCCCTTCCCGTCATCGCCGCCCCGATGGCGGGTGGTCCTTCCACTCCGCAGTTGGTCACCGCCGTCGCACGCGCCGGTGGCCTGGGATTTCTGGCGGGTGGCACGACCACCCCGGGCCAGCTCAAGACCGACATGGCCGCCGTGGCAGGTCCTTACGCCGTCAACCTCTTCGCTCCGCAGGAACCCCTGCGGGAGCCGGTGCCGGTGGAGACCCTGCTGGCGCAGTTGCGTCCGATCTACCGGGAGCACGGGCTGGGCGAGCCGGCGGTACCGGAGGTCGATTTCACCAACGGCTGGGAGGAGAAGTTCGCCGTGCTTCTCGACGCCGCGCACCCGCCCGCCGTGGTCAGCTCCACCTTCGGGCCCTTCACCGCGGCGGAGATCGCCGCCCTTCACCAGCGGGGTATCGAAGCCTGGATCACCGTCACCCGCCCCGCGGACGCGCGGAACGCCGCCGAGCTTGGCGCGGACGCCCTGGTGGTGCAGGGGCCCGAGGCCGGCGGCCACCGCTCCACCTGGGACATTCACGGCGAGCCCGATCAACGCCCGCTGGAGGAACTGCTGCCCGCGGTCGCCGCCGAGGTGCCGGCGACGCTCCCACTGGTGGCCGCCGGTGGCATCTCCACCCCGGCCGATGTCCGGCGGGCCCTGGCGTTGCCGCAGGTGGCCGCCGCCTCCTGCGGCACGGCCTTTCTCCGGGCCACCGAGGCCGGCACCAGCGTCGGCAACCGGGCGATCCTGGACACGGTGGCGACGGGGGACACCGTCACCACACGGGCGTTCTCGGGGCGGTTCGCCAGGGGCGTGGCCACCGATTTCACCCGCCGGCACCCCGACCTTCCCCCGAGTTATCCTTTCCTCAACCCGCTGATGAAGCCGCTCCGCAAGGACCCCCGGTTCTCCTATTGCCTCGCCGGGATCGGCGCAGCTCAGACCAGGGAGGTCGGGGCGGCGGACATCCTCGCGGACCTGGCGGGAAAATAGCCGGCTTCTGCCAGGAAACTTTCCGGAAGCTGCCCGGGATTGCCCGGCACTTTTCCGGCCCCGTGACAGCAGGCGGGTCTTTAGTGGGGAGTAGTTGATCGCGACAGCCGCGACACTTCACCGGAAAGGACCCACCGTGTTCCACCGACAACCCGCCCGCACCTTTGAGGACCGGGTACTCGCCCGGCAGTCGGAAGACATTGAGGACCAGGGACTCGCCTTCGACCTCGGCACCGTGGTCTCACGGCGTCGCCTGCTCGGCATATTCGGTCTCGGCGCCGGCGCAGCCGCGCTGGCGGCGTGCGCGCCGGGGGCTTCGACAAGCGCCGGTACCACCACGAGCACCAGCAGTACCTCGGCTCCCGCCACCCTGACCGAGATGAACACCGAGACCGCCGGGCCCTACCCGGGGGACGGCTCCAACGGCCCGGATGTGCTGGAAATCTCCGGGGTTGAGCGCAGCGACATCCGGGGCAGCATCGACGGCGGTGCGACGGCCGCCGGGGTGCCGATGACCCTCCGGATGAACCTGATCGACATGGCCGGCGGTAACGTGCCGATGGTTGGCGCGGCCGTCTACGTCTGGCACTGCGACGGGCAGGGCCGCTACTCCATGTATGACGAGGCGTTGAGCGGGGAAACCTACCTGCGCGGGGTGCAGATCTCCGATGACGCCGGGCAGGTGACGTTCACCTCGATCATCCCCGGCTGCTACCAGGGTCGTTGGCCGCACATCCACTTCGAGGTGTTCCCCGACCGGGACTCGATCACGGAGGCGGGCAACAACATCCTCACTTCGCAGATCGCGCTACCGGAGGAGACCTGCGCAGCTACCTATTCCGGTGCCGATTACGAAGGTTCCACCGCCAACCTGGCGGGAATCACCCTCGACAGCGACAATGTCTTCAACGACGGATGGCAGCAGCAGATGCCCGCCGTCAGCGGGGATCAGACGGTCGGCTTCCAGGTGACCATCGACATTCCGATCGACACCACCACGGAGCAGGTCAACGGCGGGCCGGGTGGTGGGATGGGGGAGCCGCCGGAGGGGATGGCACCACCGCGTGGGGGAGCACCGGAAGCGAGGTGACCCCCTGGTACGGGGGTGAAAGCGGGCTGGGCTAGAGTTGATGAGGCCACAAGCACGCTTTTCTAAAGCCCCATTTCGGAGGATCTTCACCCATGGTTGAGCACCCCAACGACTGGAATGAGCGGATCACGATCGCGGAGCAGATGCTGCCGCTGATCAGCCGCCTGCACCGTGATCACAATGTGGTCACCTCAATTTTCGGTCGACTGCTTATCAATGTCACCGCGATCGACATCCTCAAGTCCCACCGCTATGCGCGCCGGGTGACCGACCGTCAGTTGCCGCCGGAGCAGACGCTCGCCATCCTCGAGCAGCTACTGGAGATGAACCTGGGCACCGGGTCCGTTGACCTGGGGAGCCTGGCTACCCGCTTCGAGCAGCAGGGTGGGGACTTCGCCGATGGTGCCGCGTTGCGGGAGTACCTTTCCGGGGAACTGGCGGGGATCGTCGGCACCGCTTCGGAGATGCGCCACACCGACGTCGTGCTCTACGGCTTCGGCCGCATCGGGCGGCTGCTGGCCCGTATCCTGATCGCCCGTGAGGCAACGTACGGGGGTGTCCGCCTGCGCGCCATCGTCGTACGTAGCAAGGGTGAGGGCGACATCATCAAGCGTGCCTCGCTGCTGCGTCGTGACTCCGTCCACGGCCCCTTCGACGGCACCATCACCGTGGACGAGGACGCCAACATCATCTGGGCGAACGGCACCCCGATCCAGGTCATCTACTCCGACGACCCGTCCACCATCGACTACACCGCCTACGGCATCGACGAGGCGATCGTCGTGGACAACACCGGCAAGTGGCGTGACCGCGACGGTCTGAGCCTGCACCTGCAGTCGAAGGGTGTCTCCCGTGCTGTCCTGACCGCCCCGGGCAAGGGCGACGTGAAGAACATCGTCTACGGCATCAACCAGGATGACGTCACCGAAGAGGACCGGGTGCTGTCCGCCGCCTCGTGCACCACCAACGGCATCACCCCGGTGCTCAAGGTGATCAACGACCGCTACGGCGTCGAGCACGGCCACGTGGAGACGGTGCACTCCTTCACCAACGACCAGAACCTGATCGACAACTTCCACAAGGGGCCCCGCCGCGGCCGTGCCGCCGGCCTGAACATGGTCCTCACCGAAACCGGTGCGGCCAAGGCCGTGGCCAAGGCTCTGCCGGAGTTTGAGGGCAAGCTGACCGGCAACGCGATCCGCGTGCCCACCCCGGACGTGTCCATGGCCGTGCTGAACCTGACGCTGAACACCGAGGTCGAGCGCGAGGAGGTCAACAACTTCCTGCGCAAGGTCTCCCTGCACTCGAACCTGCGTCAGCAGATCGACTACATCAATTCCCCCGACGTGGTCTCCACCGACTTCGTGGGCTCCACCCACGCCGGCGTGGTGGACGGACTGGCCACCATCGCCAACGGAAAGCACCTGGTGGTCTACGTCTGGTACGACAATGAGTTCGGCTACTCCAACCAGGTTATCCGCATCGTCGAGCACGTCGCAGGTTCCCGCCCGCGTGTCCTGCCGCGGCGTCTGGACCCCGCGGCCCTCTAGGGCCGGTTCCCGGAACCACCGCAGCGCACCCACCTCCCCGGGGAGGTGGGTGCGCGGCTTATTCGGGGTGGAGGCCGGGCACCTCGGCTGGGTTGGGCCCGGGATAACCCCGGTGTTGGCCAGGGGTGCCTACCCTAAGTCGGGGGTTGTGGCCGGAAGCCTATTTACCGTCCAAAAGTGAGCGAATACACTTTTGAATATGGGAAAAAAGCGCGGGCCCGGCAAGCAGGGCAAGAAGAAGGGCGTGAAAGTCACGCTCAACCCCTTGGGCATGAAGGTGAAAACCACCTGCTGCCAGTCCAACCCGCGTTGCCGCAACTGTCCCGTCGTCTACTCCAGGCTGCTGAAGTCGGGGGCCCTCGAGCGCAATGACGCGAGTCTTCCGAAAGAGCTGAAGATCGCCCGGCGGTGGTAGCGGGATGCAGACGCCCGGGCGGTCACGAGGCCAGCTTTTCCACGGTCGCGGCCAGCACCCGGACCCCGGCAGCGCAGTCTTCCGGGGTGGAGTACTCACGCGGGTTGTGGCTGACGCCGTCGTACTGGCCGCGCACGAAGATCATGGCGGTCGGGGTGATGGCGGCAATCTCCTGGGCGTCGTGGCCGGCACCTGACATCAGGTGGCTGGTGCTGTAGCCGAGCTCCTCCGCGGACGTCGCGATCAGGTTCTGGATCTCCCCGGAGAAGGGGACCTGGTTCGTCCTGGCCATGCGCCGGGTTTCCACCGCCAGGCCCGGCTGGGACTCGGGCAGTGTCTCCAGGAAGGCGGCGAGATCGCGCTCGGCGGCGACCATGCACCCGTCGTCCGGATTGCGCAGATCCACGGTCAGTTCCGCCCGGTCCGGCACTACGCTGGGCAGGCCCGGAGAGGTGGCGATGTGGCCGACGGTGGCGCGCAGCCGACCGTAGTCTCCGGAGTCCACCATCTCGCGGACCTTGACCACGATCCGGGCGGCGGCGAGACCGGCGTCGATACGCAGTTCCGTCGGGGTGGTGCCGGCGTGTGCCGCACGCCCGCCGAGGGTGATGCGTTGCCAGGAGATGGCCTGTCCACCGGTGACCACGCCGAGCTGGGTGTCCTCGCGCAGCAACACCGGCCCCTGCTCGATGTGGCACTCCACGTAGGCGTGCGGCGGGTCAAGCAGTACCGGATGTTCACCCTTGAAGCCCGTGCGCTCGAGCTCGTCGCCGAGTGTCTTTCCGGCGGCGTCGGCGAGCGCATGGGCGTAGTCCAGGCTGAGGCGGCCGGCGGCGACGGCGGAGCCGAGCATGTCGGTGCCAAAGCGCACGCCCTCCTCCTCGGTCCACGCGGCGACGACGATGGGGCGGCGGGTGGTTGAGCCGCGGTCGTTGAGGGAGCGGACCACCTCCAGTGCGCCGAGCACGCCGAGACAGCCGTCGAAGGCGCCGGCGGTGCTCACCGTATCGATGTGGGAGCCGGTGTAGACCGGATCCAGGTCGGGCTCGCTGCCTTCGCGGCGGCCGAAGATATTGCCCATCTGGTCGACGGTGACCGCGAGGCCTGCGTCGCGCAGCCAGTCAATGAGCAGGCGGCGTCCCTCGGCGTCCTCGTCGGTCAGGGACTGCCGGTTCACGCCGGTCAGTCCGGTCGCCCGGTCCTCGTAGGCACCGATACGGGCCAGTTCCTGCAGGGAGTTCCAGAGTCGTTCACTGTTGATCGTCAATTCCTTGGTCATGACCGGAAGTCTAGGAAGCGTGACACGTGGAAACGATACGATGAGATCAACATATACCGGTGAAGGAATTTCACCATACCCGGGAGTGGAGGAAGGCCGTGCTCAACGTCAACCGGCTGCGCATCCTGCGGGAGGTCCACGTGCGCGGTTCCCTGGCCGCCACAGCCCGGGCGCTCGGCTACAATCCCTCCTCGGTCTCGCACCAGATCTCCCAACTGGAGACCGAGGTCGGCGTCACCCTGCTGGAACCGGTGGGCCGTGGAATTCGGCTGACGGACCACGCGCTCGTACTGGTCGGGCACGCCGAGGAGATCCTGCGTCACCTGGAGGAGGCCGAGGCCGACCTCGCCGAGGCCACCGGCCGCATCTCCGGCACCGTCAACCTGGCCGTGTTCCAGACCGCCGGGCACGCGGTCCTGCCACTGCTGCTGCAGAACCTGCGCGGCCGATACCCGGAGCTGCGCACGGTGGTCCGCCACATCCCGGTCGAGGAGGCGCTGCCGCGGCTCATCGCGCACGAGTTCGACATCGTGCTGCAGGAGGAGTACCCGGACCGGCCGCTGCCGCAGGTCGCCGGTGCGGCGGTCCAACCGCTCGCGCGGGACCCGTTGCACCTGGTCACTCCACGTAGCTGGGGAGAAGCGGACATCACCGCACTAGGCGACGCCGCCTGGATCATGGAACCCGCCGACACCCAGGCCGGGCAGTGGGCCATGGCCGTGTGCCGGCGTGCCGGGTTCGAGCCCGCGGTCATCGCCGAAACCTCCGACGTGATGATGCACGTGCGCCTGGTCGAACAGGGCGTGGGGGCCGCACTCATCCCGGAGCTGGCGCTGACCGGCGTGGACCGGCAGGCGGTGCACACCACCCCGGTGGCCGATGACGCCCGCGTGATCTCCGTGGCGGTGCGCAGAGGTGCCGGCGCCCACCCGGCGATCCGGGCGGTGTGCCGTGAGATAGCGGAACTCCTCCAGGGCGGTGGGCACCCGGAGGAGCTCAGGGGAAACTAGAGCCAGCGCGGGGGCTGCGGCACCGCGCCGTCCGGTGTGCTGACGCCGTTGTCACCGCGGCCGGCGGCCCAGCGGACCAGGCCGGCGAGATCACCGTGGATCTCCGTAACCGGATGTGTGTCATCGGCCGGGGAGACCTCGGTACGCTCGCCGGAGGTGTCGTTGACGAGCACCAGGCCCGCGCCGTCGCCCTTGCCCCGCCACTTGCCGGGGATCTCCTGCAGCAGGGTGGTCAGGATGACCTCCGGTATGTCGGTGAAGGTGGCACGAACGCCCAGATCCACGGCGTGGATCCAGACCTCACGGGAGCGCATCCACAGCGTCTCCGCGGCGGGGACGGTACGGCCCTGTGCGGTCAGCACCTCCGCATCCCAGGCGGCGGCCGGGGCGTCGCGCCAGGCGACGTCGAGCCGGGCGACGGTGTGATCGTGCAGGTTGCGCAGCGCATCCGGGATGAGCGTGGCCCCGTACTCGATCTCCTTGTTCCGGGCGCCCGGGGAGGGGTACATCGGGTTCTCGATGCCGGTGGCCGCCCAGTCCATGAGATTGCAGATCGCCGCCGCGTTGTAGCCGACGTGGGCGATCAGATGGTTACGCGTCCATCCCTCCAGCGCGGTGGGTTCAGCGAACTGGTCGTTGTCGAGCAGGGCCAGCTGGCCGGAGTAGTGCGCCGTGCCCCGGCGGGCGAGCTGCAGCCGTTCGGTCAGCGGAAGACCGTGGAAGGAATCCACCATTACTCGAACACCGTCTTGTTGGCGATCTCGCCCAGGCCCTCGATGGAGACCCGGGTGGTCTGGCCGTCGCCGATGTAGCGCTTCGGGTCGCGGGCGTGGCCCACGCCGCCCGGGGTGCCGGTCACGATCACGTCGCCGGCGTCCAGCGGGTAGATGTGGGAGATGTACTCGATCAGGGCCGCCGGGCCGAAGACCAGGTCATCGGTCGGGGTGGTCTGCATCTTCTCGTCCTCGAGGAAGGTGGCCAGCTCGCCGCCGAACTCGAAGGAGTCGCTGGTGGTCAGCCAGGGACCGAAACCGGCGGACTTCTCGAAGGACTTGCCCTGGTGCCACTGCAGGGTGCGGTACTGGTAGTCGCGCATGGTGTAGTCGTTCATCACGGCGTAGCCGGCGATGTAGTCCTGCGCGTCGGCTTCCTTGACGCGGCGGGCGCGCTTGCCGATCACCACGGCCAGCTCACCCTCCCAGTCCAGGGCGGAGTTGGCGTAGTCCGGGACCATGACGTCATCGTAGGGGCCGGTCAGTGCGTCCGGGTACTTGACGAACAGGGTCGGGGTGGCCGGCAGCTCGCGCCCCATCTCCGTGATGTGGTTGGCGTAGTTCAGGCCGACACAGACGATCTTCTTCGGGGCCGGAACGACGGCCTCCAGATCCTGCCTGCCGAACTCCTGTGCCTCGCCGGAAGCCTGCTCGGCGATCTCGCGCCAGTTCTCGACCTGGAGCAGGTCGCCCACGTTGGCGTAACCGTCGATCTTGACGGCGGTGGTGTCGGTCTCGACGCGGGCGGCGAAGGTGCCCTCAGTGGAGCGGATGGTAGCAAGACGCATGGTTGTTAAATTCCTTCCGGAGTGTAGGTACGGGCGAGGTTGACGGCCTCGAAGATGGGATGATCGGAGAAGCAGAACAGATCGGCGCCGTCCCTGCCGGCGCCGACGGACCACTTCTTCCACGACGGTACATTGACGATGTCGCCGTGCCGGACGTCGAAGGTCTCCTCACCGACGGTGATCGTCGCCGAGCCCTCGAAGACCTGGAACACGCGGTTGCCGACCTCGTGGACCGGAGTGGTTTCCGCGCCCGGACGCAGGCGGTGGAACTCGGCCCGGATCGTGGACATGACGTCCCCGCCCGTGGTCGGGTTGGTGAACCGGATGCCCGCGTGACCGGGGGCGACCGCACCCGGGAAGCCGGCGTCCTCCAGCGCGAGCTGGTCCTTCAGTGCGGCATCCGTGTGCTCCCAGGAGTAACGGCCGATCGGGGAGGAGTTCTGTTTTCCGGGGAAGGCCAGCGGACGCAGACCCGGGTGGGCCCACAGTCGTTCGGAACGGGAGAAGTCCGGTGTGGATTCGTCGGTCAGCTGCTCCGTTCCGTACTCGAAGAAGCCGGTGTCCATCTGATAGGCGAAGGGGATGTCCAGACCGTCCAGCCAGGCCATCGGTTCGTCCGCGATGTTGTGGTGGCCGTGGAAGTTCCAGCCCGGGGTCAGGAGGAAATCGCCGCGGCGCATCGGTACGGCGTCACCATTGACCACGGTCCAGACGCCCTCGCCCTCGATGACGAAGCGGAAGGCGTTCTGGGAGTGGCGGTGTTCCGGGGCGTTCTCGCCCGGGGCCAGATACTGGATGGCGGCCCAGAGGGTGGGGGCTATGTAAGTCGGACCACCGAGACCCGGGTTGGCCAGACCGATGGCGCGCCGCTCGCCGCCGCGGCCGACCGGGACCAGTTCGCCGGCCCGCTGGGCCAGCTTGTAGAGCCTGGCCCAGTCCCACTTGTGAGCCACCGCCCGTGGTTCCGGCGCATTCGGCATGAGGCCGCCGATCTGGGTCCAGAGGGGCTTCATGTGCAGCTTGTCCATCTGGTCGTACATCTGCTGCAGCTCCTTCTCCTCTTCGGGAGTCAGGGGCGGCGGAGCGTACTCGACGTGCTTACCCGCATACTCGTCTGCGGTCGTGTTTCCCATGACAGGACATCTCCTTTCCTGGCACCGCGATGACCCACGGTGTGAGGGGTTGTGACCTCGAACCTAGGGAAGGGTGGACTGTGCCTCAAAGCAATTCCGCTCTGTGGAAAATGCACCCAGCAAGAGGGCTGGGGGTGGGTTTCCCTACCCCTTGGGGGCGGTTGCGGGCACCGTGTGGGACTCCAGGCGCCGGTTCAGACTGTGGACATGCGTGCGGAGGGACTCTGCGCAGGCGGCGTGCACGGAACGGAAGCGGGAGGTGGGAACCGCCACTGTCATGGCACCGAGCGTGTCGCCGAGATCGTTGTGGAGGCGGGCCCCCACGGCGGAGACGTCATGCTCGAACATGCCGTTATTGAGCGCAAAGCCCCGGCTCCGGATGCGGTGCAGGCGGCGGCGGAGGGCCGCGAATTCCTCTTCAGCCAGTTTCGGATAGAGAACCCGCAGTTCACCAGGGGAAAGTTCGGCCAGCATCGCGAGTCCGCCCGAGTTCTGGTTGGCGGGCATCACCTGCCCCCGGCGGCTGCCGACCCGCACCGGATGGGAGCCTTCGACGGTGTACAGGAAGTGTGAGTTGACCCCCGACAGCATCATCAGGTGACAGGTTTCGCCGGTTTCTGCGGCGATGGCGCGCATGTGGTCGGAACAGGCGGAGATCAGCTCGGACCCGGCCCCGGGCTCCAGGCTCGAGGTGGCCAGTGCCGGCCCCGGGAGGTAGGTCCGTGACTCGCTCCGGGTGGCGAAACCGCGGTAGACCAGCATCGCCAGGGATCGGTGCACGGTGGATTGGGCGAGGCCGAGGGCCTCGGCGCAGCCGGTGACGGTCAGGGTGCCGGAGTCTCGCAGCATGAGAACCAGCAGGAGAGCGAGGTCGACCGACTGGAGAAACTCCCGCGGGGGTGTGCCATGGGTGGGGCCGGGATAGTGCATGAATCAAACCTTCCGCTATGTGGAATAGCTTTGATTGTAACTCTGGTCACGTCGATCATGTGGCTATGGCTTCAACCTCACACACCACGCCGCCGGGGACATCCGGCCACCTGGGCGGTGCCACCGCATCGCCCGCCGCCGACCAGGGTTTCGGTTCGCCCGCCGGTGGTTTCACCATCCTCGGAATCAGCGGACGGCGTCTCGCCGCGGTGCTCATCGGCTGGTTCTTCGTCGTCTTCGACGGCTATGACCTCATCGTCTACGGCACCGTGCAGTCCGAGCTGATGGAGGAGTGGAATCTGTCGGCCGGCACTGCCGGAACGGTCGGTTCCACCGCCTTCCTCGGCATGGTGATCGGCGCGGTGTTCATCGGTCGACTATCGGACCGGATGGGACGCAAGGTGGCCGTCATCGGCTCGGTCATAGTCCTGTCCGTGTTCACCCTGCTGTGTGCGGTCGCCCCGAACCCGTGGATCTTCGGTGCTTTCCGCCTGCTGGCCGGTATCGGGCTGGGCGGGTTGGTGCCATCGGTCAACGCCATGACCGCTGACCTGGTTCCGCGCCAGACCATGTCCGCCTGGTCCACCGTGATGATGTCCGGTGTACCGATCGGCGGCTCGGTCGCGGCGATCCTCGCGCAGTTCATCGTCCCCTCCCACGAAGAGTGGGGCTGGCGTTTCATGTTCCTGATCGCCCTGGTGCCGCTGGTCATCGGTCTGCCGGTCGCGATGAAGATCATTCCCTCCGACCGGGAGATCGAGGCGGACTACACGGCCCGGGCAACTGCAACAGGGGAGGATCCCGAAGGTCGCTCCGGCGGCTTCAAGGACCTGCTGGGGCCGCGTTACCGTGTGGTGACCATCTGGTTCGCCCTGGCCACCTTCGTCACCCTGTTGGCCTGGTACGGCCTGGGCACCTGGCTGCCGAAGCTGATGCAGGAGGACGGCTATGATTTCGGCGCTGCACTGAACTTCACACTGGCGTTGAACCTGGGTGCGGTCCTGGGATCCGTCATCACCGCCTGGGCCGGTGACCGCTTCGGCCCGCTGCTCTCCGGCACGCTGGCGGCCGGCGTGGCGGGAGTGGCCCTGCTGTTCCTGCTCACCGAGCCGCCGGTGATCGCCGTGTACGTCATCCTGATCCTGGCGGGTGTGGGCACCCACGGCACGCAGATCCTCATCATCGCCGCCATCGCGCACTTCTACCCGCACTCCCTCCGCGGCACCGCTCTGGGGTGGGCCCTCGGAGTGGGCCGCATCGGCGCGGTCGTCGCTCCGCAGCTGGCCGGACTCCTGCTCACCTGGGGTTTCGGAGTCGGGTCGAACTACCTGTTGTTCGCGTTCTCTGCGCTGTTGTCCGCGGTCTCGCTGCTGATCCTGCTCTCCCAGAGCCGCCGGTACGCGGCCCGCTACGCCGTGACCGGGACCTCCGCCTGAGCATGGACTCCCCGCACCTGTCGGCCACGTCACCCCCTGACTCCCTGGAAAGGAAACCTCTCCCATGTCCCTGACTTCCCTCACCAAGACCGAAGACCTCACCGGCCAGAAGATCATCATCTCCGGCGGCGGGATCGGCGGCGCCTCCGGTGCCCTGGCCCTCGCCCTGCGCGGAGCAGATGTCACGCTCTACGAGCGGGCCCCGGAGTTCAAGGAGGTGGGCGCTGGTCTGCAGATCGGCCCGCACGGCGTGAAGATGCTGGAGAAGTGGGGACTGAAGGAGAAGGCCGTCGCCTCCGGTTATCTGCCCGACAATATGCAGTTCCGGGACGCCATCACCCGTGAAACAATCCTGACGATGGACTTCGGGGAGCAGTTCCGCGAGCATTATGGCGCACCCTATCTGGTCATCCACCGCTCTGACCTGCTGAATCTGCTGGTGGAGGCCGCTCGGGAAGCCGGGGCCACGCTGCACAACGGCATCCAGGTCGAAGGCGCGGACACGCGCGAGGACGGGGTCACCGTGCACCTGCGGCACCGCGGGGATGACAGTACCGAGGACCTGGAGGCTGACCTGTTGGTTGCCTTCGACGGCATTCACTCCGTGTTCCGCAAGGAGCTGTGCCAGGACGAACCGGTGCCGTCCGCCTACGTCGCCTACCGCGGCACCTCCGTACTGCCCGAGGACCCGGACATGAAGGGACTCAACAGTGTCATCGGCTATATCGGGCCCCGCTGCCACTTCATCCAGTATCCGCTGCGCGGCGGTGAACTGCTCAACCAGGTCGCCGTGTTCCAGTCCCCGCGCTACCTGGACTCCCTGATCAACGGCACGGAAGTGCCGGAGGACTGGGGCAACAACGATGAGTTCAAGGGCGCCTTCGACCACACCAACGAGTTCATTCAGGGCCGGCTGGGCAGCATGTGGCTGGACACCTGGTGGCAGATGTCGGATCGGGAGCCGCTGCCTGACTGGGTGGTCTCTGACCGAGTCATCGTCATGGGGGACGCCGCCCACCCGCCGTTGCAGTACATCGCCTCCGGGGCGGTCATGGCCATGGAGGACTCCGAGTGCCTGGCCCTCTACGCCTCCGAGGCCGCCGCCGGGGGCGAGGTGAACTGGGGTGAGGTGTTGCGCGAGGTCTCTGATGAGCGGGCCCCGCGCACCTCCCGCATCCAGCAGACCAGCCGGTTCTGGGGTGAGCTGTGGCACGTCGACGGCCTGTCGCGGCTGATCCGCAACGAGACCTTCCGCAATGCCGAGAAGTCCGGCTGGTACCGCTACGCCGACTGGCTCTGGGACTATGATGCCGCCCGCCGTGAATACCTCAGGGATCCCGCCAGGGGAAAGTTGCCCGAGGCGCTGCAGGAATGGGAGTACAACCTGCACCACATCGCCCGGGAGCGCGAGAACCTCAAGGGCCAGCAGGTCACGGTCTGACGTTCCACCTGCTTATCGACGTCCTGTCACCGCAGCGCCGCCAGCACGGCATCCGCGGCGTCCGCGCGGATGATCGGGACGTCGGCCTGCTCCGCGCGGGTGAAGGGCCTGAGCACGAAACTCGCCGGGTCCATCCTGCCCGGTGGCCGGCCGATCCCCACGGAGAGCCGCAGGTAGTCCCGGGTTCCCAGCGACTTGGTGGTTGAGCGCAGCCCGTTGTGGCCCCGGTCCCCGCCACCCGGCCGTAGCTTCACCGCACCGAAGTCCAGGTCCAGGTCGTCGTGGATGACGATGAGCTGCGCCACCGGTACCTTGAAGAAGTCAGCCAGGGCCTTGACCGGCCCGCCGGACAGGTTCATGAAGGTCCGCGGTTTCGCCAGCACCACCTTGGTGTCTCCGAGCCTGGTCTCGGCGATCTCGGCGTTGGACCGCTTGTGCACGGAGAACCCGGCGGGCATCGGGGAGGCCGCGGCAGCGAGCTCATCCACCACCTCGAAGCCGATGTTGTGCCGGGTACCGGAGTATTTCGGTCCGGGGTTGCCCAGGCCGACAATGAGGAACGGGAAGTTGCGGTCAGTCACGGGCCTCATTGTGGCACAGGGGGTGGACACCGGTGCCGCCCAGCCGTCTTCCCCGGGCGGAGAAACGGGAAACCCCTCGCCCCGGAATCTGCCGCTTCTGGCAGGTCCCGGGGCGAGGGGTTCTCGAAAGAGGAGAGACTACTACTTGTTCTCTTCCGCGGCAGCTTCGCCCTCGGCCGCCTCTTCCTCGGTCTCCTCCGGCTCCTCGGGCTCCGGGTAGACGATGTTGGCGACGAGCAGCTCCGGATCGTCGGCCAGGGTGGCGTCGCCGATCTGGATGTCGGCGGCGGTGATCTGGGCACCGAACTCCAGGCCCTCGACGGAGACGGTGATCTCTTCCGGAATGTTGAGCACGTCGACCTCGATGAGGATGGTGTCCGCCTCCTGGATGAACAGGGTGCCCGGGGCCGGCTCGCCCTCGACGACGACCGGAACCTCAACCTCGACCTTCTCGCCACGCTTGATGGCGAGCAGGTCAACGTGGTCGATGTCCAGGGTCAGCACGTTCTGGTCCAGGTGCTTGATCATGGTCAGGTGCTTTTCGCCCTCGACGTCGATCTCGACGACGGCGTTGATGCCGTCGTTACGGACGATGGAGGTGAAGTCCAGCAGGTTCACGGCGACGTGGATCGGATCGGTCTCCGGACCGTAGATCACGGTCGGGATCTGCCAGTTGCGACGCAGACGACGGGCGGCACCCTTACCGAATTCGGTACGCGGGGCGGCCTGGAGGGTGGGGTACTTTGCAGCCATGTGGTGCTCCTCAAGGTAGTTGTTGATCAGAAACGATCAGTGTCCTCGGCCGCGTTCATCGTCTGCCCCTAGAAGGGGGAGTAACGACAAAAGCCTGCGGCCGACTGTCGAAAACAATTGTTCTCGTCGAGTCTTCGCAGGCTTGATGCTGGTTCGGAAACCCGGAGCAGAAGCTTGTGAATCACAATCGCGTCGATAACGGCCCACAGGGAGCCCTCGCCGAGACTGCACCACGATAACACGTCAAATCCTGCCGCCCCTAATCCCGTTCGGCCTCCTGCGCGGTGTCATCCATGATGCCCGCGGTCGACTCGGCGCAGATCAGCCTGGGGGAGGAATGCCCGGCTTTTCCTCAGTGCCACCGCGCACGGATGGGGTGATTCTCCCGGGCGGTCAGGGAGAGACTATCCTTGGCCTCAGCCAAGCATGACACGGCCCACGTTGCGGGCGGGAAGAAAGGTGGCGCACATGACGATCACTGATGTTGACTCCGCTGTCACGGCTCTACTCGGGGCTGAGCGGCTGCGGCAGGACCGCGACCGGGTGACCGAGGAATGGGACGGTCTGGACGAGCAGACCGCCTACGAGGTGCAGCGCCGGTTGATTGCGGCCCGGCTCGACGGTGGGGAGGAGCTGGTGGGTTTCAAACTGGGACTGACCAGCCGGGCAAAGCAGGAGCAGATGAACGTCGACGCCCCGATCAGCGGCTGGCTCACCGACGCCCACCAGCGCTGCAACGGGGAACCCGTCAAGGTCGCCGGCTACATCCACCCCCGGATCGAACCCGAGATCGCCTTCATCCTGGATAAGGAGCTGGCCGGCCCGGGGTGCACCCGCGAGGACGTCAAGAACGCCACCGCCCACATCACGGCGGCCTTCGAGATCATCGACTCCCGTTACCGGGACTTCAGTTTCGCCCTACCCGACGTCATCGCGGACAATGCCTCGTCCGCAGGTTTCGTGCTCGGCTCCACCATCTGCCAACCGGGCGACTTCGACCTCATCAACGAAGAGGTCACCCTGCTGGTGGACGGGCAGGAAGTTGCCACGGACACGGGAGCGGCAGTGCAGGGGGACCCGGCCCAGGCCGTCGCTGAGGCGGTCAACCAGATCTCCGAGCGCGGCCAGACCGTGCCCGCCGGTGCCATCATTCTGACGGGCGCACTCACCGACGCCGTGTTCCTCCAGCCCGGCTCGTCCTTCACCGCCCGCTTCGCGAATCTCGGCGAGATCAAGGTCTCCTGCGTCTAGAATTTAGGGGGACCACGCAGCTCGACCGTCAAGGAGCCCGTCATGTCCGTCCCGCCCCCGATCCGACTCGAACACCGGCAGATCTTCGTCAATCTCCCCGCCGCCGACCTCCCGGGACTCCGTGAGTTCTACCGCGCCCTCGGCTGGAAGTTCAACGAGATGTTCAGCGATGAGCAGACCGCTTCCTTCGAGATCAGCGACCACATAGTGGTCATGCTGCTGGCACGGGAGAAGTTCGCCACCTTCCACGACCGTGCGACGGCTGAATCCACCGATCCCCGTGAAATGCTCAACGCCCTCGACGCCGGCAGCCCACGCGACGTTGACGAAATGGTCCGCCGGGTCCGGCAGTCGGGTGGGACCATCATCCGCGAACCGGAAGCACAAGGGCCGATGTACGGTGCCGCCTTCGACGATCCCGAAGGACACGGCTGGGAAATCGTGTGGATGGATCCCGCAGCGTTCAGGTAGGGCGATAGCACCGCCTCGGATCTCACGTGCCCGTCCCATCACCGGGGCGGGCTTTTCATATCTTGTTTCGGGTCCAAGCTCTGCGGGACCGGGAGGCATCTGCTACCTGGAGGGCGCCCCTGTGGCGACGGTCAACAACACCGGTGGGCTACCCGGAATCGGCAACCGTCAGGCAATCCACCAGGTATCCTGTGACGGTCAGAAAGGACCGTGATGAAAAAACTGCAGGGTGCGGCCATTTATGTGGGCGGCTTCATCGGGCCGTTCACCGGCCAGGCATTGGCGGTGGTGCTGCCGGAGTTCGCTGCCACCTTCGGCATCACGGTGTCGCAGGCGGCGTTGACGATGTCCGCGTATCTGTTCCCCTTCGCCACGATGATGCTGATCTCCGGCCGACTGGTGCGGGGAATCCAGCCCCACAAGGTGGTGTTCGCGGCCTATGCGGTGACCCTCCCCATGGCGTTGCTGCTTCTGGTCACGCCAGCCTGGTGGCTGTTCCTGATCTGTTTCGCCATCATCGGCATCGCCAATGCGTTCACCACCCCGGTGTTCCAGGTCATGCTGCGGGAGATCACCCCACCGGAGTCGCTCGGCTCGGCACTGGGTACCTATGCGGCGATGCAGTCACTGGGAATGCTCTCCGCACCGCTGGTGTCCGGCCTGTCCACCCTGGTGTCCTGGCGGCTGACTTTCCTGGTCACCGCCGCCACGGCCGCGTTCATCCTGTTGGTGCGGGTGCCGGTGGTGCCGGCCCCGAACGCCTCGCTGCAGCAGGTCACGGGGCGGGTGCAGTGGTGGCCGGTGAGCATCAACATGGCCACCAGTTTCGCGGTCGGTATCGGGATCATCGGCCTCGGTTTCCTGGCCTCGCTGTACGCGGAAGACCGTTTCGGCCTGGAGCCGGTCGGGCGTGGTCTCGTGATCATGTGTGGTGGGGCCGCTGCCTTCCTCGCGGCGCGGCCCATCGGCGTCATGGCTGATAAATACGGCGTGCGGATCATCCTGATCGCAGGCGGGGTGCTGGGCGGGGTCTCGCTGCTGGTGCTCCCGGTCGCCCCCTGGGTCTGGGCATTAGCGCTCATCTGGGCGGTGACCGTCATGGCCGGTCAGGGACTGCAGGCCACGGTCAACCTTGCGGTGCTCCGTGGTTCGGGAGGATCTTCTCTGCTCTCCACGGTCCAGGCTTTCCGTTTCTTCGGTACCGCTGCGGCGCCGGTGGTGTTCCTACCGATCTACACCGGCATTGGTGCCGCCGCTTTCTGGGTGGCCGCGGCGGGGTTATTGGTGGTGGCCGTGCTGCAGGGTCTCAATCCCGGCACGCGCGTGTAGTCAGAGGTATTTCGCCGCTTCCCGCCGGCTCAACGGTGACAGGGTGGCGGCGTGCTCCGCCAGGAAATTCCGTACCCATTCCGGGTCCACCTTGGAGTAGTCCCGTAGCGCCCAGCCGATGGCCTTGTCGATGAAGAACTCCCCGGAGTCGAGGTTGACCAGGATGATTTCGGTGAGCAACTCAGTGTCCGTGGCAGATTTCCGTCCCAGCTGGTGCAGGATCGCGGCCCTTCGCACCCACAGGTTCCCGTCCTGTGCCCACTACCGCATGACGCCGGGGCTGGCCGCCCGGCCGATCGGCTTGGCCAATGCATCCACGGTGTCCCACCAGGACCTGGTGCCCACCAGCTCCTTCAGGCGGGGCAGGTCCGCAGCACCCAATGGAACGCTGCGGAGATGATCGCAGGCCACGTACTGGAACTCCCGCTGTTCCGCCGCCCAGCAGTGCGCCACGAACTCCCAGTCTGGACGGCCGCGCAACTGCCGTAGCACCGCTGCGCTGGCGTTGCGCCGGTCGGGGGCGGCAACCCCCAGAAAGTCGAAATGACCGCGCAGGTACGCGGTCATTGTCTCGGCGCGGGCCGGGTCGGCACCGTCGCCGAGCGCGCGGGCGAGGGCCTGGAATGCGGTGGTCATGTCACCGATTCTAGAGCTAGAGGGCGGTGTAGCCGCCGTCCACCAAATGGTAGCTGCCGGTGACGAAGGAGGCTTCGTCGCTGAGCAGGAAGCGGGTGATGGTGGCGACCTCTTCGGCGGTACCGAGCCGTCCCAGCGGGTGCCTGGCCACCAGCGCGTTGCGGAAGTCCTGGGGCAAACCCCGCAGCAGGGGAGTGTCGATGTAGGCGGGGCCGACGGCGTTGATGCGGATGCCCTGCGCGCCGTACTCCACGGCGGCGTTCTTGGTCAGGCCGACGACGCCGTGCTTGGCGGCGGTGTAGGCGGAGTTGTCCGGGGCGGCGACGGTGCCGTGGATCGAGGCGATGTTCACGATCGCGGTACCGGCCGGGTCATCCTGCTTGAGGAACTGCTCGATCTGGTAGCGCATGCCGTAGGCGACGCCATTGAGGTTGATGCCGATGACCCGGTTCCACTTCTCGATGTCCAGCTCGCCGTGGGGCTCGCCGGTGCCGCCGATGCCGGCGTTGTTGACGGCGTAGTGCAGTCCGCCGAAGGTCTCCACGGCGAACTCCACGGCCTTCCGGTTGGCCTCGGCGTCGCTGGCGTCCTGCTCGAAGGCGGCGGCCTCCCCGCCGTCCTCCTTGATGGCGTCGGCCACGCTCTGGGCGCCGGAGAGGTTGATGTCGGTGACCACCACCTTGGCGCCGTGGGCGGCCAGATCCTTGGCGATGGCTTCACCGATGCCGCTGGCACCACCGGTGACGAGTGCGACCTTGTTGTTGAATGTGCTCATGGGTTCTCCTTCTCGCCACCTTCGCGGGGCAGCGGGTGTTGGGTTTCACCACGACTGGTGGAATGTGCGAAACAAACCTGGTGACCTGCACTGTTCCTCCAGCGGGTCTGCCCTCCAGGATACGCGTGGTGCGATTGCCCGGCTGGGGGAGAAGGGGAACTGTCCAGCAGGGGGCAGTGTCGGGTAGGTAGCGGGTACCGGGCAGATACCCTGCCCGGAAGTCCACAAACCGGCGGTAGCCGCTACCTGCCCGACAGGACGCACGAAGTAACCCCGCCGCACCACACCAGAATCTCAGGTGCAGCGCGACGGGGAAGAAGATCTACCGGGAAGCTCTAGGCTTCGCCCTCGAAGAGGGTGGTCACGGAGCCGTTCTCGAAGATCTCGCTGATGGTGCGGGCCAGCAGCGGGGCGATGGAGAGCACGGTCAGGTTGGACCAGCCCTCGGTGGACTGCGGCAGGGTGTCGGTGGTGATGACCTCCTCAGCGCCACAGTCGTTCAGGCGCTCGCGGGCGGGGTCGGAGAACACACCGTGGGTGCAGGCGATGACCACGGACCGGGCGCCGGCCTCCTTGAGTACCCGGCAGGCACCGGCGATGGTGCCGCCGGTGTCGATCATGTCGTCGAGCAGGACGCAGTCCTTGCCCTCGACGTCACCGACCACGCGGTTGGCGGTGACCTCATTGGCCACGTCCACGCTGCGGGTCTTGTGGATGAAGGCCATCGGGGCGTCGCCCAGGGTGTTGGCCCACTTCTCGGCGACTTTCACGCGGCCGGCATCGGGGGAAACCACGCAGATGTTTTCCAGGGTGTACTTGGACTTGATGTACTCGGTCAGGATCGGCATGGCGTGCATGTGATCGACCGGGCCGTCGAAGAAGCCCTGGATCTGGTCGGTGTGCAGGTCCACGGAGACCACCCGGTCCGCACCGGCGGTCTGTAGCAGGTCGGCGATCAGGCGGGCGGAGATGGGTTCACGGCCGCGGTGCTTCTTGTCCTGCCGGGCGTAGGGGTAGAACGGCAGGATCGCGGTGATGCGCTTGGCGGAGCCGCGCTTGAGCGCGTCGATCATGATCAGCTGTTCCATGATCCACTTGTTCAGCGGCTGGGTGTGGGACTGCAGCACAAAGCAGTCGGAACCACGGACGGATTCCTCGAAGCGAACGAAGATTTCGCCGTTGGCAAAGTCACGTGCGGTGGTCGGGGTCAGCTCGATGCCGAGCTCGTCCGCCACCGCTTCGCCGAGCTCCGGGTGGGCGCGTCCGGAGAACAGCATCATGTTCTTGTGAGTTTGCTTCCAGTGAGCAGTCATTAGAGTCTGCTTAGCCTTCCTGGTCAGTTTCAGGGGTATCCGCCGCGGCACGAGCTGCTGCCTCGGCGGCGGGGGTTCCCGGACGCTTCTTCTGGACCCAACCCTCGATGTTGCGCTGGTGGCCACCGGAGACGGCGAGGGCGCCCGGGGGGACATCCTCCTTGATCACTGTACCTGCCCCGGAATACGCGCCATCACCGACCGTCACCGGCGCGATGAACATGGAGTCCGAGCCGGTACGCACGTGGTTGCCGATGGTGGTGTGGTGCTTGGTGACACCGTCATAGTTGACGAACACGGAGGAGGCGCCGATGTTGGACTCCTCGCCGATGGTCGCGTCGCCGACATAGGTCAGGTGGGGGACCTTGGAGCCCCGGCCGATCCGGGCGTTCTTGGCCTCCACGAATCCACCCAGCTTGCCGTTCTCCCCGAGCACGGTGTTGGGGCGGATGTAGGTGAACGGTCCCACTTGAGCGTTCTCGCCGATCACGGAGCTGGCGCCGTGGGTGCGGATCACCGAGGCACCACGGCCGACCGTCATGTCGGTCAGGGTGGTGTCCGGGCCGATTTCGGCGTCATCGGAGATGGCGGTGGCACCCCACAGCTGGGTGTTGGGGTGGATGACCACGTCCTGGCCGATGGTGACGTTCACCCCGATGAAGGTGCTCTCCGGATCGACGACGGTGGTCCCGGCCAGCATCGCGGCCTCGACGGTGCGGCGGTTGAGCTCCCGGCCCGCCTCCGCCAGCTGCAGCCGGTTGTTCACGCCGGCGAGCTCGCGGGGGTCGTGCGCGGTGTGGGCACGGACCTGGTGGCCCGCCTCGCGGGCGATACCGAGCACGTCAGTGATGTAGAGCTCGCCCTGGGCGTTGTCGGTGTCGAGCTTGCCCAGCGCATCGCGCAGGATGGCGGCGTCGAAGGCGAAGACCCCGGAGTTGACCTCGTCGATCCCGAGCTGGGCGTCGGTCGCGTCCTTCTGTTCGACGATCGCGGTCACTTCGCCCTCGGCGCTACGGACGATGCGGCCGTAGCCGGTCGGGTCCTCGAGCCGCAGGGTCAGGACGGTCACGGCGGTGGGGACCTCGTTGTGCGCCGCGTGGAGCTCGCGGAGGGTCTCCGGGCGCAGCAGCGGGACGTCGGCGTTGGTGACGATGACGGTGCCCTCGAAGTCGGCGATCGGGGCCAGGCCGCACTGCACGGCGTGGCCGGTGCCGTTCTGCTCCTCCTGGATGGCGATCTTGATCTCGTGATCGAGCTCGGCGGCGACCTGCTCGACGGCGGGGGTCACCTGATCCCGTTTGTGTCCGATCACGGCGACGATGTGCTCAGGGTCGATACCGGCGGCCGCGTACAGGCTGTGGGAGAGCAGACTCCGGCCCCCGATCTCATGCAGCGTCTTCTGGGTCTTGGACTTCATGCGGGTGCCGGCGCCGGCCGCCAGGACGACCACGGCGCACGGATTCGGAGGAGTACTCACTGGTTCAGGTGTTCCTTCTGGCGTTAGGGGACGCGTGCCGGGGAGGAGGCGGGTCTGCCGGTCTCCCCGAACGGGTACCGAACCAGCATAACGGCCCGGGTGGGGTGGTGGCGGCAGAAACCTCCGGTGGGCCGTCGTCAGCGCCGCGCCGCGAGCAGCATGCGGTCCACGGTGGCCAGCACCTCGTCCACGTAGGCGGGGTTGACGCCGGGTTCGCGCCGGGCCTGCAGCAGTTCCTCCTGGGCGGCGTGCAGCGCCTGGATCCGGACGTGGTGGGCCTGTTCCCGCAGCCGCCGGGAGTTGCCCACCTGCTCGTCGTCGGCGGCCAGCTCCTGACTGATCCAGTCCCGGATGCTGTCCACCTGTTCCTCGGGCAGACCGGCCTTCTCGATCAGGTGGGTGGCGGCCGCCCGGCGCGCCCGGTGAACCAGCTTCTCCCGGGCCTGGTCCCCGGCGGCGTCGGGTCCCTGGTCCAGGTTGAGCCGGCGGACCAGCCACGGCAGGCTCAACCCCGGAATCACCATGGTCAGTAGGAGGACAACCAGGGCGATGACGGTGATCTCGTGGTGGAAGGGAAAGATGCTGTCCGGGATGGAGAGCACCAGCGCCAGGGTGACCAGCCCCCGCATGCCGGACCAGGTCATCAGCACGACTTCCGGTAACCGCAGTGGGGCATGGAGGCCGCGGCGAGTGCGGCGCCGGTTGACCCGGTAGGAGAAGAACAGCCAGACAAAGCGCACGGCGATGGCGACCACCGCCAGCACCGCCCCCAACCACACGGCGTGCCAGAGCTCGGCGCCGACCTCCTCGATGGCCTGCCGGACATTCAGGCCGATCAGGCCGAAGGCCACGCCGGTGAACAGCATCTCCACGGTGCCCCAGAAGGCGTGCCCGGACAGTCGGTCCTCGGCGCCGATCGACGCCCGGGAGGTCAGCTCCACGGCCGCGATGACGATGGCGATCACGCCGGAGGCTCCGATCTGTTCGGCGCCGAGGTAGACGGCGAAGGGGAGTACCCAGGTCAGGGCGTTGCGGGCCTCGACACTGTCCACGTGGTCGGTGAAGAAGGCGGCGAGCCGGCCGACGAGCAGGCCGAGCAGTACCGCGGCGAGGACAGACCACCCGAACTCGAGCGCCCCCTCGGACCAGGAGAGATCGGTGCCGGCGACCAGTGCGGCGAGCGCCACGTGGAAGGTGACGATGCTCGCGGCGTCATTGAACAGTCCCTCGGTCTGCAGGGTGGTGGTGATCCGCTTCGGGATGCCCGCGGGCTCGGCGACGGCGTCCACGGCCACCGGGTCCGGCGGTGCCAGGGCCGCGGCGAGCACGATTGCGGCGGCGACTCCGATGCCCGGCAGCAGGAGCCAGGTGACCCCGGCCAGCACCGCGATCGTGGTGAAGACCAGCAGCACCGACAGGGAGATGATGGTGCTGAGTTGGGACCGGATCACCGCCCATGACGTCCGACGGGCCAGCGCCCAGAGCAGGGGCGGCAGGAAGACCGGCAGGATCAGTTCGGCCGGGATCTCGAAGTCCGGGGTGAAGGGGATCAAGGCGCCCCCAGCGGCGAGGATCGTCAGCAGTGCCGGCCAAGGCAGCCCGGTGCGGTCGCCGAGCGCGACAACCAGGACGGTGGCCAGGAGCAGGCCGATGAGCATGAGCAGGATGATCATGGTGGATCACTCCTCGGGTCAGTGGCGGCTTCCCCTTCAAGTTCTACCTGTGCCCCGCTTATGCCGAGACCTCTTTCATGCGGGTGGCCAGGAGGGTGCCCACGAGTCCGACGGCCGCCAGGAAGAGCAGCGCGGCGTCGGAACCGGCGAGGGCGACCACCCCGGAGATCGCGCCGGTTCCCAGCAGGATCAGTCCCATCAGGGAGTTCGCGGCGCTGACGTAGCGGGTGCGCTGGTCACCCTCGGCCATGTCCACCACGTAGGTCTTGCGGGCCACCCGGACCGAGGTGTGCGCCAGGGTGACACCGAAGAAGCCGGCGGGCATGAGCCAGGCGTTGACCTCGTGCGGGGCCCACTGGGCGCCGGCGACCAGGACGAGGATGATGAGTGAGGCCGCCAGCGAGCCGAAGGCCATCACCTTTTTGGATGAGGCGTCGGACCAGATCCCCGAGATCCGGCCGCCCACCAGTGCAGCCAGTCCGGAGGCGATCAGGAAGACCCCCAGACCGGTGATGTTCTGCCCCGTCTCCTGGGACAGGGTGACGATGAAAGCGCTGGACAGGGCGGTGACCAGCAGCAGGGCGCGCACGATGACGAAATGACGGAAGGTCCGGTCCCCGGTGAACAGTTCCACACAGTCCCGCAGCCAGGAGTGGTTCAGGCCCTCGGGTTCGGTGTCGGCGTAGTCCGGCTCCCGGATGGTCCGGAAGATCAGGCCCGCCACGAACCACGCGGCGGCGGAACCGAAGATCAGTAGGGCGATCAACCACAGGGGCACGTCCCCGGGCAGCAGGAGGAGCAGGAGGCCGATGGCCAGGGCGACGCCACCGCCCAGTGCCGTCGCCCGGCCCGTGATCAACCCGCGGTTGCCCTTGTGGATCGTCCGACCCTGCACGTCCTTGGAGGTGATGGAGCACAACGCCCGGAACACGGAGAGCACGCCCAGCAGGACGACCACGGCGGCACCGAGGGCCCAGCCCGTCAACAGGAGCGCCGTGACCCCGATCAACGCAGCTGCGGCGGCCTGGCCGAAACTGCCGATCACCCAGAGGCGGCGCCGGTCCCTACGGCTGGTGACCCAGGGGGTGAGTGC
Organism: Corynebacterium halotolerans; assembly: GCF_050107895.1. Lineage (GTDB taxonomy): Bacteria > Actinomycetota > Actinomycetes > Mycobacteriales > Mycobacteriaceae > Corynebacterium > Corynebacterium halotolerans_B. The sequence continues at coordinate 145,029 of NZ_JBNILW010000003.1, read as the reverse complement.
GGCCTGGGGAAGCATGGAGCCGGATTCACGGATCGGCACCAACAACGCGATGAAGAAACCGGGCGCGCCGGCTGACTGCAGGAGCCAAGGCAGAACCGTCTTGGCGGCGACCACCTGGTCGCCGATGTTCTGCAGGCCGTTGGACCAGATGAATCGGCGGGCGTTGTGGTCCTCGCCAGGCAGTTTCTCCGCATCCTCGGTGGTGGTGCTCACAGGTAGGGACTCCAGTCTCTTCGGTGGGACGAATCTACATCAGCTCATGGTAGACCACTTGGTCTAAGCGGGGGTGCGCCGATCAACACTGAAACTGAGTGTCACCGGGAACGCTGAACTGGCGGCGCAGGGGGTGCTCACAGCGGGGTGAGGACCCCGATCAGCCATTCGTCGCGGACCTTGATGAGCTGGTAGCAGAACTGCTCTTTCGGGGCCTGGCCGACGTAGTCCCAGGTGACCTCGGCCCAGACGCTGTGGGCGGTGGACAGCTTGACCGTGCAGTTGAACGCGGCGTCGTGCACGTCCGCGTACTGCTGCGCGGCGCCGGCGAAGAAGTCCCGGGTCTGTTGTGGATCAGTGACGGCGATGGTGTTCCCGGGGAAGGTCACCAGTGCCGGGCAGGCGTAGAATCCGGCGATCCGCGCGGAGTCGTGGGAGAGCAGCGCATCGCGGTAGTCGTCGAAGAAGTCGTGGGCGATCATGCTGGCTTCGGTCATACCCCTCAATTTTAGCGCGGGGCCGTGGGGGATGGCACTCCCGAAGTAGACTCCACGGATGAGGTGTCTGTCCGAGGAGTAATGATGAATTCGCAGCCTGTCCGCTTCACCCGACGCACGTTCTTCCGGGGAGCGGCCGTGCTGTTTGCCGGTGCCTTTCTCAGCGCCTGCGGCACCACCCCACGCGGCTACCACGGCCCGCGGCGCGCCCTGCCCATCCCGCCGCTCGCCGACGCCGTGCGGGAGGGCAGCGGAGTCACCTTCCGGCTCGACGCCGGAGCCGTCGACGCCGCGATCTTGCCCGACGCCACCACCCCGGTCTGGGGCTTCAACGGGGCCCACCTGGGCCCCACGCTGCGGGTCCGCCGTGGCGAGGAGGTGACCCTCCAGGTCCACAACGGCCTGTCCGAGATGACCACGATCCACTGGCACGGCATGAAACTGCCGGCGGAGATGGACGGTGGTCCGCACCAGCCGATCGAGCCCGGGGAGACGTGGGCGCCGCGGTTCACAGTGGACCAACCAGCGGCGACCCTCTGGTACCACCCGCACCCGCATGGACTGACGGGACTGCACGCCTACCGTGGCCTGGCGGGACTGTTCTACGTGGACGATGCCCTCAGCGATGGACTGAATCTGCCGGGCGAGTACGGGGTGGATGACATCCCGGTGATCCTGATGGACCACAAGTTCCACGAGGACGGCACCCTCGACGACATCGAGGTTCCCGACCTGGGACTCAAGGGGGATGTGGCCACCGTCAACGGCATCACCAACGCCGGATTCACCGCCACCACGCGCCGGGTGCGGCTGCGCCTGCTGGACGCCTCCACGATGCGGTTTTTCAACCTGCGCTTCTCCGATGGTCGTACCTTCCATGTGGTGGCATCGGACTCCGGTCTGCTGCCGGAACCGGTGCCGGTGGAGCACCTCTACCTGAGCCCCGGCGAGCGGACCGAGATCGTCGTGGACCTGGCTCCGGAGGAAGAGATCATGCTGGAGGCGGCGGCATTCCCCGAGAACCTCGAGGTGCCGGAAGACGAATACGCCCTGGACTTCGGCCTGCAGGACCGGTTCGAGCTGCTGCAGCTGACCGGGCCGCCGGAGGGGACGGCGGTGCCGGGGGCACTGCCCGCGCAGCTGGCCCCGGTGCCAGAACTCGACGTCACTGATGCGGTGGAGCGGGAATTCCGGCTCAACACCTTCGAGATCAACGGTGAGCTGATGGACATGACACGGGTGGACGTCACCATCGACCATGATCGTCCGGAGGTCTGGACCGTGGTCAACGAGAACTCCGACTGGATCCATAACTTCCACATCCACAACGCCTTCTTTCACGTGCTCTCGGTGGCGGGCACGCAGGCGCCCATCTGGACGCAGGGCCCGAAGGACACCGTGGCCCTGCCACCGGGAACAACGGTCCGCCTGGCGGTCAGTTTCGGGCAGTACCCCGATCCGGAGTGGGCCTACATGTACCACTGCCACATGCTCTTCCACGAGGACCAGGGGATGATGGGCCAATTCGTGATGGTGGAACCCGGACGGGAGGCGGATCTGGGGGAGGTGTACGGGCACACCGGGCATTGAGCTGATGACTGGGCCGGGGAAAGAACCTGGGCCCGCAACCCCGGGGCGTCGATAAGCGAAACCGCACCGGCACGCTGAACGTGCCGGTGCGGTGCTGTGTATCTAGGGCTTCCCCACCAGGACTCGAACCTGGAATGACGGTACCAAAAACCGTAGTGTTGCCATTACACCATGGGGAACGACAAAATGAGAGCTTACCCGATGACCAGGTGTGGCAGTCAACTGAGGAAGCGATAGGCTGTCAGGCATGGTTCGTCAGCGGATGACCGGCAAGGAACGCCGGGAACAGCTCATCTCGATTGGGCGCAGTGTCTTCGCCGAGCGTGGTTTCGAGGGGGCCAGTGTCGAAGAGATCGCGGCGCGGGCCGCCGTCTCCAAGCCGGTGGTCTACGAGCACTTCGGCGGTAAGGAGGGCCTCTACGCCGTGGTCATTGACCGCGAGATGCAGCGCCTGGAGCACCTCATCACCGAGGCTCTGGAGAAGGGCCGGTCGAAGGTGCGCATCGAGCGGGCGGTGATGGCGCTGTTGACCTACGTGGAACAGGAGACCGACGGTTTCCAGATCCTGGTCCGGGACATGACCCCGGGCAAGGACCGCAGTTACTCCACGCTGCTCAACACCGCGGTCGGTCAGGTCTCGCACATCCTGGGCCGTTCCTTCGAACGCCAGGGACTCAACGAGGACGCGGCCGTCCTCTACGGCCAGGCGCTGGTGGGCATGGTCTCCATGACCGCCCAGTGGTGGCTGGACGAACGCCAGCCTCCGAAGGAGGAGGTCGCCGCGCACATCGTCAACCTGTGCTGGTACGGCCTGGCGGGAATGAAGGGCCATCCGCAGTTGACTGACGAGGTACTGGCGGAAGCTGCAGAGAACTCAGCGAACACGGACACCAGGAACGAGGAGAACGAGTGAGCCCGAAGGGCAACACCGAGGCACCCATGCTCGCCGGCCTGCTGAAGGTCGCGGCCACCGACCCCAAGCTCAAGGGCCTGCTCGGCAACGTGGGGGAGAAGTCCCTCCACATCACCGGCATTGACCAGGCCCGCCCCTGGACGATCGGGGCACTCGCGCACCGCGCCCCGGTGCTCCTGGTCACCGCCACCGGCCGTGAGGCCGAGGACCTGACCGCGGAACTCCGGGCGATGCTGGGGGACAAGGTCGCCTGGTTCCCCTCCTGGGAGACGCTCCCGCACGAGCGGATGAGTCCGGGTGAGGACAGCGTGGGCAGACGCGCACAGGTCCTCCACCGGCTGGAGGAACTCAAGGTCGTGGTCACCGCCGCCCGCGGGTTCTGCCAGCCGTTGCTCGCCGACACCCCGGGGCGCGCCCCCGTGGTGCTGCACAGCGAGACCGAGGTCGACTTCGGGGAGGTGACCCGGGAGCTGGTCTTCCGGGCCTACCGGCACGTGGACATGGTGACCCGGCGCGGGGAATTCGCCACCCGCGGTGGCATTCTCGACATCTTCCCGACAACCCTGGACTACCCGGTCCGCGTGGAGTTCTGGGGCGATGAAATCACCGAGATCCGCCAGTTCTCCGTTGCTGACCAGCGCACGCTCCCGGAGATCGAGATAGATGAGGTCGAGGTCTTCCCGGCCCGGGAGCTGCCCATCACCGACGGTATCGCCCGGCGCGCCGGCGAACTGCTGGAACAGCACCCCGGCAATCCCACGCTGGTGGAGCTGTTGACGAAAATCTCTGAGAAGACCCCCGCGGAGGGCATGGAGGCGCTGATCCCGGCGCTTTCCGACGCCGCGATGGTCACGCTCCCGGAGCTCATGCCGGCAGGCACCCACGTGGTGCTCGCGGCCCCCGAGAAGATCCGCACCCGCATCAATGATCTCTCCGCCACCGACGTCGAGTTCCTCGAGGCCGGTTGGGAGGCGGCCGCGATGGGCTCCGACGGTCCCGTCGCCGCCGAGGGACTCGATCTGTCGGCCAGCTCCTACCGCTCCTACGAGTCGCTGGAGGCCACCGCGGCGAAGGCGGGCATCCCCTGGTGGACCTTCGCCCCGTCCGGCATGTTCATCGCTGACGAGGCGGACACCCTGCCACTGGACTACCAGCCGGGGCCGACGCCGCGCGGTGACATCGACGCCATCGAGAAGATGATGGCCGAGCTGCTGGCGCACACCACCGCCGGCGGTCGCGCCGCGTTCGTCGCTCCCGCCGAGGCCGTCATCAAACGCATGGTGGAGCGGTTCGCGGAGAAGGGCATCCCCGCCAAGGTGGCCACGCCCGGGTGGGAGCCCAGCCCCGGGGAAGTCACGCTCTACCGGGCGCTCAGTCACGCCGGCCTGGTCTTCCCGAAGGTACGCAAGCACCGCGACGCCAACGCCCTGCCGTTGGTGGTGCTCACCGAAACGGACCTGACCGGCAACCGGGTCGGCGATATCGCCGGAGCTAAACGACGCCCCGCACGCCGCCGCAACAAGGTCGATCCGCTGGCGCTGAAGACCGGCGATTACGTGGTGCACGAAACCCACGGCATCGGCCGTTTCCTGAAGATGGCCGAGCGCACCATCACCACCGGTGACGACAAGTCGCGGCGGGAGTACATCGTGCTGGAGTACGCCGCGGCCAAGCGCGGCCAGCCCGCCGACCAGCTCTGGGTCCCGATGGAATCGCTGGACCTGCTGTCCAAGTACTCCGGCGGCGAGCAGCCGAAACTGTCCAAGATGGGCGGTTCGGACTGGAAGAACACCAAGAAGAAGGCGCGGGCCGCGGTTCGGGAGATCGCCAGCGAGCTGGTGGAACTCTACGCGAAACGCCAGGCCGCCCCCGGCCACGCCTTCGCCCCGGACAGCCCCTGGCAGCGCGAGATGGAGGACAACTTCCCCTTCATCGAGACCGAGGACCAGATGAACGCGATCGAGGCGGTCAAGGAGGACATGGAGAAGGAGGTCCCCATGGACCGCGTCATCGTCGGCGACGTCGGCTACGGAAAGACCGAGGTCGCCATCCGGGCCGCCTTCAAGGCCGTGCAGGACGGGCGTCAGGTGGCGGTCCTGGTGCCCACCACGCTGCTGGCACAGCAGCACATGAACACCTTCCTGGAGCGGATGGACGGCTTCCCGATCACCATCCGCGGTCTCTCGCGGTTCACCTCCGCGGCTGAGTCCAAGGAAACCCTCGAGGGGCTCACCTCCGGCGAGGTCGACATCGTGATCGGCACCCACCGGTTGCTGCAGACCGGCGTGCACTGGAAGAACCTCGGCCTTATCGTCGTGGATGAGGAGCAGCGCTTCGGCGTGGAGCACAAGGAACACATCAAGGCGCTGCGCAGCCACGTCGACGTGCTGACCATGTCCGCCACCCCGATCCCGCGCACCCTGGAGATGTCCATGGCCGGCATCCGGGAGATGACCACCATCCTCACTCCGCCGGAGGACCGGCACCCGGTGCTGACCTACGTCGGTGCCCAGGAGGAGAAGCAGGTGGCGGCCGCCATCCGGCGGGAGCTGCTGCGTGACGGCCAGGTCTTCTTCATCCACAACAAGGTCTCCGACATCGAGAAGAAGGCCCGTGAGCTCCGCGAACTGGTCCCGGAGGCGCGCATCGTGGTCGCCCACGGCCAGATGAGCGAGGAGATGCTGGAACGCACCGTCCAGGGGTTCTGGGACCGCGAGTACGACGTCCTGGTGTGCACCACGATCGTCGAGACCGGTCTGGACATCGCCAACGCCAACACCCTGATCGTGGAGAATGCCCATCACATGGGCCTGTCCCAGCTCCACCAGCTGCGCGGGCGCGTGGGCCGCTCCCGGGAACGGGGCTACGCCTACTTCCTCTACCCGAAGGGCGCCACCCTGACGGAGACCTCCTATGACCGGTTGGCCACCATCGCGCAGAACAACGACTTGGGCGCCGGCATGGCCGTGGCCCAGAAGGACCTGGAGATGCGTGGCGCGGGCAACGTGCTCGGCTCCGAACAGTCCGGGCACATCGCGGGCGTCGGTTTCGATCTCTACGTCCGCCTGGTCGGCGAGGCCGTGGAGACCTACCGGGCCCTGGCCACCGGCAAGCCGCTGGACGCCACGGACAAGGGGCCGAAGGAGATCCGCATCGACCTGCCGGTGGACGCGCACATCCCGGACAGCTACATCAACTCCGAGCGGCTGCGCCTGGAGGTCTACCGCAAACTGGCCTCGTCGGTGGACAGCAAGGATCTGCAGCTGATCATCGAGGAAATGGAGGACCGCTACGGTCCCGTTCCGGAGGAGGTCTCCCGCCTGCTGGCGGTGTCGCGGTTGCGGCACCAGGCCCGCCGCGCCGGGGTCTCCGACATCGGTGTGCAGGGCACCCGCATCAAGGTCCACCCCGTGGATCTGCCGGACTCCAGACAGGTGCGGCTGAAGCGGATGTTCCCGGGTTCCAATTACCGGGCGGCCGCCAAGGCCATCCAGCTGCCCTTCCCGAAGGCCGGGCGCAACGTCACGGATCCGAAGCTACGGGATGTTGAGCTGCTGCAGTGGATGGCTGACTTCCTGTCCAGGATGTTCGACCTGGACGAAGTGGATGTCACGGGCAGGACGTCGGGGGCGAGGAAGGCGTCGGTTGTCTCGGTGAGTGAGTAGTTGCAACGGGTCTGACTCAGTACGGGATGCGGAACGTTCGGTGGGGGTACGGATGTGCGGCATGTGAACGCCGCTTCAGCGGTCTGACCTGAAGAAACTCACCCTCCGGGGAAACGCCGGGGGGATGGCCCAGCTAATTCCTGGCACCTGAAAGTGTTCTCTGCCACACTGTCGAGCATGACAAAACGCGCCGTGGACAAAGGTGCCGTCACCATCGGCACCCCGTTGGGCTTCGGTGTGGTCATTGAGGAAGCCCTGTCCGAGAACCGTCCGGCACGTCGGCGGCGACCGGGTCAGCGGCGCCAGTACCCGTGCTGACGGGACCTCGTTGCGCACCTTTCCGCGGAGGATCCCTCCGCGCTGAGGTGTCAGAGTCGTCCCCGCTTATTGGCAACCCTCACTACTTCAGGAGCCCGACATGGGTGTTTCACCTCTGCTCGCAATTGAAAAACCCCAGCTTCCCCGCCCCGGTTTCCGCGAGATCTTCCGCGATCTCGGCCCCCAGGAGATCGGCAATGGCCTGGTCGCCCTCATCTTCTCCGCCTCCGGCCCCATCGCTGTGATCCTGGCCGCGGCCGCCGCCGGAAACCTGAGCGCCGGAGAAACCTCCTCCTGGATCTTCGGCGCGTTCCTCGGCAACGGCATCCTCACCCTGCTGCTGACCTACCTCTACCGCAGTCCCCAGGCCTACTTCTGGACCATCCCCGGTACCGTCATCGCCGGCGATGCGCTGGCGCACCTCGATTTCGCTGAGGTACTCGGCGCGTACCTGGCCACCGCGGTCCTGGTCTTCCTGCTCGGGTGGACCGGACTGATCGGCAAGATCATGGCTGTCCTTCCCCCGACCATCGTCATGGCCATGGTGGCAGGTATCTTCCTCCGTTTCGGCCTGGAGCTGATCACCGCCGCCACCGGTGATCCAGTGATCGCCATCCCGATGATCCTGGTGTTCGTGGCACTGAGCATCGTCCCCAAGATCGCGGCGGCGGCACCGCCGGTGGCCGTCGCGGCGGTGGTCGGCACCCTGGTGGCTGTTTTCGCCGGTCGGCTGGGATCCGGGATCCTCGCCGATGGAGTGCTCGCCGCCCCGGTCGTCACGGCACCCGAGTTCTCCTGGGCCGCGATGATGGAACTCGTCGTGCCGTTGGCGATCACCGTGGTGATCGTCCAGAACGGACAGGGCGTGGCCGTGCTGCAGGCCGCCGGCCACAAACCGGGCGTCAATCTGGCCGCGGCCGCCAGCGGCCTGTGGTCCATCCCGATGGCGTTCATCGGGAACATCACCACGTGCCTGACAGGTCCCACCAACGCACTCATCGTCGCCGGGGGTGACCGGCGGCGTCATTACGCGGCAGCGATGGTCACCGCGGTCGGAGCGATCTGCGTGGGGCTGTTCGCACCGGCCTTCGTCGGTTTCATGCTGGCCATGCCGGCCTCCTTCATCGCCGCGCTGGCCGGCATCGCCATGCTGACCCCGCTGAAGAACGCCTTCCTCGCCGGCTTCTCCGGCCCCTTCTCCACCGGCGCCCTCGTCTGCTTCCTGGTCACGGTATCGGACATGTCGCTCCTGGGGATCACCGCACCCTTCTGGGGAATTGTCTTCGGTTGCGTGGTGGCCGCCCTTCTGGACCGGACCCCGAAGAAGCAGAAGGTCGAGACCACGGCAGAGACGGAAGCCGGGGCCACGGAGTCCACGGCTGACCTGCGTGACGCGGCCCTGCTCGAAGACAGCGAGGAGCGCGAGGCAGCTGCCGGGGAGGCCGCCCACCGACACGCCGTTCGGGACCGTGGCTGAGGGAACTCAGGGTTCCAGGTGGCCGGGCCCATGCCTCGGGATGTGGGCCGTCACAGGGACAACGAGCCACTCAGTAGTCCCCAGGCTCCCGCGGCCGCCGCCACGCACACCACGACAACGACGACCCACTCGAAGACGTTGAAGACCCGTTCCCGGTTGTTGAGACGGGTCAGCACATAGGGGATCAGCCCCGGCACCACAGCCAGGGCACCGAAGAGCACATAACGCGGCTCGGCGGCATAGAACAGCCACAGGGAATACACCACCGCCAGGACACCAACCAGCAGGTGTTTCCGGTTGTCGCGGCCGCTGACGGCCGGTCCGGAATCATCGAAACGCACGCCGGCGTGGGGGTGGCTCACACCCCGGCCACGCACCGCCAGCAGCACCAGGTAGAGCGCGGAGAAGAAATAGGGGACCAGGTACAGCACCGTAGCCAGCTGCACCATGGAGGTGTAGGCGGTCTCATTGAGGAAGAACAGGATCACGGTCAGCTGGATCACGGAGGTGGAGATCAGCTGGGCCATCCACGGCGCGCCCTTGGAGTTGGTCGAGCCGACCTTGCGGGGCAGCAGCCCGTCGTAGGCCATGAGGGCCACCGGCTCGGCACACAGCATCTGCCAGGACACGTAGGCCCCGAGCACTGACAGGCACAGTCCGAGGGAGATCAGCGCACCACCCCACGGCCCGACGACGGCCTCCAGCACCGCGGCCATGGAGTTGTCACCCAGGGCGGCCAATTCCTCCTGGCTCAGTACCCCGTAGGACAGTGTCGCGATGGTCACCAGCAGGACCAGGACGGTCAGGAAACCGACGACGGTCGCCCGGCCGACATCGCGTCGGGTACGCGCCTGCTTCGAGTACACGCTGGCCCCCTCGATGCCGATGAACACCCACACGGTGAACAGCATCGTTCCCTTGAGCTGGTCGAAGACGGAACCGACGGTGTCGCCCGAGCCCCAGAAGTCGAAGCTGAACCTGTCCCAGGAGAAACCGAGGAAGGCCACCAGGATCACGAACGCCAGCAGGGGAAGGATCTTGGCGATGGTGGTCACCGTCGTCAGGAACGCCGCCTGTTTCACGCCGCGTGCCAGCACGGCGAAGACGAGCCAGGTCAACGCGGAGACGGCCACCGCGGAGACCACCCGGTTCCCGGTGGAGAAGAACGGGACGTAGTACCCGATCGTGGAGAAGAACAGCGTGGCGTAGCCAACCTGGGCGATCACGGAGCCGAGCCAGTAGCCCCACGCCGAGGTGAAGCCGATGTAATCGCCGAGACCGGCACGGACATAGGAGTACACGCCCGAGTCGAGATGCGGTTTACGGACCGCGAGGATCTGGAAGACGAAGGCGACGGAGAGCATGCCGACGCCGGCGATCGCCCAGCCGATGAGCATTGCCCCGGGTGCCGCGACGGAGCCCATGTTCTGGGGCAGCGCGAAGATCCCGGCACCGATCGTCGAACCCAGGATGAGGGCGACGAGGGTCCACATCGAGACCTTGGGGGAGGTGAAATGGTTGGTGGTCACCCATTAATTTCTAGCATCACGGTCCGCAGCGGAGAAATCGCGGCCGCTGCGCGTTCTAGGATGAGGATATGACAGTTCTGCTTCTCGACGCCCGGTGGCCCACCCTGATCCCGGTCGACGCGCTCGCCGGGCTCTCCGGTCCCGTCAACTACACCGACGAGGTCCCCGTCGCGGTGCGCTGGCATCTGGGGGATCTGATCTCCGGGGAACTGGGCAAGGGGGTACTGGTCAGCACCGACGAGACCGATGCTCAGGTGGTGGACCGTATCGCCGCCGGGGAGCGGGTGGTGGAGGTGGCCAGCCGACAGGATCCGGTCGCCCGTGCCATGGCAGTCATGAGCAGGGCCCGGACACTCGGGGAGTGGGAGGCAGCGCACACCCACCGGACCCTGTTGCCTTACCTCGCGGAGGAATCGGCGGAGTTCGCGGAAGCCGTCGACAAGTGGGAGCAGGGTGCGGGCGAGGAGCAGTTGCTCAGGGAATTGGGGGACGTCCTGCTGCAGGTGCTCTTCCACGCCGAAATTGCCTCCCGCCGGGGCGCCTTCGATTTCGGTGACGTGGCCGCCAGTTTCGTGACGAAGATGCGTTCCCGTTCGCCCTACCTCTTCGACGGCACGACGGAGATGATGGACGTGGAGGAACAGCACCGGCTGTGGGCCGAAGGCAAGGAAAACGAAAAACTCGGCCGACCGGAGTCGACCGAGTTGTAGCGTCAGATTAGTTGAGCTCGGAGGAGAGCGCCTCCAGCATGGGGAGGTTGTCGAAGATCTGGGAGCTGCCGAAGGGCAGCTCCGGGTTCTCAGCAACGTGGCCGCATTCGAGAGCCTTGTCGGCGATCTTGCCGGAGTACTGAGCCTGGATAAGTCCGATGTACGGCAGCCCACCGACGATCTCACCGAAAGCGTCCTCGCTGAGGCCGCGCAGGTTCTGGGCGAGTTCATTGCGGGTGGTCTTGTTTTCAGCGTGATCATCTTCGTAGGCACCTGCGGTCTTCAGGCCCTGGTCCAGGCTATCGCACGGAATCAGATTGATCACCTGGTCGGCGAAGTCGGTATTCTGCGCCTGCGCCGGGACGGCGAAAGCGGTGGCGGTCAATGCGGCGGCGGCTGCGGTGGCGGCAATGCGACGAAGCTTCATGGGGTTCTCCAATACGTGAATTCTGTGACTTAAGAAACCAAAGAGATAATAGAATACTTTTGAGGTAGATGTGATTTAAGTAAGAGACTTTCCCCGCCGCGGGGGTGGGGAAGGGAGGTGGCACGGTCTCCCGGCCAATCCTCTCCCTCACGTCCGGAGGTGTTCCCTAGGAGGAGAGGTTCTCCAGGGAGCCGAAGATGGTGGAGCTGCCGAACGCCGGATCTTCGTTGACCAGGCCACAGTCCAGGGCGAAGCCGGCGGTGTCGGCGGCCACCTCATCGTTGGCCATCTCCAGGAAGGGGAGCGCGAGCAGCAGGTCGCCGATGACGTCCTGGCCGCGGTCCCGGATGTTCTCCTCAAGCTCGGACTCGGAGGTGGGGAACAGCTCGTGGTCTTCCTCGTAGAGATCCCGGTCGCTCAGGTAACCGTCGAGGAGTTCGCACTGGAGTGATCTTTCGTCGTCTTCCTGGGCCGGGGCGGGGGCGGCGAAAGCGGTGGTGGCAAGGATGGCGGCACCGGCTGCTGCGGCGAGATTGCGAAGCTTCATGGTTTTCTCCGTGATGTCTGGGAGAGGGCTCGGATGAAGCAATGTGATGATCATTGCTTTCACCTGCCAACGTATCCTGGGTCGCCCGCCCCTGCTCCTCAGGCAGAAAAACAGAAGAAAAGATATGGCTTTGCTTGGGTTCTGCTTGTGGGCGATTCAGGTGGGGATTTCGGCTGCGGAAAGAGGCCGAGCGCTGACTGTGCCGGAAGGAGGTGCCCCGGTAGGCTGTGACCCCATGGGTTCAGGGCTGAAGCGGACGTTGGGTTGTGGCTGTGGGGCGGTGCTTGCCGTCATCATGGTCATTGCCGTCGTCGGCTGGGCCCTGTCTTTCGTGGAGGGTGCTAACCCGATCCGCCAGCTGGAGCCCGTACCGGAGGACCTGCCCCCGGCGGCCGGCGAGCCGGTTCCGTCCATTGACGTCCACGGCCCCGGCCGGACGTCGGATAAATTGGCCTTCTGGTCCGAACCGGTCACCGCCGATACCGGCATCCCCGGTCAGGCGCTGCGTGCCTACGCCAATGCTGAACTGATCGCCCGGGACGCGTGGCCGGAGTGCAACCTGAACTGGACGACGCTCGCCGGCATCGGCTTCGTCGAGACGCGCCACGGCACCTACTCGGGCAAGCTCTTCGGCGGCAGCAAACTCAATTCGGAGGGGGTGGCCGAACCTCCGATCACGGGGATCCCGTTGGACGGCACCTCCGGTACCGCGGAGGTCCTGGACACCGACGACGGCGTACTGGACGGCGACGCCGAGTACGACCGCGCAGTGGGGCCGATGCAGTTCATCCCGGAATCATGGGGCCGCCACGGGCTGGACGCCAACGGCGACGGAGTGGCTGATCCCCACCAGATCGATGACGCCGCACTCTCCGCGGCCAACCTGCTCTGTGAGGGGCGGGACCTGGGAACCCCGGAAGGATGGACGTCGGCAGTCCAGTCCTACAACATGAGCATGGAGTACGTGATCAACGTCCGTGACGCGGCAAATTCCTATGCGCTGCGGCAACCAGCCCGGTAGCTCCGGATCCGGAGCCGGCGGATGACCCCCGGAGCGGGTTCCTGACGGGGGCAACCGAGGTCACACCGCCCCTGGTTTCATGACACAATTGGCCGGAGGCGTGAGGAGCCGCGACGCGCGGTGTGCCCGCGCGCCCGCATCACCCCACTGAACCATCAGATGGCATAGGAGAACAACTGTGGCTGACATCATTCACGTATTTGCTCGGGAGATCATGGATTCCCGCGGAAACCCGACCGTCGAGGCGGAGGTCTTCCTCGACGACGGCTCGCACGGCCTGGCCGACGTCCCCTCGGGTGCGTCCACCGGCGTCCATGAGGCCCACGAGCTGCGTGACGGCGGCGACCGCTACCAGGGCAAGGGGGTGCTCAAAGCCGTCGAGAACATCAATGAGGAGATCGCTGATGAGCTCGCCGGTGAGGTCGCTGACGATCAGCGGCTGATCGACCACGCCATGATCAGGTTGGACGGCACCGAGAATAAGTCGCGCCTCGGCGCCAACGCCCTGCTCGGTGTCTCCATGGCCGTGGCCAAGGCCGCAGCCGACGCCGCCGCCCTGCCGCTGTACCGCTACATCGGCGGACCCAACGCCCACCTCCTGCCCGTGCCGATGATGAATATCCTCAACGGTGGCGCGCACGCCGACTCCGGCGTGGATGTCCAGGAATTCATGATCGCCCCGATCGGTGCCGGGACCTTCGCCGAGGCCCTGCAGCAGGGTGCCGAGGTCTACCACAACCTCAAGGCGGTGCTGAAGGAGAAGGGGCTGTCCACCGGTCTGGGCGACGAGGGCGGTTTCGCCCCCTCCGTCGATTCCACCCGCGCCGCCCTGGACCTGATCGTCGAGGCCATTCAGAAGGCCGGTTACAAGGTCGGCGAGGATGTCGCCCTGGCCCTGGACGTCGCGTCCTCCGAGTTCTTCCGGGACGGCAAGTACCACTTCGAGGGCAATGAGCTCACCGCCGAGGAGATGTCCAAGGTCTACGAGGAGCTGGTGGACGAGTACCCGATCGTCTCCATCGAGGACCCGCTGCAGGAGGACGACTGGGACGGTTATGTCGCGCTGACCGCCGCCATCGGCGACAAGGTCCAGCTGGTCGGCGACGACTTCTTCGTCACCAACCCGACCCGCCTGGCAGAGGGCATCGAGAAGAAGGCCGCCAACGCCCTGCTGGTCAAGGTCAACCAGATCGGTACCCTGACCGAGACCTTCGACGCCGTCGAGCTGGCCCACCGCAACGGTTACCGGACCATGATGTCCCACCGTTCCGGTGAGACCGAGGACACCACCATCGCCGATCTGGCCGTGGCCCTGAACTGCGGCCAGATCAAGACCGGTGCCCCGGCGCGTTCCGAGCGCGTGGCCAAGTACAACCAGCTGCTGCGCATCGAGCAGGAGCTGGGCGACGCCGCGGTCTACGCGGGCCGTACCGCATTCCCGCGCTTCCAGGGGTAGTACCCGCCCCAGGTGAGTGACAGCCCGAAAACGCCCCATCCGAGAGTCCTCGGGTGGGGCGTCGGGGCTTCGGGTTAGAATCGGAAACCTATGGCGAAGGAATCACGGGGTTCGAGTCGGCGTTCGGTACCGGTGTCGAGCCGGAAGGCTGCGGCGGCTGCTCCGCGCAAGGCGGGTAAGCCGAAGGTCAGGCTCGGCGCGGCTGAGATCGGTGTGCTGGTGCTCGCTGCGATCCTGATCCTGGCCACCATCGCGGCCCCACTGCGGAACTACTTCCAGCAGCGCACCGAGATCGCCCGGTTGACCGAGTCCATCGCGGCCAAGGAGGAGCAGAAGGAACTGCTCCGGGAGGAGATCGAGCGTTACGGCTCCGATGCCTACATCGCTGAACAGGCGCGCCAGCGGCTCGGTGTGATCGGGGAGGGGGAGACGGCCTACCGCATCGTCGACCCGCGGATGGACGTCGACAGCTCCGTGACCTCCGACGACCGGGAGGTAGAGGAGGACCGCACCTGGTACGAGATCCTCTGGACCTCGGTCTCCGACCCGGATTCGTTGACCTCCGAGGAGGCCGGGCCCGGTGAGATCGACACCCGGATGCCGATCGAACCGGGCCCGGAGGAAAACCCGGAACAGCCGGAGCAGGACCCCGTCCAATAACGATCTCGGCCAGCTCATGAGATAATCAATTCCATGAGTGTTTCTGACGCAGATCTCGCCGCCGTGGCCGAACAGCTGGGCCGCGAGCCCCGTGGTGTGCTGGAGGTCTCCTACCGGTCGCCGGACAGCACCCCCGGCGTGATCAAGACGACCCCCAGGCTTCCGGACGGTACGCCCTTTCCCACCTTGTACTACCTGACCGATCCCCGCCTGACCGCGGAGGCCTCCCGGCTGGAGGTCGCCCACGTCATGAAGTGGATGACCGACCGGCTGGAGGCGGATGAGGAGCTCGCGGCCGACTACCGCCGCGCCCACGAGCACTTCCTGGCTGAACGAAACGCCATCGAGGACCTGGGCACCGACTTCTCCGGCGGCGGGATGCCCGACCGGGTCAAGTGCCTGCATGTGTTGATCGCCTACGCGCTCGCCGAAGGCCCCGGACACTTCCGGCTGGGGACCGAGTCCGTCGCGATGGCGGCCGACCACGGCCGACTGCGCGGCACCGCCCTGCCGGCGGACTGGCCGAGTTGTGAGGAGCTGGGGATTGATCTGTCCCAATTCGATTTCTCCAACGCGGAGGTGCCCCGATGACGCGCGTGGCGGCGGTGGACTGCGGTACCAACTCGATCCGCCTGCTGATCTGCGAATACGACGGGCAGCACACCCGTGAACTACATCGCGAGATGGAGATCGTGCGGCTGGGCAAGGGCGTCGACGCGACCGGTGAACTGGCTCCCGCTGCGCTGGAACGAACCCGTGCGGCGTTGACCCATTACGTGGAGATCATGGAGTTCGAGCAGGTCACCGATGTACGCATGGTGGCCACCTCCGCCACCCGGGACGCCGCCAACCGCGAGGAATTCTTCGCCATGACCGCCGAGTTGCTCGGCCGGATCCGCCCCGGCGCCCGGGCGGAGGTCATCTCCGGGGAGGAGGAGGCCGCGCTGTCCTTCCGGGGCGCCGTCGCTGATCTCGATCAGTCCCAGGGACCGTTCTGCGTCATCGATCTCGGCGGGGGCTCCACGGAGTTCATCGTCGGTCAGCCCAACGGCCTAGTGCTCGGCAGCCACTCCGTGCAGATGGGGTGCGTCCGGGTGACCGAACGCATCATGCGCTCGGACCCGCCCACCGCAACCGAGATCGAGATCGCCCTGGACTTCGTCGCCGACCAGCTCCGGCACGTCGAGACCATCGTGCCGGTCGCGGACGCCCGCACGTTCGTGGGCTGCGCCGGTACCTTCACCACCCTGTCCGCCCTGGCGCAGGGACTGGAGACCTATGACCCGGCCGCGATCCACGGGTCCGAACTGCGTTTCGACGCCCTGAAGGTCCTCACCCGTGAGGTGGTGGCGGAACGCTCGAGTGAGCGTGCGCAGCACCCGGTGATCCACAAGGGACGTGCGGACGTTCTCGGCGGTGGCGCGACCATCGTCAGGGGAATCGTCGACATGATCGAGCGGAACACCCGGGCGGAGAGCTTCATCATCTCCGAAAAGGACATCATGGACGGGATCGTCGCCGACCTCTGTCGTAAATCGGAGACTGACGAAAACCTGCCCGACCCCCTCGCATAAGATGAGAGGCACCGGCTGTGGCAGCCACCGCCGGTGCACGCCCCCATAGCCCAATTGGCAGAGGCAGCGGACTTAAAATCCGCCCAGTGTCGGTTCGAACCCGACTGGGGGCACCCCTAAAACTCCTCGATGTCACCGCCGCCGAACAACCAGGCGATGACGACCGCACCCGGGTCGACCACCCCCTGGGCCGCTTTCCCGAGGTACGCCGCCCGGCCCCGCCTGCCCACCAGCTCCCGGGTCGAACGCACTCCCTCCGCGGCGGCGGCATAGCACTCTTCCCGCAGTGCCACGACGTCGTCTCCGGCCACCTGTGCGGCCCGCTCGGCGGCGGGGGAGAGGGCGTCGACCAGCGTGCGGTCGCCGACCACCGCACCGCCCAGCTCCGTGACAGCAGCCAGGGCGTTGCGGAGCCCCTCCGGCAAGTCCGGAGCCGCCGCCAGTTCACGGAAGACCGTGCCCAGCACCGCCCCCGAGGTGCCTCCCGAGCGGACCAGGAAACGGGTGGACAGTGCCTGCAGCACAGCTGTGTCACTACCGCGCAGGGGCAGTGGGATGTCTCCCAGGGCGGCGGCCATGTTCGCCCCGAAGTCGCCGTCCCCGGCCTTCCGGTCCAGTTCGCCGAGCTGCTCGGTGGCCTGCTGCACCCGCCGCACGAAGGCCGTCAACCACTCGTTCTCCGGGCCGTCGGGGAGGGTGTCCTCATGGGCAATGCGCGCCGGTGCCGGGGCAGCACCGGGCCGCCCCAGCCGGGGCCAGGCAGGGGCGGAGGTCGGGGCGTCATAGAGTTCCGTGAGCTCCGGGGTGGTGCGGGAGAGCGTGACGCTCACCCCGGCCATGTTCACCGCGGTGACGAAGTTACCCACCAGGCTGCGCACCACCGTGAGACCGCGGGCCTGTGCCGCCAGCAGCACGTCCCGGAACACCAGATTGAGTTCCAGCAGGGTGGTGGCCCCCAGCCCGTTGACCACGCACACCACTTCCTCCCCCGGCTCAAGTCCCAGGGAAGTGGCGATGTGCCCGACCAGTTCGGCCGCGATGTCACTGGCTCCGGCGATGTCGCGGCGATCCACGCCGCGCTCGCCGTGGATGCCCACGCCGACCTCCATCTGACGGTCCGGTAGGTCGAAGGTGGGGCGCGTGGCCGCGGGCAGATGACCGGGATGCAGGGCCACGGCCAGGCTGCGGGAATTCTGCGCCACCCAGGTTCCCAGGTGGGCGACTTCGTCCACCCCGTCACCCCGCTCCGCTGCGGCGCCACAGACCTTCTCCACCAGCACCGTGGCGCCGGTGCCCCGGCGGCCCGGGCCGTCCTCGTCTTCGGTGGCCACGTCGTCGTCGACCAGCACCTGACGGGTCACCACATCGTCCTGCAGGGCCTGCCGTGCGACGCGGAAATTCAGGATGTCGCCGGTGTAGTTCTTGACCACCTGCACCACGCCCCGGCCCTGGTCCGCCCAGCGGGTGGCCTCGGTGACCTGCACCGCGTTCGGCGAGGTGAACATGTGCCCGGGTACCGCGGCATCGAGCATTCCCGCCCCGACGAAACCGGCGTGGAGGGGTTCGTGGCCGGATCCGCCGCCCGAGATCACGGCGACCCGGGCGTCGCCCCGCCTGTCCCGGCCGATGAACCCCTGCTCATGCCAGGTCGCGTCGGGATGGGCCGCCACCAGGCCGGCGAGGGCCTCGGGGAGGAAGTCTCCGGCGTTGTTGTGGAAGGTGGGGAGCGGGGTGGCGGGGGTACGGGAATCAGGCATGGCACCAGGGTAGGCGCGGAGAAGAAATCATGGTGGCACGGGAACTTTCAGTATCCTGGGGACGTTGTACTCATAGACAACTCACCTACGAAGCGAAAGGACCGGGGTTACACGTGCGAAGTAGCAACCCTGTACTGAATTCACTGACCAACTCCGGAAAGCGCACCCAGCAGGGCGCGGGTGCTCCCTACGCCGGCTACGGTCAGGCACCCCAGACCATCCGCTCGAGCGAGCGGCCGATGACCGTGGACGATGTGGTGACCAAGACGGGCATGACCCTCGGGGTGATCGTCGTCTTCGCCCTGGTCAACTTCGCGATCTACGAGTTCATCAACCCGGGTCTCGCCCTGATCCTGACTGCCGTGGGTGCCATCGGTGGTCTGATCACCGTGCTGGTGGCCACCTTCGGCAAGAAGATGGACTCCGCCCCCGTCACGTTGATCTACGCCGCCTTCGAGGGGCTGTTCGTCGGAGGCATCTCGCTGATCTTCTCCGGCTGGACGATCGGTAACTCCAACGCCGCCACCATGATCGGGCAGGCCGTCCTGGGCACCGTCGGTGTGTTCCTGGGCATGCTCTTCGTCTACAAGACCGGTGCCGTCAAGGTGACCCCGAAGTTCAACCGCATCCTGACCGGCTGCCTGGTGGGCGTGCTGGTGCTCGTGGTGGGCAACCTGCTGTTTGCCCTGATCACCGGCAACAGCCCCCTGCGTGACGGTGGCCCGCTGGCCATCATCTTCTCCCTGGTCTGCATCGGTCTGGCCGCGATGAGCTTCCTGCAGGACTTTGACGTGGCGGACCGCGCCATCCGCGCCGGTGCCCCGGCCAAGGCCGCCTGGGGCATCGCCCTGGGCCTGGCCGTCACCCTCGTCTGGCTCTACACCGAGATCCTGCGTCTGCTGAGCTACTTCCAGAACAGGTGACCTGATCCCGCTAATGAACCGCACGGCCCGCTCCCCGCATCACGGGGGGACGGGCCGTGCGGTGTTTTCCAGGGCGCACCCTGAGGACACGCAAAACCCGCGGCAGGTCCAGCCCGCCGCGGGTTGTCGCAGACTCCTGGGAGTAACTACGGGGTGACGATCTCACCGTCGACGGTGATCTCGGTGAAGACCAGACCCTGGGGTCCCGCGAAGGGGGAGGCGAGGACGATCTCGACATTGTCTTCGCTGGTGGTCTCGCCCGCGGTGTCCATGGTCTCGCGGGTGCCGGTGCCGGTGGCTTCCTCAGCGCCCCACTCCTGCCACTCGATCTCAACGAGGGCATCGGAGTTGTTGGTGCAGTCGAGGGAGACCGTATCCGGGGTCTGTGCCGGGGCCGCGACACAGTCGATGAAGGACGGTGCGCCCGCCTCGGCGACAGCGGTTCCGCCGGCAGCAGTGGTGGTGGCGGTGGAGCTGGCCCCGGTGGTGGAGGCGGCGGCCGTGCCGGACGGGGCCGCGAACCCGGTGGCGGTGTCAACCTTCTCATCGGAGGGATTCTCCAGAGCAGGGGAGCAGGCCGCCACAGCGAGGGCACTGATGGCGGTGAGGCCAGTGACAACGGAGGTACGGATGAAGGAGGACTTCATGGGGTGTGTTCCTTGATTCTTAGTTAGCAGAGCGGGGAGTGGCGGCCTTGGCGGAGTTGTAAGGCTCCGCGGAGACGATCGTGACGGAGAGGATGGCGCCGTTGGGGGCGGTGTACTCCCGGGTTTCTCCCTCGTGGGCACCGACGACCGCGGCGCCGAGCGGGGACTGCTCGGAGTAGGTCTCCAGGTCCTTGTTCTCCGAGGCGGCGGCGCGGGTGCCGATCAGGAAGGTCTCCTTCTCGTTCTCGTCACCGTTGTAGTAGACGTGCACGACAGAACCGACGTGGGCCACACCCTCCACGATTCCCGAGCGCTCAGTGGTGGCGTTGGCCAGGATCTCGGAGATCTGCTTGATGCGGGCCTCCTCCTGGTCCTGCATCTCACGCGCGGCGTCATAACCGGCGTTCTCCTTGAGGTCACCCTCCTCGCGCCGCTCGTTGATCTCGGCGGCCACGAGCGGGCGGTTGTCGATCAACTCGTTGAGCTCGGCCTCCAGCTTGGCCTTGGTCTCCGGGGTGATGTACTGCTTCTGCGCATCTGCCATGCGATAAACCTTCCCTAGGTTCCGGTGTGGATCTCCCACAGCCGCCGTGTTCGTTGATCACCACGACACCCAGACACGGGACCGGCCCCCGGAACGGGGACGCTGCGGCTGCAGGTCTCCGACACGGGGCGGATGAGTCCGGCGTGACTGCTATCGACGTGGAGCTTTTGCTCCGGATTCTAACACAGGGCATTTCCACCGGGCGCCCCGCAGGCACCTCGGTGGACAGTCGGTAATCCGGGGTCAGAGGTCCAGATGGTTCGGGATGACGGTGGAGCAACCGTAGACGTCCCCGGAGACCGGAACGTCACGGGTGGTGACGAACACCTCGTGGCGGGTGACCTCCTCGCCGCCCGGCTCCAGCAGGATCTCGCGGCGGCCGACTTCGGCCATGTCGTAGTCGATGGCCGTGACGATGCAGTAGGCGGGCTGCTGGGGGTCCTCCCGGGTCACGTCGATCCACAGCCGCATCGTCTCGTCATCGACCCGCTCGAAGCTGGTCATCTCCGCGGAGACGGTCAGATCGTGCCGGTTATTGATGTAGCGGGCGACGGCCAGGACAGTGAGGATCAGCAGGATGACTGCACCGATCACGACGAGCTTTCCGCCGAGACCGCCCGGCTTCTTCGGGTTCCGCTCCCGTCCGTAGCGGGACTCGGGACGATGGTTGTCCGGGGTGCTCATTAAGATCCTCACAAAGTGCCGTACTGGTGGGTGACCCACTTATCTACCGGGTCATCCTAGCCCACCGCCTGCCGGCGGCCCCACGCGGCGGGCTAGGATCAAGGGTCAGGAGTAAGGCTCCGTTGCGCAACCGGCGCCATTCAAACGGAAGGAAGATCTACTGTGAGCGGACTGCGCCTGTTGGCGATCCACGCGCACCCTGACGATGAGGCATCGAAGGGGGCGGCCACGCTTGCCCGTTACGCCGCCGAGGGCAATCGGGTGATGGTGTTGACGTGCACCGGTGGAGAGCGGGGTGACATCCTCAACCCCGCCATGGAGAAACCGGGGATCAAGGAGAACATGACGGCGGTCCGTCGGGAGGAGATGGCCGAGGCCGTCCGGGCCCTCGGCGTGGAACACGTCTGGCTGGGATACGAGGATTCGGGTCTTCCCCAGGGGGATCCGCTGCCACCGCTGCCGGAGGGCTGCTTCGCTCTGGAGGACGTCCGTGATGTCACCCGTGAGATGGTCGCGGTCATCCGTGACTTCCGCCCGCACGTCATCATCACCTATGACGAGAACGGCGGCTACCCGCACCCGGACCACCTCCAGGTCCATGCGGCGTCGATGCACGCCTGGGAGAAGGCCGGCGACGCCGGTTTCGCCCCGGACCGGGGCGAGCCCTGGAGCCCGTTGAAGCTGTACTACACCCACGGCTTCATCCGGCAGCGGATGGAACTGTTCCACAATGAACTGGTCCGCGAGGGTAGGCCGAGCCCCTATGCCCCGATGCTGGAGCGTTGGGAGCGCAACCGGGCCGACATCATGGCCCGGGTGACCACACAGGTCGAGTGCGCCGAGTACTTCGACAACCGGGATGACTCCCTGCGCGCGCACGCCACCCAGATCGATCCGGCCGGGGCGTTTTTTGGGACTCCGGTCGACGTGCAGCGTAAACTGTGGCCTACAGAGGAGTTTGAACTCGCCAAGACCCGGGTGACCACCTCTCTGCCCGAGGACGACCTGTTCGCGGGAATTGACCGGGAGTGAGACCGGTGCCGGTGGGTCCGGCTGATCCGGTCGCCGATTAGGAAGTGCAACACGTGATTATCGCAAGCCTCGACACCAGTCTCAACGCGTTGAATTTCGCCGCGACCGAGATCTCGGTGCTGGCGCAGCAGCAACAGGGTGGGCCCCTGGGGCCGGAATTCGGCAAGGCCTCGCCGATCGGCTGGCTGACGATCGTCCTGGCCATGGCCGCGGTCCTGACCATCGGCTGGCGGTTCCACCGCCGGTTCAGCCGTTACAACCGCCGCCGCATGTTCGCTGAGGAGCACGGCATCGACGTCTTCGACGAAGAGGCAGTGGACCGTGCCATGGCGGAGGCGGGGGTACTCGACCGCCGCAAGAAGTCCTGGTTCTAGCCAGAGCACAGTCGACCTGTTATGGTCTAGGCATGTTCGTTTGGCGATTTTATTTTGGTGAGGCTCCGGGAGCGTGCCTCGCCATCTCGCCTGCGCCCGCATGGATCCCCTAGATCCCGCGCACCAGCGAACACCCCGGAGCCTCAGCAGCACTCCCCGAGAAATCGGCGGGAGGGCTGCTTTTTTGTTTGCCGGTTCCGGTTGCTATTCCTCCCGAAATATTTTCTCACCCGCCCTTGAAAACTCCCAGAAAGGCTCATCTGCGACATGAGTGCCCCGGTTTCCCTCACGAATGCTGCGTCGACCTCCAATAAACGGGTCCGTGCCTTCCACGACCTGCCCAGTCCGGCCGCGATGCTGGCCGAGCACCCGCTGACCGAGGCGCAGTCGGCGAAGGTGGAGCGTGACCGGCAGGAGATCGCCGAGATCTTCGCTGGCGAGGATGACCGCCTGGTCGTCGTCGTCGGTCCCTGCTCGATCCATGACCCCCAGGCCGCCATCGACTACGCCAACCGGCTGGCTCCGTTGGCCAAGCGCCTGTCCGGGGACCTCAAGATCGTCATGCGGGTATACTTCGAGAAGCCGCGCACCACGGTCGGATGGAAGGGGCTGATCAATGACCCGCACCTCAACGGCACCTTCGATGTCGCCCACGGCCTGGAGCTGGCACGCCGGGTGCTCACGGACGTCGTGAACCTGGACCTTCCGGTCGGCTGCGAGTTCCTGGAGCCGAACAGCCCGCAGTACTACGCCGACACCGTCGCGTGGGGCGCGGTCGGGGCCCGGACCACCGAGTCACAGGTCCACCGCCAGCTGGCTTCCGGCATGTCCATGCCCATCGGCTTCAAGAACGGCACCGACGGCAATGTCCAGGTGGCCATTGATGCGGTGCAGGCTGCGCGGAGCCCGCACTTCTTCTTCGGCACCTCGGACGACGGTCGACCCGCCGTCGTGGAGACCGCCGGCAACGAGCACTGCCACATCATCCTCCGGGGCGGCACCACCGGCCCGAACTTCGATTCGGCGTCCGTGGCGGCGGCGAAGGCGGCGGTGGGGGAGCACTCCCGTCTGATGATCGACGCCTCCCACGCGAACTCCGGCAAGGATCACGTCCGCCAGATTGAGGTCGTCCGCGACATCGCCGGGCAGATCTCCAGCGGTGACGCGGGCATCGCCGGCGTGATGATGGAGTCCTTCCTCGTCGGCGGTGCCCAGCAGCTGGACACCGCGAAGTTGCGCATCAACGGCGGTGAGGGCCTGGTGTACGGGCAGTCCGTCACCGACAAGTGCATTGACATCGACACCACCGTCGACCTGCTGGGCGAGCTGGCCGCCGCGGTCCGGGGACGTCGCCAGGCACTCGCCGGCTGACCGGGGATCGTGCCACGCGGCGGGTAGCTCTCGCGGTTTCGTGGGGTGGCGCTAAGCTGTCCGGTGTGAATCTTCTTCCCAGATTGCTCTACCCGCTCTACGAGGCACGGCTGCGTCGTGAGCTGAACGGGTGTGAGCAGCCGAAGCACATCGCGCTCATGTGCGACGGGAACCGCAGGTGGGCCCGCGAGGCCGGTTTCGTGGACGTCAGCCACGGCCACCGCGTGGGTGCGAAGAAGATCGGTGAGGTGGTCGGCTGGGCCCGGGAGTCCCAGGTGGAGCTGGTCACCATCTACCTGTTGTCCACTGAGAATCTGGGCCGCAACTCCTCCGAGCTGGAACTGCTCTACGACATCATCGTCGACGTGGTCACCGAGCTGGTGCACGGGGACCACAACTGCCGGGTGCGGCTGGTCGGCCACCTGGACCTGCTGCCCGATGACGTCGCCCTCCGACTGCGGGAGGCCGCCGCCGACACGCGGGACAAGAACGGCATCGCGGTCAACATCGCCGTCGGCTATGGCGGGCGGCAGGAGATCGTCGACGCCGTCCGCACCCTGCTGGCCGAGGAATCCGAGGCGGGCACCCCCGCGGCGGAAATGGCGGGGAAAGTGACCGTCGACTCCCTGTCGAAGCACCTCTACACCTCGGGACAGCCCGACCCGGACCTGGTGATCCGCACCTCCGGGGAACAGCGGCTCTCGGGTTTCCTGTTGTGGCAGTCGGCCTACTCGGAGATCTGGTTCACCGACACCTACTGGCCGGCCTTCCGCCGCATTGACTTCCTGCGTGCCCTGCGCGACTACTCGCAGCGCTCCCGTCGCTTCGGGAAATAGCCGGGCCGCTAGATCTTACGCATCCGCACCCGCTCCACGAGGTGATCCACACCCTTGGTCAGCACCAGGGAGGCACGGACCCGGGTGGGCAGGATGTTCTCCACCAGGTTGGGCAGGTTGATGGACTGCCAGATCTCCCGGGCCTCCGTGCGGGCCCGCTCCTCCGTGAGGTCCACGAAGTGGGAGAAGTGGGCGCCGGGCTCGCGGAAAACGGTCGTGCGCAGCTTCAGGAAACGGTCGATGTACCACTTCTCGATGTCCTCGGTGCGGGCATCGACGTAGACACTGAAGTCGAAGAGATCACTGACCATCAGGGTGGGGCCGGTCTGGAGCACGTTCAGACCCTCCAGGATGAGAATGTCGGGCTGGCTGACCGTCTGCACCTGCTCGACCCGGTCATAGAGCTTGTGGGAGTAGACCGGCGCCGCCACGTGGGGCTTTCCGGACTTCACGTCGGTGACGAAGCGAAGCAGTGCGCGCTGGTCATAGGACTCGGGGAAGCCCTTGCGCTGCATCAACCCCGCCTGCCGCAGCTCGGCGGCGGGGTAGAGGAAGCCGTCCGTGGTCACCAGGTCCACCCGCGGATGGGACTCCCAGCGCTGCAGCAGCACCTGGAGGAGACGGGCCGTGGTGGATTTCCCGACCGCCACTGATCCCGCCACCCCGATGATGAAGGGGACGTGCCCGGTGGGGGACCCCAGGAATGTCTCGGTGGCTGCGGTCAGTTCCTGCCGGGCGCGGACCTGGAGGTGGATCAGCCGGGACAACGGCAGGTAGACCTCCGCCACCTCATCCAGGTCGATGTTCTCGCCCACCCCGCGGAGGGTGAACACCTCTTCCTCGGTGAGCACCTGCGGCATCGAGTTGCGCAGATCGTGCCAGGATTGCCGGTCGAAGTCCAGGTAGGGGCTGGTGTCCTGTGGGCGCGACATGGCTCCATTGTGCACCCCCGGTTGTGCGTGCCCGCCCAGCGGGGGTGGCGAATGGGCCCGGGAAATGCCGCCGCAATGTGAGAAGCACGGATTTGGCGGGCTAAGCTTGTCAGCTGTATGTCGTCCCCGTCGGAAGCCTCTGCCCGGGGACCCCACACCACGTGGTTCCACAAAACACGAAAGGCACGAGCGGTTTCATGACAGAGCCCCAGTACACCGACGACCTACAATACAAGGCCCTGGATCAGGTCGATCCGGACGTCTACCACGCGATGCAGGGTGAGCTTTCCCGCCAGCGCGAGACCCTGGAGATGATCGCCTCCGAGAACTTCGTCCCCCGGGCCGTCCTGCAGGCGCAGGGCTCGGTGCTGACGAACAAGTACGCCGAAGGCTACCCGGGCCGCCGCTACTACGGCGGGTGTGAGCACGTCGACGTCATCGAGAACCTGGCCCGGGACCGGGCCAAGGAGCTCTTCGGCGCGGAGTTCGCCAATGTGCAGCCGCACTCGGGCGCCCAAGCCAACGCCGCCGTCCTGATGACGCTGGCCAACCCGGGCGACAAGATCATGGGCCTGTCCCTCGATCATGGTGGGCACCTCACCCACGGCATGAAGCTGAACTTCTCCGGCAAGCTCTACGAGGTCGCCGCCTACGGTGTGGACAAGGAAACCATGCGCCTGGACATGGACCAGGTTCGGGAGCAGGCCATCGCCGAGAAGCCGCAGGTGCTCATCGCGGGGTGGTCGGCCTACCCGCGCCACCAGGACTTCGCCGCGTTCCGCTCCATCGCGGACGAGGTCGGAGCCAAGCTGTGGGTGGACATGGCCCACTTCGCCGGCCTGGT
Source organism: Corynebacterium halotolerans (assembly GCF_050107895.1). Taxonomy (GTDB): domain Bacteria; phylum Actinomycetota; class Actinomycetes; order Mycobacteriales; family Mycobacteriaceae; genus Corynebacterium; species Corynebacterium halotolerans_B. The sequence continues at coordinate 118,488 of NZ_JBNILW010000003.1, read as the reverse complement.
CGCCGCCGGGCTGCACCCCAGCCCGGTACCGCACGCCGACGTCGCCTCCTCCACCGTGCACAAGACGCTCGGTGGTCCGCGTTCCGGCCTGATCGTCGCCCGCCAGGAGTACGCCAAGAAGCTGAACTCCTCGGTCTTCCCGGGCCAGCAGGGCGGACCGTTGATGCACGCCGTCGCGGCCAAGGCCATCGCCTTCAAGATCGCCGCGACCGAAGAGTTCAGGAACCGGCAGGAGCGCACCCTCGAGGGCGCGCGCATCCTGGCTGAGCGCCTGAATGAGAAGGACGTCGCCGAGGCCGGCATCACCGTGCTGACCGGCGGCACCGACGTCCACCTGGTCATGGTGGACCTGCGCAACTCCGCGCTTGACGGCCAGCAGGGCGAGGACGTGCTGCACGCCGCCGGCATCACCGTCAACCGCAATACCGTGCCGTTCGACCCCCGTCCGCCGATGGTCGGTTCCGGTCTGCGCATCGGCACCTCGGCGCTGGCCACCAGGGGCCTGGACGCTGAGGCGTTCACCGAGGTCGCCGACGTCATCGCCACCGCTCTGGTCCAGGGCGAAGGGGCGGACGTCGAAACCCTGCGTACCCGTGTGGAGAAGGTTGCCGCACAGTTCCCGCTCTACGAGGGCCTGGAGGACTGGAAGCTGCTCTAGGGCTTTCCGGACCTTCTCCCGCGCCCCGGCACATCCTCGTGAAGATGTGCCGGGGCTTCGTCATTGTCCCGGACACGGCACAACCCCCGGTCCCACCAGATGGTGGTGCCGGGGGCCAAGTGCGGGAGGAAAGAGCGGACTAGCTGCGGTTCAACGGAGCCTGGTCATCGCGCTTGTTGAGCGCGGGCTCTTCCGGGGAGTCGCCGTGGGAGGTGATGACCACGGTGGCTTCCGCCGGGGAGCGCGGGATCAGGGCGGTGCAGATGGAACCGATGACCGCGACACCGGCGAAGAGGTAGAAGGCGGAGGAGGGGCCGAAGCCGGCGCTGATGATGAGACCACCGATCAGCGGGCCGAAGATGCCACCGAGGCGACCGAAGCCGGCGACCCAGGACACTCCGGCGGCACGGGCGGAGGTGCCGTAGTAGTTGGAGGCCAGGCCGTAGGTGAGCACCTGGGTTCCCAGGACACCGATGCCGGCGAAGCCGATCAGCAGGTACATGACGAAGGCGGGCAGCGGGATCGGCAGGACGAAGAGGCAGATCGCGGCGATCAGGAAGGTGACGGTGATGATCTTCTTGGCGCCGACGCGGTCAGCCATCCAGGAGGCGAACAGGCCGCCGAGCACTGCGCCGCCGTTGAGGGCGAACAGGGAGTACAGGGAGTTGTCCGCGCTCACACCGTTGGACTGCATGATCTGCGGCAGCCAGGTGTTCAGACCGTAGGTGGACAGCAGACCGATGAAGCTCATCGCGCCGATCAGGATGGTGCCGGGCAGGTAGGCGCGGGAGAACAGGGCGGCGAAGCCGGTGCGCTGGAGAGCCTTCTCGCGCTCGTCGGCCGGGGCAGCGGCCTTCTCCTGCTGGGGCGCGGTGGTCTCCACGGCGAGGAACTGGCGGGCGGGCAGTTCGTGCTTGACCACCAGGGCCTCGGCGTCCTCGACACGGCCGCGGGAGACCAGCCAGCGCGGGGACTCGGGCAGCGCGAGGAGTGCCATGGGCAGCAGGAAGATCAGCGGGGAGGCGCCGATCAGGAACAGGCCGCGCCAGCCGATGGTGTCCTCGAGCAGCAGTGCCAGGACGGAGGCCATGACACCGCCGGCGGGGACACCGGAGTAGACGATCGCGTTGAAGAGGTTCCGGCGGTTGCGCGGGGCGAACTCCGCGATGACCGCGCCACCGGTGGCCACGATCATGCCGACGCCCAGCCCGGTCAGGAAGCGCAGCAGGCCGAACATGAAGATCGACTGGGCGAAGGCGGTCAGGGCCATGCCGATGGAGAACCAGATGATGGCGGTGATCATCACCTTGCGGCGGCCCAGGCGGTCGCCGACGGCACCGGCGGACAGGGCGCCGATCATCACGCCGATCATGGCGTAGGAGCCCAGCGTGCCGGCGATGGCGGGGGTCAATTCACCGATCTGCGAGGGATCGGCGATCAGGTTGGGGAGAACGGCGCCGTAGACCACGAGGTCGTAGCCGTCGAAGAGGATGGATAGGCCGACGATGGCCAGGACCAGGTAGACGGTCCGCTTATGCTTCGGCGACTGCCAGGTGTCGCCGGTGTTGACCGAGGGGGACGGTCGGGTCTGCGGTGCATTCACGAGTCTGCTCCTTTGCACTTTCTTACTCACTCAGACTCCCTGCTTTGAGAGCTGTCACACATTTAATGACGGATGCGGAAAAGTTAACACTAGGGCAATCCCTAAAGACTTCCTAGGAGCCCTTGTCCGGTGAAATGCACGTGGTTATCATCCCACACGTTTTCGCCCGGTGTCCGAGTAGGTAAAAGAGGTGGTGTGCTGCAGGAAGACAGACACTTCCGGGGTGCGGCCTCCCGCAACTGGCGCCGCCGCCGGGAGGAATCAGCGGCTCAGCGACTGCGGGCCCCTAACGGGGGAGTTCCGGTGAAGGGGCCACCTGCGTGCTGGAGCAGACGTGCAACACCCCGGAGCAGCCAGCGTCGGCTGTCCGGGGTGTGCGGGGGTGAGTGGTCTCCGGCCGGGCTGTCAGTCCTGGGGATCTGCGTCCGGCTGCTCGGCAGCCAGCCGTTCGGCGCGGCCCTCTGCCAGCGCGGTACGTGCCTGGGACAGCCACTCCGGCTGGTTCTCCAGTAGTTCCTTGATTTCCGCGGTGGTCAGCGGCTGGTCCATGTCATTGCGCTTGAGGGCGGCGATGGTGATGCCGAGCTTCTGGGCGACCACGGGGCGCGGATGCGGGCCCGTACGGCGCAGTTCAGTGAGCCACTCCGGCGGATTGTGCTGGAGTTCCTTCAGCTCGGCGTGGGTGGTGGCGCCGTTGCGGAACTCCTCTGGCGTGGCCGGCAGATAGATGCCGAGTTTCTTCGCCGCGGTCTGCGGCTTCATTGCGGTGCCGGACGGGATGCGGGCAGATTCTTCGTTCACGTCCCCAACGGTAGCATTCAGGACATGCTGACCTTAAGCTTCGTCACCGGAACCGAGCCCGGCAAGTGGTTCGGGCGCTTCCGGGAGCGCACCCGCCACGGGGGCCTGGAGGCCACCGAATCGGATGACGCCCTCGGTGTGCTCATCGACGGCCGCGTCCAGCTCGCGCTGGTCCGGCTACCGGATCAGCGCCTCGATCCCGAGGAATTCCACGTGGTGGAGCTCTACCGCGAGGGCAAGGGGGTGGCGTTGCCCGGGGACAGCGAGCTCACGCTGATCGAGGGGGCCCTGACCCCGGCCGATCTGGAGGATCAGATCATCAATTACCGGCCCGCCGCCCATGGCGGGGTGGATCCCGCCGCCGTCCGCGAGGCGCTGCAGATAGTTGCGGCGAATGTCGGTGTGGCCATCGCGCCGAAGCCGCTGCTGAAGGTGCTGAGCAAAAAGCTGGTGGTGCCGCGGCAGCTGCAGGCGGACGATGTCCCCGACACCCACATCGCCCTGGTGTGGCGCCGGACGCAGGACAATGACGCCATCCAGGACTTCGTCGGCATCGCCAAGGGGAGGACCGTCAACTCTTCCCGGCAGGTCGCCCCCAAGCGGAGCGCCCGGGAGAAGACGCTGGCGAAGCAGGCCCGGCGCAAAGCGGCGGCACCGGCGCGCAGGGCCACGCCGCGGCGGCGTCGTAAGTGAACGCTTAAGTGACAGTTCTATTACGGGCGCCTAACGATCCCTGTTTCTTCTGGCGGAACTGAAGTGATCGGCGTTACTAATGGAGGGGCACCTTGAACAAGTAGCAGGACTTGACCAGAAAGGTTTGGAGCACCATGACCCCTATTCGTAGTTCCGTTCGCAAACGTATTCTCGCCGGCGGTGCCGCCATCGTGCTCTCCCTCAGTGTCGTCGCCTGTTCCGAGGCGGAGGACGCCGCCAATGAGGCGGAGTCCGCCATCAGCGACGCCACCGAGGAAAACAACGGGGGCGGAGCCGGCGATGACGCCTCCACCGAACCCTCCGATGACGCCGATGCGACGAGCGACACTGCTTCGACCGACACCACCGGTGCGACGGAGGGAAATGGCGGGGACGCCGGTGACACCACCGAGGTCGAGTCCGCGGACGGCAGCACCATGGCAATCCCCACGGCCGTCGCGGAGGCGGCCGAATCCAACGGGTTCGCAAACCCGGAGTCGATGGACGAGGGGTCCGATGGGGAGGTCCTGGTCGCCTATGAGAACGGCCAGTACATCGTCCACTCGGACGAGACCGGTGCGCAGCCACTGGTCGGCATGATCGCGGAGACGTGGATGAACGAGGGCGGCTTCGACGCCCCTGTCGGCCTCCCCACGGCACCGGAGGAAGCCAACGAGGACGGCAACGGCTGGATGCAGGAGTTCACCCAGGGCACCATCGCGTGGGTCGCTGATGACTCCGGTGAATACTCCGAGGACGTCCAGACCAACTAACCGGCCCTTCCGCCGCAGCTGATGGCCCACCCCGGTCCAGGACACAGAGTCCGTCCCCGGGGGTGCGGGTCATAGTAGGGTGGGGCGGCATGAATCTGCTGATCACGGCGCTGACCCCGGTTATCTGGGGTACCACCTACTTCGTGACCACTGAGTTCCTGCCCGCCGACCGGCCGCTGCTGGCGGGCTTCATCCGGGCTTTCCCCGCCGGACTCATGCTGCTCGCCTGGTTCCGGGTGCTGCCGAGCGGTGCCTGGTGGTGGAAGTCGATCGTGCTGGGAGTCCTGAACATCGGGGCGTTCTTCGCCCTGCTGTTCTGGGCCACCTTTCTGCTGCCCGGAGGAGTGGCCGCGGTGATCACCAACACCTCGCCGCTCTGGGTCATCGCGTTGTCCCCGATTCTACTGGGAGCCCGGGTCCGCAGCCTGCAACTGGCGGCTGCCGTGGTCGCGGTCGTCGGGGTGGCGACCCTGGTGTTCAGTCCCGGTGCGCAGCTGAACCCGCAGGGCATCGTGGTGGGGTTGGCTGGCGCTTTGTGCATGGCCTTCGGTGTGGTGCTGACCAAACGCTTCGGCCGGCCGGAGGGGGTTCCCGGTCTGGCGGTCACTGGCTGGCAACTGACCTTCGGTGGATTGTTCCTGCTACCCCTGCTTCTGTTGCTGGAGGGGGCCCCGGCTCAGGTCAGCGGGGAGAACCTGCTGGGGTTTCTCTACATGTTCACCATCAACGGGGTGGTCGCCTACGGGCTGTGGTTCCGGGGGATTTCCCTGCTCGACACCGTCAGTGTGGCGATGCTCGGCGTCATCAGTCCCGTCACGGCCACCCTGATCGGGGTCTTCCTCAACGGCGAGGAGCTGTCCGGGCTGCAGTGGGCCGGCGGCGGGGCGGTGCTGGTGGCACTGGTGCTGGCGAATGTGGCGTCCTTGCAGCCCCGGCGCAGGGGGTGACCCGGACCGGAGGTCGCGCTGCGAAGGGCCCCGGGGCGCAGTACATTGTGGGCAACCGGGCGGGAACCGCAGTACCGGGGAGACTCCGGGTACTACGTGCCACCTCGGGGCCACACGCCCGGCGGCGTTTTTCCGGGCGTCGGTACCGGCACCGGGGGAGCGCGGCTCGCACCCAGCCGTTGTCAGCCGTGGTCTGCCGGGTACCCGCCAGGCCCGGAGGGAGCCGACCCTGCATGTTTAACCGGAACACCGACACCGCCGCGCTTGATGTCGCTGAAGCCACCACCGCCTTCGATCTGATCACCCGCACTCATGTGGTGGACACGTCCGTGCTCTTGTCCGACCCGTGGGCGCTACAGAAGTTCGCGGAACATGATGTGGTGCTGCCGCTGGTGGTCATCACCGAACTGGAGGGGAAACGCCATCACCCGGAACTCGGGTGGTTCGCCCGGCAGGCCCTGAGCCTGCTTGAGGAGCTGCGCTCCACCTACGGACGCCTGGATTCCCAGGTGCCCGTCAACACCGCCGGGGGTTCGCTGCGTGTGGAGCTCAACCACCAGGATCAAACACTGCTGCCGGCCGCCTTCCGCGGCACCGAAGGCGACGTCCGCATTCTCGCCTGCGCCCTGAACCTCCAGGGCAGTGGCCAGGACGTGGTGCTGGTCACCAAAGACGTCCCCCTCCGGGTCAAGGCCGGGGCGGTGGGCATCGCCGCTGATGAGTACCACGCCGAGGACGTGGTGCTGACCGGGTACTCCGGGATGGACACCGTCCACACCGACGCCGCCTCCGTGGATCTGCTGTACCGGGAAGGCGAGGTGTACCTGCCGGAGGCGGTCACCGATGACGGTACGGCCGTGGTCGATCTGCCGGTCCACTGTGGCGTCACCCTGCTGACCGGGACCCAATCCGCGCTGACCCGGGTGGCTCCAGACGGGGCGCTCCGGCTGATCCGCGGAGACCAGCAGGCCTTCGGGCTCCAGGGACGGTCCGCGGAACAGCGCATCGCCCTGGACCTGCTGCTGGACCCGGAGGTCGGCATCGTCTCCATCGGCGGGCGCGCCGGCACCGGCAAATCCGCCCTGGCCCTGTGTGCCGGACTGGAAGCCGTGCTGGAGCGGCGGGAGCACAAACGCATCGTGGTCTTCCGGCCGCTGTACGCCGTCGGGGGTCAGAACCTGGGGTACCTGCCGGGCAGCGAGTCGGAGAAGATGAACCCCTGGGCCCAGGCGGTCTTCGACACCTTGGAGGGGCTGGTCTCGGAGAACGCGATGGAGGAGATCATGGCGCGCGAGCTGATCGAGGTGCTGCCGCTGACCCACATCCGGGGCCGCAGTCTGCATGATTCCTTCGTCATCGTCGACGAAGCCCAGTCCCTGGAGCGCAACGTGCTGCTGACCGTGCTCTCCCGGTTGGGCCGCGGCAGCCGGGTGGTCCTGACCCACGACGTCGCGCAGCGCGACAATCTCCGGGTGGGGCGGCATGACGGGGTGCAGGCGGTGATCGAAACCCTGAAGGGGCACGAGCTGTTCTCCCACATCACCCTGCAGCGTTCCGAGCGTTCCGCCATCGCGGAGCTGGTCACCAACCTGCTGGAGTCGCACTAGAAATAAAGTACCTTCTCCGGTTGCTGGATCCCGCGGAAGTGATGGACAATTGCCGCTATGGCAGAAGCTACCTTCAGAATCCGCCCGATGCGGCGTGAGGACTATTCCCAGGTCCAGGAGATCTATGTGCAGGGCCTGGAAACCGGGCATGCCACATATGAGAGAAATGCTCCGGACTGGGAGGAGTTCAATGACCGGAAGATCGAGGGAACTGTCTTCGTCGCCGTGGAAGCAGATGATGACGCCTGCGTACTGGGCTGGGTCTCCGCTGCCCCGATTTCGCACCGGGAGGTGTTCTACGGAGTGGTCGAGGACTCGATCTACATCCGCAACGGTGCCCAGGGGCGGGGCATCGCCGGGGCACTGCTGGACCAGCTGATTTCGGTGTGCCAGGACCTGGGCAAGTGGGGGATCCACTCCTGGATCTTCCCGGAGAACCAGGGCTCGGTGAAGTTGCATGAGTCCCGCGGCTTCGAGAAGGTGGGGACGCTGCGGCACCTGGCGAAGATGCCCTACGGGGAGATGAAGGGCCAGTGGCGGGACACCGCCATCTGGGAGAAACTCCTCCCGAAACCCGACATCGAGGTCTAGTCCCCGCCGGAGCGAATGATCCTAATCCGTGGTCGTCTCAACACTGCTGAGCTTGTTGCTGAGGCGGCCTTCTTTAATGCCCAGAAGCAGCGCGGCACAGAGGAAGGCCACCGGGGCCAGGAGCAGGAAGACCGGAGTCAGGGAGTTGTTGTAGGCCAACTGCAGGGCGTCCTGCAGTACCGGTGGCAACTGCCCGATCATGCCCGGCGTCAGGCTGTTGGAGCCGTCGGCGGAGGCGAACTGTGCCGCGTACCCGGCACCCTCTTCACCCAGCTGCGCGAGCGCGGGAGCCAGGTTCTTCGGGATCTCATCGCCGAGACGGCCGATGAACAGCCCGCCGACCAGTGCCGAGCCCAGCGAGCCGCCGACCTGGCGGAAGAAGTTGTTGGCCCCGGTGGCCGTGCCGACGACGGTGACGGGGAAGGAGACCTGGACGATCAGGACCAGGACCTGCATCGCGCAGCCGACCCCGAAGCCGAAGACAAAGAAGACGGCTCCGACCAGGAACAGGGAGGTATCGGGCGTCAGGCGGCTGAGCAGAATCAGCGCCACTCCGGTGATCGCCATGCCCACGATGGGGTACCACTTGTACCTGCCGGTCTTGGAGATCAGCTGGCCGACGACGATGGAGGTACCCATCAGCCCGGCCATCATGGGGATCATCATCAGGCCGGCGCTGGTCGGTGACATCCCGTGCACCATCTGCAGGTAGGTGGGCAGGTAGGCCAGGGAGCCGAACATGAACACGCCGATGCCGAGGCCGACGAATGCGGTGATGATGAAGTTGCGGTTGCGGAAGAATGTCATCGGCACGATGGGGTCCTTGGCCCTAAGCTCCACGATCACGAAGAGCGCGGCGAAGACGACGAACGCGATGATGAGACCGATGATCTGTGGGTCGGTCCACTCGTACTCGTTGCCGCCCCAGGTGACGAAAAGGACCAGGGAGGCCGTCGCGATCGCCATGGTGGCGGTGCCCAGCCAGTCGGCGGTGAACTTCCGCTCACGCTGCGGCAGCTTGAGTAGTACGGCGATGGCGATCACGGCGATGATGCCCAGCGGGACGTTGAGCCACAGTCCCCAGCGCCAGCCCGGGCCGTCGGTGAACCAGCCACCGAGCACGGGGCCGAGCACCGAGGACACCGCGAACACGGAGCCCATGATGCCCATGAATTTGCCGCGTTCGCGTTCGGTGGTGACCTCGGCGGTGATCGCCTGGGAGGTGATCATCATGGCTCCCGCAGCCAGCCCCTGAATGGCGCGGGCGGCGATCAGGACCCCCATGTTGGCGGCGAAGCCGCCCAGGGCGGAACCGATGATGAACGTGATGATGGCACCGATGAACAGTTCCTTGCGGCCGATCTGGTCACCGAGCTTGCCGAAGACCGGTAGGGCGATGGTCTGCGCCAGGAGGAAAGCGGTGATCACCCACGACATGTGGTTGACCCCGCCGAGTTCGCCGACGATCGTCGGGAGGGCGGTGGAGAAGATCATCTGGCCCAGCGAGCTCATCAGCATCGTGAGCATGAGGGCGGCGATGATCAGGTTGAGGGTCCGCCTGTCGCGCTGTTGCGGTTCCACGGCGGGTTCTACTTGGGTGGTCATTGTGCGGTTCCTTCGTGGGTCAGGGGGCCGTTGTGCTTGTCGATCAGGGCGGTGAAATCGCGCAGAGTGCGGTGGCAGGCGGCGGTGAGTGCAGCGGGGGAGTTGTCGTCACCGTGCAACCACGACATGTAGCTCAGCTGCAGGACGTTCCCGGCGAGCGTGACAATGCCCGCCGCCTCCTGTTCCGGGCTGGAGTCGGTGGCGCGCTCTGCCGGGTGGGCGGTGAAGTAGTCCAGGAGAATGTCCCGGAGCACGTGGTGGATCTGGTGGAAGCTGGCGCTGCGCTGCAGGAACAGCTCCGGGTTCCGGTGGCGGATCTCCTTGCGGCGGCGCAGAATCTCGGTGCGCCGGTCAGAGTCGATCAGTTGTCCTCCGATGGTGACGCAGATGCAGAGGTCCACCACCGCGACCAGCAGATTCCCGTGTCGTTGCCCGATGAATGCGGCGCGTTCCTCCTCGCTGGGGAGCCGTGGGGGATCGCCGAGAATGGCGGTTTCCTTGCAGTCCACGTAGTTGAAGAAGGTCCGCTTGGAAATGCCCACGGCGGCGCAGATGTCTTCCACCGTCACGTTCTCGACACCGTGGGCCGCGACCAGCCCGGTGGCATGTTCTTCGATGGCCGCGCGGGTGGCGCGGCGTTTCATCTCGCGGAGCGAGAGGTCGTCTGAGTCGTTCACGAAAGCTAAACCTAGTGCAATTTTGCACTACATGCAAACTTGCATTGAGTGCAATAGAGCGTCCGGGAGAGGTGCTATGACCTGGCTCTCTGGTGCGCGCGTCACCGGAGGGCTGTCACCGGTATCTCTCCGGCTGCTAACGTCGCAGGTGAAGCCTCCGCTGATTCGGGAGGCGGCGAGCAGGAACTTAAGGGGACCGAGATGTTCTTCAGGCGATTGCGTCGACGTTCACGCAAGCCCACCCCTCTCACCCGGGCCGGGCGGAAACGCGAGGTGGAGATCTTCCCCGGGCTCGATAATGAGCGCGGGCTGGAGCTGCGCAGACAGTTGCGGCACCAGTTCGCGGAATACGGTGCCGCGATCCACTTTGATGGCCGGCAGGGGGAGATCACCCATCCGGGGCGGGGACGGGTCCGGGTCGGATTCGACCACCTCGTGCGCCTGCTCGCGGGCAACGAGGATCCCAACGCCATCGCCTCCCACGCGGAGGCCTTCGTCCGGATGATCATGTCCGATGAGGGGACGGAGAACATGCGGGTTCCGGAGATCTATGCAGGTCTCCGCCTCAAACTGACGCCTACGTGGGGACTGAGCGAGGATGAGCGCGGAATCATCGACGGCGCCACCATCGACCCCTTCGCGGAGAACGTCGCCGTCGCCCTCGTGCTCGACACCGAGAACGCCATCCAGACCGTCGCGTTGTCTAAAGCCGAGAAATTCGACGATGTACCGAGCCTCCGCCGTGCCGCCACCGCCAACCTGCGCAGTGAATTGCAGACGGCGGACATCCAGATCGTCTACCACGAGGGTAGTGCGCAGATGCCCGGTGGACACTTCTGGTCCTTTGAGTCGGACAGTTTCTACCTCGGCAGCGCGCCGCTGCTGCTGGAGGAGGTGCTGGCGGAATGGGTACCCGAAATGGACCAGAGCAACGGGATCCTCTTCGCCATGCCGAACCGGCACCTGATGCTGGCCCGTGAGGTCACCACCGGCAATGATCTGCTCCAGGGACTGCAGAGCGTGGCCATGGTGGCCGCCCGCTTCGCCATGGAGCGCAGTCATCCGATCTCTTCGTCGGTGTATCTCAGTTACGCCGGGGGAAGGAGCACCATCTCCGAGGTGGATCATTCCGTCAAGGAGCTGAAGATCATCCCCGACGCCCACCTGGTGCACCAGCTCGGGCTGGAGAACCCCTAGTCCGGAGACACGGAACGCCGCCCCCGCAGAAGTGCCGGGGCGGCGCCGAAGTGACCGGGTGGCCTACTTGTCGCGGTCGGTGTTGGCCATCGCCAGAACGTCCAGACGCTTGTCCAGCTCTTCCTCGGTGAGGTTCTCACCGTCGACGAAGCCGAGGTCGATGACCGTCTGGCGGATGGTCTTGCCCTCGGCCAGGGCGGTCTTGGCCACCTTGGCGGCGGCTTCGTAGCCGATGGCGGAGTTCAGCGGGGTCACGATGGACGGGGAGGACTCGGCCTGCACCTTCATGTGCTCTTCGTTGGCCTCCAGGCCGTCCACCAGCCGCTCGGCGAATACCCGCGAGGTGTTGGCCAGCAGGGTGATGGACTCGAGCACGTTGCGCGCCATCATCGGGATGAAGACGTTGAGCTCGAACTGGCCCTGGGAACCACCGAAGGCGACGGCGGCGTCGTTGCCGATGACCTGGGCGGAGACCTGGGTGGCGGTCTCACACAGGACCGGGTTGACCTTGCCCGGCATGATGGAGGAACCCGGCTGCAGGTCCGGCAGGCGCAGCTCGCCGAGCCCAGTCAGCGGGCCGGAGCCCATCAGGCGGATGTCGTTGGCGATCTTGTAGAAGGACACGGCGATGGTGCGCAGCGCGCCGGAGATCTCCACCAGGGCGTCGCGGTTGGCCTGGGCCTCGAAGTGGTTCTCGGCCTCGCTCAACTGCTCCAGGCCGGTCAGCTTCTTCAGTTCCTCGGTGACCTTGGCACCGAAGTCGGCCGGGGTGTTCAGGCCGGTGCCGGTGGCGGTGCCGCCGATCGGCAGCTCGCCGACGCGCGGCAGGGCGGACTTGACGCGCTCGATGCCCAGCTCAATCTGGCGGGCGTAGCCGCCGAACTCCTGGCCCAGGGTCACCGGGACCGCGTCCATGAGGTGGGTGCGGCCGGACTTGACCACCGACTTCCACTCGGCGGACTTGTTCGCCAGCGAGGTCTGCAGCTGCTCCAGCGCCGGCAGCAGCACCTTCACGGCGGCCTCGGTGGTGGCCACGTGGGTGGCCGTGGGGAAGGTGTCGTTGGAGGACTGCCCCATGTTCACGTGGTCATTCGGGTGGATCTCCACGCCGTTGTTCTTGGCGATGGAGGCGATGACCTCGTTGGTGTTCATGTTCGAGGAGGTGCCGGAGCCGGTCTGGAACACGTCGATCGGGAACTCGGCGTCGTGCTTGCCCTCCGCGATCTCCTTCGCGGCGGAGACGATCGCCGTGCCCTGCTCCTCGGTCAGCAGGCCACGCTCCTGGTTGACGGTGGCACAGGCCGCCTTCAGCAGGCCCATGGCGCGGATCTGGGCGGACTCCAGCGGGCGGCCGGAGATGGGGAAGTTGTCCACGGCGCGCTGGGTCTGGGCCTGCCACAGAGCCTGGGCGGGAACCTTGACCTCGCCCATGGTGTCGTGTTCGATGCGGAATTCCTGCTCGGTCATGAAAACCACCTTTGTGTTGAAATGAAGTGTTTAAGTAGCGACAGCGGAAGAAACCATTGTCCGGCCCGACGGTGTTGCAGGGCGCGGGCCCAGCCCCAATTATGGCCCAGTCCGGGGGCGCGGTGGGCAGGAGGTCACGGTCACCCACCGCACGCCGGGCTCTCCGGGTATCCCGGGAGAGCTAGATCGTCGGCTTGGTGGAGTAGTCCACCACGGAGTACTCCTGCAGCTTGGCCAGCTTGTGCACGGACTCGATGTAGCGCACGGTGCCGGACTTCGACCGCATGACCAGCGAACGTGTGGTGGCGCCGTTGGCGCGGTAGCTCACGCCGCGGAGCATGTCACCGTTGGTCACGCCGGTGGCCGCGAAGTAGCAGTTGTCGGAGTTGACCAGGTCATTGGTGAACAGCACACGGTTGAGTTCGTGGCCGGCGTCCATGGCCTTGCGGGCCTCGGCGTCGTCCTGCGGGGCCAGGATGCCCTGGATCTCACCGCCCATGGCCTTCATGGCGCAGGCGGTGATAATGCCTTCCGGGGTGCCGCCGGTGCCCAGCATGATGTCGATGGAGTTGGAGTCCTGCGCGGTGGCGATCGCACCGGCGACGTCGCCGTCCGAGATCAGGCGCACCTTGGCGCCGGCGCGGCGGATGTCGGCGATCAGGTCCTTGTGGCGCGGGCGGTCGAGCACCACGACGGTGACGTCGGAGGGAGACACCCCCTTGGTCTTGGCCACGGCCTTGATGTTGTGGTCCACAGGTGCCGCGATGTCGACCTTACCGGCGGCGTCCGGGCCCACGGCCAGCTTCTTCATGTAGTAGACGGCGGAGGGGTCGTACATGGAGCCCCGTTCGGCGGCGGCGATCACGGAGATGGCGTTGGGGCGGCCCTCGGCCATCAGGGTGGTGCCGTCGACGGGGTCCACGGCGATGTCGACCTCGGCGCCTTCGCCGGTGCCCACGCCTTCCCCGTTGAACAGCATCGGGGCCTCGTCCTTCTCGCCTTCGCCGATGACCACTACGCCGCGCATGTTCACGGAGTTGATGAGCTTGCGCATCGCATCCACCGCGGCGCCGTCACCCTCGTTCTTCATGCCGCGTCCCACCCACCGGCCGGAGGCCAGGGCCGCCGCCTCGGTGACTCGGACCAGTTCCATGGCGAGGTTGCGGTCCAGGCTCTCGCGGGGTTCTGTGTTCATAGGGGTAGGGCCTCCTGAGGGGGATCTAGTTCGCTGGCGCTGTGGGAACGGTTTCCCGGTGAACCTTGCGGGGTGAACCGGATAGTTCCCACATTTGTCCCATTGTTCCACTAACCGGGTGGGTTTTCGGATGATTGTCCACCCGAAAGAGGGGTGTCCCTCGCGCAGCTCACCTGCCGAGAGGTGAATTACCTGGCAAAGAGGTCCCATGACATACTGGGCAACGTGGCTGATGAGAAACCTAGAATCCTCCAGGGCGGCCGGGACATGGTGCTGTCCATCGGCCTGGTCGTCATCGTGACGCTCGCCGTCGTGATCCCGACCGGCTTGTGCAGCTGGAACCCCGGGGCCCCCGAGCAGGGGCCGGTGCAGGAGGTCGATGCAGAGACCTTCGCGGCCATGGAGGCCCGGGTGATGGCCTTTCCGGTCCGCCTGCCGGATTCCCCGGACGGGTGGATCACCAACTCCGCCCGCCGCAGCAGCGTCGACGCCACCCCGGCCGTCGTGATCGGCTGGGTGACCGCCGACGGCGGGTTCCTGCAGCTGACGCAGACCGGGGAGACGCTTGACGACGCCGTGCGCGGCATCGACGAGGACCCCCGCCAGCTCGACCGGACGATTAACATCGCGGGCGAGGAGGTCCAGATCCATACCTCCGAGGAAAGCGATGTGCGGGATCTGTGGGTGGTCGATCTGGGTGAGAGCCGGGCCCTGCTGAGCGGTGCCGGTACCGAAGAGGAGTTCACTACCCTGCTGGAGGCGGTCATCACCGCGGAGCCGCTGCCGGCCGGCGAGTAATCACGCCACGAGCACGGTGAACACCGAGAGCACGGGGAGCAACACCAGGGTGAACCCCAGCACGGGGCGGAGCACCGGTGTCATCTCCGGCTCATCCGGGCACAGCCGCCGGGCGAGTTCCACCCGCGAGGGCGTGGCCATGGTCAGCAACGATGCGGAGACGTTCTGACTGGCGGCCACCGGCAGAACCGAAGCTCCCAGAGTGGCCGCCGCCTGTGCCTGCGGTCCCGCGAACATCGCGTTGGCGCCACTGTTGGAGGCGGTGATGAAACCGCCGGCGCCCCCGATGAACGGGACCAGGAAGAGATAACCCTCGCCCAGTCCGGCCAGGGCGTCCGCCAGCTGGTCGGACATCCCGGACACCGCCATGACGGCCCCCAGGAAGATGAACAGGCCCGTCGCCGGCCCCACGTGCCACCAGGTGGCCCCGGCATGGCGCAGGGTCGGACGCAGCTGACCGAGGTGAGCGTGCAGGGTGACCAGCACCGCGACCGCCAGCCACAGGGCCGGTGAGCTGAGGTGGCGCCACGCGGTGTCTCCGGCGTCGGCGAGCCGGACGAGGACCGACGTCGTCAGCACCCCGCCCAGGAGCACCCCGTACGGCAGGAGGGCGCGCAGCTCCCGGGCGGTCATCGCCAGCTTCACACCCCGGAGCCGGTGGACCAGCAGGTGCACCAGCAGAGTCACGGCGGCGCCCACCGCGCCGGCCGGGGCGGTACCGAACAGGATGTTCGCGGCCCAGATGCTGCCCCAGAGCACCAGCCCCGACGCCGTCGCCAGGACCACGGCCCGCAGCCTGCGGCCGTCCCCGCCCGCGACCAGCGCCGCGGTGACGCCTGCCCCGATGAACACCGGCAGGCTGAGCAGCGCGGACATGACGCCGAACTCGGTGAAGCCGACCTGAGCCAGCTCCGCGGCGATCAGGGTGCCCGGGCCCATCGCACCCCAGGGCACGGCACACAGTCCCAGCAATCCGATGACCGGCGCCCGATGTCCACGGAACCCGAGGGCGACCAGCAGGGGGACGGAGATGGCCACGCCCACACCGAAACCGGTCAACGATTCCGCCAGGGGAGTGACCCCGTGCACCACGGCCAGCGCGGGCGCCAGACCGCTGCCCAGTCGCCCCCGCAGCCAGCCGGAGATTACCGCCTGATCCCCGTTGCGTCTTCCGGCCTCCGCGAAGGCGATACCGCCGCCGACGATCAGCACGACCTCGATCACCAGCACCGACCACCCGCGCAACGTGTCGGCCGCGTCCGCCCATCCGAAACCGAAGGTGGAGGCGGCGACGAGCACGGCCGCCACCAGACCGAACACGGCGGAGCGGCCCGTCGATTGCCGGGCGATCAGGGCGGCGATCACCACCAACAGCGGGAGTCCCGCGAGAACAACACTCACGGCGGCGATGCTATCCGGTGGCACTCCTCATGGGGGAGGGGACGCCGTTACCCGGCAGAAGACTCGGCGTCACCGTCCCCGCTGCGGTTCAGGGCCTCCTCCACCCGCCGGGAGGCATTGGCCAGGTGCTCTTCACAGCGCTTGGCCAGCGCTTCACCCCGCTCCCAGTACTTCAGCGATTCATCCAGTCCCATCTGGCCCAGTTCCAGGATCTTCACGATCTCTATCAGTTCGTCCCGGGCCTGCTCGTAGTTGAGCTGCTCGACCGGGGGGAAGGCGGCGTCGCTGGTCTGCCCGGTACCGAAGGCATCGGAGTTCTGCGGAGTGGTCAAGAATTTTCTCGCTTCCAGAGGTGGGGAAAACTTAGGGATTAATCGGCGGGGGTGGCGGACATGCCGGCGGCGGTGATCGAACCGTCCGCAACGCGGATACGCAGTTGACTGCCCGGCGGAGTCTGGGAAATGGTGGTGACCACCTCAGGGTCCGAACCGTCCCGCGGCACCACCTGCACCACGGCGTAGCCGCGCGCCAGGGTGGCCGAGGGGCCGAGGGCGGCGACCTGGGCACGCAGGGAGGCCACCTGCGACTGCTCCTGCTGCAGCAGATGGGTCACGTCCCGGCGGATCATGCCGACGGCCTGCCGGACTTCCTCACGGCGCCGGCGCAGCGGAGTCGTCGGGTCGGCCATCACGGGACGGGAGCGTATGGACGCCAGCCCCTGCCGCTCGCGTTGGACCCAGCCACGCAGAGCGGCGGCGGCCCGCGCCCGGGCCTCGGCGATCAGGGCACGTTCCTCCAGGACATCGGGGACCACCCGTTTGGCGGCGTCGGTGGGGGTGGCAGCCCGCAGATCGGCCACATTGTCCAGGATCGGGGTGTCCGGCTCGTGCCCGATGGCGGAGACCACCGGGGTCCGGGCCGCAGCGACGGCGCGCTGCAGGGCCTCCTCGGAAAACGGCAGGAGGTCCTCGACCGAACCGCCGCCGCGGGCGATGATGATGACGTCGACCCCCGGGTCGTCGTCAAGCTGCCGCAGCGCGTCGAGGATCTGCGGGACGGCGGTGGCTCCCTGTACCGCCGTGTTGATGACCTTGAACTGCACCTCCGGCCAGCGGTCGCGGGCCACGGAGAGGACGTCCCGCTCAGCGGCCGAACCGCGGCCGGTGATGAGTCCGACGCACTGTGGCAGGTAGGGCAGCCGCTTTTTGCGCGCCGGGTCGAACAGGCCCTCGCCGGCGAGGGACTTGCGCAGCATTTCCACCCGCGCCAGCAGTTCCCCGATGCCCACCGGGCGGATCTGGGTGACCCAGAGGGAGAAGGAGCCACGGCCGGCGTAGAAGGCGGGCTTGCCGTAGACGACGACCCGGTCGCCGTCGCGCAGCGGGGTGGGGGAGTTGCGGACCAGGTTGGTCGGACAGGTGATCTGGACGCTGGCCTCGGCCTCGGTGTCACGCAGCGTGAGGTAGCTCAGCTTCCAGTTCGGCTTCATGTTGACCTGGGTCAGCTGGCCCTCCACCCAGAGGTGGCCGAGACGTTCGATCCACCCCTTGACCTTCGAATTGACCTCGCGGACCGGCCACGGGGAATCCGGGGCGCTCGGGGCGTTCGACAATGGTGTGCCACCTTATAGAGATCGCTGTGGGAGATGTACCTCGCCCATTCTAGGCATTTGGTGATTCCTTGGATACCCTGGCGGTATGAGCTCTACTGAGAAGAAGGTCCTCCTGGCTGCCCCGCGGGGCTATTGCGCAGGAGTCGACCGTGCGGTCGAAACTGTCGAGAAGGCCCTGGAAAACTACGGGGCGCCCGTCTATGTCCGTAAGGAAATCGTCCACAACCGGTTTGTGGTGGATTCGCTGCGCGAGCGCGGGGCCATCTTCGTGGAGGAGGCCGACGAGGTCCCGGAGGGAGCGCACCTGGTGTTCTCCGCCCACGGCATTTCACCGGCGGTGCGGGATCAGGCCAAGTCCCTGAACCTGCAGACCCTGGACGCGACCTGCCCGCTGGTGACCAAGGTCCACAATGAGGCCAAGCGCTTCGACCGGGACGGCTACCACATCCTGCTGGTCGGCCACGAGGGGCACGAGGAGGTCGAGGGCACCTCCGGCGAGGCTCCTGAGGTGACCCACCTGGTGGACGGCCTGGAGGGCGTGGACCAGCTGCCGGACTACCTGGCGGACGAGAAGCTGGTCTGGCTGTCCCAGACCACGCTCTCCGTGGATGAGACGATGCAGATCGTGGTGAAGCTCAAGGAGCGGTTCCCGCACCTGCAGGATCCGCCGTCCGATGACATCTGCTACGCCACCCAGAACCGTCAGGTGGCCGTCAAGGCCATCGCACCGGAGTCGGATCTGTTCCTCGTGGTCGGTTCCCAGAACTCCTCGAACTCCAAGCGGATGGTCGAGGTTGCCCTGCAGTACGGCGCCAAGGCCTCCTACCTGGTGGACTTCGCCACCCAGATCGAGGAATCCTGGCTCGACGGCGTGGAGACCATCGGGCTGTCCTCCGGCGCCTCCGTACCGGAGATCTTGGTGCGAGACGTGCTCGAATTCCTCGCGGAACGCGGCTTCACCGCCGTGGATGAAGTCACCACGGCCAGCGAGAAGATCACCTTCGCGCTGCCGCGGGAACTGCGCCCCGCCCGCACCGTCAAGCAGGCGCTCTAGTCGCGGTAGAGATCATCGGTGACGGAGCGGTCCGGCCGGCGCTGGTTGCGCCGGATCAGCTCCTCCACCGTGACCCGGTCACCCGTTCGTTCGGAACGGCGTGCCCGGGTCTTTGCGCTCTGTGCCCGGGCGCGCGTGGCGGTGATCTGGTTACGGCGTTCCGCCTCCTGATCACGACGCCGTGCCTCCCGCGCGCGGGAGGCGACCACCCGGTTGCGGCGGTTCAGCAGCCACAGCCGCAACAGCGCAATGACGGCCGCCCCCAGCGTGATGCTGATGAGCACGGGGAAGAACTCCGCCAGGGGGAAGACCGCGGTGATGACCGAGGTGGTGGAAAACCCCTGTGACGAGGTGGAGGCGAGCCGGTTGATCACCCAGGAAGAGAACGGCGTGATCACCCCGAACAACAGGGGAAGGCTGGCGACGGTGAGAAACAGCCCCCGGCCCTCGACGATGAGGGCCACCAGGACACCGGCCACGGCGAAGCAGGTCAGATAGGCCGGACCGAGAGAGCCGGCGCCGAGACTGAGCAGACAGCCGGTCACCAGGGCCGCGAACACGATCGCCGGACCGGACCAGGTGGGTATGCCCTGGAACCCTCCCGAGGACGAGCGCGCTGCGGTGGTTCCGGGGCGGGACGTTCTGGTCTGCGGCGACTGGTGTGACACGGAAAAACAGTCTAGCTGGTGGGTAACTGGTTATACGAGTCCCCGCCCGGTGAGTGGGGAGCCGCGCCTACTTCGGAGTGGCCGTGTCCGCGTCGGTCTCCGTCGGCGGCTCGGGCTTTGTGGCGCCACGGTGCGCGTCACGGGTGAACAGCCGGCCCAACGTCCCGGTGGCGTCATTGATGCGCTGCAGCAGGCTGCTGGCCTCATCCTCGGACTCCGGGTGACGTTCCACGCGTTCATCGGGCACCACCACGGGCGGATCCAGCCGCTTGGCGCGCATCCGTTTTCCGGCTTCCTCCGTGTACCGTCCGGTCCAGATGCCGGCGTTGGTGGCGAAATTGATGTCGCTGGTCTTCTTCTCGCCGGAGCGCAGCATCGCCATGTCCTGGACGTAACGGAAGACCACCGCGATCATGGCGGCGACGGGGACCGCCAGGAAGGCGCCGATGATCCCGAAGAGGCCGCCGCCGACCGTGACGGACACCAGAATGACCACCGGGTGCAGGTCCATGGCGCGTGACTGCAGGATGGGGGAGAGGATGTTGCCCTCCAGCTGCTGCACCGCCAGGATCAGGATCAGGGTCAGGATGGCTTCGGTGAAGCCGAGGGAAACCAGGGCGACCAGAACGGCCAGAGCGCCTGCGGTGATGGCACCGATATAGGGGATGAATCCCGCGACGAAGGTGATCACGGCCAGGGCGAGCGCCATGGGCACACCGATGAGTGTCAGCCCGATGCCGATGAAGATGGCGTCCACGAAGGAGACCATGGCCTGGGCGCGGATGAAGCCGCCCAGGGTGTTCCAGCCACGGGTCAGCAGCTCCGTGCCGTGGCGGCCGGCCCGACGCCCCGAGGCCCGGCGCAGCCAGGGCAGGAAGCGGTACCCGTCCTTGAGGAAGAAGAACGTGAGCACCAGCATGATACCGATGGTGACCAGCATCGACGTGGCCACGCTGAAACCGCTGAAGATGCCGCCGGCGATGGCGCCGGCCTGGTCCTGCAGCCAGCTGGCGGCCTGGTTGACCACATCATCCAGGTCCCGGGAATCCAGGTTGAGGGGTGGCCCCTGCAGCCAGAGCCGGAGGTGCTGGATGCCGTCATAGGCCTGGTAGTACAGCGTCTGGGACTGTCGTGCCACGTCCGGGGCGATCAGTACGAACAGACCGGCCACGACGGCCAGCGCACCGAGCATGGAGATCAGCGCCGCCAGGGCACTGGGCACGCGGTGCCGCCGCATCCAGGCGGTGGGCGGGACGAGCACCGTGGAGATCAGCAACGCGAGGATGACCGGCAGCAGCCCCGCCCAGAACTGCTTGAGCAGGAACCATGCGGCATAGCCGACCACCGCGATGATCAGGATGCGGATGCACCAGGCGGCCAACACCCGGAGCCCCTCATCGAAGACCCGGGAACGGTCCACCTGGTCCTCATAACCACCGGTCATCTCCGAGTCCAGCTCGGAGAACTGGCCCGTCTCGTCGAGGTCGCCCGGGGGCACCGAGCGCGCGTTGGTGGGGTCCTCGGCCGCGTCGGCGACGACCGTGCTCTCGACGTCCTCGGCGCCGGTGACGTCGCCGGCCGCTTGCTCTCGCTTTTCAGTCACAACCTCTATATTGCCTGAAGCCCCGGACATCGTGGCTACGGCACACACCGCCGTCCACTTATCGATTCGGGGTTGCTAGGATCAGGTGCCGTGAGCCTTACTCTTGGAATCGTCGGTCTGCCCAACGTGGGCAAGTCAACCCTGTTCAATGCCCTGACCCGCAATGACGTGCTGGCCGCGAACTACCCCTTCGCGACCATCGAGCCGAACGTCGGCCTCGTCGAACTTCCCGACGCCCGCCTGACCCGCCTGGCGGAGATCTTCAGCTCGGAGAAGATCCTGCCGGCGACCGTGTCGTTCGTGGACATCGCCGGCATCGTCAAGGGTGCCTCAGAGGGGGAGGGGATGGGCAACGCCTTCCTCGCGAACATCCGCGACGCCGACGCCATCTGCCAGGTGGTGCGCGCCTTCTCCGACGACAACGTCATCCACGTCGAGGGCAAGGTCGACCCGAGCACCGACATCTCCGTGATCAACCTCGAGCTGATCCTCGCGGACCTGCAGACCGTGGAGAAGGCTCTGCCGCGCCTGGAGAAGGACGCCAAGAAGGACAAGTCCCTGGGTGAGGTCGTCGAGGCGACCAAGAAGGCCAAGGAGATCCTGGAGGATGGCCGCACCCTGTTCTCCGCCGCCAAGAACGGCGAGATCGACTTGGCGCTGGTGCGCGAACTGCATCTGATGACCGCCAAGCCATTCCTCTACGTGTTCAACTCCGATGAGGAGGTGCTCACCGACGACGCGAAGAAGCAGGAGCTGCGCGATCTGGTGGCACCCGCCGACTGCGTGTTCCTGGATGCCCAGACCGAGACCGAGCTGCTGGAGCTCGACGATGAGGAGGCCGCCGAGCTGCTGGCCTCTGTCGGCCAGGATGAGCCGGGCCTGCACTCCCTGGCCAAGGCGGGCTTCGCCACGCTCGGCCTGCAGACCTACCTGACCGCCGGTCCGAAGGAGTCCCGCGCCTGGACCATTCCGCAGGGTGCGACTGCCCCGCAGGCGGCCGGCGTCATCCACACCGACTTCGAGCGCGGCTTCATCAAGGCGGAGATCGTCTCCTTCGAGGATCTCGACGCCGCTGGCTCCATGAATGAGGCCAAAGCCAAGGGGCAGGTCCGCCAAGAGGGCAAAGACTACGTCATGGCTGATGGTGACGTGGTCGAGTTCCGGTTTAACGTATAGCGTTATTGACGGATTGCGTTATACACTTGTTCTGTGATCAGATCGTTCGGGAGCAAGGACACCGAGCGAATCTGGCACGAGCAGTACGTCAAGGGTGTTGATCGAACCGTGCAGCGGGCGACGCTGCGCAAGCTCGAGTTGATTCATGCGGCAAAAGATGTCGACGACCTGCGGATCCCACCAGGGAACCGGTTGGAGAAGTGGGCTGGAGACCGTCGCGGTCAGCACAGCATCCGCGTGAATGCCCAATGGCGGACCTGCTTCGTCTGGAGAGATGGAGGTGTGGAAGATGTCGAACTCGTCGACTATCACTGAGGCTGACCTGATCGAGCCGATCCATCCGGGAGAGATCCTGATGGAGGACTTCATCGAGGGTTTCGAGATCACGCAGAACAAGCTCGCGGTGTCGATCGGCGTGCCGCCGCGTCGGATCAACGAGATCGTCCACGGCAAGCGGGGCGTCACGGCGGACACGGCGATCCGGCTGGCGCGGTACTTCGGGACGTCCGAGGAGTTCTGGATGAACCTGCAGTCGAACTATGAACTGCGGCTCGAGCGTCGAGCGCTGCGCGACAAAGTCGCTGCGATCACGCCGCTGAAGGTCGCATGACGTCTGGGGAGACCGGCTCCGAGAGCTCTCGTCTGATCATCATTCGCGGGAACTCGGGCAGCGGGAAGTCGCATTTGGCGCAGGCGATCCGAGCTGCGCGACCGCGCGGCGTGGCGATCATCGGCCATGACGTGCTTCGGCGAGAGATCCTCCATGTTCGCGACCATCCGGGTGCGTTGAGCGTGCCGTATATCGATCTGTCGGCGCGGTTCGCGCTCGACAACGGTCTCGACGTCGTCATCGAGGGCATCCTTCATTCCGAGAGCTATGGTGAGATGCTCGCTCAGCTGCGAGAAGATCATGCTGGTCTGACTCGCTGCTACTGCTATGAACTCGACCTCGACGAGACGCTCGAACGGCATCGAACGAAGGCATTGGCCGCGGAGGTGTCGGAGGCCGATGTCGCGTCCTGGTACCGCAGTGCAGACCGGGTCGCCGCCCTGGATGAGTCAGT
Organism: Corynebacterium halotolerans; assembly: GCF_050107895.1. GTDB lineage: Bacteria > Actinomycetota > Actinomycetes > Mycobacteriales > Mycobacteriaceae > Corynebacterium > Corynebacterium halotolerans_B. Next base: position 95,298 of record NZ_JBNILW010000003.1, on the reverse strand, counting down.
ATTCGATGCCACGGTGAGCGCCGCTGACGCTCTGCAGCAGGTCCTCGCGGACGCGGGGTGGAGCGAGACGCTCGACATCGGTTCATGACTGACACTCGTGATGCCGGTCCCCGACATGGTGCGGTCGAGCCGAGGTCCATCAGAGGTTGCTCTGTGCCGGAACTCGGTGGAGTTCAAGTCCAACGTGTAACTCATTCCGGTTCCAGCTCTATCGATCCGACCTGCTTCCCGTTGCCGCCAAGTTCTTCCGTGACGGATCGTGAGGTCTTGGATAAGACGTACGTTCGGGGCCCGCAAACCTGGCCAAACGCGTTGACGTCGCCAGGTGCCGGGTCAAGTTCAGCCTGCTGCTACCGTCAACCAACTGTCAATCCCGTGCATCAGCTCCCAGGGCAGCGACTGTGTCTGGTTCCTCGACGGATGGGCGTGCCCGTAGGTCGCAAAGCTCCCGGACGCGGGCTTCCTTCACTGAGCTATAGGGTGGTGAACAAGAGATCAGATGTGTTTACACCAGATACAGGAGCTTCCAGCCATGAGTTTCAATGTCTATCTTTCCGGCGAGATCCACACCGATTGGCGTGACGAGATCCAGCGCGGTGCCGAGGCCGCCGGGCTGGACGTGGTCTTTACCGCGCCGGTGACTGACCACGCCGCGAGCGATGCCGCCGGCGACCATCTGGGGGAAAACGCTGACCCGTTCTGGCGTGATCACCAGTCTGCCAAGGTCAATGCCATTCGCACGCGCACCCTGATCGAGCAGAGCGATCTGGTGGTGGTGCGCTTCGGGGAGAAGTACAAGCAGTGGAACGCCGCCTTCGACGCAGGCTACTGCGCCGCGCTGGGCAAGCCCTACGTGACGCTCCACGAGGCCGATCTTGTTCACCCGCTCAAGGAGGTCGACGCCGGGGCACAAGCCTGGTGCACGACCACCGGCCAAGTGGTGGAGACCCTGCGTTACGTGCTCAAGGCATGAGCTGGTGACCGCCGCAGAACTGGCCGCGGTGGTCAACGAACAACTCCAATTGCTCGAACAGATGAATCCGCCGTGGTTTTCAGCGTTGATACGTGTGGCAGAGCAGAGAAATAGCCCAATGAGGTGCTGGCAGGATGTCTATTCGTGATGACGGAAGCACCCCCGTGGGAGATTAAGTTCCACGTCTAGCGTTATTGCCGCGGACGCATTACGTCCCGAAGTAACACGCCAGGCTCAGCAGGAGGAGTCCCAGACGATGACGTCACCCGACAACATTCTGTTGCACCTCTCCGAAGATGAGGAACAGCAGGTTCGCGAGGTGTTCGCATGTCTCGAGGAGCGGGGATTTCCTGTCCAGAAGCAGACACCGCACATCACCGTCACGTTTGCACCAACCATGGCGGTCGGCGTCGTTCAGCGCGCCGCCGAACTGCTCCCGCCGGTGATTCCTGCCCGTTTTAAGCGGGTGGGAACCGTCGTCTTCGGAACGAAACGGAAACAGACTGTCGCTTGGCTACTCGAAACCTCCGACGAGCTGGAGGTTGCCGCCCGCGAAATCAGTGCGCTCAATCCTGATGGACGTGGCCCCCGCTGGACGCCCCACCTGACAATGGGACTGAGGTTGCCCAGGGAGATTGTCCCCGACTACATTCGGGCGTTGGACGAGGTGACTTCTCCGCACCTCAAGGAACTCTCGGCTGTCAGGGCAGCGCTCTGGAAGCCAAGAATTCAGGAGCTCACGGTCCTGGCTGAGGCAGAACGGGCTGATGCGGCCGACTTTGAACCAGACGCATACCTCTAGCTGACTCTTGGGGACCAGGTTGCTCTGACACCTATTGGTTTCAGGGTTCGGGGATCACGCCGAAGGTTCCCCGTCGGCTGGTGACCGCTGAATCTCACGGCTCAACCGCTCGCTCCTCACTGGCGTGGCCAGGGGAGAGGTGGGCGGCGTCGGCGGTCCGCAACGGAGTGAACGGGTCCTCGGCGCGGGCCCACAGCACTCGGGCGGTGACACAGACGTGGTCGCCGCCGTCGTCAAGCAGGGCGATCCGTTCCAGCAGCATGCGGTTCGGGCAGTCCCCGAGCAGTGGGACGCCGGTGTCGTCGATGCTCACGTCTACCCCGGCGAATTTGTCCGTGTTCTCCCCGGTGAGCGTGCCGAAGTGCTCCGCCATCCCGAGGTCATCGGTGGTGAGGAAATGCACGCCGAAGTGCGTGGCCTCGAGGGCGACGCGATAGGTGTGGTTGGCCTTGGACAACCAGAGACAATAGTGCCCGGCGGAGATGCTCGATTGGGAGTGGAAGCCCACCAGGCACCCGGCCTTCTCATTGTCCGCGACGGTGGTGACCACGATCATCGCCGGGTTGGCGGCGGACATCAGCTTGTTGAAGGCGGTGTCACTCATCCCGCTGCCTCTCCGGTCCCGCTGATTCGTAGCGGAGGAAGAGGGTGTTGTCCTCGGCCATGACCCCCTGCAGGTCGAACCGGCTGATCCCGGTGCCCGGGGGAGTCACGGCCACCGGAAGTGGATCTCCGCCCATTAATGGGGAGATCGACAGGAGCAGTTCATCGAGACGGTTCACCGCCACGAGCTCACCGAGCAGGGTGGGCCCGCCCTCGCAGAGCACTACCTGGTGGCCGGCCTCCGCCAACGCTCTCAGCGCCTTCTCCGGCTCGACGCGTTCGTCCCCGGCCACGATGACCGGCGCGTGCCGCTGTGCTTCTGCCAGGCGTTCCGGATCCGCGGCCGAGCAGGTGATCACGTGGGTCGGGGCGTCATCGGGGGCACCGGTGAAGATGCGCGCCGTCCAGTCGAGGTTCAGGCTTCGGCTGACCACGGCAACCGGTGGGAGTGATGGTTTTCCGAGCTGCCGCCGCTGAGCCTGCGCCGAGTCGGACAGCTTCACGGGACCGTAGCCTTCGCGACGTACCGTTTCAGCGCCGACCAGCACGATGTCGGCGATCTGTCGCATACTGCGGAAGAGTTTCTGGTCCGGCCGAGTGGACAGGGAACCCACTCGACCGTCGATCGCGGCCGTGCCGTCGATGCCGGCGACCATGTGTCCGGTCACCCAGCACTCATGCCGGGGCCGAGACCGGTCGACTTCCAGATAGGGGGCGAGTGGATCGGGGACCTCTACACCAGGCTGGAGGATACGCATGGCCCAATGCTACGGAACTTCCAGCCGCTGGCGAGCGCTGCGCCCGGTAGTTACCACTCTGACGGCCGCTTTCGTCCCCGTTTGATCTCGGCCCGGGCGCGTTTTCCTTCCAGTCGACGCCGCTGCGATCCCCGGGTGGGTTTGGTGGGCCGCCGGACCACGGGTGGAATCACGGCCTCGCGCAGCAGTGCGCTGAGACGCTGGCGCGCCGCGCGTCGGTTCCGCTGCTGCGAGCGATGCTCGGAGGCGGTGATGGTGAGGACTGTGCCGGCGAGTCTGGAACTGAGGTTGGCCAGGGCCCGATTCCGCTGCCGTTCGTTCAACGCTGTCGTTGTCGCGAGGTCGAGGCTGAGCTGAACCCGGGAATCAGTGGTGTTGACTCCTTGACCGCCGGGGCCGGAGGCGTGGGAGAACTGCTCCTGCAATTCGCTGGCCGGAATGAACAGGCCCTGTGGGGCGCCGGGGCCGGGGGATACATGCACGCCGTTCACGTCACCAGTGTCCCACAGGTGGATCACAAGGACGAAGCTATTGGGTGAGCCCGCCATGTCACCCGGTGCTTATCGACGCCGTCGGGTCCTACGGCCCATATCAAGGGTGCGCTCCCGAAAACAGAGATGCGGTCCCATTCTCTGAAGCCCCGACTTCCGGTGGCTCAGGCTCTCGAACCGCACCCTTAGAGCTCCTAGCGCTGCAGGTACTCTAAGACCCTATGGATCTTTTAACCGCAGTAGATATGTTTCTCATGAACCGCGTCATGATCGCCACCAACGTGTATGACGCTTTCTCCTGGTGGTGGGGTTGGCCCGAGATCTCAGACCAGCAGTGGCAGGACTGGCTGGGCTGAGACCACCGAAAAACCTAGAACCTTGCACCATCCTCCAGCGGCACGATGCTCAGGTCTGTGGCCTCCTCCATGAGCCCCTCCAGCTGCAGCTGATCTGCCGCCGTCGGGTCCACCGGGGTCTCCTCGACCTGGATCACCGACTGGTTCCCGATCCGCTCGGGCTGCGGCGCCATCATCGTCCGGGCGGCCGGGGCGTCGGACTCGATGCCGAAGAAGGTGTCCAGACCCTTGACATTGAACTGGGTGGACATGTAGCGGCTGTTGTTGTTCGTGTTCCACTGGGAGACCACGATGTCCAGGTTGTCCAGGGTGGACCCGGGGACGATGTAGCCGCCGTAGAGCTGCGTGAAGTTGCCGGCGTCCTGCTCGGCACCCCAGCCGCCGGCTCCGGCGACCACCACGCTGGCGGGTTCGATCTCGTTCCAGTCCCGCTGGATCTCCTCGGACACACGGACCTCGATCGCCCAGGTTTCGGCGTTGAACATCGCCAACACCCAGTGGCCGTCGATGTAGCGCAGGGACATCTCGCCGGCGCTGACCTGCTCGCCCAGGATCGGGGTGGCGGTGTTCCCCCAGGTGCCGGTGCCGTCCTGGTTCAGTTGGTAGTGCTCCCAGGAGGTGTGGTCGCCGATGTCCTCGGGCAGGAAACGCGCGAGGTAGACGTCGTTCTTGCGTTGGAAGGACGTGGACATCATGTAGACGTACCCGTCCGGCCCCTGCTCCCAGGTGATCAACTGACCCTTGCCGCCGAGGTAGTTGGCGGAGTTCCGGCTCACGCTCTGCCACGTCTGACCCTGGTCGGTGGAGCGCCAGATCTGCGTGCTCCGGACGTTGCCGATGCCCTTGTTCCACATGCCCTGCATGTAGAGGGTGCCGTCGAGGTTGATGATGTCGGAGGGAATCAGCGTCAGGCCGTCGTGGTGGGAGTACTCCACCAGTTGCTCCACGTGGTCCCCCTCATTCAGCGGTCGCTTGATCACGATCCGGCCCTCGGCATCCAGCTCGGCGACCACCCCGACCGGGCTCATCCATTCGCCCTGCCCGAAGTTGGCGCCGCGCCAGGAATCGCCGAAGATGATGGCGAACTCCTCACCTTCACCGATGCTGGTCATCGTGCCCAGGTCACCGGTCATCACCCCCACGTGATCGGAGATTCCGGGGCCGAGGATGTCACCGATGAGGTTCACCACCAGCCCGTCGGAGATCTCCCGGGTCTTGGGCGTCCCCGGCTTCCCGGGTTGCAGGGAGCTCGAGGACAGTGAGGACGAGGAGAGGGAGGACTGGGCAGAGGCCAGTGTGGGAACGAGGACTGCTGCGGTGAACACGCTGCTCAAGGTCAGGGCAGCGATCAAGGAGGGCTTCTTCACGGGGAGTTCTTTTCGGCTCTGAGGGAAAGAGAAGATTTATGCTTCTCAGCTGACCGAGTAGAAACTCTAGCAATTAAGCACAGGTGTTGCTGAGGTTTCTCTCAGAGATCTCCGCCGCCCCCGGGCTTGCCCTGTGCACACGGTCGCTATCCCCAGTCCACCTCCCCGTAGCCGGCATCCCGGAACCGCAGGTACTCACCGACCACGGCGGCGCCCAGGTCGTCGAGATCCGGAGCGGTGACCCGGCCTCCGACGCGATCCGCCAGTTCATTGAGGAAGGACTCCAGGCCGGGATCGTCGCCCAGCCGGAAGAAGGTGGTGCGCGCCCCGCGCCGGGTGACCCGATCCAACTGGGTGACCGTGCGTTCCAGGGTGACGGGATGAGTCGGCCAGTTGAACCAGGCGTCGCCGCTCTCATTGAGGTGGGCGGTCGGCTCACCGTCGGTGACGATCAGCAGCGTCGGATCCATGCTCGGGTGCCGGGCGAAGAAGCGCTCGGCGAGCAGCAGGCCATGGTGGAGGTTCGTGCCCTGCTCATGGACCGGCGGCAGGGCGGTGAGTTCGTCGATGTCCATGTTCAGGGCGTGCCGACCGAAGGTGATCAGCGCGAGTTCATCCCCGCGGAATCGCGTGGAGACCAGGTGGTGGAGGGCGAGCGCCGTGCGTTTCATCGGTACCCAGCGTCCCTCCGCGGCCATGGAGAAGGACGTGTCCACGAGCAGGGCGACGGCGGACTGGGTGCGCGCCTCCGTCTCCACGACCTCCACGTCGCGGATATCGATGTGGACACCGCCGGAGGGAGAGATTCCCTCGGCGGCGCTCCGCTGGATCGCATTGCTCACCGTCCGGGTCACGTCCCAGGACTGGGTGTCACCGAATTCCCACGGGCGGGAGGCCCCCGTCTGCTCTCCGGAAGCACCGGCGAGGCGGGCGTCGCGGGCGCCGCTGCGGGCGGAGAGATGCTGCGCGGCGTCGTCGAGCAGGGTCTTTCCCAGGCGCCGCATCGCCTGCGGGGACAGCCGCAACGAACCATCGACGCTCCGGCGCAGCAGACCGCTGTCCCGCATGGCGCGCTCCAGTTCCGCGAGCACCTGCGCGGACACGGCGGCGTCGTCGCCGAGCTGGCGGTTCAGGGCATCGAGATCGATGTCGGTGTAGGCCTGGCTGAGCTGATCGGAGAGCTGATCGAGTTCCGCGAGACTCTGCACCGCGCCCGTACCGTCGCCGAGCCCCAGGCCTTGCTCGCCGGAGAAGTCCTCGGACCCGGACCAGTCGAGATCGGGACGCATCGACTGCAGATTTCCGGCGAGGGCGTCCAGTTGCTCCATCAGTTCCGGGGAGCCGAAGGCCTGGGCGGACAGTTCCATGAGTTCGCGGCGCTGCTCCTCGCTCATCGAGTTCAGCATCCGCTGGGCGGCGGCGGAGCGCTGCGCCAGGGTGTCGATCAGCTCATCGATGTTCTGCGGATTCTCCGGGAAGTGCTGGCCGTATTTGGCCATGAACTCGGCGAAGTCCTCCGGGGTGTCCTCACCGCGGCGGTGCTTGTCCAGCAGGGAGTTCAGGTCAGCCAGCATCTCCCCGACGGCCGCGCGGTCCTCGTCGGTCGCTCCTTCAAGCGCCTGCTTCATGCCGGCGAACTGCTGGTCCAGCAGCTCGCGGCCGAACAGATCCTTGATCTGCTCGAACTTCTCCCGCGCCTCCGTGGACTGCCAGTCATATTCGGCGAGCTCAGTGACGGCGGCAGCGGGGGAGGCCGGCAGGTTGGTCATCTGCATCTCGCGGAAGTCCCGGTCGGTGTCCTCCATGGTCACGTCGCGGGCGAGTTGCTTGCGTTCCGCCAGCACCGCCTCATCGAGCAGCTTCTTCACCTCCTGCAGGGTGCCGCCGAGGTTGTGCTGCTGCAGCAGTTCCCGCCGCTTTTCGGCCACGCGCCGGGCCAGGTCATCGTAGCCCTCCCGCCCGCGGGCCCCGCGGCGCAGGAACTCGCGCAGCGCCTGCTCGGGGGAGTAGCCGGCCATGACCTCCTCGGCGATGGCGTCGAGCGCCTCCGTCAGATCCACCGGTGGGGCAAGGGGGTCCGGGCCGCCGGTGTAGCGGCTGTAGCGGGAGCGGCGTCGTCCGGGGTTGGTGGGCATGTCGGTCTCCTCAGCCGTAGATGGTCTCGCCCTCGCCGGAATCCTTCGCGATCTTCCGGGCGAGGTAGAGTGCCTCGAAAGCGAGTTCAATCGCGCTGGCGCGGGTGCCCTCGTCGGTGGCGCCGAGCTTCGCGGCGACCTGGTCGTAGAGATCGGAGTCCCCGAGATCTGGCAAGCCGGCAAGGAACTCCGCCGCGGTGACCTGCTCGCCGGTCGAGACCGTGGTGGTGCCGTCGAGGGCCTCGATCAGCGGGGCGAAGTCGGTGCCGCGCAGGTGTTGGCGTACCGCCGCCGCAGTAGAGCTGCGCAGCAGGTACTCCAGGACCTCCCACTCGCGGCCCTCCTCACCGGACTCGAACTCGACCTTGCCGCCGAGGACGTCAACGGCGGCCTCCAGGTCCACGAGCCGGGCCACGGCGTGCTCCTCGCCACGGACCGTGGCACGGTGCCGGGCGGCGGCCGCCACGGTTTCCGCCCCCGCGATGGCGAAACGGGCGGAGACACCGGCGCGCTGGTTGACCGCCGAGGATTCCCGGAGGGCCCGGGTGTAGCGGGCGAGGATCTCCAGCAGGAGCGGCGGGACATGGGCGACCAGGTTGGCCTCCTGCTCGATCACCGCGATCTCGTCCTCCAGGGCGAGCGGATAGTGGGTGCGGATCTCGGCGCCGAACCGGTCCTTGAGCGGGGTGATGATCCGCCCGCGGTTCGTGTAGTCCTCGGGGTTCGCCGAGGCGACGACGAGCACGTCGAGTGGCAGACGCAGCATGTAGCCGCGGATCTGCACGTCGCGTTCCTCCATGACGTTGAGCATGGCGACCTGGATTCGTTCGGCCAGGTCGGGAAGCTCGTTGATGGCCACGATGCCACGGTTGGAGCGCGGAATCATCCCGTAGTGGATCGTCTCCGGATCCCCCAGGCGGCGGCCTTCGGCCACCTTCATCGGATCGACGTCGCCGATCAGGTCGGCCACCGACGTGTCCGGGGTGGCCAGTTTCTCGGCGTAGCGGTCCTCCCGGTGCACCCACGTGACCGGGAGCTCATCGCCTTCTGATTCGATGCGGCGCCGCGTGGCCTCGGTGATCGGCGCCAGGGGGTGCTCACGCAGATCGGAACCGCTCACGGCGGGCGTCCACTCGTCCAGCAACCCGGTCAGAGCCCGCAGCAGCCGCGTCTTGCCCTGCCCGCGCTCACCGAGCAGGACGATGTCATGTCCGGCGATCAGGGCTCTTTCTACCTGGGGGATCACGGTGTGCTGGAGACCGTGCAGGCCCGGCCATGGGTCATCCCCCGCGGCCAGCATGGCCAGCAGGTTCTCGCGGATCTCGGCCCGCAAGGGACGGTGGGTGTAACCGGCGGCCCGCAGCTCACCGATCGTGGAAACATTGGGCGGAAGATTCACAGTCTCAAGGCTAGCCCCGGAAAGCCGATCGGTCGAGAGCCGTCGGTGCCCTGACCCGGAACCCGGGACGATACGCTCCGCGAGTGGGTAGGCTCCAGGCGATGGACACTGACAATCGCACCGAGCACCCGACCCTGATCCTCCTGGTCCGCCACGGGGCAACCCCCACCACGGGACAGGTCCTGCCCGGCCGTGCGCCGGGACTGCACCTGAGTGGGGCGGGGGAGAAGCAGGCCCACGAGGTGGCGCAGCGTCTCGAGGGGGTGCCGCTCGCCGCCGTCTATTCCTCCCCGATGGACCGCGCCGTGGAGACCTCGCTGCCGACGGTCAGCCAGTTCGGTCTCTCCCCGGTCATCCGGGAAGATCTCATCGAGTGCGATTTCGGCGAATGGACCGGCGCGAAACTCGCCGAGTTGAGCAAGCTTCCCGAATGGCAGACCGTGCAGAAGAATCCCTCCCAGTTCCGCTTCCCCGGCGGGGAGAGTTTCACGGAGATGCAGGACCGGATGGTCCAGGCCCTGAGCGACCTCGCCGCCCGGCACAAGGGGGAGGTGGTCGCCTGCTTCAGCCACGCTGATCCGCTCAAGACCGCCATCGCGCACCTCTCGGGCACGCCGCTCGACTCGTTCCAGCGCATCAGCGTCGACACCGCGTCCATTTCCGTGGCGGAGTTCGCGCCCGACGGCACCTCCCGGATGGTGCTGACCAACTCCCGCACCGGCTCCCTGCGGTACCTCCGCGAAGTGGCACAGTCGTGACAGTCCCGGTACCACCCTTCACCCGGGAGCTCGAACTGCTGGAGCACGGGGAACTGGGCGTCGTCGCCCAACTCGTGGAGTCGAGCAATGTCGGCTTCGTGCTGGAGGCCACCGCCGGAGACGAATACGCCTGGGCGGTCTACAAACCGACGCTGGGGGAGCAGCCACTCTATGACTTCCCGCCGGGACTGCACGTCCGGGAAGAGGCCGCGTTCCGCCTGAGCGAATACCTCGGGTGGCACCTGGTACCGCCGACCGTGAGCCGCGAGGACGCCCCCTTCGGCATCGGTTCCCTGCAATGGTTCATTGAAAATGAGGGGGAACACTACTTCCCGCTGCTGGAGACCCGCCCGGACCTGCACGGCCAGCTGCGCCGCATGGCCGTCTTCGATCTGCTGGCCAACAACACCGACCGGAAATCCGGCCATGTGCTGCTCGACGCGGAGGGCCACATCTGGGGCATCGACCACGGACTCTGCTTCCACACCGACCCCAAACTCCGGACCGTCATCTGGGATTTCGCCGGGGAGGAGATCGACGAGCAGCTCGTGGCGGCAGTCGAACCCCTGATGGACGAGGTTCCGGCGAACATCGCCGCGCTGCTTCACCCGCAGGAGGTGGAAGCGTTGCGACGTCGCGCCTCCCGGATCGTGCGTCTGCCCTTCCTGCCGCACCCCAGGTCGCACTACCACTATCCCTGGCCGCTGATTTGAGGGAAGGACCCCGCTCCGACACTAAAACGCCAGCTGCTGAATTACGCTCGACACGTAGAAACCCTGAAACCCTCGTTCCTCTCGTTCGGAAAGCAGGCCCATCCATGAGTACTCCGCCCCCGACCGTCCTTCTGCTCGGCTTCGGCGCCATCGGCCGCCAGCTGGCTCAGCTATTGGAACCGGAACACACCGCGGGGCAGGTGCGGTTGCAGGCCGCGGTGCGCGACGTCGACAAGCACCGGGAGCGTGGAGACCTGGGCGTCGAGCTCCACGCCGCAGACGATGAGGCCACGTGGGCAGAGTTGGTCCGAAGGGCGGACATCGTGGTGGAGTGCGCCGGCGTATCCGCCGCCCGGAAACGCGGGCCGGTGGTGATCGCCGCGGGCCGGGACCTGGTTCTCAGCTCGGTCGGTGCGCTGGCCGAGCCCACCGCCCGGCGACAGCTGCTGGCGGGGCCCGGTCGACTGCATGTCACCGCCGGGGCGATCGGCGGATTCGACCTGTTGGCCGCGACCGCGGAGGCCGACGGGTTGGACAGCGTCCGCATCCGCACCCGCAAGCTGGCGGGCGCCCTGGTCCAGCCATGGATGTCCGAGGCGGAGGCAGCGGCACTGCGGGCGGCGGACACCCCGCTGACGGTGTTCTCCGGTGACCCCGCAGCGGCCATCGAGAAGTTTCCCGGCAACGTCAATGTCGCAGTGGCACTCGCCTGGGCCACCCGCGGACGAGGGGCCGACGATGAGCAACTGTTGGCGAAGTCGCTGCAGCGTGTCGAGGTGGAGCTGGTGGCAGATCCGGAAGCCGAACTGAGCTGCCATGAGATCACCGCCACCGGAGCCGCCGGTGACTTCCGGATGCGTTTCGAGTCCGCACCCAGCCCGGAGAACCCGAAGACCTCGGGGCTGACCGCGCTGTCCGTGGCGCATACTCTGCGGCAAGTTCTGAAGCGATGAGATAGATCAGCAGTCCAAGCGGGGGAAGGGCGCAGTCGTGGCAACTTGGCTTCGACAGCTCCTCACGTACCTGAGCGCCTGGAATTACGGGGTTCCGTCCCGTGCTTCCGCCAGCAGCTGGAGCGCCCGGAGCTGATTCGCCACCCCGGGCGCACTGGTGTTGACCATCACCTGGTCCGTCCCGTGAGCCCGGGCCAGCTCCTGCAACTGCCGGTAGACCTGCTTACCGGTGCCCACCAGCATGCGCTCCCGGTTCCGTGTCCGGGCGGCCTCCTCCCGCAGCCCCTGGCGTACCGGAACCTCGGCGGTGGACAACCAGCGGGGCCTGGCCTCCGCCAGCTCGCGGGCCCGGGCTTCCGTGTCCGCCACGCTCACGGCGGAGGTGACGAGCATGCTCGGCGCCGCAAGGAACCGGGATGGCCGAAACGCCATCCGGTACTCCTGCGCGGCCCGGGCACCTTTTCCGGAGGGGTTGATGAAGTGGGCGAAGTTGAATCCCACCCCTGAACGCCCCGCCAACTGCGCCGTCGACGTCCCGGAGCTTAAGATCCACGGCGTCGGCGCGGTCGGCGGTACCGGCCGCGCCAGCAATCCACGGTGGGGATCATTCTGTACCGCATCTTCTCCCAGGAAACCCAGCAGGTCGGCGAATTTCCGGTCGAAGGGGAGAGGGCGCTCCTTTTCCTCGTTGAGTGCCGCGGTAACCGCGAGGTCGGCCCCGGTGGCGCGCCCGACCCCCAGATTAACCCGGTCTGGTGCCATGACCGCCAGGGTGTTGAACACCTCGGCGACCTTGTAGGCGGCGTAGTTCGGCAGCATCACCCCGCCGGAGCCGAGCCCGATCCGCGAGGTGGTCGAGGCCAGCCGTGCCAGCAGGATCTCCGGGGCCGTGGAGGCGGTGAAGTCCTGCCCGTGGTGCTCGGAGAGCCAGAGGTGCTCGTAACCGAGCTCCTCCGCCCGCTGTGCCAGTTGGTCGAGCTGCATCAGGGCAGCCGCAGCATCCTCACCGGGGTCGATGGTGGCGTGGTCCAGCACGCTGAGTCGCAGAGCCATGGGGCCTTTCGTCGCACGCACAGAAATCATCCCCATCCTACGTCCGCGGCGCCGGGGATGACCCCGTGCTCCGGAAGCTGGTATGCAGGGTGGGACACACCCCCGATGGAAAGGATTGAGAACATGACCGAACGTGATGAGATCCGCATCGACAAGGCGCTGCAGGGCGCGGCATTCCCCACCTCTAAGGAGGATCTGCTGCAGTACGCCCGCGAACGTGTCCACGACAGCCCGAAGACGCTCCACGCCCTGGATGCTCTGCCGGACCGCGAGTATGCCAACAAGGATGAGGTGATCGCCGCCGTCCCGCAGCAGCCGGAGGGCGAGGACACCCCGGGTGGCCGCTTCCGCTGACCCGGTGCCCGCCGCGTGGCTAGGCTCGGGGTCATGCAGATCTTCGGTTTCACGTCCCACGGTGGCCCCGAGGTCACCTCGCTCCTCGACGCCCCCGAGCCCGCGCCGGGCCCCGGGCAGGTGCTGGTGGAGATGCTCGCCACCACCGTCAACCCCGGTGATCTGAGCACGCGCGAGGGCACCAATGATTTCGCTGTGACCTTCCCCATGGCCATGGGGCGGGAAGCCGCCGGCCGCGTGCTCGCCCTCGGCGGGGACGTGGACCATGTCGCCGCCGGAGACCTGGTCTTCGGCTCAGCCGCTGCCGGTCACGGCAGCTTCGGTGAGCAGATGCTGCTGGATGCGGCCTCCACCACCCCGATCCCGGACGGCCTCGATATCCTGGCCGCCGCCTGCATCCCCGTCGCCTACGGCACCGCCTGGGACGTGCTTGACCACCTCGACCTCAGCCGCGGGCAGACGCTCGTGGTGATCGGCGCCGGTGGCGGTGTCGGCACCGCGATCACCTCCCTGGCCCGGGCCCGTGGGGTGCAGATCGTGGGCGTGGCCTCGGCCGGTAAGAAGGACATTGTCACCGGTCTCGGCGGGGTACATGTGGAATCCGGCCCGGGTTGGACCGGACGGGTCCGCGAGGCGGCCGAACGTCCCGACGCCCTGTTCGATCTCGTGGGTGGTGAGGTCCTCGTGGAGGGGATGACGCTGGTCGAGAACCTCGACCGGGTGATCAGCGTCGCCGACCCCCAGCGCGTGGGTAAAGCTGGTGGCGGCGGCGTCACACGGCGGCGCACCCGCGAAGTCTACGGTGAGGTCGCCCGTCTTCTCGCTGCCGGGGAAGCGGAAGCCACCATCAGTCACGTCCACCCGCTTGCCGACGCCGCGAGCGCCGTCGCCCTCGTGGAGAACGGCCATGTGCAGGGCAAGGTCGTGGTCACCGGCGGACGGTAGGAACTACGCGCCGGGGTTCAGCGCCTGCGCAGCGGCGGCCCGGTGGGTCTGCTCCCCGGTTTCCAGTGCGTAAATGCCGTAGCCGACCGGGTTAGCCGAGGCCAACTCCGCGCAGTGCTCGCGCAGGCGGGGCCAGGTGACGCCACCGCCGCGTTCATAGCTTTCCAACATCCGCTCGAAGCCCTCCGCGGAGGCGCTCATCTGCTGGAACATCAGATCCCTGCCGGGGTCCCCGACGCTGGCGGTGGTCCAGTCCAGCACCCCGCTGACCCTCCCGTCCCGGACCAGTGTGTGGCCGGCGTAGATCTCCCCGTGCGTCAACACGGTGTGGGTGGGCCAGTAGCTGTCCTCTGCCAGCCAGGCACGCCAGCGCTCCAGTAGGTGCCCGGCCACGGTGAACTCGACGGCCACCGTCTCGATGTCCCGGCGCCAGACCTCCCGGGCCTGTGCCGCGTCACGGATGGGAATGCCGGTGGTTGCGGCCTCGGCGGGTGGAACCGCGTGGAGTTCGGCCAGCAGGGCACCGAGGGACTCCGCGTACGCGGGGGAGGAGACGTCGACATTCCATACCGGGGCACCGGTCGCATCCAGTTCCAGACCGGGCTCCCCAGCCAGCAGTGGGTAGGCGATCAGCTGTTCGGTGTGGACCCGCCAGTTCGGCACCTCGGCGGAAAGCCGATCGGCGACCAGTGCCAGGACGTGCCCTTCCGCAACAGCGCGGTCCATCACCGCCGGGTACCGCGGGATGCGCAGCACCCAGTCCTCGGCGGTGGAGCTCCGGGCGATGACGACCCGGAAGTCCAGGCCCATCTCGATGACGTTGAGGGAACTCGGTTCCAGGTTCAGTCCGTGGTTTTCAGCGAGGATGAGAATCGCTTCAGTGTTCATGTCCCCAGGGTGCCAGAGGGAGTGGCCGTACCGGGGTGGATCTTCCCGTCGCCGCCCTCCGACACGGCAGATGAGATGCCCCGTCAAGCCCGCTCCACCCCGCGGTCGCTGCGAACGACCCGATCTGGTTCATGGGGGAGAGCACAATCTCATCCTCGGTTTCCGGCGCTGCTGATCACTTCCGGGGGAGCTAAGCTGCGGATGAGTGCTGTTCCCTGTGCCCGCGTGGGGCTATTTCTTGGAATATACCTATCCTATTCACAGGTTTTCTCCCGACGGGCAATCTCCGCGAGAACCCCGCCGACTGTTCCGTTGCCCCCTCAAGCGAGCAGTATCTGAGATGTTATGCTGCGGAAAATCATTTTTCCCCTTCTGGAGGTTAAGTTCGCTGTGGAGCTCATTGTGATCGCGTGTCTGGTTTGTGTGCTTCTTGGTATCGCCGTTCTGGCACTCCTGATCTCGGGTTTCCAGAAACTGGTCCGGGAACACCGGCACGATCCCGCCAACTAGCGGACCTGTTCTACCGGGACTGGTGCGAGGAGAGGCGCGAGGCGCACTTCAACGGATGACGCCGTCGTCCTCATCAAGCACTCAGGCCCGTGGGTTCTGGTAGACAAGAGACGGTCAGATCGTTTCTCGTGCCCGATGTTCCCGAGCAGCCGCCGGTGCGGCAAGGAGTCAGCCAGTGCCTTCCCAGTCCGTCCCCACAGTCCACGGTCTCGGTGTGGCCGCGGTGATCTTCGACATGGACGGAGTGGTCACCGACACGGCCCTGCTCCACATGACCGCCTGGAAGAACCTCTTCGACGAGGCGCTGGCGGTGGAAGCCCCGGATCAGGCTCCTTTCGAGCTGCGGCGGGACTACCGCCGCCACCTCGATGGCCGTACCCGGGAGGACGGGGTGCGGACATTCCTCCGGGCCCGGGGAGTACCGGTGCCTGAAGGCGGTGAGGAGGACGCTCCCGGCAGCTTCACGGTGCATGGCCTGGCGAAACGGAAGCAGGACTTCTTCGATGAGGCGCTGCGGGACAGCAGCGTCGAGTTGTTCCCGGACACCCTCCGGCTGCTGGAGCGGCTGCGGGCGGAGGAGATCCCCATCGCGTTGGTCACCTCCAGCCGGAACAGCGGGCCGATCCTGGACAGTGCCGGGATCCTCGACCGCTTCCACGAGCGGGTCGACGGAAACGTCGTTCGCGAACTCGGCATCCCCGGGAAGCCGGAGCCGGCGATGTTCCTGGAGGCGGCCCGGCGTCTCGATGTCGCCCCGGAGCAGTGCATCGTGCTGGAGGACGCCCAGGCCGGGGTGAAGGCCGCCCACGACGGTGGGTTCGGGCTCGTGGTCGGGGTGGACCGCGGTGACGACGCCACGGAGCTCTGGGAGGCCGGCGCTGACCGGGTGCTCAGCGACGTCGGCGAACTGGATTTCCACGCCGGATGGCACGTGGGCAAGACCGATCGGCCGGGCCCCTGGGTGTTGTCCTTTGACACCTTCGAACCGGAATCAGAGGCGACACGGGAGGCGCTGTGTACCACGGCCAACGGCTTCTGGGGGACGCGCGGGGCGCTGCCGGGGACCACCGCCGGCGAGGAGCACTACCCGGGCACCTACCTGGCGGGGGTGTTCAACCGGGTGCGCAATCACGCCCCCGGCACCCCGCAGGAGACCGAGCACCTCATCAACGCCCCGGACTGGACTTTTCTCCGGATCACCGGGCCGGACGGGGAGCTGCTGCACCCCGGAACCGGTGACCTGCTCGACTACCGGCAGGAACTGGATCTGCGCTCCGGCGTATTGCGCCGTAGGGTCCGCCACCGCGACGCTGCGGGCCGGATCACCCGGATCAGCACAGAGCAGTTCCAGTCGATGTCGGACCCGCACCTGGCCGCTCTCCAGCTGACTCTCGAACCGGAGAACTGGGAGGGGAGCGTGCGTGTGCACTCCGCCATCAACGCGGACGTGCGCAACACCAACGTCGCCGATGACCGCAACCTGGAGACCCGCCACCTGCACCCGCCGGTCCGCCGTCATCTGGACGAGCAGACGGTGCTGTTGGAGACCCAGACCACGCAGTCCGAGGTGACCATCGCCCTCGCCGCCAGGACCCGGGTGTCCCCACAGCCGGCACCGGTCCGGCCTGCGGACGGCGAACGGCTGGTGGGTCAGGAGTTCACCGTTAAGGTCGCCGCGGGCCAACCCCTGACGGTGGAGAAGGCCGCGGTGGTGGCGACTTCCCGGGACCGGGCCCTGTCGACCCCGGGACTCGACGTCGCCAAGCGGATCTCCCGGACCGCGGACTACCGGGAGCTGTGGCTGGCGCATCAGACGCGGTGGGAACGGCTGTGGGAGGTCTTCCACGTCGGGATCGAGGCGGGACGCGGGGAATCGCTGGCGCTGAACCTGCACACCTTCCACACCCTGCAGTCCATCGCCTCAGTAGACACCGACCTCGATGCCGGGGTCCCTGCCCGGGGACTGCATGGCGAAGGCTACCGCGGGCACATCTTCTGGGATGAGCTCTTCCTCTATCCGATCCTCACCCTGCGCCAGCCCTCACTGAGCCGCGCGTTGTTGCTCTACCGCTACCGGCGGCTGAGCGAGGCCCGGGCGGCGGCCCGGCAGATCGGTCTGCGCGGGGCGCTCTTTCCCTGGCAGAGCGGTAGCGATGGGCGGGAGGAGACACCGAACCGCCTGCTCAACCCCATGAACGGGGAGTGGATGCCGGACAACTCCCACCGGCAGCACCACGTGGGACTCGCCGTGGCCGCGAGCGTCTGGCACTACCACCAGGCCACGGGGGACGTCGCCTTTCTCAGGGACATCGGCGCGGAGGTCATCCTGGAGGTGGCCCGGTTGTTCGCGAGCAACGCCGAACACGACCCGGCCGAGGACCGCTACAGCATCAGCGGGGTCATGGGACCGGACGAGTACCACGACGGCTACCCGGACGCCCCGGGGGAGGGGCTCCGGGACAACGCCTACACGAATGTCCTGACCGCCTGGCTGTTGGCCAAGGTGCCGCAGATTCTCACCGCCCTCGATCCCGAGGATGCGCTGGCGCTGCGGGAATGGCTCGACCTCCCGGATGAGGAGCTGAGCCGGTGGGAGCACATCAGCCGCCGTCTCAGCATCCCTTTCCATGAGGACGGGGTGATCAGCCAGTTCGCCGGGTATGAGGAGCTCAGGGAGTTCCCGTGGGAGGAGTACCAGCGCACCTACGACGACATCAGCCGGCTGGATCTGATCCTCCAGTACGAGGGTGATAGTCCCAATGCGTACCGGCTGTCTAAACAGGCGGATACGCTCATGCTGTTCTACGTGTTCTCGGTGGAGGAACTGCGGGAGGTGTTCGCCCGCCTGGGCTATGAACTGACGGATGAGATGATCCACCGGACCATCGAGTTCTACCGCGCCCGCAGCAGCGACGGCTCCACGCTGAGCCAGTTCGTGCACGGCTGGGTGCTGGCGAGCACGGGCCGCGCCCAGTCCTGGCCCCTGTTCCAGCAGGCACTGCAGGCCGATCTGAGTGACGAGCAGGGTAGTTCGACCGCGGAGGGGATCCACGTGGGCGCCATGGCCGGAACCGTCGACATGGTGCTGCGCAACTACGGCGGCGTGGAGCTGCGGGACGGGTACCTGTCCATTGATCCGCAGCTGCCGGACGACCTGCCGTCCACCTCCTTCCAGCTGCACTACCTGGGTCAGCCCATCAACGTGACGATCACCCACGGACACGTCGCACTCGAGCTACCGGACAATGCAGGTCAGCCCGTGGAGGTGAAGGTCCGGGACGAGCAGCAGGCCCTCCACCCGGGTGACCGGTGGCAGGTGGCGCTGTAGCCGCTCACCCCGCGGGGTAGCGGACCTTGCCGTCTCCGCCGACCACGGCCCCCTCGTTGTACTTCGCCGCCGGGGTCTGTCCCGGCCCCATGATGTGGCGGACGTCCTCCCCGGCGGCCAGCAGGTGATCGGCGATGATCCGGCGGTGGCACCGCCACCACACCGCCTCCGAGCACATCACCGCGGTGACCTCCAGGTGCGCGGCGTCGCGGAGCTCCTGCAGGGACACCGCGAACTCCTCGGAGAGGGCGTGGTCGGCGTAGTTGTGGAAGCTGCGGTTGCGCCAGTTGCCGTTGACCTCGAAGGGCACGGTCCTGGATACGGTGCGACGCCCCGTCAACCCCTCGCTGCGGCGGTAGGAAACGCCGTTTCTGGGTAGCTCGGTGGCCAGCACGTCATCGTTGAAGTGCGGGTATTTCCGGGACCCCGCGAGTTTGCGGACGTCCACCAGCGCCTCGACGCCCGCCTCGGTGAGGAGGCCGAGGAAGTCCTCGAGACTGTGGTTGGAGTGGCCGATGGTGTAGATCGGCACGGCTCAATCGTCCTTCAGCAGCGTCAGGGCGCTGTGCTTGTGCGCGGCGATGTGATCGGTTTTGTCGCTTTCGATCTCATACTGCGGCTCATCCTCGCTGGCCCGGCGATTGTGGCCCTTATAGGTGAAATCACTCGTGTGCACCTTAGTGATGTGCCCGCTGACCCGGCCGGCCTCGGAGTTCCAGCTGACGTGGTCACCGACGGAGAAATGTTTCGACAAGTCATGCCTCCTTCACTGTCCTGCTTCGGATCCGCCAGCCTAGTGCGGATGTTCAGCGGATGCCGCGCGCCAGAATCTGGCTGGCCCGGCTGAACAGCTGACTGAGAGTCACCGTGGCGGAGTCCTCATCCTGGTCGAGCTCGTACCAGTAGGCCCAGACGGTACGGGACTGGGAGACGCCCGCGGCCACCAGAAGGCGCAGTTCCAACCCGTCCTCTTCCGGCAGGAGCTCACTGAGGCGCTGCACCAGCCACTGCTCCAGGTAGGCGTCGCGTGCGCCGGCCGCCTCCCGCATCACCGCATCAGTGCTGAGGAGCCGGAAGAATTTCCGGGTGCGGATGGACTCCGTCTCCTCCAGGTCCGTCACGGCGTCGAGAAACAGCCGGTTGAGCACGGGGATGACGTCGCGGGCACCATGTATCGATGCCGCGGACGCCTCGAAACGATCCTGCACCCAGCCCAGTCCCGGCAGCGCCGCCGATTCCTTCGTGTCGAAGTAGCGGAAGAAGGTGCGGGTGGAGACCCCGGCCAGCGCAGCGATCTGGTCGGCGGTGGTTTCCTGGGGCCCCTGTTCGAGGAACAGCTCGAGTGCGGCGTCGCGGATCGCCGTTTCGGTTTCCAGGCGGCGCCGGGCGCGAAGCGTCAGAGCGGAGTCATCGGACAAGGACAGCGGGCTCCTCGGTGGTGATGTTGCATGTGGTGGGAACACCACTATAATCGCTGTTCTGTCAGTTAGTGTCAAAATGGCATTAACTGACAAACTTATCTTCATTGTCGGCTCCGGTGCGTTTCCGCACGCGGTCCGCCCCACCTGATTGCGCTGATATTTTCAACGGAAAGCGAGTAGTTTTGACTCATCCTGATCCTGCGCCGGCGGCCAGCCGTGCGAATGAAGTCGCCCTCCCCCGAGAGGTGAAGATCGCCCTCGTGGTGTTGGTCTTCTCCGCGATGGTGATGATCCTCAATGAGACCATCCTGTCGGTGGCGTTGCCCTCGATCATGACGGACTTCGGAGTCCCCGCCACCACCGCACAGTGGTTGACCACCGGTTTCATGCTCACCATGGCAATCGTCATCCCGACGACCGGTTTCCTCCTGCAGCGCTTCACCACCCGGGCCATCTTTCTCGCGGCCCAGGCGGTGTTTCTGGCGGGTACGGTCGTGGCCGCCCTGGCCCCGGTCTTCCCGGTGCTGCTGGTCGGTCGCATCCTGCAGGCGACCGGCACCGCGCTGATCATGCCGCTGCTGATGACCGTGGCCATGACCGTGGTGCCGCCACAGCGCCGCGGCACCGTCATGGGATTGATCTCGATCGTGATGGCCGTGGCCCCGGCCCTGGGGCCCACCGCTTCGGGCTTTATCCTGAACGCGCTGACCTGGCACTGGTTGTTCTGGGTCATGGTGCCGCTGATCTTGGTCACGCTGCTCGTCGGCCTGCGCTACCTGAAGAACGTCGGCGAGACCGAGGCCACCCCGCTCGACATCTTGTCCGTCATCGTCTCGGCCATCGCCTTCGGCGGTCTGATCTATGCGTTGTCCTCGCTGAGCGTGATCATCGAGGGAGAGGGTGCCGAGCGCTGGATCACTCTCGCCATCGGTGTGGCCGGTCTGCTCGCGTTGATCATTTTCGCGGTGCGGCAGACCCACCTGTCCAAGCGCGGTGCCGCCCTGCTGGACCTGGCCGTGTTCAAGATCCGCAACTTCACGGTCGCCATGGCCGTACTGCTGGTCACCTTCGGGGCGCTGCTGGGATCGGTGACCATTCTGCCGATCTACCTGCAGACCTCGATGGGTGCCACGGCCCTGATCACCGGCCTGCTGTTGCTGCCCGGTGGCCTGATCAACGCCTTGATCTCACCCTTCGTCGGGCGGATCTATGACCGGGTGGGCCCCCGCCCGCTGCTGGTTCCCGGCATGACGATTCTGACGGGCGCGTTGTTCTGGATGTCCACCCTGGACGAGAACTCCACCGAGACACAGATGATTGCCATGCATGTCGTCTTCTCCATCGGCCTGGCGCTGATCATCACCCCGTTGATGACCACCGCTCTCGGCTCGCTGCCCGCCCGGCTCTACGGCCACGGTTCCGCGGCCCTGAACACCCTGCAGCAGTTGGCCGGCGCCACCGGCACCGCCCTGCTGATCGTGGCGTTGTCCCACGGCACGAACGTCGGCGTGGCGGCCGGCGAATCGGTCGAGGTGGCCACCGCCCACGGCACGCACACCGCGTTCCTGATCGCCGGATTCGTGGGCGTGGTCGCCCTGTTGGCCAGCCCCTTCGTGACCAAAGTGGCGGAAGACCAGCACGAGGCGGGGCACGCCTGATCCGGACGGCACCGCCCGGCTTCGGCGTTCCAACCGTTTAACATGGGGCCATGAAGCTCACGATCAGACCGGGTGACATCACGAAACTCGACGTGGATGCCGTGGTCAATGCGGCGAACTCGTCGCTGCTGGGCGGCGGCGGTGTCGACGGCGCCATCCATTCGGCCGGTGGGCCGGAGATTCTGGCGGAGTGCCGCCGGATCCGGGAGGGACTGCCGGACGGCCTGCCCGCGGGACAGGCGGTGGTCACCACTGCGGGAGAGCTGCCCGCGCGCTGGGTCATCCACACCGTCGGCCCGGTGCATTCCAGGGCGGAGGACCGTTCGGAGATACTCGCGTCGTGTTACCGCGAGTCCCTCCGTCAGGCGGTCCGGGTCGGCGCCGGGACCGTCGCCTTCCCCGCGATCTCGGCCGGGGTGTACGGGTGGCCGCTGGACGACGCTGCCCGCATCGCCGTGGAGACCGTCGAGGGGATGCGGGCCGAAGTGGGGGACGACGTCACTGAGGTACTGTTCGTCCCCTTCGGTGAGGACGCCGAACGGGCGTTCCGTGCTGCGCTGCGGAGCGGTCTTTGATGAGACGGAGGTTTTTGTCCGCCGGGACCCGGTAATTTGCTCATGACCCCGTTTTGGGGGCTAGCGGGTGTTCAGGAACTCGGCGGTCTCGTGGAAGACCTCCTGGAACTCCGGGAGCCAGAAGAAGTTGGCCACGAAGCCGTGGTTGGCGGAGCTGTAGCGGTGCAGCGTGGTGGGTACGCCGGCGTCCCGGAGCTTTTCAGCGTAGGCCTCGCCCTCGTCGCGCAGCGGATCATAACCGGCGGTAATCACCAGTGCCTTAGGTAGGCCGGAGAAATCTCCCCGTTTGATGGGGGAGACCAGCGGGTCGGCCGGGTCAGCGCCGGAGTCCAGGTAATGGGAGTTGAAGGGCTGCAACCCGTTGTATTCCAGACCGTAGCCCTCGGCGTTCTCTGACAGGGACGGCCACCGTTCCCGATCGAAGTCCAGGTCGACCGACGGATAGTACAGCACCTGATGGGTGATGTGGTCGAAACCTTCGTCGTGCGCTCTGGCGGTGACCGTCGCGGCGAAGTTCCCGCCGGAGCCGTCGCCTGCGACGGCGAGGACGCGACCGTTCCAGCTGAGATCCTCACGGTTGTCGACGACCCACTTCACAGCCTGGTAACAGTCATCCAGCCCCGCCGGGTAGGGGTGCTCCGGGGCCAGTCGATAACCGACCGACACCACCTTCATTCCGGACGCCACCGCCAGATGGCGGGCCACGGCATCGTGTGTGTCCAGACTGCCGGAGAAGAACGTGCCCCCGTGGAAATAGACGATCACCCCGAAGGAGTCCCCCTCCTCGGGGGTGTAGACACGTACCGGCACACTGTCGGCATCGATGTTTTCCACGTGGTGCACGGGGAGACGCTCCGGCATGGGCCTAACCTGCGCTGCCTCGCTCTCGCGCAGGATCCGCGGATCCGGTGGGGTGGTCTCAGCCGGGGGAATCTGGCTGACGATCCGGGCGATTTCTGAGTGCAAGGGCATGGAGCGCAGACCTTTCTTCGGGACCTCGGGGACCAGCGGGGGTCTTGTTCTTCTCGGGGAGGACGATCCTACCGGCAGTTTCGTTGCCCCCGTATGCGCTGGCGACGTCGTCCGTGCCGCAGGGGCCACGTTCAACCACACGGCCCCGGAGCGAATGGCTCGGTGTCGGTACGCTCGGACGCAGGTGGAGGCGGCCCCGTCGCCAGGAATAGTGGCGCAAGGGGGCTCGTTGCACCTGAATGGAAGCCGCCGTCCGCGACTCCGCTCCGGTCGGCGGAAGACAACATTAAGACTAAGGAGTTTTCGGCATGGCGAACAACAAACGCGTGGTCATCCTGGGTGGACACGGCAAGGTGGCACTGCTGGCCACCCCGAAGTTCAAGGAAGCCGGATTCGACGTCGACAACGTGATCCGCGACCCGGACCAGAAGAGCGAGATTGAGCGGGTGGGCGGTACCCCGGTCATTCTGGACATGGAGACCGCCACCATCGATGAATTTGCCGAGGCGGTCCGTGGCGCCGCCGCGGTCGTCTTCTCTGCCGGTGCCGGCGGTGGCAATCCCGCCCGTACCAATGCGGTGGATTATGAGGCCGCCGTCCGGTCGATGGAAGGGGCGCAGAAGGCTGGCGTCAAACGTTACGTGCTGGTCTCCTACGCCACCGCGGAAGAGGATCTGACCCGGGTGGATCCCGAGGATTCCTTCTACCCCTACGTGAAGGCGAAGGCCACCGCGGACAAGCACCTACGCAACACCGACCTGGACTACACCATCCTGGGGCCCGGCATGCTGACCCTGGAACCGGCCAGCGGCAAGGTGGCCGTGGCCGACGAACGCGGGCAGATCGACGGAGCTCAGCCGGATGACACCGACACCTCCCGCGAGAATGTCGCGGAGGTCATGGTGCACGCCGTGGCCAAGGGGGCCGGTATCGGCCAGAAGTTCAACTTCTACGACGGCCAGACCCCGATCGCGGAGGCGCTGCACTAGGGGCGAATCCGTTGGACACCCACCTCTTTTCTTAATTCTGGTCAGAAATGAAGTTTCCCGTCTACTAAGAAGTTAGCGCTAGGCTGGGTCTTCTATACCAGTGTCACCAGAGGGCCGGAGGGGTCATGCGCAGAGCGGAAGTCACCACGGATTTCCTGCAGATCGTCAAGGCCGTGATCGCGACCACCGGCGCGTGGTGGGTCTCCACCACGTTCTTCGATTCACAGATGCCCTTCCTGGCTCCCTGGGTGGCCTTGATGACCATTCAACCCACCGTGACGAGCTCGCTGGTCAGAGGCGCCCAAACCTTGATCGCCTCTGTCATCGGGGTGGTGATGTCATTTGTCATCGGCGTCTATCTCGGCGTGGAGATCTGGACCTATGCGCTGGCGATGTTCGTCGGGCTGCTGGGCTCCCGGATCCCGGGCCTGCGGCGGGAGGGCATCGCGATTGCCACCACGGCGGTCTTCCTCCTTTCCACGGGCTTCACCGAGGAGGCGCCACTGCTGGTTGACCGGGTCATCGAGATCGGGCTGGGTGTGGCGATCGGCATCGGGGTCAACATACTTCTGCTGCCACCGCTGCGGGACAAACAGGCCTCCGCCCTGGTCGACGACCTCGATCAGCGGATGGGAAAGATCCTCGATCAGATGGGCCGGGAATTTGCGGATTCCTGGAATACTGATCAGGTGGAGGAATGGGGCGAGGAGATCGAGACAATGCGCCGCGACCTCCGGGAAACCTGGGACGCCGTCAACTTCGCCCAGGAGAGTAGGCGGCGGAACCCCCGACGGCTGCTGCACCGGGCGGAGGGGGAGAGCTATGAAAACATCCTGGGTCGAGTGGACGAAGGAGTCGCGCATCTGCGCAACCTCGCCCGCACCCTGCAGCAGGCCTCCTATTCGG
Source organism: Corynebacterium halotolerans (assembly GCF_050107895.1). Taxonomy (GTDB): domain Bacteria; phylum Actinomycetota; class Actinomycetes; order Mycobacteriales; family Mycobacteriaceae; genus Corynebacterium; species Corynebacterium halotolerans_B. Next base: position 70,391 of record NZ_JBNILW010000003.1, on the reverse strand, counting down.
ACAGCATCTGGGACGCCAACTTCCGTGAGCAGTGGGCCGCGACGGCCCGCGACGCCGGCTACCGCATCGCCCACCCGGACTCCGATGTCGAACCCATCTCAGATCGGTTGGACCGGCTGGCCCGGGACATGCTCGTCAACGAAGACATGCCGGAAACCGGATGGCCGGTCTATGGTGCCCTGCTGAACGGGCTGCGCCAGATCGCCGTGATCGTCGATGACGTCGCCTCCGCCCGGGAGGTCCGCGACACCTAGAAGCAGGGGATCCGGAGCCACGGGCCGCTATGGTGGGCGCTGATGTCACCGTCGGCCGTAGCCGGGAGGGGTTCCATGCGCAGATCAATTCTCACCACCGAAGTGATACAGGTCCTGAAGTCCGCCTTCGCCGCGACTCTCGCCTGGTGGATCTCAGTGCAGGTGCTCGATTCGGCGCTTCCCTTCCTGGCCCCATGGACCGCTCTACTGACCGTGCACGTCACAGTGACCCGTTCGATCAAGGGTGGGTTGCAGACCCTGATCACCTCCGTGATCGGGGTCGTTCTTTCCTTCGCCATCGGGGTGTACCTGGGTGTCGACCTGTGGACCTATGCCCTCGCGATGCTGGTGGGGATGGTGGCCTCCCTGCTGCCGTGGATCCGACAGGAGGGGGCGGGAATCGCCACCACGGCGATCTTCCTGCTGTCCCAGGGCTTCAACCAGGATGCCTCGCTGCTCATTGAACGGGTGCTGGAGATCGGTCTCGGTGTGGTGATCGGAGTGGTAGTCAACCTGCTGGTGTTGCCGCCGTTGCGGGACCGGCAGGCTGCCGGGCTGGTGGATGAACTCAATGCCCGGATGGGAAAGATCCTGGACACCATGGGTCGGGAGTTCGCGGACTCCTGGGACACCGATCAGGCCGAACACTGGACCGAGGAGATCGAGAAGATGCGCCGGGATCTGGCCGGCACCTGGGATGCAGTGAATTTCGCCCGGGAGAGCCGCCGCCGGAATCCCCGCCGTTTCCTCCAGCGGCCGGTCGGCGAAAGCTACGAGGACATCCTCATCCGCGTCGATGAAGGCATCGCTTATCTGCGCAACCTCGCCCGTACTCTGGAAGGGGCATCCTATTCGGACACACGGTGGGACCGGGACTTCCGGGAACAGTGGGCGGCCACCGCCCGCGACGCCGGCCGTCGCATCGCCCACCCGGATGCCGATGTGGAGCCGATCACCGGCCGGCTGGACAAACTCGCGCGCGACATGGCCCACGCGGAGGAGCTGCCGGATCGGGAATGGCCCCTGTACGGCTCGTTGATCACCTCGCTGCGTAATATCTCGGTGGGCGTCGATGAAGTTGCCGCCGCCTGGCGAGACCGAGCCAAGAAAGGATGACCGCCACTTCCATGCCACCACACTCCCTGTCTGATCGGCTCCGTTCCCTCGACGGCCGCGGTTACGGCGGCTATAAACAACTCAAGGGCAGCCACCGGATCGCCGGATTCCGGCTGGTGATCGACCAGGTCCAGGTGGATCCCTACGCCCCGCCGTCCTTGGTCCGCGCGGTTCTGGACACCTCGGACGCGGGTTTTCCCGACGAGCTGACCGACACCGAAGACAAGCGGGTGGCGGTCGGGGACTTTCTGACCCGTGCCTTCCACAGCCGGATCGGCCCTGATTCCCCGGTCAGCATCGGCCACCTCGGCCAGCAGGTTCTGCCGCGCACCAGCATCGCCTTCACCACCGAGGGCCTTGAGGCCCGCTTCACCGTGGCGTTGCCCGCCGCCGGACGGCGGGTCAGGGGCCGCGAGGCGGACACGGTGCTGACCCGGCAGGTGCCTGGGATCGTCGACACCGCGCTGCGGTACCGGAACCTGGATCAGGCGGCCCTGCGCCGGCATGTCGAGCTCTACCTGGATCAGGTGGAGCTGCGCCGGCAGCTCGCGGAACGTCACCTGGTCGCCTTCGTCGCCGACGGTGCCGTACTGCCGCGCAAGTCCGGTGACTCGGACCAGCCACTGGCCCGGGCGACCACCTTCCGCAGCCCGGAGAGCATGCGCACCACCTTCCGGTTGCCCTCGGGGCGGCAGCTCACCGGCATGGGGGTCGGGGAGGGAGTCACCGTCATCGTGGGCGGCGGCTACCACGGAAAATCAACGCTGCTGCGCGCCATTGAACACGGGGTGTACCCGCACATCGCCGGGGACGGCCGGGAATGGGTGATCACGCGTGCCGACGCCGTGAGCATCCGCGCCGAGGACGGCCGCGCGGTCACCGGGGTCGACATCTCGCCGTTCATCAGCGGTCTGCCTTCCGGCACCGACACGACCAGCTTCAGCACCACCAACGCCTCCGGCTCCACATCCCAGGCGGCCAACCTCGTGGAGGCCGTGGCCACCGGGACATCCCTGCTGCTGATCGACGAGGACACCTCAGCCACCAATTTCATGATCCGGGACGAACGCATGCGCGCCCTGATTCCGGGGGACCGGGAGCCGATCACCCCCTTCGTCGATCGGGTCCGTCCGCTCTACCGGCAGCTGGGGGTGTCCACACTCCTCGTCGCGGGTGGCTCGGGGGCCTTCTTCGACGTGGCTGACCAGATCATCGCGCTGGATTCCTATGTTCCCACCGAGGTCACCGCGCAGGCCCGGGAGATCGCCGAGCGGCTGCCCGTCGCCCCGGCCTCGGTGGCCCCGCCACATTTCCGCCCCGCGGAGCGGGCGCCCTCCCGGTCCAGCCTGAATCCCCGTTCCAAGACCAAACCGGCCAAGGCGAAAGGGGGCACCACGGTGCTCTACGGCCGGGGACAGACGATCGAGCTGTCCGCATTGTCCCAGCTGGTGGACCCCGGACAGCTGACGGCGGTGGCCAAGGCGCTGGACCGCATCGCGGAACTCGCCGATGACCGGAGCGATCTCACCAGCCTGGTGGACCGGCTCTTTGACCGGGTGGCACAGCACGGGGTGGACGCGCTATCCCCGCACCGCGGCCATCCCGGGCTCTACACCCTGCCGCGGCGCCAGGAGGTTGCCGCCGCCCTCAACCGCTACCGCGGCCTGGGGCTCAGCTAACCGACGTTGACCGTGCCGCAGGCCACCCGGTCGCCGGAGTCTCCGGCGGAGGTGGTGTCCTCATCCGCGCCTTCCGGGGCATAGCGGTCCGGGATATTAGCGTAGTTGTCGGCGTCGCTGTGGACGATCACGGCCGCGCCGTCCTCATCGTCGAGGTCGGCCAGGCTCAGCCGGTCCGTGGCGAACTGCAGACTGGCCGAACCATCCTCCATCACCAGCAGGGAGGGGAGGTCCCCGGCGTGGTCCGGATGATCCGTGTCACCGGTGTCCAGGTGACTGCCGGCGGCAGCGAAGTCCGGCTCGCAGGCACCGGTCTCGTGAATGTGGAAGCCGTGGAAGCCCGGCTCCAGATCGCTGAGCTCCGTCTGGATCGTGAGCATTCCGTCGGCTTCCGTGAAGTTGACGGTGCCGAGGGAGTTGCCCTCGGTGTCAGTGAGGTCGGCGGTGGCGTCGGCGGAACCGCCGGCGGCATCATCCGCGACGGTCTCCTGGTCGCCTGAGGTGGTCGTCTCGGTTTCCGCGGACTCAGTGCCCTCCGCGCAGGCACCGAGCGCCAGTAGCAGGGGAGCAGCCAACAGTGCGGTGGTCAGTCGGGTGCGGGAGGTCAGTCGAACAGACATGGCATTCCTTTCCGTCGGGTGTGACCGACGTTACCTAAAAATCCCGCCGGGGGCGTCAGCCGCCGCTCAGCATCAGCCAGACCAGCACCACCACGATGATCACGGCCGCCGCGATGATGAGCCAGGTCCAGCGACCTCCTCCGGTGGTGTCCGCCGCCTCCGGCTCCTCTCGCGGAGCCACCGTGACCGCCGGCCCGCCCGGGGCGATGCCCTGCACCGGCTCCTCGTCGGGCAGGTCGATGATGGGCATGATCTCGGTGGCCGGGGCCGGGCGCTCGGGCATGACCGGAGAACTGATCTTCCGGCGCTGCCTGTGCTCCTCGAGCTTTTCCGGGGTGATCGCCTCGAAACTCTCGGAGGAGATCGAGATCAGCCAGGAGCCGTCGTCGTTTTCGACCACGCCGCCCCCGTCCGGTTCCGGTTCCTCAAAGGCGGGAATGAGCAGGGCCGGCAGCGGGGAGATCACGGGTTCCAGGGCGGCGTCGTCAAGCTCTTCGGTACGGGCGCATTCCACGGTCACCGTGTCACCGTTCAGGAACGCCCGGCTCACACAGCCCAGGCCGAGCTGGGAGAAGTGATTCAAGGCATCGGCCAGTGCGGCGGAGTCGTCCTCGTTGAGCACCCCCAGTACCCGCTCCCGGAAACTGACGGTGACGTGCTCGTTGACCAGCGCCAGTTCCACCAGCAACTGGGCCTGGTAATAGGTGGCCAACTCATCAGCGGGTATGTCGACCCCGGCCGACAGATCCACCTGGGCCGCGGCTCCCGGCGGCAGCAGCGTCCAGGCACCCTCCGGCGGATCATTGACCGGGACCGTCCACTGCGGCTCGGGCAGTAGCACGTCCACGCTCAGCCCGCCGCGCTCCCGGTTGACCTGCACCAGGGCGGTGACCTCGGGCGTCAACCGGGAACCGGTCACCCGTTCCAGCTGGGGGTAGTCCTCCTTGAACTGCTCCGGCAGGGTGCCGATGACGCCGTAGTCCCATTTGACCTTGAAACCGCGGCCCCGCGGATCGGGCAGGAGAGTGACGGGTACCTCGACGCCGTCGGCGCGCAGCGCCCGATCGTGCAGGTGCGAGAACAGAATCGCCTGGTTGGTGCCCTCCACCGGGATCTGGCGCGCACTTCCGGCCCCCCGGGCAGGGAGGGGATACGGGGTAAACGGCATGTCACGGCTCCTTGACGGTCAACTATCAGGGCAGTCTAGCAATGGCCTCTCCGTCGGAATGTTCCGATCGGCGGGCCGATCAGGCGATGTAATCGGCCAGGTAGCGTCCGGTCACGCTGTCGGCGCAGGACATCAGATCCGCCGGGGTGCCCTCGAAGACGATGTGGCCGCCCTCGGAGCCGGCGCCCGGCCCCAGGTCGATCACGTGGTCGGCGTGCGCCAGCACCGCCAGGTGGTGCTCGATGACGATCACGGACTTGCCCGCATCGACCAGCCGGTCCAGCAGTCCCAGGAGGTTCTCCACGTCCGCCAGGTGCAGACCGGTGGTCGGCTCATCCAGGATGAACAGGTCCGCCTTCTCCGCCAGGTGGCTGGCCAGCTTCAGTCGCTGCCGTTCGCCACCGGACAGGGTGGTCAGCGGCTGGCCGAGTGTGATGTAGCCCAGTCCGACGTCGACCAGCCGCCGCAGGATCTTCGCCGCGGCGGGGACCCGGGAATCCGTCGCGGCGAAGAATTCCGCGGCCTCGGCTGCCGGCATCTGGAGCACCTGCGAGATGTCCCTGCCACCGAAGTGGTAGTCCAGCACCGATTCCTCGAAACGCTTGCCCTCGCACACCTCGCACGTGGTGGACACCCCGGCCATCATGCCCAGATCCAGGTAGACCACGCCCGCGCCCTTGCAATGCGGGCAGGCGCCCTCCGAGTTCGGGGAGAACAGTCCCGGTTTAACGTCGTAGGTCTTGGCGAAGGCCTTGCGGATCGGTTCCAGCGCCCCGGTGTAGGTGGCCGGATTCGAACGCCGGGAGCCCTTGATCGCCGACTGGTCCACGAAGACGGTGGTCTCCGACCTCGGCACCTGCGACATGAGCGAGGACTTGCCGGAGCCCGCCACACCGGTGACGGCGGTGAGCACGCCGAGCGGGATGTCGACGTCCACGTCCGCGAGGTTGTTGCGGCGCGCCCCGCGCACCTCGAGTGTTCCGGTGGGGGTGCGCAGCGTGTCCTTGAGACGGGTCCTGTCATCGAAGTGGCGGCCGGTCACGGTGCCGGAGCCGCGTAGCTCGGCGACGGTGCCGGTGAACTGGATCTGACCGCCGTCCCGGCCGGCACCGGGGCCCAGGTCGATCACGTGGTCGGCGATGGCGATGGTCTCCGGTTTGTGTTCGACCACAAGCACGGTGTTGGACTTGTCACGCAGCTCCTTGAGCAGCTGGTTCATCCGCTCGATGTCGTGGGGGTGCAGCCCGGCGGTCGGCTCGTCGAAGATGTAGGTGACGTCCGTCAGCGGGGAGCCCAGGTGGCGGATCATCTTGGTGCGCTGGGCCTCGCCGCCGGACAGTGAGCCGGCGGGACGGTCCAGCTGCAGGTAGCCGAGCCCGATCGTCACGAAGGAATTGAGGGTCTCGCGCAATGCTGTGATCAGCGGCGCGATAGTAGGAGCCTCCAGTCCCTTGACCCACTCGGCCAGATCCTTGATCTCCATCGCACACAGATCGGCGATGTTCTTGCCGTTGATCCTCGAGTCCAACGCGTGCCGGGCCAACCGGGTTCCGCCGCACTCGGGGCAGGCGATGAAGGTCACCGCCCGGTCCACGAACTCACCGATGGACTTCTGCATCTGGTCGCGGTCCTTGCTGAGCATGGAACGTTGAAGACGGGGAACCAGTCCCTCATAGGTCTGGTTGATCCCGCCGATCTTCATCCGCGTCGGTTCCTTGTACAGGAAATCCTGCAGTTCCTGCCCGGTGAAGTCCTTGATCGGCTTATCCGGGTCATAGAGACCGGAATCTGAGTAGAGGCGGTAGGCCCAACCGCCGGTCTTGTAGCCGGGCACCTTCAGCGCACCACCGTGCAGGGAGAGGTTCTCATCGTAGAGTTCCCCGAGTCTGATGTCGGAGACCCGACCCATGCCCTCACAGTTCGGGCACATTCCGCCGGTGCGCTTGAAGATGGTCTTCTCCCGTTTCGCACCCTTCCGGTTCTCCACCGTGATGGCTCCGGCGGCCGATACGCTGGGGACGTTGAAGGAATAGGCACCCGGGCCACCCGCGCTGGGTTCCGCGACCCGGGAGAACAGCACCCGCAACATGGCCGTGGCGTCGGTGGCCGTGCCCACGGTGGAGCGCGGATTGGCGCCCATCGGTTCCTGATCCACGATGATCGCCGTGGTGATGCCGGACAGCACGTCGACGTCCGGCCGAGGCAGGCTGGGCATGAAACCCTGGACGAAGGTGGAGTAGGTCTCGTTGATCAGCCGCTGGGACTCGGCGGCGATAGTGCCGAAGACCAGGGAGGATTTTCCGGATCCGGAGACCCCGGTAAACACCGTCAACCGGCGTTTCGGGATCGTGACATCAACGCTTTGGAGGTTATTTTCGCGGGCCCCGTGGATGCGGATGGCGTCATGATGGTCGGAGGTGGCAGACATGAGGAACGCTCCTGCGATGGACGGTGGCGGGGAAGGCCTCAGTCTATCGCGGGAGCGTCTGATGTGCGGGGAGAGCTACCGCCGGATCGCGGCCTCCTCCTCAGCCCGTGGGGAGGGATCGTCGCGGGTGGGGTCCACGGCGTCGATCCGCGCGGGGTCACCGCCCATGCTGCCGATGGCATTGGAGGGCGTGGCTTCGTCCCGCCACCGCAGCAGGGCCCCGACCCCGTCGAGCAGGTCCACCAGCTGCGCGTCGAGGGCGTCCACCCCGGCGTCCGTGGTGATCGCCTGGAACAGCAGTTCCTCGATGCCATCCGGTTCCTGACCCGACAGGAACAGGAGCTCGTCCACCTGGCCGCGCTCCAGGGCCTGCGCGACTTCGGTGGCTCCGCCGACGGAGGCGCCGTCGCGGGCCTGACTTTCGCGGAACTGCTCAGCCAGGTCGCGCTGTTTATTGGCGGCGAACTCTTCCGTGACCTTCTTCAGCTCCGCCCGGAAGGAGTCGCGCTGCAGGCTGACCCCACGGGTACCGCCGGGCACCTCCTGCAGGCGTTGTGTGACCTCCTGACGCAGTTCCGCCTTCAGCAGGGACTGCGCCCGGACATCACCGGTCAACAGCACCATGTCCGGCTGATACGTGAGAACCAGCTTGTTCACGGTCTCCGCCACGGCCTCCGCGTTGCGCTCCCAGGAATCCTCGACCCGGGCCTGGAAGTTGTCTGCCCGCCAGCCGTGGGGGTTGCCGCCGCCCGAGCTGGCCTTGTGCAGCTCATCGTGCCCGCCGTCGACCTGGGCCGCCTCACTGCTGTTGCTGATCGAGGGGTCCGTCGCCGACCGGAGGTGGAGATCGGCGCCCGCGCGGTCGACCTCGATGAGCAACTGGCGGACGGCGTGCGGGGTCAGCCTAAGCAACGGGAGCAGCAGGGGCTTGTCGCCGTAGTGGCAGGCGTCCTCGCTCGGCGGAGCGGGCAGGACGCGGTCGATGACGATGTCCTCGCCAGAGGCGATGATCGCCCGGCCGTGACGGCCGCCGATGGAGGAGGGGCGTAGGAGAGTGTCCTCGATGCGGGCGAGCAGTTTCTTCGGGGCGTTGTCCTCCTCGAGCCGGGAGCGCAGATGCTGCCAGCGGTTCGCGATCTCCGATGCCGCATTCTCGTCCATGCGGGTGGTGTCGAAGTACACGGTCAGGAACGGACCCTCTTGTTCCAGTGCGGACTTGAGCCAAGGTAACTTCACGTTGACCTCCTAGATTCCGGTGGTGCGGCGACCGGACTGCCAGCTCGGCCGTTCGGCCACCGCGTGGTAATTACCACCATCCCAGTGGTTGCGCGCGGTGACAAGGAGAAGGCCCCGAGCACAGCAATAAATGCAGCTCAGGGCACAACGGGAGAATTATGTGAGGATCATCACCGAGAAGACTCCCTCCGGCGGGTGTCGTCGAACCGTCAGTTCTCCCGCTCCTCCTTGATCAGATCCGCTAAGCGTTCACCCATCAGCATCGTCGTGATGTTGGGGTTGACGGCGACCAGTTGCGGCATGGCAGAGGCATCGACCACGCGCAGGCCCTCGACGCCCTTGACCCGCAGCTTCGGGTCCAGCGGGGACATGTCGTCGTCTACCGCACCCATCCGACAGGAGCCGGCGGGGTGGTAGACGGTGTTGTGTGTCTGCGAGACATAGGCCGCGATGTCTTCGTCGGACTGGATCTCCTCACCGGGGAAGAGCTCTCGGCCGGCGTACTCGGCCAGGGCGGACTGGGAAACGATCTTGCGGGCGCGTTTGATCCCTTCGACGGCGATGTGCATATCGTAGCCGTCCTCGTCGGTGAAGTAACGCGGATCCACCTTCGGCTTGTCGCGGTAGTCGCTCGACCGTAGCCGCACCGTGCCGCGGGACTTCGCGTGGGTCACGTTCGGTGTGAGGGCAAAGGACTCATCGGAGGTCGGGTAGCCGTGCCGGGCGGTGTGCATGTCGAACGGGACGGAGCCGTAGTGCATCATCAGGTCCGGAAGCGGCAGATCGTCGCCGTCCACCGGGGAGAAGATGCCGATCTCCCACCACTGGGTGGTGTCGCGGGTCATCGGCTTCTTGGACTCCCAGGAGATCACGGCTTCCGGGTGGTCCTGCAGGTTGGTGCCTACGCCGGGGGAGTCGACGACGGTATCGATCCGGAACTCCGCCAGGTGCTCGGCCGGGCCGATGCCGGAGAGCATCAGCAGCTTCGGGGTGTCGATCGCGCCAGCGGAGACGATGACTTCCCGGGTGGCCTTCAACGTGGAGCGACGGTTGAAGGGGTTGTCGCAGTACTCGATGCCGTAGGCCCGCTTGTTCTCGTCGATCAGCACCTTGGACACGTGCCGGTCGGTGAGGATGTCCAGGTTCTCCCGGTCCAGGATCGGATGCAGGTAGGAGACGGAGGATGAGGAACGGGTGCCGTCGGCCTTGCGGTTGATCTGGAAGAAGTTGGCGCCGTTGACGACAGTTTCTCCCTCGTTGAACTGCTTGGTCGGGATTCCCGCCTGCTCACAGGCCTCCAGCAGGGCGACCCCGAGCGGATCCTCCGCCGGGACGTCCATCAGGTGCACGGGACCGGAAGTGCCGTGGTTCTCGCCACCGCGCGAATTGGTCTCCAGGCGTTTGATTAGCGGTAGGATGTTCTCCGCGTTCCAGCCCTTGGCGCCCAGCTCCTCCCACAGGTCCATGTCCTCTGCGGGCGGGTGGAAGGCGATGCAGGAGTTGTGTGAGGAACAGCCGCCGAGCACCTTTGCCCGCGAGTGGCGCATGAAGGAGTTGCCGTTTTCCTGCGGCTCGATCGGGTAGTCCCAGTCCAGCCCGGACTCCAGCAGCTCTGGCCAGCGCTGCAAGTTCAGCACTTCATCCTTGTCGGTGTCGGTGGGGCCGGCCTCCACCAACGCGACGATGACTTCGGGGTCCTCACTCAGTCGTGCGGAGAGTGCGGCACCGGCGGAACCGCCTCCGACGACGATGTAGTCATAGGATTCGCGCGGGTCCTGCTTGCCGCCGGTCAGTCCGGTGTTGATTTCAGTCAATGAATTCTCCTTTTCTGGGTGGGGTCGGGGCTAGTTCTTCCGGGGGAACCAACCGGTGACCGCCGGCTGGGTGTTTTCGTAGATGTGCTTGGCCTCGCGGTATTCATTCAGGCCGGCAGGACCGAGTTCGCGGCCGTTGCCGGACATCTTGAACCCGCCCCACTCGGCCTGCGGCAGGTAGGGGTGGTAGTCGTTGACCCAGATGGTGCCGTGGCGCAGTCGGCGAGAGACCCGGTTGGCGGTACCGGCGTCGGAGGTCCACACCGCGCCAGCCAGGCCGTACTCCGTGTTGTTAGCGATCTCGATGGCCTCTTCCTCGGTGCGGAAGGTCTCGACGGTGATCACCGGGCCGAAGCCCTCCTCGACCACAGCCGGGTTGTCTGCCGTGCAGTTGTCTAGCACGGTGGGGGCGTAGAAGTAGCCCTGCTCGTGCTCCTCGCCACCCCAGTGGGCGCCGGTGCGCAGTCGCGCGCCCGCCTCGATGCCGCGGTTGACGTAATCGGTGACCTTGTCGCGGTGCTCCTTCGAGATCAGCGGACCGGTTTCGGACTTTTCGTCGAAGGGGCCTCCCATGACGATGTCGCCAGCCAGCCGGGTCAGTTCATCGACGAACTTCTCCGCGATCTCCTCCTGGATGATCAGTCGGGTTCCTGCGGAACAGACGAGGCCGGAGTCGGTGAAGCCGGCGTTGAGGGCGTTGTCCAGGGCGGCGTCGAAGTCCGCGTCCGCGAAGATCACGTTCGGGTTCTTGCCCCCGAGCTCGAGTGCGACCTTCTTGACGGAAGGTGCGGCGGACTCGGCAATCTTACGGCCGGTGACCAGGCCACCGGTGAAGGAGACCAGGTCCACGTCCGGGTGCAAGGACAGCGGTGCACCGACGGTGTAGCCAGCGCCGAGGACCAGGTTGGCCACTCCGGCGGGGAGGCCGAGCTTGTCAAGGACGTCGATGATCAGGATCGTCGTATGCGGAGTCAGCTCGGCCGGCTTGATCACGAAGGAGTTGCCGGCAGCGAGTGCCGGAGCGATCTTCCAGGAGGCCTGCAGTAGCGGGAAGTTCCAGGGGGTGATCATGCCGCAGACACCTACCGGCTCGTAGACGACCCGGGAGATCACGGAGCCGTCGGCGGCGTCGACCAGGCGGCCGGGGTTGCTGTCGGCGATCTTTCCGTAGTAGCGGAAGCAGGAGATGATGTCGTCCATGTCGCCCTCGGCCTCGACCAGGCGCTTGCCGGTGTCCAGGGCTTCGGCGCGGGCGAACTCGTCTTTCCGGTCCCGGATGGCATCGGCGACATCCAAGAGGAAATCACCGCGCTGGCCCGCGGGGACGTCGACCCAGACCCGGGACTCGAAGGCGCGCTTAGCGGCGGCGATGGCCTTTTCGGTATCGGCCGCGGTGGCTTCCGGGACGACCCCGACGGTGCTGCCGTCAGCCGGGCAGGTGATGGTGCGGGTCTCTCCGGTGGAGGAGGCGACCCATGCGCCGTCGATGTACAAGGAGGTGGGCGTGTTATCGCTCATTGTCACTCTGGTCCTTTCACTGGTTAATTCTGGCCAGGTTCGTGATGTGTGCTGGTGGCGTTCAAGTCCACTGCGGGGTCGAGCTGGTCGGTGTCACTCCATGCCGAGGGTGCCCCTGCATGCAGTTCGCCGGTCGGGGTTCCCTTTTCTCCGGTCATGTGCATGTATGTCAGATGCGCCTCATAGGAGTCGAGGATATCCGCGATGACCTGATCCTTGGTGCTACCCATGATGTTGGTTCCCCGGGAACCCGTCAGGGAGAACACCTCGAGGGTGAAGTAGACGTCTTCGACGGTACGTATGCTGGTGGCGAAGCTCGGCACGGAGTGCGCCACCGGGTACGCCTGGTACTTGAAGTTGTCCTGGTCCGGAAACCGGACCACCAGATCCACATAGGAGATGGGGTACTCGGGGTGGGTGCCGCGTTCGCAGGAGACGTCCACGTCGAGTTTTTCTAGTTCCGCGGCAACCTCTTCCACCGCTGGTGCGGTCACGTCTTGAACATGTCGGTCCACTTGGACGGCGTTCGGGAAGGACATGCGCTTGACCAGTCGTTGTCGCCAGTTGCCGCGGTCGTGTTCCCCGCGGATGCGGTTGGCCAGCGCACCGGCCAAGGAGGCCTGTCGGGAATCCAGGCTGTAGCCCTCGGAGCGCAGCACGCGCCACAGGCTGATCATGATCAGGTAGAGCACCAGAGAAAAGGGGAGTCCCACCATGACGGTGGCGGCCTGCAGAGTGTACACCCCGTCGATGAACAGCATCACCAGGGTCAGGGCACCGGTGATGACCGCCCAGACGATGCGCAGCCACGCCGGGCCATCGGATTCCGTGCTCGAGGGCTTGGAGGTCATGGTCGACAGCACCAGGGAGCCGGAGTCGGCGGAGGTGACGTAGAAGAGTAGTCCGGTAAGCACCGCGAGGGCGATAGTGAACGTGGACCCGGGGTACTGGGACAGCAGGTTGAAGAACCCGGACTCCGGCAGTTCTACAGCTTCATTCAAGAACTCGGTGTCGCCCGAACGGAAGAAGGACATTGCACTGTTACCGAAGATCGAGATCCACAACAGGATGAATCCGAAGGGGATCAGCAGCACTCCGGTGACGAACTGACGGAGGGTCCGGCCGCGGGAGATACGGGCCAGGAAGAGACCGACGAAGGGGGCCCAGGCGATCCACCAGGCCCAGAAGAACAGTGTCCAGTCCGCCATCCACTGGTCGGCGGGGTAGGTCGCCGTGCCTTCGGTGTAGGCGAAGGTGTCCATCATCATGGACGGGAACCGGGAGAAGAAGTCCCCGATATTCTGCACCAGGGCGTTGAGCAGTTCATGGGTCCGTCCGGAGAAGAGCACCCAGAGCATCAGGATGACCGCCAGCACGACGTTGAGCTCGGAGAGACGACGGATGCCGCGGTCCACGCCGGAGACCGTGGAAACGATGGTGACCAGGACCGAGAGCACGATGAGCGCGATCTGCACACCGGTGCTGGTGGGCAGGCCGAAGAGGTGGGACAGTCCGAAGTTGAGGAAGACCACACCAATGCCTAGCGAGACGGCGATGCCGAAAATGGTGCCGATGACCGCCACCACCTCGACGGTGTGCCCGGCAGTGCCCTTGACCCGGCGACCCAGGACGGGCGCGAGGATGGAGCGGATGCTCAGCGGCATGTTGTAGCGGTATGCGAACAGTCCGAATGCCATTCCCATCAGGGCGTACATCGCCCAGCCGGGGATGCCGTAGTGGAACATCGTCCACAGTGGGGCCATCCGTGCGGCCTCGTCCGACATTGCCGCGACGTCGGGTGGGGTGAGCAGGTTCGTGGCCGGACCGGAGATGCCGAAGAACATCAGATCCACGCCGATGCCGGCGGCGAAGAGCATCGCCGCCCAGGTGAAGGGGTTGAACTTCGGGGTTGAATGGTCCGGCCCCATCTTGGTGCGCCCGATGCGGGAGAAGGCCACGACGAGCACGAAAACCACGACAATGGTGGCAGTGAGCACGTAGTACCAGCCGAAGTTGGTGGCCACCCAGTCCATGGCGCCGAAGATCACAGCCTCCGCCTGTCCGGGCCACAGCCACGCCCAGAATACGAAAGCCACGATGATGGCGGCGGCGGAGCCGAATACCGGCCAGTTCACCGGTGTTTTTCCGGAACCACTCGCTGGTTCCGAGGCCGCCGGGAAACCGGACGGCGTTGTGTCAGATTTTGTGGTCATTTTTCTCCTCCGTGAATCACCACAACCACCGTCCGAGGCTCGTGCGGCGGTAAGATCTCCAGAAGATTTGGACCTCATTACTTTAGGTAAGAGCTATTTCAAGGTGCCAATCTGATTGGGTAAATGCAATACCGTTTATGTGTATTTGCCTTCGATCTCTTTTGATTCACGTGGACTTATAGGTGGTTTTCAGGGTTTAATCGGCGGCCGTACTGGCTATGAATTTAAATATGATTTCCGCCCCTAATTGGCGGTCGTTATGGTATCGGGGCCGCGTGCAGATCAGGCGCCTCCGACCACGCCGGGGAAAAGTCGGTTAGAGTAGGGGTATGTCTCGTCTGAGTTTTCTGGATTGGCCGGTAGTCCGGCAGATCAGGTCCGGTGACCCATTCGGCCGGGATGAAAATACCCGTTCGAAGAGGTCCAGGGAATTGTCCGCGCGCACCACCACCGCCGATCGGGTGGTGCAGAGCGTCTGTCCCTACTGCGCCGTCGGTTGCGGCCAGAAGGTGTTCGTGAAGGATGAGAAGGTCATCCAGATCGAAGGTGACAAGGATTCCCCGATTTCCCGTGGTCGGCTGTGCCCCAAGGGTTCGGCCAGTGAGCAGCTGGTCAACTCGGCCACCCGGCAGACGGAGATTCTCTACCGGGCGCCGCGCTCCACGGAATGGCAGAACCTGGAGTTGGACACCGCCATCGACATGATCGCCGACCGGTTCATCGCCGCCCGCCGCAAGGGCTGGGAGGACACCGATGACCAGGGGCGGACGGTCAACCGCACGATGGGCATCGCCGGCCTGGGTGGGGCCACCCTCGACAACGAGGAGAACTACCTGATCAAGAAGCTGTTCACTGCGGCAGGCGCGGTACAGATCGAAAACCAGGCGCGTATATGACACTCCGCCACAGTTCCCGGTCTGGGAACTTCCTTTGGCCGCGGCGGCGCTACTCAGCCGCTGCAGGATATGGCGAACGCTGACTGCATTGTCATTCAGGGTTCGAACATGGCGGAGGCCCACCCGGTCGGTTTCCAGTGGGTGAGCGAGGCCCAGGCCCGCGGCGCCAAGGTGATCCACGTTGATCCCCGTTTCAGCCGGACCTCCGCAGTGGCGGACAAGCACATCCCGATCCGGGTGGGCTCGGACATCGTGCTGCTGGGTGCCCTGGTCAACTACATCCTGAGCAACGACCTGTGGTTCAAGGACTATGTGGTGGCCTACACCAACGCAGCCACGATCATCAGTGAGGACTACCAGGACGCCGAGGATCTGGACGGCCTGTTCTCCGGCTACGACCCGGAGTCCGGGAAGTACTCCCCGCACTCCTGGGCGTACCAACGCACGGAGAACACGCATGAGGAGGGGAAGGAACACGGCGAGACCAAGTCGGAGTCTGCCGAACCGGAGGCCGCCGGCAGTGGTGGCCCGCCGGTGGACTCCTGGCACTACGACACCGATGAAACGCTCCAGCACCCGCGCACTGTCTTCCAGATCCTGAAGCGGCACTACGCCCGCTACACCCCGGAGATGGTGCAGCAGGCCTGCGGGATCCCGATCGAGGACTTCGAGTACCTGGCGAAAGCCGTGACCGAGAACTCCGGAAGGGACCGCACGACGTGCTTCGCCTACGCGGTGGGATGGACCCAGCACACACTGGGAGCACAGTTCATCCGGATGGCGACGATCGTCCAGCTGCTGTTGGGCAACGTCGGCCGCCCGGGCAGCGGCATCATGGCTCTGCGCGGTCACGCCTCCATTCAGGGGTCGACGGACATCCCGACGCTGTTCAACCTCCTGCCGGGGTATCTGCCGATGCCCAAGGTCGGCGAGCAGTCACTCGCGGAGTACCTGGACGGCGTCCGATCCGAGGACCAGAAGGGATTCTGGCACAACGCCTCGGACTACATGGTGAGCCTGCTCAAGTCCTATTTCGGTGACGCCGCAACGGCGGAGAACGAATACGGCTACGACATGCTGCCCAAACTCACCGGTGCCCACGGCACCTATCAGACGGTGATGGCGATGCTGGAGGACAAGGTCGACGGTTACTTCGTCTTCGGCCAGAACCCGGCGGTGGGTTCGGCCCACGGCCGGATGCAGCGGATGGGCATGTCCCACCTGAAGTGGATGGTCGTCCGCGATCTGCAGCTGATCGAAACCGCGAACTTCTGGAAGGAGGGGCCGGAGATCGAATCCGGGGAACTCACCCCAGAGGACATCGAGACCGAGGTCTTCTTCATGCCGGCCGCCAACCACGTGGAGAAGGCGGGTACCTTCACCCAGACCCAGCGACTGCTGCAATGGCGCCACAAGGCGGTCAACCCGCCGGGACAGGCACAGAGCGAATTGCATTTCTTCTATGAGCTCGGCAAGCGGATCATCGAACGGGTCGCTGACTCCGATGACCCACGGGATCTGCCGTTGCAGTCTGTGACCTGGGACTATCCCACTGATGAGCATGGGGATCCGGATCCGGAGGCGGTGCTGGCGGAAATCAACGGTTTCCACCTGACCGGTGAGAAGGCGGGCCAGCCCTTGTCCAATTACACCGAGATGAAGGATGACGGCTCGACTTCCGGCGGCTGCTGGATCTACACCGGCGTGTACGCGGACGGGCACAACCATTCCGCGAACCGGACCCCCGGCAGGAACCAGAACGAGATAGCTCTGGACTGGGGCTGGGCCTGGCCGGCCAACCGCCGCATCCTCTACAACCGGGCCTCCGCGGACCCGGACGGCAAACCGTGGAGTGAACGCAAGAAGCACATCTGGTGGGATGCGAATCAGGGAAAGTGGATCGGCGAGGATGTCCCGGACTTCCCGGCGACTCTGGACCCCACGGCGCGTCCGGGGACGGAGGCGCAGGGCGTCGCCGCTCTGTCCGGCATCGACCCGTTCATCATGCAGGCGGACGGCAAGGGCTGGCTCTTCGCGCCGAACGGTACCGTGGACGGGCCGTTGCCCACCCACTATGAGCCGCACGAGTCACCGGTGCGCAACCCGCTCTACGGTCAGCAGGCCAGCCCGAGCCGGATCGTCTTTCCCCGGGCGGACAACCTGAGTGCACCGAGCGGGGGACAGGCAGGTAGTGAGGTGTACCCGTACATCTTCACCACCTACCGGCTGACCGAGCATCACACCGCCGGTGCGATGAGCCGCTTCCTGCCTTATCTCTCGGAGCTGCAGCCGGAGATGTTCTGTGAGGTCTCCAAGGAGCTCGCGGAAGAGCGGGGCCTGGAGAACTACGGCTGGGTCACCCTGGTTTCGCCCCGTTCCGCCATTGAGGCGAAGGTACTGGTCACCGACCGCATGAAGGCGCTGACGATCAACGGGCAACGCTTCCACCAGATCGGCATGCCCTACCACTGGGCGCAGGGCAGCCAGGCGGTGGTTTCCGGTGATTCGGCCAATGACCTGATCGGGGTCACCCTGGACCCGAACGTCCAGATCCAGGAGACCAAGGTCTCTGCGGTCGACATCCGGCCGGGCCGGAGACCCCGTGGGGCGGACCGGTTGACACTGGTCCGCGAATACCAGGAGCGTGCCGGCCTGACCTCGGAGACCGGCAACCAGCAAGCGACCGTCGACGCGGACACGCTCGCGCGGGCGGCAGAGGAGAACGAGAACGATCCGGACCACGGAGACAATGAGTAGGGAGGGGCTGACATGGCTATGACCTTGACTGAAGGGCCCTCGCACCTGGGCTATGACGGGCACCGGCGGAAGGGCTTCTTCACCGACACCTCGATCTGCATCGGCTGCAAGGCCTGTGAGGTGGCCTGCAAGGAATGGAACCGCAACCCGGTGGACAGCACCTTTGAGCTGTCCAACTCCTCCTTCGACAACACCGAAGAGCTCGGCGCGGATACCTGGCGCCATGTCGCTTTCATCGAGCAGGATTCCGAGCGCATCGAGCAGGCCCGGGAGTCCGGCCGCAAGCTCGTCGGCCTGGGTATGCCCACCATCGGGACGACCCCGGAGGAGTCGGCGGCCCCTCCGGCGGACCCCACACCCCCGGACACCGCTGACTTCCGCTGGCTGATGAGCTCGGACGTGTGCAAGCACTGCACCCACGCCGGCTGCCTGGACGTGTGCCCGACCGGCGCACTGTTCCGCACCGAGCACGGCACCGTCGTCGTCCAGGACGATGTCTGCAACGGTTGCGGAACCTGCGTGGCGGGCTGCCCCTTCGGCGTCATCGAACGCCGCGCTGACGGTGGGGTGAGCAAGAAGGACGACCGGGAGCACGGGGACAATGCGTTGACCGCCATGGGCAAGCGGCTCTTCGGCGGGGACCAGAACGAGGACTTCACCGTCGGTCAGGAACCGCCGGTCAAGAACATCGGCGTCGCCCAGAAGTGCACGCTGTGCTACGACCGTCTCAAGGACGACCAGACCCCGGCGTGCGCGCAGGCGTGCCCGACAACCTCCATCAAGTACGGCGAGCACGATGAACTGCTGGACATCGCCCGGAAGCGGGTGGCCGAACTGCACGCGCAGGGCATGACCGAGGCCCGTCTCTACGGCGCCAACCCCTCGGACGGGGTCGGCGGAACGGGGTCGATCTTCCTGCTCATGGATGAGCCGGAGGTCTACGGCCTGCCGCCGGATCCGCGGGTGCCCACCCAGGACCTTCCCCAGATGTTCAAGCGTGCCGGCATGGCCGCCCTCGGCATGTTGGGTGTCGCCACGGCGGCGTTTCTCGCGGGAGGGAAAAAATGACGACCTCGGAATTCGATTCCTACCGCCCGCCGGAGCCCCCGCGGAAGAAGCGGAAGAAGAAGGGCAGGCGGCGCGGGCCGGGCCGGACCGACGGTTCCGCGGAGATGATGATGGTCCCGGACGTCGAGTTCGACTCCTACTACGGGCGGCCGGTGGTCAAGGCCCCGCCGTGGGAATCCCCGATCGGTATCTACCTGTTTCTCGGCGGCATCGCCGGCGGCTCCTCACTGCTGGGGCTCGGGGCGCAGTTGACCGGCCGGGAGCAGCTCCGCCGGAACTCCAGGCTGTCGGCCATCACCGCGGCCGGGGCCGGCTCCGTGGCACTGATCGCGGATCTGGGCCGCCCCGAGCGGTTCCTGAACATGTTCCGGGTGTTCAAGCTCAGCTCCCCGATGAACCTCGGGTCCTGGCTGCTCGGTGCTTTCTCGCTGTCCGCGGCCATCGCCGCTGCGCCGGAGGCGGATCGCCTGACCGGACGTCGCCTGCCGCTGCCGAAGTGGCTGCGGCGCACCCTGGATAGGGCCGCCGCCCCGGCCGGCGCCACGTCGGCCGCCTTCGGGGCACCCCTGGCGGTCTACACCGCGGTGCTGCTCTCGGACACCTCGGTGCCCACCTGGAACGAGGCGAAGGACCACCTGCCCTTCGTCTTCGCCAGTTCCGCGGGCCTGGCATCCGGTGGACTGGCGATGATCACCACGCCGGTCCAGGAGGCCGGTCCCGCCCGCGCGCTCGCGGTCGGGGGTGCCGTCGCCGATATCGCGGCCACGAAGATCATGGAGAAGCAGATGAACCAGGTGGCTGCGGAACCGCTGCACCAGGGCCTGCCCGGCCAGCTGCTGAAGTGGTCGGAGCGGTTGGTCGTCGCCGGCGGCGTGGGCGCGCTGCTCGGCGGGCGGTCCCGCCTGGTGTCGGTGCTCTCAGGCGCCGCGCTGTTGACAGGTTCCGCCTTCACCCGCTTCGGCATCCTGCACGCCGGACTGGAATCGGTGAAGGATCCGCGCTATGCGGTCGAACCGCAGCGCCAGCGTCTGGCGGCCCGTCGCGGGCAGGGCCAGACGGGCGACGCCATCACTACCGCACGGTGACGGTGCCCGGGTGCTCGGCGACGGTCTCGCCGATGACCGGGTACCCCGGGACCTCGCCGACGACCAACAGGCCACCGGAGGTCTGGGCGTCGGCGAGCACGATCAGCTCATCCTCGGAGAAGCCGTCCGCCACATTCAGGTGCGGACGCACCCAGTCCAGGTTGCGGCGCGATCCACCGGGGATGTAGCCGTCGCGCAGCGCCTCCGTCACGCCGTCGATGTGCGGGACCTTGGTGTGGTCGATGACGGCCCCCACCCGGGAGGCACGCATCATCTTGTAGAGGTGGCCGAGCAGACCGAAGCCGGTGACGTCGGTGGCGGCCTTCGCCCTGGCGGCCACGGCCTCCTCCGCGGCGTCCTTGTTGAGGGTGGTCATGGTCGTGATCGCCGCTTCGAAGACCTCACCGGTCTGTTTGTGCCGGTTGTTGAGCAGCCCCACGCCGATCGGCTTGGTCAGGGTGATCGGCAGGCCAGCCTCTGCGGCGTCATTGCGCATGAGCTTGTCGGGATGGGCGATGCCGGTGGCCGCCATGCCGTAGGTCGGCTCCGGGGAGTCGATGGAGTGCCCGCCGGTCACCGGTGCGCCGGCTCGCTCGGCGATGTCCATGCCGCCCCGGAGCACCTCGGTGAGCAGTTCCAGCGGCAGTTCCGAGCGTGGCCAGCCGACCAGGTTGATGGCGGTCACGGGGGTCCCGCCCATGGCGTAGACATCGGAGAGGGCGTTGGCGGCGGCGATCGCACCCCAGGTGTAGGCGTCGTTGACCACGGGGGTGAAGAAGTCGGCGGTGGAGATGACAGCGAGGTCGTCCGTGATGCGCACGGCGGCGGCATCGTCCCCGTCATCGAGCCCCACCAGCACGTTTTCGTGGGTCTGGCCGGTCAGTCCCCGGACGGCCTCCTCGAGTTCGCCGGGCGGGATCTTGCAGGCGCAGCCGCCCCCGTGGGCGTATCCGGTCAGTTGGATGGAACTCAGGGGAATGTTCATGACCTCGACTTTAACCACAGTTGAGGCGGGCGGGCATCCGGGGTGTCCACCGTCGCTGTTAGAGTTCTGCGGTGGAGGCGTACGTGTCCTGGTGGGCGCCCCGGTCTTCAAAACCGGTGAGTCCGAGCATCTCGGGCTGGCGGGTTCGATTCCCGTCCGTCTCCGCCACCGACTTTTCCCATCTTCGCCCCCGCGGTTCTTGGAGGATGCCATGGAGGATCCGAGGCGGCGCATCCCGCGCACCGATGACCTGCTGCGCCTGCCGGCGGTGACCGCGGCCCGCACCCGCCTCGGGGAAACCAGGATCCGGGAGCTGGTGCGCGCTGCCCAGGCCCGGGCCCGGGCGGGGGAGATCGCCCCCGAGCAGGTCGCCCCGGAACTGGCGGCGGCCCTGGACACCACCCGGCCGGTCAGTCTCACGCCCGTGCTGAATGCGACGGGCGTGATCGTGCACACCAATCTGGGGCGGGCCCCGCTGTCCGATGCCGCCCGTCGTGCGTTGTCCGACGCCGCCGGCTACGTGGACGTGGAACTGGATCTGACCACCGGCCTGCGTTCCGGCACCCGCGGGGCGGGGGCCCGGGCCGCGCTGCTGGCCGCGGTGCCCGCCGCCGGGGACGCGCTGGTGGTGGGCAACGGTGCCGCGGCGCTGCTGCTGGCCACCACGGCCCTGGCGGCGGGTGGGGAGGTCATCATCAGCCGGGGTGAACTCATCGAGATCGGCGCCGGCTTCCGGCTGCCGGAACTGATCGAGACCACGGGCGCCGGTCTGCGCGAGATCGGCGCGACCAACCGCACCCACCCGGCCGACTACTCGGCGGCGGTCACCGCCCGGACCCGCGCCATCCTCAAGGTCCACCCCAGCAACTACCTGGTCAGCGGCTTCACCGCCAGTGTCGGTGTGCCTGAGCTGCGCCGGATCGCGGATGAGCATGGCCTGCCCCTGATCGTGGATCTGGGCAGCGGTCTGCTGCGCCCGGACCCCGTCCTGCCGGACGAACCCGACATCGACACCGCGCTGCGGGCGGGTGCGGACGTGGTCATCGCCAGCGGTGACAAACTGCTCGGCGGCCCCCAGGCCGGGATCCTGCTGGGCACCCCCGAGATCATCACGACCCTGAAGAAGCACCCGTTGGCCCGTGCCCTGCGTGCCGACAAACTGACCCTGGCCGCCCTGGAGGCGACGGTGTCCGGTGCGAGCACCCCGGTCCAGCAGGCCCTGCACCTCGACCCCGAGCACCTCCGGGACCGGACGGAACAGTTGGCCGCCGAGGTGGGCGGGGACGTGGTGGCCCACGACGGCCGCGTCGGCGGGGGCGGGGCACCGGAACACCCGCTCCCCGGGTGGGCACTCCGCCTTCCGACGGAACTGGCGCCGGCCCTGCGCGCCGGTGATCCCGTGGTGCTGCCGCGGGTCCACCAGGGAGCCTGCCTGATCGACCTGCGCTGCATCCCGGCCGCCGCCGACGGGCAGCTCGCAACCGCCATCACCCGTGCCCAGGAGGCCTGATGTTCGTCATCGCCACCGCAGGTCATGTCGACCACGGTAAATCCACCCTCGTCAAAGCCCTGACCGGTATGGAACCCGACCGCTGGCGGGAGGAACGCGAGCGCGGCCTGACCATCGATCTCGGCTTTGTCTGGGCCACTCTGGGCTCGGGCCGGAAGGTGGCGTTCGTGGACGTGCCCGGCCACGAGAAGTTCCTGGGCAACATGCTCGCCGGCATCGGCCCCGCCCCGCTGGTGTGTTTCATCGTCGCCGCCGACGAGGGCTGGCAGGCCCAGAGCACCGATCACCGCGACGCCCTCACCGCCCTCGGTATCTCCCACGGCCTGGTGGTGCTCACCCGCGCCGACCGGGCAGAGCGCCAGCGCCGCGATGAGGTCACCGCCGAGGTCCGCACGCAACTGGCCGACACACCGCTCGCCGACGCCGCCGTGGTCGAGGTGTCCGCGCACACCGGCGAGGGGCTCGACCGACTGCGGCAGGAGCTGGACGCTCTGCTCAGCACCGTTCCCACGCCAGACCCCGGGACGCGGGTTCGCCTGTGGGTGGACCGCTCCTTCTCCGTCAAGGGCGCAGGCACCGTGGTCACTGGCACCCTGGCCGCCGGCACGCTGCGCACCGGCCAGCGGATGCAGCTGCTGGGCCGGGAGGAAAACCACGGGGTGGAGATCCGGGGGCTCCACAGCCAGAACCAGAGCCACCGGGAGATCGGCCCGGTCAACCGGGTGGCGGTGAATCTGCGCGGCGAGGACGCCGAACGCGTCCACCGAGGGGACGTGCTGGTCACCCCGGGAGCGTGGCAGGAAACCGCCGTCATCGACGTCCGCCGGACGATGGGCACGGCCCTGGACGACGCCCCGCGGACCCTGGTCATCCACCTCGGTACCGTCGCGGTGGAGGCGCACCTGCGTTCCCTCGACCCCGATCACGCCCGGCTCAGCCTGGACCGGGCCCTGCCCCTGCAACTGGGCGACCGGCTGGTGCTGCGCGGCACCGGCGCCCGCAACGTGCTCGCCGGGGTGCAGGTGCTCGACGTGGCCCCGCCGGAGCTGGGCAGACGCGGCGACAGCGCCCGGCGGGCCGGCACGTTGGCGACGATGCCGCCCACCGGCGACATCCGCACCGAGGTCACCCGCCGCGGTCTGATAGCGGGTCCGGAACTGACCCGCTTCGGCATCGCGCTGCCCCCGACCCCGCCGGAGGGGGTGACGGTGCTGGGGCAGTGGTGGGTCGACGCGACGCTGCCGGCGACCTGGCGTGACCGGCTGCGGCGGGGTGTGACGCAGCTCGACCCCCTCAGTCGGGGACTGAGCCGCAAGGCCGCCCGCGACCTGGTGGGCTGCCCCGCCGAGCTCCTGGATCCGGTGATCCACTCCGCCGGTCTGGTGGACCGCGACGGGTTCATCACCGATCCGCAGCGCCGGATCGACCTGGGCGCGGCCGAGCCCGCGATCCGGACCATCGAGGGCTGGCTGCGGGAGGATCCCTTCGTGGCCCCGGAGGCCAATGAGCTCGCCGACCTCCGGCTGAGCACGAGGCAGTTGGCCGCGGCCGAGACCGCCGGGCGCATTCTCCGGTTGGGCGAGATCGTGCTGCTGCCGGACGCCCCGCAGGGTGCCGTGGCGGTCCTGCGCGGGCTTGACCAGCCCTTCACCCTCAGCCAGGCGCGTAAGGCGCTGGACACCACGCGCCGGGTGGCGGTTCCCCTGCTGGAGCATCTGGACGAACTCGGTCTCACCCGCCGGGTCGACGCCGGCAACCGGGTGATCCGCTAGAGATCCAGTGACTGACCGGGGGAGAGGGGCACGTACTCCGCGCCGTAGTTCTCCGCGAGGATCCGCAACTGCTTGTCATTGATCGCCAGGCCGAAGTCATTGACGATGCCGTCGTGGATGGCGACGAACCGTCGTGGCCGCTGCCGGTCCAGCCAGGCCTCGACGTCGAGCATCTTCACCCAGGGACCGTTCACCGGCACCAGGGCGGTGTCGATCAGTGCCACCTCCTGGAAAGCGTCGCCCGGGTGCAGCAGCGTGGCGTTGAACAGGTAACCCACATTCTCCGCGGTGGGCTGACAGCGCAGCACCGCCGCATGCTCGGTGCCGACGACCTCCACCTCGATCTCGCCGATCCGGAGGCGGTCACCGGCGGCCACCACCCTGGCCGCCGCCACCGTCTCCGCCACCGAGGCCGGGGCGTAGACCGCCAGCTGCGGATTCTGCTCCCGGGCCGCGGCCAGCTCGGCGACGTCCACGTGGTCCGGGTGGCCGTGGGTGAGCAGCACCGCGTCGGCTGCCGCCAGGTCCGGGGGCACCCCGAAGGTGCCGGGGTCGACGATCAGGGTGGTGGCGCCTTCCTCGATTCTGACGCAGGCATGGATGTGTCTGGTGAGTTTCATGTTCTCCATGATGCCCGTCGATAGGCTGGGACACATGGGATTCACACGAGCCGAACTGGACAGCTTCCGCGACCGCACCGTACCGGATCTGTTGCCGGACCCGCTGCGGCTGTTGCTGGTCGGCATCAACCCCGGGCTGATCAGCGCCGCCACCGGGGTGCACTTCGCCCGGCGGGGCAACCGCTTCTACCCGGCGCTGCACCTGGCGGGAATCACCGAGACCGTCATCGACGCCGGCGACGGCATGAGCGCGGCCGACCGCGCCCAGCTGACCGACAAGGGGGTCGGGATCAGCAACCTGTGCCCGCGGGCGACGGCCCGCGCGGATGAACTGGACGACGCTGAGCTGCGCGCCGGGGTCGCACATCTGACGGAGATCGTCACCGAGCGTGCCCCGGAGGTGGTGGCGATTCTGGGGATCACCGCCTTCCGCACCGCCTTTTCCCGGCCGAAGGCGACGCTGGGGTGGCAGGACTCGCCCTGGGAGGGCACGGCGTTGTACGTCGCGCCGAATCCCAGCGGGTTGAACGCGCACGCGCAGGTGCCCGACCACGCGGCCGCCTACGCGGAAATCGCCCGCGCCGCCGGGGTGATCTGAACTAGGCTCGGAGGGGAAAGGAGCAGGACATGGATTTCACCGCACCACATATCGGCGATGGCATCGAAGAAGCGATGGCCCGGCACCCGAGGACCCGGTTCCTGCCCGCGGACCAGGCACCGTATGCCGCGGAGAACCGCGCTCTCCCCATCGGTTACGGCCAGACCAACTCCCAGCCCAGCACGGTGGCGGACATGCTCCGGCTCCTGGACCTGGCGCCCGGGCAGCGGGTGCTGGACGTCGGCTCCGGATCGGGGTGGACCAGCGCCATCCTGGGCGAGCTGGTGGGGGAGTCCGGCCAGGTGCTGGGCGTGGAGCTGGTCCCGGAGCTGGTGGCCGCCGCCCGCGAGGCGTTGGGGGACGCCCAACCCTGGGTCAGCATCACGCAGGCCACCCCGGGCACGCTCGGACTGCCGGACCAGGCCCCCTTCGACCGCATCCTGGTTTCCGCAGCGGCGGATGAACTACCTACCGCGCTGGTGGAGCAGCTGGCCGGGGACGGCGTGATGGTCATTCCCGTGGACCGGCAGTTGCTGCGGGTCACCCGGGATGGGACCACCGGACACGGCGGGTACGTCTTCGTCCCGCTGATCACCTCCTGACGCGGATCGCTCACGGCACGCGGTGGGTCCACTCCTCGGTGCCGAATTTGGTGTCCACCAGTTCCCGGGCCTGGGCCAGATCCGCGTCACTGAGCTCAACCGTGGCTGCGCCATAGCGGTCGCGGAAGGTCTCCAGCAGGGTGTCGATGATCTCCGCCCGCGTCGCACCGGTCTGGCTGCGGAGCGGGTCCACGCGCTTCTTCGCGCTGCGGATGCCCTTGTCCGCGATCTTGACCCGACCGATGCGCAGCACCTGCGTCATCATCTCCGCATCAATGTCATAGGACATGGTCACGTGGTGCAGCACCGCGCGACCCCGGCGTTTCTGGGCGGCCCCGCCGATCTTGCCGCCGTCCGAGGTGATGTCGTTGATCGGCACGTACCAGGCGTTCACGCCGTGCTTCTTCAGCGCGGCCAGTACCCAACGGTCCAGGTAGGCGTAGGACTGCTCATAGGTCAGCCCCGCGACCAGGGACTCCGGGGCGTACAGCGAGTAGGTGATGCAGTTGCCGCCCTCCATGAACATCGCGCCGCCACCGGAGACCCGGCGCACCACCGTCACGTCGTGCTCCTCGACGCCTGCCGGTTCCAGCTCATTGTCGTAGGACTGGTAGGAGCCGATCACTGCGGCGCGGTCCTCCCACTCCCAGATCCGCATGGTCGGCCCGCGCTGCCCGTCGGCCACCTGCCGCAGCAGGAGGTCATCGAGCGCCACGTTGACGGGCGTGGGCAGGACCGGGGAGTGGATGACCTCCCAGTCCAGGTCGCTGAAGTCCGTCGCCCCGGTGATCGCCCGTCGGGCAACTGTCGCGATGTCCGCGGTGGTGAAACCGTGCAGCGCGAGCCTTTCGCCGAAGGGACGCAACGCGGCGTCGATACGCGTCTGCAGTGCCGCCGCGTCCTCGCTCGTCGACGCCCCCTCCAGCGCCGCGGCGATCTCGAAGAACGCCTCGTCCGGCTCCAGGAAGAAATCGCCCGAGATCTTCGCGGCGGTGATCTCGCCGGCGTCGGTGGTGATGTCCGCGACGACGAGTTTGCCGCCGGGAACCTTCAGTTCGAAGTGGTGCTGCTGGCTCATGGCACCGAGGTTACCCGCGGAACATCCGGCGGCGGCCGGGCGTTGCATGGGGCATGAGCGACAAAGGCACCGAACCGGACTTCACCCAGCTGACCTTCTTGACCACCACGGAGGCCGAGGTCTGCGGACCGGCGGGCTGTGACACGTCCGATCCTTCCGGGGAGTGACCTGCCCGGTGCCCGGAAGTGGCGCCCTGTAGTCTAAAAGACCATGAGCTCTGCCCTGAACGCGCCTCCGGTACCCTCCCCCGCGCTACCGCGCCCGGCCAGCGACGATGAGGGTCGGCGCCAGTGACCCACGAGTTTCTCATCGCGTTCGGACTGACGGTGCTGGCCGGCCTGGCCACCGGCATCGGCGGTCTGATCGCGGTGATCAAGAAGAACCCCGGTGACCGCTTCATGGCCAGCTCACTGGGTTTTTCCGCGGGAGTGATGCTGTACGTCTCCCTGGTGGAGATCCTGCCGGAGGGGATCACGCATCTTTCGGACAGCTATGGCGAGCGGGGCGGCAACTGGTGGGGGCTCGCCGGTTTCTTCGGCGGTATCGCCCTGATCGCGGTCATCGACCGCCTCGTGCCCACCGCGATCAACCCGCACGAATCCATGAGCGGGGACACCCCGGAGCTGCAGGCCCGGCGCATGAAGATGATGAAGATGGGTACGCTGACCGCTCTGGCCATCGGCATCCACAACTTCCCGGAGGGCTTCGCCACCTTCATCTCGGCGCTGGATGATCCGGTGCTGGCCCTGCCGATCGTGGTGGCCATCGCCGTGCACAACATCCCGGAGGGCATCGCCGTCGGCGTGCCGATGCGCGAGGCGACCGGCTCCCGCTGGAAGGGGTTCGGCTGGTCCACCCTCTCGGGTCTGGCGGAACCCGCCGGCGCGCTGATCGGTTATCTGCTGCTGCTGCCGTTCCTCGGGCCCACCGCGATGGGGTTCGCCTTCGCCGCCGTCGCCGGCATCATGGTGTTCATCTCCATGGATGAGCTCCTGCCCACCGCGGTGGCCACCGGCCGTCACCACCACGCCATCTATGGCCTGATCGCCGGGATGGGGGTGATGGCGGTCAGCCTGGTGCTGTTCCTCTAGTGCGGCCGGTGGTTCCTGAGCCGGCCGATCAGCGCCACGATGCCGACGACCACGGTGCCCCACAGGAAGCCGAAGACCAGGGAGCAGAAGGTGCCGGCGATCCAGCCCAGCGCGCCCCCGCCGACGGCCGTCTCCGCACCGTGGGCGATCTGGAGGGGCCAGGGAAGGCCGAACTCGTCCAGCCCCACGACGATGATGTGGCCGCCGACCCAGAGCATGGCGAAGGTGCCGATGACGGTGATCGCGGTCAGGATCTTCGGCATGGCCTTGACCAGTCCGCGGCCGAAGGTCCCGGCGCCGCCGTCCGGGTTGCGCTCGGCCAGCTTCAGCCCCGCGTCATCCATCTTCACCAGGATCGCCACGGCCCCGTACACCAGGGCCGTGACGCCGAGAGCCACCAGGATCAGCACCAGGGCCCGCATCCACAACGGCTGCTCCGCCACCTCATTGAGGGAGATGACCATGATCTCCGCGCTCAGGATCAGGTCCGTGGTGATCGCCCCCTTGACCACCTTGTCCTCTGCGGCCGGGCCGACGTCGGTGGCCGGGGTCTCCTGCTCCGCGTGCCCGAGCAGCTTGTGCCAGATCTTCTCCGCACCCTCGAAGGCGAGGTAGGTGCCGCCGACCATCAGGATCGGCGTCAGAGCCCAGGGGGCGAGCCAGCTCAGCAGCAGGGCGATCGGCAGGATGATCACCAGTTTGTTGAACAGCGAGCCCTTGGTGATCCGCCAGATCATCGGCAGTTCCCGCGCCGGGGTGGCCCCGGCCACGTATTTCGGGGTGACCGCGGCATCATCAATGACCACGCCGGCGGCCTTGACGCTGGTGCGTCCGGCCGCCGTCGCCACGTCGTCGACGGTGGCGGCGGACATCCGGGCGATGGCCGCGACATCATCCAGCAGGGCGGCAAGTCCACCGGCCATGACGGGTTCCTCTCTCGCGCGGGTAGGGCCTTTCAGTGTACCGAGGGCACGACCGCTGCGCAGCAGGGAAGCAGGACCTGGTGGTGTACACCGTCTGAACTTCCGGGTAATTTAGGATGCATGACGATCTCCTCCACCGCCCGTGTCGCCACTGATCGCCCGGCCCGCTACGGCAAGCAGCTGGCATCGCACTTCTCGAAGAAGCTGGCGACGGAATGGGACGCCGCGGAGGGGCGCGGCCACCTGACCTTCACCGGGGATCTGCCCGGAGAGGTCGGGATGATCGCCGGAGACAAGGTTCTCCTGCTCCACCTGGAGACCGCCCCCGAGCACCTCGCGGACCTGGAGGCGGTCGTGGGCCGGCACCTGGTCCGCTTCGGTGCCCGGGACGAGCTCTCGGTGACGTGGCGCCGGGAGGGCGGCGAAGACGGCGTCGTGGTTACCACGGCGGACCTGGAGGACTAGCCTGGAACGCTCAGAAAATACCTAGGTATTGTGTTATATCTGCAGGTCAGTGGCAGTGTCCCTGGCCGGAACCTGAACCGGCGGTCACATTTGGGTGACAGCTGCGCAGTGGGGCGAATTCAGCTGCGGAGGTACCTAGGGTGGGGCATGTGACGGGGTATCCGGCACATGACAATGACACCCACACGGCAGTGAGGATCACACCATGACCACCGCACGCGACATCATGACCCCCGGCGCCGAGTGCGTCGGCGAGAACGAGACCCTGGAGGTGGCCGCCCGCAAGATGCGCGACGAGAACGTCGGCGCCCTGCCCGTCTGCGGGACGGACAACCGGTTGAAGGGCATGGTCACCGATCGGGATATCGCCGTCAAATGCCTGGCGGAAGGCCAGGACCCGAAGACCATGACGGCCGGCGAACTGGCCGCGGGCAAGCCCGCCACCATCGGCGCCGATGATCCCGTCGAGGAGGCCCTGCGGACGATGAAGGAACATCAGGTCCGTCGCCTGCCCGTCATCGACGGCCACGACCTGGTGGGCATGCTGGCACAGGCCGACATCGCCCGCTCCATGCCGGACAAGAGCATCGGCGATCTTCTGGAATTCATCTCTGAGTAGGAGGCGACATGACTGAGGCAGAGACCACCACAGACCACGACACCATCCGCCGGTGGGCCAGCGAGCGGGACGGCGTGCCGGCCACCGTGGCGGGGACCGGTGACCCCGGCATCCTCCGCTTCGATTTCCCCGGCGGCGCCGGGGAGGACGAGCTGACCCACATCGAGTGGGATGAGTGGTTCGAGAAATTCGACCGGGAGAATCTGGCGCTGCTGTACCAGGACGAGAAGGCCAGCGGGGAACCGAGCACCTTCTTCAAACTCGTCAAGCGCTGAGCCGACAGGCCCCGACCACCCGGTCGGGGCCTCAGCTCCGCTGGGCCTCGATCTCCGCGTAGCGCTCCAGCAGCTCCAGACCGTGGCGTCCGGCCTCGCCCTCGGCGCGCAGTCCCTCCCGCATGCCGGCGAGCATCTGTTCGCCGTGCGGGAAGGGCGGCAGCAGCGGCACGTCCGGATCGGCGCGCACATCCACCACCACCGGCCGCTCGACACTGAACGCCTCATCCAGCACCCGGTCCAGTGCCGTGTCATCCTGCAGGACCATCCCGTGCAGGCCCAGCTGGCCGGCGTAGGCGGCGAAATCGAAACCCGGGACGGTCTGCGAGGCGTCGAAGCGGGGTTCGGACTCCGATTCGCGCTGCTCCCAGCTGACCTCCGCCAGGTCCCGGTTATTCAGGACGACCAGGATCAGGCGGGGGTTCTCCCAGGTCCGCCAGCGTGCGGCGACGGTGATGAGCTCATTGATCCCCAGCATCTCCATGGCCCCGTCACCGACCAGCGCCACCACCGGACGTTCCGGTGCGACCTCCTTCGCCGCGACCGCATAGGGCACGCCACAGCCCATCGACGCGAGCGTGGACGAGAGGTGGGCGGGCACGCCCGCCGGCAGGGTCAACTGCCGCACATAGTGGTAGACGCTGCTGCCCACGTCGACGGCGAGCTGGGCGTTCCCCGGGATCCGCTCGGAGAGCCCGCGTACCACCAGCTCCGGATTCAGCGGCTTCGCCGGCACCGCGGCGCGCAACCGGGCGATCTCCCTGCCCCGCTGCACGGCCTGCTCCACCTCGGAGCGCCAGGGCCCCGCCCCGCGTTCGGGCAGCCGCTCCAACAGGGCACGGATGCTGGGCCCGGCGTGACCGACCAGGCCGACCTCGATGGGGTAGCGGTTGCCGATCATCGCGGGATCCAGATCGATCTGAACTGCCCGGGCCTGCCCCGGCGCGGGGTAGAACTCGGTCCACGGGTCATTCGATCCGACGATCAGCAGGGTGTCGCACTCCTGGAGCACCTGGGCGGAGGCCGGGGTACCCAGGTGCCCCATGGTGCCGGCGGCCAGGGGATGGGTCTCGTCGACATAGGGTTTGCCCAGGAGACTGGTGGTGATCCCCGCGCCGAGGCGCTCGGCCAGTTCCGCCACCTCGTCCTGCGCCTGCCGGATCCCCTGGCCGACGAGAAGGGCGATCTTTTCGCCCTGGGCCAGCACCTGGACCGCCCGGTCGAGGTCCTCGCTCCGCGGGGTCACGGTGCCGGAGGTCCAGCGCGGGGCGGTGACCACCTCGCCGTGGCTCTGCCCGAGATCAGGTGCCTCGGCCTGCTGCACATCGTGCGGCAGGATGATCACGGCCGGCTTGCGGGTGGACAGGGCCGAGCGGAAGGCCCGGTCGAGCACCATCGGCAACTGCTCGGGGGCGACCACCGATTGGACGAAGGGGGAGGAGACGTCGGCGAAGAGGTTCTGCAGATCGATTTCCTGCTGGTATCCGGAGCCGAGTACCGAGCGGTGCTGCTGGGCCACCAGCGCCACCACCGGGGCGCTGTCCAGCTTGGCGTCGTAGAGCCCGTTGAGCAGATGCACCGCGCCCGGCCCCTGCGTCGAGGTGACCACCCCGACCCCGTGGCCGTACTTGGCCTCTCCCACGGCCATGAACGCCGCGCCCTCCTCGTGGCGGGCGGCGATGAACTCCGGCCCCTCGGCAGCGCGGCGGAAGGCACCGAGCAGGGGATTGTTGCCGTCGCCGGCGTAGCCGTAGACCCGGTCCACCTCCCAGGCCCGCAATCGGTCGATGATCAGGTCAGCTGTGGTTCTGGTGGACATGACAGATCCTTCCGGGTCAGTCCAGCGGGGAGCCCGCGGTGACGTCTTCGATGGCGTGGGGATCGAGCACGACCTTGATGCAGCCGTCCTCCTTCTTCTGGAACTTCTCGTAGGCGGCCGGGGCATCGGTGAGCGGCACCCGGTGGGTGACCAGGTCGTCCACGCCGAGTGGATCGGCCGGATCCTCCACCAGCGGCAGCAGGTCGTCGATCCACTTCTTCACGTTGCACTGGCCCATGCGCAGCTGGATCTGCTTGTCGAAGAGCGTGAGCATCGGCATGGGGCTGGCCTGCCCGCCGTAGACACCGGACAGGGAGACCGTGCCGCCGCGGCG
This sequence comes from Corynebacterium halotolerans, assembly GCF_050107895.1. Classification (GTDB taxonomy): domain Bacteria; phylum Actinomycetota; class Actinomycetes; order Mycobacteriales; family Mycobacteriaceae; genus Corynebacterium; species Corynebacterium halotolerans_B. The sequence goes on along the minus strand of NZ_JBNILW010000003.1, from coordinate 37,848 downwards.
CACCAGGTCGATGGCGGAGTGCACGGCCGCCAGCCGGTCCAGGCCGCCGTGCTCCATCATCTTCCGACCGACTGCGTCCGGCAGCATGCCGACGGCCTGGTGGGCAAGCTTGCCCACCGGGGAACCGTGGGCCTCCATGCCGACGGCGTCGACCACACCGTCGGGACCGCGGCCGTCGGTGGCGTCCCGGATGGCGTCATTGGTGTCCTCGCCGAAGTCGAAGACCTCGACGCCGTGCCGGGCGGCCATTGCGCGACGCTCCGGCACCGGATCAATGCCGAACACGCGGGCGCCCAGGTGACGGCCGATGCGGGCGGCCATCTGCCCGATGGGGCCGAGGCCGTAGACCGCCAGGGTGTCGCCCTCGCCGACGTCGGCGTACTTCACAGCCTGCCAGGCGGTGGGCAGGACGTCGCTGAGGAAGAGGTAGCGGTGGTCCGGCAGTTCCTCGCCGACCTTGATGGGACCGAAATCGGCGTGCGGGACGCGCAGGTACTGGGCCTGCGCGCCGGGGACGGAACCGTAGAGTCGGGAGTAGCCGAACAGCCTGGCCCCGGAGCCGTACTCGGTGACCTGGGTGGTCTCGCACTGCGAGTACAGGCCGCGGCGGCACATCCAGCAGGTTCCGCACGCGATGGTGAAGGGGATGACCACGCGGTCGCCCTCCTTGAGATGGGTGGCGGAGCCGGCCTCGACGACTCGTCCCATCGGTTCATGGCCGATGATGTCGCCCGCGTCCATGAAGGGGCCGAGCACCTCGTAGAGGTGGAGGTCCGAGCCGCAGATGGCGGTGGAGGTCACCTCGATGACCGCGTCCGTGGCGGCCTTGAGCCCCGGATCCGGGACGGTTTCCACGCTTACTTGTCGTTTTCCTTGCCAGGTCAGTGCTTTCATGTCTCCTCCTTGGAAAGGTTGGCTCAGTCGGATGAGCAGGTTTTCACCATTGTGGTGTGCAGCAGCTCCAGGGCGCGCTCCTCGGTCTGGGCGAGGATGTCCTCCGGTTCGCCGGGGAAGTGGTGCAGTTCGGTGTGGATCGTCCCGCGGACCAGAACCGCGATCCAGGTGGTGCCGGGCGGGTTTCCCTCCTGGCTGCCCGGACCTCCGGCCCCGGAGACGGCGACGGTGGCGTCGGCGGTCATCAGGTCCGCCAGGCCGGTGGCCATGGCGCTCACGGCGGCCTCGGTGATGACCGGGGTGCCCTCAGGCACCCCGAGCACCTCGTACTTGATGCGGGTCTCATAGCAGACCACACCGCCAGCGAACCATTCTGAGGAACCCGGGGCGGCGCTGAGGCGGCTGTTGATTTTTCCGCCGGTCAGGGACTCCGCGACGGCTACCGTGAAGTCATGCTGGGTGGCCAGTTCGGAGATCTGGGCGGCGGTGTCGGCGGGGGACATGGTGGGTCAGTAGTTCTGGGGAGCGTCGCTGGCGGGGAAGGATTCGTCCTCCCATTCCTCCACCAGTTCCTCCTCGGTCTCCGGTCCCTCGGGGTCCGGGTTCTCGGCTTCGGTCTGTTTCTTCGGGTCAGTCATGTTCTCTTCCTTGTTTCTCGGGAGGTCTAGTCTTCGTAGGTTTCGCGGGTCTCCCGCAGTGCGCGGGAGCGGGCGTAGGCGTGGACTTCATCCAGGGCGGCCAGCTGGTCGGCGACCTTGTCCCGCAGCTCCGTGAAGGGCGCGGGGTCCAGGTTCATCTCCTCCGCGTGTTCCAGCAGGGTCTGCCAGCCGCCCTTCTTCCCGATCACCGCGCTGCGCATCAATTCGGTCTCCAGCAGCATCGTCATCGGCGAGCGGCTCACGGCCCGGCCGTTGCCCTTGAGTCGGCCCACCTTCTCCGCGACATCGGCCATCGCCTGCCGGTAGGGCATCTGCTTGAGCCCCAGCTGGTGGATGAGCTTTTCCAGGAACTCCCGCTCCGTGCGGATCTCCACCGCCAGGGCGGAGAGCTTCGCGAACATGGGGGTGTCCACGTAGTCCTGCGCCATCCGGTTCATCCGGTCCGCCCCGGCGGTGGCCCCGGTCAGGTGATCGGAGAGGTAGAGCTGGAGCAGGTCGCGGGACATCTCCGCCGGGACCTGACCGGACGGGGCCTCCGGATCCCGGTCGCGGGGCCGCAGCGGCAGGGACGAGGTGCCCTCGCCGCTGCGCAGGGCGTCGAGCAGCTCGCGCAGGGCATCGGCCGCGCTGTGCTCGGGCCGCCACCCCAGTTCGGTCCGCGCCCGGGAGTTGTCCATCATGGGCACCTGCATCGCCATGTCGATCCACCCGGCGTCGGCGGCCACGGTGCCGGCCTTGTGGGCGGCGGCCACCGCCGCCCGCACCACCGCGGGCGGGAGCTCCACGTACCGGCCGTGGTCGACGATGTCGGCCAGGTCCTGCGGGTGGAGAATGTCATCGGCGCAGACGTTGAACGCCCCCGGGATCTTCTTGACCACGGCCAGGGCATAGGCCCGGCCGAGATCATCGGCGTGCACGGCCTGGGCGGCGACGCCCTTGGGCAGGGGCAGCATCGGCGGGGTCATCTTGAGCGCCTGATCGGGGACGGCTCCGCCGATGAAGTAGCGCTGGATCTCGGCGGCGGCCGCCGCCTGGAAGGTCAGGCCCGGCCGCAGCCGGGTGACCGCGACGTCGGGGTGGGCGGCGGTGAAGGTGTCCAGGACCCGTTCCTGATCCGCCTTGTCGGCGCTGTAGTGGGAGGACTCGATGCCCATGGCGGGCCAGCTCTCATCGCGCAGCGGCAGGGTCTCCCCGGTCTCGCGGGCCGGGTCGGGGGAGTAGGCGCCGACGGAGCTGGCGACCACCAGGTGCGGTACCCCGGCCGCGGCCACCGCCTCGGTGACCCGCCGGGTGCCTTCGACGTTGACGCGGTGGAGGAGCTCGCGGCGATCGTTGGGCTGGATCAGCCAGGCCAGGTGGATCACCGCGTCGGCGCCCTGGAAGATGCCGGTCAGCTCCGGGATGACGTCCTCGGCGGCACTGGCGGCGGCGATGTCCACCGTCTCCCACCGGCAGTCGGCGTAGGGCGCGGATTCAGTGTCGGGCAGTCGCCGGGCGATACCGGTGATCTGCGTGACTTCGGGGGTGGAGTGCAGTGCCTTGAGCACTGCGGTGCCGTGGTTGCCTGTGGCACCGATGACTACGACTCGCATGATGTTCTCCTAAAACGTCGTCAGTTGTCGGGATGTGGGTGGTGCGGTCGAGTACGGCCCAGCTTACGGATCATGGCTGTGCCAGGAGTAGCTCCGTGGCTTCCGTGGAACGGTCGGTGACGGTGGTCGGCGCCTCGAGGTGGACCGCCCCGCTCGGCAGGACGGCCGCCCCGCCGTGCCGGGCGAGTACCTGCCACTGCGCCAGCACGTCCTCGCCGGCGTGGTTCGCGGGCAGTTGCGACCAGAATTCGAAACCGCCGGACTCGAGCAGGCACGCCCGGTCGAAGAGCACACACCCGCCGACCCAGGCGATCTTGTACACCAGGAAGCCACTGGGGCCGAACTCCTGCCGGGCGGCGAGATGACAGAGGTTGGCGGCGTTGTGGAGCCGCCAGCGCTCGTGGGCGGGCCCGGAGTCCGGAATGGGTTCCGGCGCTACCCGGCCCTCCCACGGCTCGAAGGTCTCCCACTCGGCGGGGCGCTCATCCGCCAGATAGGACAGGCCCTGCACGGCGGAACCGATGAAGCCCCCGCCGTGCCGGTGCAGGGCCGAGCTCATCCGGGTGATGGTGCCCGGTTCCAACCAGACGTCGCTGTCGAGGAAGAGCACCAGCCGTGCCCCGCTCAGTTCCAGCAGGCGGTGCCGCTGCTGGGCCAGCCCCCGACGGGGCAGGTTGCGTTCGCAGCGCACCGTCCGGCCCTGGGCGCGCAGCACCCGGATCATGGCGGCCGCCGCAGACTGCTCCCACACCGCGGTGTCCGACTGGTCGGAGAGGATGACATCGAAGTCCACCTCGGTCTGGGCGGCCAGGCCCGACAGGGTCAGCGCGAGTTCCGCGGGGCGCTCGAAGCAGGGGATGAGCACCTCCAGCGGCGCCGGTCCCTCGCGGGGCGTGGGGGGTAGTCCCCACCGTGAGCTGTCACGTACGGGCATGTTCCTCTCCCTTCGGTTGGGTCTGCCGCATCCGCTCCACCAGGGCGCTGGTGGAGTGGTCGGAGACGTAGTCCATGATCCGGACCTCACCGCCGTAGGCCCGGACGACGGCGGTTTCCGCGAGCATCTCCGGGGTATAGTCCCCGCCCTTGACATAGATGTCGGGCTGCAGCTTCTCGATCAGCGGAATGGGGGTGTCGGTGGAAAACGCCGTCACGTAGTCCACCGAGTTCAGGGCGGCGAGCACTCCCGCGCGATCACTCAGGGGGTTGATGGGACGGCCCTCACCCTTGAGACGGCGCACCGAGTCATCGTCGTTGACGGCCACCACCAGGACGTCGCCGAGCTGCGCGGCCTTGGTGAGATAGGAGATGTGCCCGCGGTGCAGCACGTCAAAGCAGCCGTTGGACAGGATCACCCGGTGCCCGGCCGCCCGGTGCGCGGCGACCTTGTCCAGTAGCTCGTCGGTGGCGGTGAGGGCGTCGGCGAAATCATTGAGGTGGAGCATGAGGTCTCTGGTGGAGCACAGGGAGGTGCCCAGCCGGTGCACCACGACGTCCGCGGCCGCCTGGGCCAGGTCAAGGGCGACGTAGTTTGGCAGTCCGTTGGCCCGCGCGAGGGTCAGCGCAGCGACGAAGGTGTCACCGGCCCCGGAGGCCTGCTTCTCGGCGGCCGGGTTGGCCCAGGTGCGGTGGACCAGCCCGGCACGGTTGAGCAGGACGGTGCCGTCGCGGTCGAAGGTGACCACCACCTGAGCCGCCCCGGTCTCCTCCAGCAGCCGGGTGGCGTGTTCGGTCACCCGCTCGATCCGGCCTGGCCCCGTACCCAGGGAGGTACCGAGGACGGCCTCGGCTTCCCCGTGGTTCGGGGTGATCAGGTCCGGGTGGGCCGCGGCCCAGTGCCGCGGGTCGTGGGCGTCCACGACGGTCAGGGGACGGTCCGCCATCACTCCCAGCTGCTGTGGGAGGTCGCAGTGGTGGACGGGGCCGGTGTAGTCGCAGATGACCAGGGCGTCGGAATCCCAGGCGGCGGTCAGGGCGTGTTCGCTGAGCTCCGCCAGCAGCTCGGCGGGGTAGTCGCCGGGGGTTTCGTCGAGGCGGAAGAGCACCTGATCCTCGACCACCACCCGGGACTTAGTGGTGGTGGCCACCGCCGGATCGAGCAGCAGGTGGGTGGTGTCCACCCCGGCGCTGTCCAGGAGCTGCTGCAGCCGGTGGCCGGCGGCGTCGTCCCCGGCCACACCAACCAGGCGCACCCGCGCGCCGAGCGCAGCGAGGTTCATGGCGGTGTTCGCGGCCCCGCCGGGGGCGAAGTTCTCGTGGCTGCGGTCCACCACCGGGGCCGGCGCCTCCCGGGCCAGGCGGTGGCTCGTGCCGTAGACCCAGGTGTCCAGGATGACGTCCCCGATCACGGTGACGGTCCGGGCGGCACTGGCCAGTTTGAGGGGGAGATCAGTAGCTAGGGTCATTGTTCCGCTCCTCCGGGAAATTCCAGGTGGACCACCGAGGTGGTGGTCATCTCGTCGAGCAGTTCAGGGCCGTAGCCGAACCCGTCGCCGGAATCGCGGTGCGGCTGGGCGGCCCCACCGGGGGCGCCCCCGAACACGTTGTTGACCTTCACGGTGCCCACCTGCAGGGTGTTCACGGCCTGCAGGGCCCGGTCCAGGCGCCGGGTCAGCACCGTGGCGGCGAGTCCGTAACGGTCGTCGTCGGCCAGGTGCAGGCCCTGATCGAAGGAGTCGATGACCTGGACCGGTGCGACGGGGCCGAAGGTCTCCTCCCGCATCACCGTCATGGTGGGGTGGCAGTCGGTGAGCACCGTGGCCGGGTAGTGCGCGCCGGGGCCCTCGGGGATCTCTCCGCCGGTCAGCAGCCGCGCGCCGTCGCTCACGGCGTCACTGACCTGGACGTGGACCTGGTCGCGGTGGGCCTCGTCCACCACCGGCTGGGTGGTTCCCCACCGGCGGGCCTCGGCGACGAGGCGGTCGAGGAACTGCTCCGCGATGGCGCGGTGGACGAAGACCCGTTCCACGGAGGTGCAGATCTGGCCGGCGTTGACGAAGCAGCCCGTGGCCGCCTGCTGCGCCGCCCAGGCCGGGTCGACGGTGTCGTCGATCAGCAGGGCGTCGTTGCCGCCGTTCTCCCGGATGACGTGTGCCCCGGTGGCGGTGGCGGCCGCCGCGATGGCGGTGCCGGTGGCGGTCGATCCCACGTGGGCGAAGACGTCGATGCGGTCATCGGCGGTCAGCAGCTGTCCGACGTCGCCGGCGCCGGTGAGGGTGAGCAGCACGTCGGCCGGCAGGGCGCTGCTCAGCACCTCGCCGAGCCGGACGCCGAGGTGCGGGTTGCGCTCACTGGGCTTGTGGATCACGGTGTTGCCGGTGACCAGCGCCGCGCCGATCAGCCCCATCGCCACCGCCACCGGATCGTTCCACGGGGTCAGCGCCGCGACGACCCCGCGGGGCCGGGTCACCGTGTAGTCGGCGGCGAGGCCGTCACCGCGCAGACTGTGGCCACGGTGCAGCGGCCCCAGTTCGGCGTACTGGCGCAGCGTGCCCACCCCGGCGTCGATGCCACCCCGGCAGTCCGCCAGCAGTTTGCCGGTCTCGCGCTGGTTGAGCTCGGCGAGTTCTCCGGCTGCGGCCGCGAGAGCGTCGGCCATCGCGTGCAGGTACTTACCGCGCTGTTCCGCGGGAGTGGCCGCCCACGTGGGTTGGGCGGCGCGGGCGGCGGCGACGGTCCGGGCCACCTCTTCCCGGTCGGCGCCGGCGAGTTCGCCCACGGGCGCGCCGGTGGTGGGATCAACTACGCTGAGACGGGTTGTTGCCTGGTCGACTGCGGTCATGGTGGTCCTCTCTAAGAGTCTAAGAAGGTGGAAGTTTCGTGACAGATGGTGGAACGTTCGTCGGCGAGCAGGGGGAGAAGTTCGCCGGGGTGGAGCGCATCGCGGTGCTGCGTGGCGGGGGACTGGGAGACGTGATGTTCGCGATGCCCGCGATCACCGCACTGGCCGCCGCCTACCCGGAGGCCTCGATCACCCTGTTGAGCACCCCGGCCGCCGTGGCCCTGCTGCGGGACCGTCCCGGTCCGGTGACTGAGGTGGTGGAGCTGCCGAATGCGGAGGGCGTGCGCCCCGGCCCGGAGGATCCGGAGCAGACCGCGGAATTCCTGGCGCGGATGCGGCAGCGCCGTTTCGATCTCGCCGTGCAGGTGCACGGGGGTGGCCGCTACTCGAACCCCTTCCTGCTGGAGCTCGGCGCCCGCCACACGGTGGGCACCCGGACCCCGGACGCGGTGGCTCTGGAGCGCAACCTGCCGTACGTCTACTACCAGCAGGAGATGCTGCGCGCCCTGGAGGTCGTTGGGCTGGCCGGCGCCGAGGTCCGCGACCTGGAACCCTGGCTCACCGTCACCGACGCCGAGCGGGCCGCCGCCCGGGAACACCGCACCGGTCAGCCCCTGCTGACCATCCACCCGGGGGCCACTGATCCGCGCCGTCGCTGGCCGGCGGAACGGTTCGCCGAGGTGGCGCGCCGGGCTGCGGCGGCGGGCTGGCAGGTGCTCGTGGTCGGCGATGCCGGGGACGTGGGGGCGGCCGAGCAGATCGCCGCCGGCGGCGGGGTCTCCCTGGCGGGCCAGCTCTCGCTGTCTGAACTGCTGGGGGTGCTCGCCGAATCCGACGTGATGCTGGGCAATGACAGCGGCCCGCGTCATCTCGCGCTGGCCGTGGGGGCCCGCACGGTGGGCCTGTACTGGCTGGGCAACCTCATCAACGCCGGCCCCATGGGACGGGGCCGCCACCGCGTGCAGCTGTCCTGGGTCACCTGCTGTCCGGTGTGCGGGGCGGATGTCACCCAGGTCGGGTGGACCGCTGAACGTTGTGAGCATGATCCCTCCTTCCTGACTGGGATCGGCGTGGACGAGGTCTGGGCGGACGTGCGGGCGCTGGGCGCCTGATCAGGGCCAGGAATCCTCCAGCTCATTGGCGATCAGCATCTCGCGGATCTCCACGTTCTCCGGCTGCGTCAGGGCGTAGAGCACGGCCTCGGCCACCCGGGCCGGTTCATTGAGCCGGGAATCGTCCTGGGGCATGTACTGCTCGGTGCGGCCGTCGAAGAACTTCGTCTTCATTCCGCCGGGGATCAGGCAGGTCACGCCGACCTCCCCCTTGGTCTCCGCGGCCAGGGCCTGGCTGAAGCCGCGCACCGCGAACTTCGAGGCGCTGTAGGCGGTGGCGCCGCCGGCCCCCTTCAGCGCCAGGGTGGAGGCCACCGTGACCACCCGCCCGTGGGAGCGCTTGAGGTGGGGCAGGGCCGCCCGCGTGGCGGAGACCGTGCCCAGCAGGTTGACGCCGAGCACCTGCTCCCACTGTTCCGCGCTGACCTCATCCAGTTCACCCGGGATGTCCATGCCCGCGGCGGCGATCAGGGCGTCGATCCCGCCCAGCTCCTCGGCCACCTGGCTGATTGTGTTCTCCACCGCGGCGCGGTCGGTCACGTCCACCTCGTGGGCGCGGTAGTCGCCGGCGTCGGAGATGTCCCGGTCGAGCACCACCGCGGTGCCGCCCGCCTCGGTGATGGCCAGGGCACAGGCCAGGCCGAGGCCGGAGCCGCCGCCGGTGATCAGGATCTTCGCGTTCTCAAGCTGCATGTGTGTTCGGTTCCTTTCGAAAGATGTCGGTTCTGTCAGTTCACGGTGTTCAGCGCCTGCGCCAGGCGCGTGGTGGAGCGGGCCGGGTGATAGGGCACGGTCACCGCCTCCCCGCCCCAGCTGCGGACCAGCCGGGCCTCCGGGAGGGAGTCCATGTCATAGTCACCGCCCTTGACCCACAGATCGGGGCGCAGCTGCTGCAGCACCGCCTCCGGGGTGTCCTCGTCGAAGACGACGACGGCGTCGACGCACTCCAGCGACTCCAGCAGCTCCACCCGGTCCGCCTGTGAGACGATCGGCCGTTCCGGCCCCTTGAGCCGGCGCACCGATTCATCGGAGTTCAGGCAGACGATCAGCATGTCGCCCAGCCGCCGGGCAGCCTGCAGGGTGCGGGCGTGACCGGCGTGCAGCAGGTCGAAGCAGCCGCCGGTGGCCACGATGGTCCCCTCCCGGGTGCGGACCTCCGCGATGCGGGTGTCCAGGTCATCCGTCGGCGACTCGCCGCGGATCTCCTCGTCCAGGGTGGCGACGCCGCCGCCGGCCAGGAAGGACCCGGCCTCCTGCACCGCGGTGGCCACGGCGTCGGCCAGCGGGGCACCCGTGGCCAGCTGGGCCGTCAGTGAGCCGGCGAAGCGGTCGCCCGCCCCGCACGCGTCGGCGCTGGTGCTGGCGATGGCCGGCACGAACTGGGGCAGGGTGCCCCGGCCGAACACGGCCGCGCCCTTCTCCCCGAGCGTGACGACGGCCGAGCGGGCCGGCCACTGTTCGAGCAGTGCGGCCGCCGCCTGGGACATGCCCCGGGTGTCCTCGGCGCCGTGGTCCGCCACCGCCCGCAGTTCCGCCAGGTTGGGAGTGACGGCCGTGACCCCCTCGACCGGGTCCGCACCGTTGGGGTGCGGATCCCAGACCACGGGGATCTTCGCCGCCACCTCGCGGAGGGCCTCACGGAGGTCCGGATCCGCGGTCAGGCCGCGGCCGTAGTCGGAGACCAGGACGGCGCTGGCGGACCGGACGGCGGCGAGCATCTCCTCGGTGACCGGGGCGGTGGCGGTGGGCGCGCAGTGGTGGTCCGTGCGGGCCACCACCTGCCCCTCCGCCAGCAGGCGCTTCTTCACGGGGGTGGGGTGCCCGGAGTCTCCGGCCACCAGATTGACCCCGTCAAGGGTCCCCGCCAACAGGATGGAGGACTCGTCCTCGCCCATCAGGGTGACCAGCGTGGTGGTGACCCCCGACTCCTTGAGCAAGCGGGCCGCCAGACCCGCCCCACCCGGTCGCGGGGTCTCCGCCACCACGTCGACGACGGGCACGGGGCCGTCCGGGGAGAGCCGCCGGGCGGTACCGACGGTGTCGATGTCGAGCAGGACGTCCCCGACAACCACTACCTCTACTGTGGTGTCCATTTCTAAACCTCCTGGAAGCTGGCGTGGGAAACATGGGCTACTTCGGCGTCGAAGGCGCGGCAGATGCCGTGGACGGCCATCAGGTGCGCCTCCTGCACATTGGGGGAGTCGGCGTCGACCGTGATGACCTCGTCGCAGAGCGCGGCCAGCGGGTTCGGACCGGGCCCGGTCAGCGCCCAGACCCGCAGGCCCTTCTTCCGGGCGGTCTCCGCCGCCCGCAGCAGATTGGGGCTGGTGCCGCTCGTGCTCAGCAACAGCAGGACGTCACCTGCCCGGGCATGCCCCTCGAGCTGCCGGGCGAAGACGTGTTCATAGCCGTAGTCATTGCTGATCGCGGTGACCGCCGAGGAATCGGTGTGCAGCGCCATCGCGGAGTAGGCCGGGCGTTCGCCCTGGAACCGGCCGACCAGCTCGGCGCTCAGGTGCTGGGCCTCGGCGGCGGAACCGCCGTTGCCGGCGGTGAACAACCGACCGCCGGCACCGAGCGTGGCAGCCAGTTCCCGGCCCCAGAGGGCCAGCAGCCCTGACTGGCTGCGGAGCGAATCAACCGCGGTGGCCACGCCGTCCAGGTGGGTGGCGATGCCGTCGTCGCCCATGCTGCGGGAGCCGGTCGGCGGGGTGCCGTTGAGCAGCTGCTGGTAGGCCGCCTCGGTGGCCTTGGCGACCACGGGCCAGGCGTAGTGCCGGCGGGCACGCCGCACCCCGTGGGCCCCCATCTCCGCGATGCGGGCCGGATCCCGCAGCACCGTGGCGGCGGCCGCGGCGATGGCGGCCGGGTCCTGCGGCGGGACGTGCATTCCCGTGGCGTTGTCCACCACGGTGTCCGCCAGCCCCCCGACTTTCGCGGCCAGGACCGGCACACCGCAGGCCATGGCCTCCAACGGAACGATGCCGAAGGGTTCGTACCAGGGGGTGCAGGCCACGAGATCGGCGCTGCGCAGGATGGAGGGCACCTCCTCCCGCGGGACCTGGCCGCGGAAGATGACCCGCTCGCTGACCCCCAGGTCGGTGGCGATCTGCCGCAGCCGGGCCGCCTCCGGGTCATGCTCGAGGCTGCCCTGTTCACCACCGCCGATGATGTGCAGATCCACATCGTCGAAGCCGTGCTGGGCCAGCAGCGGCAGGGCGCGGATCACCAGGTCCATACCCTTGCGCGGGACCAGACGGCCGACGCAGACGATCCGGCGTCGGCCACCCGTGGGTTCCATCAGCTTGTCCGGGGTGAACATCTCCAGGTCCACGCCGCAGGGGATCACCGAGGTCTTGGTGGGGGAGATGCCCATCGCCTTCAGCTCCCGCACCTCATCGTGGCAGGTGGCGATGACGTGCGTGGCCAACTGGCCGATCTGGGGTTCGATCCAGGCTCGCTCGACCGGACTCGTGTCGGCCGCGCCCTGGTAACGGCGCTTGACCGTGCCCAGCGCGTGGAAGGTGTGCACCAGCGGGGTCCCGGTCAGCTCCGCGGTGTCCAGGGCGGTGCGGGCGGCCAGACCGGACATCCAGAAGTGGGAGTGCACCACATCCGGCACCGCTTCCGGGTGCTCGCACCAGTAGCGGGCCACCTCCCGACCGAATCCCGGCATGAACGGCAGGAACTCGTCCTTGGGCAGGGACCCGACCGGGCCGGCGGTGACGTGGACGACGGTGACGCCGGGCTCGGCGACCACGGTTTCGGAAAGGTCCGGGCTGTCCCGCCGGGTGAACACCGTGATCTGGTGTCCCCGCGCAGCCAGTGCCCGCGACAGGGAAGCCACGTGGACGTTCTGCCCACCCGCGTCAACGCCGCCCAGGGCGGCCAGCGGGCTGGCGTGTTCGGAGATCATCGAGATTTTCATTGTCAGTCCTCGTATTCATCGTTGGGTGGCGGAAAGGGGAACTAAACGACGTCGGCCAATAATTCGTCCCAGTCCCGGAGGAACCTCTGGAGGCCGTACCGCTCGAGGGCGAAGGACCTGGCGGTGGTGCCCATCGCCTGGGCCCGCCAGGGGTCATTGAGCAGGCGCAGGGCGGCGTGGTGGAGGTCATCCATCCGCGTGGACAGGAACCCGGCCTCCGCGGGGACGGCGCGGATGGCCTCGGTGGTGCCCAGGGCGAGCACCGGCATGCCCAGGTGCATGGCCTCCAGCAGGGAGAGCCCCAGGGAGGTCCACCGCACCGTGTGGAGGTAGATGCGCCGCTGCGCCATCTCGCGGTGCAGCTGCCCCCGCTTGAGGTCACCGTGGACCCGCAGCTTCTTCGGCGAGATGCCGGTGGCCTCATGGACCCCGTCGGTGCCCATGCCGAAAAGATCCACCGGTGCGATGCCGGCGAAACCGGGCAGCAGGTCCGTGCCGGTGACCCGCCAGCGGCGGACCGGTTCATTGCTGACCACCGCGAAGTGGGGCTGTTCCCCGGTGTAGAGGTGGCCGGGATCCCGGATCCCGTGCTCGATGACGGTGGTCGGGGCGGAGCCGTTGTCCCAGAGCAGCTCATTGAAGTAGGTGACGTGCGCGATCGGGATGTCGGTCTGGTCGGCCAGCGGGTGCACGGTGTCTGGCACATCCCCGCGGGGGGTGTTGTGCTCGACGTAGACCGCCGGCACATCCACCCCGGGCTTCCGGCCCAGCAGCTGCTCGGCAGCCGCGAGGTCCTCGGGGCGCTGGAGGATGACGACGTCGACGTCCTCCAGTTCCATGCGGTCCGGCGACACGTCGCGCACGTTGTCCGGCCAGTCCCGGTCGGCCCGTCCCAGGCCCCAGGGACCGCCTTCGGGCAGGGCCGGCAGCAGATAGTCGTGGCGGCCGTGGACGAAGGCGTCCGTCCAGGAACCGTGCACGTGCCAGAGTAGAATCTTCATCGCTGTACCTCGTTTTCTCGCAGAGTCGGGCTGGTGGTCCGCAGACGCTCGACGGCGTCGGCGACCTCGGCCGGAGTGACCGAAGCCAGGCAGGGGTGACCCGGTACCGGGCAGTCCCGGGCGCGGGTGTTCCTGCAGGCGGCGTCCTGGTCGCCGAGCAGCTCCACGGGCACGCCGTAGGGGGCCCAGCGGATCGCCGGCACCACCGGGGAGAAGAGACTGACCACGGGCGTGCCGACGGCCGCGGCCAGGTGCGCGGGCCCGGTGTTTCCGGACACCACCACCGTGGCGCCCGCCAGCACCCCGGCGGTCTGCCGGAGATCGGTTCTTCCCCCCAGGTCGATGCCGTGGTCACCGGCGACCTGTGCGGTCAGTTCCATCTCGCCCGGCCCCCCGGTGACCACCACCCGGTGGCCGCGCCGGGCCAGCAGCTCGACGGCAGCGGTGCTGTGTTCGGGCGGCCACATCCGCGCGGGCACCGCGGCGCCCGGGTGGACGACCACATAGTCCTCGGGGAGCTCATCATCCAGTGGCCCGGCCGGATCGCTGATCCGCAGGCGGCCGTCATCATCCGGCGGGAGGTGGTAGCCCGCGGCGGCGGCGATGCCCAGGGCGCGTTCCGCCTCGGGCTGGTCCTCGGGGAAATCCTCCCCGGGACGCAGCCGGACGTCGAGCAGGGAACCGGCGAAATCGACGGATGCGCCGGTGATCCGTTCGACCCCGGACATACGCAGCACCAGGGCCAGTGGCAGGGGGGACTGGTGGAATGAGGTGAAGATGACGGCTTCGTCGAAGCCTTCCTCCATCACGAACTGCCGGAGGGTCTCGATGTGGAGCACGTCCGCGGGCGGAGCGGGGACGACGGTCCAGGGGCTGGCCCAGGTGAACAGGTCAGTCGGGCCCGGCAGCAGTTCCGCCGCGGCACGACCCTGCGGGCCACACAGGAGAGTGAGCCGGGAGACCTCCGGGTCGGCGGCAATCGCGCGGATGGCGGGCCCGGTGACCAGCACATCGCCGACGCTGTCTAGTCGGGCGACGAGTACCTTGCGCATCAGTGCCCTCCCAACGCGAGTTGCACGGCGGCCGTGAGATCAGGGGCGACCGCCGGGGCGTCATCGATCTCCGGTCGCAGGGTGACGTCGGTGGGCACCAGGATGCTGCGGCAGCCCGCGGCCCGGGCGGCGCCGACGTCGGCCCCGATGTCGCCGATGAAGACCATTTCCGCGGGCTCGACCCCCAGTTGCCCGGCGGCGGCGAGCAGCATCCCGGGCGCCGGTTTGCGGCACCCACAGCCGTCCGTGGCGAGGTGGGGGCAGAACTGCCAGACGTCGAAGGGGCCGAGCAGCCCAGTGACGCGCTGGTTCACGGCCCGCACCTGCGCGGTGGTGATCAGTCCGCGGCCGACGCCGGACTGATTGCTGATCACGCCGACCGGGATGCCGTGCGCCCGGATCAGGTCCAATGCCCGGCGGGCACCCGGCATGGGGCGCACGAGCGCCGGGTCGCCGTTGTAGGGCACATCGACCACGAGGGTATTGTCGCGGTCGAATAACACGGCGGAAGGCAGGGGAGAATCATGGACCAACCCACAGTGCTGGCATTGCGGGCCCTCAAACTCGGGGATCTGCTGGTGGCCGTACCGGCGTTGCGGGGCCTGCGGCGGGGCTTCCCCGAGCACCGCATCATTCTGGCGTGTGCCGGGTGGCTGCGGCCGCTGGTCGAGTTGACGGGCGTGGTCGATGAGCTGCTGCCCACCCCGCGGGGGCTGGACATCCCCCTGGACATCCCGGCCGACAGCGTCGACGTGGCCGTCAACTTCCACGGCAACGGGGTGGACAGCCGTTCCCGGCTGGAGGCCGTGCGGCCGCGGCACCGGATCGGCCACGCCGCCCCCGGCTGGGACGGCCCCACCTGGCGGGACGACATCCACGAGCGGGAGCGTTGGGTACGGCTGCTCAACGCCCACGGCCTGCCGGGCGATCCCCTGAATCTCCGGCTCCCCGCCCCGGTGGCGGACGTGCCCCAGGGGGTCGCGGTGGTGCACGTGGGCGCCGCCCACGCCAGCCGGCACTGGCCCGCCGAAAGATTCGCCCGGGTGGTGGAGGAGCTGATCGGTTCCGGACACCGGGTGCTGCTCACGGGTGACCAGCGCGAGCGTGAGCGCGCTGAGCAAGTGGCGGCTCAGGTTACCGGGCCCCAGCCCGAGGTCGTGGCCGGCAGACTGTCGTTGGTCGAGTTCTTCGCGGTGATCGCCCATGCTGCGGTCGTGGTCTCGGCCGATACCGGCGCCGCTCACCTGGCCAGCGCCTTCGGACGACCATCGGTGGTCATCTTCGGCCCGGCCTCCCCGGTGAACTGGGGGCCACCGCCGGGGCCGCACCGAGTTCTCACCGATGCTGCGGTGCGGCGTGGCGACGCTTTCGCTACCGACCCCGATCCCGCACTCCTGGCGGTGGGGGTTGCGGACGTGGTCACCGCCATCCACGAGCTGCTTGGTGAAAACTGAGCACACCGGTCTTTTCATGTGAGGCGACGTCCTTGTCTGCATTCGTGGCGGGGCTGACATCATGTGATGGTCTTCACGGCCCCAGGGAACAAACTCTGACTGCTACCCCTTCAGCAAACGCGAAGAACAAAGAACCCGCAACCGCCCGAAGCATCCCTGCAGTTCACACCTATAAAAATAAGTTAATGATTTGGACCGGCCCGAAGGTTCGGGCCCTTTCGGCTGGTTCGGTGGCTGTGTCACCAAGTTTTCCCAGCTGAAGACACCTATTAATGCAATATATGTAAAAGATATGGAGATGCTGAATTAAGCACAATTGCCCGGAATTTCCGCTAAATATGATTTTTCTCAACCGAGAACAAATCAAGAACAAAGGTGGTATAGGGGGGCGGTGAATTGTTCGGAAATAGTAAGTTAATTCCGCTCTGTCACACCGGACTGTCGGTGGCCGCGCTCCGTGTCCTATGGTGGACGGGACAACTCGATACTCACGGGTGCCCGGTGCGACTCCGGGCTGAGATGCAGCACAGCTGCGACCGTCGAACCTGATCCGGGTAATGCCGGCGCTAGGGAGGAATCATGACTGACACCAGTCCGTCCAAAAACACGTGGCGGGTCATCGACATCATCATCGCGGCCGTGCTGGGCGTGGCCTGCGGTCTCTTATTCTGGCTGTGGAATTCGGTCGGCTATGCCGGGTTCACCGCCCTGGACGCCCTGACCCCCGGGCTGGGCGGACTGGCGGCCGGAGTCTGGCTGCTCGGTGGGGTGGTCGGTGGCCTGGTGATCCGCAAGCCGGGAGCGGCGCTGTTCGTCGAAGTGCTCGCGGCCGTCGTCTCCGCCGTGCTGGGCAACCAGTGGGGGATCGAGACCCTCTACTCCGGTGTGGCCCAGGGGCTCGGTGCGGAACTGGTCTTCGCGGTCTTCGCCTACCGTCGGTTCACCCTGCCGGTGGCTGTGCTGGCCGGTATCGGCGCCGCGATCGGCGCCTACGTGCTCGAGCTGTTCCTCTCGGCCTACTACGCCATGTCCCTGACCTTCAACATCATCTACCTCAGCTGCCTGACGGTCTCCGGGATCGTGCTGGCCGGGATCCTCGGCTTCTACCTGGTCCGCGCGCTGGCAGCCACCGGCGCGCTGGACCGCTTCGCGGTCGGGCGGGAGGCGCGACCGCTCGTATGACCAGCAACCTCACGCTCGGGGCCGCAGTCACGGCCCGCGGTTTCGGCTGGCGTCACGCCTCCCGGACCCGCCCGGCGCTGGCCGGGGTGGACCTGGACATCGCCCCCGGTGACCGCATTCTGCTGACCGGGGACTCCGGGTCCGGGAAATCCACCCTCCTGGCCGCGCTGGCCGGGGTACTCGGCGATGACGAGGACGGGGAGCGGCAGGGCAGCCTGTGTGTCGACGCCCCGACCGTCGGCCTGGTGCTCCAGGATCCGGACTCCCAGGTCATTTCCAGCCGGGTCGGCGACGATGTCGCCTTCGGCTGCGAGAACATCGGGATCGACCCGGCGGACATCTGGCCGCGGGTCACCCGGGCCCTGGACCTGGTGGGGTTGGACCTGCCGCTCGACCATCCCACCGCGCACCTGTCCGGCGGTCAAAAGCAGCGTCTGGCGCTGGCCGGGGTCATCGCGATGGGCGCGACTCTGATCCTGCTCGATGAGCCGACCGCCAACCTGGATCCACACGGGGAGCGGGAGGTCGTCGCCGCCGTGGACCGGGTGCTCACGGAAACCGGCGCCACGCTGGTGGTCGTCGAGCACCGCCATGATCTCTGGACCCCTGTGGTGGACCGCATTCTCCGGTTGGACGGCGGGATCGCGGAGATCGGTACCGCCGACCTTCCGGGGCCGGCGGACCTTCCCCCGGCACGCTCGCCGGGCGGACCGGCGCTGCTGGCCGCCCACGACCTGGTCACCCAGTTCGGGCCGCCGCGCAATCTGCATCTGCCGCAGGGGGCGTCGACCGTGATCACCGGACGCAACGGGGCCGGCAAGTCCACCCTCGCACTCACACTGGCCGGGCTGCTGCCGCCGCGCAGCGGAACCCTGGAACTTTCCGGGGACCTCCGGCAGGGGCTGCGGCCGCCGCCGCACCGCTGGCGCTCCGCTGCCCTGGCCCGGCGCATCGGCACCGTGTTCCAGGATCCGGAGCACCAGTTCGTCGCCCGTACCGTCGCCGAGGAGATGGCGGTCGGCCCGAAGGTGATGAAGCTGCCCGAACGTCCGGCACAGCGTCGCATCGACGAGCTGCTGGAGCGGCTGCGGTTGACGCACCTGCTCCAGGCCAACCCCTTCACCCTGTCCGGCGGGGAGAAACGGCGGCTGTCGGTGGCCACGGCCCTGGTGGCCGCCCCGACGCTGCTGATCCTGGATGAGCCGACCTTCGGCCAGGATCCCGCGACCTTCCGGGAGTTGGTGCTGCTGTTGCGGGAACTGACGGATGACGGGGTCACCGTCGCCTCGGTGACCCATGACCCGGGGTTCATTGCGGCTCTGGGCGATCACCACGTGGAGGTGGCATGAACCTGTTGCACGGCATCAATCCCGTCACCCGGATCGCGGCGCTGATCCTGCTGACCACGCCGCTGCTGCTGAGCGTGGACGTGGTCTCGGCGGCGATCTCCCTGGCCTTCACCCTCGTCCTGGCGCCGCTGGCCGGCGTCGGTTGGCTGCGGCTGCTCCGGCGGGGCTGGCCGATTCTGCTGGCTGCGCCGATCGCCGGGGTGTCCATGGCGCTCTACGGCCGTCCGGAAGGGGAGGTCCACCTGGAGTTCCTCTTCGCCACCGTCACGGACAACTCGCTGCAGCTGGCCGCCGCCATCATGGTGCGGGTGCTGGCGGTCGGCCTGCCGGTGGTGGTGCTGGCCACCCGGGTGGATCCGACGGATATGGGGGACGGGTTGGCCCAGGTCGCCCGGCTGCCGGAACGATTCGTCATCGGTGCCGTAGCCGGTGCCCGGCTGACCTCGCTGTTTCGCTCGGACTGGTCGTCCATGGCCCGGGCCCGCCGTGCCCGTGGCATCGCCGACCGGGGCCGGATCCGGCACACGTTGACCATGGCGTTCGGCCTGCTGGTGCTCTCCCTGCGCCGCGGGGGTAAGTTGGCCACCGCGATGGAGGCCAGGGGCTTCGGCGCCGGGCGGCGCACCTGGGCGCGGGAATCGACCGTGGGACCACACGACGCCGCCGTGCTCGTCGGCTGCGTCCTGATCTCCGCGGTGGCGGTGGGCGTGGCCCTGTGGACCGGTTCCTTCCGCTTCCTCGGAGCCTAGATGTTCACCATTCTGATCGACGGCCGGTCCGGGGCGGGCAAGACCACCTTCGCCGCCGGACTGGCCCGGCGCACCGGCTACCGTCTCGTGCACCTCGATGAGTTCTATCCGGGCTGGGGTGGCCTGGCCGCCGCAGCCGGGATGGTGGCCTCTCAGCTGCTGCACCCGCTGACCCCCGGTTACACCCGCTGGGACTGGGGGACGGATACCCCGGGCGAGCGGGTGCGGTTGCCGGTGGGGCAGCCGTTGATCATCGAGGGCGCGGGTGCGGTGACCGCGGCGTCGATCAGCGCTGCCGAGCGTCTGGGCGGGGCCCTCACCGTGCGTATCGACGCCCCGCGGGAGCTGCGGCGCGAGCGCGCCCTGCGCCGGGACCCGGGCTACGGGCCCTGGTGGCGGATGTGGGCGGCGCAGGAGGACGAGCACTTCGCCGCGCACCCCGGTGTCGATCTGGTGCTGCGGAACACTCCGCGCTAGGCCTATGCTGCTGCTTCATGGAAACAATCAGGATTGCAGCGGTGGTGCTGCGCGATCAGGCGGGTCGGGTGCTCGGCGTGCGCAAACGGGGCACGGGCAGCTTCATGCTCGTCGGAGGAAAGCTCGAGGTGGACGAACCACCGCTCCGGGCGGCCGTACGCGAGGTGGCGGAGGAGCTGCATCTGGAACTGGTGCCGCCGGATCTGCGGCACCTCGGCCGGTTCGCTGCCCCCGCCGCCAACGAGGTGGGGGCCGGGGTGGACTGCGACGTCTACCTGGCCGATGGCGCTCTGGCAGGTCTGCCGCCAGTGTACGAGGAGATCGCGGAAGCGAGGTTCTTCCCGGTGGATTCCGCCGCCGAGGAGTTGGCGCCGCTCAGCCGTGATGTGATCTTCCCCCTCTTGCGGGGGTGATCCAGCTCACGAACTTTTCAGGGCGATACTAATGGCCGCACGGGAAACATACAGCTCGTGTGGCGTGTCGAAAATATATGCAATATTCTGCAAGTTTTTTCTGGGGTGCGTCCGTCCAATACTTCTTTGTGTGGCATGTCACCGTTTAGGATTCTTCTCAACCCGTTCTAAGTTCTATTGAGAGGTCCTAACATGGCTCTGAAGAAAGTCCTCGGCACCCTGTCGGCCGCGGCCCTGGTGCTTGGCCTGGTGTCCTGCTCCGATTCCGGAACTGACTCCGGAACCGGCGGAGGCGGGGACAACTACGTCACCGCGAACGGCACTGAACCGCAGAACCCCCTGATCCCCGCCAACACCAACGAGGTGGGCGGTGGCCGCATCGTCGATCTGCTCTACTCCGGACTCGTCTACTACGACGCCGAGGGGGAGGTGCACAACGAGATGGCCGAGTCGATTGAGCCGGAGGGGGAGAAGACCTTCCGCGTGACCCTGAAGGAGGGGCAGACCTTCGCGGACGGCTCCCCGGTCACCGCGGACAACTTCGTCAACTCCTGGAACCATGCGGTGGAGAACTCCATGTTGTCCTCCTACTTCTTCGAGCCCATTCTCGGCTACGAGGAGGGCACTCCGGAGATGGAGGGGCTGCAGGTCATCGACGACCGCACCTTCACCATCGAGCTGAACCAGCCCGAGGCCGACTTCCCGCTGCGCCTGGGGTACTCCGCCTTCTACCCGCTGCCGGACGAGGCCCTCGAAGACATCGAGGCCTTCGGTGAGAACCCGAACGGCAACGGCCCCTACAAGCTGGCCGAGTGGAACCACAACCAGGACGCCACCCTGGTCCCGAATGAGAATTACGACGGCGGGCGCACACCGCAGAATGACGGCGTGAAGTTCGTGTTCTACGCCAACTTCGACGCCGCCTACAACGACCTGCTGGCCGGCAACCTCGACGTCCTCGACGAGATTCCCGACACCTCCTTCGCCACCTTCGAGGAGGAGCTCGGCGACCGGGCCGTGAACCAGCCCTCCGCGCTGAACCAGACCTTCACCATCCCGGAGCGGCTGGACCATTTCTCCGGTGAGGAGGGCAAGCTCCGCCGCGAAGCCATCTCCCACGCGATCAACCGCGAGGAGATCACCGAGGCCATCTTCCAGGGCACCCGCACCCCGGCCTCCGACTACACCACCCCGGTGCTGCCGGGCTTCGACGGCGACATCCCGGGCAACGACGTCCTGGACTACGATCCGGAGCGGGCCCAGGAACTGTGGGCCCAGGCTGAGGAGATCGCGTCCTTCAACGGGGAGTTCACCATCTCCTACAATGCCGACGGCGGCCACCAGGCCTGGGTGGACGCGGTGGCCAACTCCATCCGCAACACCCTGGAGATCGAGGCGGTCGGCAATCCTTACCCGGACTTCAAGTCCCTCCGCGATGACGTGACCAACCGCACCATCGACGGCGCCTTCCGGACCGGCTGGCAGGCCGACTACCCCTCCCTGGGCAACTTCCTCGGACCGCTCTACGGCACCGGCGCCGGCTCCAACGACGGCGACTACTCCAACCCGGAATTCGACGCCAAGCTCGCTGAGGCCGCCGGCGCCTCCGACCCGGAGACCGCGATGTCCATCTACAACGAGTCCCAGGAGATTCTCTTCGAGGACCTGCCCGTCATCCCGCTGTGGTACCAGAACACCGTGGGCGGATCCGGGGAGAACGTGGACAACGTGACCTTCTCCTGGAAGGACGTCCCCGTCTACTACGAGATCACCAAGAGCTAGCCGGACCGCCGCCTTAAATGACCGACACGACGCACCCCGCGTAAGCCTCCACCACGCGGGGTGCTGACGTGCCGGAAAGGAACCACACATGCTTCGCTACATCGGGCGACGGCTGCTGCAGATGATCCCCGTGTTCTTCGGGGCCACGCTGCTGATCTACGCCCTCGTCTTCCTCATGCCCGGCGACCCAGTGGAGGCACTCGGCGGTGACCGCGGACTCACCGACGCCGCCCGCGATCGCATCGAGGCCGAGTACAACCTGGACAAGCCCTTCCTCGTGCAGTATCTGCTCTACATCAAGGGGATCTTCACCCTGGACTTCGGCACGACCTTCTCCGGCCAGCCCGTCGCCCAGGCGATGGCCGGCGCCTTCCCGGTGACCATCAAGCTCGCCGTCATGGCACTGATCTTCGAGGCCGTGCTCGGTGTGCTCTTCGGTGTCATCGCCGGCGTGCGCCGCGGCGGTGTCTTCGACTCCACCGTCCTGGTCCTGTCCCTGGTCGTCATTGCCGTGCCCTCCTTCGTCATCGGCTTCGTGCTTCAATTCGTCGTCGGCGTCCAGTGGGAGCTGTTACCCGTGACGGTCGGCTCCAATGAAACCTTCGTGGCGCTGCTGATGCCCGCGGTGGTGCTGGGTGCGGTGTCCTTCGCCTACGTCCTGCGGCTCACGCGGCAGTCCGTCAGCGAGAACCTGCGCGCCGACTACGTGCGCACCGCCCGCGCCAAGGGTCTGGGGGAGGGGGCGGTGATGGGGCGGCACGTGCTCCGCAACTCCCTGATCCCGGTCGCCACCTTCCTGGGCGCTGACCTGGGGACCCTGATGGGCGGGGCGATCGTCACGGAGGGGATCTTCGGCATCAACGGTGTCGGCGGATCCATCTACCAGGCGATCTTGAAGGGCGAGCCGACCACCGTCGTCTCCTTCACCACCGTCCTGGTGATCGTCTACATCATCGCCAACCTCATCGTGGATCTGATCTACGCCGTGCTCGACCCGAGGATCCGTTATGTCTGACATCGACCGTAACCTGACCAACCCCGATCAGGCGCACTTCATCGCCACCGTCGACGAGACCGGCCTCGGTGCCGTCGACGCCGTCGCCGATGAATCCGCCCCGACCTCCCAGTGGGGGCAGGCCTGGCGCAGCCTGCGGCGGCGACCCCTGTTCTGGGTGTCCGCCGCGCTGATTCTCACCGCCGTGGCCCTGGCACTGATTCCCGGACTGTTCACCAGCACCGATCCGCGCCTGTGCGTGCTCGCGAACTCGCTGGGCGCACCCGAACCCGGCCATCCCTTCGGCTTTGACCGGCAGGGCTGCGACATCTTCGCCCGCACCATCTACGGGGCCCGGGCCTCGGTGGCCGTGGGTATCCTGACCACCGCACTCGTGGTGCTGATCGGCACCACCATCGGCGCACTCGCCGGCTATTTCGGCGGCTTCCTCGACGCCGTGCTGTCCCGGCTCACGGACGTCTTCTTCGCTGTTCCACTGGTCCTGGCCGCGATCGTCGTCATGCAGATGTTCAAGGAGCACCGCACCATCATCACGGTGGTGCTCGTGCTCGGCCTGTTCGGCTGGACCTCGATCGCCCGTATCACCCGGGGAGCGGTGATGAGCGTGAAGAACGAGGAATTCGTCACCGCGGCCCGCTCCGTCGGAGCGTCACGGTGGCGTATCCTGACCAGCCACATTCTGCCGAACGCAGCGGCCCCGATCATCGTCTACGCCACCGTGGCGCTGGGCACCTTCATTGTCGCCGAGGCCACGCTGTCCTTCCTGGGCATCGGCCTGCCCAGCTCCGTGGTCTCCTGGGGCGGCGACATCTCCCGGGCGCAGACCTCCCTGCGCACCCAACCCATGGTGCTGTTCTACCCGGCCATGGCCCTGGCACTGACCGTGCTGAGCTTCATCATGATGGGCGACGTCGTCCGCGACGCCCTGGACCCGAAGGCGAGGAAACGATGACCACCGCAAGGAATGAGACACCCCTGCTGCAACTGAAGGACCTGAGCATCTCCTTCACCTCCTCCACCGGTGTCGTCGAGGCGGTGCGGGAAGCGAATCTGAGCGTCTACCCCGGCCAGTCCGTGGCGATCGTGGGGGAGTCCGGCTCCGGCAAATCCACGACCGCCATGTCCGTGCTCGGCCTGCTGCCGGGCACCGGAAAGGTCACCGGTGGGCAGATCCTCTTCGACGGCGAGGACATCACCCACGCCACCCGGAAGCAGCGCCAGCGCTACCGCGGTGAGGGGATCGGCCTGGTGCCCCAGGACCCGATGTCCAACCTGAACCCGGTGTGGCGGATCGGCACCCAGATCCGGGAATCCCTGCGCGCCAACAAGATGGTGCCCCGCGCACAGGAGAAGGACCGGGTCACGGAACTGCTGGAGGAGGCCGGGCTACCCGACGCGGCGCGCCGGGCGAAGCAGTACCCCCACGAGTTCTCCGGTGGCATGCGCCAGCGCTCCCTGATCGCGATGGGTCTGGCGGGACGGCCCAAGCTGCTGATCGCCGATGAACCGACCTCCGCCCTGGACGTGACCGTGCAGAAGCGGATCCTGGACCACCTCGGCGAACTGACGTCGGAGCTGGGAACCGCCGTGCTGTTCATCACCCATGACCTGGGACTGGCTGCCGAACGTGCCGAGCATCTGGTGGTCATGCACCGTGGCCGGATCGTCGAATCCGGGCCGAGCCTGCAGATCCTGCGCGACCCCCGGCACCCCTATTCCCAACGGCTGGTGGCCGCCGCACCCAGCTTGGCCTCCGCCCGCATCCGCTCCGCGCAGGAACACGGCCGGGAGTCCGAGGAGCTGCTGGCGCACGCTGAGGCCGCGGAACGGGAACCGGTGATCGAGGTCCGGAACCTGACCCGGGAGTTCGACGTGCGCGGCAGCCGGGAGAAGTTCAAGGCCGTCGACGACGTGAGCTTCACGCTGCGCAAGGGTACGACCCTGGCACTGGTGGGGGAGTCCGGTTCCGGCAAATCCACCGTGGCCAACATGGTGCTCAACCTCCTCGACGCCACGGACGGCCAGGTCTACTACCGGGGCAGGGACATCTCGGTGCTCTCCGGCAGGGAGCTGTTCAACGTCCGTCGCAAGCTGCAGGTCGTCTTCCAGAACCCCTTCGGCTCCCTGGACCCCATGTACTCGATCTACAAGTGCATCGAGGAACCACTCGTGCTCCATAAGGTGGGTAACCGGAAGCAGCGCGAGGAACGGGTGGCGGAGCTGCTGGACATGGTGTCGATGCCACGCTCGGCGATGCGGCGCTACCCCAACGAACTCTCCGGCGGCCAGCGTCAACGCATCGCGATTGCCCGCGCCCTGGCACTCGAGCCCGATGTCCTGGTGCTCGACGAGGCCGTCTCCGCCCTGGACGTCCTGGTGCAGAACCAGATTCTGCAGCTGCTGGCCGAACTGCAGGAACGTCTCGACCTGTCCTACTTGTTCATCACCCACGACCTCGCGGTGGTCCGGCAGACCGCGGACGACGTGGTGGTGATGCGGCAGGGCAGGATCGTGGAACAGGGCACCGCCGATGAAGTGTTCGCCGACCCCAAGGAGGCCTACACCCGGGATCTCATCGATTCCGTCCCGGGCCTGGGCATCGAGCTGGGGAGCGGTTAGTCGGCGGCACCGGGACCGGGCCGCTGAATCCTCTCCCCGGTAGCGGTCGGCTCTGTTAACGTCAGATCATCACAGCTCAATCTAAGGGGAAAAGTGTTCGGGATTCTCACCGCCTTCGCGATTATTCTCATGGTGATAGCGGTGGGCTATCTGCTGGACCGTACCGGGATCATCCGCGGGAAGGGCGACCGGGACGTGATCAACCGGATCGCCTTCTATGCGGCGGTGCCGGCCCTGGTGTTCTCCGAGGTCGCGCAGACCGAGCTGGCCGACATCTTCTCCCCGGTGATCGGGGTGACGTTCCTGGTCACCCTCATCACGGCGATCCTCTACTGCGTCATCTCCGTGTTGTTCCTGCACCGTGACGTGCCCACGATGGCTGCCGGCGCCGGGGCCAGCGTCTACGTCAACGCCGTCAACATCGGCCTGCCGGTGATGAGCTACGTGATCGGGCATGCCACCTACATGGCGCCGATCATGGTGATGCAGGCCGTCATCTTCACCCCGCCGATCCTGGCCGGACTGGCCGCGGGCGGGGTGAGCTGGCGGCAGATCCTGCAGCGCTCGTTATTCAGTCCGATCGTGCTGGCTTCCGCTGCCGGCCTGGTGGCCACGTTGAGTCCCTGGACCGTTCCGGAGCCGGTATTGGCGCCCTTCTCCATCCTGGGCGGGGCCGCGGTCCCGCTGGTGCTGGTCAGCTTCGGCGCCTCCCTGGCGGCGACGCGGGTGCTGCAGGTCCGGGAGGATCGACCGTCGGTGATCACGGCGTCGTTCCTCAAGCTGGTCGCGATGCCGGCCATCGCCTGGCTGCTCGGCCGGCTCTTCGGGCTGGGTACGGAGGAGCTCTACGCCGTGGTGATCCTGGCGGCGCTGCCGTCGGCGCAGAACGTCTACAATTTCGCGGCCACCTACGGCAAGGGCACGATTGTCGCCCGTGACACCGTGTTCCTCACCACCTTCGCGGCGCTGCCGGTGATGCTGGTGATTGCGCTGCTGTTCGGACGATAGATTCCGTCATCTCCCGGAACGTGAGGGAATCCTCGCGTTTTCCCTGTTCGGGGGTGGTTTTTGGACGATTTCTCCCCGCGCTCTCATCTCCACCGTAGAATGACGTAGAACTCAAAGGATTAAAAAAGTGGTACACGCCACAAGATTTTGAGGGCGAAAGGAGAGCGTCATGGGTCTCAATATCCGTGCCAGTGAAATGAAGGTCTGGGAGACCTTCACGCTCGAACGTCAGCTGGAGGTCATCATCAACGCCGATCATCTCCTGACCTCCCGTGGGGAGCCGAGGGGGACGGTCAGTCTCTCGGACGTGATCGCCTCCGAGTTGATCGGCAGCTAGAGGATCTCGTCAATGACCTCGGTCGGGCGGGCGATGCGCACGCCCTTCGGGGTCACCACGATGGGGCGCTCGATCAGCTTCGGGTTCTCCACCATCGTCTGCAGGAGCTCCTCCTCCGGCGTCTCGGGGGACAGCCCCAGCTCCCGGTACACGGTCTCCTTGGTGCGGATACCGTCGTGGACGGCGATTCCCGCGCGGTCGTAGAGCTTCCTGAGCTCGGCCGCGCTCGGGACATCATCCAGGTACTTCACCACCTGGGGGGAGATTCCCCGTTCCTCCAGGTAGGCCTTGCCCTTCCGGGAGGTGGAACAGCGTGGGTTGTGGTAGATCGTGGCCTCGGAAACAGTCATGTCCCCAGTCTGCCACGGCTCAGTCGGCTGCCGGCACCAGTTCGACGTGTTCGGCCCAGGTCAGCTCGATGCCCTGGGCGCGCAGCCACGCCATCGCGTCGTCCGCGTGCCGGGTGATGCCTTCGACGGCGGCGAGGGTGGTGTCGATCGCGGTTTCCGCCTCCGCCGCGGTGATCAGTCCCGCGGACGTCGCGGCCGCCAGCTCGTCGATGTCCAGGACATCGATCGGCTCACCCGTCACGGAGACCAGGTCCACGTAGAGGTCGCGGTAGTTCCACACGCCGCCGTGGACGTCGATGTCCGCCACGTCGAAGTAGTAGTCCTGCCGCTCATCCACTCCCTCGCGGAAGTGGAAGATGTTGGCGCGCAACCCCAGTTCCGGCAGCAGCCAGCTCTCCAGGTAGCCGAAGCGCGGATGGTTCGCGCCGCGTGCCATGTAGAGGCCGAACTCGGTGCGGGTGAAGACATCAACCTCCCGTAGGTACCCCTTGGGGTCGGTGTTGATGAACGAGTCGGTGTCGAAAATCTCCGACTTCACCGGGTGCAGGTCCGCCATGATCGCTATCTCACTTCCACGATGGCACCGGTCGGGATGAAGGAACAGGTCGCGTCCTCAGTGCGGACGTCGCCGGCGGCCATGGCGATCACGGTGCCGTGGCCGGTGTCTGCGGTGCCCGAGATGGTCGCGGGCCCATCCGGGTTGATGCCGTTGTTGTGCAGGGTGGTGGTTCCCGTCTTCAGCGTGTTGATGTTGATCCAGTGAACGTGCATGCCGCCCTGGTCTGCGGCGGCAGGGGCCGTGCCCAGGGCGGTGAACAGGAAGGCGGTCTGGCCGGGGCCGGCGCCCGGTGCCGGGATTTCCGCGGGGCCGGGGACGGCGATCGCGGAACCGACTGCGTCCGAGGTTCCGCCGATGCAGTCGCCGGCCACCGTCGGCCACGCGAACTGGGTCAGTGGGGGAGCGTTCTCCGGCAGTTCCGGCCCACCTCCGCCACCGCCCTCGAAGAAGAGGACGGCCGCCAGGATGGCGCTGCGGAAATCCTCCGGCATCCACGGCTGTTCCGCGAAGCCGCGGGCCTGATCCAGCACTTCCTGGGTGGGGCGCCCCAGTTCGTCAATGGGGAGCGAGGACTGGGCCGAGGCGGTGCCGACACCGCCGGTCAGAAGCAGGGCAGCGGTGCCCAGCGTGGCGCTGATACGTCGAATGGAGTTTCGCACGGAGACCTTCCCGGAGCTTGAAGTGTGAGTAACACTAGTTCACACTAGTTTCTTCCAGAACAATATTCACTTCTTTCTCATGGCCAACGCGAAACTGGGTCCGGGTTGTACTTGTCACGTCGCGCCCGACGGACCTTCCGTTACTCGGGTGGGGTGACTGAGGGGAGCGTCACGGAATCGCCGCCGTGCATTTAGGACGTGCGGGGAGTATCGTGTACGCAGTTCACCATCGCGCCTGTTGTGCGATCAATATCGGTAGGAGTACCCAGCTAGTGACCCATCCTGAGTTTCGTAACGTCGCCATCGTCGCGCACGTCGACCACGGCAAGACCACCCTCGTCAACGCCATGCTGGAACAGTCCGGCGTCTTCGGCGATCACGGGGAGGTCGCAGACCGTGTGATGGACTCCGGTGACCTGGAAAAGGAAAAGGGCATCACCATCCTGGCCAAGAACACGGCCATCCGCCGCAAGGGTCTGGGCAAGGACGGCAATGACCTCATCATCAACGTCATCGACACCCCCGGTCACGCCGACTTCGGTGGCGAGGTTGAGCGCGCCCTGTCCATGGTTGACGGTGTCGTCCTGCTGGTCGACGCCTCCGAGGGCCCGCTCCCGCAGACCCGTTTCGTGCTGAGCAAGGCGCTGGCCGCCAAAATGCCGGTGATCGTCTGCGTCAACAAGACCGACCGGCCCGACGCCCGCATCGCTGAGGTCGTCGAGGAGGCCCAGGATCTGCTCCTGGAGCTCGCCGCCGGCCTGGATGACGAGGAAGCCGCCGAGGCAGCTGAGCAGCTGCTCGACCTGCCGGTGCTCTACACCTCCGGCCGCGAGGGCCGGGCGTCCACCGAGAACCCCGGCAACGGTAACGTCCCGGATTCCCCGGATCTGCAGCCGCTGTTCGACACCCTCTACGACGTGCTGCCCGAGCCGACCGCCCACCACGACGGTCCGCTGCAGGCACACGTGACCAACCTGGACTCCTCGTCCTTCCTGGGCCGCATCGGCCTGATCCGCGTGCACTCCGGCTCCATCAAGAAGGGTCAGCAGGTCGCCTGGATCCACTATGACGACGAGGGCAACCAGCACACCAAGACCGCCAAGATCGCGGAGCTGCTGCGCACCGTCGGCGTGACCCGTGTGCCGGCGGAGGAGGTCGTGGCCGGTGACATCGCCGCGATCGCCGGCATCTCCGACGTCATGATCGGTGACACCCTGGCTGATCCGGAGAACCCGGTCGCCCTGCCGCGGATCACCGTGGACGAACCGGCCCTGTCCATGACCATCGGCGTCAACACCTCGCCGATGGCCGGCCGGGGTGGCGGTGACAAGCTCACCGCCCGCGTGGTCAAGGCCCGTCTGGACCAGGAGCTGATCGGCAACGTTTCCCTGAAGGTGCTGCCGACCGAGCGTCCCGACGCCTGGGAGGTCCAGGGCCGTGGCGAAATGGCACTGTCCGTGCTGGTGGAGACCATGCGCCGCGAAGGCTTCGAGCTGACCGTCGGCAAGCCGCAGGTGGTCACCCAGACCATCGACGGCAAGCTGCACGAGCCCTACGAGATCATGGTCATCGACGTGCCCTCCGACTACCAGGGTGCCGTCACCCAGCTGATGGCCGGCCGCAAGGGACTCATGCAGTCCATGGACACCACCCCGGGTTCGGACTGGATCCGCATGGAGTTCCGCATCCCGGCCCGTGGCCTGATCGGCTTCCGCACCACCTTCATGACCGAGACCCGCGGCACCGGTATCGCCAACTCCTACTCGGACGGCATGGACGTCTGGGCCGGCGAGATCAAGGGCCGCGCCCACGGCTCGCTGGTCTGCGACCGCACCGGTAAGGTCACCGCCTTCGCGCTGACTCAGCTGGCGGACCGCGGCAACTTCTTCGTCGAGCCGGGAGCCGAGACCTACGAGGGCATGGTCGTCGGCGCCAACAACCGCGAAGAGGACATGGACGTCAACGTCACCAAGGAGAAGAAGCTGACCAACATGCGTTCGGCCACCGCCGACGCCACGGTCACCCTCGCGAAGGCCCACACCCTCTCCCTGGATGAGGCCATGGAGTTCTGTGGTACCGACGAGTGCGTTGAGGTCACCCCGGATGTCCTGCGCGTCCGCAAGCTGATCCTGAACGCCACCGAGCGCGGCCGCGCCCGCTCGCGGGCGAAGAACCTGAACAAGTAGCACGACTGTGCAGTGGCGCAGCCCCGTCGGCGTGGCGATGTTATTCGCCACCAACGGGGCTGCTTTCGCATCCATCCTCCCGTGGTACCCCACCTTCGCCCGTGAGTGGGGCCTGAGCGAGGCTGTCTTCGGGATCGTGGTGGCGTGTTTCGCCGCCGGTTCCCTGATCTCCTCGGCGCTGCCGTCGGTCCTGGTGGGCCGGTTCGGCCCCATCCCCGTGTTCACGGTCGGCACGGTGCTGCTCGCCGGACTGGTGGCCACAGTCGGATGGACCTCCTCTGGTCTGGGGCTGGCGCTGTGCCTGCTCAGCATCGGCATCCTGGACGCCGTCGTCGACGTCGGCCAGAACGTTGCGGCCATGCGTGTGCAGGCAAGGCAGAAGATCACCATCATCTCCTCCATGCACGCCTGCTGGTCGCTGGGCTCGGTCATCGGTGGCGGCCTGGCCACCCTGGCCACCGCCCGCGGCGTCGACCCGCGCTGGCACCTGGGCACGGTGGCCGTCGTCATCTGTCTGGTCGCGCTCTCCGGTACGCGGCTGATCGACGCCCCGCCCGTTCCGCGGCAGGAGTCCGCCCCGGCCCGGTTCCGGTGGCGGGGCCTGCTTCCGGTCCTGCCCCTGGCTCTCCTGGCGACCGCCGGCACGGTGGTGGAGGACGCGGCCAACAACTGGTCCGGGTTGGCCGCGGTTGAGCTGGCCGGCGCCGGGGTGGGCACCGCCGGCATCGCCTTCACCCTGGTGTTGGCCGCGCAATGCGCCGGGCGGTTCACCGGCGATCCGCTGATCCAGCGCTTCGGTCGGGTCCGGATAGCCCGGATCGGTGGAGCGTTGATCCTGCTCGGCGGCATCCTGATCGTCAGCGCCGGTGGCTGGCCGCTCTACAGCCTGGGACTCCTGGCGGTCGGCTTCGGTTGTGCCACCCTCGTTCCTAGCGCGTATGCCGCCGCGGCGACCCTGCCCGGGGTCCCGGAGGGCGCCGGGGTGACCCTGCTGAGCTGGCTGATGCGGATCGGATTCCTGGCGACGTCCCCGGTGATCGGTCTGCTGGCCACCGCGGCGTCGTTACGCGCCGCCCTGGGCCTGTTGCTCCTCTGCGGCGTGTTGGCGTGGGCCTTCGCGCCGTCACTGAAGACCGGGCTGGTAGAAAAGCAGTTGTGAGAAGCCACATCCGTTCCACCGTCGTCGCCCTCGCCACCGTGCTGGCGTTGGCCGGCTGTTCCGCCAACCCGGGCCCGCCGCCGGTGGAGGAGCCCACGGAAACCGAAACCACCGAGACGAGCACCCCGGAACCCGAACCGCCCCGGGAGGAACGCGAGGCGATCGATGTCGGCATCGACCCGCTACGCAACGGCCTGAACCCCCATCTGCTCTCCGACGACACCGCATTCGTACAGTCCCTGGCCTCGCTGGTGCTGCCGAGCGCCTTCCGGAACGGCGACATTGACACGGACGTGCTGCAGTCCGCCGAGGAGATCGAACCGGCCGAGGGTATGGCGCAGACGGTGCGCTACGTCATCAACCCGGAGGCGCAGTGGAGTGACGGCACGCCGATCACCGGCGCGGACTTCACCTACCTGTGGCGGGAGATGACCTCCACCCCGGGGGTCATCGACGCGGCGGCCTACGAGGCGATCGCGAATGTCCGCACCTCGGCGGCGGGCAAGACCGTCGAGGTCGATTTCGCGCTGCCGCTGGCGAGCTGGCGGGGGCTCTTCGCCCACCTGCTGCCGAGCCACCTGGCCCAGGGCGCCTTCGGTGAGGTGCTGCGGGATGACGTGCCGGCTTCGGCCGGGCGTTACATGGTCCAATCCGTCGACCGGGCCAGGGGAGTGGTGACCCTGCACCGCAACGACCGGTTCTGGGGGGAGAACCCCGCCCACACGGATGTCCTGAATTTCCGGGAGATCCGCTCGGTGGCCGGGGGAACGGACCAGCTGCGCAGTGGTCAGGTCTCCTTCCTTGACGTCACGCCGCAGGAAACGTCGGTGGACGCCTACTCCCTGATGGCGGACACCCAGACGCGCACCTGGAACACCTCCCGGGAACTGCAGTTGACGATGAACACCACCTCTCCGGTGCTGGAGACCGCGGCTGCCCGGGCCCAGCTCGGTTCGCTGATCGACGTCCCGCTCGTCGCCCGGCTCGCGGCGGGCCGGTCCAGCAACCTCGTGGTACCCACCGCCCCGGACTTCGGGACGGTGGATGTCACCGCCCTGCAGGAGGCCACCGCCGGGGAACCGCTGCGCATCGCCGCCGACCCCGCCGATGACACCGCCTCCGCCGCGGTGCGCACCGTGGTGGATCTGCTGACCAGACAGGGAGTGGCGGCGGAGATCGTCGCCGCCGAACTCAGTGACGTGGCCGCGGACGGGTTGCCGGAAGGCGACGTCGACGCCGTGATCTCCTGGCGCAACTCAGTGGGCACGCCCGTTGATGTGGCCAGCGCCTACGGCTGCGCGCCCGATGAGGAACGGACCGGCAACCTGTCCGGCTACTGCGTCGGGTCCACCGACGAGGTGCTGGACGCCTTCCTGGCCGGCGAGGGCAGCACGGCGGAACTGGTGTCCTTCATCCAGGGACTGGAGCAGCTGGAGCACCTGACCGTCCCACTGCTGCAGGAGACCAGGGTGCAGGCGCTGGGCACCGGTATCGTGGGGGTGGACCCGCTGCTGGAGAACTGGCCCAGCGGCATTTCATCGGCATCGACCTGGAGGAAGAATTGAGCGCTGATCTGATCGGTTACCGGGTGGTCGCGGTGCACGCCCACCCTGACGACGAGTCGATCGCCACCGGTGGGGCCCTGGCCGACCTCGCCCGCCGGGGCGCGGAAGTCACCGTCATCACCTGCACCCTCGGTGAGCAGGGCGAGGTGATCGGCGACACCTACCAGGAGCTGATCACCGACCGCGCCGACCAGCTCGGCGGTTTCCGCATCCACGAACTGCGGACCGCCCTGGGCATCCTCGGTGTCCACGGCCGCCACCTCGGCCTGCCGGGGCTCTTCCGGGACTCCGGCATGGTGGGGGATCCCGCCCATGAGCACCCGAAGGCCTTCGTCAACTCCGGGGAGCGGGCCGTCGAGCTGCTGGCGGAGCAGCTCCGCGAGCTGACGCCCCACCTGGTGATCACCTACGGTCCCGACGGCGGTTACGGTCACCCCGACCACATCCGTGCCCACGAGATCACCCACGCCGCGGCAGCGGAGGTCCACGTGCCGCGCATCCTGTGGGGGGTGTCCGACGCCGCGGACCTGGCCGCCGGGCTCCGCACCATCACGGCGGTGCCGGAAGGCTGGCGGCAGGCCGGAGAAGGGGAGCTGGCGGCCGTCGATTCCGGTGACATCGCCCTCACCCTGGACGACCACGCCTTCGCCGCGAAGCTGGGTGCCATGCGCGCGCACGCCACGCAGATCTGGATCGCCGACGGCAGCGTTTCGGAGACCAACCCGGCCGCCGCTTTCGCCACCGTCACCGACCGGGAGGCCGCCCCGGTGGTCTGGGCCCTGTCGAATCTGGTTGCCCAGCCATTGCTGCGCCGCGAGCACTATCAGCTCGGGGCGGGACTGGAGCTGCCCACCGGCGCCACCGGCCTGCTGGACGGCATCGAGCTGAATGCGCCACGGGGGTAGGTGTTGACCGCGAAGCAGCAGGGTTTTATTCACCACGACTTCAGCCGCGGTGAGGCCGTCGGAGGTCTGTTCTGGCTCTCCCTCGGAGCGTTGATCTCGGTGATCATGGAGGTGTTCTACCTCGGCACCTGGATCGCCCTCCCCGGCGGCACCTCGGTCGCCTTCCCCGTCACCATCGTCATCGCGTTCTTCTTCACGATGGTGCTGAGCAGGACGGCAGTGCTGTGGACGGACCGGATGGCGGTTGCCGGTGTCCCGCTGTACACATGGGTGGCGGGCTACCTCCTGTTGCTGCTGTGGCCGGCGCTCACCGGTGACCAACTGCTCGGATCCAATATCCGGAGCGTCCTGTTACTGGCGGCCGGGCTGGTGGGAGGCGTTTGGCCCCTAGTCAGCCACAAGTGACATAATGAGGAAGTATTCCACCCATATCCACGAAAATTACTGGAGTATCGAGTATCTGATGACCTACGTAATCGCACAGCCCTGCGTTGACGTCCTTGACCGATCCTGTGTGGAAGAGTGCCCGGTCGACTGCATCTACGAGGGCAAGCGCATGCTCTACATCCACCCGGACGAGTGCGTCGACTGTGGCGCCTGCGAGCCGGCCTGCCCCGTGGAGGCCATCTTCTACGAGGATGACACCCCCGATGAGTGGGCTGAGTACTACGACGCCAACGTCGGCTTCTTCGATGACCTGGGTTCTCCGGGCGGTGCCGCGAAGGCTGGCCCGCAGGACTTCGACCATCCCTTCGTCGCCGCGCTGCCGCCGCAGAACCAGGAATAGTTCCCGGTTTTCACTAGCCCTACCCGTCCACCGACCAGGAGCACCATGACCCGCACTCCGTTGGGATCCAGCCTGCCCGACTTTCCCTGGGATTCCCTCGCTGACGCCACCGCCACGGCGGCCGCGCACCCGGAGGGCATGGTCGATCTCTCCGTCGGTTCCCCGGTGGATCCCGTGGCACCGGGCATCCAGTTGGCGCTGGCAGAGGCCGCCGGAGCGGCCGGTTACCCACCGACGATCGGGACGCCGCGGTTGCGGCAGGCGATCGTCGCAGGTCTGGCCCGCCGTTACGGCATGACCGGCCTGGCGGAGTCTTCAGTGCTACCGGTTGTGGGCACCAAGGAGGCCATCGCCTGGCTACCGACGCTGCTCGGGGTCAGCGGCACCGTCGTCATTCCGGAGATCGCCTACCCGACCTATGAGGTCGGCGCCCTGATGGCCGGTGCCCAGCCGCTGCGGGCGGACTCGCTGTTCAAGATCGGCCCCGCCCGCCCGGACCTGATGTTCATCAACTCGCCCTCCAACCCGACGGGCAAGGTGCTCGGGCTGGATCATCTGCGCAAGGTCGTGCAGTGGGCGCAGGAGAGAAACGTGGTGCTGGCATCCGACGAGTGCTATCTCGGGCTGGGCTGGGAGGACGACAACCCGCCGATCTCCATCCTGGATCCCCGGGTCTGCGATGGCGACCACACCAACCTCATCGCCGTCCACTCGCTGTCGAAGTCTTCCAACCTCGCCAGTTACCGGGCCGGTTACCTCGCCGGAGATCCCTCGTTGATCGCCGAACTGACCGAGGTGCGCAAGCACGCCGGACTGATGGTGCCCGGTCCGATCCAGGCGGCCATGGTCGCCGCCCTCGAAGACGATGACCAGGAGGCGATGCAGAAGCTCCGGTATGCCGCCCGGCGGGCCAAGCTGGTCCCGGCGTTGATCCGGGCCGGTTTCCGCATCGACAATTCCGAGGCTGGCCTGTACCTGTGGGCCACCCGGGACGAAGACAGTCGCGCGACGGTCAACTGGCTCGCGGCACGCGGCATCCTCGCCGCTCCCGGGGATTTTTACGGCCCCGCCGGCGTGAAGCATGTGCGCATGTCGTTGACCGCCCCCGATGAACGCATCGACGCGGCTGCGGCCCGCTTGCGGGAGCACTAGCCGTTCTAGAACGGCGGCATCTCCTTTCCCTTGGGCCGCGGCCGGCGGTGGGCCTTCTGCTGTGCCCGTTCCCGGCGGGCACGGAGCCGCTGCGACAGAGTCTGGGTCCACCGTTTCTGCCGCGGTGCCAGTGGGCCGTCGGCACGGTCCACGGCCCACGTGCCGTCCCCGAAGAGCCAGTAGACATCGCCGGTGGCCGGATCCAACAGGTAGCAGGCCTGTTCATCGGTCTTCCTGTTGTGGTGCCGCTGACAGAGGGAGATCATCTCGGTGGCGGTGGTCTCCCCGCCGTCGGTGTAATTCATCCGGTGATCGAGCTGGCACAGGTGAGCCGGAACCTGACATCCCGGCCACCGGCAGATCCGATCCCGGCCCTCCACGTGGGCTCTGATATCGGCCCCGGGGCGGTAGCCCTTGCCCTTGTTCTTCCCGGCCTCATCCACATCCCGGATGACCTTGGCGATCTCGGCCAGCTGCCCGGTATCGGCGGGGGAGAGAGGACCGTAGGGTTGCAGGAATCCGGGAGCCTCCGGCAGGTCGCTGGCCTGGAAGAGGTTCAGGGCGACGCTGACCGCCACATTCGCCAGGATCAGCTCCGTGAGGGCCGTGGCCCGGGAGACGTCCTGGGCGGCGGCCCGGGTCCGCACGGCCTCCTCGATCATGGTGGCGGTCGCTTGGTCGGTGCGCAGTTCGACGATGACGCTGCCGTCGGGCTGCTGCCAGGACTGGTAACCGGCAGAGAACTCGAGCTCCTCCTCATCAGTGCTGTCCTCGGGGGTGGGCTCGGTGGAATCACCCGTGCTGTCTTCGTCCGTCGCGGGATCCTCCTCGTCCGGAGTGAAGGCCCGGACGACCTCCTTGACGGCCTTGATGATCTTGGCGGACTCGGGAACGAGTTGCTGGGGACGGGTGGGGGTGAACAGCAGCACCAGGCTGGTATCCAGACACTCCCAGAATTCCGGATCCGTGATGATGTCGGCGTGGACGCCCTTGGTCTGGAACTCGATGGTGCGTAGTCGGCGCATGTCCACGTGGAATCGCGTTTCCACGATCTTCCGGAGTCCCGGCAATTGGTCCAGGGTCACCAGGGCGGCAAGGTTGTCGGCGATGAAATTGGCTGTCTGGCCGGTGCTGCGGGTCAGGGTGGCGGCGTACTCGGTGAAGTCCCGGGCTTCGGTCTCCGGGTCCGCCGGGAGGATGGCGCGCCACTTCAGGTATTCGAAGCGTTGCTCCCAGATCTGCAATTGGGCGATCGGGTCGCCCGGTCGGTTGACGGCGAAGAAGTTCGGGTCGGTGGCGGGTTCGGTGGTGGTCACAGCAGGCTGACCTCCTCTCAGGAGGCTGGTGGGGCAGGGTTTCCGCACATTCGGCATTATCGCTCATATGTTCGATGATGACGATAGGGAACACCCTGGACAAGGAACCCGTTGGGGTGCCCCTTCAGCCCACCCCCTTAGAGATCGCGCGGATAGGTCAGGGTCGTTGGGTCGGGCGAGTCTCCCAGCGATAGGTGCTCCAGGCTTCCCGGACCAGCCGGCGGACAACGATCACGGCGTTGGCTAAAGAAATGAACGCTTCAATGACCCGGATGCGACGTTCGGTACACACCTGCAGTTTCCTGAACCCGCGGTTGTGCCACGAGTTCGTCCGCTCCACGACCCATCGGGCCCCGGCCTGCAACGGGAACCCTTTCTGGCTGATCACCCACTCGCAGCCAAGTTCGGTCAACAGGCTGCGGGTCTTGCTTGAGTCGTATCCGGCGTCCAGATGCACGGTGATCTGATCGGGCAGGGCGAGTCCGAACCGGCCTAGTTTCTCCAATGTCGGGCGCAACAACGGCGAGTCATGCCGGTTGGCACCGGCGACCACGCACCCGAGCGGGATACCTGCGCCGTCGACCAGCAGGGAGCGTTTCGTGCCTTGTTTGCCCCGGTCAACCGGGGATCGCCCGGCGGCTTCACCACCGCAGGGGGCTTTGACGATGCACCCGTCCACGCTTAAGTTTTCCAGATCGAGTCCGACGATACGGTCATAGAACTCCAAACAGATCTGTTCCAGCTGCTCGAAGATGCCGGCGGTGATCCATTCATCCCGGCGGGTGCGCAAGGTGGTGGCCGAGCATGTC
>NZ_JBNILW010000002.1:0-353789 GCF_050107895.1 Corynebacterium halotolerans | reverse complement strand
CCGCCGCAGGGGGCTTTGACGATGCACCCGTCGACGCTGATGTTGTCCAGGTCGAGGCCGACGATACGGTCATAAGATTCCAGACAGATCTGCTCCAACTCATCAAAGATACCGGCGGTGATCCACTCGTCCCGGCGGGTGCGCAACGTGCTCGCCGAGCACGTGGAATCAGCGATCTTGGCGTAGGAGGCGCCCAGGACGAGGACCTGGATGAGCTTGTCGAAGACGATCCGGGCGGCGATCCGCGGGCGGTGACATCCCAGCGGGTGAGTATCGCTCACCGGCGGGATCAGGGCGGCGAACTGGCGCCAGATGGGGTCGATGATAGATGCTGGAACAGCAGGCACGAGTGCTCCTGGATGATGGTGAATTCTTGGTCGAATTCCTATGTACCAGGCCTCGTGCTTGCCCTATGTCATAGCCCCGTCCTGGCCCACCTATCCGCGCAATCTCTAAGCCGCTTCTGTGGCAGAAGGTATCTGACCGCCACTCCGCGGAATATGTTAAGGGCGTAAATGATCATCCGGGAAATGAAAAAAGAAGATAATGCACGAGTGGAAGCGATCATCAAGGAATCGCTGAAGTCACACGGTCTGGCGATTCCCGGATCGGCATATTTCGACCCTCAACTCGGTGAACTGCGCCAATATTACAACCGGTTCAACCACGCAAACTACTGGGTGGCAGAGGTGGAGGGGGAAGTGGTCGGCGGGGTTGGTATTGCGCCGTATGGCGAAAGCGGCACCGTATGTGAGCTCCAGAAACTGTATCTGATCCCGGAGGCGCAAGGTGTGGGGCTGTCCAGGAAGCTCATGGACGAAGCTCTGTCGTTTGCCTCCAGGCATTATGAGCAGTGCTATCTGGAAACCATGCATGAATTAGAGGCGGCCTGCATTTTGTACGAGAAGTATGATTTCACGCTTCTTCCCGAGCCCCTCCCCGGTTCTGATCACTCCGCCATGGACGCGTGGTATCTGAAGGACCTGAACTAGAAAACGTTCCCGGCTTTCGCACCGTGCCATTGGTGCTGCGAGTGGTGCTTCTGCCGAAGAGGATCACCTGGCCACCATGTCGGAAGTGCATTCCTGCCGTTGCGGGAAGCCACAGGTCCGGCAGGTGAGGAAACCGGGCCCCAGAATCAGCCCAAGCTGCCCTGCGTGAACATCAAGACTGAAATAACCGCATCCCTCGCGATTGCCACGTGCTTTAACTCCGGGCTCTGTGACCCGTTCAGTTAACGCGGAGTTGGAGCGGGGAGAAGGGGCGGGCTCGTGACCAGGAAACGCAGGCGCCTTGCGCGGGGTAGGTTTCGATCCTGGTCTCCGTTCTTGCGATCGCTTTCCCCTATCTTTTTCCTTCGATCTTCCCGGAAGGGACCTTGCCGTACGGCCACCGGGAGGCGATCTCGGCATCGCACGCCGACGAAGTGCAATCACCGGATTATGCATGGTAGAAAACATCCCTGCCAACTGTGGGTGCAACAGAGGGCAGGGATTGTTTGGGAGGGGTATTTAGTGGCACGGTTCTGACGGCCCAATGTAGGAGGAGTGATGGTGGGCGCTCTCGGTGTTCGGAAAGATAAGCGCAGACACTGGTCTCAACAGCTCACAGTAGGTTGACTAGTGCGATGAAGGTCAGGGTGCCGAGCCCGACGCTAAGGAGGGTTCGTCGCTTAAAGATGAGGTGCACTCCCGCGGTGACGGCCACGGCGATGAGGGCCTTGATGAGATGGGCAGGACTGGTGGCGCTACCGGTGAAGGTGGAGGCGGCGAGAATCGCGAGAATGCCAGCCGGCATCCAGGCCGCCATCGTGGTCACGAACTGGGATTCACGCAGTGGTGTCAGGATGGCGAAGGGGACCGCCCGCAGGGCCAGGGTGATGGTGAACACGATGACCAGCACCGCGATGAGGTAACCGGTCTCAGACATTGTCCACGATGCCGAGCAGGTACCGGCCGGTGAGCGCAGCGACGAAGATCAACAACCCGACGAACATCGCGGAACCGGGCACCAGCAGAAGTGCGGTAGTGAACGCCAGGGACGCCAGGAGCAGGGAGGGGAGCTGCCGGCGGGTGCGGCACGCGTCGAGGGTCAGGGTCACAAACAGCGCACACAGGGCGAAGTCGAGACCTTCGACGGGACCTGGCAGCAGAGAGGCGACCAGGACACCGGTGAGACCACCGCCGACCCAGTAGCACTGGAACGCGATCTGCATCGACAGCAACCGCCAGCTGCTCCACTTCCCCGGGGCAGCGGCCGTGACGGCGTAGGCCTCGTCGGTCAGCGCGTAGACCGAGTAAGCGCGGGCAGCTTTGTTGCCGACCACCCGCAGGGGGAATGAGAAGGCGTAGAAGACGTGTCGGAAGTTCACCAGGAAGGTCGTCAACGCGATCGCCGCCAGGGACGCCCCCGCCGTCATCATGCCCACCAGCAGCAGTTCCAGGGAGCCGGCAAACCCGGCGATAGACAGTGCAGGTGCCACCCACCACGGCAGCCCTGCCTGAACCACCAGTAACCCGAAGGCGACCCCCAGGGGGTACATGCCTAATCCCGCGGCCAGGGATAGCCGCACTCCTGTCATCATTTCGGAACGCCAGGTGACGTCCCGCCCCACCCGTTCTTTCGTTTTATTAATCACACCAGCAATTATCCCAGCATCTACGGTGAAATAGGTTGCTACTTTAGGTAGGACACAGAGCTAGAATGCAATTTATGAGACTGGATGAGATTGATCGAGCAATAATCCGTCACCTTCAGCAGGACGGTCGGTTGTCCAACCTTGCGCTCGCAGAGCGGGTGAACCTGACTCCCGCGCCCTGCCTGCGCAGGGTGCGCAGACTGGAGGACCAGGGGGTCATCCGAGGATACCAGGCGGTGGTGGAGCCCGTGGCGCTGGATCAGGGATTCACCGTCATCCTCGAGATTGACCTGGCGGTCTATGACCGTGAGAGCGTGGATAACTTCGAGACCACGATGACTGGCTTTGCCGAGGTCACTGAACTCCACCGTCTGTTCGGTACCCCGGACTACTACGCCCACATCGCCACCGCGGATCTCACTGCCTACGAATCATTCCTTACCGAGCAGGTGTTGACCATCCCAGGTATCGCGAGAGTGTCCTCCCGGTTCCCGATGAAGAAGCTGAAATCCCCGGCCTCTGCCTTTGGCCCAGATGTCGCGTGAACGATCGTTTTTCAATGGCTGGTTAATGGGCCATCCAGGAAGAATCGGAAATCCGGAGCAGCCGCACCGCCGGTGGCGGCACGGCTGCTCCGGATGCGGGGCTGAGGATCCTCAGCGGGCGAAGCGGGCCATGGCGTCGGCCACTTCCTGGAACTTGATGTCGGCGGCCTCGTCACCCTGCTTGACGGCGTCGCGCACGCAGTGGCGCATATGGTCGTCGAGCAGGCTGAGCGCGACGTTGCGGAGAGCGGAGTTCACGGCGCTGACCTGGGTGAGGATGTCGATGCAGTACTGGTCCTCGTCCACCATGCGGTGGATCCCCCGGACCTGACCCTCGATGCGCTTGAGGCGGGCCTGGTAACGGTCCTTGTCCTGGATGTAGCCGTGCTGGTGACCGCTTCCGCAGCACTCGCAGGATTCGGCTTCCGGGGTGGAGATCGTGGTGTCGGGGACGGCGGGGGACGGATTCATGAGTGACTCCTTTGTGTTCCTTGGTCTGGGGCCGGCTCCGGTATCCGGGACCGGCGTCACCTGGGGGACCGGGTGGTGGGACGGTGGGGTGGCGGATCCAGGGTCAGTTCCTGGACGCCGGTGGCTTCGGTGTTCCCGCAGCCACAGCCGCAATCAGACATGGCAGCTCTTTTCTTTTCGAGGAGTCAGGACGGGGCGGTCAGGCGTTGGCCGGTTCCCGCTGCTCCGCCTCCCGGGGCTGGGCGGCGGTGGCGTTGTGGCTGGACTTGAAGCCCCGCAGGCGCAGGGAGTTGCTGACCACGAACACGCTGGAGAATGCCATCGCGATGCCGGCCAGCATGGGGTTGAGC
The DNA here is from genome assembly GCF_050107895.1 of Corynebacterium halotolerans. GTDB lineage: Bacteria > Actinomycetota > Actinomycetes > Mycobacteriales > Mycobacteriaceae > Corynebacterium > Corynebacterium halotolerans_B. Next base: position 349,785 of record NZ_JBNILW010000002.1, on the reverse strand, counting down.
AGGCCGATCGCGGCGACGGGGATCAACGCCACGTTATAGGCGAAGGCCCAGAACAGGTTGCCCTTGATCGTGCCCAGGGTGCGGCGCGAGAGCCGGATGGCATCCACCGCGGAGCGTAGGTCGTTGTTCATCAGCGTGATGTCGGAGGCTTCGATGGCGACGTCGGTGCCGGCGCCCATGGCCAGGCCGAGTTCGGCGCTGGCCAGTGCCGCGGCGTCGTTGACGCCGTCGCCGACCATCGCGACGTTTCGGCCCTGGGCCTGGAGCTTCTCGATCTGGGTGACCTTGTCATCGGGCATGACCTCGGCGATCACGTTGGCCGGGTCGATGCCGACCTCGGCGGCCACGGCCTTGGCGGCACCGGCGTTGTCACCGGTGAGCAGCCACGGGGTCAGGCCCAGTTCCTTCAGCCCGGCCACCGCCTCCGCGGAGGTGGGCTTGACGGTGTCACGCACGGTGATCACGCCGGCGTTTGCACCGTCGATCTGCACGACCACCGGGGTGCCCCCCTGGTTCTGGGCGGCGGTGAAGGCGGCCTGCAGAGCCGCGGGCAGCTCGCCTGCCGGGCGGCCGACGGTGACCACGGCGCCGTCGACGGTGCCGGTGACGCCCCGGCCCGCGGTGTTGGCGAAGTCGGTGACCTCGGGCAGGGCGGTGGACCGTGCCCCCTCGCGGGCGATGGCCTGGGCGATCGGGTGCTCGGAAGCGGCCTCCACAGCGGCGGCCTTGACCAGGACGTCCGAGCGCTCGAAGCCGGCGGCCGGGGTGACCTGGCTGACGGACATGACGCCGGAGGTGACGGTGCCGGTCTTGTCCATGACGATGGTGTCGACCTTCTTGGTGGACTCCAGGACCTCCGGGCCCTTGAGGAGCAGGCCCATCTGGGCGCCCCGGCCGGTACCGACCAGCAGGGCGGTCGGAGTGGCCAGGCCCAGGGCACACGGGCAGGCGATGATGAGCACGGCCACCGCCGCGGTGAAGGCCGGAGCCAGCCCGGCACCCACCACGAAGAGGTGGACCAGCAGGGTCAGGACCGCGATGATGATGACCGTGGGAACGAAGATCTGGGAGATGCGGTCCACCAGGCGCTGGACCGGGGCCTTCTTGCCCTGGGCCTCGGTGACCAGCTTGGCCATCTGTGAGAGCGTGGTGTTCTCCCCGGTGCGGGTGACCTCGACCAGCAGGCGGCCGGAGGTGTTCATCGTCGCGCCGGTGACCGTGGAGCCGGTGGTGACCTCCACCGGCACGGACTCACCGGTGAGCATTGATTCGTCAACGGCGGAGGTGCCCTCGGTGACCACGCCGTCGATGGCGATCTTCTCGCCCGGGCGGACCACGAAGACATCGCCGACCTTGAGCTGGTTGACCGGGACGCGCACCTCCGCGCCGTCGCGGAGGACCGCGGCGTCCTTGGCGCCCATGTCCAGCAGCTTGCGCAGTGCCTCAGAGGACTGGCCCTTGGCCCTGGTCTCGAACCAGCGGCCCAGCAGCAGGAAGGAGATCACCACGGCGGCGGTCTCCAGGTAGATCTCGTCCATGGTGGAGTTGGACGGCAGCAGGTGCATCTCCATGGTCATGCCGGGCATGCCGGCATTGCCGATGAACAGTGCCCACAGGGACCACAGGTAGGCGGCGGTGGTGCCGAGGGTGACCAGGGTGTCCATGGTGAAGGAGCCGTGGCGCAGGTTGACCAGGGTGGCCTTGTGGAACGGCGCCCCACCCCAGAAGAAGATCGGGGTGACCATGGTCAGCACGGCCCACTGCCAGTTGGTGAACTGCAGCGCCGGAACCATGCTCAGCAACACGACCGGAACGGTCAGGATGGCCGAGATGATCAGTCGGTGCTTGAGATCGGCGGCCTCACGCTCCCGGGCCGTCTCCCGCTGATCCGGCTGACCGGCGGAACCGCTTTCCTCGGGGTCCTGGTCGGTGACCTCATCATCCTGGGAGCCCATGGTGAAGGCGTCATAGCCGGCACCGCGCACGGTGTCGATGAGCTTGTCGGGGTCGACCTTGCCCGGGTCATAGGAGATGGTGGCGGACTCGGTGGCGTAGTTGACGGTGGCTTCCACACCGTCGAGCTTGTTGAGCTTGCGCTCCACCCGCCCCGAGCACGACGTGCATGTCATGCCGGTCACGCCGAGGTCGACCTGGAGCAGGTCCACCGGTAGGTGAGTCTGGGTCATCAGTGATCATTCCTTCAATCAACGAGTGCGATGAATGCGTACGTGGACAGTCAGTGAAGCTTCTATCCCCATGATATACCCCCTAGGGGTATGTGGCAAGGGTGGGTGTCTCGGAGTGTGCGATGGGGAAAAGAGCGGCCCGGCCCCGCCGGGAGTGGCGGGGCCGGGCCGGTGGGGTGTTTTAGGCCTTGAGGGCGTAGCCGGCTTCCTCGACGGCGGCCGCCACCTGCTCGTCGGTGAAGTCCTCGCCGGAGACGGAGACCTTGCCGGTTTCGTGGGAGGCTTCGACGCCGGTGACGCCGCTGATCTCGCCGACCTCCTCCTTTACGGACATTTCGCAGTGGCCGCAGGTCATGCCATCGACGGTGTATTCCTTGGTGTTCGCTGCCATGGTGGTCCTTTCGTTGAGGATTGGGGTGGGGCGTATGTGGGGTGCCCCGACGTCCTTGAACCTATACCCCCTAAGGGTATAAATCAAGCGTCTTCCTCGGCGTGCTGGCAGGGAGTCTGCCGGCTGGCCGGTCACTTGGGGCAGCAGGGGAGAACTTCGGTGAGAACATCAGGGACAGATCCACCAGGCCACTCCGCCCGGAGGCCAGCGGCGCTACCGAAAGTTTTCATCGCACGGTGAGGGGCACATGATCCGGTGGCGGCGCCGACAGGAAGTGGCGTGGCCAACAGGCAAGGTTCCTCGACTACCCCCACCACTACAATTGCTCCGGGACTAGTCAGTTAACCCTTATAGAAAACTTTTACACCGTCACGGGGCAGGGAATGTGGAGAACTGATCACCAACGTGCCCCGAAGGACAGATGAGGATACATTGCAGTACCACCACCACGGGTATGTCTCGGAAGATCCCAAGCTGCTTCCGGCCGCAGGCGTCGGCCTCGACCGCCCCGAAGAGCTCCCCGACGAGATGGATGTCCTGGTTGTCGGCACCGGGCCGGCCGGCATGATCACCGCCGCCCAGCTGTCCATGTTCCCTGACGTGCACACCCGCATCATTGAAAAACGCGGGGGACGTCTTGAGGTCGGCCAGGCAGACGGCATCCAGTCCCGGTCGCTGGAGACCTTCCAGGCCTTCAACTTCGCCAACGAACTTCAGGAGGAGGCCTTCACCCTGACCGAGGCGACCTTCTGGAACCCCGACCCGCAGAACCCCGAGCGCATTGTCCGCACGGCGCGGCCACTGGACGATGAACACGGCGTCTCCGAGTTCCCGCACGTGATCGTGAACCAGGCCCGCGTGCTGGACTACTTCACCCGCTTCATGGCCCAGTCCCCGTCCCGGATGGCCCCGGACTACGGCTGGGAGTTCATCGACCTGGAGATCGCGGACGACCCCGAGACCGAGGACTACCCGGTCACCGTCCGCCTCAAGTCCTCAGGCGCAGGAGATGACGGGGTCCGCACCGTGCGTGCCAGGTACGTGGTCGGCGGCGACGGCGCCGGCTCGCGCGTGCGTCGGTCCATCGGTCGTTCCCTGGACGGCAGCCAGTCGGATCACGCGTGGGGCGTCATGGATGTCACCGCCACCACCGACTTCCCGGATATCCGCACCAAGAGTGCGATCCACTCCCAGGCGGGGTCGATCCTGCTGATCCCGCGCGAAGGCGGCTACCTGTTCCGCATGTACGTCGACCTGGGCGACGTCCCGGAGGATGACAACCGCGCGATCCGCAACACGCCCGTTGAGGACATCATCGCCAAGGCGAACGAGATTCTCCGGCCGTACCACGTGGACGTCAAAGAGGTGGCGTGGAGCTCCGTGTACGAGGTCAGCCACCGGCTCGTCGATTCCTTCGACGACCTCCCGGCCAACGCTCCCATGGACGCCGTCCCCCACGTCTTCCTCGCCGGCGACGCCTGCCACACCCACTCCGCCAAGGCCGGCCAAGGCATGAATGTCTCACTGCAGGACGGCTTCAACCTCGGCTGGAAACTGGGGCAGGTCGCCTCCGGCCAGGCCCCGACATCTCTGCTGCGCACCTACCACAGCGAGCGGCAGCCGGCCGCGGAGAACCTGATCAACTTCGACCGCGAATGGTCCACCCTGATGGCCACCCCGCCGGAGGAACTGGACAACCCGAACGCGGTCGAGGAATCCTACGTGGCCGCCGAGGAATTCACCGCCGGCATGCTCACGGAGTACGGGGAAAACCAGATCACCACCGGTACCACGCACCAGGATCTGGCGGTGGGCTTCCCGATCGGCCGCCGGTTCCGGTCCCACGAGGCGATGCGCCGCTGTGACGCTAATGACAGGCACATCGGCCACGAACACGATGCCGACGGCCGCTGGCGCATCTACGTGTTCGCCGACTCCCCGGCTCCGGCCGAGGACTCCAAGGTCCGCACCTGGGCCGAGTGGATGCAGAACAACCCGGACTCTCCGCTGCGCCGGTACACCCCCGGGGGTGGCAGCGAGAACGCCGTGTTCGACATCCACGTGATCTACCAGCAGCACTACCACGACTACGACGTCTTCGACGTCCCCGAGGTGTTCATCCCGCTAGTCGGCCCGCACAAGCTGCAGAACCTGGAGAACATCTGGTCCCCGCTCAGCGACGACATCTTTGACGCCCGCGGCATCAGCCGCGACGGTGCGGTCGTCGTTGTCCGCCCCGACCAGTACGTTTCCACCGTTCTTCCCCTCGAGGCCACCGCGGAACTACAGCAGTTCTTCGACGGCGTCCTCCTCCCGGCGAAGGCCCCGGCCGCGGCCCAGAAGTAGGCTCTATGCGCCCGCGCCGGGACCCGGCAACGGGAAACCAGAACTCAGCGGCGGAAGAACACCTCCGCCGCTGAGCTGGGCGTGGGGCGGGCAGGGTGAAGACGCCGGACCTAATCCTCCCCGGAGAACTGCGACTGGTGCAGTCGCCAGTAGGCGCCCTCAGCCGCCAGGAGTTCGTCGTGGGTGCCGGATTCGACGATGCGGCCGGACTCCATCACGAGGATGAGATCCGAGTCCCTGATCGTTGAGAGACGGTGAGCGATGACGAACGACGTCCGTTCGCTCCGCAGCGCAGCCATCGCCTTCTGGACCAGCACCTCGGTGCGCGTGTCCACGCTCGAGGTCGCCTCGTCGAGGATGAGCAGCGCCGGCTGGGAGAGGAAGGCGCGCGCGATGGTGACCAGCTGGCGCTCGCCGGCGGACAGGGAGCCGCCGGACTGGTCGATGACGGTGTCGTAGCCGTCGGGAAGCGCGTGGACGAAACGGTCCACGTAGGTTGCCTTCGCTGCGGCGATGACCTCGGCGTCCGTGGCGTCGAGGCGGCCGTAGCGGATGTTGTCCATGATGGTGCCCTCGAAGAGGACCGCATCCTGCAGCACCATGCCGACCTGGGAGCGCAGCTGTTCGCGGGTCATGTCGGCGGTGTCGACGCCGTCGAGGAGGATGCGGCCGCTATCAAGCTCGTAGAACCGCATGATGAGGTTGACCAGCGTGGTCTTGCCGGCGCCGGTCGGGCCGACGATCGCGGCGGTCTGGCCGGGTTGCACGCGCAGGCTCAAGTCCTCGATGAGGGGCTCATCGGTGTAGGAGAAGTCGACGTCCTGGAACTCGACGAGGCCGCGGGCCCGGCCCTCGACCGAGGCGACGCCGGTGTCGGGGGTCTGCTCGTCGGCGTCGAGAAACTCGAAGACGCGCTCAGCGGAGGCGACGCCGGACTGCACCATCTGCATCATGCCGCCGAGTTCGGCGAGCGGCTGGTTGAACTGGCGGGCGTACTGGATGAACGCCGTCGCCTCACCGAGGGTCATGGTCCCGCTGGTCACGCGCAGGCCGCCGAGGACGGCGATGGCGACGTAGGACAGGTAGGAGATGAACTGCATGATCGGCATCATCAGACCGGAGAGGAACTGGGCCAGCGCAGAGGAGCGGAACAGGCCCTCGTTACGCACCTCGAACTCTGCGGTCGCGGTGTCGGCGCGGCCGAAGATGGTGATGACCTCGTGGCCCGAGAAGGTTTCCTCGATGTGCCCGTTGAGCAGGCCGGTGGAGCGCCACTGCTGCTTGAACTGCGCCTGCGAGCGGGTGCCGATGACACCGATGACCACGCCGGTCAGCGGGATCGCCAGCAGGGCCACCAGCGCCAGCTGCCAGGACACGGTGAACATCATGACGGTGATGCCGATGATCATGAGCACTGACTGCAGGGCCTGGGCCAGCGCCTGCTGAAGGGCCTGCTGGACGTTGTCCACGTCATTGGTGGTGCGGGAGAGGATGTCACCGCGCTGGCCGCGGTCGAAGTAGCTCAGCGGCAGGCGGTTGAGCTTGGCCTCGACGTCGACGCGTAGCTGGTAGATCACGCGCATGACGATGCGGTTGAGCAGGAAGCCCTGCAACCACATGAACACCGACGCACCGACGTAGAGGGCGATGACGATGAGGATCAGCTGGCCCAGGGCGGTGAAGTTGATGCCCTCACCGGGCACCACGCTCATGCCGGAGAGGGTGTCGGCGAACGTGTTTTCGCCGGCGGCGCGCAGCTGCTCGATGACCTGCTCCTGGCTGAGACCTGCCGGCAGCTGACTGCCGATCGCGCCGTTGAAGATGACGTCCATCGCGCGGCCCATGACCCGGGGTGCGTAGACGTTGAGCAGCACGCTGAACACCACGAGCAGGGTGATGAAGACCATCACGCCCTTGAAGGAGCCGAGCAGGCCGAGCAGTCGTTTGGCCGAGGGCCAGAAGTTCTTGGCCGAGCGTGGCGCGGCGCCGGACCACTGGTCGCCGCCGACCTTTTCTTCGAGTTCGAGGAGTTCTTCCTCGGTCATCTCATCGAGGGGAGTGGGTTTGTTCGTGGCCATTAGTTAAGGTCCTCCGCCATCTGGGAGTGGACGATTTCCTGGTAGGTGGCCGACGAATCGACGAGTTCGGTGTGGGTGCCACGGGCGACGATCCGCCCGCCTTCCATGACGAGGATCTGGTCGGCGTCGATGATGGAGGAGACGCGTTGGGCGACGATGATCACCGCAGCGTCCGCGAACCGGGGCCGGAGCGCCCTGCGCAGATTGGCGTCGGTGACCATGTCGAGGGCGGAGAAGGAGTCGTCGAACAGGTACACGTCGGGTTCGGCGACGAGCATGCGGGCGATGCACAGGCGCTGGCGTTGGCCGCCGGAGACGTTGGTGCCGCCCTGGGAGATGGGCATGTCAAGGCCCTCCTCGTGCCGGCTGACGAAGCCCGCCTGGGCGATCTCGAGCGCCTCCCACAGCTGATCGTCGGTCGCCTCCGGGTCGGCCATGCGCAGGTTGGTCGCCACGGTGCCGGAGAAGAGATACGGCTTCTGCGGGACCATCGAGACGCGCTCGGTGATCGCCTCGCGCGGCAGCCGGGAGGTGGGTACGCCGTCGATGAGCACGTCGCCCGCCGTCGGCAGGAACAGCCGCGGTACGAGGTTGAGCAGCGTCGACTTGCCGGAGCCGGTCGCGCCGATGATGGCGGTGACCTCACCCGGCCGGGTACGGAACGTGACGGCGTCGAGCACCGGGGCGTCGGCGCCGGGGTAGGTGAAGGAGACGTCGTCGAACTCGACGACGCCCTCGCGCCGTTCGGGGGTGACGGGCTCGGTCGGTTCGCTTATCGACGGCTCATATCCCAGGACCTCGACGATGCGGCGGGCGCACACCATCGCCCGGGGCAGCATCATGGCCATGAACGCTCCCATCATGACGGCCGCGAGAATCTGCAGCAGGTACTGCAGGAAAGCGGTGAGGGCGCCGACCTCGACGTTGCCGGCGTCGACACGGTGCCCGCCGAACCACAGCACCGCGCCCGTCGCGACGTTGAGCACCAGCATGATGATGGGGAACATCAACACGAACAGGTTGCCGATCCGCAGGCTGAGCCTGGTCAGGTCGAGGTTGGCGGCGTCGAAACGCTGCGATTCGTGCTCCTCACGGGTGAAGGCGCGGATCACGCGGATGCCGGTGATCTGCTCACGGAGAATGCCGTTGATGCGGTCGATCTTGGTCTGCATCGTCCGAAAGAGGGGCAGCAGGCCGCCGATGAGTCCGCCGACGATGACCAGAAGCACGAGCACGGACACGAGCACGAGCCAGGACAGACCCGGGTCCTCGCGCACCGCCATGACTACGCCACCGATCATCATGATCGGCACGGTCACCATGAAGTTGAGGAACATGAGGAAGACCATCTGAACCTGCTGCACGTCGTTGGTGCCGCGGGTGATCAAGGTCGCGGAGCCGAAGTGCGCGTTGTCTTCCGCGGAGAAGCTGGACACTCGGCCGAAGACCCGCTCGCGGATGTCACGCCCGACACCCATGGCGGTACGGGACCCGAACCACACCGCGATGGCTGCGGAGATGACCTGGAGGAAAGCGACACCGAGCATGAGCCCGCCGATGCGCCAGATGAAGGGGATGTCGCCTTGGGCGACGCCCTCGTCGATGATGCGGGCGTTGAGTGAGGGCAGGAAGAGCGTGGCCATGGTGGTGATGGTCTGCATGATCACGATGGCGATGAGCGCGCCGAGATACGGCCGCGACCTCTGGGTCAGGAGCCGGATTAGTTCCACGTCATGTCCTTTTCGGTGGAGGAGAATGCCAACAATGTCGAAGTAACGCTATCACCGGTGCTGGACACCGGTATTTTTCCCGGTTTTGCCCTGGCAGAGGGTGTGGTTCCGCGAGTGCGGAACGCCGCGTCCTACTGGGCTTGCGGGCCTTCCCCGGATTCACCCACATGGTCCGGGTTTCGACGGGGTGAGAAAACGGCACATGAACGTCTGAACAGGAAGAATAAAGCTCTTCTGCAGTTCAATTCCCCCGGTCCAAGAGGATCCATCATGGGCGCAACAATCTCCTGATCCGGCCACGATATCCGCATCGCTTGATGCCCCTCGTCCCGTGCCCGCCTGGCGATTCCGCAACGGGAACCACTCGCCCGAGGGGATCCCGTGAGCGGCGCAAGGTGCAGCACTGCCGTCAGTCACAGTCCGGCCTCAGCTCCCTGTCGCCACAGGCCGCCGGTGTCGGGCTGCTGGTGCGAGGTAGTTCAGCTCCCCGCAGACAGCACGGTTGATGAATACCCCCTGGGGTATTAATGTTGGTAATGAAGGCCGGGGAAGATGTCTCCGGCAGTCCAGACTTCCATGAAGGAGAGACCATGCTCATCGAGCGCATCTATGACGAGGATCTGGCCCAGGCGAGCTATTTCATCGGCTGTCAGGCGCAGAACACGGCCGTGGTGGTGGACCCCGCCCGCGATATCGATGTCTACCGCGCGCTGGCGGAGAAGAACGGCATGACGATCACTGCCGTGACCGAGACCCACATCCACGCCGATTACCTGTCTGGCACCCGGGAACTGGCTGCCGCTGTCGGCGCTGATATCTATGTCTCCGGTGAGGGTGGGCAGGACTGGCAGTATGAGTTCGACGCTGAGCGGCTGCATGACGGCGATGACATCCGCATCGGCAACATCACCATCACCGCCGTCCACACGCCGGGGCACACCCCGGAGCACCTCTCGTTCCTGGTGACGGACGGCGCCTTCGCTGATGCGCCCGGCTACATGCTGACCGGGGACTTCGTGTTTGCCGGGGACCTGGGGCGGCCCGACCTGCTGGATGAGGCCGCCGGCGGCGTCGACACCCGTTTCGAGGGTGCCCAGCAGATGTTTCGGAGCCTGCGGGAGAAGTTCCTGACCCTGCCTGACCACATTCAGGTGCTCCCGGGGCACGGTGCCGGCTCGGCCTGCGGCAAGTCCCTGGGGGCCGTCCCGGCCACCACCGTCGGCTATGAGCGGCTGTACTCCTGGTGGGGCCGCTACCTGGCGGACGATGATGAGCAGGGCTTCATCGCTGAGTTGCTCGACGGTCAGCCCGACGCCCCGGCCTACTTCGGCCGGATGAAGAACCAGAACCGCCGGGGTCCAGCGATCCTGGGGGAACGGGGTGCGCTGCCCGAGCTGGACGCCGAGACGGTTGCCGCGCAGCTGGCCGCTGGAGAGGTGACCTTCGTGGACACGCGCTTCTTCGATGACGTGCATGCAGGTACGGTCGCGGGCGCCCTGAACATCCCCGCCGGCGGTTCCATCGCCACCTTCGCTGGCTGGGTGGTCGACCCGGAGAAGGATGACCGCCCCCTCGTGCTGCTGGCTCCCGACCAGCAGTCTGCCCGGCGTGTCCGGGACCAGCTCGTGCGGGTGGGCATCGATGACGTGGCGGGCTATGTCACCGGCATCGAGGGGCTGCCGCAGGCCACCCCGAAGACCATCGACCCCGCCGGACTCGCTGACCTGGGGTCAGCCCTGCTGCTCGACGTGCGGGCGAAGGGGGAGTATGACGCCGGCTCCATTCCCGGCGCCACCCAGCTGCACGGCGGCCGCGTGCTGTGGCACCTGGATCAGCTCCCCGCGGAAGGCACGATCGTGGCCTACTGCCAGAGCGGTGCCCGCAGCTCCATCGCGGCCAGCGGGTTGCGCCGCGCCGGGTATGACGTGGTTGAACTGCTGGGGGCATACCCCGGCTGGCGCAGCCACCGGGACGCGCAGGACGCTGCAACCGTCGCTCAGTAACCCCGCGCGGTGATCCCTACCGTGGGCCGAGATTTTCCGGCATAGGGCCCCTGGGGCGGTTGCGTAAATACCCCTACCCCGTAGGGTGTATGGAGAAGAATCAGTTCTATTCAGAAAGTTGAGAGTCTCATGGCCAATGAAGTGTCGATCCCGAACCTGGTTGCCGAGCACACCGGTACCAACACCTACACCGTCCGCAGCATGGGTGGTGCAGAGCTGAAGATCGGTGCGCCCGGCGCGGAAGGGGTCTTCACCCCGGTCGAGCTGCTGCAGGCCGCCATCGCCGGTTGCGCCTCGCTGTCCGCGGAAGCACAGCTGGCCAGCCAGCTCGGCCCGGACTTCGATGCCGCCGTCACCGTTGCCGCGGACTACAACGCCGAAGAAAACCGGGTGGAAAAACTCATCACCCAACTCAGCGTGGATATGTCGGAACTCGACTCGGAACAGCGCGACAAGCTGGTTGACCGGGCGGACCGTCTGATCGACAAGCTGTGCACGGTCAAGCGGAGCCTTGGCAACGGGGTGGCTGCCACCACTGAGGTGCAGGGCAAGGACAGCTAGGACCCGCCGCCTGCAGAAGCCTGGATGAGTGGCCGGTGCGGCCCGTCAGGTACTCCCGCTGGATGTAAGGCCGCCGCTCCTACTGGGGGCGGCGGCCTTGTGCTGCCCCGCCCCATCACGCGGGCAGGATGCGGGACCTATCTCACCGGCAGTGTCCTGCCGGGGGCCAGCTTCGGGATCACCCGGACGTAGATGACCATGCCGACCAATTCCACCAGCGTCTGGGTGACCACCACGACGGCTGTCAGGGCGAGCACTTCGGGCAGCGCCAGCGCCAGGGGGAGCACCACCAGGGAGTTGCGGGTGGCCCCGGAGAAGACAGTGGCCCGGGTGTCCCGCGCATCCTGCTTGAGCATCCGTCCGGTGAGGACGCCGAGCGGGACCATGACGATCAGGAACACCACGTAGATCGGGATCACCCGCAGCAGTGAGCCGAGATCGGCACGCACGGCGTCGATCTGGGAGGCGACGACGACCGTCAGCGTGAGCATCATCAGCGGCACCATCAACGCCTCCAGCAGGGCCATGACCTGCCGGGCGGGCCGGAGCCGGGTGGCCAGGAACTGGGTGAGGGCCGCCAGGGCCAGTGGTGTGACGATCAGCAGGAGGAAGGCCTCGGCGAACGGGGCGATGTCGAGGACGTCGAAGAGTTCCGGCCCGACGAACAGGCCCAGGTAGACCGGCAGCAACAGCATCTGCAGCAGCATCAACAACGGCGCGGCGGCCAACAGCTTCTCGTGGGCGGCGCCGGCCAGACCGGAGAAGACGATCACGTAGTCGATGCACGGAGCCAGCAGCACCAGCAGCACACCCAGCAACAGGGCCCGGTCATCGGCGACGAAACGGGACAGCACATAGACCACGACGGGGACGGCGAGGAAGTTCAGGCCGGTCAGTCCGCCCAGGAAACGGATGTCACGCAGCGCGTGCCCCAACCTGATCAGCGGCACCCCCAGGAAGGTGGCGTAGAGCAGCACCATCAGCACGGGGTTGATGGCCACCTCAAAGGCGGGCGCCGTGCCGGGAACCGTCAGGCCGATGGCGGCCCCGATGCCCAGGCTGATGAGATACAGGGGGATCTGGTAGTTGTCCCACCACGCAACCAGACGCGACACGGTCAGTGGACTCCTTCATTCATGTGGACGGGGGCTGGGCAGCTCACCGCGGTCCAGGCGGTGCGGAGCATCGATTGGCCTGGCCGGTCCGTGGTAACGCTGCGTTGCCACAGGAACTTCAGCCAGGACAGCAGGTTCAAAGGTACCCGCGCCCCTGTCCGGGCTCTCGGAGCTATCGGAGTCTCCGGCCCTGGTGCAGGGGCGCCGTTCCTGCGCCACCATGAGCGGCGGAACAACGGCGCGGGTTATCGGCGCAGGTCCGGGTCCTGTACCCGGTGGGTGCGGGCGCTGTCCCAAGGCCGGCTCCAGGACAGCTCCGTCAGGATCCAGTCGAGCACCACCGCGGTAAAGCCCCACACGTATCCGTCATCCACCGAGAACCCGGGACCTGACCACCACTGCTCGTCCGTTACTGTGAGGCGGTGTGCGGGATCGGCCAGGTGGCCGCGGGTGATCCAGTGGGTGGACTCGGTCTCCCGGTCCAGCCACTGCCGCGCCGGATAGTCGCGGGCCTGGTCCCCGAGCCAGGCCAGGACCGGGGTGACGGTGTTGCCGCTGACCTGGACGGTCAGGGCGGGCAAGGCGCCCAGGATGTGGTCCGGGGTCAGTACGATCCCCGTCTCCTCGCGGCATTCCCGGATCGCCGCCTGCACCGGAGTCTCCCCCGGTTCCACCCCACCGCCGGGGAAGGCGAACTCCCCGGGGTGGAAGCGCATCCGGCGGGAGCGGCGGAGGAGCAGGAAGCCCACGTCGCCGTCGATGTTACCGGCGAGCACGACCACGGAGCTGCGGCGCAGCACCGGGCCCTCGCCGGGCTCCGACTGCGGCAGTCCCGGCCAGCCCCAGGGGGAGCGTCCGGGTCCTGCGAGGAGTCCCGCGAGCTGCCCAGCGGGACCCTGCGGCCCCGGATCGGGGCGGCCGGGGCGGACATCCTCTCCCACGGGCTACAGCTCCGGCAGTCCGTAGTGGTCGGCCATCAGGTCCACCGTGCGCGCGTGGGCCTGGCGCGACTGGCCCATGGTGACCAGCATGATTTCATCGATCTGGGCCTGTCGGTGGTACTCCTCCAGGACCGCGGCCACGTCGGCCGGGGTGCCGTTGACGAACCGGCGGATGTAGGACTCGAGGATGTACTTCTCCTGCAGCGAACCGGTGTAGGCCTCCACCTCCTCCGGGGGAAGCAGGCTGTAGGACTGGCGCTTGAGCATCCGCAGCATGGCCATGGCGGCGGTCAGCGCCTGCCGGTACGCCTCCTCGGCGTCGTCATCGGCCACGACGCCGATGCTCATCAACGAGTAGGGCTCGTCGAGGTACTGGGAGGGGCGGAAGCTCCGGCGGTACAGGTCCATGGCCTGGGACACGTCGGCGTCGCCGAACTGCAGGGCGAAGGCGTAGGGGCGGCCGAGCTGTCCCGCCAACTGCGCCGAGTAGGGCGAAGACCCCAGGATCCAGACGTCCGGGATCGAGACGGAGTCCGGCACCCGGTTCTGCTCCGCCTGCCACGGTCCCGGCACGGCGTGGACGTTGCTGTACCGGTGCCCCGCGGGGAAATCGTCGTTGAGGAAGCCGACGAGCTCATCGACCTGGGCGGGGAAGTGGTCATTGGCCTCATGATGGCGGCGCAGGGCGGCGGCGGTCATCTGGTCCGTGCCGGGCGCGCGGCCGACGCCCAGGTCGATGCGGCCGGGGGCGAGTGCCTCGAGCATGCCGAAGTGCTCGGCGATGACCAGCGGGGCATGGTTGGGCAGCATGACGCCGCCGGCGCCGAGCCGGATCTTCGAGGTCTCGCCGATGAGCCGGGCCAGCATCAGCTGCGGGGAGGCCGTCGCGGCGGCCGGCATGCTGTGGTGCTCGGACATCCAGAACCGGTGGTAGCCACGGCGCTCTGAGAGCTGCGCCAGGTTAATGACCTCCTGGAAGGCCTCCTGGACGGACTGGCCGATGGCGGTGTGGGCGTTATCGAGCACCGACAGCGCGAAGGGGGCGTTGCCGGAGTTGGGGACGGGGTTCATGTCACTCCTGAATTGTCACGGTAAGAGTCGGTTGTTTCCGTGACAATCACCTTAGCAATATGTGTCATGGAATATCCACTCCTTTCCCGTGAGGGTGTGGGGGTGGTTGGTTGACCAGTGGTTCCGGCTCCCTGCCCGGGGAGAAAACCGGGGACACCTGGGTCGGGTCGGCTGCTGGACTACCGCACGGGAGTGTCCCGGAGCGGGCAGGCGGGCACGGCCGACCAGCAGGCGCCGGCGGCGATGGCCACCACGGCGGCGGCGCCGAGGGCGGCCCCCATTGAGTCCACCAGTTCCTGGGTCAGGACGAAGGTGCCCATCACCAGGACGAAGACGCCGAAGCCCTTGCGCAGGAGAGCCTCCGGGATGCGCCCGGCCAGGCGGGCCCCCAGCAGGGAACCGAGGATGGCGGCCACGGTGACGGCGCCGACCAGGGCCCAGTCCAGCTGTACCGACGTGAGGTAACCGGCCAGCCCGGCAAAGGACTTCATGGTGATGACCAGCAGGGAGGTGCCGACGGCCACCGGCATGGCCAGCCCGCCCAGCAGGGCGAGGGCGGGGACGACGAGGAATCCACCGCCGGCCCCGACCAGGCCGGTGACCACGCCGACGACCAGGCCGTCGAGAAGCACCCTCCCCAGCGGGAGGTTACGGTGTTGCTCGCCCGCTGCGGTGCCCTTGCGGCCGCGGATCATCGCCACGGAGGTGGCGATCATCATCAGGGCGAACGCGATCATCAGCACCGCCCCCGGGATCTGTCCGCCGAGCAGCCCGCCGCCGAAAGCACCTGCCATGCCCGCGGCCCCGAAGATCAGGCCGGTGCGCCACCTCACCCGACTGTTGCGGGCGTGGTTGACCGTGCTCACGGCGGACGTCACGCCCACCACGAACAGGGAGGCGGCGATGGCTTCCTTCGGTCCCAGTCCCGCGACATACGTCAGGATGGGAACCGTCAGGATTGACCCGCCGCCGCCGAGCAGGCCGAGCGACAGGCCGATCAGGGTGGACAGCAGCAGGGTGAGGATGAGGGTGGGGCTCATGGGGTGGGCATCCTTGTCAGGGGGTCAGAGCTGGGTGACGGGGAGGCCGGCGCGCTGCCAGGCGGTCATGCCCCCGGCCATCGTGTCGGCGGTGTAGCCGGCCCGGTTGAGGGCGTCGGCCACGGCCGCGCTCCGGTTTCCGCTGCGGCAGACGACGATGACGGGCCGGTTCCGGTCGAGTTCGTTGAGCCGGTGGCCCAGCTGGCCCATCGGGATGTGGACGGTCCCGCCGATCACGCCGTCGGCGGTCTCGAATCCCTCCCGGACGTCCAGGACCTGGTCCTGGGCGCTTCGGCTGTGCGCCTGGGAGACGGTTATTTCTGCCATGGTTTTCTCCTCGGTTTCTGCTCGGGAAGGAGGCGGTTGGTCAGGCGGATTTGTCGGGCAGCTGGTTGATGGCGCTTGCGGCGGTGGGGGTTGCCGCGGCCTTGTTCCACGGCATCACCGACAGGGCCTTGCCCATGGCGCAGGTGTTGCTCACGCCGGAGAACGTCAGCCCCGCACCGATGACGCCCGCCACGGTGCGCAGCTTCGGGGAGAGGAATTTGCCGCCGAGCAGCCCGGTGACCACGAGGGATCCGGCGACCAGGCGCACCTGCCGCTCCAGGGCCCAGCGCTTCGCACCGCGGACGACGTCCCCGCCGGCGTCTGCGAAGGCGTTGACGCCGCCGTCCAGCACCTGGGCGGTGTCGACGCCGGCGGCGGCCAGGTGCTGCCGGGCCTGCTCCGCCCGCACGCCGGACTGGCAGATCAGGACCACCTGTTCGCCGAGCCGTTCCGCGAGTTCGGTGGCGTGTTCGGACAGCAGCGGCAGTGGGACGTTGTAGGAGCCGCGGATGTGGAGCGACTCGAATTCGGCGGCCGAGCGCACGTCGATGACGGTGAGCTCCTCGTGGTCGATGAGCCACTGGCGCAGCGTGTCCGGTGCGACGGTGGTGATGGTGGGCGAGGGCATGGCGATCCTTTCGGGGTTTTCTCGGATGTGCCCCGCCAGTCTGGCAGATACCCCGGGGGGTATGCAAGATACCGGGGGCGGTATACGATGAAGACATCATTCAGCCAGGTGAAGGAGAACCGCATGCAACTTGAATCGAGCGAACTGACCCCCGTGCTCAACCGCCTCAAGCGCGCCCAGGGGCAACTCTCCGCGGTCGTGCGGATGCTGGAGGAGGAGCGGGACTGCAAGGACGTCCTCGTCCAGCTGTCCGCCGTGACCAAGGCGCTGGACCGGGCGGGGTTCGCGATCATCGCCAGCGGCCTCGAGCAGTGTCTGACCAACCCGGACAAGGAGATGGACAAGAAGGAGCTGGAGAAGCTCTTCCTCTCCCTCGCCTGACCCATCCGGCAGTGCCGGGCTGGGTCGCGTCAGAGCCGAACTATCCCAAGGAGCAGCATCATGAGCTACACCCTCACCGTCACCGTCCCACTGTCCTATGAGAAAACCATTGAGCGCACCCGTGAAGTCCTGGCCGACCAGGGCTTCGGCGTGCTCACCGAGGTGGACATCCGTGCCACCTTCGACAAGAAGCTCGGGGGCGAGGCCGCCGACGCCATCGGCGACTACGTCATCCTCGGCGCCTGTAACCCCACCCTCGCCAACAAGGCGCTGAGCGCGGAGCCGGAGCTCGGCGCTCTGCTGCCATGCAATGTCGTGGTCCGCCGGGGAGCCTCGGCCGACCAGACCACCGTCGAGGCGATCGACCCGCAGACGATGGTCAAGCTGAGCGGCAGCGAGCAGGTTCGGGAGGTCGCCGCTGACGCGGACACCCGGCTGCGCGCCGCACTGGATGCACTTGCCGGCGAGTAAGCGGCGGTAGCTGACTGAACGCCATCAGGCCCGGTCCGATCCGCGGATGGATCGGGCCGGGCCTGATTTCTGTCAGAGGCCGGGGCTACTTCCCGGGGTTCTCGATGATGGCGATGATGTCCAGGAACTCCGGGTTGAGCTGGTACTCCTCCAGGCTCACCACGGACAGCTGGCTGTCCAGCGGCTCGAGCTCGCGGCGGTAATCATCGAGGCTCTCCCGCACCACCGTCGCCGGCGGGCCGTGAGGGCTCTCCGGCGCGTGGGCGATCCACACCAGCCGGCCACCCGGCGCCAGCCAGCGCGCGGTGTTCCGCAGTATCCCCAGGTCCTCGATGTGGAGGTAGGCGGCCACGATGAGGTCGAAGCTTCCCTCCGGTTCCCAGGAGGCGACATCCGCCGTCACCGAGGTGACCCGGTCCTCGACGCCACGCTCCCTGGCGTCGCGTTGCACCACGTCATGGGCCGAGGCTGCGAAATCCACGGCCGTGACGGACATTCCCAGCTCGGCCAGCGCCACCGTGTGCCGGCCCGAGCCGGAACCGAGGTCAACGGCGCGGAGGTCACCGGGGGATTCCCCGGCGGACGTCGCCCCGGCGATGACCTCCTCGGCCTGCTCGATCACCACCGGGTGGGGCTCCGCCCCGTCCGGTGTGTGCTCCTTCTGTTCGCGGTAGCGCGATTCCCACATCTCCTGGTTGCTCATGGACGCCATTGTCCGCCCGGCACCGGGGTGCCGCAACCATGGCCAACTGTTTTCGCAGCTCAGCCCGCTCGTCCGGAAGTAGGTGATGACCGATACCCCGGCGGGTATCGGTCGCGGCCCGGGGTGCGCCGGCCCGGCCGGCCACCGGGGTGGCGACATGGGGCAGACTGGCCGGTAACAATGATGACTGCCCGTCAGCCAGGGTGGGGCAGTCGAGGAAAGGGGCACCACGTGCGCAGGAAGATCACCGCGGCCATCATCGGGGTCACCGTGGCGGCCGGCCTGCTCGCCGCCTGCGGCGAGTCGGCTGAGGAGGATATCGCGGGGGAGGCGCCGGCGACGTCGGCAAGCAGCACCGTGCCGGAGGATCCGGCCACCGCAACCTCGAGCGCGTCGCCGAGCACCACGGCGTCGTCACGCGTGCCCGCGGGGACCGAGGATCTGCGGGCGCAGGTGGCCTCGTTGATGATGGTCGGAGTGACCAGCTATGACGACGCGAAGGCCAAGCTGGAGCAGGGCGCCGGCGGGATCTTCATCACCAGCTGGGGGGATCCGGCCATGCTCACCGAACCGGGGCGGAACATCCAGGCGCTGCGCGAGGAGATCGGACGGGACTTCTCCGTGGCCATCGATTTTGAGGGCGGCCGCGTCCAGCGTCACTCCGAGGTGCTCGGCAGCTGGCCCGCACCCCGGGAGATGGCGGCGAGCATGACCCCGGAGCAGCTGCGGGCGGAGGCGGAGAAGATGGGGGAGAGCCTGGCCGCGCACGGCATCACCGTCAACTTCGCGCCGGTGATCGACCTGGACATCGCCGGGCTGGACATCGTGGGGGACCGTTCCTTCTCCGCCGATCCGCAGGAGGCCGCCCGCTACGCCGAGGCCTTCGCCCGGGGCCTGGCCGACGCTGGCGTGACCCCGGTGTTCAAGCACTTCCCCGGCCACGGGCAGGCCTCCGGCGACACCCATCAGGGCCTGGCCGTCACCCCGCCGCTGGAGGTGCTCGAGCAGCAGGATCTGCCGCCCTTCGGCGAGGTCTTCGCCCACGCCCCGGGCGAGGTGATGATCGGGCACATGGTGGTGCCCGGCCTGGGGGATCAGAACGTCCCCGGCAGCCTGGACCCGGCCACCTATGAACTGCTGCGCAGCGGCGACTACCCCGGCGGCGTGCCCTTCGAGGGGGTGGCCTACACCGATGACCTCTCCGGCATGGCGGCGGTGACCGATCTGATGAGCACCACCGACGCCGT
Organism: Corynebacterium halotolerans; assembly: GCF_050107895.1. Lineage (GTDB taxonomy): Bacteria > Actinomycetota > Actinomycetes > Mycobacteriales > Mycobacteriaceae > Corynebacterium > Corynebacterium halotolerans_B. The sequence continues at coordinate 330,566 of NZ_JBNILW010000002.1, read as the reverse complement.
CGTGGCGGCGATCGCCGCCGGTGCGGACCAGCCGCTGTGGTCCAGCGGGCAGCCGCTGGGGGAGGTGGTGGACGCCGTACTCGCCGCGGTGGAGGCCGGTGACATCCCGGAAGAGCGTATCAATGAGGCTGCTGAGCGGCTGAAAACCCAATTTGTGGCATAGATTTCCTGATAACGGGATGAGTGCGACGCGCCAAACAAGTAGGAGAACGCCCGCAATCCCGATACGCTGTGATACGTGAGTCACTCAAACACCCGGAGTAGGAGCGGCCGAGGCCCCAGAATCGCCCTCGGCATTCTCATCGGTCTGATCGCCCTGGCGGCGATCGCCTATGGCGTGGACTACTTCGTCAACAAGGACAAGGTCCCGCGCGGCGCAACCGTCGGTGGCGTGGACATCGGCGGCATGGACACCGCCGCGGCCCAGATCACCCTGGAGCGCGAGCTGGGCGACGCCGTGCACCACCCCGTGGAGATCCGCGCCGGGGAACTGGCCTCCCAGGTGCTGCCCGCCGAGGCGGGACTGTCCATCAACTGGGCGGAAACCGTCGCCGACGCCGGCGAACAGTCCCTCAACCCGGTCACCCGCCTGCTGGGAATCTTCCGGGACTACGAGGTGGACATCGTCAGTGACACCGACGACGCCGCCCTGCACCCCACCATCGACCGGGTGGAAAGCGAACTGACCCGGGAATCGGCGGACGCCACCATTGCGCTCACCGACGGCGCCGTGGAGACCACCGAGGCCGTCAACGGCCAGAGCATCGACCGTGCCGAGCTGAGCGACGAGCTGGTCACCGGGTGGCTGGCACCGGCGGGCATCGAGATCGACGCCGAGATCACCGAACCGGAGATCAGCACCGCGGCCGTGGAGGAGGTGGCCCAGAACGAGGCCGCCGCGGCCGTCTCCGCCCCCGTGGTGGCCCACGGCCGCGACGAGATCGACGGCGTGATCCCCACCGAACGCATGGGTGAGGTGGTCAACTTCCTCTATGAGGACGGGTCCTTCCGCACCGAGGTGGACATGGAGACCGCCCAGGGCATCCTGGCGGAAAACCTGGGCCAGACCGAGGCCGAGCGCCAGAACGCCCAGATCACCTTCCCCGGCGGCTCCAAGGCAGTCACCCCGCACGTGGACGGCGTGGAGATCAACTGGGAGGAGACCCTGGCGGACTTCCCCGAGCGCGTGACCGGCGACGCCGAGCGCGAGTTCGAGGTGTCCTATATCGACGACCCGGCCTCCTTCACCACCGAACAGGCCGAGGCCGCGACCTTCAACGAGGTCATGGGCGAGTTCACCACCTCCGACTTCTCCGCGACCTCCGGCACCAACATCGGCATCACCGCCGGTGTGGTCGACGGCGCGTTGGTGCTCCCGGGCGAGACCTTCTCCCTCAACGGCTACACCGGCCCCCGCGGCACCGCCCAGGGCTACGTGGAAGGCGGCATCATCATTGACGGCCACGCCGGCGAAGCCGTGGGCGGCGGCATCAGCCAGTTCGCCACCACCCTCTACAACGCCACATACTTCGCCGGGCTGGAGGACGTGACCCACACCCCGCACAGCTACTACATCTCCCGCTACCCGGCCGGACGCGAGGCCACCATCTACGACGGTGCCATCGACCTGCAGTTCCGCAACAACACGGACATACCGATCCGCATCGACACCGTCATGGGCGCCAACGACATCACCGTGCGCATCATGGGCGAGAAGCTCTACAACGTGGAATCCGTCAACAACGGACGCTGGGCGCAGACCTCCCCGCAGACCATGAACCTCTCCGGCGACGACTGCGCGCCCTCCGGTGGGGCGCCGGGCTTCACCACCTCTGACACGAGGATTGTGCGGGATCTGGCGGGCAACGAGGTTTCACGGGAAACCCAGACCACCGTCTATGACCCGCAGCCGATCGTGCGGTGTTCTTAGCGGGTCAGGTTCGGTGTTCTGGGGTTGGGGCTCCGGGGACTTTCTTGGGGCTATGGCCCAGCTGCGGGGTGTCGGGTAGGTAGCGGCTATTGCGGGTTTGTGGCTCTCTGGGAGGGGAGATAGCCGAGTTTCCGCTACCTACCCGACAGCTGTGCTGTTGCGCCCCATGCTCGGCGGATCTGAGGAGTCTTTGGCCGGGATGTCGGGTAGGTAGCGGCTACTGCCGGATTGTGGCTTACCCGGAGGGCCAAAAGCCCGGTTTCCGCTACCTGCCCGACAACTGGGCGAAACTAAGGGCTCTCCGTGCCTCCTCTGATGCCGAGATCTAGCTTGAGTGGCGGTGCAGATTGCAGGGTGTGACGAAGTCAGAGCGAGCTGGACGAGGCTGCTGCATGATCTGTCAGGGCTACGGTCCGAGCGCCTGGGAAAACATCCAAAACAGGTTCAACAACAGGGTTCGAGAGGAGTGTCGGTAGGCTGGCGGGGTCGAAGACAAAACCAGGACACTGACAGCACTGCCTGAAAACGGACAGGTGGTGACGATGCCTGCTTTTCGCGCCTGATGCGGCTACGTCGTCATCGTCACCTGCGATAATGCTGGCAGCAGGGGGATTAATGGTCGGGGATAAGGAGTTAATCGGTGGCCAGAGGTAATGGGATCTCATGGAAGCTTCGTCTTGCGGCGTTGCGATACCGTTTCAAGGAGAGTCTGTTCTTCTATCCATCGCTGATCATGCTGGTTGGCATCGTGCTGGCGCTGGTGACCCCGGCTATCGACAACGCTCTCGGCTACGGTTCCCCCGTGCCGTTCACGGTGGCGATGAGCAGCAACGCCGCCACCTGGTTGCTGGCTACTGTCGCCGGGGCGATGATCACCACCGTCGGTGTGGTCTTCTCCCTCACCGTGGTCAGCCTGCAGCTGGCCAGTGGCCAGTTCTCCCCGAGAGTGATGCGTTCCTTCATCCGGGACCGGCTGAGCCAACGGGTCATCGGGTTCCTCCTGGCCACCTTCTTCTACTGCGTCCTCGTCCTGCCGAGAATCAGTGGTGAACCTACAGATCCGGCCCCGCAGATATCTCTGATGGTCGCCATCGTCCTGACCCTGGTTACGGTGATCGGCATCATCCTTCACCTCGATCATCTGGCCCACGGGCTCCAGGTCGGCAACGTGGCGCGGAGCATCGAAGTGGAGGGAGAAGCAGTTGCCACCGCCCACGATTCCACGCCTCCCGGCCTGCAACACGCGGATGCCAAGGAGTTCCACGATGCCCCGGATGAGGCCGTAGTCATTTCCTCCCCGTTCAATGGGTGGGTGAGCCAGATTGATCTCGGGCAGTTATTCAAGGCTGCTCCCGCCGGCACCGTCGTGCGCATGGAGACCCGGGTCGGCGCCTACATTCACTCGGGTGAACCCCTGATAACGGCGTGGCCGCCGCTGCCGGAGCGCAACAGGAAAGGACTTGCTGAGGCGATCGAGATCTCTGATGCGCGGGCGATGCTCCAGGACGTGGACTTCGCCATCCGGCAGCTCGTGGACATCGGCCTACGGGCACTGAGCCCGGCCATCAACGATCCCACCACTGCCGTCGAGGTCATCCTCCGCCTGGGGAGTCTCCTGCGGACAGTGCTCGCCGCACCGCTTGCGCCTCCTGCACTGAAGGACGGGACCGGACGGGTGCTCGTCCAGCCCTGGAACCTCTCCCATGAGGAGTACATCTCCCACGCTTTCGACCAGCTCCGGCAGAAGTGCCTGGACCAGACTGAGGTGACCGGCACGCTTCTTCGCGTCCTCCGGATGCTGATGGATCACGTTCAGGACGAGGACCGTGAACACCTCGTCGGGCCACTGCAGCGGCAGGTGCGACTGTTGCTCGAGTCGCTTCGGGAACAACCGGGTCTGCACCCAGAGGACGTTGAACGTCTCTATGCCTTGGTCTCGGAGGACACGGACCCCGCTGATCACAGCCGGTAGGTTCGGCGAACCGGTGTGAATCTATGAAGGGGCCGCTTTACTCGTATTCTGCGTAATAAGGTCCCTCGCCGTCGCGGATGGTCTGGCAGGCCAGTGTTTGATCTTCCTGCTCGATCTCGTAGCGGGGCAGAACCTCGTTGTTGAGCATGTGCGACGGTCCGCCCGTCAGCGTGCACTGGCAGGTGCCGCAGTGGCCCTCCATGCACGAGTAGTAGGCAGGGATACCTGCCTCCAGCAGGGCGTCAAGAAGCGTGCTTTCCCCTGGCCAGACGAACTGCGCTGCCACCCCGTCCGCCTCGCCGGTACGGATGGCTTCTGTGTTGCCGTCAGTCACGTTACCTCGCTTTATAGTCTCGGGATCCAGGCATGCGTGGGGGACAACTGAGCTCGGGGTGGTGCTCCAGTCAGTTAACCAATATGAGCAGCAACCCGCCGAGGCCGAAGGCGATGATGCTCGCCGCCATGAGCAGCACCCCACGGACGTCGGCACGTACCTGGCTTGCCGCTAAGCCCCGTGCAGCCTTACGGTAGCGCCGTTTCTGGGACAGGTGAATCAGCAGCGCGGCGGAGATCATGAGCGCGACCATGATCAGCACGATCTCGCCGTAGACATGGGACCATCGCAGCCAGAGCATGCTGACAACGGCAAGTGAAATGGCGGTGCGGGTCCATGCCATCGAAGTTCTTTCCGGCTGCAACCCGGGATCATCGTGTTCGCGAACCAGCGTGCTCCTCACAGGAACACCCCGATGATGACCGCAATGGCCGCAACCAGACCCAGCGAAAGCAGTGGGACGATACCCGGAAGGGGAAGGGGACGACTGTGTCTCATTGCGCGTTCGACTCTGATCCACCGGACCGCTGAGCCAGCCGCGATCAACAATCCGATGACGATGATTAACAACGCAACGGGAGTACGTAATTCTTCGGCGAATGTCTCCGGCGGAAACGCTTCAAGTGCGATTCCGCCAGCGAGAAATGCCAGCGCAGTTCGGGTCCAGGCAAGGAAGGTGCGTTCGTTGGCAAGCGTGAAACGGGGGTCAGGCTCATCTCCACCACTGAGCAGCCGGGATTCGAATTTGCTGCGTTCAGGGACGTCAGTGAGGCGGGAATCAGAAAAGGACATGAGGTTTCTCCTGCTGGTGAAGTGGACAGTGAAAACTACCGCGAGACGTGATGGGGCGGATGGCTTCAGCGGTGGGAGTCTGCCGGGACGGATTGCCGCTGTCCGGGCTGTGGCAAGTCGGTGAGGGCGAATTCCTGTAGTGCACGGACCTTAGCGTTGGAGAGCGACCCTTTCGGGTAGACCAACTGAAGTGAATTATTGGGCAGGGGATCTGCGATAGGACGACGTACCAGGTGGTAACCGTCATGGGAATCCAGCCGTCCTGGCCAGCCGAGTACGATGTTGTAGCCAAAACCCCTGCCCACCAGGGATCGCAGTGTTTCCACATTTCGTACCTTCCACCGGACATTGGGCGTGAATCCCGCCTTGATCATCATGGTCTGGACCAGGTCGAAGGCAGGGCGAATACTGAGGAGAATCGCCGGCTCGTCTTTGAGCTGTTCCAGGGAGATCTCGGGCTGCTCAGCAAGGGGGTGATTCACCGCCAAGAGAACCTGCGGTCTCGTTTCGGCGATCTGGACAGGTTCGAGTTCGGAGTTGACCTCAAGCTGGAATACGAAGGCGGCGTCCACCTGACCACTGCGCATCTCATCCTGCAGCTCATCGGCGGAGCCTTCCCGGATGCCCACCGACACCTGCGGAAAGTTCCTGGAAAAATGCTCGAGAACCGGTGGAACTACCCAGGGCGATAGCGTCTCGAAGCAACCGATATTCAGCGGCCCAGATAGCTCCCCCCGGATAGCGCTGGCAGCGGATTCCAGGCTCCGGGATGCCGACAGGATCTTCCTCGCCTCAACCACGAGTTCCTCGCCCATGGGAGTGAGAGTGGTGCCCCGCGACCGCTGCCGGATGAGAAGTTTGACGCCGAGAGTCGTTTCCAGGGCACCTAGTGCCAGTGAGAGTGCGCTTGGGCTGACAAACAGCGTCTCAGCAGCAGCGGCAACGGTCTTGTTGTCAGCGATGGCGACGAAATACTCCAGTTGACGGAGGGTGAAACCGGATAACATAAGCATTCCTCAATTAGATGTGAGACAAATTGTGCTTTCCTTTTCTTGTGGTGTGGATCATACTTGGTTTCATCGCAGCCAGACAAGGAGAATCACATGAGTTCAGCACCGCGTATCATCACCCTCGGAACCGCCGGCGGGCCCCGCTGGTGGGGGCCGGCTGAGAACGGGAAGCGGCGCAGCGGAATCTCGACCGCTGTTGTCATCGAGGACGCTGTCTATCTGGTGGATTGTGGCAGGGGAGCAGCTACCCAATTTGCGGAGGCGGGCTTGGACCCGCATCAGCTCCGCGGTCTCTTCCTCACCCACCTGCATTCCGACCATACGGTGGACCTGGCAGGCTTCCTCCTGTTCGGATGGATGATGACGGGACAGCGGAAGGGTCCCGTGAGGGTGATCGGCCCCGGGGACCGCAATATGCTTCCCCCGGTCAATCCCCGCGCCGGATCACAGGTTTCCCCGCTGTTCCCGGATAGTCCGACCGAGGGAACGGTCGGCATGGTGGAGCACACTCTGAGGGCGCACTCCACCGACGTCACGGACCGGATGCTGGATTCTCTGCGGCCGTCGCCGTATACGGTTTTCCAGCCCGAGGACATCATGGTCCCGGCCGAGTCTGGCTTCGACCCCAATGCCAACCCCACTCCGGAAGACATGGAGCCATTTGTCATTTACCGTGATGAATATTGCACAGTCAGCGCCACGCTCGTGGCGCACCCCCCGATAGCGCCGGCTTTCGCCTTCCGCTTTGATACCGCCCACGGATCGGTCACGATATCCGGGGACACTGCACCGTGCGACAACCTCGTGACGCTGGCGCAGGACACGGATCTCCTGCTCCACGAAGCCATCGACATGCAGTGGGCAGAGGCGGCGTACGCGAATGTGGATCCGGAAACCCGCGACGCGACGATCGAGCATCACCGAAAGTCCCACACCACCCCGTTTGAGGCAGGGCAGATTGCGGCGGCAGCCGACGTCGGTGCCTTGGCCATGCACCACCTGGTCCCCGGCGATGCCGGAGCACATATCTGGGAAGAAGCTCAGCGGGCATTCAGCGGGCCCGTGGTGGTTCCCGATGACCTGGAAAGCATCAGTTTCGCCCAAACTCGCGTTTCCGCTCTCCGCTGACAGCAGAAAAGGACACCACCATGACTACGCAAGAGACACTCTCCTCCGCGCAAGACACACCGCCAGAGCAGAAGGATGCTTCTCTGAACACCCCGCATATGCGGCGTATCCTCACCTCCAGCTTCCTCGGCAGTGCGATCGAATACTATGACTTTCTGCTGTACGCCACATCCGCAGCCATCGTGTTCCACCAGGTTTTCTTCGTCAACCTGTCCCCGGTGATGGCGGCCTTCGCATCCTTCGGCACACTCGCTGCCGGTTACCTGGCCAGGCCGCTGGGCGGAATGATCTTCGGACACTTCGGAGACCGGCTCGGTCGGAAGAAAATGCTGGTCTTGTCCATGGTCCTCATGGGTGTGGCGACCACCTCCATGGGACTCCTGCCTTCCGCCGCGAGTATTGGTGTCCTCGCTCCGATGCTGCTGATCACGCTGCGGATCGTCCAAGGTATCTCAGTCGGCGGTGAATGGGGTGGTGCCATGCTCATTGCACTTGAGCAGGCACCCGGTGGAAAACGGGGCTTCGCCGCCAGTTTCGCGAACATGGGAGCCCCGGCAGGCGCAGCTTTGGCGACGGTCGCGATGTCGATCGCAACGCTACTGCCCGACGAGCAATTCCTCGCCTGGGGGTGGCGTGTGCCCTTCCTCCTCAGTGCCCTGTTGGTCGCGATCGCGATGGTGGTGCGCCTGCGTGTCCAGGAATCCCCGCTGTTCCAGCAGTTCGAGGAAAAGGCAGACAAGCGGCGCATGCCTGTCGCCGAGGTGTTCCGTTTCCACCCCCGCCAGCTGACCCTGGGTGTGCTCGCAGGCATCGCCCAGTTCACCATGGCTGGCATGGTCACGGTGTGGGCGGTCAGCGAGGCGGTCGCCAACGGTGCGGACAAGACCGGAGTACTCAACGCGAAGGCTCTGGCGGCTTTCGTCATGCTGCTCACCACCATTATCAGTGCCCGGCTGTGCGACCGGATCGGACGGAAGAAGGTTCTCGCTGCCGGCATGATCCTGACCATCATCGCGGTGTTCCCGATCCTGTACCTGACTAGCCTCGGGACCGTCTCCGGGTATGCTGTCGCGGTCATCCTGGGGCAGGGACTGCAGGGAGTGATGTTCGGGCCACTCGGCGCATTCATCGCGGAGCTGTTCCCCACGAAGGTCCGCTATACCGGTTCTTCTGTGGCATTCCAGACCGCTTCGACGGTGGGCGCCGGCTTCAGCCCGATGGTCGCAACCGCGGTCATGGCCTCGGCGGGCGGGATGTTCCTCCTCGGTGGGATCTGGATCGGCGTACTCGCTCTGTGCCTGCTGGGAGTGTTGATCTCCGTCGACAGCAGCCGGAAGAACCTTGCCCATATTGCCTGACCGTCTCCCCTGGCAAGTGTTGGCATTCGGGGTGCCTTACCGGCCGGTGGCCGCCACCAGTCAGGTGGGATGCTGTCCACCGCCGGAGACTGGCGGCGGGCTAATCGAGAGTTTGTTACACGGCACACGGGGAAATAGCATTGTGAGATGAATCTGTGCGGCTAGTGAGTTTGACTCACTAGACGCACAATTTTTTAGCTCACCTATTAAGGAGTTCACGTGAGAAACACTTATGGCGCCAAGCGCACCGCTCTTTCCCTGGTTACGGGAGCCGCGCTGTTTCTGAGCGCCTGCGCGGGCACGGAGGCGGAGCCCAATAACAATGGCGCTGCGGAGGAGACGGGAACCAGTGACGTCGCCGCGATGTCCTCCACTGACCAGGACTCCGAGGAGTACCTTCACAAGCCGAGTACCCACGCGGCATCCCAGCCTCCGGCAGAGGACGAAATGCGGGTCACCCTGCTGGGCACCGGAAGCCCCGTTCCCAGCGACACCCGTTACGGTATGTCCACGCTGGTCCAGGCGGGGGAATACAATCTCGTCTTTGATGCGGGACGCGGGGCAGCCGTGCGGCTGACTCAGGCGGGCGTTCCCATCGGTGATGTCGACGGGGTCTTCGTGACCCACTACCACTCAGATCACGTCAACGGTCTCAGCGACCTCTGGATGACGGGTTACGTCCCGGCCTTCGGTGGGCGCGAGGGAGCCTTCAACGTGTACGGACCGACCGGGGTGGAAGACCTCGTCGCCGGCCTGCGCCAGGCCCACGCGGATGACATCGACGTCCGCGTCGCCGACGGTGAGCTGGAGCGGGACACGACCGAAATCAAGGCCCACGAATTCGCGGAAGAAGGCGTCGTCTTCGACGAGGGCGGCGTCAAGGTGACGGCCTTCCGGGTCCAGCACGACCCGAAGAACGCCATCGACCCGGCCATGGGCTACCGCGTCGACTACGCGGGGCACTCTGCCCTGATCAGCGGTGATACCGTCCCGAACGAGAACGTCGTCGAATACGGCACCGGCGTAGACCTGCTGGTCCACGAGGTGGCTGAGTTCGAGGACACCTCCGCTCTTCCCCAGGTGTACGCTCACCACACCAACCCCCGACAGGCCGGCGAGATCTTCAGCAAGGCCGAACCGCGGATGGCCGTGTACAGCCACATCGTCAACGGCACCTCCTCGGAAGCGCCCGGCGTCAGCGACGAGGAACTGGAGCGGCGGACGCGGGAGACCTACGACGGCCCGTTGACGGTCGGCCGCGATCTGATGGGCTTCTCCATCACGGATGAAAGCGTGGACCTCGTCGAGCGGTAGGACGCGCCCGGGGAGCGGAAGCTCCGTCATTCGTAGTCTTTGGACCGGGATGAATGTTTCCCGTGAAACCGGAACACCGCACGGTCCGTACCAGGGCGTGCGGTGTTTTTGTCGGGAAGCGGTGGAGCTCCTTAATAGACCTCGTCTGTCTACCCCTGCTGATTGCGGTTCTTGAACCACCGCCAGATCCGCAGCGGCAGCAGTCCGAGCAGCGGCGCGCGCTTGCCGATGTCCTCGTTGTCCCGTTTGTTGAGGGCCTTGGCGTACCGCTCCGCATCCGCGGCTGAGGCGTAGTTCTTCGAACCGTCGCCCTCGCCGCAGCCTCGTTCGCACTCCCACCGCATAGTGTTGCCGTCCGCCCAGAAAGTGGGGCTGTGTCCGAGAACCTTGCACATCACTGTCACGGTTGCTCCTCCGGCAGGGTGAGACGGCCACGGTCGGCCCGGACGATCCGGCCTTCCGAGGTGGCCGCACGTACGGCCCGCTGGAACTCGCCCGGACCCCAGTAGCGCGCACCGGCCACAGACGCCAGCGCGTTCCTGGTCAGAGGGCCACGTTCCCGGAGAACGTTGACGATCGTCTCGATCTCCTGGTCCAACGCGGTTTCCGGAGCATCAGTGGGGGCCGGCTGGATCCACGGGGAGTACCCGCCCGACCCTGGCCCCGGGCGGAACTTCCGGATGCCGGTCTGCGACGCAGTGCGACGCCGCTGGCGTTCCGCGATGCGCTCCGCACTGGCGCGCCGGTTCTCGTCCTCCGGGGACTCAGCGGAAGTGTCTTTGTCCTCCTGGCTGGACGGGGCGTCGTCACCCGCTGCGGTGCCGTCCTTGGCGTCCGCCATGGTCAGCGGCATCGCGAGGTCCTCGAGCTTCTGTCCCTCGGCCTTCACCCCGAAGAGTAGCTCGATGACGCCACCCGCGGCCATGACCGCGGCGCCGATGAGGAAGCCGATCGCGACATTGGTGGCGCTGCCGGAATCAATCAGGTTGCCGAAGAGCAACGGTCCGGTGATGCCGCCGACGGCGGTGCCGATCGCATAGAAGAACGCGATGGCCAGGGCGCGGGTCTCCATCGGGAAGATCTCGCTGACGGTCAGGTAGGCGGCACTGGCGCCCGCGGAAGCCAGGAAGAAGCAGGCGACCAGAACGATGAGGAAGCCCCACTGCCCGCCGGCCTCGTTCATGAGCATGACCGCGAGCACCACGGCGATGGCCGCCGAGCCGAGGTAGGACATTGAGATCATCGGTTTTCGGCCCACGGTGTCGAACCAGTGGCCGAGTAGCACCGGGCCGGCGAAGTTGGACAGCGCCCAGAAGATGATGAACAGCGGCACCATGCCCGAGGACACCCCGTAAAAGGTGCTGAGCAGCGTGCCGAGGTTGAAGGTGATGCCGTTGTAGAGGAAGGCCTGGCCGACGAACAGTGCGAAGCCCAGGATGGCGCGCTTCGGGTAGAGCTTGAATGCGACCTTGGCGATCTCGGTGAAGGGGATGGACTTGCGCTGGCGGACCGTGATCGAGTCCTTCGGCTCCAGCTGCGGCAGCGCTTCCCCGGTCTCTTCGACGATGTCCTTCTCGATGCCGTCGACGAGGCGTTCGGCCTCCTCCTCGTGTCCGTGGATGAACATCCAGCGCGGGCTCTCCGGTACGTGGCGACGAACAATCAACACGCAGATACCGAGGACGGCACCGAGCCCGAAGGCGATGCGCCAGCCGATGTCGGCGGAGAAGATCGCCGTGTTGAGCAGCACCAGCGCCAGAGCGGAACCGGCGGCCGACCCCAACCAGTAGGAGCCGTTGATGATGAGATCCACTCGTCCACGCACCCGGGCTGGGATGAGCTCGTCGATCGCGGAGTTGATCGCCGCATACTCACCGCCGATGCCGGCACCCGTCAAGAACCGACAGAGCATGAAGAACCACGGTGAGAAGGAGAAGGCGGTGGCCACGGTGGCGGCCAGATAGAGCACCAGCGTCCAGATGAACAGCTTCTTCCGGCCGAGGACATCGGTGAGCTGGCCAAAGAAGAGGGCGCCCAGACAGGCGCCCACGATATAGATCGCGCCGGCCAAGCCGATCTGGGCGGCAGAGATGTCCAGTCCGCTGCCGTCCTCGGTCAGCCGGGCGGCGACGTTGCCGACCATGGTGACTTCGAGGCCATCCAGGACCCAGACGCTGCCGAGTCCGATCACCACCTTCCAATGGAATCTGGACCAGGGCAGCCGATCGAGGCGTGCTGGTATCTGTGTTGTGATTGTGCCGGTCTGGGCTTCGCTCATGGGGCCACCTCGTCGGTCGCGTTGCGTGCGTTTCTGCATTACACACGGATCGGAGATATCCAAGCTGGATGTATCAAAACAAATGCAATTGTTCTCACCACAGTAGGTCGAAGATTCTGCTTTGGCGCGGCAGGCGGTGTTGCTGCTGGTGAGGATGGGGGCCCTGGGGATGGTGAGGGTGTTTACGGGTGCCCGATTGCCCCTAGTTGTCTTTGCCCGATACCGGAAGAACCTGTGGGGGAGTGGGTTTTTGTCCTCCGGCGTAGTTGTTCAGCGGAGGCGGCAGCTCAACGTGTGCGGGAAGGGGCCGGGCATTGTCCGAGCCTGCGGAGTGGCCTTCGTGGCCGGAAGCGCCCACAAAGAGGGCGATGCGGAACGAGCTGACCCCTCGTCACCGGGTACTTTCGGGGGCGAGGGGCTCAGGTGGAGCCGATGACGGGAATCGAACCCGCGTATTCAGCTTGGGAAGCTGATGTTCTACCATTGAACTACATCGGCATCAGCGCAGCTTGGCTGTGCTATCGAGACACTTTACACCCATCGGTGCCATGGGTGGCAATCGGGTCCCGAAACTGCTCACGTAGACTCGGGAACGTGCTTCTCTCCGACCGTGACATTCGTGCTGCAATTGACTCCGGCAAACTGGGAATCGATCCGTATGACCCGGATCTGGTTCAGCCGTCGAGCGTCGATGTGTGCATGGACCGCTTCTTCCGGGTGTTCAACAACTCGAAGTACACCCACATTGATCCGAAGCTGCAGCAGGATGAGCTGACCAGCCTGGTGGAGGTGGAGCCGGACGAGCCTTTCGTGCTTCACCCGGGGGAGTTCGTGCTCAGCTCCACCCTGGAGCGGTTCATGCTTCCGACGGACCTGGCTGGCCGACTGGAGGGCAAGTCCTCCCTGGGTCGGCTCGGACTGCTGACCCACTCCACCGCCGGGTTCATCGATCCCGGCTTCAACGGCCACATCACGCTCGAGCTGTCGAATGTGGCCAACCTGCCGATCATGCTCTGGCCGGGCATGAAGGTCGGCCAGTTGGCCCTGTTTGACCTGACCTCCCCCGCGGAGGTGCCCTACGGCAGTGGAAAGCTGGGGTCGAAGTATCAGGGGCAGCGTGGTCCTACCCCCTCTCGGGCGTACCTGAACTTCCGTGACTAAGTAGATACTGAGTGAACCCGCAGGTAAACTGAGTTTTCGGCTAGTCCAATGATGACATTTAATTGGATATAAAGCGGCATCCCCGGAGTGGGGATAAGTTGATTTCCATGCGAATGACTGTGATCGGGACGGGGTACCTCGGTGCGACCCATGCTGCCTGCATGGCTGAGCTTGGCCATGAGGTGCTGGGTGTGGATGTGGACCAGGACAAGATTGATTCGCTTCGCTCCGGGGAGGTGCCGTTTTTTGAGCCGGGCCTGCCGGAGGTGCTGGCCCGGAACCTGGGCAACGGCCGGTTGGATTTCACCACGGACTATCAAACGGTTGCGGAGTTCGCGCACGTGCATTTCCTGGGGGTGGGGACCCCGCAGCTGCGCGGAACCTATGCGGCGGATGTGTCTTATGTGCGGGCGGTGATCGAGAACCTGGTGCCCAAGCTTTCCGGTGAGCATCTGATTCTGGGTAAGTCGACTGTGCCGGTGGGCACGGCGGAGGAGATGCAGCAGCTGGCTGATGAGTTGTCCCCGGCGGGCACCACGGTGGAGATTGCGTGGAACCCGGAGTTTTTACGGGAGGGGTATGCGGTCAAGGACACGATCACCCCGGACCGGATCGTGTTGGGTGTGCGTAAGGGGGACTCGCGGGCGGAGGAGGTTGCGCGGGAGGTGTATGCCACTGCGATTGGGGCGGGTACGCCGTTTCTGGTGACGGATCTGGCGACGTCTGAGTTGGTGAAGGTGTCGGCGAATGCGTTTTTGGCGACGAAGATCTCGTTTATTAATGCGGTGTCGGAGGTGTGTGAGGCTGCGGGGGCGGATGTCACGCAGTTGGCGGATGCGATTGGGATGGATGAGCGGATCGGCCGGAAGTTTTTGGGTGCTGGTCTGGGGTTTGGTGGGGGGTGTCTGCCGAAGGATATTCGGGCGTTTATGGCCCGGGCGGGTGAGTTGGGTGCTGATCAGGCGATGACCTTCCTGCGGGAGGTGGATGCGATCAATATGCGGCGTCGGGATCATCTGGTGCAGTTGGCCAAGCATGTGTGTGGGGGGAGTGTGTTGGGGAAGAATGTGACGGTGTTGGGGGCGGCGTTTAAGCCGAATTCTGATGATGTGCGGGATTCTCCGGCGTTGAGTGTGGCGGGGTCGTTGTCGTTGGCTGGTGCTGATACCACGGTGTATGACCCGGAGGCGATGGATAATGCGCGGAGGATCTTTCCGACGTTGACGTACGCGCAGTCCACGGAGGAGGCGGTGCGTGGGGCGGATCTGGTGATTCTGGCGACGGAGTGGCAGGAGTTCCGGGGTATTGATCCGGTGCGTGCTGGGGAGCTGGTGGCGGCGAAGCGGATCATCGACGGGCGTAATGTGCTGCCGGTGGGTGCGTGGCAGGACGCCGGCTGGGAGCTCGTGGCGATGGGACGCAGCCTGTAGCTGCCCGGTAAACAACAAAAACTGAAGCTCCGGCAGGTTCCTTTCGATCAGGAACCTGCCGGAGCTGTCGTCGTGCGATAAGAAGCTGCCCCGCTGGATCAACGGGGCAGGCGGACCTACTGGGTGATCTGCTCGGCCTCCGGCTCCGCTGCCGGCTCCGCCTTCTTGCTGCGGCGACGCAGGTTGCGGGTGATCAGCGCCTTGCGCACGGCGAACAGAACTACGATCGCCAGCAGGAGGTAGATGGCCCAGGTGATCGGGCTGGAAACCAGGATGGAGAAGTCACCGACGGAGGAGAGCAGGGCGTCGCGAAGCGAGGTCTCCGCCAGCGGGCCCAGCACCATGCCGATCATCAGCGGGGCGACCGGGTAGTCATAGCGGCGCATCAGGAAACCGATGATCGCGATGCCCAGGAGCAGCAGCAGATCGAAAACCGCGCCGGAGGTGGCGTAGATGCCCAGCCCGCAGAACAGTGTGATGCTGGCGTACAGGTAGTGCTTGGGGATCAGCAGCAGCTTGGCCCAGAGCTGGGCGAAGGGCAGGTTGATGATCAGCAGCACGACCATGGCGATGAAGAAGCTGGCCAGCAGTGCCCACACCAGGTCCGGATTGCGGTCGAAGAGCAACGGGCCCGGCTGCAGACCGTACTGCCGGAAGGCGGCCAGCATGATGGCGGCCGTCGCCGAGATCGGCAGGCCCAGCGCCAGCAACGCACCCATGGCCATGCCGGTGGTGGAGTTGCCGGCGGCCTCCGGGGCGGCCAGCCCGCGGATCGCGCCCTTGCCGAACATCGGCTTCTTGCGACGCCGGTCCAGGCGACGCTCGACGTCGTAGGCGAGGAAGGTCGGGACTTCCGCACCACCGGCGGGGATCACGCCGAAGGGCAGGCCGATGGCGGTTCCGCGGCCCCAGGCCGGCAGCGCATCCCGGAACTCGCTGCGGCTCAACCAGGGGCGCCCGGCCGCCCGGGTCTTGAGGTCGGTGGGCTCCCGACGCACGCGGGTGGCCACGTAGAAGACCTCGCCGAGGGCCAGGACCGCAACGGTGACCGTGACCAGCGAGATACCGTCGAACAGCTGGGGCGTGCCCATGGTGAAACGCTCGATGCCGGAGATGGCGTCGATACCCACCACGGCGATGCCGAGGCCGAGCACCAGGGAGGCCAGGCCCTTGAGGATGGATTCAGAGACCACCGAGGAGGTGGCGATGAAGGCGAACAGCGCCAGCGCGAAGTACTCGGCCGGACCGAAGATGGTGGACAGCTCGGCCAGCGTCGGCGCCAGGAAGACCACGATGACGGACGCCACCATGCCGCCGATGAACGCGCCGATCGCCGCGGTGGCCAGTGCCTGCGGTGCTCTTCCGCTGGCCGCCATCTTGTGGCCCTCGAATGTCGAGGCGATCGCGGACGCCTGCCCGGGGGTGTTCATGAGGATGGCCATGGTGGAATCACCGAAGAGACCACCGAAGTACACGCCGGCGAACATGATGAACGCGGCGGTCGGGTCGAGCGCGAAGGTCATGGGCAGCAGCAGCGCCACGGCCATGGACGATCCCAGGCCGGGCAGCACACCCACGGCGGTGCCCAGCAGACACCCGAGTACCACCCAGAGCAGGTTCATCGGGGTCAGGGCCCCGGCGAAGCCCTGCATCAGGTTTGACAGCGCCTCCATCAGAAGCCACCTCCCAGAATGCCGGACGGCAGGTTGAGGCCCAGACCGACGTCGAAGGCCAGGTAGGCCACCGAACTCATGGCCAGGGAAATCAGGATGTCGAAGATCGGCCGCGGCGAACCGAAGGCCCGGGTCAGCGCCCAGAACACCACGGCACCGGCCAGGATCCAGCCCAGCCAGGGCAGCAGCACGGCGAAGACGAGGAAGCCGCCCACGCACCAGCCGAGCGCGACGAAGTCGGAGTGGAAGCGCCAGCTGCGCGGCGAGGAGTTCTCCGGGACCTCCGGGCTGCGGATCGCCTGCAGGGCCAGCAGAACTGCGAGTACCAGGCCGGCGACCGCCAGGATCAGCGGGAAGAAGCCGGGCCCGGGGAAGTCCGCGTCCCCGGAATCCATGGTGATCACTCCGAAGAGCAGATAGAGGCTGAACGCGGCGATCACTCCGGGCATCACCAGTGCCGATCGTCCTTCCCAGACCGTACCCTGGGCGATGGGGCGCGGACCCGGTTTCACCGCGGGACGGTCTGGTTCACCCCTTAACCCGGGGGATTGTTGTGCTGTGGTCACTGCTCCATCTCCTTGAATAGCTGGTCGATTCTCTCCGTCTCCTCCGCCACGAACTGCTCGAGCTCGGGGCCCTCCAGCGGTACGGACTTCCAGTTGTTGCGCTCCACGGCGGCCTGCCACTCCGGGGTGGCCACGGACTCGTCGACAAGTTCGCGCAGGGCGGCGATCTCTTCCTCACTCAGGCCGGGCGGGGCGAACATCGCCCGCCAGTTGGTCAGCGTGACGTCGTAGCCCTGTTCCGTCAGCGTGGGGATGTCCACACCGGGAAGCCGTTCCGGTGCGGCTATGCCGAGCACCTTCAGCCGACCGGCCTCGACCTGGGGGTACATGTCGGCGAAGCCACCGGTGGAGGCCTGCGCCGTGTCATTGAGCATGGCCTGGATGGCCTCACCGCCACCGTCGGAGGGGATCCAGGTGGTCTGGCTCGGGGCGACGTCGGCGGTCAACGCCAGCTCCGTCATCACCAACTGGTCGAAGGAGCCGCCACCGGTCCAGGCGATGCCCTGGGGATCCGCCCGCCAGGCCTCCACGAGCTGGTCGAGAGTGTCGTACGGCGCATCCGCCGGGACGGTGATGATGTCGTACTCCTCCACCACGCGGGCGATGGGGGTGACCTGGTCGATCTTGGCCGGGGTGTCGAACTGGATCTGCGCGGCGATATGGCCGGTGCCACCCACCATCAGGGTGTTGGGTGCGTCCATGGTGGAGAGCTTGCCCAGGGCGATGGTGCCGCCCGCGCCGGGGATGTTGACCACCTGGACGTTGTTGACCAGGCTGTTGGCGCGCATGGCCTGCTGCTGTTCGCGTTGGAACGTGTCCCAGCCGCCGCCCGATGCGGCGGGGGCGATCAGCGTCATGTTGGAACGGACGTCATCGCCGCCCGATGCCGATTGGATGGAGAAGAAGGCGGCCACGAGCGTGATCGCCGCCGCCAGAACTCCGACGACCGCTTGCCACCCGCGTCGGCGCGGGGGCGCGGTCCCTGATTCACCCATGTTGTCGTCCTTCATGCTCTAGTGCTTGCCGGGGGATCCGGTCCGGGAATGTGGGGAGAACCCAGAGTGCAAAGTGCCGTAATGTGAGGCTTTACAGATTTACTCCTGGACATGGCATGTATCACGTTAGCTTAAGAATATAACTTATAACAAGCTTTAGGGGAGATTCCCTGCCCTTCTCGTGAGTGCGGGGATTTCCGCTGGTGAACAGGGAGCCCTGATGCCGGGATCACGGCTCCGGACAGTGCCCCTTCATCCCGGACGGGACGGTTTCCGCCCGGGAGCCAGGTGAGTTGCGCCTCGGCCTTGTCCCCCTGTCCGGAAACCTCGACCGGGCCTCCACCGCCCGTGAAGTGCTCGAAACGGGCTTCATTGGCAGCTGTCGTCGCTGCCTCCAATCCCCTCCCATCTGGGGGATACGGATGACCTTTCCGCTACTGTGGACAAACGTCTGACTGTGACGGTTACCACCCTGACTGTCTGCAGTCGATCCTCGGATCGTCCTCGGATCAGAAAGGTGGTGCAACTGCTGTGCTCGAGTTCGTGTCGACCAGATGGCTCGACATCCTCTTCCGTTCCTATCAGCACGCCAGCCTGGTCGTGCAGTCCCTGCTGCTGGCCACGGTCATCGCGTTGCTCATCGCGGTACTGGTGGTCAACCGGCCCTGGGGCGCGGCTGTGGCCAACGCGTTGTCCTCGATCGGCCTGACCCTGCCTTCCCTGGCGCTGTTGGGGTTGGCGATCCCGCTGGTGGGTATCGGTACGATGCCCTCGGTGGTGATCGTGACCTTCTACGCCGTTCTGCCGATCCTGCGCAACGCGATCGTGGGCATGCAGGGCATCGACGGTGCCCTCCTGGAATCCGCCCGCGGCCAGGGGATGAGCCGGATGGCGGTGCTGCTGCGGGTGCGCCTGGCGATGGCCTGGCCCATCATCATGACGGGCGTGCGCGTCTCTGCGCAGATGTCCATGGGCGTGGCCGCCATCGCCGCCTACGCCCTCGGCCCCGGCCTCGGCGGATACATCTTCTCCGGACTCAGCCAGATCGGCGGCGCGAACGCCGTGTACTACGCGCTGGTGGGCACTTTCGGCGTCGTCATCGTCGCGCTGATCGTGGACGCCATCCTCGCGCTCATCGCCCGCGCGACCACCTCGAAGGGACTCCGAACATGACCAAGAATGACCAGCACACCTTCCAGGCCGGCGTGGAGATTCAGCTGCAGGGGGTGACCAAGCGTTACCCCGGGGCGTCGGAACCCGCGGTGGGAAACCTCAACCTGACGATCCCGGCCGGGGAGATGGTCATGTTCGTCGGCCCCTCGGGCTGCGGCAAGACCACCTCGTTGAAGATGATCAACCGTCTGATCGAGCCCACCGAGGGCCGCATCCTCATCGACGGCGAGGACGTGACCAACAAGAATCCCACCCAGCTGCGCCGCAAGATCGGCTACGTCATCCAGGGCGGCGGCATGATGCCGCACCTCAGCGTCGGCGACAACGTCGGGCTGGTGCCGGGCCTGCTCAAGTGGGACAGGAAGCGCATCCGCCAGCGCGTGGACGAGCTGCTGGACCTGGTCGGCCTGGACCCTGCCATCTACCGCGACCGCTACCCGCGCGAGCTCTCCGGCGGCCAGCAGCAGCGCGTGGGCGTCGCCCGCGGCCTGGCCGCCGACCCGCCGATCGTGCTCATGGACGAGCCCTTCGGCGCCGTCGACCCGATCACCCGCTCCCGGCTGCAGGACGAACTGATGAGCATCCAGTCCGAGCTGAACAAGACCATCGTGTGCGTCACCCACGACATCGATGAAGCCATCAAACTCGGCGACCGCATCCTCATCCTCGAGCCGGGCGCGCAGATCGCGCAGTACGACACCCCGGAGAACATCCTCGCCGCCCCCGCCAACGACTTCGTCGCTGACTTCATCGGTGCCGGCTCCACGCTCAAGCAGCTCAGCCTGCGGCGGGTCAACGAACTCTCCTTCGACCACCCGGTCACCGCCCGCATCGGCGAGCCGGTCGCGGACGTCGAAAAGCGGTTTGCCGACGTCGGCGAGAACTCCGTGGTCATCCTCGACGACCGCTCCCGCCCGCGGGAGTGGATCAGTCTGCGCCAGCTGCGCCGCCACACCCATGTGCCCACCCCGGACATCGAGGTGCAGACCATCGACCACCGCTCCACGCTTAACGACGCCCTGGACGCCATGCTCGCCTCCCACCACGGCGGGGCGATGGTCACCGAGCGCACGCGTTATGTCGGGGTGCTCAGCTACGACTCCGTGACCGAGTACGTGCGCTCGCTCAACGAGCAGGCGGGGAGTGGTTCCTGATGCTGCGCAACCTCTCCCGGGAGGACAAGATCCTGCTCACCGGGATCCCGATCCTGGTGGTGGGCATCCTCGGCGGCTGGCTGATCTGGCAGGCCACCGCGGACCTGGATGATATCGAGGCCCGCACCCTGGAGTTGTCCAACGTGGCCCTGCTGACCTGGCAGCACCTGCAGATCGTGCTGATCTGCGCGGTCGTCGTGATGCTCACCGCCGTGCCCGTCGGCGTGCTCCTGACCCGGCGCGCCACCAGTTTCCTCGCCGGCCCGGTGAACTTCATCGCCAACATGGGCCAGGCCGCGCCGGTCATCGGCGTGATCGTGCTGCTGGCCATCTGGCTCGGCTTCGGTGTGCCCGTGGCGGTGCTCTCCCTGTGGATCTACGCCTTCCTGCCCGTGCTGGCCAACACCGTGGCCGGCCTGCGCAACGTGGACCGCACGTTGCTGGAGGCCGCGCGGGGTCTGTCGATGTCGCCGACCCAGGTGCTCTTCCGCATCGAGCTGCCCATGGCGATCCCGGTGATCATGGTCGGTGCCCGCACCGCGCTGGTGCTGCTGGTGGGAGCCGGGGCGTTCGCCACCTTCATCGACGCCGGTGGGCTGGGCGCCCTGATCACCACCGGCATCAACCTCTACCGCTTCCCGATCCTGATCTCCGGCGCGATGCTGATGGCCGCGCTGGCGCTCGCCGTCGAGTGGGTGGGCCGGGTCCTCGAGGTGGCGCTGACCCCGAAGGGGATGAAATGAGAAAACTCCTGAGCGCCGTGACTGCCGTAGTCGCTTCAGTGTCGCTGGTCAGCTGCGGGCTGGGCACCGGTGGCGGGTTCACGCCCTCCGGCGAGTTGGCGGGAGAGGTGTCCGAGATCGACCTGGACGGCCTGAACATCGCCGTGGGCTCGAAGAACTTCACCGAGCAGATCCTGCTGGGCAAGATCGCCGTGGTGCTCTTCCAGTCCGCCGGCGCCAACGTCAACGACCTGACCAACATCCCCGGCTCCACCTCCAGCCGGCAGGCACAGATCACCGGGGACGTGGACTTCGGTTTCGAGTACACCGGCACCGCCTGGATCACCTACCTGGGGGAGACTGATCCCATCCCGGATGAACAGGCCCAGTACGAGGCCGTGCGAGACGCTGATCTGGCCCAGAACGATCTGGTGTGGCTGCCACCGGCACCGATGAACAACACCTACTCCATGGCCGTGACCCGGGAGAACGCCGAGGAGTACGGCCTGGAGACGCTGGGGGACATCGCCAAGCTTCCGCCGGAGAAGCAGACCTACTGCGTGGAGGGCGAGTTCAACGCCCGCAACGACGGCTTCGGCCCGATGCTCGAGGCCTATGAGCTGACCCCGCCGGACTCCGGGCGCCTGTCCATCGTGGACACCGGCGCGATCTACGCCGCCATCGACGGCGGCACGTGCACCATGGGCGAGGTCTTCCTCACCGATGGCCGCATTCCCGCCCTGGATCTGGTGGCCCTGGACGATCCACGCAGCTTCTTCCCGAAGTACAACATGGCGCCCGTGATCGACCGGGAGGTGCTGGAGGAGTACCCGCAGATCGCGGACCTGCTGCAACCGATCACCGAGGACCTGACCAATGAGCGGATGCAGGAGCTCAACGCCCGGGTGGACGTGGCCGGCGAAGATTACGCGGACGTGGCCTATGAGTACCTGGTGGAGCTGGGGGTGGTGGAGTAGCTGCTGCCAGCTTTGGTGGTGAGCTCACGGGGGCTGGGGTTGGTGGTCGGCCTGGGCCTTTGTGCTGCTGCTGGTGTGGTTGGTTTTCCCGAGTGCTGCCGGGAATTGTGCTTTCGGTGGCGAATCACCGGAATCTGGCGGGGTTCGGGAAATCGAGGGCGTCAGCTGCCGCTGCCGACGACGATGAATGCAGTGGCCCCGCAACGGGGTAACGCGGATAGATTGCGGCGTTAACATTCCTTCGTCGGTCCAGGTCGCTGCTTCTGGAGGGGTAGGTATTACCCGGGAGCCATTGATTGCGCCTGTCACCAGTGGGGCGGCATGCAGAAAGGGCAGGACACATGAGCGAGAGCACGATGTTCAGCGGCTCGAAGGGACTGTTCACGCGGTTTACTTCCGCCACCGCCAATTACCTGGGCCGGCCCGGCGTGTTCGTCACCGCGGCGGCGGTTATCGTGGTCTGGGCCGTCAGCGGACCGTTTCTGGGTTTCTCCGGCGCCTGGCAGTTGATCATCAATACGATCACTACCCTGGTGATATTTCTGATGGTGTTCATCATCCAGAACACGCAGAACAGGGATAGTGCGGCGGTACATCTGAAGCTGGATGCTCTCATGCGTGAGCAGGGGGCTGCCGAGACTGTTTTCTATGATGCGGAGAACCGGGGCGAGGCGGAGCTGGAGGAGCTGAACGAGGAGATCGCTCCTCCTGAGGAGCCTGCGGAAACGGAACAGGTCTGACCGCCAACGCTTCCCGGACACCGGAAGCCGCCGGGGCGGATTCCCACACCCCACGCCAGCGGGGATGTCTCACGCCGTCAGCGGCGGGACGGCCGTGAAACAGCCTGATCTTCGCCGTGCCGCTCCACCCGGGGCGCCGTTGCCGCCCGCGCAGTTCCACAGCCGTTCAGCGGGCGACGGGGGCATCAGCCCGGTGTCTGGCGGGGAGCATCACGTCGGCTGGTGTCCCTGTCGGCGCCGGGTTTCCGGGGCGGGCCAAAACCCATGGAGGTTCCGTCGGTGATCTCCACCTCGTCTTCCCACGGCACCCGGTAGCGCTGCTCGACGAGATCCTGCATGTAGGTGTACGGACAGTCCTGAGCGCCGCCTTGCACAGCGACATAACCGCGGTGGCCCAGTTGGTAGATGTTGTTTTCCACGCCCCAGGTACGCCGCGCCTGATCAGCTCGGGAAGGAATGACTTCACCGGTGACGATCCGATCCGGAGAATTGTCCCCGTGCTCGATGACTTTGCCCTCAACATCGCAGATCATCGCTTCGCCGATGGACCAGATGCCGGTGGAGTCCGCTCCGGTCAACGCGACTGAGGCGGTGTAGGCCAAGTTGGTGAACGCGTTGACCTGGTTGGTGGCCTGCCAGGTGTGGCGGATGGGGTCGGTGTATCCCGCCGTACGCAGGATGACGTTGGCTCCCTTGTAAGCGGCCTCCCGGGCCATCTCCGGCAGCATTCCGTCGTGGCAGATGAGGAGTGCCAGCTTGGAGCCGGCCGGTCCATCGCACACCGGAATGCCAAGATCACCCGGCTCCCAGGGTTCGAGCGGCACCATCGGGTGCATCTTGCGGTAGTACAGCACTATTTCCCCGGTGTCGTCGACGATGATGCCGCTGTTGTAGGGAGCCCCGTCGGGGTTGGGTTCCATCAATGAGAAGCATCCCCAGACGGAGCTGCCCGCGCACGCATCCCGCAGGAGTTGGACTTCCGGGCCGTCCAGGTCGCAGAGCATGTCGTCCCGGGCCCATGACTTCGGGTTCAACCCGTGGAGGCTGTACTCCGGAAAAACCACCAGATCCAGGTTCGGCAGGCCGGCCTTGGCTGCTTTCACCATGCCCGCTACTTTTTCGGCGGTGGCCCGCACATCCGCTGGCTCGTTGACCACCGGAACCTGCTGCTGCACCAGGCCCAGCACCAGTGCTCCCTCCGAGGGGTTCAACCCTCCCAATCCCGTCATGAGAAACCTCCCTTGAAAGCGATATGAGTCACAGCCTGTGGTTGTGCCCCTACCGTACTCGGGATGGCGGGCGGTGTGGAGGGATCCGTCTCCGGAGCCCCGAACCAGGCCTGGCTCTGAAGTAAGAATGCTGGTGAGAACACCTTTTGGGGCAGAGCTTTCTCGGATGTGCGTTGAGCTGCCATCGCCCTGAGCCGGTGTGTTGATTCCCCGTGCGCTCCGGGACAGCAGAATGGGGCGGGGCAATGATGAATTTTCCTCATTGCCCCGCCCCATCAGCCAGCACCGGCTGCCAGGTAAGCCCCGGCCCCGAGCGGTGAGGCCTGAACCTCACTCCGCGTCATTGCCCACGGACTCAGTGAGCGTGCCCGGTGCCGTCGGCGACCAGATGCTCCGGGTTAGCCACCGCAGCATCGGCGAACTCGTTGACCTTGGCGGCGGAGTCGTCTGAGCCGAGCGGACCCAGTCCGCTGCTGCCGGAGGAGGACAGGCTGCCGGAGGACAGGCTGCTGCCCGGCGCCACCGGCTCCTCGGCGTAGGTACCGAACGGTTCCAGTAGCTCCGCCTGCGTGTAGGCCGTGCCGCCCACCATGGACAGCTCCACGTTCATCAGGGTGTCGATGTCCTCGAGCGGATTACCCCGCACGGCGATCAGGTCGGCGACCTTGCCCGGCTCCAGGGTTCCCGCATCCTCGTCGATGCCGAGGAAGCGGGCCGGATTGACGGTGGCGGCACGCAGGGCGTCATAGGGGTCCCAGCCGTAGCCGACCATCTCCCGCAGGTTCGACTGCATGCCGATGCCCACGTGGTCCAGCGGCATGTCGGTGCCCACGAGCACCTGACCGCCGGCCTCGTTGATCCGCTTGTGCGTCTGGGCCTCGCGGCATTCGGCGGTCTGGCACTCCGGGTCGCTCGGATCCTCGGTGTTGCCCTCGACACCCTCGAGCAGGGCTTCCTGTTTCCAGGAGGGCAGCAGGTCAAAGCGCGGATCGTCGAGGAATTCGCCCGGCTGGAGGAAGTCCTCGGTGAACAGGGTGGTCATCACCATGCGGTTGCCTTCGCCGTACATCGCGGGGATGTCAGCGTAGGAGGCCCCGGTCTCGGACATGGTGCGCGCGTAGCCCAGCCGCTGGGTGGCGGCCAGGTGCGAGGTGCCGTCCTGGCCCAGGAAGGTGCCGGGGCTCAGGTAGTGGGAGGCCGAGGGCTGGCCGCGGTCGTGGGCGGTCTCGATGACTTTCTCCATCCGCTCGGCGGGCAGCCGGACGTACGTCTTGAAGAAATCGTAGTCCAGGTTCTCGGAACGCTTCAGTTCCCGGTCCACGTCCTCATCGGAGGCGGTGGGGCGCATGAAGTTGTAGTAGACCCGCGATCCGTCGATCGGCTCACCGGTGGCGAAGAATCGCGGGGCCACCCGCTTACCGGCGTCCACCGAGTCCCGCTCCTCCAGGGAACGGTAGGCCTGGTCGCCCATGGACAGTGTGGAGGTGACACCGTAGGCCAGGTTGATCCGGCCCTGGCGGTCGCCGAGGAAACGGGACTCCAGGGCCTGGTGGACGTGCGCGTCCATCATTCCGGGCATGACGGTCAGCTCCGTGGCGTCGATGACCTCGCCCTCGGGTTCGCGCTCACCGCGGTCGGTGATCTCCTCGATCCGGTTGTCCCGGATGGTGATGTCGACGTTCTCCCGCAGTTCGCGGCTGTTGCCGTCCCAGATGGCGCCCGCCTGGATGGTCTTCACGCCTTCCTCGATGTGCGGTTCCACCTGGAGCGGGACCTCGACGGTCTCGGTGTCGCCGGTCGCGGCGTCGGCAAGCTTGAGTTCGCCGCCGGAGAGATAGAGCAGCTTGCTGGAATCCCCGCTCCAGGACGGGGCGTCCGCCACGTCCTCGTTGACGGGCCGCGGGTCGCCGGTCGCGGTGCCCTGGGCGTCCACGGGCATGGTGTAGAGCTGGGAGGCGATGATGAACGCCAGGGACTGCCCGTCCGGGGACCAGACCGGCCCGTCATCACCGCGGGTGGACAGGGAGGCGTCAGGTGCGCCGGGTGCCTGGAAGGTCTGCTCACCGGTCTCGACGTCCACGGTCAGGATCTGGCTGGTGCCCTCGCGGAAGCGTTCCGAGTACTGCTTGACCGCCGCCAGCGCGATGGTTTCGCCGTCGGCCGACCAGCTGGGACGGCCCGGCCCGAAGATCTCCGGGACCAGTTCGCGGATGTGATTGCTCTCGATGTCGAGGACGTAGGTCGCTCCGTCCTGGTCCTGGAAGGCCAGCTGCGTGCCGTCCGGGGAGAATGCCGGGGAGACCTCGGCGCCCTCCAGACTGGTCACCCGGCGCTCCTCATCGGTCTCCAGGGAGCGGATGTAGATGTCCTGGGTGCCCTCCCGGTCGGTGGCGTAGGCGATGGACTTCCCGTCCGGTGAGAAGACCGGGTTGACCTCGTGGAACTGGTCATCGGTGAGCTGAC
The DNA here is from genome assembly GCF_050107895.1 of Corynebacterium halotolerans. Classification (GTDB taxonomy): domain Bacteria; phylum Actinomycetota; class Actinomycetes; order Mycobacteriales; family Mycobacteriaceae; genus Corynebacterium; species Corynebacterium halotolerans_B. The sequence continues at coordinate 304,167 of NZ_JBNILW010000002.1, read as the reverse complement.
GGGGTTCGCCGTCGAGGGGCATGTGCCAGACATCGCCGAGGGCCACGAACAGAATGGAATCGCCGTCCGGTGACAGCTGCGGGGTCAGCACCGTGGCGTCGCGGGAGTCCCGGCTGTCAAAGTCGTGGGGCTTCTTCTCATAGTCCGCGCCGGGCAGGTGGAGGGTGGCTTCGAAGGGGATCTCCGTGGCCGCCGCTGCTCCGAGGTCGCGTTCGAGGATCTTGCCGTCGGCGGTGTAACGCAGCCGGCTGTCGTCGAGCCATTCCGGAGTGAAGGGGAAGACGTCCTCGCCACTGGTCACGGCCTCGTTGCCGATCATCAGGTCACTGACGTCCTCGTTGTGGCGCACCCAGGCCACCTGCTCACCGTCCGGGCTGAACGACGGCGCGTGCGCGACGGCCGGCTCCCCGGGATCCGCCGCCAGCTCCCGGCTGTCGCCGTCGCGGTTGACCGCGGCGACGGCGTTCCCGGCCACGTGGGCGATCTCCTCACCGTCGGGGGACCAGGCGGGCTGGGACTCGTCGCCGGCGTCGCTGGTCCACTGGGTCAGCTCGCGCGACTCCACCTCGATGGACCAGATGTCATAGGAGCCCTTCTCCCGGTCGGAGGAGAAGGCGATGTGCTCCCCATCCGGGGACCAGCGTGGTTCGCGGTAATCGAATTCACCGTCGGTCAACTGGGTCGGATTGGAACCGTCGGGCCCGGCGACCCAGATGTCGAAGTTGCCGCCGTCATAGGACTGATAGACGATCCTGCCGTCCGGCCCCACATCGGGGCGCGCGGTCTCGTGCTCCACCGGCGAAAGCTGGGACGCCTCGCCGCCGCCCTCCGGCACGCGGAAGAGCATGCCGTGCAGGTCAATCACGGTCGATCCATCAGGCGCTGCCGCAGCCGTGAGGTTCGTGCCCTCGTTAACCGTCACATCTGCTTCCTGCGGGGTACTCGGACCCTCATTTTCTGCCGCTCGGGCAACGGGGCCCGTGACGGGCCCCGAGATCAGCCCGGCGCCCACCACGGTCGCCGCGAGCATGGCGGCGACCTGTCGGGACCGGGACCGGTATGTGCGTCTGATGTCAGACAACGTCCGTCTCCTTCTGCTTTTTACTTGTCCTTGTTTCGGGGTGGCCGAACTCGGCCGGCACGGGGTCCTGCCCGTGCCGCCCACGTCCTCGGCCAGTGCTCCCGAAACGGATGCAAGGTCACCGCGACGGAATGACGGTGCGCATCGGAGAACCTTCCTGGGGCTGCCAGCTCACGCACTTATTGCTTCACCGGCCCCACCCACACCTGCTGGGCATTCACGAACTCCCTGATGCCGTGCGGGCCCAGCTCCCGGCCGTAACCGGAGCGTTTGATCCCGCCGGAGGGCAGCCGGGGATCGGTCTTGACGATCCCGTTGACCGAGACCTGCCCGGCCTCGATGCGCCGGGCCATGGCCTCCCCGCGTTCGGTGGTGGTCCACACGCTCGCGCCCAGCCCGTAGGGGGTGTCGTTGGCGATCGCCAGCGCCTCCTCCGCGGAATCGGCGGCCAGCACCACGGCCACCGGCCCGAAGGTCTCCTCGGTGCACGCCGTCATACCGGGCTGGACGTCGGTCAGCAGGGTGACGGGGTAGAAGTAGCCATCTCCTTCCGGCAGCTCTCCACCCAGCACACAGGTGGCCCCGGCCGCCACACTGTCCACCACCTGGCGGTGCAGGTTCTCGCGCAGTTCCCCGCGCGCGATCGGGCCCACCTTGGTGTCCTCCTCGTTCGGATCCCCCACCTTGAGATCCCGCAGGTGCCCGGCCAGCAGGTCCACGAACTCATCGTGCACGCTGCGTTCCACGATCACCCGTTTGGCGGCGATGCAGGACTGGCCGGCGTTGATGATCCGGGACAGCGCGGTGACCTGGGCGGCCCGGGCCAGATCGGCGTCGGCAAGCACGATGCAGGGGTCCGAGCCGCCGAGCTCGAGCACCGCGGGCTTGATTTCGCCGGCGGCCGCCGCGGCCACTTGCGAGCCGGCGCGGTCCGAACCGGTGAAGGACACGGCGCGGATCTCCGGGGCGCGGATCACGGACTCCACGTCCTCGGTGGCCGCGTGCAGGGTCTGGAAGATGCCGTCCGGCGCGCCGACGGCCTTGAAGGCGTCCTGGATGGCGGCCGCGCAGCCGGGGACGTGCGGATCGTGCTTCATCACGCAGGTGTTGCCGGCCATCAGCGCCGGGGCACAGAAGCGGAAGGCCAGCCAGAAGGGCGCGTTCCACGGCAGGATGCCCAGCACCGGCCCCAACGGCAGGTGCTGCACGTAGGAGGAGGTGGCGTCGGAGGCGATGTGCTCGTCGGCCAGGTACTGCTCGGCGTGCTCCGCGTAGTGTTCGGCGGCCCACGCGGCCTTGGCCACCTCCCCGTGGGCCTCGGTGATGGGTTTGCCCATCTCCTCGGTCATCAGTGGGGCGTAGGTGTCGGTGTTCTCGCGCAGGTGCGCGGCCACGGCGTTCAGCACCTGTGCGCGTTCGGCGAAGGTGGTGTCCCGCCAGGCGTGGAAGGCCTGCTCGGCGCGCTGGAGGACGGCGGCGATCTCCGCAGCGGTGGCGGCGGGTACCTCGCGCACCACCTCGCCGTTGGTCGGGTTGATGGAGGTCAGGGTGGTCATGGGGACGACTCCTTTCAGGCGCTGGCGGCGGCTTGGCCGGCAGTGGCTTGGCCGGCAGTGGCTGGGCTGGTGGTTGCGGAGGAATCGTGGACGGTGAAGTCCTCCGGCAGGGTGAACAGGGACTCGCAGCCGGTGTCGGTGATGTGGATGGTGTCGGAGACGCCCACCGTCTTGTCCCCGTCCACGCCCCACATCCAGGGCAGGACGTGGAAGGTCATGCCCGATTCCAGCGGCGTCGGATCATCCGGCATCAGCGAGAGGATGTAACCCTCGTCCCAGCTGGGCGGGAAGGCGATGCCGATGGAGTAGCCCGCGCGGGTGATCAGCCGGGCACCGGTGGTGTTGTCCTCGATGACGTCCCGGGCCAGTTTCTCCACCTCGCCGACGGTCATACCGGGGCGCATCGTGGCGCGCAGCTCGGACAACGCGCGTTTCATCGTCTCCTGGGCCTGGTGCATGGACCCGGTCAGCACGCCATTGACGGCGGTGCGCATCATCGCGGCGTGGTAGCGGCGGTAGCAGCCGCCGACCTCCAGGAACACGTGCTCGCCGGGTTGAATCGTCCGGCCCTCCCAGGTGGCGTGCCCGATCATCGTGCGCGGCCCGGAGGTCACGTACGGCATCACGGCGGGAAACTCCCCGCCGGCGCGGAACATGGCCGCGGAGATCTCGGCGGCCACCTCGTTCTCCGTCGTCCCGGCCACCGCCGCCCGCAGTCCCGCGGACATCCCGGCCTCGGCGGCCCGGGCGGCGCGGCGCATCACCTCGATCTCGGCGGCCGACTTGCGGATCCTGCCCTCCTCCACAATCCCGAAACAGTCGACGAGCCCGGCGCCGTAGGCGTCGAGCAGCCGGTCCTGCTGGTAGGCGGGGAAGTAGTAGCTGTTGCGCTCGAAACCCACCCGGGGTTTGCTCAGCCCCAGGGCCTTCAGCTCGCTCACCAGCTCCGCGATGGCGTCACCGTTGTCCGGGTAGGGGCGGGTGCGGTCCACCCAGGTGCGGTGGATGACATTGGATTCCTCCAGTGCCCGGGTGATCATCACCGGCTCGGAGTCGATCGGGACCACCAGCGCCTGGAAGAAGCTGTAGCCGGTGGTCTGGTAGTCCGTCAGATACATCAGGTTCTCCGGATCGGAGACCACCACGGCGTCCAGCCGGCGCTGCACCATCCGTTCCCGCAGTTCCCGCAGCCGGCGCTCGTACTCGGACGGGGCAAAGGTCATGTCCTCACGGCGGCGCATCCTAAGATCCCTCCCGGGCGGCGTGCACGGCCTGCTCGAACAGGTCCAGGCCCTGGTCCAGATCATCCTCGCCGATGGTCAGCGGCGGGATCAGCTTGTTCACCCGCCCGCCCGAACCGCAGGGGCCGAAGAGCAGACCCCGCTGGAAGGCCTCCGCCTGGATCTGCTTGTTCAGGGCCCCGTCGCCGGTGTCGATGGCCTGCATCATGCCCTTGCCACGGACCTCCCACCCGGGTTGGTCGGCGGCGATCTGCTCCAGACGGTCCCGCATCACCCGCCCCTTGGCCTCCACCTGATCCAGGAAGTCCCGGTCGGCGGCATAGTCCAGCGCCACGGTGCCGGCGACGAACGACAGACCCTGGCCGCGGAAGGTGCCGGTGTGCGCGCCGGGCGACCAGTGCTCATCCACCTCCGGCTTGTTCAGGTTCATCGCGATCGGGGTGCCGAACCCGCCCAGCCCCTTGGCCAGGCAGATGATGTCCGGGTCCAGCCCCATCCCATCGAAGGAGAAGTAGCTGCCGGTGCGGCCGATGCCGGCCTGGATGTCATCGATGATGAACAGCGCGCCGACCTCCCGCGCCAGCGCCTGCACCTGCTGCAGCCACTCGGAGCTGGCCACGTTCACCCCGCCCTCGGCCTGGATCGCCTCCACGATGAACGCGGCTGGCGCGGTGTGACCCGAGGAGGGATCGCGTAACGACGCCCCGTAGTCCGCCACCGCCGTGTCCCCGCCGGGCGCGGTCTCGAAGGGCAGACGCACGACGTCGTTGAGTGGAACCCCGGCCCACTGGCGGAAGGCGTGATTGCCGGTGGCGGCCAGCGCGCCGAGGGTCATGCCGTGGAAGCCGTGGCTGAAGGCCACCACCTCGCGACGGCCGGTGGCCTGCCGTGCCAGCTTCAACGCTGCCTCCACCGCATTCGAGCCGGTGGGGCCCATGAACTGCAGGCGGTGGTCCATTCCGCGGGGAGCGAGCACCACCTCGTGGAAGCGGGCGATGAAGTCACGCTTGGTGGTGGTGTAGGTGTCCAAGCTGTGGGCCACGCCGTCATTGCGGAGGAACTCGATCAGGGCGTCCTTCATCCGCGGATTGTTGTGCCCGAAATTCAGCACCCCGGCGCCGGCGAAGAAATCGATGTAGGAGGTGCCGTCCTCCGACACCTGGCGGGCATTGGACGCCGACGCGAACACCGTCGGAAAATTGCGGCAGTAACCGCGGATGGAGGATTCATGCTGCTCAAAGACAGTGGTGTCCATGACAGGTCCTAACTCTCGAATGCATGGGCTTGAGGAGGGGCCGCAGGCGTTCTCAGGCGCACCTAAAGGCGGCCGTTCCTATGTGGTTGGGACCGGGGCTGTGCCGGTGAGCCTCAGCGTAGTGGGTTAAGACGTTTTTGTGTGCCAGATAACAAAAATTGTTTGAATTGCTGGGAAAGCCTTGGTTTATGACCGGTATTTTTCAGCTGCCCCACGCAGTCGGCGGGCACCGTGATCAAGGACCGGGAGCGCGACGGCTGCCGCCCCGAGGTAGAACAGCGTTCCGACGGCCGCCCCCGCGAGCACGTCATGGGGGTAGTGGTCGCCGGAAGCCACGCGCGCGCACGCCGCCAGCACGGCCAATGGCACCGCCACCCAGGCCAGCCGGGGTCGGGCCACGACCAGCCCGATCATCAAGGAGCACGCGATCACCGTGTGGTTGCTGGGGAAGGACCAGTTGTCGGCCGGCGGGCACACCGAGACCACCTCGTGCAGGTGGCAGGGGCGCACGGCGGAAAAACTCCCCTTCAGCACCAGGTTGAGACCATAAGACAGGCAGGCGGCCAACCCACCGGCGAACAACCGGAGCAGCAGCACCCAGTCCCTGCGGTGGGGGCCCCACAACGCCCACAGCCCGGCCGCCCCGTACAGGGCCACCAGGGCGAGCACGGCGGCCTCGGAGAGCCAGGCACCCCACCCCAGCAGGGGCTCCACCGCCACCAGCCGGTAGAGTGCCACGCTCCACGCCGGGCCGGCGGAGAGGCCGAGCACCAGCGCGATGGCGGTCACCCACAAGAGAACGGCGACGGCGATCCGTCTGTTCACGGGATCCTCATTTCTGCAGGTTGTTTGTCCAGCCCGGTTCCGGCTCAGCGCGATTCGTCCCGCCCCGGACGATGACGCTGCTCAGGTGGGACGGAACGGCGACGGCGCGGGGAAGCGCTCTGGCGGTACTCCGTCTCCGTCGGGTCGGGTCCGCGGGGAGCCCGCTTTGTAGTGCCCCGGTCTGCCTCGGGCCGGCGCTGAGTGACCGGGGCACCGAAACGGGCGGGTTTGCGGGAGGCGGACACCTTCTCTACGGCACCGCCCGCCGGGCGGGGCTCGCCGAGGAAGAACAGCCGGTCAAACAACGGGCGTCCATAGGACTGCATCGCGGACACGGCATCTGGTTCATGCCGGGCACAATTGGCCAGCAACCCCATGGACCCCAGCGTGATGATCGCCGACGTGCCGCCCGAAGAGAGCATCGGCAGCTGGATACCGGTGACCGGCAACAGGCCGATGACATAACCGATGTTGATGAAAGCCTGGGAGACGATGCCGGCCGTCAGCGTCGCCGCCAGCAGGGACTGGAACTGATCCTGGGCGCGGATGGCGGTCCGGAGCCCGAAGACGCCGAGCAGGCCGAACAGCACGATCACCAGGCCGCCGCCCCAGAGCCCGAGTTCCTCACCGATAATCGCGAAGATGAAGTCATTCTTGGCCTCGGGCAGGTAGAACCACTTGGCGCGGGACTGCCCGAGGCCGACCCCGAACACCGACCCATCGGCGAGTGAGAGAAAGCCCTGGTAGGACTGGAACGCCTGTCCCTGGGTGTCCTCGAACTTCCCGAACAGGGAATTGAAGAAGACCTCCACCCGGGCTGAACGAAACCCCCTGCCCATCAGGACCAGCGCGATGCTTCCGAGGCCGGCGGCAATCATCATGCCCCACACCCACTGCATCCGGACCCCGGCGAAGATGAGCAGCACCACCACCGTCGCCGCGAAGCTGAGCGTGGTGCCGAGGTCTCCCTGGAGGAGGTTGAGCAGTGCCAACGCAGTGGCCACCAGGGAGAATTTCGTGAATGGGTTTCCCCATCCTCGACCGGTTCGGGAGTTGTCAGCCAGGAGACCGGCTCCCCAGACCGCGATGACGACCTTCGCGACCTCCGAGGGTTGCAGTTGTAGCGGACCGAGGGACAGCCAGGACTGCGCGCCCACCTCCTCGCGCCCGACCCCGAGCGGGGTGAGGACGGCGATCATGATGACAAATGTCCCCGCCAGCAGCCAGGGTGCGAACTTCCGGATTCTGCTCGGATGTATCTTCAGCGCCACCCAGAACGCCGCAAAGCCTACCGCCACCATGGCGGCCTGGCGTCCCCCGGTGCCCCATACTCCACTGCCTTCGATATAGGACCACGTCATTGAGGACGAGAGCACTATCACGACACCGATGCCAGTCAGGAGAAGGACCGTTATCCGGATCATCAGATAGTCGAGTCCCGGCAGAGAAGTCAGATTCCGGTAGAAACTCCCCCATCTCCCACCGGTGGTGGACTGGGGTCGGCGTTGCTGCGGGCCACGGGATTCGGGAGCGGGGGAGCCGCGGGCGCTGCTGCGTTCCGCCAGCCGCGGTAACTTGGAATTCATGTTTTATTCCTCTCAGCTTCTTCCCCCGTTTACCTCCGATCAGTGTCCGCCATCTTTTCATAAGGTTCCTTAAAAGACGCCATTGCCCAGGGCTATGCGGATGAATCGCGTGGAGAAGCTGCTTCTGGGCCGGAAGGCGCCCGGCAGACCCCGGGAACAGCGGCCAGTGGGGCTATCGGTGCCCGGGCCGGGACCTGTGCAGGGGGTTGACGGGCACCGGGTCAACGGCAGGTCGGTGCCCCTCGGTGAGGGGCGAACGCTCAGAAACCCTGGATTCAGACGCGGGGTGTAACACCCGCCCATCCTCAGGTGCGCCACTCCGGCCAGGATCGCCGTACAATCCGCGGAACCTGCATCTTTCATTGATCTAAACTTTTAATTATCCGGGAGCTGATATGCCGACTTTGACCATCAACGCAATTCGGAAACTTCTACGGGGTGCGCCCCACGACGAAGCCGAACTGGAGAAGCTCGCTGCGCAGGTGCACACCCTCCCCGCGGGTGAACTCTCCTATCTCATGCGGACGACAGCTCCCACCGAAAGCGCCGTCCTCTTTCTCGTCCTGGACAAAAATCAGGCACTCCAGGTCTTCAAACAGCTGTCCCCGTCCTACCAGGCCAAATTGATCGACACCTTGCAGACAGAGCAGCTGACGAACATCGTCACCGACCTCAACCCCGATGAGCGGGCCCTGTTATTCGGCGAATTGCCCGCTACCGTGGTCAAACGCCTCATGCAGGGACTCAGTGAAAAAGAACAGCAGATGACGGCTTCGCTGCTGGGGTACCCCAAGGACGCCATCGGCCGCTACATGTCCCCTGAGGTCCTCGCCGTTCCCGCGAACCTGACCGTGGGGGAGGCCCTCGACTACATCTGCGACCGCATCGATGAACCCGAAACCATCTATGTCGTCCCAGTGGTAGATGACACCCGTAAGCTGCTCGGCGTGGTGAGCCTGCGGGGACTGCTGGCCGCAGAACGGGGTGCTCCGGTCACCGACACCACCCATGTTCCCGTCAGTGCCCAGGTCACCGACAACCGTGAGGACACGGCACGTCTCTTCCGTTCCCAGAAGCTGCTGGCCATGCCGATCGTCGACTCAGAGGAACGGCTGGTGGGAATTCTCACCATCGATGACGTGCTCTCGATTCTCGACAGGGAAGACGCCGAAGACGCGGCACGCACCGGCGGCTCCGAGCCCCTCCCGCAGTCGTACCTCTCCCTGCCGATCATGCGGGTGGTCCGCAGCCGCATCGTGTGGCTGGTCGTCCTGGCGGTGTCGGCGATCCTGACGGTTCAGGTCCTCGACGTCTTTGAGGACCGGCTCAATGAAGTGGTGGTGTTGGCGCTGTTCATCCCGCTGCTCACCGGCACGGGCGGAAACACGGGCAACCAGGCGGCCACGACGGTCACCCGGGCGTTGGCGGTGGGAGCGGTCCGGGTCCGTGACCTACCGCGGATCATCTGGCGGGAACTCCGGGTGGGAGCGGTCCTCGGTGTAGTGCTGGGGGCGTTGGGACTGCTGATCGCCGGCATTGTCTACGGCTTCGATATCGGCCTCGTCATCGGGCTGACGTTGCTGGCGATCTGCACGATGGCGGCCTGCGTGGGCGGCGTCATGCCCCTGATCGCGAAGAAGGTGGGCGCTGACCCGGCGGTGTTCTCCAACCCTTTCATCTCCACGTTCTGTGACGCCACGGGACTGATCATCTACTTCTCCATCGCCACCACCGTCCTCAACCTGGGCTGATCACGGGAGCACCGGACCCCGGGCACCTGCGCTATTCACCGGCGTCGTTGGTCAGGCGGACGTGCAGGACACCCGTCGTGTCCGCGAAGGTGTCGGCGGCTGTGGTCATCTCGGGCCCTTCGAGCGTCAGGGTGACGCTGACGGCCGCCTCGTCGGAGCCGTCAGCCGGCGGACGGCCCGGGATTTCCGCTGCGGGTCCCAGCGTGCCCGTGGACAGTTCCAGCAGTTTCCAGCCGTGGGAGGAACACTGCGAGAGCAGCTCCCGGAGAACTCCCTATCGCCCCAGATAGACCACCCGGAATTGGGCGGTCTGCCGTTTCGAGGCCGGTAGCCGCCGTGACACCCACGTGTAGCTGAACACGACCACGAAATGCAGGGCCGTCACCAGCACCGCCAGGACCGGTAGCCCGGCCCCGGCGGCCATGCCCACTGCCGCGGTCTCCCACACTGAGGCGGCGGTGGTCAGCCCGTGGATGGAACCACCCCGCGTGATGATCAGCCCCGCACCGAGAAAACCGATGCCCGAGACGACCTGGGCGGCCACCCGGGAGGGATCCAGAACCACGTCGTCGCCCAGGACGTTCTGAAACCCGTACTTGCTCACCAGCAGGAACAACGCCGAGGCCGTACCGACGATCGTCTGCGTGCGCAGCCCTGCGCTCTTTCCCCGCAGCTGCCGCTCGAGGCCGATGAGGGAAGACAACGCGAACGCCACCAGGACCGCCAGAATCTGCGCCAGACCCTGACCCTCCGGTTCGAGGAACTGCGCCACAGCCGCAATCATTCTGGTGACTCTACTACCGCATGGCGCCGTTCCGGGCCGTTCTCACGGAATAGGGGACGGTAGTCCGCTGCAGCATCCTGCGGGGCTGTCTGGGCGGTCAGCGGCTGGCGGCGTTCAGTTCGTCATCGATGTAGCCGCGGCGGCTGGCCCGGAAACCGGTGACGGCCATGGCGACGGTGCCACCCACCAGGGTCAGGAGAATCGCCGACCACTGTCCGGTGGCCTCGTAGATGATGCCGATCAGGAAGGGGCCCAGCGCCGCCACGAAATAGCCGACCGGCTGGACGAACCCGGAGAGTCGGGCGGTGACCAACGGGGAACGGCTGCGGGCGGGGATCAGGGCGATGGCGGTGGGGAAGCAGAAGCCGCCGAGGCCGAGGAAGAGCGCCCACAGCAGGGGCACGGTGTCGGCGGTGAAGTACAGGCCCACGTAGCCGGTGGCGGAGCACACCGAGAACAGCACCGGAAAGATCGCCAGGTTGTGGACGCGGTCAATGATCAGCGGCATCACGAGGCCACCGATCACGTTCAGCGCCCCGACCAGGGCCAACGCTACGGATCCCACGTTCGCGGAAGCTCCGCCGTCGATGAAGATCTGCGGCAGCCAGCCCATCTGGATATAGGCGTTCATCGACTGCAGGCCGAAGAACAGCATCAGGAACACCGCGGTGGGGGACTTCCAGAGGGAGCCGCCATTCCCGGCGGCGGTGTCAGCGGAGGCGGAGGGGAAATCGAAACCGGTGCGGGCGGCGACGATGACCCAGACCACCAGCTGGACCGCGGCGAACGACGCCCAGATGAACAGGGACCAGCGCCAGGCGTCGTTGCCGTTGAAAAGCAGGATGCTCAGCGGGCCGATGGCGCCGGAGAGACCGAGCACCGAACTGTAGATGGTCATCAGGGCGACGATGTGGCGGCCACCGTGGTTTTTGATCCAGGCGGGCAGCAGCACATTGGCCAGGGCGATGCCCGCCACGACGAAGGCGGTCAGCGCGATGAAGATCCAGATTTCCCCCACCCACGGCCGCACCGCCAGTCCGATGAGGGTGAGCACCATGCCGACGGTCAGCGTTTTGCTCAGGCCGAACCGGGCGGCCAGCGGAACCGCGCCCAGCCCCATGATCGCGAAGAAGAGGCCGGGCATCGCCGTGATCACACCGGCCAACGCGCCACTGGTGTTGAAGGCCTCGAGGACCTCCCCCAACACTGAGCCCAGGGAGGCGATGCCGGCGCGGAGATTGATGGCCGCGAAGAACACGGCGATGAAAGCCAGTACAACCGGAACCGACCGGGGAAAGCGTCGCGGTGTCGGGGATTCAGTCATACTGCCTGCCTCAGGAAGATCGAGTGGAAACCTAAAATGCCACCGGGCCACACAGAGGTGGTCGGGCAGCGGGTTTCAGGCTACTCCTTCTCAGTACCGGGAGCTGCGGAACGGGGCGTCCTTTCGGCCGTGGCGCTGCCGCGGGCGGGGACAGGTGCTGGAGGTCAGGGGAGGGCCGCCCGGGAATGGCTGGGGTTCATGCCACCACGGTGACCCCGGTGAAGGCGACCGTCATGACGAGCAGCGTCGACAGTGCGGCGAGGACAAAGGGACGGAACCCGACCCGGGAGAGATCGCGGACCTTGACACCGCAGCCGAGGGCGAACATCGTGGCGGCGAGCAGACCCGTCTGGAGCAAATCACCCACCGCCAGCACCGGTACCGGGACCGCGAAGAAGGAGCGCAGGAGGACCATCACCAGGAATCCGATGATGAACGGCGGGACCAGCGGAGGCAACGTCCCCCGGGAGCCTGACTGACCGTCGGTGAGCGCGTCCCGGGCGATGCGGCGTTGCCGGACACTCAGAATTGAGACCACCGGGGCCAGCAGGAGAACACGGGCGAGTTTGACCAGGACGGCGGCGTTCAGTGCCCCCGGGCCGAGCGCGCCGCCGATCGCCACGACCTGGGCCACCTCGTGGACGGAGCCGCCGGCCCACATTCCGGCGGTCTCCTCGCCGAGCCCCAGGAGGTTCGCCGCCAGCGGGAGCAGGGGAATCAGCAGGGTGCCGAAGATGACCACCAGAGCCACGGCAGTGACGGTGTCCTTCTCGGCCTCGTCGTCGGGGTCAGTCACCCCGGCGGCCCCGACGACGGCGGCGGCACCGCAAATGGAGAAGCCACAGGCGATGAGCAACGTCAGATGGGGAGAGACCCTTAGGACACGGCCCAGGAGCACGGTGCCGAACAACCCGATGGTGACGATGCCGATGATGGCGACCAGCAGCGGCACCCCAAGGTCGACGATGTCAGAGAGGACCAGTTTGAGCCCGAGCAGCACAATGCCGATGCGCAAGAGCTGTCTGGATGAGAAGCCCAGCCCGGGGGAGAGGGCGGCCGGCAGGCGCGCCACATTGGTCAGGATGATTCCCAGGATGATCGCGATGATGAGCGCGCTGATGCCCGGCAGCAGGAGACTCAGCCCGGAGGAGAGGGCGGCGGCCGCGAGACAGAGCATCACCCCGGGCAGGAGTGGCCGCACCTGGAATCTCTGCCGGTGCGAGGTGGTGGGGGCGGAGTGGGAATCTGGAGCCAACATGACCCTGAGAATTCCAGCGTTGTGGAGAATGCGGTAGACGGCAGTTCGGCCCCCTGCCATATCCTGATGATATGACAGACTCTCTTCCCAACCTCCAGGCCCTGGCTCTGTTCGTGGCGGTTGTCGATGAAGGTAGCTTGGGCGCGGCAGCCCGGAAGCTGGGCATGTACCAACCGAACGCGAGCCGCATGATCACCCAGCTGGAGACGAGCGCGAACGAGGTGCTGCTGGACCGTCATCCGCGTGGGTCGCGCCCCACCTCAGCCGGGGTGCTGTTCGCCGCCCACGCCCGGACTCTCCTGGAAGCCGCCCGGGAATTCGAGGAGTGGCTCCGACACAGCCGGGAGGATGAGGTGGTGGAGATCCGGGTCGGGGCGAGCTTGACGATCGCCGAGAATCTGATGCCGGCGTGGCTGACCGAGCTGCGACGGCGGCTGCCCCGGGTCCGCGCGGACCTCGAGGTGCTCAACTCCGCACAGGTGCTGGCGGAGGTGGAGGCAGGGTCGCTGCAGGTGGGCTTCGTGGAGACCCCGCGCGTACCCGGTTGGCTGAACACCCTGGTGGTTCAGGAGGACGAACTGGTGGTGGTCACCGCGGCGAACCACCCGTGGGCGGCACGGCCCCGCCCCCTGGGGATCGCGGAGGTGGCCGCGACGCCGCTGATCAGCCGGGAAGGGGGTTCGGGGACCCGGCACGCTTTTGAGGAACTGGTGGGACAGACCATGCTTGCCCGCCCCGCACAGACCTTCAGCAGCAACGCCGCGGTCCGGGTGGCCGTGGCAGCGGGGGCCGGTCCCGCGGTACTGAGCTCGCTGGCGGTTCACGCCCAGCTCCAGTCCGGGGAGCTCGTCCGGGTCCCCCTCGCCGAGGCTCCGTTACGACGTCCGCTCACCGCGGTGTGGACAGGACCGCACCGCCTGGTCGGGCCGGTGGCCGAGCTGGTCGCGATCGCCCGGCGCTAGGCGGGCCGGGGCGTCGATAAGCGGGCACGCGAAAGCGCCGGCCACCCGGAGGTGGCCGGCGCGGGGTGCCCTGCCGGGAAAGGGTCAGAAGTCCCAGTCGTCGTCGGTGGTGTTCTCGGCCTTGCCGATGACGTAGGAGGAGCCGGAGCCGGAGAAGAAGTCGTGGTTCTCGTTCGAGGAGGGGTCGAGCGAGGTGCGCACGCCGGGGTTGAACTGGCAGTCATCCACCGGGAAGATGCCCTCGTAGCCGAGGTTGTTCATGGCCTTGTTGGCGTTGTAGCGCAGGAAGCCCTTGACGTCCTCGGTCCAGCCGATGGCGTCGTAGACCTCCTCGGTGTACTGCGACTCATTGTCGTAGAGGTCCATCAGCAGCTCGACGGTGTCCTCCTGGAGCTGCTCCTTCCGCTCCGCGGACAGGCCCTCGAGCTGGCGCTGGTACTTGTAGCCGATGTAGTAGCCGTGGATGGCCTCGTCACGGATGATGAGGCGGATGATGTCCGCGGTGTTGGTCAGCTTGGAGTGGCTGGCCCAGCGCAGCGGGAGGTAGAAGCCCGAGTAGAACAGGAAGGACTCGAGCATCACGGAAGCGATCTTCCGGCGCAGCGGATCCTCACCCTTGTAGAACTCCAGGATGCGGCGGGCCTTGTACTGCAGGTGCTCGTTCTCCCGCGACCAACGGAAGGCTTCGTTGATTTCCGTGGTGGATGCGAGGGTCATAAAGATGTTGCTGTAGCTCTTGGCGTGGACGGCCTCCATGAACACGATGTTGGACAGCACCGCCTCCTCGTGCATGGTGCTCGACTCCGGGATGAGCGAGACGGCACCCACGGTGCCCTGCAGGGTGTCCAGCATGGTCAGGCCGGTGAACACGCGCATGGTGGCCAGCTTCTCGTCCTCGGTCATGGTGTCCCAGGACTTGATGTCATTGGAGACCGGGATCTTCTCCGGCACCCAGAAGTTGGAGATCAGACGGTTCCAGATGTCCAGGTCCATCTGATCGGGGATGTCGTTCCAGTTGATCGAGTCCACCACGTCGCCGGGGGTGTACTTGGCGGGGGAAACAATAGGGTTCACGCGTTCTCCTTGATTAGCTCTCATCGCTCATGCCGTTGGGGCCGCACGCAGTGCGCAGGTGGTTGGGTCAGCTGTCCTCGGGTGGATCCGTGTCAGCGGGCCGCTCCCGTAGCTGCCGTTTCCGCAGACTCATTCCTCCTCCATCAGCCGCCGAGCGGATCCCCTTCAGGTTCCGGCCGTGCGCCGTCATCGTCGATTTTACCCGGCGCCCGGCACACTGCAGCTGACGGAAATGCCGTGTCAGGGGCTGCTGCATGAGCAGAATTTTCAGTCTACGCGTCCGGGAGAGACCCAGACAAAGGTGCCGGTCGCCGCAACGTCTCCCCTGCTCACGAGTGCTGCGGGGGCGAGGGGAGGTGGCAGGGGGTCAGTGGCCGGCCCTCGACGTATACGGGGCCGGGGTATAGGGTGGCGGCAACTGCCATCGACCGGAAAAGAGGCGTGACCATGAAACGTGCCCGTGCCCTGTCCACCCTCCTGTTGCTTCCCGTACTTGCGCTGGGTGCCTGCAGCCAGAGCGCCGACGAGCCATCCGAACCGGAGAACACGACGTCGGAGAGCAGCGGCCACGAGGGGCATGACATGCAGCACCCGGAGGACGGCGGCCCGCCGCCCGAGGGTATCGCCGAAGCAGCTGAGCCGACCTACCCCGTCGGGGCCGAGGTGGTGCTCGCCGCCGATCACATGCCCGGGATGGAAGGCGCGCCGGCGACGGTCTCCGGCGCCTTCGACACCACGGCCTATGCGGTCAGCTACACGCCGACCACCGGCGGGGAACCGGTGACCGGTCACCGCTGGGTGGTCCATGAGGAGCTGGCGGACCCCGGCCAGGCACCGCTTGAGGACGGCACCGAGGTGGTGCTCGAAGCGGAGCACATGTCCGGCATGAAGGGGGCGGAGGCCACCATCGACTACTCCACGGAGGAAACCGTGTACATGGTGGACATCGACACCGAGGAGATGACGATGACCAACCACAAGTGGGTCACCGAGAGCGAGCTCAGGCCGGCTGAGTGACCTGCGAGGTGACCTGGCGCTCCGGCACCACATACGCGGCGATCACCGTGGTGATCGGCACCGCGAGGGTGAGTGCCAGCGCACCGACCCCGGAACGCAGCAGCTCCGTGGCCACCAGGTCACTGGTCAGGGTCTGCAGCAGCGGTCGCTCCGAGACCGAGATGAGCAGCAGCAGGGGAAGCGCCGCGCCGGTGTAGGTGAGCACCAGGGTGTAGACCATCGACGAGATGTGGTCCCGGCCCACCTTCATGGCGCCGGTGAACAGCTGCAACGGGGAGGCTGACGGGTCGAGCTCGGAGAGCTCGTTGACGGTGGAGGCCTGGGAGATGGTGACGTCATTGAGCACGCCGAGGGCACCGATGATGAAGCCACAGAGCATCAGGCCGGTGACCGAGACTTCCGGCAGGTAGAGCAGAATGCGCAGGTTGTCCTCCGAACCCAGCCCCTGGAGATGAGTGGAGCTGATCGCCTGCGAGGCCAGCCAGGCCGCGATACCGAGGGAGATGAGCGTTCCGGCCAGCGCTGCACAGGACTTCCAGTTGAAACCGTGGACCAGCAGCACCACCAGGAAGAGGATCACCGCTCCCGCCACCACGGCCAGCGCCAGGGGAGCGCCGCCGTGCACCAGGGCCGGCAGCAGGAACACGGCCAGGACGGCGAGGGTGATCACCAGGCCGACCAGGGCCCGGATACCGCGCAGGGCGGCGAAGAGGATGATTGCGCCGGCGATGACCAGCCCCCAGACCAGCAGCGGGGTGCCACGCTGGTAATCCGTGAAGGTGTAGGTCAGCTGGCCGTCGGCCGCGACCGTCTCCGCCAGACGGATCTGGTCCCCTTCCGCCAACACCGGCTCGCCGGGCTGCCCGTAGGTGATGAGCAGCGTGCGCCTGCCCTCATTCTCCCCGGAGGTGATGTCCACGATGACATTCGTGCAGGTATCGCCGGAGACGGCTGCGGAGCTGCTGGGGGAGGTCTCGAATACCTGCCCCAGGGAGGGGGACTGGCAGGCACCGGGCGCCACAGCCGAGACCTCACCGTTGACCTGGGCCTGGTTGAGGGCGAAGGTGTTGGTGAACTCCGGGGCGACCACCGGATCCTCATCCGGCGGCCAGAGCATGACCAGGCCGATGCTGGTGGCGATGCCGCACAGAATCAGAAAACCCAGCAGAATGCGACGCCACAGTGTGGTCCTCGCATCCTTCGGCGGTGCAGCGATGGCGTGTCGACCCACAAGGGCTCCTTGGCGTCTGAAAACGGAAAGGCTTCGGAGCGTGAGTGTAGCCGCGGCAGGCTGGGCCGAGTGGACAGGCGTGGTTGCGGGGCTCGGCTGGCAGGCGCGGGTGTCGTTGCACTTGGGGCGGCCACTACTTCAGCTCAGTCGATGCGTGTCGGGTAGGTAGCGGCTACTGCCGGATTGTGTCCTGTGACAGGAGAAAATTGTCCGGTTTCCGCTACCTACCCGACATGACCGGGGTGGCAAATCTGAACTGCGGTCGGGGCGGCCGAAAAGCGGCAAAAGAGCTGAACAGCGGAATATGATGGGAGATGAGACGGAGCACCGTGAGACTGTGGCTGCGGTGACCTCCGCGGGCCAGTTCGAGCCAGAAAGGTCGTATCCCACATGAACACCAGGCAAGACATCATCATCGTCGCGGTGGACGGTTCCGAGCCCTCGCGGGCAGCCGTCCGCTGGGCCGCCAACACCGCCGATAAACGCGGTGTCCCGCTCCGGGTGGTCACCAGTTTCACCTGGCCACCGGTGCTGTACAACGAAGGTCTGATGCCCTCCCGGGAACTCTTCTATGATTTCGAGGCCGCTGCCAAGGAAATCACCGCCGAGGCCCGTGCGCTGGCCACGGAGGTGGCGGCGGGACTCGAAATCGAGGAGACGGTCGTGGAGGGCCACCCCGTGGACGTGCTCAACGGCATGTCCGGTGACGCCACCATGATCGTGATGGGCACCCGGGGCCGGGGCGGGGTGCCCGGCATGGTGCTCGGCTCGGTGTCCGCGGCCGCGGTCCGGCACGCCGACTGCCCGGTCGTGGTGGTCCGGGCGGACAGCGCCGTCACCCCGGACAATAAGTACGGACCCGTGGTGGTTGGCGTGGACGGCTCGGAGGTTTCGCACCGCGCCACCGAATACGCCTTCGCGGAGGCCGACGCCCGGGGTGCCGAACTCGTGGCGGTGCACACCTGGATGGACATGGCGGTCCAGACCTCCCTGTCCGGTCTGGCGCCGGTCCAGCAGCCGTGGGAGGAGGTTGAGCGGGAGCAGAGCGACGCCTTGGCCGAGTGGCTGCAGCCGTTGGTGGAGAAATACCCGAACGTGGCCGTGACCCAGGTGGTCACGCGCGACCGCCCGGTTCGCTCCCTGGCGGAACGCTCCGAGGGCGCGCAGCTCCTGATCGTCGGCTCCCACGGTCGGGGTGGTTTCTGGGGCATGCTGCTGGGCTCGACCTCGCGGGCCCTGTTGCGCTACGCATCCTGCCCGCTGATGGTGGTCCGGCCGGAGAAAGACCGCTGAACCGGAGGCGGACGCGCCCTGCCCGCAGAGCGGACAGGGCGCGACGTCGTCGAGCGGTGGTTTACTGCTTGTAGCTGACTAGGAAGTTGCCGAGGCGTTCGATGGCGTTCTCCAGCTGGGAGGCCCAGGGGAGGGTGACCACACGGAAGTGGTCGGTGTCGGGCCAGTTGAAGCCCGTTCCCTGGACCATGAGGATCTTCTCCGAGCGCAGGATATCGAGCATCAGCTGAGCATCGTCGTGGATCTCATAGACATTCGGGTCCAGGCGGGGGAACGCGTAGAGGGCGCCCTGGGGCTTCACGCAGCTGACGCCGGGGATCTCGTTGAGCTTCTCCCAGGCGACGTTGCGCTGCTTGTGCAGGCGGCCGTACTCACTGGTCAGTTCGTAGATGGTCTGGCGACCGCCCAGGGCGACCTGGATCGCGTGCTGGGCGGGCACGTTCGGGCACAGCCGGGTGCCGGCCAGTAGCTCCAGGCCCTCGATGAAGCCCTTGGCGTGGTCCTTCGGGCCGGTCAGCACCATCCAGCCGGCGCGGTAGCCGGCCACCCGGTAGGCCTTGGACAGGCCGTTGAAGGTGATGGTCAGCAGATCCGGGGCCAGGGTGGCCAGGCTGATGTGCTCGGCGTCGTCATAGAGGATGCGGTCGTAGATCTCGTCGGCCAGCAGGAGCAGCTGGTGTTCGCGGGCGATCTCGACGATCTGCTGCAGGATGTGCCGCGGGTAGACCGCTCCCGTCGGGTTGTTCGGGTTGATCACCACGATGGCCTTGGTGTTCGGGGTGATCTTGGACTTGATGTCCTCGATCGAGGGGTTCCACCCGTCCTCTTCGTCGGCCAGATAGTGCACCGGCTTGCCGCCTGCCAGGGAGGTGGCGGCGGTCCACAGCGGGTAGTCGGGGGCCGGGATGAGCACCTCGTCGCCGTCGTTGAGCAGGGCCTGGGTGGTCATGGTGATGAGTTCGGAGACACCGTTGCCCAGGAAGACGTCGTCGATGTCGAAGTGGGGGAAGCCCTCCACCAGCTCATAGCGGGTGACGATGGCACGCCGGGCCGGAATGATGCCCTTGGAGGTGGAGTAGCCCTGCGAGGTCGGCAGAGCCGCGATCATGTCGCGCATGATCACGTCCGGGGCGTCGAAGCCGAAGACAGCGGGGTTGCCGGTGTTCAGCTTCAGGATGTTATGGCCGTCCGATTCCAGGCGCTCCGCCTCCGCGGCCACCGGGCCGCGGATCTCATAGAGGACGTCCTTCATCTTCTCGGACTGGTCCAGAACGCGCGGGGCGCGGCGACGGGGTCGGCTGGGGCTGCTTTCCGGGGCGGCGGCCGCGGCGGCTGCACCCAGGGCCTGCTCGCGGGCTCGGGTGGACGGCGTGGTGTCCAGGGTGGTCGTATGGTCTGAATGGGCGCTGTTACTCACCGCTATCACTTTGCCACTTTTGGATGTGATTGTGTAGTGGCTGGTGCGGGTGGTTTGCCTTCGAGTGGGGGCCCGGTATTCCACCGCTGCAGAAGAATTCGGGATGAATACCGTTCCGGTAATGATGTGACCTAGTAATCTGATCCCGTGCTTTCCGGTCTGCTCCTGCTCAGTGTGATCGTTGTGGCGGGTTCGTGTCTGCAGCGGGTTTCGGGGATGGGGTTCGCGCTGATCGCCGGTCCCGTGCTCTCGGTGGTGATGGGCCCGGTCGAGGGGATCCTCGTCGTCAATGCGTTGGCGGTAGTTAACGCGGCCATCACCACCGTGACGGTACGCCGTCATGTGGACTGGCGGAAGTGCGGCCTGATCGCGTCGGTGTTGATCTTCGGGTCGGTTCCGGGTGCTCTGCTCGTGCGGGAGGTTTCGCCCGCGCTGTTGCAGGTGCTGGTGGGAGTGTTGTTGCTCGCAGCCCTGGGGATCGTGACCTTCGGGAGGCGGTGGATGCCGGAGGTCTCGGGCCGGCTTCCTGCACTTGCCGCGGGCGTGATCGGAGGGTTCATGAATACCCTCGCGGGCATCGCGGGTCCTGCCCTGACGGTCTATACGCAGGTGACGCGATGGCCGCAGCAGACGTACGCGGCGACGATGCAGCCGATCTTCGTTGTGGCGGGACTGATTTCCTTCAGCGTCAAGATCGTTTCCGGGGCGGGTTCCCTCGCTGAAACCAACTGGTTGATCTGGCCTATGGGTGTTGTGGCCATGCTGCTGGGAATCGGGCTGGGGTCCGTGGCGACCCGTTATGTCAGCCGGCCCTTTGCCGCGCGGCTGGCGCTGTTGTTGGCGGCCACCGGAGGTGTCACGGTGCTCCTGCGGGGGATTTCCGGCCTGGATTAGTTGAACAGCGGAAATGGCTCCAGCAGGTCAGGAACCGGGGGTGAAAGGTAGCACCAAGGGCGAAAGAATGTGGTTCCTGCCATAATATCGACCCCGTCGAAGTTCAGGCCACATTCCAGAAAGGTGCAGACGAGGTGTCGATAAATATGGAAGCGCAGGATGCGGCCGTCGTAGACAGAGAGTCCACGAAGAAGGTCAAGTGGACGCTGGTCGGCCCAGGCCTGGTTGCCGCAGCCACCGCCGTGGGCGCCGCCGACATGGTCGCCACCATGATCGCCGGACAACGCTACGGCTACGCCCTGTTATGGGCGGTGATAGCCGGAACCATCATGAAGATCGTGCTGGTGGAAGGGGCGGGGCGCTACACCCTGGCGACCGGGAACACGATCTTCCACGGGTGGAGCAAGCTCGGTAAGTGGACCTCCTGGTACTTCGCCCCCTATATCGTCATCTGGGGTCTGGTGTACGGTGCTGCCGGTATGTCCGGTGCGGGGCTGGCAATGGCGGCGCTCTTCCCGGGGACGAACCTGACGATGTGGGCGATCCTGACCGGTCTTCTCTGTTTCGGACTGATGTGGCTGGGTAAGTACCAGCTGTTCGAGAAGCTCATCGCGGTACTGGTGGGCGTTATGTTCGTGACGGTGGTGGGCATCGCCGCTATTTCGGTGCCGAATCTCCCGGAGATCGCCAAGGGGCTGGTGCCCACGGTGCCGGACGGCTCCTTCGTCTACGTCCTGTCCATCGCGGGCGGTGTCGGCGGCACCATCACTCTGGCTGCCTACGGCTACTGGCTCCGTGAGAAGGGCTGGTACTCCCCGAAGTGGATGAAGGTCATGCGGCTGGACAACACCGTCGCCTACATCATCACCGGCATCTTCGTCGTCGCCATGCTCATCCTCGGTGCGGAGATGCTCTACAGCGCGAACCTCACCGTCGCCGACAATGACCAGGGTCTGGTGGATCTCTCGCAAGTGCTGGCTGACCGTTACGGCACGGTCATGTCCAAGGTCTTCCTCGTCGGCTTCCTCGCGGCCGCCGTCTCCTCGGTCCTGGGTGTGTGGAACGGTGTGTCCCTGATGTTCGCTGACTATGTCGGTCACCTGAAGAAGCTGCCCGCGGATCACCCGCACATCCGTTCCGGCGGACGCTACTACCGCGCCTACCTGATCTGGCTGACCTTCCCGCCGATGCTGCTCCTGCTGCTCGGCCAGCCGACCGGCTTGATCATCGCCTACGGTGTGCTCGGTGCGCTGTTCATGCCCTTCCTCGGACTGACCCTGTTGATCCTGCTCAACTCGAAGATGACTCCGAAGCGCTGGCGTAACGGCTGGCTGACCAACACGCTGATGGGAATCATTTCCGCGGCGTTCCTGTATCTGTGCATCACGCAGGTGATCGGTTTGTTCTGACCGGGGCGCACCCGGCGCCGCGCGGCGTGACCCGCGCCCTAAACCGCGGCGTCGATAAGCGGTGAATGACAAAACCCACCGGGTCCCTGTGAGGGGGTCGGTGGGTTTCGTGGTTGTTCAGCGTCGTTTCTTGCCCAGGAAGTTCTTGGCCATGTTCATCGCCTCGGAGGTCAGTTCGTGCTGGCGCTCCTTGCGCTGCACCCGCAGCTCCGCCGCCCGGATCCGCTCGGCGCTGCGCAGTTCCCGGAGCCGGTTGCGTTCCAGCTGCCATTTACTCGGCGCGTACCAGGTGGCGGGACCGAGCTTCATCACGTAGAGCAGGATGAAAACCACGGGGATGAGCAGCAGGAACAGCGTGGCCAGCCCGCCGATGGCCGGCGCGGCGATGGCGGTGCCGGCGATGGCTGCGACCGTCGTCAGACCCAGCACCCCCGCCTTGGGGCGCGCCCCGGCACGGTGCGCGGCCTCGATTTCCGACGCCCCGTACACCTGCTCGATCTCCCGGCCCGGCTGAGCGGCGAAGTTCACTGGCAGGTCGGAGAACAGGCCATCCAGGTCACTGCGCACCTGCGCAGCAGCGATACGGCGGCAACGGGAATCATATTCTTCGATGCTGAGCCGGCCCTCGGCCATGGCCTGGCCGAGCTGAGACATCGCGGCGTCGCGCTCCGCGTCACTCAGGCGGACGTGCTGATTCCCATACTGCTCGGCGTTCATGCACCTGATTCTATCGCTGGGGCGGCTAACTGTCTTTCGGGGATCGCCCTGATCTTCTGGTCCGGGCGGAGATGGCCCGGGCGGCCGGTTGAAACGTCCGGAAATGACAAAACTCCCCTGTACCGGGATCCCGGTACAGGGGAGTGGAGGAGCTGGAGGCGGTCCTACCGCGCTGTCACATCGCCGAACTTCTGCGCGACCGGTGCGACCAGCGAGGGCCGGACGGCGACGAATGCTGCGACGATGACAATCAGGGACAGCACGAACAGCACGAAGCCGGTCCAGTTCGTCGAGTCCTGCGCGGCGTACATGTGGTTGAGGTTGCGCAGCGCGCCGGTGGCGAAGACCAGGATGACGTGGATGACGGTGAACACCACGAAGTAGATCATCACCGGGAAGTGCAGTTTCCGGGCCAGCCCGATCGGGAACGCATTGCTCAGCGCCTTGTTCTTCCGGGGCCAGTACTGGGAGAGCCGCAGCCCCGTGATGATGGCCAGCGGCGCCGCGATGAACACCGTGAGGAAGTAGAACAGCTCCTGCAGGCTGTTGTAGTTCACCCAGGAATTGTGGGTCGGCCAGTCCAGGGACAGGTACTGCAGCCCCGCGGACACCGCGTTGGGGAAGAACTCCCAGCTGGTGGGCACCACCCGCATCCACTGCCCCGTGGCGAACAGCAGGATGACGAACACCGCGCCGTTGATGATCCACAGCAGGTCCAGGACCAGATGAATCCACAGCGTCAGACTGATCTTCTTCCCGCCGCGTTTCGACGTCCAGTACCCCTGCGGTCGGCGCTCCTGGTTGACCTGGATTCCCGTCCGGATGATCAGGAACAGGAAGAACATGTTGAAGAAGTGCTGCCACCCCACCCAAGCGGGGAACCCGGTGGGCGCACTTTCGGGCAGCTCGTACTCGCCGGGGTACCTGGTGAGGAACTCCTCGACCGGCTCCAGTCCCACCAGCCAGCGGGCGATCACGACGGCGATCGTGGCGCCGATGAGCAGCGCGATAAACGTGACGCCGGCGGTGCCGGCCCACTGCTTCCGCGTGAGCGGAGTCAGCAGCCGCATGCGCACGGAGCGCTGTTTCGGCTTCTCCTCGTCGGCTTCCTCGCTGTCGCCAGACTTTGACGTCTTGGCGGCGGTTGCACCGGGAACCGACGTGCCAGGCCGGGGTGCGGTAGTCCCGGGCGTGGCTGGAGCTGAAGCTCCCGGGGCCACGGGTGCTGCAGCACCGGGCGCGGGGGCGCCAGGTGCGGGAATCGCCGCGCCGGGCGTAGGTATGGAGCTGCCGGGCGCGGGAATCGCCGCGCCGGGCGTAGGTATGGAGCTGCCGGGCGCGGGCGCCGCAGCACCTGGGGCGGGAGCGGCCGAACCGGGAGCCAGCGCGGCGTCACCCGGGGCCGGGACCGCTGACCCGGGAGCCGGTGCAGCCCCGCCGGGGGCGGGGGCTGCAGCCCCGGGGACGGGAACGTTGGCACCGGGCGGTGGCACGGCGGCACCCGGGGAGGGGATGGATCCCCCAGGTGGCGGCACGGCTACGCCGGGTGCCGGAGCCGCTCCGCCCGGCGCAGGAACAGCGGAGCCGGGCATCGGGACGCCGGAACCCGGCGATGTAGCAGTGTCCTTAGATATAGGGGTGGCAGCACCGGGCGCAGGAACAGCGGAGCCGGGGGCAGGCGGCGTCGAGTCCGTCGCGGCCTTGTCCTCCGGATCCGGGGGAACTGCCGCACCTGGGGGCGGGACAGCGGAACCGGGAGCCGGCACGGCGCTACCCGGTGCCGGGACGTCGGAACCCGGCGCAGCGGCACCGGGCGGCGGGACGGCAGCGCCAGGAGGCGGAACGGCCGAGCCGGGAGGGGGAACCGCCGGGCCGGGCTGAGGCAAGGGTTGGCTGTTCTTCTTGTCTGGTGAGGTGCCGTCCATCATCGATTCGTTTCTTGCTGCAGGGTTAAGAAGGGCGTCGAAAACGTCGGGGCGCCAGGAGCGCATGAGCCGAGCTGACGAATGTTCAGTGACAAGGGTAGCTGCCGGGGAAACATTCTCCATATCGTCGGGCCCTTTATTTCACGCACGGATGCGGCGCGGGTTGACCGCGGTGAGCAGGCGATCCGCCGCAGTTACGAAGCCGTCGCCATTCACGTTCTGAACAACATAGTCTATGTTTGCAATACTGCTGAGTCTAGGAGTGCTGGTTACCGTCATGAACGGAGAGGGCGCATGGCCTCCCCATGGCCTGCTGTCCTCGTGATGGGGCGGTGGGGATGGCTTGCGGGAAGGATAAGTCTTTTCCGGCACTCACCGCGGCGTCGTGTAAAGGATAAGTCTTATCCTTTACTGTCACGTGTAATATGTAGAGGATAATTCTTACCCTTTACATTCTCGTCGAATTGAAGAAGGTTAAACCTTATGTCTCGATGGCTGGAGCAGCAGTGGGTACCTGTGGGCGGACCGGGCATCGGTCGACGGTCCCGTGTGGGAGGTCCTTACCTGGCCTTTCTTCCCGATCTGTTAACCACGCGGGGACTGAAACTGCCAGCTGACCTCGCACGACAGGCCAGCAGGGTTGAGCAGAAGATTCTGAATCTGTCGGATCGTGGCGTCCGCAGAGAAACGGGATCCGGCACCGGACTCGAGGGGATCGCTAGGTTCCTGCTGCGTTCTGAAGCGATCTCATCCTCCCGGATTGAGGGGATGGCACCGCAACCTGACAAGGTCGCCATTGCTGAATTGACCAGAACAGACCCTGACGTTCCGGTGACGAACGTAGCGCAGCTGGTGGCCAATAACGTCTCCGTACTGCAACAGATGAGTGCACAGCTTCGTGATACCGAGGAACTCACGAACGAGGACATCATGGCGGCTCAGGCATTGCTGCTGGGAGAGACCCGCCATAGTGGGTTCAGAGAGGAACAGAACTGGATCGGAGGTTCTTCCTATTCTCCGATGGAGGCAGAATTCGTACCACCGCCAGCGGAGCATGTCCCCGAGCTAATGGATGATCTGGTCGATTACCTCAATGGCGCTACGCACGGTGCACTGATCCAAGCTGCAATGGTGCATGCTCAATTCGAGACGATCCATCCCTTTCCTGATGGTAACGGCAGGGTTGGGCGGGCATTGATCCATGCGGTCCTGCAGCGACGAGGGCTTGTCGAGGCTCCCATCCTTCCTGTGAGCATGGTCCTGGGAACTTGGTCGGATCGTTATGTTCACGGGTTGACGCGCTTTCGGGATGATGAAGCGGGTTCGGACGGAATTCTGGAATGGTTGCAGATCTTCATCAATGCCGCCAGCGAGGCCGCGGACCAGGCCAGACGAATTGCTTCGGAGCTTGGTTTGCTCCGGCAGGAGTGGCGGGAACAAGTGGATGTGCACCGACGCAACCAGGGAAAAACCCGGGCGTTGCGGAGTGATTCGATTGAGCGGAAGATTCTGGAGAACCTACCGGACCACCCTCTGCTGACGGCACCGGTTGCTGCCGAGATCTTTGCGACAACTCGTACGTCCGCGGGGAAAGCCCTCGACAACCTCGTTGAGGCCGGGGTGCTCCGTAGGAAATCCATTGATAGAGGGGTCACCGGCTACCTGGCGGATGATGTTTTTGATTTGATTACTCTCGCTGAGCGTCGTTTGGCGAGCACTCGGTTCGATACTGCAATATCGCCGCCGAGGGCGCGGGCGGTGCCGAAACAGCCGTGAACGTCAGGAACGAAAGTCTCCATTTGGTCGATCACGATTGGCCACCCGAATCCAGCTGGATGAGCGTCGGCGGGACATGGATCCCGGTCCGGAAAATGAAAGCCGTCGGCAGAAATACACAATGTGACCGGTGCTCGAGACTCCATCGGCTTGGCCGCGTCACTCCTGGCCATTTGTCCTGCTCTTCACCGACGTGCCGCGGGTCATTCCGGCGCTGGCTTTTACTGTCCTGGATCATCCTGGTGCTGCGGAATGACAAGAACTGCCACGGCCGCAGTGGGGACGGACAGCCCTGACCGTCAGTAGAAGTGGACCGCAGCTCCTTCACCACCGGCGCAGGTGACCAGGGCTTCACCGCGCGGGGCGCACGTGAGGTCGTAGTCTTCACCGGTGACCGGGCTGGTGACGGTGATCTGCTCCCGCAGGTGCTCGCGGATGTTGTTCCGGGTGGGGTTCAGCCCCTCGATCAACGTTTCATGGACGGCGCTCACGAACTCGCAGCTGGTGTTGGCGTTGCCCGCCCAGACATTGGTGCCCCAGCCGTCGCCGAAGATGCACACGGTGGCGGGTTCCCCGGCGATGGTCACCTCAGAGCCGACCGGTTCCTGGGGCAGTTCCTCGCGCGGGACGTCCTCGGTCGGGGTGTCATCCGGCAACATGGAGCTGGTCTCCGGGCCGGTGGTCTCGGTGGTGGTGACGGTTTCCGCGGGAGCCTCCGGAGTTATTTCCTCGGGGCTCGTGGCGATCGTCTGCGTCGAAGTCAGGGTGTCCAAGGTGTCGGCCTCATCCGTGGTGGTTCCGGTGCAGCCCGCGAGGGCGAGCGTGCCAACGGCGGCCAGGGCGGTCAGGAGTCGGGGCGGGCGGGTCCTCATTGTTCCCTCCTTGTCGGGGAGCAGACGCTGCTGGTGGGGCCGAGGATAGCGCAATGGCGGGGGCGTGGCGCGGGAACGCGGCGTCGTCTAGCGTCAGGGTTAGCGCGGAACCGACAGGACAGGATGATCCCCATGCCCAGTATCTCCGCATCTCGCACAGCCCTCGCGGCCGTCCTTGCCGCGGCCCTCATCCTGGCCGGCTGCACGCTGCCGGGTGATAACACCCTGCCTGAATCCGCGACCTCGACCACGACAGCGTCGCCGGATACCACGGCCGAGGAGCCCCCGGAGACGGTGCTGGATCAGCACGGGGTGAACGCCGGTCACCCGCTGGCGGCCGAGGCGGGCATGGAGATGCTCGATGCCGGCGGCACTGCAGTGGATGCGGCTGTCGCGGCGGCCTTCGCGGTCTCGGTGGTTGAGCCCTACGCCTCCGGGATGGGTGGCGGGGGATCGGCCTTGATCGCGGCGTCTGAGGAGGAACCGCAGGCCTTCGACTACCGCGAAGTCGTGGCCGCCGACGGCGTGATCCCACCGTCGAACACCGGTGTCCCCGGGTTCGTGGCCGGCATGGCCGAACTCCACGCGGAGCACGGCACCCTCGACTGGGCCCAACTGCTGGAGCCCGCCGCCCGGATGGCCGAGCAGGGCGTGCCCGCCACCGAACAGCTGACCCTCCGGATCAACGGCGGTGGGGCGGACGCGATCATCGGCCAACCGCAGTTCACCCCGGGCGGGGCACCGCTGCAGGTTGGCCAACCGCTGGTCCAGGCGGAACTCGGGGCCACCCTCCGCACGTTGCAGGCCGAGGGGCCGGACGCCTTCTACCGGGGCACGATCGCGGAGCAGCTGAACCAGACCAACGGGCTGGATCCGGTCTCGCTGGAGCAGTACGGCGTCCAGCACAATGAGCCGCCGCAGGGTCAGGTGGGAGAGCATCAGGTGGTGTCCTCCGCGCCAGCGCTGCCCGGGGCCCCGCTGATCCAGATGCTCCAGGTCCTTGAATCCCAGGGGATCGCCGCAGTGGACCCGAACTCCGCCGAGTACGTGGAACGGGTCTCGCAGGCCTGGCTGCTGGCGGAAGAGAGTGCGCGGGAGTACCTCGGGGACACCACCTTCACTGATGTTCCCGTGACCGAGCTCGTGGACCCGGAACGCAATGCCGAGCTGGCCGGGATCATCGATGACGGAGTGCCGGGGGAGAACCTGGACACTCCGGGCAACACGACGCACCTGACCGTGGTGGACGGCGACGGCATGGTGGTCTCCATGACCAACACGCTCACCGAGTTCTGGGGTTCCGGCACCGAGGTGGGCGGCTTCTTCCTCAACAACCAGCTCAGCCGCTTCAACACCTTCGACACCCCGCAGAACCAGCCGGAAGCGGGACGTCGTTCGGTGACCTGGTCCAATCCGACGATGGTGTTGGACAGCGAGGGGCGTCCGGTGCTGGGGGTCGGCACACCGGGTGGGGCGAATATCCTCAACATTCTCGCCAACGCGCTCATCCGCTGGGGGCTGATGGACCAGCCGCTGGAGGAGGCGGTGGCGGCCCCCCGTTTCCGCTTCGATGACGCCACCCAGCGGCTGATCGCCGAGCAGACCTTCGTGGACACACGGGCGGCCCAGGAGCTCAGTTCGAGGGGCTGGCAGGTCTCGGCCTCCGCGCCGGGCTTGTTCGGCTCGCTGCAGACCCTGGAGGTCGACTACGGTGCGCGGACGGTCGGCGGTCCCCTGGACACCCGGCTGGAGGCCGGGGTGGTGGTGGAGGAGGTTCGGGGTGACGGGTAGGTAGCGGGAAGTGGCCCATTTGCGTCGTTTCCGGAGGCAAAACCCCCGGTTTCCGCGACCTACCCGACAACCCCGAGTGGCCTGTCACGTGCTGTCCCCGTCCGCCCGGCAATGACGGCACGCCCACAAACGAATCAACCCGCGCTTCCCCGGCTGTGGGGGAAGCACGGGCCATGAGACCGTCGGGCGAAGGGGCACAGAAGGAAGATTGCGACGCACCAGAACGGGCCAGGGCGGTTGCCTGCTCGAGCTGGTGTGAATGTATTCGCCCGCGGCGGGGCCAGAGAAACTGGCGGGGAAAGCCAGGTAATCCAACCAGCGCCATGCATGCACGCCGGTTGGATTACACCGGTGTCAGATAGCCGAGAAGATCCAGATCGCCAATGCGATGATCGCTAGAATTCCGACGATAGTCCAAATCAAGCCGCTTCCGCGCATGTCGTTCTCCTTCTTCTTGTGTCGTTTATCGGACATTGTCGAGCGTACCAACGATGCCCCCCCCAGGAAGCTCCGACACCCATAAACATTTCCGAATTGGTATGTGCCGGACGAGGATGGTGGACAGTAGCGGAGCATTATCCGTGTCTACCGGATCTGGCCTGATTTCCCTGGGTAGCGTCGGGTTAGCTGCCACAGTCAAGCGGTTCTCCGGACACTGTCGGCAGCGGCACGTCGGTGGCGGCAGATTCATAAAAAGTTGTTTGAGTCCACCGCTCTGCTTGTCCGGGCAACAGCCACGTTGTCAGTTCCGGGCTTTGCCGGAGCAGTGGGCCTGGACCGCCCGCTTCAGGCGGACCACCCGCAGCGGGTGTGGAGAAGTACACGCGGCTGACCGGTGCTCAGATGGGCGCAACCGCAACTCATACGTAAGTTAAGGCCGGAAAACCGCGGATTCACCGCGGATCCGGCCTTAACTTACGTATAAATTGGGCTGGACGCGCGGACCAGCCCAACAACACCGGGTCCCTACTGCGCGTGCACCGGCACGGCCTGGGCGTACCTGACCATCTCCTCCCAGTCCACGATCTTCTTGCGCTCGCGGCCCTCGGCCTCGCCGGCCTCACGCTCGGCGCCGTCCAGGCGGTACCAGCCCTCCCAGGTGGTGTAGGCGATGCCACGCTCGGTGAGCAACCCGATGATCGCGTCCGGGTCGGCGTGCTTCGGTGCCTCGAGCTTGCCGGCGTCGGCGTCGGCGAGCAGCATGTCGGTGGTCTGCTTGGCGTCGGACTTGGTGTTGCCGATCAGGCCGACAGGGCCGCGCTTGATCCAGCCGGTGGCGTACAGGCCGGGCAGCGGGGAAGCGCCGGCGTTGTCCAGGATGTGGCCGCCGTCGTTGGGCAGCACGTGGCTGTCCTCATCGAAGGGCAGGCCCGGGACCGGGTCGGACTTGTAGCCGACGGCGCGGTAGACGGACTGCACGGGCCAGTCGGTGAAGGTGCCGGTGCCCACCACACCGCCCTTGCCGTCGAGTTCGGTGCGCTCGGTGCGCAGCCCGACCACGGCGCCGTTCTCGGTCAGCACCTCGACGGGGGACTCGAAGAGGTGGATCTGCAGGGTGTGCGGGGCCTGCTTCGGCTCACGCAGGGCATAGCCTTCGAGCAGCTGGCACACCAGGTCCTGGGACTTGGAGTTGCGGCGGGCCTCCTCGGAGGCGTCGTCGTAGTCGATGTCCTCCGGGTCGACGACCACGTTGATGGTGTCGGAGTGGTCGAGCTCCTTGAGCTCCTGCGGGGTGAACTTCGCCTGGGCCGGGCCGCGGCGGCCGAAGACGCGGACGGTGGTGGCCTGGTTCTCCGCCAGGGACTCGTAGACGTTGTCGGGGATCTCGGTGACCTTGAGCTCATCGCCCGTCTTGGCCAGGATGCGGGCCACGTCCAGGCCGACGTTGCCCACGCCGATCACGGCGACCTCCTGGGCGGACAGGTCCCAGGAGCGCTCGAAACGCGGGTTGCCGTCGTAGAAACCGACGAACTCACCGGCGCCGAAGGATCCCTCGGCGTCGATGCCCGGGATGTTCAGGTCGCGGTCGGACACCGCGCCGGTGGAGAAGACGACGGCGTCATAGTACTCGCGCAGTTCGTCGACGTGGATGTCCTTGCCCACCTCGATATTGCCCAGCAGTCGCAGCTGCGGCTTGTCCAGCACGTTGTGCAGGGACTTCACGATGCCCTTGATACGCGGGTGGTCGGGGGCCACGCCATAGCGGATCAGCCCGAAGGGCGCCGGCATCTGCTCGAAGAGGTCGACGTGGACGTCCGCGTCGGACTTGATCAGGAGGTCGGAGGCGTAGATGCCGGCGGGGCCGGCGCCGATGACGGCGACGCGCAGGGGCTGGGTGGAAACTGACATGGCGGCGTTTACCTTTCGCGGTGGGGTGGGGGGGCTGGGAGAGACAGTCAGGGCGATCCTGAGGCAACAACTGAAATTGGGGCCCTAATGTTTCCTGGGGTTCACATCGGTTTGCCGGTGGTGCCGGGGACGGAACCGGAGGATGAGCTGACGGAGCCGCGACTACGGGCCGCGAACCAGACTGCTCAGTTCGGGGGTGTTGCCAGGTGGCAGACCGCTTGGTCTGTAAAGCTAGCACCGTTGAACGTGTTTGCCAAGGGGGTCAGCGGATTAAATTCACCCACTCGGCGCAACTTGTGAACCGATCTGTCTATTTAATTCATCGGAATATGGCAGTAAAACGCCAGTTAAAGCACTATATCTCCAAAATTAATAGGGCACCCTAAATTCAAGCGGGCGAATCTAAGTCTTGTTGCAGACTGCTCGGTATGGATAGATTGAGGGCCACGTCAGATCACCATCGTCATCTTCTGCGGAAGGTGACACAGCCTGGCAGCATGACTCTGAAGAGCTCCCAGCAGGGGAGCACTACTTCAGGACAATCACCGAGGTCAGAACGCTGCGTTTTTCAGTAACCCACGTCAAGGAGAAGCAATGGCACCCACCACGGCAACACAGGAGCGGAAGGCACGTCCCGCCCGCGCCAAGAAACCTGAGGGGCAGTGGAAGGTCGACGGCACGGCTCCGCTGAACCGCGATGAGGAGGTCAAGCAGGAGGAGGCGGCGCTGGACGTCAAGCAGCGCGTCATCGACGTCTACTCCAAGCAGGGCTTCGAGTCCATCCCGGAAGATGACGTGCTCAAGCGCTTCAAGTGGCTGGGCATCTACACCCAGCGCCGGCAGGACCTGGGCACCGAGCACACCGGGCAGCTGGAGAACTACGAGCTCTCCGACCACTACTTCATGATGCGGGTGCGCTTCGACGGTGGCCTGGCCTCCCCGGCCCGCCTGCGCGCCGTCGGCGAGATCTCGCGCGACTACGCCCGCTCCACCGCGGACTTCACGGACCGGCAGAACATCCAGCTGCACTGGATCCGCATCGAGGACGTCCCCACCATCTGGGAGAAACTGGAGTCGGTCGGCCTGGGCACCCTCATGGGCTGCGGGGACGTCCCGCGCGTGATCCTCGGCTCCCCGGTCGCCGGCGTGGCCACCGACGAGATCATCGACGCCACCCCGGCCATCGAGGAGATCCAGCGGGACTACCTGCCGCGCGAGGACATCAAGAACCTGCCCCGCAAGTTCAAGACCGCGATCTCCGGCAACGCCCGCCAGGACGTCACCCATGAGGTGCAGGATGTCGCCTTCATCGGTTCCGAGCATCCGGAGCACGGCCCCGGCTTCGAGGTCTACGTGGGTGGGGGGTTGTCCACCAACCCCATGCTGTCGCAGTCGCTGGGGGCCTGGGTCTCCCTGGAGCAGGTCCCGGAGGTCTGGTATGGGGTGGTCTCGATCTTCCGGGACTACGGCTTCCGCCGTCTGCGCAACCGTGCGCGGCTGAAGTTCCTGGTCGCCCAGTGGGGCGTCGAGAAGTTCCGGGAAGTTCTCGAGGACGAGTACCTGGGCTACAAGCTCGCCGACGGCCCGCACCAGCCGATCAACAACGGCCTGCGCGACCATATCGGCGTGCATCCGCAGCGCGACGGCAGGTTCTATCTCGGCGTGAAGCCGACAGTCGGCCACACCACCGGAGAGCAGCTGATCGCCATCGCGGACGTGGCCGAGGAGTTCGGCATCGAGCGCATCCGCACCACCCCGGACAAGGAACTGCTCTTCCTGGACGTGGAGCAGGACCAGATCCAGCCGCTCTCACGGGCGCTGGCCGAGGTCGGCCTCTACCCGGAGCCCAGTGAGTTCCGCCGCGGGATCATCTCCTGCACCGGCCTGGAGTTCTGCAAGCTGGCGCATACCACCACCAAGGCGCTGGCCATCGAACTGGTAGATGACCTGGAGGAGCGCATTGGGGACATGGACACCCCGATCAAGATCGCGCTCAACGGCTGCCCGAACGCCTGCGCCCGCACGCAGGTCTCCGACATCGGCTTCAAGGGCCAGACCGTCACCGACCCGGACGGCAACAAGGTCGAGGGGTTCCAGGTGCACCTGGGCGGCTCGATGAGCCTGGACCCGAACTTCGGGCGCAAGCTCAAGGGGCACAAGGTCATGGCCACCGACGTGGGGGACTACGTCACCCGGCTGATCACCAGGTTCGAGGAGCAGCGCCACGAGGGCGAGATCTTCCGCCAGTGGGTGCAGCGCGCCGAGGAGGCGGACCTCAAGTGAGATTCCGCCGCAAGCCCAACCCGAACCGTAATCATCCGCAATACTGTCCGTACTGCGCCGGGGAGAACCTCTTCCCGGACGAGGAGACCGAGTTCGCCTGGGCGTGCAAGGAATGTGCCCGGGTGTTCTCGGTGATGTTCCACGGTCAGGATGACTCGGAACATCAGCCTGCGCAGTCCCTGTCCACCAACGACGCCCTCCGTGCGAGCCTGGCACGGAAGGGTGAATTACCAGGAGGCGGCAAGTAGATCATGACCTTCACCCAGTTCAACGCGCTCGACGCCCTCGGTGCCCGGCCCGGCACCGCCGGCGTGCGGGACCCGGAACAAAGTCCCGAGGGGCCGACGGCCACGGCACCGTTGCCGGACGACGTCGCCGCGCGCAACGCGGAACTAGTCGAACGTTACGCCGATGAGCTCTACGACGCTGACGCCGCGACCATCCTGGCGTGGGCCGCCGAGCACGCGCCGGGCAAGGTCGCGGTGACCCTGTCCATGGAGAACACGGTGCTGGCCGAGCTGGCCGCCAGGCACCTGCCGGAGGCGGATTTCCTCTTCCTGGACACCGGCTACCACTTCGACGAGACCCTGGACGTGGCCCGGCAGGTGGACCAGCGCTACCCGCAGCAGCTGGTCACCGCCCTGCCGGTGCTCACCCGGAAGGAGCAGGACTCGCTCTACGGGGTCAACCTCTACCGGTCCAACCCGACCGCCTGCTGCCGCATGCGCAAGGTGGAGCCGCTCGCGGTGAACCTCTCGCCGTACGCCGGCTGGGTGACCGGTCTGCGCCGGGCGGACGGCCCCACCCGCGCCACCGCGCCGGCGTTGAGCCTGGACCCCACCGGCCGGTTGAAGATCTCGCCGATCATCACCTGGTCACTGGCGGACACCGACAACTTCATCGCGGACGAGAACCTGATCGTCCACCCCCTGACCAGGCAGGGCTACCCCTCCATCGGCTGTGCCACGTGCACCCTGCCGGTGGCCGAAGGAGAAGACCCCCGTGCCGGCCGCTGGGCCGGTTCCACCAAGACAGAATGCGGACTGCACTGATGACAACTGCCACTGACACTGCACTTTCCCCCCACCTGAAGGACCTCGAGAACGAGTCCATCCACATCCTGCGCGAGGTCGCCGGCCAGTTCGACAAGGTCGGGCTGCTGTTCTCCGGCGGCAAGGACTCCTGCGTGGTCTTCGAGCTCGCCCGCCGCGCGTTCGCCCCGGCCACCGTGCCCTTCGAACTGCTGCACGTGGACACCGGCCACAACTTCCCGGAGGTCCTGGACTTCCGCGACAGCCTCGTCGAACGCACAGGTGCCCGGCTGCGCGTGGCGCAGGTCCAGGACTGGATCGACCGCGGCGAGCTGCAGGAACGCCCCGACGGTACCCGCAACCCGCTCCAGACCGTGCCGCTGGTGGAGACCATCGCGGAGCAGGGTTACGACGCCGTGCTGGGCGGCGCCCGCCGCGACGAGGAGCGGGCGCGCGCCAAGGAGCGCGTGTTCTCCGTGCGTGACTCCTTCGGCGGCTGGGATCCGCGCCGGCAGCGGCCGGAGCTGTGGAGCCTGTACAACGGCGGCCACCTGCCGGGTGAGAACGTCCGCGTCTTCCCCATCTCCAACTGGACCGAGGCCGACATCTGGGAGTACATCGGCGCCCGCGGCATCGAGCTGCCCCCGATCTACTTCGCCCATGACCGCGAGGTCTTCGAACGTGACGGCATGTGGCTCACCGCCGGCGAATGGGGTGGCCCGAAGAAGGGCGAGGAGCTCGTGACCCGGCAGGTCCGCTACCGCACCGTCGGCGACATGTCCTGCACCGGCGCCGTGCTCTCTGACGCCACCACCATCGACGACGTGATCGCCGAGATCGCCACCTCCACCCTGACCGAACGCGGCGCCACCCGCGCCGATGACCGCATCAGCGAATCCGCGATGGAAGACCGCAAGAAGGAAGGCTACTTCTGATGTCCGCCCCCACCATCTCCCCTGACTCCGCCACGCAGAAGCTGGCCGCCCGCGAGACCCTCCGGCTGTGCACCGCGGGTTCCGTGGATGACGGCAAGTCCACTTTCGTCGGGCGTCTGCTGCACGACACCAAGTCGGTGCTGGCCGATCAGCTGGCCTCCGTCGAACGCACCTCGGCGGACCGAGGCTTCGACGGCCTGGACCTGTCCCTGCTGGTCGACGGCCTGCGTGCCGAGCGCGAGCAGGGCATCACCATCGATGTGGCCTACCGCTACTTCGCCACCGACAAGCGCTCCTTCATCCTGGCGGACACCCCCGGCCACGTGCAGTACACCCGTAACACCGTCACCGGTGTGTCCACCTCCCAGGTCGTCGTGCTCCTGGTGGACGCCCGCCACGGCGTCGTGGAGCAGACCCGCCGCCATCTCAATGTCGCCGCCCTGCTGGGCGTGCGCAGTGTGGTGCTCGCCGTGAACAAGATCGACCTGGTGGACTTCTCCGAGGACGTCTTCCGCGGCATCGAGGCCGAGTTCACCGGCCTGGCCGCCGACCTGGGCGTGGACGACGCCCGCGTCGTGCCGATCTCCGCACTGCTCGGCGACAACGTCGTCGAGCGCGGTGCCAACACCGGCTGGTACACCGGCCCGACCATCCTGGACATCCTCGAAAGCGTGGAGGTCTCCCGGGGCCGCGCCAACGAGCTGGGCTTCCGCCTGCCGATCCAGCACGTCATCCGCGAGCACGCCAGTGACTACCGCGGCTACGCCGGACGCGTCGACGCCGGGGAGGTCGCCGTGGGCGACACCGTGCACCTGCCTTTCGGGCGGACCACCACGGTCACCCACATCGAC
The DNA here is from genome assembly GCF_050107895.1 of Corynebacterium halotolerans. Lineage (GTDB taxonomy): Bacteria > Actinomycetota > Actinomycetes > Mycobacteriales > Mycobacteriaceae > Corynebacterium > Corynebacterium halotolerans_B. The sequence continues at coordinate 267,679 of NZ_JBNILW010000002.1, read as the reverse complement.
ACCCCGGACGGCGCGGCCGAGCACGCCGGCCCCGGCGATTCCATCGTCCTGCGCGTGGCCGATGACATCGACCTCACCCGCGGTGACCTGATCTCCGGGGCAGACCGCCCCGAGGCCGTCCGCAGCTTCGACGCCACCGTCGTCGGTCTGACCGAGAGCGAGGTCAAGGCCGGCAAGTCCGTCAAGATCCGCTACGGTACCCAGCTGGTCCGCGGCCGCGTGGCCAGCGTGGACCGACTGCTCCACATCGACGGCCGGCCGGACGAGGAGCACCCGGAGACCTTCGGCCTCAACGACATCGCGCACGTGCGCATCGACGTCGCCAGTGAGATCAACGCCGAGGACTACGCCGCCCGCGGCGCCGTCGGCTCGTTCCTGCTCATCGACCAGGGCAGCGGCAACACGCTCGCCGCCGGCCTGGTGGGGCACCGACTCCGCTAGGAGACCACCATGCCCGCCCTGATCACGCTCTCCCACGGCTCCCGGCACACCCGGGCGGAACCCACGGTCCGCCGGTTGACCGAGGCCGCCGGTCGGGAGCTGGCGGTGCCGGCGTTTTCCGCCCACCTGGACTTCACCACGCCCACGCTGCCCGAGGCGGCCCAGGGACTGGTGCGTGAGGGCGTGACCGAGGCGGTCGTCGTCCCGCTGCTGTTCACCCGGGCCTTCCACGCCAAGAACGACGTCCCCGCGGTCTTCCGGGAGGCCGTCGCCGCCAGCGGGATGCGCCTGCACCTCGCCACCGGACTGGGCACCGGCCCGGACGTGGCGGCGGTGCTCAGCCAACGGGTGCGTGCCGACGCCCCGCCGGGCAGCCACCTGGTCCTCTACTCGGTCGGTTCCTCCGACCTGGCCGCCAACCAGGACGTCCATGACCTGGCGCAGGCCGTCGGGCAACGCACCGGCCGCACCATCGAGGTCGTCCCGGCCACCGGTGGAGCTGGCAGGGGCGGTGCCGGACTCATCGAGTCCACGCTGCACCACCGCGCCCTCCACGTGCTGCCCCTGTTCGTGGCCGATGGCCTGCTGCTGGACAAGATCACCACCCGGCTGGACCGCATCAGCGAAGCCACCGGAACCCGCATCACCGCGAGCCGGCCCCTGGGGACGGACCTCGCAGGGGTCGTCGCTCAGCGATACCACGAGGAGTGCCAGGCCCTGAACCTGCTGAACGCTTAGCTCTCCCATCCGAATCAACCAAGGACACCATCATGAAAACTCTCATTCTCATCGCCGTGGCGGGACTGGCCGCCCAGCTCGTCGATGGTGGCCTCGGGATGGGGTTCGGGGCAACCTCCACCACCATGCTCATCATCCTCGCCGGTCTCGGTCCGGCGCAGGCCAGTGCCGTGGTCCACACCGCGGAACTGGGCACCACCCTGGTCTCCGGTTTCAGTCACTGGAAATTCGGCAACGTGGACTGGCAGGTGGTCCTCCGCCTGGCCGTGCCCGGCGCCATCGGGGCGTTCCTGGGGGCAACCCTGTTGGCGTCGATCTCGACGGCAGTGGCGACCCCGATCACCGCGGCGATCCTCACCGCCATCGGACTGAACCTGGTCTGGCGTTTCTCCCGGGGCAAGGTCAAGCGCACTATCACGGAGCAACGGCACAGCACCGGTTTCCTCGGCGGACTGGGCATCTTCGGCGGCTTCATCGACGCCACCGGGGGCGGCGGATGGGGGCCGGTGACCACCTCCACGTTGCTGTCCCTCGGACGGACCGAACCGCGCCGGGTCGTCGGCACCGTCAACACCGCCGAATTCTTGGTCACCCTGGCCGCCACCGCCGGCTTCGCGATCGGCATGTGGAGCGACCTGGTGGAAAACCTCGCGGCCGTCCTCGCCCTGCTGATCGGTGGGACCATCGCCGCCCCGATCGCCGCGCTGGCGGTGACCAAGCTGAACCCGGTCGCCCTCGGCGGAATCGTGGGCACCTTCCTGGTGGTGCTCAACCTCCCGAAGGTCCTGGCCGTCTTCGGGCTGGGCGGCACATCCGTCATCGTGCTGAGCGCGGCTCTGTTGGTGATCGGCGTGGGGCTGTCCGTCCTGGGCTACCGCCGTGCCCACCGCAACACGACGGTCGGGCAGCAGTCGGTCACCAGCGTCACGGTGGCGCCCGACACGACGGTCCCCGCGGCGGAACCGGACGCGGAGCCGGCGGAAGGCGGGTGTCCCGAGGACGCGTGGGCCCAGTCGCGGAGGCACTGACCTCTTCCCGTCAGAGGGTGCGCAGCTGCGCACGAAGCCTCGGCCTCCGCTGTGTGCGGGGCCGGGGCTTCGTGGTCTGACCAAAGGGGGTCAGGCAGGAATCAGGCGTCGATCTCCTTCGGGGAATCGACGTACGTGACCTCGATCTTGCGGCTCCTGGCGCGGTCGGCCAGCGGCAGGGTCAGGGTGAGCACACCGTTGCTGTACTCCGCGGTGACATTCTCGGTATCCACGGAATCGCTCAGCGTGAGCTGCCGGCGGTAGGAGCCGGTGAAACGCTCATTGGTCACCCACTGGGTGGCCTCATCCGCCGGGGCGGTGTCGCGCTGGGCGGAGATGGTCAGCACTCCATTGTCGATGTCGATGTCGATGCTGCCCGGATCAACCCCCGGCAGGTCAGCGGTCAGGGTGTAGGCACCCGCCACCTTGTAGAGGTCCATCGGCATGAAGCGCGGCGTGCGGGACTGGGCCGCGGGAGCGGCGGTGAACAGCTCACGTGCCAGCGAATCGAGCGGGGCGAACGGGTCATTCTGGAACAGAGCCATGGTGTTTTCCTTCCTCTGAAAGTTGCTTTCACCAGACTCAACCCTGCTGTCCCAAAGTTTATTACATCACGCTCAACTTTGGTTGTTGTTGCTGGTTGACAGAGCTTTGGGTGGGCTGCCGCCTGGGGCGCTAGGGTGGTGGGCATGGAGATCATCAACGGAGCCCCGCTGCTCGTAGCCGCCACCGCCGAGGGAGCGGCACATGCCCCCGCCAACCTGCCCCTGCTGATCACCGGGGTGGGCACCGTCGCGTGCTCCATCAGCCTGACGGCCGCCTTGTCAGCGGCGCGGGCAGAGGGCCGGGTGCCCTCCCAGCTGCTCAACTTCGGCACCGCAGGGGCCCTGAAGAATGGTCTGCACGGCATCTTCGAGATCTCCTCGGTCTACCAGCACGACTTCGACAGTGACATGATTGAGCAGATCACCGGGAAGCCCTGCCGCAACCGCATGGTCCTGGACGTCTCCGGGTATTTTCCCACGGCGCGCCTGGCCACCGGTGACCGTTTCATCTCCGATTCTGTGATGCGTGGCCAGTTATCGGAATTCGCTGACCTGGCCGAGATGGAGGGCTACGCCGTGGCGCGGGTCGGCGAGTACTTCGATCTTCCGGTGACCCTGCTGAAGCAGGTCAGTGACCGTGCCGACGAAGACGCGCCCAAGGGGTGGTCCGCCGCCGCGGAGGGCGGCGCTCAGGAACTGGGGGAGGCGCTGCACAGACTGGTGGGGTAGGTGCCCGGCTGGGACATACCGGAAAGGGGCGGTGGGGAATTCCCCCACCGGCCCTTGTGGTGCGCACCTGCGCAGTGTCAGTTAACTAGTGCTGGCCCTCGGCGAACTCCTCGATGACCTTGGCGTTGAACGCCGGAAGGTCATCCGGGGTGCGGGAGGAAACCAGGCCGTTATCGGTGTGGACCTCTTCATCAACCCAGGTGGCGCCAGCGTTGCGCAGGTCCGTCTGGAGGCTGGGGAAGGAGGTCAGGGTGCGGCCCTTAAGGACATCGGCCTCGGTGAGGATCCAGCCGCCGTGGCAGATGACGCCGGTGGGCTTGCCGGCCTTGAAGATCTCCTCGACGAACTTCACCGCGTCCTTGTCCATGCGGATCTTGTCGGCGTTGCCGGTGCCGCCCGGCAGCAGCAGGGCGTCGAACTCGCTGGCGGAGGCCAGCGCGGTGGTGGAATCCACGTCCACCTTGGTGCCGTTCTTGCCCTCGATGGTGCCGGCCTCCGTGGACAGCACCTTCACGGTGGCTCCGGCCTTCTTAACTTCTTCCACCGGGCTGGTGAGTTCGGAATCCTCGAAGCCGTTGGTGGCGATGACCGCTACCTTGCGATTGCTCAGATCAGCCATTGTCCTGCTCCTTTTGCTGTTGCGTTTTCGCTTACGGTCTCCAGCGTAACGACATCATCCGAGACGTGCAGAAAGTTGCACTCCTACGGAGTTCTTGCGGAGATGAATAGGTTGAGCAGCGGGAACGTCCCGAGAAATCACCGGAACCGGAACCGCGGCCATGCCGTCTGACCAGGTGTGACCAGAGCGATAACGATTGCGTTAAGAACCTACCTTTGGCGAGAGAGTGTCTGCGCTTACTTGTAGTGTTCGGGCTTACGACAGCTTTGTGACAGTGACTCGAAACACCAGCTCCCGGGTCCGTGGCGCGGCCTGTGTCAAGGTGGGGTGGCCGCGGGCCCGTTCCGAAAGGGACGGCAGATGAACAGCTCCGAGAACAACGTAGACGATGAAAAGAAGCCGTTGCCCGGCAGCAGTGTCGCGGTCAGTGACGCCGCCGGGAACAGCGGGCAGGACACGGGGAAGCCCGCCGGGAAACCGTCCTTCGGGGACCGGGTCCTCAACGGGATCGAAACCGTCGGCAATAAACTCCCGGAGCCTTTCGCGCTCTTCCTGATCCTGTTCCTGATCACGGGCGTGGCCTCCACCATCATGGCGTGGCTGGACGTGACCGTCACGGTGCCCGGTTCCGATGAGGAACTGGCCATCAGCGGCCTGTTCACCGGGGAGGGCATGGTGTGGCTGACCACCATGCTGGGTGAGAACTACATCGGTTTCCCGCCGTTGGTCACCGTGCTGCCCATCATGCTGGGCGTGGGCATCGCTGAGCGTACCGGGATGCTCTCGGCGCTGATCCGCAGACTCTTCGGTTCCGCGAAGAAGTGGATCCTGCCGTACGCGGTCGGCGTCGTCGGTGTCACGGCGTCGGTGATGGCCGACGCGGCGTGGGTGGTCGTTCCGCCGTTGGCCGCGATGGTGTTCAAGGCCGCCGGACGCCACCCAGTGGCCGGGTTGATCGGTGGCTTCGCGGCCGTGGGCGCCGGCTACTCCACGGCGCTGGTGCCCACCAGCCTCGACGCCCTGTTCGCCGGGATCACCAATGCCGTGATGGACTCGCTGCCCGAGATGGCCTACACCGAGGTCAACCCGATCTCGAACTACTACTTCAACATCGCCTCCGCACTGGTTCTCGGCATCGTCAGCGGCTGGATCATCGACCGCATCGTGGAACCGCGCATGATCAGGCAGAACGTGCCCACCGAGGAGAACCTGGAGGGCGAGAACCCCGCCGAACGCGGGGACCGGGACTCCGAGGGCAATGAACTCTCCGTCGAGCTGAGCAGCCAGGAGAGCCGGGGGCTGATCGCGTCGCTGGTGGCGGCCGTGCTGCTCACGGTCTTCTTTGTCGCGGCCGTCCTGGTTCCGGGCACTCCCTGGCGCAACGCGGAAGGCGGTTTCCTCCCACAGTCCCCGGCCCTGGATTCCATCGTGTTCGTCGTCTTCGCCTACTTCATCGTCCTGGGCCTGGTCTACGGCCTCTACGTGGGCACGATCAGATCCAGCCAGGACATGGTCACCATGATGATGAACTCGCTGAAGGACATGCTGAGTTTCCTGGTGCTCGCGTTCATCCTCGGGCAGTTCGTCGCCCTGTTCTCCTGGACCGGGATCGGCACCTGGACCGCCGTGCAGGGTGCCGCCGGCCTGGAGGCCATCGGCCTGACCGGTTTCCCCGCGATCATCGCCTTCATCATCCTGGCCAGCTGCCTGAACCTGCTCATCATCTCCGGCTCCGGCATGTGGACGCTGATGGCGGCGGTGTTCGTCCCCATGTTCGCCCTGCTCGGCTACGAACCCTCCTTCGTCCAGGCCGCTTTCCGTGTCGGTGACTCCGCCACGCAGGTGATGACGCCGCTCAACCCCTTCATGATCGTGATGCTGGCCATGTTGCGGCGCTATGAACCCCACGCCGGTCTGGGTACGCTGATGTCACGACTCGTGCCCTTCGTGGTGCCCTTCTGGATCGCCTGGGTGGTCCTGCTGGCCATCTGGTTCTACGTCGATCTGCCGTTGGGCCCCGGATCCAACATCATGCTGGAGCAGTAACCGTGGACCATCTTCGCCCTTCCACCGCCTATCTCGACCACGCCAACGACGAGGTCCGCCGCCGGATCCGGGAAGCGGAAGCCGCCGCCACCCCGGGCCGGATAGGGGAGGACCACCCCGGCCAGGACTCGGTCTGGTCGAACATCGCCCTGACCGCCGAGGGGTTGGCCGCCGAACTGGACGCCCTCATCCGTGATCTGCACGCCAACCCGGAACTCGCCTTCGGGGAGGCCTACGCGCAGAGCCGGATCTCCGCCCTCCTGGAGTCCCACGGCCGCCCGGTGCATCCGGGGGTGCACGGCGTGGACACCGCCCTGCGCTCGGAGTTTGCCACCGCGGGTTTCGACGCTGCGGAGCACCCCACGGTGGCGATCATGGCGGAGTATGACGCCCTCCCGGGCCTCGGACACGCCTGCGGCCACAACGTCATCGCGGCCGCCGGGGTGGGCGCCTTCCTCACCGCAGTAGAGGAGCTCCAGAAGAACCCGGGGATTCAGGGCCGGCTGGTTCTGCTGGGCACCCCGGCGGAGGAGGGGCATTCGGGCAAGGAGTACATGATCCGCGGCGGCATGCTCGAGGGCATCGACTTCGCGATCATGATCCACCCCTTCAGCTATGACATCGCGAGCCACGCCTGGGTCGGACGGCGCACCCTTACGGTGCGCTTCGAGGGGGTGGCGGCCCACGCCTCCTCCCAGCCCTTCATGGGGCGCAACGCCCTGGACGCCGCCACCCTGGCCTACCAGGGGCTCGGGCTGCTGCGCCAGCAGATGCCGCCGTCGGACCGCCTCCATGCCGTCATCACCGAGGGCGGGCACCGCCCGAGCGTGATTCCGCAGGATGCGGAGATGAGCATCTACGTCCGTTCGCTCTACACCGATACCCTGCAGGACCTGTCCCAGCGGGTGGATGACGTCCTCCACGGCGCGGCCCTGATGGCCGGCGTCCGCGTGGTGAAGGAATGGGACGTCCACCCCGCCACCCTGCCGATCCGGAACAACCAGGTGCTGGCCGGACGCTGGACGGCCACGCAGGCGATCCGGAACCGGCTACCCCTGCCGGCGGGCGTGGTGCCGGATACTCTCGCGGCCTCCACCGACTTCGGCAATGTCTCCCACCTCGTGCCTGGGCTGCACCCGATGGTGAAGATCGCCCCCACCGGGGTGGCGCTGCACACCGAGGCGTTTGCCAACTACGCGATCGGGAATGAAGCCCTGCGCGGCGCGGTGGACTCGGCCGCCGGCCTGGCGCAGGTGGCCCTCGACGTGCTGGCGGAACCGGAACTGGCGGCGGCCGCCAGGGCGGAGTTCGAGGAAGAGGGCGGTGCCTTCCATGTGGCGGAGGGGCTCGGCCGGGTGGCTGAATAATATTCCCGAAAGACAGACCGAGCGGTCTGAAAATGCGTTAGGGTGTGGTTCCGTACCGTTCACGAGCGTTCAGGAGTACCGAAGACCATGACCCGGAAGATCCGTACCACCCACGTCGGCTCGCTGCCGCGCACACCGGAACTGCTGGCGGCCACCAAGCGCCGTGATGACGGCAGCATCTCCGATGAAGAGTTCAAGGAGATCCTGAGCGACGGCGTCGACCGCGTGGTCAAGCGCCAGGTGGACCTGGGCATCGACATCGTCAACGAGGGTGAGTACGGGCACGAGGCTCCCGGCGCCGTCGACTACGGCGCCTGGTGGACCTACTCCTTCTCCCGGTTGGGCGGTCTGGACCTGCGGGAGGGCGTGGAGTTCCTCTCCGACAACAAGCCGCAGCGCTCCGAGCCGGGCAACATCGTCCTGACCTCCTTCGCCGACCGCCGCGACCGCCGTCTCTTCGACGAGGTCTACACCGACCCGAACTCCGGGGTGCACACTCCGCAGGGCAAGATCGTCAACCCGGTGGCCACCTCCGAGATCACCTACATCGGACAGGACCTGGTGGACACCGACACCCGCGAACTGCGCCGCGCCGTCGACGCCGCCGGGGCCGGGGACGCCTTCGTGGCCGCCATCTCTCCGGGCTCCGCGGCCCGCGTGGGCAACGAGTTCTACGCCACCGATGAGGAGTTCGTCGACGCGTGTGCCGACGCCCTGCACCACGAGTACAAGGCCATCACCGACGCCGGCTTCACCGTGCAGATCGACGCCCCGGATCTCGCCGAGTCGTGGGACCAGATCAACCCGGAGCCCGCGCTGGAGGACTACCGCGCCTGGCTGCGCATCCGCATCGACGCCATCAACAAGGCCATCAAGGGCCTGCCGAAGGAACAGACCCGCCTGCACATCTGCTGGGGTTCCTGGCACGGCCCACACGTCACCGACGTCCCCTTCGGCGACATCGTCGAGGAGATCCTGCGCGCCGAGGTCGGCGGCCACTCCTTCGAGGGCGCTTCGCCGCGCCACGAGCACGAATGGCGCGTCTGGCAGGAGCACACCCTCCCGGAGGACACGCTGATCTACCCGGGCGTGGTCTCCCACTCCACCAACGCCGTCGAACACCCCCGCCTGGTGGCAGACCGCATCATCCGCTTCGCGGAGCAGGTCGGCCCGGAGAATGTGGTGGCCTCCACCGACTGCGGGTTGGGCGGCCGCCTGCACCCGCAGATCGCCTGGGCCAAGCTGGAATCTCTGGTCAAGGGCGCGGAAATCGCCTCGAAGGAACTGTTCTAGGTTTACCGCGGCCGAGACCCCGACGCTGGACTTCCGCTCTGGAGGGCCGCCCTGCACACTGAGCCAGAAAAGCCCGCCCCGGGAAGATCACTTCCCGGGGCGGGCGCACTTGCCGGATCCGCCAGCCGGCACAGCCCGGCGGACGGAACTACGTCAGTTACTTCTGGTCGTCGTCCTCGGATTCCTTCATGGATGATGCGGCCGTCGAACCGCTGCCGAGCTTGGATTTACGCCTGCCCATGGTCATCAGCCGGTCGCGTACGGCGATGAAGGCTTCCTGACTGGTCATGCTTCCACCACGGGCGGTCTCGATCTGAATGTCGTCCACCGTGATCTCCCCGGAGCGCAGGGAGACCATCTCGGCGTGGTAGCGGAACCAGACCGCCACCACCGCGGCCACCGGAACCGCCAGGAAGGCGCCCAGGATGCCGAAGAGGGTGGATCCGACGGTGACGGAGAGCAGGACGACGGCGGCGTGCATCTTCATCGCCTTACCCTGCAGCACCGGCTGGAGGACATTGCCCTCCAGCTGCTGGACCAGAATGATCAGGAGCAGCACCAGCAGGGCGTTGGTGAGGCCGTTGGTGACCAGCGCGATGATGACCGCCAGGGCACCGGCGGTGAAGGCACCGACGATCGGGATGAACCCCGCGAAGAAGGTGATCACGGCCAGGGCCAGCGCCATCGGCACACCCAGGAGCAGCAGGCCGATGCCGATGAAGAACGCATCCACGAAGGACACCAGGGCCTGGGTGCGGATGAACCCGGCCAGGGTGTTCCAGCTGCGGCTCAGGACCTCAGTCAGGTGCCAACCGGCATTATTGCTGGTATATTTGCGCAGCCAGGGTAGGAAGCGGTCGCCGTCCTTGAGGAAGAAGAACGTCAGCACCAGCATCACGGCGATGGTCACCAGGATCGTGGAGGCCGTGGACAAACCGCTGAAGACCCCGGAGGCGATGCTGGAGGACCGATCCTGCAGCCAGTCGGTGGCCTCGTTGAGGAACTGGTCGAACTGCTCCAGGTTCAAGTTGAAGGGCTCGCTCTGGAGCCGGTCGAGCAGACTCTGGATACCGTTGAAGGCCCGGTCATAGAGCCGGGTGGACTGGTCCGCCACGGATGGGGCGATCGCCGTGAAGATGCCACCGATGATGGCGATGGTGCCGAGCATCGAGGTCAGCGCCGCGAGTGCGCCCGGCCACTTGTGCTCACGGAGGAACTTTGTGGACGGCCACAATACGGTGGAGACCAGAAGTGCCAGCAGGATCGGCAGAAGCCCGGCCCAGATGACCCCGAGCCCCTGCCAGAGGATCCAGGCGGCCACCACCAGGATGATGAAGCGCAGGGCCCAGCCGGCGATCCAGCGGCCGTCGCGGCCGATGATCACCGCGCGATCGACGGTGCGGGGATCGTCCTGTTGATTCAGCGACATCGATTCGCCTTCGACGGCCTCAGAGATCATCGCGGGTAGATCGCGGCTCGCCGCGAGATCGCCCGTACCGTCCGAGTCGGGGATGCCGGTGCGGGAAGTGTCGGTTGCGTCGTTATCGGCGCCGGTGTGCTCGTTCATGAGGTCTCCAACTATGCCACAGGGTGACTACTTTGGGGCGGTGAGGCAACGACGCCCGGTGAGGACGTCGCTGCAGATCAGCAGCCGGATTTCAGAAACGCTTGAGGTTTCCGGTCTCCCGGATGATGCCGAAGCGGTGCATCGTCACCGACACGGCCTGCTCCAGCAGGAGATGCAGGAGTTCGCGCCGCCCGTCCGCCAGCACCGGGGCGTCCAGGATCACCGAGGAGGATTCCACCGCCGCATCCCGCAGGGAGCTGTCCACCTCGCCGAGCGTGCGCACACGCACGGACTCGTCCTCGGCGATCTCGACGTCGAAGGCGTCATCGGAGATCTGCCGGACCGCGAGGCCGAGGGAGTGCAGATGGCGCGCGATACGCTGGCCGGCGGAGACGTCGAGCTCCGTACCGGTGACCATGGCCCCGATCTCCAAGCGGAGGAGATCGCGCAGCTGGTAGCCGGCCCCCAGCCGCACGCGCAGCGGAGCCAACAGCGGCCGGTAGCGGAAGACGTTGGCCTCCGCGGTCAGCGCCGTGGCGTCATGTTCCACGCCGAACTCCTCGCGCCAGGCCAGCTCATCCAGCTCGGCGGCCCGCCACAGCCAGGCGACGTCCTCCTCCCCGAGGTAGTCGGTGTAGTTTTGCGCGGCATCCCGGAGCAGCCGGGCGATGGCCGGACGGACGGCGACATCGCGTGGCTTGAGATCGCCGTCCGCCCAGGTGCCCTGCTGGGCGACGTAGTTGGGGCCACCGGCCTTCGCGCCGTTGCCCAGGACCGAGTTCTTCCAGCCGCCGAAGGACTGGCGCTGGACGATCGCGCCGGTGATGCCGCGGTTGACGTAGGCGTTGCCCACCTCGACCCGGTCGATCCAGTGCTCGATCTCGTCGTTGTCCAGGGAATGGATGCCGCCGGTCAGGCCGAACCCGGTGGAGTTCTGCCAGTCGATGGCCTGATCCAGATCCTTGGCGTGCATGATGCCCAGGATCGGGCCGAAGCACTCGTGGGTGTGGTACCAGGAACCGGGCTGCACGCCGTCCCGCACCCCGGGCGACCACAGGGTGCCCTCCTCGTTGAGCTGTTCGGGCTTGATCAGCCAGCGCTCGCCCGGCTCCAGGACGGTCAGCCCGCGCTGCAGTTTGTCCGTGGGCGGTTCCACCAGACCATTCATGGTGGTGGAGATGTCCGTGCCGGGGCCGACCTTGAGGGTGCGGACGGCGTCGAGCAGCTGGTTGAGGAAGCGCTTGGACTCCGCCTGCGGGCCGACCAGGATGACCAGGGAGGCCGCCGAGCACTTCTGGCCGGAGTGGCCGAAGGCGGACATGTACAGGTCCGCGACGGCCAGATCCGGGTCCGCGCTCGGGGTGATGATCATGGCGTTCTTGCCGGAGGTCTCCGCGTTGATCTTCAGCTCCGGCTTCCAGGAGCGGAAGAGTTTGGCGGTGTCCGTGGCACCGGTCAGAATTATGGAGTCCACGTCCTCGTGGGTGATCAACCGCTCGCCGGCCTCACCCTCGTCGGCGCGGACCAGCTGCAGCAGCTCGGTGTCCACCCCGGCGGCGACCATGCCCCGGTGGATTGCGTCGACGGCGATCTCGGCACAGCGCACCACCTGCGGGGCGGGTTTGATGATGACGGCGGATCCCGCGGCGAGGGAAGCGAGCATGCCGCCGACCGGAATGGCGACGGGGAAGTTCCACGGCGGGGTGACCACCACGACCTCGTGCGGGGTGAACACCGAGCGGGCGTCGTCCAGGGCGCGGGCGGACTCGGCGTAGTAGGTGGCGAAGTCGATCGCCTCGGAGACCTCGGGGTCGGACTGGTCTACAGTCTTGTTTGCCTCGAAGGCCATGACGGAGACCAGCTCGCCGCGGGCGTCGGCCAGGGCGTCGGCGATGCGGTCCAGGACGTCGGCCCGCTCCGCACCGCTGCGGGCGCCCCACTCCTGGGCCAGCTGCTTGGCGCGTGCCACGGCGGTGTCGACGACCGCCGAGTCGGTGACCTCCTCGTTGACGGGCTCACCCGGATCTGCCTGCAGGGCGTTCAGGGCCCATTCGCGGTTGGCACGCAGGGCGGGGTCGGTGTCCGGTTCGTTGACGAAACGGCCGAGGCTCACGGCCTGGGTGCCGGAATCCAGGTTGCGGTCCTGGGTACGGCGCGGTCCGGCGAAGGTGGTCCACCGGGTGTCCACCGCAGCCCGGAAACGGTCCTCCTGCTCGCCCATCGGGGTGCGGTCATCCGGTCCCTCGACCTCGGGGGCGAACAGCGCCGGCAGGAAGTTCTGCGGCTCACTGGTCTCCTCCAGGCGGCGAACCAGGTAGCTGACGGCGACGTCGAAATCCTCGACGTTGACCACCGGGGTGTACAGGATCATCCGGCCCACGACGTCGCGGACCGCCCGTGCCTGCGAGGGAGACATGCCCTGCAGCATTTCCGCGTCGATCTGGCGCTCGACGCCGCGTTTGACCGCCAGCTCCCAGGCCAGGGCCACGGTGAACAGGTTGTGGCTGGCCACGCCGATGCGGATATTGTCCGCGTGCTCCGGTTGCAGGATGTAGTCCAGCAGCCGGAGGTAGTTCGCGTCCACCTCAGGCTTGGAGGAATATGGTGCCGACGTCCAGCCGTGGAGCTCGGCTTCCACGTGCTCCATCGAGAGGTTCGCGCCCTTGACCAGGCGAACCTTGATCGGTGCGCCACCGGCGGCGCGGCGCTCGGCGGCGAACTCCGCCAGCTGCACCAGGGCGTCATAGGTGTCCGGCAGGTAGGCCTGCAGCACGATGCCGGTCTCCAGGTTGGTGAACTCGTCCTCGCTGAGCAGCTCAGTGAACAGTTTGATGGTCAGGTGGAGGTCCTTGTACTCCTCCATGTCCAGGTTGATGAAGACCTGTGGACTCTGCTCCATGGCTGCGCGGTAGATCGGACGCAGCTGCTCCTTCAACCGCTGGGTGCTGCCCTCGATGTCCCAGGGGTTCAGCTGGGCGCACAGGCTGGAGGCCTTCACCGAAACATAGGTGACACGCGGGTTACGGATCAGCTCAATGGTGCGCTCCGCCCGGTCGTCAGCTTCATCGTTTCCGAGCACGGCCTCGCCCAACAGGTTGAGGTTCAGCTCATTTCCTTCCGCTGCTGCCTTGTCCAGCAGGGAGTTCAGGGCCTTGCCGTCGGCGTCGAGCACCAGGTGGCCGACCATCTGGCGCATCCGCTGACGTGCCAGGGGCATCACCACGTCGGGTAAAGCTTTCCCCACTAAGCCGCCCAGCCCCAGCATCGCCTTGTTGATGGGGCCGAGGAAGTCCGGGACGTCGGTGAGCTTGCGCAGCTCCTGTGCAGCGACCTTATTATCCTCCGGGCGGGCGACCCGGTCCACGAAATCCATGGTGAAGTGGACGCCATTCGGGTCCCGGACCAGCTCCGCGAGCTGCTCAGTGGCCTTGGACTCGCTGTGGGACTCCCGGGAATCGGTCTCGCTCAGCCAGTCATGGGCGCGACGGATCGCGGCGTCGGTGACGGCCTCGACGTCGCTGGAGTTGGGCGTCGGGGTGCGGGGAGCGAATTTCTGCTCGGTGATCTCAGTCATGTCGGGAGTCCTCACGTAAGTCTGGGATGGGCGCGTGCGGAACGTCTGCGTAGAGTTCCGGCTGTCATAATTTCCGTGCCGGACCCGTCGGAGCCTCAGGAAGGCGGTGCCGGCGGATCGGGCGACGGGCACATTAACTGCCGAAGGGCCGCGCAGGCGGGCGGTCACTGATGTGCCGCGATCTCAAGCGGTTTCGCTGCATCTGATTGACACCACCTTCCAGGTATCTTGCTGCGTAAACGGCCGGGGAACTATCTGATTCCCGAGTATATGGACGTTTTCCGCTGTATGGGAGAAATGCACATTAATGCATTTGGTGGAAGCGATTTATGGGGATCGGAGGCTCAATCGGGGCTGTCGGGGGGTGGTGCCCGGACTGGGGGCAGGCTCTCGGTTGGCTGGTGAAGCTAAACGGCGAGGGCTTATATGGGGAAGGGGGAGTTCCGAAATACAGAGAAATTGGGCGGCATCCCCGCTAGGATGTCCACCAGTCATAGGTTCATAAGGCAAGGCATGCCTATTAAATATAAGTTAAGGCTAAATATCGCTGACGTTCCATTGATTTTCTGTATAATGGGGGCATGAGCAACTACACCGTTCCCGGAATCGACGAAAATGACGCCAAGAAGCTGATCGACGAGCTGCAGGCCCGTCTGACCGACTTCAATGATCTTCACCTGATCCTCAAGCACGCCCACTGGAATGTGACGGGCCCGAACTTCATCGCCGTCCACGAGATGATCGACCCGCAGGTCGAGCTGGTCCGCGGCTTCGCTGATGAAGTTGCCGAGCGGGTGTCCACCCTGGGCGGCTCCCCGGTGGGCACTCCCGCCGGCCACATCGAGAACCGCACTCCGTTGACCTACGAGACCAACCGCGGTTCCACCCAGGATCACCTGGCTGAGCTGAACAAGGTCTACACCAGGGTCATCGAGGGGGTACGTGAATCCCGCGCCATCGCCGGCGATCTGGACGCAATCACCGAGGACATTCTCATCGCGCAGGCTTCTGAGCTGGAGAAGTTCCAGTGGTTCGTCCGCGCTCACCTGGAGGACGCTCAGGGCAACCTGCCGCAGTAGTTCTCCGGTCCCACGGAGATTTCGGGGGCGGTCCCCACCGCAAGAGTCATGGTGGGGGCCGCCTCTTTTGTTGCGTGACGGGGAAAAAATTCTGGGGTCGGGGAGGGTGGGTGGGCTAACGTCATACCTATCTGGCGCAGGTGTGCCGAAAGGTTGACGGTGGGAGGTGGCCGAGTATGGGGAAGCATTCCGGCAAGGGGATTGCCGGTGGGCGAAAGCGTCGTTCGGTGTTCGGCTGGGTGGGGGAGATCCTGCTGACCATTCTCTCGATCTTCGGGGTGGTCTGCGTGGCTGCGGTCATCGCCGCTTGGGTCTTCGGGGTCAATATCATGATGTTCAAGACCGGCTCCATGGCACCTGGAATTCCGGCGGGTTCGGTGGCCCTGGTGCGCGAGATTCCCGCGGCTGAGGCGGACATCGGGAACGTGATTACCGTCCAGCGTCCCGGGCAGCTTCCCATTACTCATAGAGTTATCAGTAACGAGCCAGACCCGGCGGGCGGACCTGAGGATCGCATCATCGAGATGAAGGGCGATGCCAACCCGCAACCGGATCCAGTGGATTACCGCGTTTCTGAGGTGCAGCTGCTGTTCTGGTCTCAGCCGGAGTGGGGGCATACCTTCGCGCGCCTGGCTGACCCGAAAACCCTGGCGATCGTCACCATGCTGGCGGCGTTGGTGGTGACCTGGGCGTTTTGGCCGCGGGGCCGGGAGGGTTCCTAGCGTCTGGGGATAGCCAGCACAATGGTCTGACCATGTGCTCGGAATAACACGGGACAACTGGTCTATCTCGAAAATTACCCTTGTGTGAAAGTAAGTGGACGGTTAATATGATCGTTGTGAGTTGAGGTGCCAACTATAAGGGTTTTCTAAGGTGGCATTCGACTCGAGGTTCTTCCTTCCTTTCCTTTTTGAGCCCTTTGGAGTGCATCATGTCCCAGAAGTCCCGTAAGATCCGCGCCCTCGCCGCCGGCGGCGCAGTCCTCGGCATCGGCGCTGCCGTCACCCTCGCTGCTTGGAGTGACAACGAGTTTGCGCAGGGTCTGTTCGGTACCGAGGCTTTCGGTATCCAAGCCGCAGCGGGCGACGGCGTTTTCGGTGAACATGCCGAGGAGGGGGCGCCCCTGACGCTCACTCCCGTGGAGGGCGAAGGGGAGCGAGTGAACATGGTGCCTGGCCAGGTTTCGGCGTTCCCCTACCAGGTCAAGAACATCGCCGACGGTGCAGATACTACAGTCACCTACACCCGCGGAACCGTGTCCAACAACATCTCTGGGGAGTTCACCACCACCGTCTACGAGAATGTGGCCCCTGCTGCCTGTACTGACAATCTCGACACCACCGACCTGACTGTACTGGCTGAAGGGACGGGCAGCTTCCCTCTGGTGGATCAGAATGTTCAGGAGCTCTGCATTACGGTCAACTACACTGGAGTTACGAATCCGGATGCGGCCCAGGAGATGGATGTGACTTGGGAGTTCACCGCGGAGCTGCCGGAGGAAGCGGCTTAGTCGAGGTTCCGGTCTAGGAAATGACTTAAGGGGCAGGCAAATTGCCTGCCCCTTAAGCCATTAGCTGGAAGGATGGTCGTTGAAGGAGGCGTGATGCAAGCTGTCCCCCGAACTTCACGGCGAGTCCGTGCGGTCATTGCTGCTGCTGCCGTACTCGGTTTCGGGTCTGTGGCGACTCTGGCTTTCTGGTCGGACTCCGAGTTCCTGAGCGCGACCTTTTGGTCTCCCGGCTTCCAGGTGGAAGGCGCGACATCCGCAAGCGGTCCATTTGAATCTCATGACAGCGCAGACGATGCAGCTGCCCTGCAATTTGTATTGCCTGCCGGCGAGCTCGCCGAGGGCGAACCTGTTTCTACGGGGTATTGGCTGCGGATGGCTTCCGAAAGTACGGGAACCGTCAGCGTGCTCGCTCCGACAGTGGAAAACGAAGAGCTCAACGGACTGATCGACGTAGCCGTCGCGAAGGGTTCTTGCGATTCCCCCGGTGAGGTGCTCCAAGAGGGACTTCTTGAAGAGCTGGCGGACGCTCCAGATGCTTTTAATCTTCCTGCTGGTGTGGATGGGGAACCCGGGTCGGCGCAGGCAGTCTGTATCACTGCCACGTTGAATGATATTTCGGAACTCCCGGCGGGGGAGCATTCTACCGGGCGTGTGGGCTGGCAGTTCCGGGTTACGGAGGAGGCGGTGTAGATGGCGCAGCGAAAGAATCTTATCCCCGCTTTTGTTGCGATTGCGACGGTGCTGACGCTGCTTGGCCTGATTATTTTCGGGGTGGGGGTTCAGGCGCAGGAGGATGGGGGCCAGACGCAGGCCAAGTCCGTTTCCGACTCACTTGGTTTCAGGGCTGAGTTCCAGGCGGGGGAGAAGCCTCGTGAACTAGTCAGCCAGTACGCTTCGATAAGCATCAACGGATCTGAAGAAACTGTTTATAGTACCGATGCAGAGGGCTTACTGCCAAGTGGCCATGGATGTGTGTTTGCGGGTTTAGGGGAAAGTTGCCGGGGATCTGGAGAAGTTTCTAGCGCTGCGACCGATAGAGGGGGGATGGATCCGGTTCGCTCCGAATATGAATTGCTTGGACTCCTGGGGCTGACGTGGGTCGAAGGAAGCGTTGACGCCCCAATTGCGACTAGCGCAAGGTGCTATCTGGATGAAAATTCTAATCCTACTGGGAAGTTCGACCGCCCTTCGGGCACAATACGATATGGAGGGAATGCGCTTCTAGGAGAAAATCCTGACCTCCCCTTGGACCTTCAGAAATTGGAAGATGATCAGCCGCTTGCTCTCGCCGCAGAAACTGCTGCGATTTCAGGGTTAGGGGGAACTTTGCGAGTCGAGGTGGAAGCGGAAGCCGACTTCGATTGGGATCCAGTGAATTTGAGGGCTCATTCCGAGGTTGAAATTACCTATCGCACTATCAAGGCTGGGAGTGTGGAAGATGAGGAGTCGTTCACGGCCCGCTCCGAATGTGGCATGCTCATGAGCGACGGCACGGGATCTAGCAGCCCCGAAGGGGAGCAAGCGCAATCTCTTGCCTCCCCACAAGCTTTCGGCCTCGCTGATCCGGAGAATACTGAGACAAGTGATCCAGAATCGTCTCCAACCCCTGCTCCAAACGACGATCAGCCCACTACGGCCCCCGGCACCCCGCAGCAATCAGGATTCACCGATGAAAGCTCGCTGACCACAGCCAATGACGTTGACTACCACCTGCTCTCCACGCGTGAGCTGGATCTGCTTGACCGGGAGGTCATCGCCGATGTGCTCACTGCCACCCGGGAAACCGGTGCAGTACAAGGTGAGACCGCCACGGCTCGCTGGTGGCTCTACAGTGCCGAGGCTGCGGGCGGGGAGGTCCCGGTGCTCGAGATCGAACTTGCGGACGGTGCCATCGTCCAAGCCCGCCCCAATCTTCCGGGCGTCCAGTACCCAACTCCCGATCTAACAATTTCAGCAACACCAACCACTACTACTGGGCAACCTTCGGAACCGACGGCTGAGCAAACCTCTGAACCGGCCACTGAGCAGTCAACCACCAGTCAGATGCCGGCTGCCCCGGAGGAAACCGGTGAGGAGGCTGCCGATGAATAGACGTCGCATCCTCGCCACCGGCACAGCGGTAGCGGGCCTTGCCGTAGCGGCGGTACTCACGGCGTCGATAAGTGTCACCGAGGCGCAACGTAGCACCAGCCAGTACGCGGCGACAGAGTTCTCCGTGACCGTCGATGCGGTGCTAGAGCTGGAGGGCTCAGTGGATGGCACCACGTGGAATGACTCCGAGGCAGTGACCGAGCTGACTTTCTCGCCGGACCAGATGGCGCTGCAGGTCGGGGAGGAGAATGCCATTTATGCACCCATGCACGTGCGGGTGGCTGCGGGATCGAATACCGGGGCCACCGCGAATATCACCGAAACTAGGTTGGGTGACAGTGCTTTCGGGGACTCCCTGCGTGGTGAGATTTATCGCGACGTCCCTACCTGTGACGCTGCCGGTGTAACCGGAGCAGAGTCTCTGACGTCAGAGATTACGTTGCGCGGCCAAGTCAGCGAGGGCTTCGCGCTTCCCGCGCCGGAGAAGAGCGGCGAACCGGGGGAGACCGTGGTGCTCTGCGTCCGGGCCTGGATGAATGACAATAACTGGCTGCTCGGGGGCACTCCACCGCCCACCGAAACTGCGACATGGACCGTGACAGGGGTGTCAGACTGAACTGGTGCGGCCAATTGCCATGGGCGCGCCAGAACCCGGAACCCCCGGCCCCCCAACGTTAGTTAGCAGTACCCTGGGCGGTAGGGCCAAAAAGGACAGGGTCGCTACCGTGGGAACCGAAAGTTGAGTGCCTTTCTATCAATCTTGAAAGCCGGTTGCCGCCGCGCTCCAGGAAAAATTTTCTTCCTCTTAACCTGCAGAAACTTAATAAGTTGAGTCCCTCGGGAACAACTTTGAGTGACTGTCCGTTGTCACGTATGTAAGGTTGAGCGAGAACGGCTCAAGGATATCTGTTAGTCTGGATTCCAGAAGTTGAGCTGGTCGCAGTCAACTTGAGGATTCAGCAACAACAACAGGAGGAAGATAGATAATGGGACGTGCAGTAGGAATTGACCTCGGTACCACCAACTCCGTGGTTTCCGTGCTGGAGGGTGGCGAGGCCACCGTCATTGCAAACTCTGAGGGTTCCCGCACCACTCCGTCCGTGGTCGCCTTCGCCAAGAACGGCGAAGTCCTGGTCGGCCAGTCCGCCAAGAACCAGGCCGTGACCAACGTCGACCGCACCATCCGCTCCGTCAAGCGCCACATCGGCACTGACTGGAACGTCGATATCGATGACAAGAAGTACACCGCGCAGGAGATCTCCGCGCGTACCCTGATGAAGCTGAAGCGCGACGCTGAGGCTTACCTGGGCGATGACGTCACCGACGCCGTCATCACCGTCCCGGCCTACTTCGAGGACGCCCAGCGCCAGGCCACCAAGGAAGCCGGCCAGATCGCGGGCCTGAACGTGCTCCGCATCGTTAACGAGCCCACCGCTGCTGCTCTGGCCTACGGCCTGGAGAAGGGTGAGCAGGAGCAGACCATTCTGGTCTTCGACCTCGGCGGCGGCACCTTCGATGTGTCCCTGCTGGAGATCGGTGACGGCGTGGTCGAGGTCCGTGCCACCGCCGGTGACAACGCCCTCGGCGGCGATGACTGGGATCAGCGCATCGTCGACTGGCTGGTCGACAAGTTCAAGGCCGCCAACGGCATTGACCTGACCAAGGACAAGATGGCTCTGCAGCGTCTGCGCGAGGCCGCAGAGAAGGCCAAGATCGAGCTGTCCAGTTCCCAGTCGGCCACCATCAACCTGCCGTACATCACGGTGGACTCCGACAAGAACCCGCTGTTCCTGGACGAGACCCTGTCCCGGACCGAGTTCCAGAAGATCACCCAGGACCTGCTGGACCGCACCAAGCAGCCCTTCAACCAGGTGGTCAAGGACGCGGACATGTCGATCTCCGAGATCGACCACGTCGTGCTCGTCGGCGGCTCCACCCGTATGCCGGCTGTCGGTGACCTGGTCAAGGAGCTGACCGGTGGCCGCGAGCCCAACAAGGGTGTCAACCCGGACGAGGTCGTCGCAGTCGGCGCCGCCCTGCAGGCCGGCGTGCTGCGTGGCGAGGTCAAGGACGTGCTGCTGCTCGACGTCACCCCGCTGTCCCTGGGTATTGAGACCAAGGGCGGCGTGATGACCAAGCTCATCGAGCGCAACACCACCATCCCGACCAAGCGCTCCGAGACCTTCACCACGGCCGAGGACAACCAGCCGTCGGTGCAGATCCAGGTCTTCCAGGGTGAGCGTGAGATGGCTTCGGCCAACAAGCTGCTCGGCTCCTTCGAGCTCGGTGGCATCGCTCCGGCACCGCGTGGTGTCCCGCAAGTCGAGGTCACCTTCGACATCGACGCCAACGGCATCGTCCACGTGACCGCCAAGGACAAGGGCACCGGCAAGGAGAACACGATCAAGATCCAGGAGGGCTCCGGCCTGTCCCAGGAGGAGATCGACCGGATGGTCAAGGACGCCGAGGCGCACGCCGAGGAGGACAAGCAGCGTCGCGAGGAGCAGGAGACCCGTAACAACGCCGAGTCCATGGCCTACCAGACCCGCAAGTTCGTCGAGGACAACTCCGACAAGGTCTCCGAGGACATCAAGACCAAGGTCGAGGATGCCGCCAAGGAGGTCGACGAGGCGCTCAAGGGCGATGACCTGGAGGCCATCAAGGCCGCCGTGGAGAAGCTGTCCACCGAGTCCCAGGAGATGGGCAAGGCCATCTACGAGGCCGACGCCAACTCCGGTGCCACCCAGGCGGACGCCCCGAACGCCGACGACGACGTCGTTGACGCCGAGGTTGTCGACGACGAGAACGCCGACGAGAAGAAGGAGGGTGACGACAAGTGACCCAGCCCCACGGAATGTCCGATGACCCGGGCGCGCCGGAGAACACCGACCCGGAGGTGCAGTCGGCTGACCCGGACCGCGTAGAACAGGCCGCTGCAGAGGCGGCCGACGCCCAGGGTGCGGACGAAGACGACGATCTCCTGACCACCGGTCCGGATCCGGTCGTGGACGTCGAGGAGAATGAGTTCGATCCGGTCCGCGAGGCCGACCTCAACGACGACGACGTCGAGGCAGCGCTCTCGGACATCGACGCCGAGCTCGGCGACGAGCCTGCTGCCGGTGAAACCGGCGAAGCCGGCGGCAACGACCTGGAGGCACAGTTGGCAGAGCGTACCGAGGATCTGCAGCGGGTCAGCGCGGAGTACGCCAACTACCGCCGCCGTACCGAGCGGGAGCGCCAGGGCATCGCCGACAGCGCCAAGGCGTCGGTCGTCACCAAGCTCCTGCCGGTACTCGATGACCTGGACCTCGCGGAGCAGCACGGCGACCTGGAGGCGGACGGCCCGCTGAAGTCCTTCGCCAACAAGTTCCGTAGCTCGCTCCAGGAGCAGAAGTTGGAGCCCTTCGGTGTTGAGGGGGAGGCTTTTGATCCGGAAGCGCATGAGGCGGTTCAGGATCTGTCCTCCGGCGATGAGAAGGTCATCGGCACGGTCCTCCGCAAGGGGTACCGCGTGGGCGACCGGATGATCCGCACCGCGATGGTCATCATCGCGGATCCCGTTGAGAACTAGGATCCCGCGCTCCGCGCATCCTGGTTAAGGGACAGCAACGCTTAAGAACCCGCACCTCCTCGGCAACGCAGGAGCGTGCGGGTTTTTAAGTCTCTGTCCCACGTGGTGGACCCGGTGCCGGAGGTGGGGAAGCATCCGGCGCCGGGCGGGCCAGCGGGGAAGGAGTGGTGGCCACCAGGATTTGTCCCATCGAACCAGATGTTCAGACACGGCCCGTGGGGAAGCTGGGGCGGACGCGGTCGGAAGAGGCAGGGAACCGGAGACAACGTCACACAAAGTTCAGTGTTATAGACTCAACAATGAGTTTCAGGATGATTGCGGTCGACGCCCTCACCGGGGCAGATATCCGGAGTGGGGCCGGTGCTCCGTGGTTGCCGCCGACAGAGATTGAAAAGAATTTTCGCTTGAATCGAAGGAGAGCTGCTGATGGCTCAGAACGACTGGGTGTCAAAAGACTATTACGGCGACCTCGGGGTGTCCTCCAAAGCCAGCCAGGACGAGATCAAGAAGGCGTACCGCAAGATCGCCCGTGAGAACCACCCCGACGCCAAGCCCGGGGACACCGCCGCCGAGGATCGCTTCAAAAAGGCGGCCGAGGCCTATGACGTGCTCGGCGACGAGAAGGAGCGCAAGGAGTACGACCAGTTCAAGGCGGCCGTGGGCTCCGGCGGGTTCGGTGGCTTCGGTCGGTCGGGAGGTCCCGGCTTCCCCGGTGGGTTTCGTCAGACGCAATCGGACTTCGACGTCTCCGACCTCTTCGGAGACCGATCCGGTGGAGGATTTTCTGAGGACGGCGGTCTGGGCGATATCTTCGGTGGCCTTTTCAACCGTGGCGGTGGTGCTCGCGGAGCAGCTCGGCCGACGCGGGGTGCGGACGTCGAAACGGAGATCACCCTTGATTTCGCCGAAGCGGCGAAGGGGACGACGATCCCGATCCAGCTGACCGGGGAGGCGCCGTGCAACAACTGTCACGGTTCCGGTTCCAGGTCGGGTAATCCCTCCACCTGTGGTGAGTGCAGCGGCACCGGGTTCACCTCGGAAAACCGCGGCGCCTTCGGGTTCTCGGCGCCGTGTTCCCGGTGTGGCGGTACCGGCCAGGTGATCACGGATCCCTGCCCGCACTGCTCGGGTACCGGCACGGTCAACCGCACCCGCTCAATCACCGTGCGCATTCCCTCCGGCGTCATCGACGGGCAGAAGGTGCGCCTGGCGGGGCAGGGGGAGGCCGGTCCCAACGGCAAACCCGCCGGTGACCTGTTCGTCACCGTTCACGTGCGCCCGGACCGGGTCTTCAACCGCTCCGGTGATGACCTGGAGGTCACCGTCCCGGTGTCCTTCGCCGAGCTCGCCCTCGGCGACACCATCACCGTGCCCACTCTCGACGCCCCGGTGCGAGTGAAGGTGCCCGCCGGCACTCCGGACGGCCGGACCCTGCGGGTGCGCGGCCGCGGCGTGCCGAAGCGCGGTGGGGAAGCCGGTGATCTACTGGTGACAGTGCAGGTCACCGTGCCCAAGAACCTTGATGCCGCCGCCACCAGTGCCCTGCGTACCTATGCGCAGGCCGAGCGTGATTCCGGTTTCGATCCCCGGGCGGACTGGGCCGGGTCGAAGCGGAAGTAGTCCGGGCCACCGCCCGGCACCCCGGGAAGGAGGTGAGGAGAAATCATGGCGAACAGAGTAGACAAGCAGCAACCAGAACCAACGGCAGTCACCGCCGACGCCGAAATCGGTGAAGTCTTCGTCATCTCGGTGGCGGCCGAACTGTCCGGCATGCACGCCCAGACCCTGCGCACCTACGACCGCATGGGACTGGTGACCCCCATGCGGACCTCCGGTGGCGGTCGCCGTTACTCACGGCGTGACGTCGCGATGCTGCGCAAGATCCAGCGGCTGAGCCAGGACGAGGGCGTCAACCTCGCCGGCATCAAGTCCATCATCGAGCTCAGCGAGGCCAATGAGCGCCTGCGGCAGGAAAACGAGCAGCTGCGGGCGGATAACGCCGAGCTGCGCGGCCACGTGGAGCGCGTCGGTGGCCGCACCCGTGGCGAAATCGTCCACGTTCCCCGGTCCACGGCGGTGGTCATGTGGGAACCGCGTCGCCCGCGTCGGACCCGCTCGCGACAGTAACCGGTGCCACCGCGGCGACACGCCGATCTTCCAGACCCCCATCACCCGTCCCGGAGTCGGGTGGTGGGGGTCAGCTGTTGACCCCGTGAACTGGGGGAATGGCCCGTCTCCCAGTTTTGTGAATGTTGTGAAGGGGTCATGTCACATTAAACTTGCAAAAGTTGCTTGCGTCACATCTTTGCAACGGTTAGAAATGAGGTGGATAACAAAACTCCGGCGTTGGGCCGGAGGGTTCTGACTTGCAGAGGAAGGCACCGCCATGACCGTGTACGCAAACCCGGGCACCGAAGGCTCCATCGTCAACTACGAGAAGCGCTATGAGAACTACATCGGCGGCAAGTGGGTTCCGCCGGTGGAGGGGCAGTACCTGGAAAACGTCACCCCGATCACCGGCGAAGTCTTCTGCGAGGTGGCCCGCGGCACCGCCGGGGACATCGAACTGGCGCTGGACGCCGCCCACGCTGCGGCAGATGCGTGGGGCAAGACCCCGGTCGCCGAGCGGGCGCTGATCCTCCACCGCATCGCGGACCGCATGGAGGAGCACCTCGAGGAGATCGCCGTCGCCGAGTCCTGGGAGAACGGCAAGGCCGTCCGGGAGACGCTGGCCGCCGACATCCCACTGGCCATCGACCACTTCCGTTACTTCGCGGGCGCCATCCGGGCCCAGGAGGGCCGCACCTCCGAGATCGACCACGACACCGTGGCCTACCACTTCCAGGAGCCGCTCGGTGTCGTCGGCCAGATCATCCCCTGGAACTTCCCCATCCTGATGGCCACCTGGAAGATCGCCCCGGCGCTGGCCACCGGCAACGCCATCGTGCTCAAGCCCGCCGAGCAGACCCCGGCCTCCCTGCTGTACCTGGTCAACATCATCGGTGACCTGCTGCCGGACGGCGTGCTCAACATCGTCAACGGCCTGGGTAGTGAGGCCGGGGCCGCCCTGTCTGGCTCCAACCGCATCGCCAAGATCGCCTTCACCGGTTCCACCGAGGTGGGCAAGCTGATCAACAAGGCCGCCTCGGACAAGATCATCCCCGTCACCCTGGAGCTGGGCGGCAAGTCCCCGTCCATCTTCTTCAAGGACATCATGGACGAGAACGACTCCTTCCTGGAGAAGGCCGTCGAGGGATTCTCGATGTTCGCCCTCAACCAGGGCGAGGTCTGCACCTGCCCGTCCCGTGCCCTGGTGCACGAGGACATCGCGGATGAGTTCCTGGACCTGGCCATCAAGCGGGTGCAGCAGATCAAGATCGGCAACCCGTTGGACACCGAGACGATGATGGGCGCCCAGGCCTCCCAGGAGCAGATGGACAAGATCACCTCCTATCTCAAGCTCGGTCCGGAGGAGGGGGCGCAGACGCTGACCGGCGGCAACGTCAACAAGATCGACGGCCTGGAGAACGGCTACTACATCGAGCCCACCGTCTTCCGCGGCGACAACTCCATGCGCATCTTCCAGGAGGAGATCTTCGGCCCAGTCCTCTCGGTGGCCACCTTCAAGGACTTCGACGAGGCCATCCAGATCGCCAACGACACCAACTACGGCCTGGGGGCCGGTGTCTGGTCGCGCCAGAACAACACCGTCTACCGTGCCGGCCGTGCCATCCAGGCCGGCCGTGTCTGGGTGAACCACTACCACGTCTACCCGGCGCACGCGGCCTTCGGCGGCTACAAGGAGTCCGGCATCGGCCGTGAGAACCACCTGATGATGATGGACCACTACCAGCAGACCAAGAACATGCTCGTCTCCTACAGTGAGTCCCCCTCGGGCCTGTTCTGATTCCACGTAGGAGGAGAGAGTCCACCCAGCTGCGCCAGGAACTGGGGGTCATCCCAGTACCCGGAGTGGTCCGCGCCGGAAGGCCACACCTCGGCCCCGAAGCCGGGAGTGGTCGGGTCCACCCCGTGTACTCCGCCGAGGGCGGTGGCCGTGAGTCCCACGACATCCCGGGTTCCGGTCACCGCGATCACCCGGGAAACGTCTCCTTCCGCAGCCGGGCCGGCCTGCAGATTCAGTTGTTCCGCCCGGTGCACGCCAGCACCCGGGCTGCCGAGCAGGATGGCGGTATCCGCCGCCAGGCCGGGGCCGGACGCATCAGCTGCCGCCCCCAGCACCACTGAACCGTAGGAGTAACCGATCACGGTGCGGTGCTGTCCGGGCCGGCGATCCGCCAGCGCCCGCTGGAACTGCTGCAGCTGGACGCCCGCCTGCCGGGCGGGTGCGCCGGTGATGCCGTGCGTGACACTGTCAGGGGCGCGGTAACCGAGCCAGAGGACGCTCGCGCCACCGGTGGCACCGGCCACCGCGCGGGCGCGTGCCACCTGCGTGGACCACCCGGCGGGATCGGAGGAGCCCACGCCGGCGGCGATCGTGGTCACCGAATCCGCCGAGTCGATGTCACCGAGGGCGGCCACCAGGGTGCCGTCCCCGGTCTCCAGCAGTCGCAGATCCGGATGTGCCGCAGCCAGCTCCCTGATTTCCGGCGGGGCCTGGGTCATCTGGTGCTCGTGGATGGCCGCCGCCGGAAGGTCCCTGAAATCCGCCAGTGACTGGACCGGCTCCGGGGTCAGGTCAGTGCACAGGGTGTCGATCTCGCGGGCGCACATGAAGTCAATCAGCTCGCCGGCGGCCTGGACCTGCCGCAGGATCAGGGTGGCCATCGGAGAGTACTCACCGGCCGCCTCCAGCAGCGGCAGTACCCGGTGAGCCAGCTCCTCCCAGGGGCCGAGCAGCTCGGCAGCCTGCTGGAGCACGTGACTGGCCTGCAGTATCTCTCCGGCAGCCACCGGCAGCGGAGCGGCCAGCACCGGTAACCGGGAAAACCCCGCGCTGAAGGCCTCACCCGCGGTGTCCTGCGCCACCAGTCGCCAGTCCTGTTCGTGGTGGCCCACCTGCTCGGCCAGGCGCCGGGACAGTTGAGCCAGCAATTCCGCGGTGGTGGCGGAATCAGTGGCGCGCAGGGGCGGCAGGTGGGCCGACGGGGCTGTCATCGCCAGCCGCCGAGAGCGGTGGCGGTGCGTCGATCCTCGTCCACGAGCGAGACGGCGAAGTGTTCGAGCTGCTGCAGCTGGGTGGTGATCGCCGTGGCGGCGTCGGCGCAGCGGCGCTGCCAGGCGGCCGCGGCGTCGACAAGCGCGGTGGCGGTGCGGCAGGGGCGCAGGGTGATCGTCGGCCGGGGGAGTGCCGGTGGCTGGTGGAGACGACGGAGCGCCCCGGGAAGATCGGTGGTCAGGGACAGGTGGGTGCTTGTCATGCGCCCAGCACAGCGGACCACGTGTCTCCTGCCAACCACCTGATCCCGGAAGCTGTGGATAACCACCGGTTGTCCACATACCCTGGGGTCATGCGCATTGCAGTCGTACAGATCCAGTCCGGAGCGGATATCGTGGAGAATTTGGACCGCGTCCGGGACACCGCCCGCCGTGCCGCCGAACGGGGGGCGAAGCTGATCGTCTTCCCGGAGGCCATGAGTCAGGCTTTCGCCACCGGCCGGTTGGACACCCACGCCCAGGAGCTGGACGGGGAGTTCGCCACCGGGGTGCGGGACCTGGCGGCGGAGCTGGACGTGGTGATCGTCGCGGGCATGTTCACACCCGCCGACACCGTGGAGCGCGGGGACAAGACCATCAACCGGGTCTACAACACCGCACTGGTCACCGGAGGCGGCCACCACACCGGCTACCGCAAGATCCACACCTATGACGCGTTCAATTATGCGGAGTCAGACACCGTGCGCCCGGGAGAGGAACTGTTGCGGGTGGAGGTCGAGGGCGTCAGCGTCGGAGTGGCCGTCTGCTATGACGTGCGCTTCCCGGAGATGTTCAAGGCGTTGGCCAGGGAGGGGGCGGAGGTCATCGTGGTGCCCACCTCCTGGGCGGACGGGCCGGACAAGCTCCCGCAGTGGCGCACCCTGACCGCCGCCCGGGCCCTCGACTCCACCAGCTGGGTCGTCGCTGCCGGGCAGGCCCGCCCCGGTGGTGCGGCACAGGCCGGTGAGCCCTCCGGCCCGACCGGGATCGGGCACTCCTGCGTGGTGGATCCCACCGGCAGGCGCGTGGCGGAGGCCGGCTACGGGGAGGAGACGTTACTCGTCGACGTCGACGCGGAGCTGGTGGGCAAGGTCCGCAAGACGCTGCCGGTGCTGCACGCCTGACCCGGCTCAGGACATCTCGAGCCAGGCCTCATAGTTGACCCGGTGGGCGGGGACGCCACCCCGGAACAGGCTCCACACCGTCTCGTGCACCCCACGGGCGGGACCGGCGACCAGCACCTCATGGTCCCGCCACTCGCCGAGCTCCAGCACCAGCGCCCCCAGATCCTGCGTGACGTGCAGGGTGAGGTCCTCAGGCACCCGGGAGGTTTCGGTGGCACCGACCCACCACGGATCCTTCTGGTGCTCGGCGACGACGGTGAGGCTCAACCAGTCCACGGCTCGGGAGACATTGTGCAGGGCCGTCAGGTCATGCAGCTCGCCGGGGTATTCGGCGCTGATGACCAGGTGCACCTCGGGGGCGGGTTCGGCCCGCTGCAGCAGATCGAAGACGATCGCACGCAGCGGGGCGATGCCCATGCGGTGGGCGATCAGCAACAGGGGGTGCTGCCCGGACGGGGTCAGCGTGCCCGCCGGAGCCCCCAGGGTCCAATGGTCGCCGACCCGCGGGGTGGTCAGCAGTTGGGAGGCGGTGCCGCGCTCGATCGCCTGGACATGGAACTCCAGCTGGCCGTAGTCATTCGACGGCAGCGCCGGGGAGAGCATCCGCCACACCCCCGGCAGGTACCGGGCCGTGACCGGCAGGGTCTGGCCGGCCAGGTAGTTCACGGGCATGCCGGTCTCCAGCCGCACCACACTGATGCGCCGGCTGCGCCGTTCCACCTGCACCACGTTCGCCAGCCAGGCGGGCGGGGTACCGGCCAGGTCCTCCTGCCGTGCGGCATCGGCCATCCTCGCGCACACCTGGCGCAGGGCGCGCTCGGCGGCGTCCACGGTGGCGGGGTGGATGCCCGTCACGACGTCGTGGAGCGCCACCCCCAGCGCGTCCGCGAAGGGCTCGTAGGCCTCCGGTGGAAAGGCGTGGCGGCGGTGACGTACGCCGTGGACCGCGACGTGCCGGAGCATGTGGTCCGGGACCTCACCGGTAAGCGGGGTGCGGTCGAGGACGTCGGCCAGCGCCGGCACCAGCTGGAGGTGCGTGCGGTCCCGGGCCAGCGGGAAGATCGAGCGCGCCTCCAGGATGCTGGCGAAGAAGCGGTCGTGGGTTATGTCCCGGAACCGCTCCTGGTGCGCGCGGAGTTGCTCGGCCACGGCGGAGAGAGTCTCGGGAAGCATCACGGCTCCCATTGTGCCCTACGCCCACGCCCCTCCCGCAAGCGGCTAGTTGATCGGGTAGCCGGTGGTCAGGCCCTTGTCAGCGGACTCCCAGCCAAGTGCCGGGGCGACGTGTTCGGCGAAGTTCTGCAGGATCGAGACATTGACGTCCACGCCCATCTGGTTGGGGACCGTCAGCATCAGCGAATCCGCGGCCATGACCGCCGGATCCGCTTTGAGCTGCTCGATCAGCTGATCGGGCTCGGCGGCATAGGTGCGGCCGAAGGTCACCGGCGTGCCCTCGCCCAGCGAGCCAACCTGATCCGTGGAGCTGGCCTGCAGGCCGAAGAGCTGGCGGTCGCGGTCGCTGACGATCGGGAAGACGGAACGGGAGACCGACACCCGCGGGGACCAGTCGTGGCCGGCCGCCTGCCACGCGGCACGGTAGCGCCGGATCTGTTCGTACTGGATCTCACCGAGAGAGGAGCCGTCCGCCTCGGAGACCAGGGTGGAGCTCATCAGGTTCACGCCGTCGCGGGCGGCCTGCTCGGCGGTGCCGTGGGAGCCGGCGCCCCACCAGACGTGGCGGCGCAGTCCCTCGGAGTGCGGGAAGATCGGCAGCGGGGTGCCGGGGCGGTACATCTGCGGGTACTGCTGGCCGGCGGGTGCCGCCTTGGCGACGCCGTACCCGTCGATGGCGGCCAGGAAGGTCTCCCACTTGTTGCGTGCCATGTCGGAACCGTTTTCTTCGGCGGCCTGGTAGCCGAAGGACTCCCAGCCCTTCTCCGCCGGCTCGGGTGATCCCCGGGACACGCCGAGGGCCACCCGGCCGTCCGCGATCAGGTCCAGTGCGGCGGCCTCCTCCGCGAGGTAGAGGGGGTTCTCGTAGCGCATGTCGATGACGCCGGTGCCCACCTCGATGTGCCTGGTCTTGCCGGCGATGGCTCCGAGCAGCGGCATCGGGGAGCCGTTCTGCGGGGCGAAGTGGTGGACGCGGAAGTAGGCGCCGTTCACGCCGATCTCATCCGCTGCCACCGCCAGGTCGATGGCCTGGTGGAGGGTGTCGCGGGCATTGGGGCCGGGTTGGTTGCCGATGGCGTAGTGGCCGAATGACAGGAAGCCGAAGGATTTCATGGTCGCAATTGTAGTTGATGTGTCAACAAGTGTCGAGG
This sequence comes from Corynebacterium halotolerans, assembly GCF_050107895.1. Classification (GTDB taxonomy): domain Bacteria; phylum Actinomycetota; class Actinomycetes; order Mycobacteriales; family Mycobacteriaceae; genus Corynebacterium; species Corynebacterium halotolerans_B. Next base: position 236,876 of record NZ_JBNILW010000002.1, on the reverse strand, counting down.
GTGGGTGGCTCGCCCGGTGGCGGGTCCGGCTTCTGGGGCGGGTGAAAACGGCGGGGCGGTGTGGCCCATTAACGCCCGAGGTCGGGGCTGCCCGCAATCCTGTGCCGGGGCAGCCCTTCCGCCGTCGCCAACGCTACGCTCCCCGTCGTTCCCGCAGTCGTTTCCAGGCCACCCGGCCGGCCATCCGCCCCGCGCGGGTGGCTCCCACGGTGGAGGCGGTCGAGCCGTATCCGACCAGCAGCACCCGGGGATCGGCGGCGGGGGTGACCTCGTCGAGCATCTTGATGCCGCCCCGGCTGCGCAGCTTCATCGGCGCCAGGTGGCGTAGGGCGGCACGGAAGCCGGTGTTCCAGAAGATCACGTCCACCTCCTCGACATGACCGGTGGGGAAGGGGTCCCAACTCTCCGGCACGGCGAGTTCTCCGTCCGCGGACGGTCCCAGTCCCTGTGCCCGTGCCGAAAGCGGTGGTCCGAAGCGAACTTTCCCGGCGTCGATCCGGTCGATCATGCCGCGGCTGACCAGGGTGCCTTCCTCGACGCCGCGGAGATACTCCGGCAGCTGCGGGATGCCCGTGGTGCGCACCACGGAAGCGGGCGTCTCCCCGGCGTGGGTGCGTTCCCGCACCGCCTTTTCCACGGCCAGGCCCCACCCGGCATCAAATTCCCGGGCGGTGAAGTTCGGCGGACGTCGGGTCGCCCAGACGGTTTCCGTCACCGGCGCGAGCTCCAGGAGGAACTGCACCGCCGACAGGCCGCCGCCGACCACCAGGGTCTTCTTGCCGGTGAAGTCCCCGGCGCGGACGTAGTCCCTGGTGTGCAGCTGGGTTCCGCGGAACGTCTCGATGCCCGGGAGGTAGGGGATATACGGGTTTGTCCAGGTGCCGGTGGCGTTGAGCACCATCCGGCTCAGCCAGGACCGGCCGTCAGCGGACGTGGTCCGCACCAGCTCATCGCCAACCGGTTCCACCCGGCTGACCTGCACCGGCCGGACCGTCTGGAGCTGGAAGGTGTCTTCGTAGGCGCCGTAGTAGTCGGTCACCAGCCGGCTGGCCGGCACTCCGCGGTCCGGCCGCTTCATCTTCAACCCGGGTAGGTCGGCGATGCCGTGGGCCCTGCCCAGGGTCAGCGAGTCCCAGCGGTGCCGCCAGGCGCCGCCCGGGCCGGGGTTGGCATCGAGGAGCAGGAAGTCCGCGCCCGGGGCCAGTCCGCGCCGGGCGAGCTCGTGGGCGGCCGCCAGCCCCGCCTGGCCTGCCCCGATGATGATCGCCTGGTAAATAGTTGTCATGTCAACAAAACTAGCACGGTTCCCCGCTAGTGTGAAGGGTGAGAGTGCGGGAGACTACAGGAGTCGGTGAAATGTGAGCTATCGACTAAGCTCTTCACGTTCTGACATTTGGATAGTGCTTAAAGAGAGGAAGTGGGTAGGTCATGGAATACACCCCGTACAGTTTATTGATTGATGTGGGGTGGATTTCCGCCCTCATGGTCGTCGGCAACGTGCTGCGCCGGAAGGTCCCCTTCTTCCAGACCCTGCTGATCCCCTCGTCGATCACCGCCGGCCTGATCGGCCTGGTGCTCGGCCCCGAGGTGCTGCAGCTGATCAACTTCTCCGAGCACATTGGCACCTACACCTCCATCCTGATCGCCGTGGTGTTCGCGTCCATGCCGTATTCCATGACCTTCGACCGCTCCGTGCGTTCCGGGGCACGGAACATGTGGTCGTTTTCCACCGGCATGTTCATGGGGCAGTGGGCCCTGTTCATCCTGCTGGGCGTGTTCGTCTTCCAGCCGATCTGGGGCACCGAATCCTGGTTCGGCATGATGCTGCCGGTCGGGTTCGTCGGTGGCTTCGGTACCGCCGCCGCAGTCGGTGGCGCCCTGGAGGGGGCGGGCGCGGCTGCGGCGTCCTCGCTGGGTTTCACGTCGGCGACCGTCGGCACGCTGGCCGCGATCGTCGGCGGCATCATCTTCACCTCCTGGGGCATGCGCAAGGGCAAGACCTCGGCCATGCCCTCCAAGCTGCCCTGGGATCTGCGCAGCGGCTATATCGATGAGGAGAGGGACCGTCCCAGCATCGGCCGGGCCACCACCAACCCCTCCGCGATCGAGCCGATGGCGCTGCACGTCGGCATCATCGCCCTGACGGTTCTCCTGGCCTACCTGGTGAACGGCGTCATCAGCGACATCTTCCCGGCCGTGTCCATCCCGCTGTTCGCGATGTCATTTGTCATCGGCATCATCGGCATGGGCATTCTCAAGGCACTGAAGAAGCCGAAGTACCTGGACAAGGACACCGTGAACACGATCTCGGGGGCGGCCACCGACTATCTGATCGCCTTCGGCATCGCCTCCATCGTGCCGGCCGCCATCGCGGACTACCTGCTGCCGTTGGTCATCCTCTTCGTGCTCGGCGTGGTCTACTGCCTGTTCTTCCTGTTCTGGGTGGCCCCGCGCTGGTTCGGTGAGAAGTGGCTCGAGCGCGGCGTGTTCGGCTGGGGCTGGGCGACCGCGGCCGTGGCCACCGGCATCGCCCTGCTCAAGATCGTGGACCCGAAGCTCAAGTCCGGCACGCTCAACGAGTACGGCGTGGCCTACATCGGCTTCGCCCCCTTCGAGATCGGCATGACCATCGTGGCCCCGATCGCGGTGATCGCCGGCTTCACCGCAGGACTCGGCTGGATCTCCCTTCTCATCGCATTGGTGGTGCTCGGGGTGGCGGTCTTCGGTAAATGGTTGCCCGCCCGCGGCCATGTCAGGGGCGATGAGCGGCCCGCTGAGCCGTCGACGGCGGAAACATAGTCGCTCCGAGACATCCCGTCCCCGCCACGCGCCCGCACCTCCTCCAGGTGCGGGCGTGTGGTCGTTGTGCGCAGCTGCGCACTGTCCTCCGGCTCACTCCAGCCGGGTCGCCTGCAGCACGACGTCGTGCAGCGTCTTTACTCCGGCGGGAGTGGAGACCTGTCGCGTGTGCGGCGCCGCGACCTCGATGCGCCAGTGTTCGTCGAGGGCGCGGGTCATCTCATCCAGGCTGACCTGTGCCTGTTCGGGAATCTCCGCTTCGGGTCCGTGATGGTGGAGGTGCCCCACGATCAGCAGCGTGCCGCCGGCGCGGACCCAGCTGGCCAGCCGCGCATAGAATTCGGCGTGGCTGGTGGCTGGGTGGGCGTAGCTGCTGGTGACCAGATCAAACTGGTCGTCCGGTTCCCATGTGCTCAGGTCCGCCTCCAGCCACGTGACCCCGTTTTGCCCGGCCTGTGCCGCCAGGGAGGCGGCCACCGTCAGGGCCTCGGCGGAGATGTCCGCACCGGTGACCTGCCACCCCTCCTCGGCCAGGAGGCGGGACTCGGTTCCGGCCCCGCAGCCCGCGTCGAGCGCGGTGCCGGGCGCCAGCTGCTTCGCGACGGCCGTGAGGTACGGGTTGGGCGGGATCTGGCCGCTTTGTGTCTGGCGGGTGGCGGACTGCCAGTGTTGCTGCCAGTAGTCGCGGTCGAAGTCGTGCACGGGGGTCCTCCAGTGGTGATGGGCGCAGGCATCTCCTGCGGTCCGGGACAGCATGCCTGGTGTCCCGGAAATGGGGCAAGGAATTTTTCCGGTTGGCAAAACGGCATGTGGCGGGGAGGGGTACAGCGTGGTGTAACCGGACAGAAAACTATGATCATGCGGCACTCGGCTCCTGGGACGGCGGGTGCCGCGGGGCGAAGAGGCCCCTTGGCAGGACCAGCTTCCTGCTGCCTTCTGTCAACGGCTGCCTCCGGCGGTGGCGGAGCTGGTGCCGGACGGCACGTCCAGGATCACGGTCTCTGTGGCCCCCTGGCCCCCTGGTCCGGGCTCCGAGGGGGAACAGTCCCTGTCCAATGTCCCCGGCGGTGGTTAAGATGGGCGGTGGAGCCAAAGTTGAGCCGACTGCACTCAAAAAAGATTCAGAAAATCTCGGGTTGAGTGGAACAGACTCAACTCTTGGTGCGTTATATCCAGTGAGAGCAAGAAAGCTGACTGATAAAACACAAGTTGTGACCGAGGAAAGGACACGCAATTGAGCTCCTTCAACCCCACCACCAAGACCCAGGAGGCGCTGCAGTCCGCCCTGCAGGCAGCGTCCGCCAACGGGAACCCGGACATCCGTCCGGCCCACCTGCTGGCCGCCATCCTGGACCAGGCCGAGGGCGTCGCCGCCCCGGTGCTCAAGGCCACCGGCGTTGATCCGCAGACTGTGCTCAAGGAGGCACAGGATCTGGTCAACAGCTATCCGAAGGCAGAGGGCGCCAATCTGGCCAACCCGAATTTCAACCGGGACGCACTCAACGCCCTGACCGCCTCCCAGGAGCTGGCCGGCGAGCTCGGTGATGAATACGTCTCCACCGAGGTGCTGCTGGCGGGCATCGCCCGCGGCTCCTCGGACGCCGCCGACCTGCTCAAGGGGCGCGGCGCCACCTACGAGGCCATCACCGGCACCTTCCCCTCCGTGCGCGGGTCCCAGAAGGTCACCAGCCAGGACCCCGAGGGACAGTTCCAGGCACTGGAGAAGTACTCCACGGATCTGACCAGGCTGGCCCGGGAGGGGGCGATTGACCCGGTCATCGGCCGGGACCCCGAGATCCGCCGTGTTGTGCAGGTGCTCTCGCGACGGACGAAGAACAACCCGGTACTCATCGGTGAGCCCGGTGTCGGTAAGACCGCCATCGTCGAGGGACTGGCCCGCCGCATCGTCGCCGGTGACGTGCCGGAGTCGCTGAAGGGCAAGACCCTGATCTCGCTGGATCTGGGTGCCCTGGTCGCCGGTGCCAAGTACCGCGGTGAGTTCGAGGAGCGGCTCAAGGCCGTGCTCGACGAGATCAAGAACTCCGACGGGCAGATCGTCACCTTCATCGATGAGCTCCACACCATCGTCGGCGCGGGTGCCTCCGGTGAATCCGCCATGGACGCCGGCAACATGATCAAGCCGCTGCTGGCCCGGGGCGAGCTGCGCCTGGTCGGCGCCACCACCCTGAACGAGTACCGCAAGCACATCGAGAAGGACGCGGCCCTGGAACGTCGCTTCCAGCAGGTCTACGTGGGCGAGCCGAGCGTCGAGGACGCCGTCGGCATCCTGCGTGGGCTGAAGGAGCGCTACGAGGTCCACCACGGTGTCCGCATCCAGGACTCCGCCCTGGTCGCCGCAGCCGAACTCTCGGACCGCTACATCACCTCCCGCTTCCTGCCGGACAAGGCCATCGACCTGGTCGACGAGGCCGCCTCCCGCCTGCGTATGGAGATCGACTCCTCCCCGGAGGAGATCGACGAGCGCGAGCGCATCGTCCGCCGCCTCGAGATCGAGGAGGTGGCCCTGGGCAAGGAGTCAGACGAGGCCTCGAAGGAGCGGCTGGAGAAGCTGCGCTCCGAGTTGGCCGACGAGCGTGAGAAGCTCGGCGAGCTCAAGGCCCGCTGGACCAATGAGAAGGGTGCGATCGACCGCGTCCGCGAAGCCAAGGAGGAGCTGGAGAAGCTGCGTTCGGAGTCCGAGATCGCCGAGCGTGAGGGCGACTACGGCCGCGTGGCTGAACTGCGCTACGGCCGGATCCCGGAGCTGGAGAAGGAGGTCGAGGCCGCCGAGGAGAACGTCCAGGACGGGCAGAACAACGCCATGCTCTCCGAGGAGGTCACCCCGGACACCATCGCCGAGGTCGTCGCCGCCTGGACCGGTATCCCCGCCGGCAAGATGCTCGAAGGGGAGACCGAGAAGCTGCTGAACATGGAGTCCGTGCTCGGCCGCCGGGTCGTCGGGCAGTCCGACGCCGTCCAGGCGGTCTCGGACGCGGTGCGCCGCGCCCGGGCCGGAGTCGCGGACCCGAACCGTCCCACCGGTTCCTTCCTCTTCCTCGGCCCGACCGGCGTGGGTAAGACGGAGCTGGCCAAGACCCTGGCCGACTTCCTCTTCGACGATGAACGTGCCATGGTGCGCATCGACATGTCGGAGTACGGCGAGAAGCACTCCGTCTCCCGCCTGGTCGGTGCTCCTCCCGGATACGTCGGCTATGACGCCGGGGGCCAGCTGACCGAGGCGGTGCGCCGCCGCCCCTACACCGTCGTGCTCTTCGACGAGGTGGAGAAGGCGCACCCGGACGTCTTCGACATCCTGCTGCAGGTGCTCGATGACGGCCGCCTGACCGATGGCCAGGGCCGCACGGTGGACTTCCGCAACGTCGTGATCATCCTGACCTCCAACCTGGGGGCCGGCGGTGACCGCGGGCAGATGATGGAGGCGGTCAAGCGCACCTTCAAGCCGGAATTCATCAACCGGCTGGATGACGTGGTCATCTTCGACGCCCTGTCCGAGGAACAGCTGACCCACATCGTGGACATCCAGGTCGACCAGCTCTCGGACCGGCTGGCGGGACGGCGCCTGCAGCTGCACGTCAGCGACGCCGCCCGGCACTGGCTCGGCGAACGCGGCTACGACCCGGCCTACGGTGCCCGCCCGCTGCGCCGTCTGATCCAGCAGGCGATCGGCGACCAGCTGGCCAAGAAGCTGTTGGCCGGTGACGTCCGCGACGGCGACACCGTCAACGTCGACGTGGCTGACGGCGGTGAGACCCTGGACATCAGCGCCGCACGCTAAGCATGGTTTCCACGCCCTGCGCCCTGCCTCCTGCAGGCAGGGCGCAGGGCGTGGTTCCGCCGGGGTGTCGGATGCAGTAACCCAGGATTGGGGAGAGGTAAGTGCCACCCGTGTCGGGCGCCGACTCGTCCACAGGGCCTCGGCGCTGGGGTGCGCATCGCCGCATGCCGCTACCACTACTGACCCGCCCGCCGGCGTCCGGCAAAAACACATCAGGACCACCGAAAGGACCGTATGACCCCACCTGTCCCTTCCCACCCGGGGAGTGTCCTCCGCGTCCCGCTGGAGATCGCCGGCGTGGAGTCGGAGCAGCTCGCCGTCCAGCATCTGGGCGGCGGCCACTACCTGGTGCTGAGCATTCCCGTCGCCGCCACCGGCCTGGCGTTGGGCGACGTCGTCCACGCCCACCCGGTGGATGAGGTCCTCGAGTTCACCGGCGTCGCCGTCCGCGGCGGCAACCGGACGCTGCGGGTACTGGTCGAGGAACCCTTCACCGGTCAGTTGCACCCGCGGCTGGAGTCGCTCGGCTGCCGGGTCGGGAACCCGGTGCCCGGTGTGCTCACGGTCAACCTCGCCCCGGACGCGCCGGGGGAGGGGATCGCCGAGTACCTCTCCGAGCTGCAGGATCAGGGCCTGGTGCAGCTGGCCCCCGGGGACCTGCCACGGGGCTGATTCCGGCTAGGGCAGCACGGGGTAGAAGATCGTGGTGTTCAGGCCGTTGAGCATCACGTTCAGCCGGTAATCGCCGGTCACGGTGGTCGTCGCATCCAACGGCAGGACGGTCTGTCCGGAGCATTCCCGCAGACTCGGGTCGAAGTGGACCAGGTGGCCCTTGGGGGAGGTCAGCGCGACCATGCCCACGCATTCCTCATGGGTGACCGGCTCGCCCGCCAGCAGCCCGGTCCAGGAAAAGGTCACGGCGCCGGCCCCGCCGCTCAGTGCGGCCGGGCTGGGTGGGTCAGCGGACACCGTCACCGCGTCGATCGGCTGGGTGGAGACGACGACCTCCTCACCGGCACCGTCCACCGCCGTGCCGTCGGCGGCGGCGCACCCGCTCAGCAGTAATCCGGCCAGCACTGCGCCCACAGGCACCCCGCTGCGACGCCCGGGGCGTGGGACGCGGCGTCGGGAAGCGGCTGGTGAGGGGGAGTCGGACACGTCTGGAAATCCTAGTGCACCGCTGTCCAGCGGTGCTCCTGTGTACACCCGGCACGGGCCGCAGGGTTGTAATAGAGTTCGGGGCATGCCGAGAAGGTCCAGCCAGGAGCGCCGCCGCCAAGTTCTCGATGCCGCCGCCCGTCTGCTCGTCCGCGAGGGGGCAGCAGCCACCAGCGTCCGGCGCGTGGCAGAGGAGGCCGGGATGTCCACCGGCTCCCTACGCCATATCTTCCCCTCGCATGAGGACCTGCTTCTCGCCCTGCTGACCGAGGGGGAGGAGCGCATCACCCGGCACCGGGACGCGCTCCGCGCCCGGCCCGAACTCTCCCGGGACACGGTGGTGGAACTGCTCCTGGAGCTGTTGCCCACCACGGCGGAATCACGGGCCGACCTGCTCGCCCGGTTGTCGGTGCACACCACGCATCCGGGGCAGGAGAAGCTGCGACGGGCCGGTGTCGCCGCCGCCGCGCAGCTGGATGAGCTGTGCCAGGCGATCGTCACCGCCACCTGTCCGCCGGAGGACGTCGCCCCGGCGGCCCTGGAGCTGCGGTTGGTGCTCGACGGGCTGAGTCTGCGGTTGCTCGAGGACCCGGACTTCGATGCCGGGCAGGCCCGCGATGTGCTGTGCACCAGGCTCCGGAAGCTGTGCTTTTTGTGATTTAGCCCGGGAATTCGGCGAAACAGACCACCTCGGCGGCGGCACGTACCGTCTCCAGGGCCGGTTCGGCGTTGATCTCCAGCTGCCGTTCCGGCAGCGGAGCCTCGGCGGCGGCGAGTGTCATCCGCGTGCGCGCCGGCCCGGCGTCCAGGGTGAGCGGAACGTGGGAGTTTGCGGTGACGGACCTGATCCCGCTGATCCGACCGCCGAGGGCCGTGACCATGGCTTCGGCCTGCGCGCGGGCGTCGGTGCCTGCCTTCCCGAGCGCCCGGGAGTGCGCGGCGTGCCGGGCGGCCGGGCTGAGACTCCAATCCGGCCCGCTGAGCTGGCAGTCCCCGGCCCCGCTCAGCCGCGAGATCGCCTCCACCAGCTGCTCCCGGGCGGCCTCATCCGCAGCGTCGGGCAGCACCAGCGTCACGCTCCAGCTGGCCTGATGGACGCGGTCATGGGAGACGGACTCGTGCACCTTCTCGTCCTCCTGTCCCAGCAGCGGGACGCGCGCGAGCACGGTGCGGACCACGGCTACTGCTTCACGACGCCGCCGCAGACACGCCTGCTGGTCCGCGTCGTGCACCGCGACGGTGACGGTGAGTTCGGCGCGGTCGGTGCGCACCTCGATGCCGGCCTCGCCGGTGGCGGTCACGGTCGGGGCGCCGCGCTCCTGCGACAGCTGGTTCATGACGCCCAGTATGCCGGGACGGGGTGGTGCCGGCTAGTGCCGCCAGCGCGGGACCACCAGTGGGCTGGCCGACTCCGGGTCGGTGATCACCCGGGCGTCGAGCCCGAAGACCTCGGCGAGCAGGGATTCCGTGATCACCTCGTCCGGGGTGCCGGCGGCCACCACGGCGCCGGCCTGCATGGCGATGATGTGGTCGGCGTAGCGGGCGGCCTGGTTCAGGTCGTGCAGGACGGCCACCAGGGTGGTGCCCTCCTCCCGGTTGAGCTGCCGGCACAGTTCCAGCAGCTCGATCTGGTGGTTCAGGTCCAGGTAGGTCGTCGGCTCGTCCAGCAGCAGGATCGGGGTCTGTTGGGCCAGGGCGACCGCCAGCCACACCCGCTGTCGTTGGCCCCCGGAGAGCTCGTCGACCAGCCGGCCCGAAAGGTGCCGTACCCCGGCGGCATCCAGGGCGTCGGCGACGGCGGTCTCGTCCTCCGGGGACCAGGGTCGGAACATACCCTGGTGCGGGTACCGGCCCCGGGAGACCAGGTCAACCACGCGGATGCCGTCCGGGGCGACCGGCCCCTGGGGCAGCAGCCCGATCTCCTTGGCGACCTGCCGGGTAGGCAGCCGGTGCAGGGCGTTGCCGTCCAGCACCACGCTGCCGGAGCTTGGGGTGAGCAGCCGGGTCAGACTCTTGAGCAGGGTGGACTTGCCACAGGCGTTGGGTCCGACGATCACCGTGAAGGCGCGGTCGGGGACGGCGACGGAGACGTTGTCACACACCACCTTCTCGGCGTAACCGAGGGCGGCCTCCGTGACGAGCAGCCGGGTCATGGTTTCCTTCCTTCCCGGAGCAGCAGCCACAGGAAATAGAGGCCACCGATGGATACGGTGACGATGCCGACGGGCAGGGGGGAATCCGGGTTGAGGCGCTGGGCGGCGATGTCGGCGAGCAGCAGCAGGAACGCTCCGACGGCGGCACTCGGCCCCAGGGCCAGGCCGTCCGAGCGCACCAGACGCCGGGCGATCTGCGGGGCGGCCAGCGCGATGAAAGAGACCGGACCGACACTGGCGGTGGCCAGGGCCGTCAACCCCACGCCCACGACGATCGCGGCGACCTGGACGCGGCGCACATTCTGCCCGAGGGCGGTGGCGAAGGGGATGCCGATCTGCGTCAGTTTCATCGGCCGGGCCAGCAGCCCGGCGCCGAGCAGAAACACCGCGGAGGAGGCGGCCACCAGCAGGACGGTCCGCCAGGTGGCGCCGGAGAGATTGCCCGCACCCCAGAGCCCGGCCATGATCGCGTCCTCGACGGTGGCGGTCAGCTGCAGCCAGACGTTGAAGGAGGCGAGCATGGCGCTGACCCCGATCCCGACGATGATGAGCCGGACCCCGCGGGCGGCCCCGTGCCGGGAGGCCAGCAGGAAGACCGCGAAAGCGGTGGCCACGCCCCCGACCAGGGCACCGGCCACCGTGGCCAATGCCCCGCCCCGCAGGAGCAGCATCACGATCAGCGCACCGGTGAAGGATCCGGTCTGGAAACCGATCACGTCCGGCGAACCCAAGGGGTTGGCGGTCAGGTTCTGGAAGATCGCGCCGCTGACCGCCAGAGTGGCGCCCAGCAGCACGGCCAGCAGGATCCGCGGGATGCGCCACTCCACCACGATCATGGTGGTGAACTCCGTCCCGTTGCCGGATAGGGCAGCCAGCGCCTCGGTAAGGGTGACTGTGGCGTCCCCGGAGAACACCGCGAGGACGCCGAGGAACGCCGTCGCCGCCCAGAGCAGGGCGCAGAGGTGGGCCGAGCGGGCGTCGACAAGCAGCAGCGGCCGGTGCCGCGGGCCGAACCGGTACACGCGGCGGCCGAAATCGAGTTTCATGTCCGTCATCCGTTCACACCTCCGCGACGCGGAATCGGCGGACCATCCAGATCAGCAACGGGGCGCCGACGAAGGCGGTGACCACACCCACGGGTACCTCACCCGGGGTGATCACCCGCCCGATCACGTCGGAGAAACCCAGGACCGCCGGGGCCAGCAGGATGGAGTAGAGCAGGATCCAGCCCTGGTGCGGACCGACGACCATGCGGGACAGGTGCGGGGCCAGCAGTCCCAGGAAGCCGATGGGACCGGCCGCGGCGGTGGCGCCGCCGGCCAGCAGGGCGATGGCGAGCAGGACCACCAGCCGGATGCGGTTGGGACGGGCCCCCATGGCCACGGCCGCGGCCTCGCCGAGGGAGAGCACGTCCAACGAGCGGGTGCTCAGCAGCGCCAGCACCAATCCGGCGACGATCAGCGGCGCGATGGTCAGGGTGGCGGCCAGGGGCTGGGAGGCGGTGGTGCCGGCCGACCAGCCGCGCATGCGCTCCAGCACGTCCGAGTTGCTCAGCAGTACCGCCGAGCTGAAGCCGGAGAGCACGGCACCGAGCGCCACCCCGGAGAGTGTCATGCGCACGGGGTTACCCCGGCCGGTCCCGGTGTTGCCCACGATGAAGACCACCACCGAGGTGACCAGCGCGCCGGCCAGTGACCACCACATGTACTGGCCCACGTCGGTCATGCCGAAGTAGGCGAGGCCGAGAACCACGGCCAGCGACGCCCCGGCGTTCACGCCGAGGATACCGGGGTCGGTCATCGGATTGCGGGTGACCGCCTGCATCAGCCCGCCGGCCACCCCGAGCGCGGCGCCGGCGAGCAGCACCAGCACCGTGCGCGGCACCCGCGACTGCCAGACCACCTGTGACACCGGGGCCGTGGGGTCGGGGTGGAGCAGGAAGTGCAGTACCTCGCCCGGTGGGATGGTGCGGGAGCCGACGAGCATGCTCAGCGTCAGCGCGGCGAGACACAGCAGGGCCAGCGGCAGCAGGCCCAGCGCGCGTGACGACGACCGCGGGTGGTGCCGTCGGGTCGTGGGGCCGGGTTCGGCCAGGGTCACCGGCATCGCGCTTAAACGACCTTGTCGAAGGCGTTGACCTGCCCGGTCAGCTCGGACAGCCAGTCGGCGTAGGCGCGTGAGGTCATTGCCCCCTTGGAGTTCCAGCCGGTGACCTGATCGGCCTGGACCGCCGGCAGGTCCTCCCAGAGCTCCGTGGTGAAACCGTTGTCCGCGTCATAGCCCTCCACGAGGATGACGTCCGCCGGGTAGGTCGAGGCCTCCTCCCAGGCGACCTGGCCCCAAGGGTTCCCGCTTTCCGGGGCCGGTGGGCCGACGATGGTGGCGCCGAGTTCCCCCAGCAGGTCCGCCTGGTTGAAACCGACGCCGGTGTAGAGCATCTCCTTGGTGGGGCTGGCCAGCAGGAAGGACAGGTCCTTCGCCGCCGCGGCATCGGAGAACTCCTGTTTAGCGGTCTCCAGGTCGGCGTCGGCCTGCCGGACGCCTTCCGCCCCGGTGTCGGCGCCGAGGAAACCGGCGACCTGACGGGTGGCGTCGATGTTCTCCCCCACGGATTCCCCCGAGGGCAGGGGGATGAAGTTGGCCACCCGGGTCAGCTGGGCATTGACGTCCTCGTCGAACCAGGACCAGCCCTCCGCGTCACCTTGGCCGATGATGGCATCCGGATGGATCTCGGCGAGCTTTTCCATGTTGATCTCGCCGTCCTGGCCGATCCGCTCGATGCCACTGATGTCCGCGTCGCCCATCACCCAGGGGTTCTCACAGTCGAAGCCGAACAGGGCGTCCGGCTCGATCCCGTACTCGTGGAGGGAACTGTAGGCGTAGCAGTCCATGACCAGCGATTCCGGCTGCTGCTCGAAGGAGATCTCCAGACCGTCGATCGTGGGGTGCGAGAGGGTGGTGCCCCCGTCGCCCGCTGGCTCAGCGTCGGAGGCGGGCCCGTCCTGGGATCCGGAACAGGATGCCAGGAGCAGGGCCGCGGTAGCGGTGATGGAGGTGAGGAGCCGACGTTTCACGGGCGGGCCTTTCGGAGTGCGGACAATAACCGATCGCAGACATTAGCACGACCTAACTTAGGTTAGGGTACCTTTCCTTTTCCGGGGGTGTCGGGAGGGGGAGTGGCCGTTGGCTGCCACGGCGTCCCGCGTGCTCTTCCCGGGGGAGTGCGCAGCTGCGCACAACACCAGTCCCTGCGCACACTTTCCGCCCCAGGGGACACAGTGAGTCGCGCGCCGCGAGTGCGCAGCTGCGCAGGAGGTGCCAGGCGGGGCGTCGGTAAGTGCCGCCCGGCTTATCCTCGGCGGCACTCGCCACCGGGGTAGGGGTGCGCAGCTGCGCACAGTTTCTGCGCAGCGCCGGGATCAACCGGGCCCACCCTGCCCCGCCAGGTCCTGCCGGTGTTCCGCGTAGTACCGGCTGAGCAGTCGGTACGGCCGGGAGAGGAAGGCCAACAGCACCACGATCAGCATGATCACGCCGGAGGCCATGAACATCAGCGCCATGCCGCGGGTCGTGCCCTCGCCGAGCAGCCAGCCGAAGGCGGCTTGCCCGTCCGGACCCGCCATCCAGGGGATCACGTAGGCCTGGGCCACGATGGCGATCACGAGGGTGGCCAGCGGATTGGCCGCCATCTCCACGGCCATGGCCAGCCCGAAGACCCGCCCCTGCTGCCGGTAGGGGACCACCCGCTGGAGGATGGTCTGCTCTGCGGCCTCCGTCGCCGGGTTGATGAGCATGAAGATGAAGATGCCGCCGATGTAGAGCCACCACCACTCGCGGACCACGAACACGATGCCCAGGATGGCCACCACGCCGTTGACCAGCAGCAGCGTGCGCACGGGATTCTTCCCCAGGCCGGTCTTCGCGATGATCGCGCCGCCCAGGATGAACCCGAGGCTGGTCAGGCCGAGCAGCGTGCCCCACACCTCCGGGCGGAACATCTCCAGACCGTAGGGGTCCATCATCGCGGAGTACACCCCGCCGATGAAGTTGTTGAAGGAGGTGAACAGGATCAGCGCCAGCAGGCCGGGGACGGACAGGATGATCAGCAGGGACCCGTGCAGATCCAGCCCCTTGTGCTCCGCCGCGTGATACCCCTGCGGCTTATCGACGCCGCCGTGGTCCGCCTCCGTGGGGATCCCGGCGCCCACCGCGGCCTGGGCTTCGGCGGTGGTGAGGATCTCTTCCTCGGGAATCCTCACCGGTAGCAGGTGGACCAGCGCCACCACGGTCAGGCCCAGGGCGATCCACATCGTCGGCCCCATGCCGATGAAGCCGATGGACACCCCCGACAGGATGCTGGTGGCCATGAACGCCACGCCCTGGACCATGCCCACCAGGCCGTTCGCCCGGTCACGCCGGCCCTCCGGGACCAGCAGGGTGACGGTGGTGGACAGCGCGATATTACGCAGGTGCTCGACCACCGCGCCCACCAGGGTCAGTGCCGAGAAGGCCCACAGCGCAGCATCAGTGATGCCGATCGTGTCCGGGTTGATGGCGGTCACCCACACCACCGCGGCCAGCGCGAAACAGACCAGCGTGGACACCGCGGCAAAGACCATCACGTTCTTCTTGCGGTTGTGGTCGACGATGCCGCCGAAGACGACCGAACCGATCGCGATCAGTCCGATGTAGAGGGCGTTGAGGGTGCCGGCCAGAGCGACATCGCGGGTTTCCAGGTACACCCAGAACGTCAGGGCGAACCACAGATAGCTCGTGGTCACATTCGCGATCAGGGTGTTGATCAGGATCTGGTGGAAGGGCTTCACGGGCTCGGCACTCCTGGTGGATGGGGAGGTCTGCGCGACGCCAGCCGAGGGGTAGCCGGATGACGAAATTAACTGCCGTTACCAGCAAGAAAATACCGGACCGGAGAACAACGTAAAACCCGGGAACCAGGTAGGGGCTCTCCCAGGGTGCATCTCCCGGCGGCTTCCCGGCACCGCTCCGGCGCCGTTCTGCCGCCGCCACATGACAAATGTCAGCGACTATTCGTGACACCGTACCCGCAGACTCCTGACATCCATCGCTACCTGCGAAAACACCCGCCCGGCAGAGTAAGGGGCATGACCAGCACACTAGGAGCCAACGAAACCGCCCCCGCTGACCACGCCGGACGGGAGACCGTCATCGCGGTCAATGAGCTGACCTGCACCTACGGCAGCGGGAAAAACACCTACACCGCCGTGGACGGGTCCACCTTCACCGTCCACCGCGGCGAGGTCTACGGCCTGCTCGGCACGAACGGTGCCGGCAAGACCTCCACCCTGGAACTGCTGGAGGGGCTGGCCGAGCCCACCTCCGGAACCGTCTCCGTCCTGGGGAGGAATCCGGTCACGGACCGCGCCGAGCTGCGCCCCGAACTGGGCATCATGCTCCAGTCCGGCGGGCTGCCCAGTCAGTTGACCGTGGCAGAGACCATGCGCATGTGGCACGGAACCTGCTCCACCCCTCGTGACATCGACGTCGTGCTGGGCGAGGTCGGACTGAACCACCGGACGGACGTCAAGGTCGGTTCCCTCTCCGGTGGTGAGCAGCGCCGCCTCGACCTGGCCTGCGCCCTGCTCGGCGATCCCTCGGTGATCTTCCTGGACGAGCCGACCACCGGCCTGGACCCGGAGTCCCGCCACAATGTCTGGGAGCTGCTCAGGGGGCTGAAGGACCGCGGCGTGACCATGATCCTGACCACCCACTACCTGGAGGAGGCCGAGGTTCTGGCCGACCGGATCGCGATCATGCACCGCGGCAGGTTCGCCGTCGAGGGGACGCTGCCCGAACTGATCGCCGACGCCGGCTCCGTGATCCGCTTCGAACTCGACCACAACTACCCGCCGTTGCCGGAACTGCCCGGCACCTCACTGACCCGTGACGGCCGGAGGGTGGAGATCACCACCAGCCGGCTGCAGGCGGACACCCGCCGGATCCTGAACTGGGCAGCCGAGCACGACCTGCACCTCACCGCCTTCGCCGCCCGCCCCGCCTCCCTGGAGACGGTGTTCCTCGACATCGCCGGCGCCGACGCACAGTCCCTGTAACCCCACCCGCGCCCCACAAGGAGAATCCCCATGGCCACCGCACCGATCACCCCCACCGTGCCTGCCGCGGACGCCGACAAGCACCGGAACCGGTCCACAACCTTCCAGCGCACCAGCTCACTGGCCCGGGCCGAATGGCTGCAGTTCCGCCGCAACAAGACCCTGCTGTTCATGGCCACCGTGTTTCCCCTCGGTATCCCGCTGCTGCTGTTCCTGATGGGCGACGGCGAGGGTGTCCAGGCGGCGAACTCCTTCGACATGTTCGTCTTCTACACGCTGACCTTCGTGCAGTTCTACACCGTGCTGTCCATGGCCACGACCCGCCGCGACGAACGCGTGCTCAAACGGCTGCGAACCGGCGAGGCCCGGGACGGTGAGATCCTCGCCGGAATCTGCGCCCCCGGCGCGCTGCTGGCCACCGTCTTCACCATCGTGATCGTCCCGCTGCTGATCATCCTCGGGGCCCCAGCTCCGGTGAACCTCGTGCTGATCGCCGTCGCCGTGCTGCTCGGCCTGGTCCTGTTCAGCGCGCTGGCGCTGGTGACCAGCGCCTACACCAAGAACGCCGAGGCCGCCCAGATCACCTCCTTTCCGGTGCTGACCATCGCGATCCTGGGCCTGGGCGCCCTACGCCCGATGTTCGGCGACGGCATCGTCCACGACATCATCAGCTTCACCCCCTACGCCGCGATCAGCGATCTGATCGGGCTGGGATGGAACGGCGCCATCTTCGGGGACCTGCTGTCCGGGGCCACCGCGCTCAACTTCGCCGACACCCTCACCGCGGCCGGGCAGCCCCTGCTGATCCTGGTGGCCTGGACAGCCGTGTCCCTCTACGCCGCGAAGACCACCATGCGCTGGGACTCCCACCGCTAATATCAGGACCGATGACAAACGATCACGCGCTGCACGCCGGCCTGCGCAGACTGGCCCGGCCGCGACAGACCTGGCGACGCCTCGGTGGCGCCGCCAAGTTCGTGTTGTACACCCGCCTGTCCATTGAGTCGTTGCCGCCGTTCACCTTCCTCTGGATGGTCGTCGCGCTGGTGGCCGCAAACAACGCCGTGGGCATCCCGGGTTGGCTGGCGGTGCTGACGCTGCTGCTCATCGCGGTGGGGGCCGCCTGGGCCACGGCGGTCCTGGAACTGCAGCCGGACCTGAACACCCGGCCCCGCCGCGAGGTCCGCCCGGTGTACCGGGCGGGGCTGGGTTACACCCTGCTGCTGCTCGCGCTGAGTCTGCTGACTCTGCTGCCCGCGGCGCCGGAGCCCACCATCGGTTTCGGCATCCTGGTGGGCAACGCCGCCGTGATGATCCTCTGCTGCGCCTATCTGCCCTGGCTGCGTTACCGCTGGCTGCTCTGCCTGGTGCTGACCGTTCCCGTCAGCCTGGCCTTCCACGGGGCGGCGGGAATGAGCATCGTCTTCCTGCCGCTTCTCGGCCTGTTCTTCCTGGGCACCGTCGCACTGTCGGTGTGGACGGTCAACCTGATGAAGGAGGTGGAGGAGGCCCGCCGCACCGAGGCCTCCCTGAAGGTCACCGAGGAACGCCTGCGTTTCTCCCAGGAACTCCACGACACCCTGGGGCAGCACCTGGCGGCCATCTCTCTGAAGTCCGAGCTGGCCCTGGCTCTGGCCCGGCGTGGCGACGAGCGGCTGACGGGCGAGCTGGAGCAGCTGCAGCAGCTGTCCCGGACATCGATGTCGGAGATGCGGGAGGTGGTCGAGGGCTACCGCTCCGTCAACCTCGCCACCGAGATCACCGGCGCGCGTTCCCTGCTGGCCGACGCCGAGGTGATCCTCGAGACCACCGGCGACGCCCTGGACGTGGCCGAGGCCGACCGGGAGCTGGCCGCCTGGTTCGTCCGGGAGGCCACCACCAATGTGCTGCGGCACGCCGACGCCACCACCGTCCACCTGGAACTGGGCGCGGAGCGGGTGCGCATGAGCAATGACGGGGCGAACGGGGAGCTGGGTCGGCTGTCCGGACTCGGTTCCCTGCGCCGCCGCGCCCGCGAGCACGGGGCACGTCTGCTGGTGGAGAAGGACGGCGGGAACTTCGCCGCCACCTTGATCCCCGCGGAATCCACGGAATAAGGAGACAAGATGATCACCATCGCGATCGCCGACGACGAGTCCCTGGTGGCCAGTTCCCTGGCCACCCTGCTCAGCCTGGAGGATGACCTGGAGGTCCTGGTCACCTGCGGTTCCGGTGAGGAGCTGTTGACCTGGTGGCGCAAGCGGCTGACCACCTCCCAGCCGGTGGCCCAGGTCTGCGTGCTCGACCTGCAGCTCGGCGGGATCGACGGCATCGACACCGCCGTCCAGCTGCGGGAACTCAGTGCGGATCTGCCGGTGCTGATCGTGACCAGCCACGCCCGGCCCCGCCAGCTCAAGCGCGCACTGGCCAACGGGGTACTGGGTTTTCTGCCCAAGACCGCCACCGCCGAGGAGTTCGCCGGAGCGATCCGCAGCGTGCGGGGCGGGCGCCGGTACCTGGACCAGGAGCTGGCCGCCATGACCATCTCCGCCGGAGAGTCCCCGCTGACGGAACGCGAGGAGGAGATCCTGGAACTCGCCGGCCGGGGCGGCAGCGTGGAGGAGATCGCGGCCGCGGCCCATCTGGCGTCGGGCACCACCCGCAACTATCTGTCCCAGGCGATGGGCAAGGTCGGCGCCCAGAACCGCTTCGAGGCCTACACCCGCGCCCGGGAACTGGGGTGGCTGTAGACCGCGGCGGACCCTGCCCGCCCGCCCAGCCGGCTTCGTGATCCGTCCACCCGGCACAAGCCGGGAACCCTCAATAGACTGCGGGGCATGAGTACTCTCATGACTCCGTCCGAGGTCCGCGAAGCCATTTTCCACGCCCACAAGATCAGCCTTCTCGCCTGCTACTGGACTGCCGGAGACACCCGGAGTCTGGCCGGGTACAACACCGCCGGGCTCAGCCGTTACTCCTCCGAGCACATCCCGACCGCCCTGTTCTGTGATCCGGCGGCGGCGCTGGCGGCCGTGCCCAGCTCGACCGCCGGCCGCAACCCCATGCCGGACCCGGACACCCTGGCCTTCTGGTTCCGCCGCTGGGGGCTGCGGAAGAACCGCAGCACCATCGTCTACGACTTCGGTCGCGGCCTGTACGCCGCCCGTGCCTGGTGGATCCTGCGCTGGGCCGGGGTGGACAATGTGCGCATCCTCGACGGCGGACTCACCGCCTGGGACGACGCCGGCTACCCCGTGCTGGCCGGCCCCGGTAACCAGCAGCCGGAGAGCAACGTCACGCCGAATCCGGGGCAGCTGCCCCTGGCCACGATGGAGGACGTCCGTGAATTCGACGGCCTGCTCATCGACGCCCGGGAACCCGCCCGCTTCGGCGGGCGCCGCGAGCTGCTGGACCTCAAGGCCGGGCACATCCCCGGGGCGGTCAACGTGCCGTCGCGCGACATGATCAACCCGGACGGCACCTACCGCAGCCCGGACGAGATCCGCACGCTGCTGGAGCAGGCGGGGGTGACCGGCGATCAGGAGATGATCGTCTACTCCGGTTCCGGCAACCACTCTGCCCAGTTGCTGGTGGCCATGCACCTCGCAGGTTTCCCCACCCCGGCGCACTACGTGGGGGGATGGTCCCAGTGGAGCGCCACCTCCCGGAATCCGGTGGCGGTGGCGGAATCCCAGAACGCCTGACCCCGTGGGGCCGCACCCGGCCGGGTTATGGGGCCGGAACCGGGAAAACGGGCGCAATTCCCCGAATCACTGCTGCTGACCGCTACTGTATTGGGTAATGGAAACTATCGCATTCGTTCTCGCGGGTGTCGCGGCGGTCGGAGCCGCGGCACTGTGGTTCGTCGATGCTTCCCGACGCCGCGGAACCGACGAGACCACTGAGCCCGCCACCCCCGGTAGTCCCACCGCCCCCGAAACGGCACCCGGGGCCTCCGGAACGGCGGGACCGCCGGCGGGGCCGGACGTGACGGAACCAACACCCGAAGCCCCCGACCACGCCGGGGAGGAACCCCTCGACGTGGAGATCGAGGAGGAGGCCGAACCAGCACCGGACGCCGCGCCCCCGACACCCGAGCCGACACCGGAGACCGGCCCCGTCACCGGCACCGCCGAGGAACCCGTCGAGGCCGCTGAGGCGGGGGAGAGCGACGATGACGAACCGGGGGAGGATCCGGCCGAGCCCGGGGAGGCGGCCGCTGAGCGGAAACCCCGGCACCGCCCGGGACTGTCCCTGCCCGGTGCCCAGCGCCGCGAGCGCCGCACCTGGGCGGAGGACAACGGCTGGGAGTTCAAGCGCACCGACGAGTACCTCGACGACGAGTGGGAGCGGGGCGCCGCCGCCAGCGGAGCGGTGGTGCGTGACGTCGTCAGTGGCGCCGTCTACGGCAAGGAGATGCACCTGGTGGACCTGGGCGGGGTGACCGTGATGGCGTTGCGCCGCGGGGCGGCCTCCGACGTGGTGGTGGACCTGCGCCGCATCGCGGACATCCCGGCCGACCGCGGCGGGGAGTCCCCGGATCTGGTGCCGGTCGGGGACGTCCACGGTTTCCGGTTGTTCGCCACGGAGGCGGGGCCGGCGGAACGCTTCATCGATGAACGCGTCAAGGCCGCCCTGGATGCCCTGCCGGAGCTGGTCACGGCCGTGTGGGTGGAAGGTGACTGGGTGCTCGCCCAGACCGGGAAGGGTTCGCGCCTGGACACCTGGGATGAGATGTGCGCGCCGTTGGCCTCCCTCGCCGACGCCGCGCGCACCCTCCCGCCGCCGCTCAACGCGCCCCAGGCACTCAATCTGGACGATCTGGACCCCACCCGGCTGATGCCGCCGCGGCAGAAACCCGTCGTCGAGCCGCACCCGCCAGTGGCTGAGGCCCCGGCGCCCCCGCTGGTCATCCGGCCGGAGGAGCCGCTGGAGCTGCCCACCCGCCAGCGCGCGGAGAGCCGCGGGGTGGTCGAACCCCGGGCCGTCGGCGCGGATGAGGTCGAGCCCATCGCGGAGGGCACCCCGGACCTGGATCCGGAGGACTACAACGGACTGCGGGTGCTGCGTGACCTGAGTGACGGCCCCAGCATCTTCGACGATCTGGCCCAGGAGCTGGGCACTGATCCGCTGCGGGATGACAAGAACTAGGCTTTAGGCTGATCTGATCCGCACATCCCGCCCGGCCCGCAAGGAGACCATGACGCCATGACCCGACCCGACCTGGAACCCCGACAGCTCGCCGAGCTCGCCGAACTGGTCAAGCAACTCGCCGTCGTACGCGGCGAGGTGACCCTGTCCTCGGGCAAGCAGGCCGACTACTACGTGGATCTGCGCCGGGCGACCCTGCACCACCGCGCCGCCCGCCTGATCGGCACGCTGCTGCGCCAGCTCACCGCGGACTGGGACTTCGTCGCCGTCGGTGGACTGACCCTGGGCGCGGATCCGGTGGCCACCGCCGTCATGCACGCCGAAGGCCGGGAGATCGACTCCTTCGTGGTGCGCAAGGAGACCAAGAAGCACGGCATGCAGCGCCGCATTGAGGGCCCGGACATCGTGGGGAAGAAGGTGCTCGTGGTCGAGGACACCACCACCACCGGAAACTCCCCGCTCACGGCCGTCTCGGCCCTGCGGGAGGCCGGGGCCGAGGTCGTCGGGGTGGCCACCGTGGTCGACCGCGCCACCGGTGCTGACCAGGTCATCGCCGACGCCGGGCTGGACTACCGTTTCCTGCTGGGACTCGAGGATCTCGATCTTGCCTGAACCCGAGAGCCCCGACCTGGTGCCCGGCCCCACCGAGTGGGGGCAGGGCCGCCACGGGGTCGGCCCCTGGTCCGAGGAGCATCCGGGTGAGCCGGTGCCCACGGAGTCACGTTATGACGCCGAGCTGCTCGCCGAGGGCGACCGGCGCAACGTCGTCGACGCCTACCGCTACTGGTCCCGAGAAGCGATCGTGGCGGACATCGACGCCCGTCGGCACCCGCTGCACATCGCGATCGAGAACTTCGAGAACGACGCCAACATCGGCACGGTGGTGCGCACCGCCAACGCCTTCGCCGTGGACACCGTCCACATCGTCGGCCGGCGGCGTTGGAACCGACGCGGGGCGATGGTCACCGACCGCTACCAGCATCTCAGGCATCACCCGGACGTGCACTCGCTGCTGATCTGGGCGCTGCGCAACGATCTGACGGTGGTGGCCATCGACAACACGCCGGGCTCGGTGCCGTTGGAGACGGCCGAGCTGCCGCGGGAATGTCTGCTGCTGTTCGGTCAGGAGGGCCCGGGCATCAGTCCGGAGGCCGCGCAGGGGTCCCTGATGACCTGCTCGATCGCCCAGTTCGGTTCCACCCGTTCCATCAACGCCGGGGTGGCTGCCGGGATCGCCATGCACAGCTGGATCAGACAGCACGGTGATCTCGGCAGTGCCTGGTAGATAGTTGTTACGATGAGGTAACGAACCTGCACCGGGAGTGAGAAAACGACAGTGCTAGAGAAATGGGCGCACCGCGCCGACCTCGCCGAGACCGCGATCAACGAACGACACGCGTCCTCCCTCTGGGGGCTGCCCCGGACCAACCTGGCCGTGGTCTCCTGGCCGCCCACGGCGAAGGAGACCATCTTCCTGCACTGGCACTACTGGTGGCAGGCCCACTATCTGGACTGCCTGGTCGACGCCGCCAGCCGCCGCCCCACCAAGGGGCGGCAGCAGCGCATCCGGGAGACCATGCGGGCCATCCGGATCCGCAACCTGGGCAAACTGACCAATAACCAGTACTACGACGACAAGGCCTGGCTGGCCCTGGCGATGGCCCGGGCCGACCGGCTGAAGAAGGTCAAGGCACCCAAGGCACTGTCCGCCCTGGAGTTCGACATCATCGCTGGCATCGACGGGCTGACCAGCGTCCTGCCGTGGCGCCGGGGCGAGACCTTCTACAATGTGCCGACCAACGGCCCGGCCGCGATCATGATGGTGCGGACGGGGCGCCTCGACCAGGCGATCAACATCGTCGACTGGATCTACGACAATCTCCTCACCGAGACGGGGCTGGTGGCCGACGGCCTGCGCATGCGGATGCACGGCCCCGAAATCGTGCGCGAGATCCACCCCTACTGCCAGGGCGTGACACTGGGGGCCAGCCTGGAGATCGCGCTCCGGCTGCGCGAACGTGCGGGATTCACCCACACCGACCAGATCACCGACGTCGCCGACGCCGAGCGGGTGGATGACGCGATGTCCTACATCACCCACATCCGTTCCCTGGTCCGGGCGGTGGCGCGCGAGATGGCGAATGCGGACGGCGTGATCGACTGGGCCACCGGCGACGGTGACGGGGGACTGTTCAAGGGCATCCTGGCCCGGTACCTCGCCGACGTGGCGGTGCGACTGCCGGCGGACAGTCGGGCTAACAAGGACACCCGCCGGCTGGCGGCCCGCCTGGTGATCGGCAGTGCGGAGAGCGTGTGGGGCAACCGCCTGGAGGTGGACGGGCTGCCCGTTTTCGCCACCGACTGGACCGAGGGTGCCCGGTTGCCGCACAACTTCGGGCTGGCGGCCACGTCCCTGTCGGAGAAGGTCGGGGTCATCCGGATCGATGAGCGGGACCTGTCGGTGCAGCTCTCGGGCTGGATGCTCATGGAGGCGGCCGCCCGGGTGGCCGCGGAACTGGAGACAGTCGGGGGCACCGTTTCGGGGGAGTAGCAATGTTACCCGTCCCACACTGGGGTGTGGATCACCCGGTACCCGAGAAAAACGGCTGCGTCGCAGGCATACTGGGAGGCGGACTGACGGCCGACGGGCCCGTCATCTGGACTTTCAACCATCTGATGGAGGAACCAACACATGCCTATCGCAACTCCCGAGGTCTACAACGAGATGCTGGACCGCGCCAAGACGGGCGGCTTCGCCTTCCCGGCGATCAACTGCACCTCCTCGGAGACCATCAACGCCGCGCTGAAGGGCTTCGCCGAGGCCGAGTCCGACGGCATCATCCAGTTCTCCACCGGCGGTGCGCAGTTCGGTTCCGGCCTGAGTGTGAAGAACAAGGTCGCCGGCGCCAAGGCCCTGGCCGCCTTCGCGCATGAGGCTGCCCAGCACTACGGCATCAATGTTGCGCTGCACACGGACCACTGCCAGAAGGAGGTCCTCGACGAGTTCGTCCGCCCGCTGCTGGCCGTCTCCCAGGAACGCGTGGACCGCGGGGAGCTGCCGCTGTTCCAGTCCCACATGTGGGACGGCTCCGCCGTGCCGATCGACGAGAACCTCGAGATCGCCCAGGAGCTGCTGGAGAAGTCGCGCAAGGCCAACATCGTCCTGGAGATCGAGATCGGTGTCGTCGGCGGCGAGGAGGACGGCGTCGAGGCCAAGGCCGGCGCCAACCTCTACACCACCCCGGAGGACTTCGAGAAGACCATCGACGCCATCGGCACCGGTGAGAACGGCCGCTACCTGCTGGCCGCCACCTTCGGCAACGTCCACGGCGTGTACAAGCCGGGCAACGTGAAGTTGCGCCCGGAGATCCTGCTGGAGGGCCAGCAGGTCGCCCGCAAGAAGCTGGGCCTGGATGACTCCGCCCTGCCCTTCGACTTCGTCTTCCACGGTGGCTCCGGTTCCGAGAAGGAGAAGATCGAGGAGGCCCTGCGCTACGGGACCATCAAGATGAACGTGGACACCGACACCCAGTACGCCTTCACCCGCCCGATCGCCTCCCACATGTTCGAGAACTACGACGGGGTGCTCAAGATCGACGGCGAGGTCGGCAACAAGAAGGCCTATGACCCGCGTTCCTACCTGAAGAAGGCGGAGCAGTCCATGTCCGAGCGGGTCATCGAGGCCTGCGAGGACCTGCACTCCGTGGGCAAGTCCGTCACCAAGTAGGACCCCGCCGCGCAGTTCGGTTCCCCCGGCCGCCGGGCGACTAGGATCGGGGGCATGCCGAAGCAGAGAATCGGGACGCTGGAGCGGCTCCGGGAGATCGACGACTCACTGAACGCCAGGTTGCGCCGGGTGTGGAAACGCCGTCTGACCTACCTGCAGGCGGCCCTCGCCGTGATCCTGGCCTACTGGGTGGCCACGTCGGTCTTCGGGCACCCGCTGCCCTTCTTCGCCCCCATCGCCGCCGTCATCATTCTGGGGCTGTCCGGTGGCGAACGTCTGAAGCGGGCCTTCGAACTGACGTTGGGCTGCGCGCTCGGCGTCGCCTTCGGTGACCTGGTGATCGCCGGCATCGGCTCCGGCTACTGGCAGATCTCCGTCGCGGTGGCCATCTCCATGATGGCCGCCGCGTTCATCTCCAAGGCCCAGCTGGTGAGCAACCAGATGGCGATCGCGTCGATCCTGATCGCCACCCTCATGCCACCCGGTTCCTCCGACGGCTTCGACCGCGCCGTCGACGCCCTGATCGGCGGATTCGTGGCGATTCTCATCATGGCGCTGATACCCACCTCCCCCCTGAGCGCCGGACGTCAGGAGGTGTCCAAGGTACTGGGGATCGCGGCCAGCGTGCTGAACGACGTCGCCGAGGCCCTGCGGGCGGGTGACACCCGGGCCCTGGATGAGGCACTGTCCGCCGTCCGCGGGACCCAGCAGGACATCAACACCATGCTCGCGGCGGGGAAGAATGCGCGGGAGACGGCGACCGTCTCACCGCTGCTGTGGAGTGAACGACGCCGGGTGCGCTCCCTGGAGCGGATCCTGGCGCCGGTGGACAACACCATCCGCAACGTCCGCGTGCTCGCCCGGCGTGCCCTGGTGCTCACCGAGGACGAGGACACCGTGGCACCGGAACAGATCGAGATGATCGATGAGCTCGCCGAGATCACGCTGGCACTGTCAGACCTCTATGAGCGTCAGGCGGAGGTGAGCGAAGCCACCGAAATCCCGGAACTGGTACACCGGCTGCGGGTGCTCGGCGCGCGGGCCGGTATCTCCGTGGCCGAGGGCCGGGTGCTCTCCGCCCACGTGATCCTGGCCCAGGCCCGCTCCATCATCGTGGACCTGCTGCAGGTCTGCGGCATGTCCCGGGAATCGGCGGTGGCGGTACTGGCACCGAGTTCCCAGACCCCGGCCTACCCGCCGGAGGTCTGGGAGGAGGATCTGGAGGAGGAGCCCCACCGCGGCGAGGAGGACGAGCCGGGAGAGGTGGACGGCAGCGACCACGGAAAATAACCGGTTGCTATTCGGCTCCCGCACCCGGTGACCGGCCCCGCCGTGAGAGACGGGAAAGTTGCAAATAGATCACACTTACCGGGGTTACCGGGCGGGGGACGGAAGCTTCTGGTTACGTCGAGACAACGACCTACCGGATTGAAAGGGATCGTCATGATGCGTACCAGTCATCGTCTGCTCACCGCCACCGCCGGGCTGCTCGGCTCGGCCCTGCTGCTGGTGGGGTGCGGTGGCAGCGAATCCGAGACCGGTCCAGGGGACGGGGCCAGCCAGGAAACCACGGCTCCGACGGAGAGCGACACCGGAACCCCCACGTCAGAGGAAACCAGCCCGGAGACGTCGACCGGGGCGGAGGAGGAGCTCGTCTTCGATCTGGAGACCGGCGACTGCGTGGCGGACGTCCAGGCGATCTTTGGGGGCGAGGAAAAGGTCAACGACGTCGAGAACGTCGGGGTCATCGACTGCGCCGAGCCACACACCGGCGAGGTCTTCCACATTGAGACCCTGCCGGACGGTGAGATCCCCGCCGTGGAGGAACTGAGTGCCACGGCGGAGGAATCCTGTCTGGCGCAGTTCGAACCCTTCGTCGGCGTCCCCTACCTGCAGTCCGAGTTGGAGATCGCCTACCTCCACCCCACGCCGCAGTCCTGGGCGCAGGGCGACCGGGACATTCTCTGCGTACTCACCTCCCCCGAGCCAACCGAGGGCAGTGCCCACCAGACGGCGGCTTAACGACCTGCGCCGTCAATCCGTCGACAGTTGTCCTGGAGAACATGAACATGGCGCAACGCGGCCCCTGCGTCAGCTGAGCTGTGCCTGTCCGGCGACGCGTGCGATCAGCTGGAGCGGTGGGGCAGGCGCGGTGCGCCAGCGTAGGGCACCAGTTACCGGGTCTTGTCCCTGCTGGTTCTCCCATGCCCGTGACCTTCGCCTGCACGTCCGGCAGCCGCTCGAGCGGATTGCTCCGGTGCGCAGCTGAAGCCACCTAACTCCGCGCAGGCGATTTCGGCGGCGGGGTCTCGGCGCAATTTGTGGATCACCGGCGCGCGCCGGCCCAGCGGGGGAGTGCAAGTTCCACATTATCCCGGCCCCAGCGGCGCGGGGCGGCCCCCGTGCGGGGGGTGATCGGCGACCGACTCAGAAGTAATTGTCTGACAATCTTGCGAGCCTGCGGTGATGTTCACTAGCTTGAAACTCAATGAGATCTGCGTCACCGGTCGCGAACAAGTGTGATCGGTAGCGCTGCTGGCGGAAAGGGTTGCTCTCGTGATCTTCAGAACCGTAACAATCGCACTGGCCTTCGTGGGGCTGATGGTGGGGGCTGGCGTCGCGACCGGCCTCGAAACCATCCAATACTTCGTCTCCTTCGGATGGATCGGCATCGTGGGGATCGCCGTGGCCGGGGCGATCATCTCCGTCACCGGACTGGTCATCATCCAGCTCGGTTCCTACTACCTGGCGGATGACCACTCGACGGTCTTTGAGTCCATCACCTACAAATGGGTCGCCCGTCTCATTGACGTCATGGTCACACTGACGGTCTTCGCCCTCGGTTTCGTCATGATCGCCGGTGCGGGCTCGACGATGAACCAGCAGTTCGGCTGGCCGATGTGGGCGGGCGCTCTGCTGATGGTCGTGCTCACCCTGATCACGGGGCTGCTCAACGTCGACAAGGTGATCAACATCATCGGCTGGATCACCCCGCTGATCGTGGGGGCCGTCATCGTGGTGTTCGTCTACGCGCTGACCCACCTGCCGGTGGACGTCGCGGAGCTCAACCAGATCGCCCAGGGCGAACCCTCCGCGATGTCGAACTGGTGGATCTCGTCCTTCAACTACGCGGGACTGGTGCTGATCACCGCCGTGTCGATGATGCTCGTGATCGGCGGCAGCTACGTCAACCCACGCGAGGCCGGGTTGGGAGGTCTGGTCGGGGGTCTGACCCTGACCGGGCTGCTGCTCCTGCTCGGCACCGCGATGTTCCTGCAGATCGACGCGGTGGCCGGCGTGGGCGTGCCGAACCTCGCGCTGTTCAACGCCATTCACCCGGCCCTCGGCACGATCCTCGTCTGGATCATCTACGCCATGATCTTCAATACCTGCGTCGGCCAGTACTACGCTCTCGGGCGCCGGCTCTCGGCCGGGCGGAAGAAACGGTTCTACCCGATCTTCGCGACGATGGTGCTGATCGGATTCGGGGTCTCCTTCGTCGGCTTCGAGGCCCTGATGGCCAACGTCTACCCGGTCATCGGTTACGCCGGCATCGTCCTCGCCGTGATCATGGTGGTGGCCTACTTGCGGGACCGTCCGAAGATCGCGGTGGAGACCCACCGGAGGATCCAGCTGCGTGCACTGTTCACCAAACGCGAGCACCCGGAGGAGAAGTTCTGCCGGGAGGACGCGCACGAGTTGGAGAGCCTGGCCGACACCGTCGCACACGATGGCCAGGAGCTCAGGGAGCGCATCGCGACCGAGGTCGCCGAGGAGCTGCACCGCGACGGTTCGATCGAGTACGACATGCCGGCCGACATCCGCTACATCGCCCGGAAGTTGAGTCCGGAGGAGATCGAGGCGCTGCCGGCGGGCGATGTCCGCACGCAGCTGCTGCATACCCAGGGCGCAGCGGTCCCCGAGATCGCGGAGCCCGAGTTGACCGGCGCAGACGTCCGCGCGCTGGCGGAGATGGTTTCGCTGGAGAAGATCGAGCGCCTGCCGGAGGGTGCCATCAAGGACGCGCTGCTGGAGGCGAAGCGGACACATTTGGCCAGCTCCTCCTGACGACCACTCCGCCACCCGGCTGATTCGGACGAGTCCGTCCGCCGCCGCGCTGGTTGGCCTGCGGCCGCGTCCCCACCCGATAGAAGCACCGCTAGAGTCGCACGATCTGCAGGTCCCGCAGGTGTCGGTAGAAGGTGGAGCGTTCCGCGGGGCGCTTGGCCCGCACGCCGTCGACGGTGACGGCCAGTTCCGGCCCTCCGGCCTGGACGGCCCGGCCGGACTTCAGGGATTCGGGGGCGACGCCGCCGTGTGGGGCGGGGGTCTTGGCCAGCGCGGAACGAAACAGCGGCGACGCCGCCATCTTCTGCAGTTGCTCGGGGGAGTAACGCCGTGCCAGCCAACCGCCGAACCCGGAGCCCGTGCCCGCCACCGACTGCACCGGACCGGTGGCGCGCACCGCCGCGATGCCGGGGGCGTCGGTCATGGGCACAAGCCGGGCGCCGAAGACACCGTGGAAGCGGATTCCCTCGCGGGCCTCGTGACGGGTGAGGATCGCGTCGTCGACGATGATCTCCCCGGTCAATTCCCCGCCGTCCCACGCGCTGATCGTCGCGGAACCGGCGACGGCCAGCCCCGCGTCCGTGCGGATCAGCGGGACCGGTTTGACGGGTCCGGCGACCGCAACCTCGAGGGCCGCCGCCGGATCGGTGGGCAACCCCCAGTTCGTCGCGGCCGGACTGTCCTGCTCGACCGGCACGTAGCCGACCTCGGCCCACAGGTAGTCCGCCCGCATCATCCGGGTCAGCACCGCGGACAACGCCGCGTCCGTGCCCACCACGATCACCCGTAGTGCCTCCGGCGGCTGCTGCGGTGCCCGTTTCGGGGCCCCCAGGTGCTCGACATCGGGGCGCGCGGAGATTTCATCCAGGGAGGGGGTGGGGTCCACCGGCAGGATCTCCTTGGCGGTGTCATCCAGGAAGCGCAGCTCGCGTCGGGTGGGGACCGCGCTCAGATCGTGGACGCTCAGCTTGGTGGAATCAAGCTGGCGGCGGGTGAGGATTTCCTCGACCGTGGCCGCATCGAGGGTGTCGCCGGGGGTGTCGTCCAGCCCGCAGCGTAAAACCAACAGTGCCATGCCCGCAGATTCTACGCGCGGGCACGGAGCCCGGAACCATCGGTGCATGCCCCGCGGGGGTTTCCCGGGGCGGGTGGGACCGTGGATGTCCGGGGTGGCTGTTAGAATTGTTCAACGTCCTTGTCGCGTGCGTGTCCCGGCTCACCGTTGGCGGTCATCCGGGGTCGACGCGACGAACCCAAGCGATCGGATGTGACGTAAACCAATGGCTGCAATCGTGATTGTCGGCGCACAGTGGGGCGACGAAGGCAAGGGGAAGGCAACCGACATCCTCGGCGGCCGCGTCGACTACGTGGTCAAGCCCAACGGTGGCAACAACGCCGGCCACACCGTGGTGGTCGGAGGCGAGAAGTACGAGCTCAAGCTCCTGCCCGCCGGTATCCTCTCTGAGAACGCCACCCCGATCCTGGGCAATGGTGTGGTGATCAACCTCGAGGCCCTCTTCGAGGAGATCGACGGCCTCGAATCCCGCGGTGCCGATGCCTCCCGCCTGCGGATCTCCGCCAACGCCCATCTGGTCGCCCCGTACCACCAGATCCTGGACCGCGTGCAGGAGCGCTTCCTGGGCAAGCGGGCCATCGGCACCACCGGCCGCGGCATCGGCCCGACCTACCAGGACAAGGTCGGCCGCGTGGGCATCCGGGCCCAGGACGTCTTCGATGAGTCGATCCTGCGGCAGAAGATCGAGTCCGCCCTGGACGTGAAGAACCAGATGCTGGTCAAGATGTACAACCGCAAGGCCATCGTGGCGGAGGAGATCGTCCAGTACTTCCTGGGCTACGCCGAGCGGCTGCGCCCCATGGTCATCGATTCCGAGCGCATGCTCAATCAGGCGCTCGACGAGGGCAAGCACGTGCTCATGGAGGGCGGGCAGGCCACCATGCTGGACGTGGACCACGGCACCTACCCCTTCGTGACCTCCTCCAACCCGACCGCCGGTGGCGCCTGCGTGGGTTCCGGTGTGGGGCCGACGAAGATCACCTCTTCGCTGGGCATCATCAAGGCCTACACCACCCGTGTGGGAGCCGGTCCCTTCCCGACGGAGCTTTTCGACAAGTGGGGCGAGTACCTGCAGGAAGTCGGCGGTGAGATCGGCGTGAACACCGGCCGCAAGCGCCGCTGTGGCTGGTACGACTCCGTCATCGCCCGCTACGCCAGCCGCGTCAACGGCTTCACCGACTACTTCCTGACCAAGCTGGACGTACTCACCGGCATCGGGGAGATCCCGATCTGCGTGGCCTACGACGTGGATGGCGTGCGACACGACGAGATGCCGATGACGCAGTCCGACTTCCACCACGCGGAGCCGATCTTCGAGACCATGCCCGCCTGGGACGAGGACATCACCGGCTGCCGGACCTTCGAGGAGCTGCCGGAGAAGGCCCAGGCCTACGTCAAGCGCCTGGAGGAGCTCTCCGGTTGCCGGATGTCCTACATCGGTGTGGGCCCCGGACGGGACCAGACCATCGTGATCCACGACGTGCTGGAGGACTAGGTGACGGGCACCGCTTGGCCACCCCTTCCGGAGATCATTCCGGCTGGAGTGGATCCGGCGGGCAACACGTGGGAGCTGCGGCGCGTGACCCCGGAAACCGCAGGTGTGGTCGAGGCCTCGGTACCGTCGGAGCAGCAGGCCGAGACCTTCCACTTCTTCACCAGGCTGCCGATCCCGCTGGCGGCCTTCCTGGCCGCCGACCCCGGCCGCCGCACCTATGCGCTGTGGCGGGACGGGACTCCACTCGCCTGTACCTCGGTCTATGACGGTGACCCGCAGGAACGACGGGTGAGCCTCGGCTTCACCTGGGTGACACCCGATGAACGGGGCGCGGGAGCCAACAGGGCCCTCAAGACAGCCATGTTCGATGCGTTGCAGGAAGCCGGGGTGTCAGAGGTGTGGTTCCGTGCTGACGTGGCGAATCTGCGGTCCTGCCGCAGCCTGGAGAAGGCTGGGGCGGAGCGGATGTTCGTGGATCCGGAACCGCGGGTCTACCCTGACCGGGTCTCCCGGTCGGTGCACTACCGCAGGCGGCTGTAGCCCCGACTCAGACCAATTTAGTGCGGAATCCGGTCGCCCGACCTAAGCCGGTGAACCAGTTCGGCCGCGTCGTTTGGGAGCGGAAACGCGGCGTGGCCGGTCTGGCCGGCGTCGTGGACTTCGGAGATGCTGTATTTCTTCACTGTGCGTACCAGCCTGTTGAGGGACAATGCGGGTTGCTGCTCTAGCAGGTGACCGGCAGCCATCGCCGCCATGATCACCGTCAGGTGAGCATCGGTTCAGCCACCTCCTCGCCCTCGTCAGTACTGCTCGGGCAGGAGTGCCCTCCTGTCTTGTAGGGGACACGTTCCGGTGTGTGCGGTGGGAAACGGTTAATACGCGGATCAGCTAGCGGAAGACGGACACCGTCGTTCCAGCCGACAGTTCGGTACCTGCCTCTATTTTGTGCGCAGCTGCGCACAGAGATCTGCGCAGCTGCGCACTCTCGGAGATCCGGCGCCGGGTATTTTCCCGCTGGCAGCGGACGCCGACGTGGGGGACGGGGCGTCGAGAAGCAACGGCAGGTCAGGCCTGCGCCGCGGTCTCCGCCTTCTCCTTCTTCTGCTTCGGAATGAAGATCGTGATGGAGATCAGCGCGGCGATGGCCATCAGGGCATTGAAGGCCAGACCGATCATGCCGGCCTCGCGGACCGCGAGGTTGTCCTGGCGGCCGGAAAACTCCAGGGCGGCACCGATGACCTCGAGCCCGGACTCGGACAGTGCGGTGAAGATGGCGGCGGAGGCGGCGACACCGAAGGCGGCGCCGAGCGAGGAGGCCATCTTGTAGATGCCCGACCCTGCGCCGGTCTGCTCCTCCGGCAGGTTGGTCAGCGCGGCGTCGGTGGACGGCGTGGCATAGAAGGCCAGTCCCAAACCGAACAGGGAGTAGGCGATCACGGCCAGAATCACGTACTGCCACTGCAGGGTATGCGTGGCCATGAGTAGGGCGATCGAGGCCAGGACGATCAGCGATCCCCAGATCATGGGCTTGCGTGGGCCGAATTTCTGGAGCAGCTTCTCACCGACGCGGATGAAGCCGATGATGAAGATCGCGTACCCGACGGTGATGTAACCGGCGGTGGCCGCGGACATGCCGGCCGCGCCCTGCAGGACCCACAGGGACACGGTTAGCGCGCCGGCGGTGCCGTTGATCAGGAAGTTCGAGATCGTGGCGCCGGTGAACACCGGGTTCTTGAACAGGTTGAAGTCCACGAAAGGGGTGTCGGTCCGCAGCTCGGTATTGATGAACACCCCGAGGGCCGCCAGGAAGAGGCCCAGCAGACCCCAGGTGATCAGGTTGGTCCAGCCGATCGCGGAACCCTGGGTGACCACGATCAGCAGGGCGGCCAGCCCGACCGCCAGGGAGATGATGCCCACCCAGTCGGTCCTGCCCTCCCGTCCGGCGGCGGGGGCGGACTCCGGGATCTGGCGCATCAACAGGATGGAGATCACGGAGACGATGGCGCAGATGATGAAGATGGAGCGCCAGCCCAGGAAGGTCGACGCCATGAAACCGCCGAAGATGGCGGTCAGCCCCGAACCACCCCAGGAACCGATCGACCACATGGACACCGCCCGCTGGCGCGCCGGGCCGTCCCAGTAGACCTTCAGCAGGGCCATGGTGGACGGCATGATGGAGCCGGCCGCCAGGCCCTGGAGGATGCGGCCGAGGAGGATCATCGGGGTGGCCCCGGCGCCGAACGCGAAGGCGATCAGCAGGGAGCCGACGATGTTGAGGATGTTGCCGAGCAGGACGACCCTGAGGCGTCCGTACTTGTCACCCAGGCCACCGAGCACGACGATGAACATGCCGGAGAACAGTGCCGAGAGCGAGATGGCGATGTTCATCACCGGCATCGGCATGCCGACGTCCTCCGCCATCAACGGGCCGATGTTCATGGTGGTCTGAGCGAAGAGCCAGAAGGTGACCACTGCCAGCACGATGCCCAGCAGCGCGGAGTCATTGCCCGTGAAGGAGGTCCGGCCGTCCGGGCCCGTGGTGGCACTGGACACGGTTAGGCTCCGTCCGCTGCCAGCCACGGGGAAGCGGCCACGACGATGGCCTCGACGCCGCGGTCGAGCGTGGGCTGCAGGTCCGGGGCGAAGCGCGGGGAGTGGTTGCCTGGCGCGTTCTTCCAGTCCGCGAATCCGCCCAGTCCCCAGAAGGTGTAGGGGGTGCCGAAGGCGTCGGGGATGATGGAGAAGTCCTCCGAGGCGGGCACCGCCGCCAATTCCTGGGATTCCTGCCCGAAATAGCTGTCGAAGGCGGTGCGTACCCGGGCGGTCACCTCCGCGTTGTTGTCGGTCAGCGGGTAGGCGTCGTAGTAGCGGAACTCCGGTTCCTGTGGGCTGCGCGCAGCCTGGCACTCGGCACGGACGATGCGTTCGATGGCCTCGTGCAGGTGGTCCGCCACCTCCTGGGAGTAGGCGCGCGTGTTCAGCTGGAGCACCGCCTCATCGGCGATGATGTTGGACTTCGTGCCGGCGTGGAAGCTGCCGACGGTGACCACGGCGGTTTCCTTGGGCGCGACCTCCCGGGAGACGATGGTCTGCAACCGGCCGACGATCGCGGAGCCGAGCACCACCGGGTCAACGCCCAGATCCGGCATCGCGCCGTGGGAACCCTTGCCGTGGATCGTGATCTCGATGGATGAGGCGGTGGACAGCACCGGGCCGACCCGGGTGCCCACCGCCCCGCCGGGCAGCGTGCCCAGCACGTGCTGGCCGAGGTAGACATCGGGCTTCGGCAGCTTGTCGACGATCCCGTCATCCACCATCGCCTTCGCCCCGGCGGCATTCTCCTCCGCCGGCTGGAAGACCGCGAGGAAGGTGCCGGCCCACTGGTCGCGGTGGGCGGCGAGGACCTCGACGGCGCCCAACAGGGAGACGATGTGGACGTCGTGGCCGCAGGAGTGCGCCACCGGGGTTTCCTCACCGGTGGCCTCGTTCACCTGGGTCCGACCCTCGGCGGCGTAGTCCTTGCCGGAGCGCTCGGCCATCGGCAGGCCGTCGATGTCGCCGCGCATGGCCACCACCGGGCCGTCGCCGCTGCGGAGCACCGCCACCTGGCCGGTCCCACTCACCTCGATCACCTCGTCCACGCCGTAGGAATCGAGCTCGCTGCGGATCTTGGCCGCGGTCTCGTGTTCCTGGAGGGACAGCTCAGGATGCTGGTGGAAGTACTTGTAGAGCTCTTCCCGGTCCTCCCGGGTGGAATCGAGATGTGCCAGGATGTCTCTGATCGTCATGATTGTCTCCTTGAGGACGGGAAAACGTCGGACAACGGCCACAGTAATCCCGGAGCAGAGAGGTTGCACCGGAGCGGAGACGCCACCCCGGAAAGGACGGCGTCCCCTGGTGCTATGGAGCTGCCGGTCGGATGTGAGATACTCGAAAAAATCGATCAGCTGCTTTAAGGAGCCCTGAACACCTGTGTATACCCCTGACCGCATCGGTACCCCGCTCTCGGACTCCGCGACCCGGGTGATGCTGCTGGGGGCCGGGGAGCTTGGCAAGGAGGTCGCGATCGCCTTCCAGCGCTTCGGGGTTGAGGTGCACGCCGTGGACCGTTACCACGACGCCCCGGCCCAGCAGGTCGCCCACGTCTCCCACGTCGTCGACACCGCGGACCCGGCCGCGATCCTGCGGCTGGTGGAACAGGTGCGCCCCGACCTGATCATCCCGGAGCTGGAGTCGGTGGACATCAGTGCACTGGTGGCGATCGAGGAGCGGGAGCTGGCCACCGTCGTGCCCAACGCCCGCACCGTGGAGCTGGCCCGGGACCGGGAGACGATCCGTCGCCTCGCCGCCGAGGAACTCGGGCTGCCCTCCTCGGCCTACGCCTTCGCCTCCGACTATGAGCAGCTGGAGGCGGCGGTGGAGAAGACCGGGTACCCGTGCGTGGTCAAGCCCGTCTACGGTTCCTCCGGCCGCGGGCAGTCCGTGGTGCGCTCCGCGGAGGAGCTGGCTGGGGCCTGGGAGCACGCGATGCACGGCGGGCGCATCCCGGCGGACCGGGTGATCGTGGAGCGCTTCATCGACTTTGATTTCGAGATCACCCTGCCGACGGTGCGTTCCATCGACCCGGCGACGGGCAAGCCCGCAACCTGGTTCTGTGAACCGATCGGCCACATCCAGCACGACGGGGACCTGGCCGAGTCCTGGCAGCCGGTCGCCATGCCCGCGGCGGCCCTGGACAACGCCCGCTCCGTGGCCGCGCGCATCACCAACGCCCTGGGCGGTCGCGGGGTCTGCGACATTGAGCTGTTCGTCGCCGGCGATGACGTCTACTTCTCCGCGGCCAGCCCCCGTCCCCACGACACGGGCCTGGTCACCCTGGTCTCCCAGCGCTTCTCGGAGTTCGAGCTGCACGCCCGCGCGGTGCTGGGGCTGCCGATCGACGTCACCCTCATCTCACCGGGGGCCAGTGCGGTCATCCGGGCGGCGGATGACGCCGAACCCGTCACTTACAGCGGTCTGGCGCAGGCCCTGGCCGTTCCGGAGGCCGACGTGCGGCTGTTCGGCAAACCCGGTGCCTACCCGGGACGTCGCATGGGGGTCGCCCTGGCGACGGCCGAGGACGTGGACGCGGCCCGGGAGCGCGCGCAGGCGGCGGCCCGGGCCGTGACGGTGGAGGTGGCCAGCGGACCCGGCGCCGCCGGTGAGCCCGACGGAGACGGCGCCGGCACCGCCGCAGTTTAGACCGGCTGGCTGACCAGTCCTTCCAGTTCGGCGGCATGCAGCAGCATCGGCTGGTGGGGGACTCCCGTGTCGTCGGTGAGTCCACCGACGGGGCGGAAACCGAACTTCTCGTAGTAGCCGGTCAGCGGCTCCTGGGCGGACAGCACCACGTCAGTGTCCGGATGCTTCTCGGCGACGTGCCGCAGGGCGGTGGCAATGAGTTCCTGTGCCAGGCCGGTGCCCCGCTCAGCGGGGGCGACGATGATGCGGCCGAGCCGGATCACCTGCTCACCCGCCACCTCCTCGGGGCTCAGGCGGGCGGTGCCGACCAGTTCGGTGGTGGTGTGACCGTCGACGCGCCGGGTCTGCAGCGCCATGACATGGACGGTGCCGGCGGCGGCGTCGAGATCCTCGATCTCGGCATAAGGGGTGGCCTGCTCGTGGACGAACACATCCACGCGCAGCTTGTAGAGCCGGTGGACCTCCAACGGAGCGAGCTCCGCGAGGTGGGCGACGGCGAAGAAAGTTGTCATGGGCGCAAATTCTAGACAGCCCCGACGGGAAAACTCAATGCCGTTTTGAAAACGCGGAAAGTATCTTGGTGGAAACCAGGAGTAAAACCCGAGGTGAACGGCGGCCCGGGACGCGGGCCGGTGTCAGGCCGCGCCCCGGAGTGCGTCCTAGATCTCGTATTCCGGCCCGGCGTGCTGGACCATCTCGTCCCATTCGACGATCTTCTTGCGCTCGCGGCCCTCGGCCTCACCCTGGGCGCGCTCGGCGGCGTCGAGCCGGTACCAGCCGTCCCAGGTGGTCACCGCGATGCCGCGCTCCTCGAGCATCTGCACGACGGCGTCGGGCTCCGGCCGGGTGGCCTCGACGAGCTTGCCGTCCGCCCAGTCCGCCAGCAGCATGTCCGTGGTCTCCTTGGCGTCGGACTTGGTGTTGCCGATCAGGCCGACGGGGCCGCGCTTGATCCAGCCGGTGGTGTAGAGACCCTCCACCGGCTCGTTGGTCTCCAGGTCGAGGACGTGGCCGCCGTCGTTCGGGATCACGGCGGCGTCGTCGTCGAAGGGCACGCCAGTGACCGCGTCCGAGCGGTAGCCCACCGCGCGGTAGACGGCCTGGGCACCGAAGGTGGTGAACTCGCCGGTGCCGCGCACGTTGCCGTCCCCGGTCAGTTCCATCCGCTCGGTCTTGATGCCGACCACGTGGCCGTCCTCGCCGAGGATCTCCACCGGGGACTCCAGGAAGTGGATGTAGAGCTTGTGGGGTGCGCCCTTGGGCTCGCGGATGGCGTACTGCTCCAGGGTCTGGCAGACCAGGTCCTGCGACTTGGAGCTGCGGCGGGCCTCCTCGGAGGCGGCGTCGTAGTCGATGTCCTCGGGGTCCACGATGACCTCGATGGTGTCGGACTCGTCGAGCTCCTTGAGTTCCTTCGGGGTGAACTTCGCCTGGGCCGGGCCCCGCCGGCCGAACATGTGGACCACCTTCGCGCGGTTGCGGGAGAGGTTCTCGTAGACGTTGTCCGGGATCTCGGTGGGCTTGAGCTCATCGGCGGTCTTGGCCAGGATGCGGGCGATGTCCAGGGCGACGTTGCCGACGCCGATCACCGCCACCTCCTCGGCGGACAGGTCCCAGTCACGGGAGAAGTTCGGGTTGCCGTCGTAGAAGCCGACGAAGCGGCCGGCACCGTGGAACTCGGGCAGGTCGGAGCCGGGGATGGACATGTGGCGGTCCGCGGTGGCGCCGGTGGCGAAGACGATCGCGTCATAGTATTCGCGCAGTTCGTCGACGCTGATGTCCTTGCCGATCTCGATGTTGCCCAGCAGCCGCAGTTCGGGCTTGTCCAGCACGTTGTGCAGGGACTTGATGATGCCCTTGATGCGCGGGTGGTCCGGGGCGACGCCGTAGCGGATCAGACCGAAGGGGGCCGGCATCCGTTCGAACAGGTCGATGCTGACCTCCGTGCCGGACTTGATGAGCAGATCCGAGGCGTAGATTCCGGCGGGTCCGGCACCGACGACGGCGACGCGCATGGGTCGAGACATGGTGATAGGCATCCTGTTCTTGCTTGTGACACTGGGGTGGACTACCTGACCAGTCTACGTGGGGCCATGCCGCGATGGAAGGTCACCCTTGGTTCCGGTCGGGAGCGGGGCACCACTTCCCAAAATTAACAGTCCATTCGTACTAAAAGGTCGGCGCAGTGAAGGTAAAGTTGGCAACGATCACATTCGAGCGTCTGATGTGTGGCGCGGCACAGCTGTTCCGGATGCCGTTGTCCGTTGGCCACGTAACCTGGAATCGAGCACAGACGCCCCGCACAGAAAGGGACCGCATGTCCGTCCAACCCAGCCCGGTAGTACTGAGCGCCGTCGGTCGTAACTTCGACGGCTTCGATGTTGACTCGCTTGCCGCCCGCCTCGATCTCCGCGTGGTGCGTCTCGATGACCTGGAACCCACCCTCGGTGACGTCTTCGCCGCCCACCCGCTGGCCGACGGCCCGGCGCTGATCCTCGGCTCGGGAAACCTGAGCTTCGACTGCGAGGTCGGCGCCGCCCTGGGCGTGCCGCTGGTGCTGCTCGTGGACCGTCACAGCTCCGCCGTGGACCTGGCGGAGGCCCAGGCCAAGCGCCTGCACGCCGTCGTCGCCGACGCCTTCACCGAGGCTGAGCTGGCGGACACCACCCGCATCCGGGAGGCCCTGAAGGTGGAGGTGGACACCGTCATCACCGCGCCGGTCTTCGAGGTGCAGCTGCTGGAACGGGCGAAGCGGGCGGGTGCGCACATCGTGCTGCCCGAGGGTGATGATGACCGCATCCTGCTGGCCGCCGACAAGCTGCTGGCCCACCGGATCTGTCACCTGACCATCCTGGGGGATCCCGAGGACATCCAGAACCGGGCGGATGAACTCGGCCTGAACCTGGACAACGCGCACGTGATCAACCATCTGAGTAGCCCGCACCTGGAGGAGTTCGCCGAGCAGTTCGCCGAACTGCGGAAGAAGAAGGGCGTCACCCTGGATGAGGCACGGGAGACCATGAAGGACATCTCCTACTTCGCCACGATGATGATCCACACCGGCATGGTCGACGGCATGGTCTCCGGCGCCACACACACCACCGCCCACACCATCAAGCCCTCCTTCCAGATCATCAAGACCAGGCCGAATGTCTCCGTGGTCTCCTCCATCTTCCTGATGGTGCTGCGCGGCCGGCTCTGGGCCTTCGCGGACTGCGCCGTCAACCCGAACCCGACGGCGGAGCAGCTCGGCGAGATCGCCGTGGTCTCCGCAGCCACTGCCGCCCAGTTCGGCATCGATCCGAAGGTGGCCATGCTCAGCTACTCCACCGGCGCCTCCGGGGCGGGGCCCGACGTCGAGGTCACCATCGACGCCCTCCACCACGCCCGCGGCCTCGCTCCCGAGCTCTGCGTCGATGGCCCACTGCAGTTCGACGCCGCCGTCGACCCGGGCGTGGCGCGGAAGAAGATGCCCGATTCCGACGTCGCCGGCCACGCCACGGTCTTCGTCTTCCCGGATCTGCAGTCCGGCAACATCGGCTACAAGACCGCCCAGCGCACGGGATCCGCCCTGGCGGTGGGCCCGATTCTGCAGGGACTGAACAAGCCGGTCAACGATCTCTCCCGGGGTGCGACGGTGCCGGATATCGTCAACACCGTCGCCGTCACCGCCATCCAGGCAGGAGCACAGTAGACATGACTTACGCCCTCGTGCTGAACTCCGGTTCCTCATCCATCAAGTTCCAGCTGCTCGATCCGGG
Organism: Corynebacterium halotolerans; assembly: GCF_050107895.1. Classification (GTDB taxonomy): domain Bacteria; phylum Actinomycetota; class Actinomycetes; order Mycobacteriales; family Mycobacteriaceae; genus Corynebacterium; species Corynebacterium halotolerans_B. Next base: position 196,381 of record NZ_JBNILW010000002.1, on the reverse strand, counting down.
CAACAGTGCCACGGATGAACCCTTCGCCTCCGGCCTGGTCGAGCAGATCGGCGAGAGCTCCGGCCGTTTCACCCTGAAACACGGCGGGGACAAACACGTGGTGGAGGAGGAGATCCCGAACCACTCGGTGGGGCTGTCCCGGGCCTTCGAACTGATGACGGAACAGGGCTACGGCCCCTCCCAGGTCGAGATCACCGCGGTGGGCCACCGGGTGGTCCACGGTGGCCTGCTGTTCTCCGGCCCGGAGATCCTCAACGACGAGATCGTGGAGATGATCCGGGACCTCATCCCGCTGGCACCGCTGCACAACCCGGCCAACGTCGACGGCATCGAGGTCGCCCGCAGGATCCTGCCGGACGTCCCGCACGTGGCCGTCTTCGACACGGGCTTCTTCCACTCCCTGCCCCCGGCCGCCGCCCTCTACGCGCTCAACCACGAGGTGGCTGTGGAGCATGGCATCCGGCGCTACGGCTTCCACGGCACCAGCCACGAGTACGTGTCCCAGCGGCTGCCCGAACTGCTGGACAAGCCCGCCGACGAGATCAACCAGATCACCCTCCACCTGGGCAACGGCGCCTCCTGCGCCGCCATCCGCGGGGGAGAGGCCATCGACACCTCGATGGGGATGACTCCGCTGGCCGGTCTGGTGATGGGCACCCGCACCGGTGACATCGACCCGGGCATCATCTTCCACCTGGCCCGCAACGCGGACATGTCGATCGACGAGATCGACACACTGATGAACAAGAAGTCCGGGGTGAAGGGATTCGCCGGCGTCAACGACTTCCGGGAGCTGCGCCGGATGATCGATGACGGGGACCGGGACGCCTGGGCCGCCTACAGCATCTACATCCACCAGCTGCGCCGCTACATCGGCTCCTACATGATCACCCTCGGCAACGTGGACGCGATCACCTTCACCGCCGGGGTGGGCGAGAACGCCAGCTTCGTCCGCGCCGACGCACTGGCGGAACTGGAGATGTACGGCATCAGGATCGACCCGGAACGCAATGAACTGCCCAATGACGGCGCCCGCCTGATCTCCACGGACGATTCGCGGATCAAGGTCTTCGTGATCCCGACCAACGAGGAACTGGCCATCGCCCGGTACGCCACCGAACTGGCGGAACAGAAGACGGGGTAGGCACCTCCTGGATCAGCTCAGAACCACGTCACCGGCCGCACCTGGTTGGCCATGTCCACCAGGGCGTAGCGGTGGCGGGCGAAGGGCGCCTGCCGGGCCTGCAGCCGCAGGGTGTCCGATAAGCCGTAGCGCAGGCCGCGTTGGGTGAAGGGGTACTCGAAGAGGTCATTCGAGCTGGCCGCCGACTGCAGGTCCGCCTCGCGCAGGAAGTTCAGCGCGGCGGACATCACGGCCGTCTTGATCTGGAAGAAGCGCGGCTCATTGGTCGGGATCTCCTCCAGGCGGCGGGCCGCCCGGCGGATCCGGGACTCCGTCAGGCGGGCGGAGATCAGCTCCAGGATCGAGGTCAACTGCGCCATCCGGTGGTGGCGGGAGGCCACGGGCACCTTGTCCAGGGCAGCCACCGCCATCTCGATGTGGTTCTCCGCCGTCAGTTGGCGGGAGAGCCCGAAGGCGGAGGAGACGGTGGTGGGGTTGGTGCGCCACACCAGGCCGTAGAGGCGCATCGCCACGAACCTCAGGGTCTCCGGCTCCTGGGAGGTGTGCGCCCAGGCATCGCTCATGGTGGCGAAGGCCTCGTTCTCCAGATCCTCGTCATCGGCGTCGAAGTTCGCGGCGATGCGGGTGGCCTCCGGATCCAACAGGGGCGTCTCATCGTAGCCCAGCTGCTGCAGCAGCAGCTCATTGACCGCGGCGATCGCCAACTTCGGGGCGGATTCGCCGGGCAGGATGTTCAGCACGTTGTTGAAGTGCTCCTGGGCGGCGGCGAAATCATCGAGCAGCAGGTCGGTGACGCCGGAATACCACTGGAAGCGCCAGTCGTGGCCCAGCCTGTCCGCCATGCTGGTCAACCAGGACCGGGCCTGTCCCGTGAAGCCCAGGTCCAGCAGGGCCCGCACGACGCCGAGGGGGATCTCCGAGGACTTCTCGTATTCCGCGGTCTTCATGGCCTGGCGCAGGGTCTCCAGGGCCTCCTCCGGTTCGGTGTAGGAGAACCCGGAGAGCATGGCCGCGCCGACGTCGGCGCGGTCGATCAACGGGGAGGCCAGGGCCTGGACGACTTCCGAGGAGGTGATCCGGGCGGTCCGGTCGATGCCGTCGATCAACTGGTCGGTGCGGAACACCAGCAGCTTCGTGCCGAAGGTGGAACGCTGCGGGGAAAACAGCGAATGCTGGGCGGGGAACTGCTTGTCGTCGCGGATCGCCAGGGTTTCGCGCAGCACCCCGAACAACTGGGTGCGCAGCTCCCCGATGCTGCTGAAGCGTTTCGCCGGATCGGGATGGGTGGCCCGGTAGAGGAAGCGGTAGAAGGACAGGAAGCGGCGGAACTTCGGTTCCGCCGAGGGCTTGGGCAGACCCGGCAGATAGGTGCCGTCCTCGTCGGCGGGCAGCTGGAGCGTCAGGGCCGCCAGGGTGCGGCCGATGGTGTAGATGTCGCTGGCCACCGACGGGCCCTCGGTGCCGACCTCCGGTGCCTGGAACCCCCGCGTGCCGTAGATGTAGCCGAAGGCGCCGATGCCGCTGACCGCCCCCAGGTCGATCAGCTTGACCTGGTCCTCGGTGATGATGATGTTCGACGGCTTCAGGTCGTTGTAGACCACCCCGCGGGAGTGCAGGTAGTCCAGCGCCGGCAGCACCTCCAGGATGTAGCCGATCGCGATGTCGATGGCGAAGGTCCGGTCCGGCAGCACGTTCCGGCGGTCGCGCAGCGACGGCCCGCCCACGTACTCCATGACGATGAAGCCGCCGGGAACCCGCGGGTCATCGATGAAGTTGAAGATCTTCACGATGCCGGGGTGGGTGATGTCGGCGAGAAACTCCCGCTCGGCTTCCGCGGTGCCCTGCTCCTCCACCGTCTTCTCCGCCTGCATGCCCTTGAGCACCACGAGCCGGCCGGAGACGTTGCGGTCCTCGGCCAGATAGATCCACCCCAACCCGCCGTGGGCGATGACCCCCATGATCTCGTACTGCTCGGCGACGATGTCGCCGGGCACCAACTGCGGGGGCGGGGCCTTGGACTTCTCGACGTCCGCCGCGCTCTTGAGGGCGGCGGAGGCATTCGTCAGCCCGACGAAGGGCAGGTGCACCATGCCGTCGGCCACCGTGCGCCCCACCCGCCGGGCCCCCCGACGCTCCCGGAAGGTGGAGATCGCCTCCCGGCGGGACCGGGCGCTGGTGTTGGCGGCGACGTTCGTGGCATGCGGCCGGGTGCCCTCGTCACCGTCGGGGTGGGGACCGCTGTCGTGGTCACCGGCCAGCCCTTCCCGGGCGTCCTGCGGGTTGACCGGGCGGGGCGAGGTCGGTTCGGAGGTTGCCGGGGTACCGGACTTCTCCCGCAGGGAGCCCAGCTCCTCCAGCAGCGCCCCGATATCGCCGATGTCGTCATCGACGTCATAGTCGTCCTCGTCATCGTCATCGGCGAAGGGGTCGAAGGCGACGGCCTCGGTGCCCGGGTCGTCGTCCGCGGCGTCGTCGCGCCGGGCGGGCCCCGTCCTGTCCTGCTCGGGCTGCGGTGTCACGGCTGCGGCTCCTTCGCCTCGGTCTCTTCTGTTTCGTCACGGTAGTGCAGCTCCGGTGGGCCGGAGGTGGCCAGGTAGGCGGAGAACCAGCGGTCGTACATCCGCCACCAGGTGCCGTCCTCCCGGATGCGCTCCAGCGTGGAGTTGACCTGGCGGATCAGCGCCGTGGTGTCGGTATCCGGATCCGGGCGGGCGGCGGCGACGGCGTACTCCGAGGGGGTCAGCGACCCCCCGACGATCGTGGTGTAGGGATCCTGGGCGCTGATGCCGGAGAGGATGAAACCATCGGAGACCACGGCGTCCGCCTGGTGCTGCTGGAGGGCCACCAGGCAGTCCGCCCAGTTGCGCACCTTCAGGATCGGCGAGTGCGGGGCGTACTGCCGGGCCGACTGCAGGGCGGTGGAGTTGTCCGCCACGCACACCGTCTGCCCGGGCAGGTCGGTGAAGGAGTCGATGCCGGAGTTCTGCATCACCAGCAACCGGGTCTCGGTGGACAGGTAGGGGGTGGAGAACAGCACCTCCTGCTGTCGGGCATGGGTGACGGACATGGTGCGGATGACCAGGTCCAGGTCCCCGGACTCCAGGGCGGAGACCCGGTCGGAACTGTCGACGAAGCGGAACTCCACCCGGTTCGGGTCGCCGAAGATGTCCCGGGAGATCTCCCGGGACAGGTCGATCTCGAAGCCCAGCAGGTCACCGCTCACGGAGTCCCGGTAGCTGAGCAGGTACTGCGACTGGTCGACGCCGATGATGACGCGGCCGCGCTCCACGATCTCCGGGATCAGCTCCTCCGGCGGTTCGTCGACGGGACGGAGGGAACCGACGAGGTTCGTGGTGTCGATCTCCCGCGCCGGGCGCGCCCCCGCGGACTCCACGGTGGCGTCGGCGGGCAGCGGCGGACCATAGCCCTCGGCGTGGTCGACCGGGGCGGAGGTCGCCGGGGCGTCGTCACGCAGGAACACCGAGGAACACGCGCTCAGCACCAGCGCGAGGACCGGGATGAGGGCGACGACGGGAAGGGTGCGGTGGAACATCACAGGTACTCCCGGAAGCGGGGACGGATGCCGAGCCAGACGGCGATGACGGCGGCCAGGGAGAGGATCATGACCACCGTGGACACCAGCGTCGTGGCCGCCAGGCCGTCATTGATGAACGCCCGCATGGAGGCCCGGGCGTCGGAGATCAGGGTGCCCAGGGTGGAGTCCAGGGAGGCATAGGCGGAGGCGGCGGTTGGGGAGCCACCGTTTTCCTCCGGGGCGCCGGTGGACAGGACAACGGCCCGCTCATAGTCACCGGACTCCAGCGCCCGGGCGAGCCCGGCGTGGGCGTTCTCCCAGTGCAGCAGGGATTCCCGTGCCGCGGAGAGCAACCGCTCGCTGCGTTCCGGATCCTGGTAGGTGTCCGCCTGCTCCACGTCCTCCAAGGCGGTGGAGATGGAGTCGACGGTCTGGTCGAAGGAGACCTCGGTCTCGTCGAAGGACTGGCGGCGCACCAGCACCAGGGTCTCGGTGGTGCGCGCCTGCTGCGCCATGATCCGTGAGGTGGTCAGCGAGTCCCAGGGCATCGCGGCCTCCGCGAAGCCGCGGTTGCCGGCCTGCCAGGTGGCGAAGTTGGAGGCCGAGACCCACAGGATCGCCGTCAGCATGAGGGCGGTGGCGGCGAGAAAACCGCGGTTGAGCCGGCGCCTGGTCACCCGCCATAACCAGTACTGGGCTATCAGCAGGAACAGGACGGCGGCCAGCAGCCCGGAGAGCGGCACGAACTGCGGCATCGTCAGTTTCCGCTGCTCCTCCGAGACCCGTTCGCTGGTGATGGTGAACAGTTCCGAGGCGGCGGGCAGGATCTCCTCGCGCATCAGCGAGGACGCCTCCGCCATGTAGGCCACGCCCACGGGGTTGCCCAGTCGGTTGTTGGCCCGGGCACTCTCCACCAGACCGGTGTAGACGGGAAGCTGCCGCTGGATATCGGTGACCAGCCGCACGGTGCGGCTACCGTCCGCCGCCATACCCGCGGCGGACTCTGCGGCGGACACTGAGGCCCGGTCGATGGCGGCGTTGTAGCGGGAGCGGGTGTTCTCCGACTCCACACCGGCCTGCACGAATCCGGTGGTGGCGATCGTGTCGGCCAGCGAGAGCGAGGTGTAGAGGTTGTGGGCCGAGTAGCTCATCGGCTCGGTGCTGCTGAGCAGCACGTCCAGCGAACCCTGCCGCTGGTCCGCGGACTGGGACATCGAGTAGCCGGCGGCGAAGATCGCCACGGAGAGGATCATCGTCAGCGTCAGCATCTTGCCGGGCGTGGTGGCGATGTAGAGGAACAGCTTCTTCGCCCAGGTGATCGGCAGCGCGAAGGAGTCGTAGAGGACCGACCAGAAGGTCACGCTGCGCCCGATGTCGTCATTGTTCATGTGGTCGAGCCAGTGATCCTGGGTGTCCTCCGGGATCTCGCTGCCGTCGACCAGTGGGGCGGATCCGGCCTTGGATTTGCGGCGCTGACGGGCGGTTTCACGGCGTAGCCGACTACGGGAATAGGTGAATTTCGGGTCCGTCGACCGATCAGTGCCGGTGTCCTCGGACCGCATCCCTTCCTCCCGCTCTTCCACTGGCGTAGGTGACCCCTTATCGCCGCTCATTACCCCAGGATAACCAATGCTGCAGCGATTCGGGAGCGGCGCCGGAAGGAATCCGCGGGATAGCGGTGGTGGTGCGCCCTGGGCGGGATGTTTCTCAGCCCACTCGACGGCTCCGTCCGTGATGTTGGCGGCGGACGCGGGTGAAATGGCCCTGCCCCGGGCACGACTGACTAGTCTCGTAGGTATGAATGGCGACGGAAATGGCTGGGCGGCGGGACCCGACGGGACGAAACTCTGGGGCATCTACGGTGCCGCCGGGCTCTGCCTGCTGGCTGATCTGCCGTCCGGTCCCGAGGTGCTGATGCAGCACCGCGCGCTGTGGACCAACTCCGGCGGCACCTGGGCCCTGCCGGGTGGGGCGCGGGACTCCGATGAGACCCCGACGGAGGCGGCGATCCGGGAGGCGGAGGAGGAGACGGGTATCGACGCCGCGGACCTCGAGGTGCTGAGCACGCTCATCACCGCCGGCCCGTTCCCGTCGGATCCGGAACGACCGAAGCTGCCGGGTGACTGGACCTACACCACTGTGATTGCCCGCACACGTACCGCCGTCCGTCTGGCTACCACGCGGAACGAGGAATCCGTGGAATTGCGTTGGGTTCCGTTGGCTGACGTGGCCAAACTGCCGTTGCTGCCGGCGTTCGAGGCCTCCATCCCGGTCCTGCGGCGGAAAGTGCGGCAACTGCTGGGCTAGTGCTGGTGTGGCATTCTGGTGCCCATGATTGAAGTTCAGGGACTGACCAAGCAGTACGGGGAGGTTCGGGCGGTCGATGATCTGACGTTCACGGTCAAACCGGGAATCGTCACCGGCTTCCTGGGGCCTAACGGCGCGGGAAAATCGACCACCATGCGCATGATCCTCGGGCTGGACACCCCCACGGCCGGCACCGCCACGATCAACGGGGAGCGGTACACCTCGCTGAAGAATCCGGTCACGGAGGTCGGCGCGCTGTTGGACGCCGGGGCGCGGCACCCGAACCGCAACGCCGCCAACCACCTGAAGTGGATCGCCAAGTCCAATGGGCTGCCGATGTCGCGGGTGGACGAGGTGCTCAAGCTGGTGGGTCTGAGCGACGTGGCGCGGAAGAAGTCGGGCGGATTCTCGCTCGGCATGGGCCAGCGCCTGGGTATCGCCGCAGCGCTGCTCGGTGACCCCGGCGTGCTGATCCTCGACGAACCGGTCAACGGCCTCGACCCGGAGGGCATCCGCTGGGTCCGCGACCTGATGAAGGCGCTGGCCGCGGAGGGGCGGACCGTGATGGTCAGCTCCCACCTGCTGTCGGAGATGGCGCTGACCGCGGATCACCTCATCGTGATCGGGCGCGGCCAGCTGATCGCGGATACCCCGACCTATGATTTCATCAAGGAAAACTCCCGCACCAGCGTCATCGTGCGTTCCGAGCACCTGCCGGAGTTCGCGACGGCGTTGCAGAACGAGGGCATCGGATTCCACGAGGCCGTGGACCAGGAGCAGCGTCCCACCCTGGAGATCGAGGACCGCAGTACCGACGAGATCGGTGCGTTGGCCTTCTCCACGGGCGTCTCCCTCAACGAGCTGAGCCTGCGGCAGGCCTCGCTCGAGGACGCCTTCATGGAGATGACCGGGCACGCAGTGCAGTACCACGCGGGCGAATTTCCGGGTGGGGCCCACCCGGCACCCGGAACACCGGCAGAGGCGGCAGGCGGTGCCACCGCATCCGTCGCTGAGCCAGCCGGGCAGACTACGACGGAGGAGAAGTAACCATGTTTCTGAATACCCTTGCCTCCGAGTGGATCAAGCTGCGTACGACGAAGTCCTTCTGGTGGACCTCGGCGTTGTTCATCTTCTTCAGCGTCGGCATGGCCGCCTTGATGGGAGCCTTCTCCGAGGATCAGCCGCTGCTGGCCAACGGCGCCGCCGTCGGCGTGTACATGTTCGGCTTCATCGTCATCGCGGTGCAGGCGGTGATGGTGGTGACCACGGAGTACCGGCACCGCTACCAGTCGGTGACCTATCTGGCCACCCCGAAGCGCTGGATGGTGGCTGTCGCGAAGCTGCTGCTCTACCTGGTTCTCGGGATGCTGCTCACGCTGGTCACTGTCGCGCTGTGCTACCTCGTGGCCGGGTGGTTGGCACCGTCCGAGGCCACGGTGGCCTATGAGCCCTTCAGCTCCGAGGAGGGCCGACGCCTCCTGTGGGCTTACCCGGTGATGGCCGGCCTGATGATCATCTTCTCGCAGGGCATTGCCCTCCTCCTGCGCCAGACCGCGGGGGCGGTCACCCTCGTGCTGATGTGGTACCTGGCGTTGGAGGGGGTCATCGCCATGTTGCCGAAGGTCGGCGACAAGATCCGGAACTACGGCCCCTTCGAGAACCTCAACGCGTTCGTCTCGAATTTTGAGATCCAGGACGTGCCCTGGGGTGTGATCGGCAGCGGCGTCTACTTCGCTGTCTGGGCCGTGGTGATCTGGGTGGCCGGCGTCATCCTCCTGCAGAAGCGCGACGCCTGACTGTCACCCGTGCGCAGCTGCGCACACCCGTTTCGTCTGGTGCGGTGGGGAGCTCGGCGGTGCGGCGTTCTGTGGCCGCGTACCGTGCCCCGGTCTGCTTATCGACGTCCCGGGCCCCGGTCGTGATAGAGCCTTCGGCGTCGGCAGGTGGGGCAGGGCGGACCGGCTTTGCGCAGGGGGGGGGACGGCCGGAGTGCGCAGCTGCGCACGATTCTCGAAAACGCCGCGGTCTGCCCGGCCGCTGAACCGGAACTATCGTTGCAGAAGGGGCGGGGGTGGAGTCGGGGGTGGGGATGTCCAGGTGGGAATTTATGGTACAGGTGTTCGATAAATCTAGCTCAGTCATTCGGGGGAATGATGCTCAGCACGATCGAAACACTGACCGACGACCAACTGACCGATGATCTCCGCACCGCCCACCACACTCTCACGGTCTCCAAGGCCCGCTTCCTCATTGCCCTGGGGGAATTCGCGGCCAGGGAACTGTGCAGAAAGTTGGGAGCTGTCACCACCGCTGCCTGGTTGTCACGAGAGTGCCGGATCGCCACGCGGACGGCCTATGAGTATCTCAACGTGGCCCGGCAATTGCGGGGGTTTCCGCTGCTCGCAGCAAAGTTCCTGGCCGGGGAACTCAGTTATTCCATGGTTCGCCTGCTCCTGCGGTACGTGACCGCGGATACTGAACAGGAATACCTGGACCTGGCCGAGGGACTGTCCCATGAGGGCCTGGAGCAGAAGCTCACCGGTCGGCCACGGAACAGCACCTCCGGAAAGAACGCCCGGGAGTATTTCAAGGTGACCACCGACGAAGAGACCGGGGAACTAAGGTTCTGGGGCCGGTTGAGCGCGGAACGAGGGGCGGAATTGCTCGCCGCCCTCAAGACCGGTGAGCTCGCGACGCTGCGCGAAGTCGCTGATCTTCCGGAGTCTCCGAAGCCTGAGCAGTTGGATGAACTTATTGAGGAAGCCCGTAGAACCCCGGAGAAGCTGCCCGGTGAGCGCGTGGGCGAAGAGGGGGGACGATCGTCGGGTCCCGGGACTCCGGAGGGGGAGCCTGAAGGTGAGGAGGAAACTGCGCCGAGCGTCACCCGCCATGGTCCCCCGCTACGCAGCCGGCTGCTGCTGTCCCTGCTCGGGGTTGTCGCGATGGTCCGCTCGACGCCCCGCCGCCAGGTGCGCGCTCCCGGGGCGGAGGTGCACGTCAAGGTGGCTGCGGACGGGAACACGACTCTGCTCGGCCATGTCGGGGCGGAGACCCGTTCGCTGCACCGGTTGCTGCTGAACTCACGCAATCATCTCCACATCGTCGATGACCGGGGCGTGACCATCAGGCTGGGACGGGCCGTTCGCACAGTCAGTGCCGCCCAGGAGCGGGCCCTACTGCTGCAGTGGGAGGGGCAGTGTGGGCTGCCTGGCTGTGTGCACAGTGGCTTCCTGGAGTTCCACCACATCGTGGCCTGGCAGGAAGGTGGTGGCACCGATCTCGACAACCTCATACCGCTGTGCAGCGGCTGCCACGCGTTGGTGACGGCAGGAATCGTGCAGATCACCATCAGGCGACAGGACCCCACCCGGATCTGGTTCACCTTCCCAGACGGCGTCACTTATGTCTCCCACGCGAGAAGAACCCCGCAGAAGAGCATCCATCCAGCGCCGGTGCAGGGAGAGCTGCTGCCGGGGGACGCCTTCGACGACCAAGCAGCTGACATCGGCTAAAGCCGGGATTGGTTAACTGAAGATGGAGTACAGCGTGAGCGCGCCGACAGGAATCAGGATGTAGAACGCCATGATCACGGAGAATGTGATGGAGTAACTGCGCTGGGCGGACCCGGCGAGTTTCTCGGCCAGGAAGAGGATCAGAGTCCGCACCGGTGGGACGAGAAGTACCACCAGGGAGCCGATGAGGTTGAAAAGCAGGTGGATGACGGCCGCTTGGAGGGCGAATCCACCATAGTTCCCGGGGAGTGTCAGCGCGATGACCACGGAGGACAGTGTCGTTCCCACGTTCGCCCCCAGTGTGATGGTCAGCAGCTCCCGGGGCCGCAACGACTTTTCCGCGGCGAAAGGGACGAGGGAGGAGACGGTGACGGTGGACGCCTGCAGGGCGAGCGTGCCACCCAGGCCCGACAGGAAGCCGAGTGCGTCGGAGGCGCCGGAGGACTTCGCCAGCAGGGTGCGGGTGGTCGCGGCCATGAGAATGCGCAGCTGCGCACTGACGGAGCGCACGCCGAGCAGAATCAGCAGCGTGCCAGAGAGCAGGCAGAGGGCGGCGGCCACCCGCAGGTCGAAGATGCTGCCGAGTAGCCCGTCCATGCCGAAGAAATCGATCACCGGTTGGAAGATGACAGTGAAGATGACCCCGGCATCACTGATCTGGACATCAGCTCCCAACACCGTTTCAGTCAAGAGCCGGGAGAGCCGCTCGAGGGGACTGAACAGCAGCTCAACAGGGAGGATGATCGCGACCAGCAGAATGTTGAACAGGCCATGAAGCGAGGCCGAGGTAAACGCCCGACGGAACTGTTTCCGTTTTCTCACGAAGGTGAAAGAGACCAGGAAGACCGTGATGGTCGTGCCGATGTTCGCACCCAGGATGATCGGGATCGCCACCTCCACCGGTACCAGCCCGACGCCTACTGCGGTGACGGTCAGCGCCGTGGTGGTTGAGGAGGATTGCAGTACGGCGGTGACCAGGATGCCGAGGGCGAGTCCGATCAAAGGATGGGTGGCCAGATTGAACAGCATCCGGATCTGGCCACCGCCGAGACCGTATACACCGTCGATGATCATGCCGATCCCGAGCAGCATCACCAGCACCGACAAGATGACCGCCAGCCACCGGATGACCTTTCCGGAGGTGGACAGCATCACAATGTCATTATCCGCAGAAATGTACTTGGGGTTGATGAACTGCTGGGTGCCCAGAGTCGTCGGACGTTTGGAGAGGATATGTATCTCCGGTGGTTCGGACGTCACGGCAGAGCCCGAACTTTCATACCGATACCCCTTTTTGCTGAACGCCGCAGCCGCTCACTGCCACGCGGACCCACAACTCGTATATCTGAAGACGACCCCGTTGGAATCGCCTGTCCACCTTAAAATACCACCCGGGTTTTCCTGGGGTGCAGCGAAGGGGTGTCCCGTCGATCCGTCCCGGGAAGTTCCGGTAACCGGTCACGCTATAGATTGGGTTAGTCTGGATCGGCCGCAGGTTCAGCTGTGCCGCTGGGCCTTCCGAGCCAGTCATGCCGCCGGTTATGCTGCGCCGAGGTGAGAACGACCGGTGCCGGATGGACCTTCCAGGAGAAAGAGGCGATGTGTAGTGGCTGCTGAGAGTACCGGGGCTTCAAACGGGGCCCGCCACCCGAAGCAGGAGCTCAGTACCACGCTGCTGTTCGGACTGGCCTTGTTGTCCGCGGCTGCCCCGTTCGCCACCGACATGTATCTGCCGGCGCTCCCGCTGATCGTCGAGGACCTGGACACCACGCAGGCGATGGTCCAGCTGACCCTGTCCGGCTTCATGCTCGGCCTCGCCGTCGGCCAGCTGATCGTCGGTCCGATCTCTGATGCTACCGGCCGCAAGAAGCTGCTGGTCGGTGGGGCGGGGATCGCGTTGGCGGCATCGATCGTCGCCGCGCTCTCTCCCAATATCGAGATCCTCATCTTCTGCCGACTATTGCAGGGACTGGGGTCGGGCGCGTGCATCGTGCTGGCCCGTGCGGTGATTCCCGACCTCGCCGTCGGTAAGAAGGCCGCCAAGGCCTTCGCGCTGATGATGACGATCCAGGGCATCGCGCCCGTCGCCGCGCCGGTTCTCGGTGGTCTGCTCGTGTCCCCGATCGGGTGGCGCGGGCTGTTCTGGGTGCTCGCCGGGGTCAACGTGGCGCAGCTGTTGGTGGCCGTGTTCCTGGTGCGCGAGTCCCGGCCGCCGGAGGAGCGTACCGAGGCGTCGCTACGCGGTATCTTCGGCAACTACCTCTACGTGCTGAAGAACCCCGCTTTCCGCGGTTACACCATCGCCTTCGCCTTCGGTTTCGCCGCCATGTTCTGCTACATCTCGGCCTCGCCGTTTGTGGTGCAGGAGCAGATGGGGCTGTCTGTCGGTGCCTTCACCGCGTTCTTCGCCGTGAACTCCCTGGGGCTGGTCGCCGCGAACATGGTCAACGCCAAGTTGATCGACCATTTTGAACCCCACACCATCCTCCGGGGTGCGCAGCTGCTGCTCGCGGTGTTCACCGTGGCGCTGCTGATCGCCGTCAACCTCACGCTCTCGCCGTGGGTCATTTTTCCCCTGGTTTTCCTCTGCATCAGCCAGATTGCGCCGATCCTCGGTAACTCCACCGCCCTGGGGACCGGTGCGGTCCGCGAGCGCGCCGGCTCGGGATCCGCGGTGATGGGTTTCCTGCAGTTCGGCCTGGCCGCCGTCGTGAGCCCCGTGATGGGATTGGGGCCCAACGCCGCGTTGACCATGTCCATCGGCATGGTCGTCTGCGTCTCCATTTCCCTGGGCGGGCAGGTCTACGCAGCCCGGGCCGCCCGCGCCCAGCGCCCCTGACCCACCGACGCCGTGCCCCACAGCGCCCCTCCGGGTGCACCACCTACTGCAGCGCCGAGGTCAGCCGCATCACGTTGTCGATGTAGCGGCGGAGCAGGCCGCGCCGGTTCCACTCCTCCAGGGTCAGCTCCCGGGAGACGCGCTGATAGTTCTCCCCCAGTTCCTGCAGCTGCTGCAGCAGGTCACCCTGGGTGATCATGAGCGAGACCTCGTAGTTCAGGCCGAAGCTGCGGATGTCCATGTTGGATGAGCCGATCACTCCCAACGGTTGCCCGGCGGGGCTGTCGGGGTCGGCGATGAGAAACTTCGTGTGCAGCACGTAGGGCTTGGGGAACTGGTAGATCCGCACCCCGGCCTCCAGCAGCGCCTGGTAGTAGCTCGACTGGGCGTGGTTGACCATGAACTGATCCGCCTGCTCGCTGACCAGCAGCTCCACCTCGACGCCGCGGTAGCAGGCGGTGGTCACCGATTCCAGCAGGGACTCGTCGGGGATGAAGTAGGGGCTGCACAGGATCAGCCGCTGCTTGGCGTGGTGGACGATCGAGTTGAACATCCGCAGATTCGGTTCAGTGGTGTAGCCCGGTCCGGAAGGCACCAGCTGGACCACGTTGCGCTCCGATTCCTCGGGAGGGGTTGCGTCACTCTCCGTGCCCTGCCGGGTGGGCAGCTCCAGGTTGGGGGTGTGGCGCGTGATGTCAAGGGTCTCGTCCGACTCGGAGTACCAGTCCACGGCGAACAGACCCTCCATGGACGCCACGATCGGACCGGACAGTTCGACCATCACGTCCACCCACTGCCGGCCGGCGCGCTGGTTCCGGCGGACCAGGTAGGAGCGGTCGATCATGTTCAACGAGCCCATGAAGCCGACGCGGCCGTCGATGATGAGCATCTTGCGGTGGTTGCGTAGATCGGGGCGGCGGAATCTGCCCCGCCAGGGTTTCAGCGGCAGCATGACGTACCAGTCGACGCCGATCCTCCTCAGCTTCCGGCCCAGGGAGAGGTAGCCCGGGTACTTCCAGCTGCCCACCTGGTCGAAGAGCAGGCGGACCGACACCCCACGCTGCACCGCGCGCTCCAGGGCCCGGTAGAACTGGTCGGTCGTGGAGTCCCACGCCATGATGTAGATCTGGACGTAGATGTACTCCTCCGCCGCATCGACGGCTTCGCACATCCGCCGGATTGTGGCGTCATAGTCGGCCAATAATCCGTGATTGATCCCGGCCACCGCGGGGTTGCCGGTCAGGAAGCGGTTCTGCCGGATCAGGGACTGGACCTCGGGGTCGGTGTAGGCCTCCGGGGGCTGATCGGGAACCTCCGTCAGGACGTCCTCGACCATGGCGTTGGCCTCCTGCTGGATGCGGTGGCGGCGCCGGTTGATGTACGGGCTGCCCATCAGCAGGAACAGCGGCAGACCGACCACCGGGAGGAGCAGAATCGTCAGCAGCCACGCGGTCGAGGAGCTGGGGCGGCGACCCTCCGGCACGACCCCGATGGCGATGATCTTGATCGAGTAGTCGATGATCAGGCCGATGGTCTGCCAGAGTTCCAGGTCGATCTGCAGGGTCATGGGGACGCGGCGGGGTTAGACGTCGTAGTCGACGACGACCGGGGCGTGGTCGGAGGCGCCCTTGGTGCTGCGCTCCTCAACATCGATGAAGCCGTCGGTGGCGGTGGCGTTCAGGGCGTCGCTGGCCAGCTGGAAATCGATGCGCATGCCCTGTCCCTTCTGGAAACGCATGCCCTTGTAGTCCCAGTAGGTGAACTGCCCCTCCGTGAACCGCCGGCTGGCCTCGGTCAACCCCTGCTCCAGCAGAGCCTCGAAAGAGGCCCGTTCGGGCTCGGTGATGTGGGTCTTGCCCTCGAAGAAGGACAGGTCCCAGACGTCCTCGTCGTGCGGGGCGATGTTGTAGTCGCCGCAGAGCACCAGCTTCTTCCCCGGTTCCGCCCGCAGGGTGTCGGACACGTGGATGCCCAAGGCGAAGAGCCAGCGCAGCTTGTAGTCGTAGTGTGGGTCGGCGATCTCCCGGCCGTTGGGCACATACAGGCTCCACACCCGTACCCCGCCGCAGGTCGCGCCGATGGCGCGGGCCTCCACGGTCTGCTCCGCGTCAGGGTTCTTGTCGAAGCCGGGCTGACCGGGAAAGTGCGTGGCGACGTCGTCCAGTCCCACCCGGGAGATGATCGCGACACCGTTCCACTGGCTCAGCCCGAAGTGCGCGACCTTGTAGCCGAGTTCGGTGAACCGGTGGAAGGGGAACTGCTCATCGGTGCACTTGGTCTCCTGAACGGCCAGGACGTCAATGTCGTGACGGGTCAGAAAATCCACCATGCGGTCCACGCGGGTGCGGGCCGAGTTCACGTTCCAGCTGGCAATGCGCATGATCTCCACACTAGCTGTTCGACCTGCACGATGAACCCCGTGGGGGAGTGACGTTGTAGGGTGTGGGCACAGCAAACCAGTTGTTTCCGAAAGGTTTTCCCATGACCGGCATCGGCCCCGCCCAACTGCTCATCATCGCCCTGATCGTCGTTGTCCTCTTCGGCGCCAAACGACTGCCCGACGCAGCACGTTCCATCGGCCGCTCCCTGCGGATCTTCAAGTCCGAGATCAAGGAACTGGACTCGGACCCGGCGGACACGCCGCGGAACTAGGCCGCGCTAAGCCTGGTACGTGGCATAGCGGTGCCGGTGGTGCTCGCCGAAGCCCAACTTGCCGTAGAGCCCGATCCCGGCGGTGTTGGACGCGATGACCTGTAAGTAGGCTTCGTCGGCACCGTTGTCGGCACCCCAGCGCAGCATCTCTGCGCCCAGCCGGGTGCCCAGGCCGCGGCGTCGCCACGCGGGCGCCACCTCCACCGCGGAGTAACCGAGGAACACCCGGCCGTCCCCCGTCCCGGTCAGTGTGCCGCGGGTGATCGCCACGGTTTCCCCGTCGGGCGTCTGCAGCCGTCCGAAACCCATCTTCCCGTCGATGCGGGTGCGCAGCAGTTCCAGCGCCCGGCGGGGCAGCGGCTGACCGCGGAAGTGGTAGAGGTCCAGCCAGTTCTCATCGGGCTGCTCGTCGATGCGGAAGACCAGCTCGCCGGCACCGGGGATTTCGGGTGGCAGCGCCAGGTCGCGCTGCATGACCACGATTTCCTGCCCCAGTTCCCAGCCGTCGGCGGAGATGAGCTTCAGCGCCGGGTTGCCGATGCGCTCGGGCAGCAGCAGCCGGACCGGAAGCCGGTGGCGGGCGTAGAAGTCCTGGATCTCCGCCATGGGAACGGCGTCGAAACCCGCGGCCGGGCCCAGCGGGGCGGCGGAATTGGAGCGCTCAGTCACGCCGTCGCCGGCGCGCAGCAGCCACTGCCCGGACTGCGACCAGGAATGGTCGATGCCGGGGAAGGCCTTCGCCGTGGCTACCTCGATCGCGCGGATATCGGAGTTGCGGATCCGCCGCGGGGAGAGTTTCTTGACGATCTTGACCAGTTCCCCCGGGATCTCGATGGCGGGGGCGTCGCTGGTGAAGCCGCCCACGGACTGCGGGCGCAGCACCAGCGGGTCCGTCGAGAGCACATGGCCGATGACGTCGCTCAGGTGTCCCGGAGTGTCCGGGAGGAGGCGGCGCACCACCACCCGGTCACCCGGGGCGATCTCGTCGGAGCGGAAGATCCGGGACATCAGGAGTCGTCGTCGGCGTCGTCGTCGTGGCCGAAGGGATCCGCGTCCACGCCCGGCAGCCAGGTCAGGTCGGCCTCGGTCCATCCGTTGCGTTTGATGGCCTTCTTCGCGGCGCGCTTGTTCCGGCCGATCAGCGTGTCCGTGTACACGTAGCCGTCCAGGTGCCCCACCTCGTGCTGCAGGCAGCGGGCGAAGAAGCCGTAGCCCTCCACGCTGACCTCGTTGCCGTGCTCATCGGTGCCGGTCACCCGGGCCCAGTCGGCGCGACCGGTGGGGAAGCCCTCTCCGGGCACCGAGAGGCAGGCCTCGTCATCGGAGCCGTCGTCGGCGGGCATGGTCTCCGGGATCGCGGAGGTCTCCAGCACCGGGTTGACCACGCAGCCGCGACGGTAGCCCTGCTCCGCCTCGGGCAGTGCGGAACCCTCCGGGCCCTCGACATCGGGGCAGTTGTAGACGAACAACCGCTTGGCCACGCCGACCTGGTTGGCGGCGAGGCCGACGCCGCGGGCCGCATCCATGGTCTCGTACATGTCGGCGATCAGCTCGGCCAGCTCAGCCGGCGATTCCGTCACGGGCTCGGTGGGATGGTGCAGCACGGGGTCGCCGTGGATAACGATGGGACGAACAGTCATGTTCTACAGTTTAGGCATGCCCGAGCTAGATGACTTCGATGCCCGCCTCCTCGACTTCGAGGAACACGCGCCCCGCAGCCTCGGCGCGAAGGAGGAGGCCATCCGCAAACAGCTCGGAATCTCCCCGGTGCGCTACTATCAGCGCCTCAACCTGCTTATCGACGCCCCGGCCGCCATGGCAGAGCACCCCGTGCTCACCGCCCGGCTGCGCCGGATCCGGGATCAGCGCGAGCAGGAACGGCAGGGGGCACGTGAGGTGGAGTAGGAGACACTTCAGTACCTTCCTCCCGGAGCGGCGGTATCGCCCGGGTGGACCAGGGGTGGCTCCGGGAGAAATGGCCGTTACGATAAAGCCAGTCGCGGACCGGGCAGGTTGTCGGGTGTCTGAGCGCATGAGGGGCTAGAGTGATGGATGTGACTGATGTGAACAATGAGACCGAGAAGTCCCCAGCCAAAGGCGGGGGCCTGCCGCTGCGTGGTCTGGCGATGGTGCTCATCGCCGTCGCTGTGCTGCTGGGCCTGTGGGGGCTGTACTCCCTGACCCAGGGCGGTAACGGCTCCGATTCCACGGAGATGGCGGCCGAGAGCACCGAATCCTCCGCGTCCGCTCCCGCGCAGTCCCCGGCACCCGAGGCCGGGTCGGAGCAGACCCCGGCCGACGACGCCACGGAAAGCGACGCCGCCCGGGAGAGCGCCGCCCCGGACACGTCCGCGGAAGGTGACGCCGCCGCGGAAGGCGCGGAGCGGGACAAGGAACGAGACGGTGAGCGCGACCGCGCCGCGGACGCTGCCCCGGGTGGCGCCGCGTCCCCGGCCGAGCCGGCCCGCCTGAACGTGCTGAACAACTCCACCGTGCCCGAGCTGGCCGCGGAGGTTTCCGAGAAGCTCGGTGACGAGGGCTACGAGCTCGGCGAGGTGGGCAACTTCGCCGACGAGATCTTCCCGGAGACCACCGTCTTCTTCACCCCCGGAAACCCCGAGGCGGAGGCGGAGGCCCGGGAGCTGGCCTCCCGTCTGAAGGGCGTGGCCCGTGAGAACGCCGATTCCCTGCCGGACAACACCACCGACGGCAATGACATCACCCTGGTCCTGGTCAAGGAAGTCGTCCTCTAGTTTCCTATTCGGAAGGGGAGGTCGCCATGGCCCCCGAGTTCAACCGCTCGCCCCGCCCCACCCTCGGCGTGGAGTGGGAGATCGGGCTGATCGACCCGGAGACGCGGGATCTGGTCCCGCGCGCGGGGGATGTCGTCGACATCGTGGAGCGCAACCACCCCGAGGTCCATCTGGAGCGCGAGTTCCTGCAGAACACCGTGGAGCTGGTCACCGGTATCTGTGATGACGTGCCGGAGGCCGTCGCCGATCTGGACCGCTCCCTGACCGCAGTGAAGGAGGCCGCGGACCAGCTGGGCATCCGGCTCTGGGGCTCGGGCTCGCACCCTTTCTCCGATTTCCGGGAGCAGCCGGTCTCGGTCAAGGGCTCCTACTCCGAGATCATCGAGCGCACCCAGTACTGGGGTTCGCAGATGCTGATCTGGGGTATCCACGTTCACGTGGGCATCCGGCACGAGGACCGGGTGTGGCCGATCATCAACGCCCTGCTGACCAAGTATCCGCACCTGTTGGCGCTGACGGCCTCCTCCCCGGGCTGGGATGGGATCGACACCGGCTACGCCTCCAACCGCACCATGCTCTACCAGCAGCTGCCCACCGCCGGACTGCCCCCGCAGTTCCGGTCCTGGCAGGAATGGGTGGACTACATGTATGACCAGAACCGCTCCGGCGTGATCAACCACACCGGATCGATGCACCTGGACATCCGGCCCGCCTCCAAGTGGGGCACCATCGAGGTCCGTATCTCCGACGCCACGTCCAACCTGCGGGAACTCTCCGCTGTGGTGGCGCTGACCCACTGCCTGGTGGTCCACTTCGACCGCATGCTGGACCGGGGTGAGCCGCTGCCCAGCCTCCAGCCCTGGCACGTGGAGGAGAACAAGTGGCGGGCCGCCCGCTACGGCCTGGAAGCGCTGGTCATCGTCAACCGCGCCACTGACGAGCGGTGGGTGACTGAAGAACTGACGGAACTGGTCGATGAACTCGGTCCGCTGGCTACGGAACTGAACTGCCGCCGGGAGCTGGGACTGATCTCCGAGATCCTGGAGCGCGGTGCCGGCTACCACCGCCAACGCCGCATCTTCGAAAAGACCGGCTCCTGGATCGGGGCCGTGGATAGAACCTGCGATGAGATGGAGGAGTTGCGTCCCCTTGACTGAGAATCTGGTGCTGGTGCCCGGCGCAGGACAGCTGCCGGAGGTCTGGACAGGCGTGATCAACCAGCTGCCCCACGGCGTGGTCCCCAAGCTGCCGACGCTGCGGGGCGGGCTGGACGAACAGGTGGAGCAGCTGCAGGATTACCTGCAGAAACACGAGTTGACCAGCTTCTATCTGGGTGGTCACGCAGTGGGGGCGATGGTGGCGGTGCGCTTTGCCGCCGCCTTCCCGAAGCGGGTGCGCGGCCTGGTTCTCTCCGACCCGCAGCTGCGCCTGGATGAGACCCAGCTCAAGCAGACCCGCAGCGCCTTGAAGTTCCTGCCGAAGTTCCTGTTGCGCCGCCGCGGCCTGGACAAGGCGGAGCTGCTCCACCAGCTTGACGACGCCGCCGCGCTCGACCTCTCCGGAGACCTCGCCGCGGTCGCGGAGATTCCGGTGCAGCTGTTGGCGGCCCGGGACACCGAGGCCGCGGCCCGTGAGGTGGCGGCCGCCCTGCCGCAGGCGGAGCTGGAGGTGGTGGACGCCGCGACTGGCCCCGGGCCGGCCGCGGCGTGGTTCGAAGCCCGGCCCGAGGTGTTCGGTGCGGCGGTCGGAAGGCTGCTGGTGTAGGAAGCGGCGTTCCGCACCCAGTCGCTGCTGGACCGGTTCCCGGCCGACTACGGAACGAAGGGCAGCAGTGGAGCTACACCGCCCGCGCCGCCTGAGTGGCCTTTCGCGCGGACAGAAGCAGCACGGTAATCTCGACGAGCATCTGGCCCAGCGCCGCTGAGCCCATGGCTCACCGCCGCCGCATGGAACGGTCGGCCGGTGCCTCATTGTGGTTCATGTTGTCCTTGGTGCCGTAGAGCCCTTCACGCCGGGAGATCCGGCCCACCCGCTGTGCGGTGACGGGGCTGGTGAGCAGCGCGAAAGTGACCAGCAGGACCAGAATCCCCAGATCACCGCGTTCGGTGACCCCGAAGTGCTCGCTGCCCAGGACCCGGATGATCGCGCCGATCACGGTCAGGATCAGTCCGGTGGTCTGCGGCTTGGTGATCGCGTGAACCTTGGACATGGTGTCGTTGAAGCGGTGCAGTCCGACTGCCGCGGAGAAGGCCAGCAGGGCCCCGGCGAGCAGGAAGACCAGCGAGACGATGTCGGTGACAAGTTGCAGTGACATATCAGGAACCATCCCGCTTCCGGAACCGGGCCACGCTCACCGTGCTGATGAAGCCCAGCAGGGCGACCACGAGCATGGCATTGGAGACCGTGGTGTCCAGCGTCCAGCAGATGTAGGTGGCCAGCATGCACTGGATCATCGCCACCAGGCCGTCGAGACCGAGCAGCCGGTCGAGTGAGTTCGGTCCAATCAGGATGGCCCACATGGTCAGCAGGAAGGCCCCGGCGAAGAATATCGCGGCCACCAGCAGGATCGAGTTGTAGAGTGTCGGGTCCACGTGGCTATCTCCTTTCGAAAGTCTCGATGAGGCGCTTTTCCAGGCGGGCGACAGACGCCAGCTCGCGCTGCAGGTCCTCATCGGTGTCGGTGTCCAGCAGGTGGACCGTCCACATGCGGTTGGCGATGTCGATGTCGGTGACCGAACCGCCGGGCTGCAGGTTGAACAGCATGGTGGCGAAGGACAGGATCAGTTCATTCTGCACCCGCATCGGCACCCGCACGATGGAGGTGCGCGGCGGGGGCGTGGGGCGCAGCGCCAACCAGGCCACCTTCACGGAGGCGAACATCAGGTTTCCCACCCAGGCGGCCATGAGACTGAAGAACTTGCCCCAGTGGATGGTCAGTCCCTGGACCGGCATGGCCGGAAGCGGCAGACCGAAGACGATCAGCAGCGCGATGGCCAGGCCGGCGAAGAAGTTGGCCCAGGTGAATTCTCCCTGCAGCGCCATCCAGAGGAAGGTCAGCCAAAACAGGGTCCAGGGCCGGAACCGGCGTTTGATGTCGACGATCATGATGCGTCCTCCTCGGCGTCCGGGGCAGGGGTGCCATTGTCGGTGGCGATGTCCGGCAGGGGAGCCTGCTCCTGACGATCCCGGTGCTCCCGGTCGTCCGAGCCGTCGTCGAGCCGTTGCTGGTCCAGGGTCCGGGTCGGGTTGTCGGGGTCCTCGCCCAGCACCGCGGTCCGGTAGATGTTGACGTCCTGGGCGGAATCGGCGGCCCGGCCGGTGACACCGGTCAGTGGTCCGGCCAACACCGTCAGGGACAGCGAGGCGAGCACCAGCAGGGTCGTCGCGCCGACCATGCCGAAGGGCATCCGGCCCACGTCCTCACGGTCGGTGAACTTGATCTCGTCCGTGACATCGGCCAGCGGCGCCGGACGTGCCATCGCCAGCGAGCCCTCCGGGGCGTCGCGACGGTCGCGCCAGAACCCCTTCGACCAGACCAGGACCATCGTGTACAGGGTCAGCAGGGAGGTGACCACCGCACCGGCGATGAGCACCCACGCCAGCCAGCCGCCCTCATTGGCGCCGGCCTGCAGCAGGATGATCTTGCCCAGGAAGCCGGAGAACGGCGGAATGCCGCCCAGGTTGATCGCCGGGATGAAGTAGAGCAGAGCCAGCACCGGTGAGATGTAGGCCAGGGAACCCAGGCGCCGCAACGAGGACGTGCCGGCCTGGCGTTCGATGAGGCCGACCACCAGGAACAGCGCGGTCTGGACGAGGATGTGGTGCACGGCGTAGAAGATGGCGCCCGACAGCCCCTGGGCGGAGCCCAGTGCGATGCCGAAGATCATGTAACCGATGTGGCTGACCAGGGTGAACGAGAGCAGACGCTTGATGTCGTTCTGCGCCATCGCGCCCAGGATACCCACCAGCATCGTCGCCAGGGCCACCCACATCAGCATGGTGTCCAGGGAGCCGTCAGTGAACACCACCGAACGCATCCGGATGATCGAGTACACGCCGACCTTGGTCAGCAGGCCGGCGAACACCGCGGTGACCAGGGAGGGGGCGGTGGGGTAGGAGTCCGGCAACCAGGCGTCCAGGGGGAAGACCGCGGCCTTGATGCCGAACGCGACCAGCAGGACGCCGAAAATGGCGGCCCGGGTGCCGGAGGGCACCTCGTCCATCCGCATGCCGACCTGCGCCATGTTCAGTGTGCCCACCGAGGCGTAGATCATGGCCAGGGCGAACAGGAAGACCATGGAGCTGGCCATGGAGACCATCACGTACCCCACACCGGCGCGGACGCGGGAGGGCGAACCGCCCAACGTCAGCAGCACGTAGGAGGCTACGAGGAAGACCTCGAAACCGACGTAGAGGTTGAAGATGTCACCGGACAGGAAGGACAGGTTCACGCCCATGCTCAGCAGCAGGTAGGTGGGCATGAACACGGCCACCGGCTCGTCCTTCCCGCCGTCGCGCACGCCCTGGCTGATCGCGTACCACATCACGCAGAACAGCACGAGGGCGGAGACGGTCAGCATCACGGTGGACAGCCGGTCGGCCACCAGGGTGATGCCGACGGGGGCGTCCCAGCCGCCGATCTGGACGGTCTGGATGCCGTTGGCGTCCACGACCCACAGCATCGCACCGGCCAGCACGATGATGAACAACAGCGTGAACAGGGCGACCGCGCGCTGGGCGTGGGGGAAGCGGCTGAGTAACAGGGCCAGTCCCGCGGCGACGGCGGGCAGGACGATGGGCAGCGGGATCAGGTAGGGCATCAGATCCAGCAGAGCGGAATGCAACTCAGTCATCCTCCTCCCCCTTCAGCGGCTGTTCGAAGGACTTCGGGCCGAAGGCGTCGCCCCCGGAGGTCATGCGGCCGGTCTCCGGGTCATCGGAGGCGTCGTGGTCGGGGGCGGCGGAAGCCGTGGAGGGCCGCGCCGCGATGGCGGTGTCCTCGGTGTCGTCCTCGATCACGTCCGCGGTGCGGTAGCGGTACTGGCGGTAGGCCAGGGTGAGGATGAACGCGGTCAGTGCCATGGAGATCACGATGGCCGTCAGGATCATGGCCTGCGCCAGCGGGTCGGCGATCTGGTCGCCGTAGACCTCGGAGTCACGGTGCCGGATCGGCGGGGAACCCGCGGAACCACCGGCCATCAGGATCATCAGGTTGGCGCCGTTGCCGAGCAGGATGATCCCCATCAGCATCTTGGTCATCGCGCGGTCCAGCATCAGGTAGACACCACCGGAGATCATCGCGCCGGCGGCGAGCAGCAGAAAGAGGTTGGCGACCATGTCAGTGCTCCTTTCCGTTGCTCGGGGTTTCTGGTTCGGAGCCGGTGGGTGCCCCGTCCGGCGGATCCGCTTCCGGCGGTGTCCCCGCCCGGGTGCTTGCCGACGCCCCGACGGTGGCCTTCTGCTGGGCACGGCGGCGTTCCACGGCGCGGGCCATGGAACGGGCCCGGTCGCGGGCGCGCTGCTTGCGCATCTCCTCGTCCTGGTCGAGCTGGCCACCCAGGGAGGTCAGGATGTGCATGATGAGGCCGACGACGATGAGGTAGACACCGGCGTCGAAGAGCAGGGCGGAAGGGACGTGCACGTCCCCGATCAGCGGCAGTGCCAGGTCCCACACCTGCGAGCTCAGTGGCGGACGTCCCAGCAGCATCGGCCAGATTGCCGCGGCCGCGGCCAGGAGCAGGCCGGTACCGAGGATGCGGCCGGCATCCACCGGCAGGGCCTCCTCCAGCTCGTCGCGGCCGCCGGCGAGGTAGCGCAGCGTGAAGGCGAGAGCCGCGACCAGGCCACCGGCGAAACCGCCGCCGGGGGCGTTGTGGCCGGCGAAGAAGAAGTACAGGGAGACCACCATCATCGAGGGGAACAGGATGCGGGTGGCGATGTCGACCATCAGGGAACGGTTCTGTGCCTTCTCGGTGTCCACCCGGGCCGCCAGCCAGCGGCGGCCCGTGACCCGGAGGGTGGGGCGCCGGGAGGCGCGGCTGAACGAGCGGGTGCGGTAGATCAGCGAGGCCACGCCGGTGGCGGCGATGACCAGCACGGAGATCTCCCCGAAGGTGTCGAAGGCACGCAGGTCGACCAGCAGCACATTCACCGTGTTCGCACCATGGCCGATCTCATAGGCCAGGTCCGGCATGTACTGCGAGATCGGATCCTCTGAACGGGCGTTGATGGCGAACATCATGACGATGGTCACCGACGCGCCGACGGCGATGGCCAGCCAGGCGCGGAACCGGTTGCCCTTCGGGGTACCCCGCCACTCGGTCTCCGTCGGCAGCTTGCGCAGCACCAACATGAACACCACCATCACGATGGTCTCCACCAGGGTCTGGGTCAGCGCCAGGTCCGGGGCACCCTGCAGCGCGAAGATGACGGCGAGGGAGTAGCCTGTCACCCCGACCATGATGACCCCGGACAGCCGGTTGTTGGACTGGGTGGCGGCGATCGACATCAGGATGATCACCACGGCGATCACGGCCTGCCAGGGCGTGTCCCACAGTTCCATGCGCACGTCGTTGCGTTCGCCCAGGATCAGGGCCGTCAGCGGCAGGATGATCAGCACCGCGAAGATGATGCCCAGGTTGATCGTGAGTGAACCACGCTGGGTGGAGGCGGTCAGGCGCAGCGAGATGCGGCGCAGCTGATCCAGGATCCAGTCGTAGGTGGAATCGGCGTTGCCCAGGGCAGGTTCCTGGAAATTGAAGCGGGCCAACCGCTCGCGCTGCCAGAACAGGAGCGCACCGCCGACGATGATGACCCCGGAGAGCAGCAGCGGAAGGGTGAAGCCGTGCCACAGGGCCAGGTGGGTCTCCGGTTCACCCGGCGCCAGCGGCAGTACCGCGTCCAGGTGGGCCTCCAGGAAGGTGGAGAGCAGGCCGGGGGCCAGTCCCAGCAGGATCGTCAGGGCGGTGAGGAGGGCCGGGGAGATCCACAGCTTCGGGCCGATGGGGTGCATCTCCACCACGGCCCGGGAGGTGCCCCCACCCGAGGGATGGTTGGCCCTCTTCGTGGCGAACGCCCCGTAGAGGAAGAACAGGCTGTAGGCCATGGTCAGGATGGAACCGACGACCATGCCCACCAGCATCAGGTTCCGCGGCATACCCACCAGCAACCCCTCGTGCAGGGTAGCGTCCAGGACGGTCTCCTTGGCCACGAAACCGAGGAGGGGTGGGATACCCGCCATCGAGGCTGCGGCGACGATCGCGAGCCCGGTGATGAGGGGTTGCTTCTTCCCCAGTCCCGACAACTCCCGGATGTCACGGGTGCCGGAGGTGTGGTCGATCGCGCCGACGATCATGAACAGGGTGGCCTTGAACAGCGAGTGTGCGAAGGTCAGCGCCAGGCCGGCCAGCATCGCCTCCCGGGACCCCACGGAGATGATGGACATGATGAAACCGAGCTGGGAGACGGTGCCGTAGGCCAGGATCAGCTTCAGGTCCTTCTGCCGCAGCGCCATCCAGCCGGCCATGATCATGGTGAACAAACCCAGCGGGATCACCACGAGGTACCAGCTGGAGATCACGTTGAAGTCGGGTGCCAGACGGGCGACCAGGTAGATGCCGGCCTTGACCATGGCGGCCGAGTGCAGGTACGCCGAAACCGGGGTCGGGGCGGCCATCGCTCCGGGCAGCCAGAAGTGTGCCGGTGCGATCGCGGACTTCGACAGCGCACCGGCCAGGATCAGGATGATCGTGGCGGTCAGGTACGGTGTCGCCGCGAGATCGGCATACTCCGGGAGGTCCGAGAAGTTCCAGATACCGGTCTGACGTCCGAGTAGAATGATGCCCACCAGCATCGCCAGGCCGCCCAGGGTGGTCACCATCAGCGCCTGGCCCGCGGAGCGGCGGGAGGAGGCGCGCTCGCCGTAGTAACCGACCAGCAGGAAGGACAGGACCGAGGTGATCTCCCAGAAGACGTACATCAACAGGAAGTTGTCGGAGATGACCAGGCCGAACATGGCACCCGCGAAGGCGACCATCTGGGCACCGAAGTAGGCCAGCCGACGGGGGTTGGAGTCGAAGTAGCCCCAACAGTAGATCAGGACCAGCGCACCCACACCCAGGATGATCAGACTGAAGAGCCCGGCCAGTGGATCCAGCCGGAATGTCAGGTCCAGGTGGACCGGGGACATCCAGGCGAGATCGAAATATAGAGCTCCGCCATCATCGAAGGTGCCGTCGACGAACAACGACAGCACCCACACAAATCCCGCGGCCGGAACCAGCGCCAGCAGCCCGAACGCGGAACGGCCCAGAAGGCGGAGGAGAACAGGTGCGATCACCGCGGCAACGGCGAGCGCAATCAGTAATATCAGCACGTGCCCGAAGCTCCCCTTTGACATTGAGTGGACAGGACAGTGCCGCTCCGATCCTCGTCGCCAACGTGCGTGCTGCCCCCCAGCAGCAAGGAGAACTTCTTACTGAGAAACACCCATTAAGGCGGCGTCGAAACCGGCGCGGCCAACACCTCAAAGCCTACCCGCCGGGCGTGTCGGGTGGTAGCGGAAGTTTTTCAGGGCAGTAATATATGCGGCTCTCACGAGCGTGTCGGATGAATGTTTATGCAACTGAACATGAATGCGAACTGGGAATCCCCGGCGGGGCGCCGGTAGGTGCACCCGCCGCCGAAGAGGGCCCGGTTCCGGAGTGGCGGGGAGGGGCCGGGTCATTTTTTCCTGGTGAGCTGTGGGGGGATCGGCGGGGCTCAACCGTGGATGCGCTGCCCGGCGGAGCTGAGGGCGGCGGCGACGGAAATATCGCGGTTCGGGCCGAATCCGACGGCCCAGCGGCTGCGGCGGGAGTCGGTGACATGCAGGAAGGTGACGGTCGCCTCGAAGATCTCCAGCTGGTGGAAGCTCAGAATCTCGACGTGGCGGCCGACCTCTGCCAGCAGACCGGTGCAGGCCGAGGCTGGGCCGGTTGAGATGATCTCCCGCGTGGTGATGCGCGGCTGGTCGGTCTTGGAGGTGCGGACCCGGTCCGCGGTGTAGCGGAACAGCCCGCCCCGCAGCCGCTCCGAGTTCAGGTTGTGCAGCCGGACCTCCGCCTGGGGCGCATAGGTGGCGGTGAACAGGTTCCAGTCCATGCCCGCGGCCTCCTCGCGTAGACCGCGGGGGAGACGGTGTGTGCCACCGAAGCGGAGCTGGAGCGGATCGGTGCCGGGGGTCTGGGTGGGCTGCCGCCGGAGCTGACCAGTACGGGTGGTGTGCTCGACGGTGGGCAGAGAAGTGGAGGGGAACATTGTGCCGGTCCTTCCGGGAAACGGAAATAAGGGAGCGGACCGACTCTTCAGGAGCCTGGGTTGCTAACGACTACTACCCCATGCACGGGGGTCAGTCCTTAGCCCGTGCTGGGGTACGTAGCCTTCGCTACTCGCTGAAGAGAAATGTTCTGAATCACGCCACCAACGTAAGTCAGATCACAGAAAAAGGCAAGTCCTAGTTCTGTGCACCGTAGTTGAGCAGGAACAACGCCTCCGCGGTGGCGATGTGGATGATCTCCGAGGGGTCCACTGACTCATTGGGCGAGTGGATCGTGGTCTGGGGTTCCTCCACCCCGAACAGGGCGATCTCGGCGCTCGGCTGCGCCTCCTGCAGGGCGGTGCACAGCGGGATGGACCCACCGGAGCCGACGGTGGTGAACTCACTGGTGCCGTAGGCGGTGGCCAGGGCACCACCCAGCAGGGCGAGGGCCGGGTTGGTGAGGTCCGCCCGGAACGCTTCGTTGACGTCATCGATCGTGACCTCGACCCTCGCGCCCCATGGGGTGTGCGCCTTCAGGTGGGCGGCCAGCTTCGCTGCGGTTTCTGCGGCGGACATGCCGGGAGCCACACGCAGGTTCAGTTTGGCGCTGGCGGTAGCGGGCACAGCGTTGACGGCCTCGGCCACCGGGGTGGAGGTGAAACCCGTGACGGTGACCGCCGGCCGGGCCCACACGAAGTCGGCCGGGGAGTCGGTGGCGTCGCCGACCAGCTCCACGCCGTCGAGGACACCGGCGTCAGAGCGGAAGGTCGCGGCGTCGTAGGGCTCGCCGTCCCAGCGTGCGCTGGTGTCCACGCCGTCGATGACGGT
Organism: Corynebacterium halotolerans; assembly: GCF_050107895.1. GTDB lineage: Bacteria > Actinomycetota > Actinomycetes > Mycobacteriales > Mycobacteriaceae > Corynebacterium > Corynebacterium halotolerans_B. Next base: position 167,513 of record NZ_JBNILW010000002.1, on the reverse strand, counting down.
GCGGCCGTGCTCGTCACGCAGCGAGTCCAGCAGCCGGATCAGAGCGGCGGCGGCATCCGGTGCAGCCCCGCCGAACATGCCGGAGTGGACCGGAGTGCGCAGGGTGTCCACGGTGACGGTGGCTTGGGCACCGCCCCGCAGGGTGGTGGTCAGCGTGGGCGTACCGACGGCCGCGTTGCCGGTGTCGGCGATGAGGATGGCGTCGGCGGCGAAGAGCTCGGGGCGCTCCTGGATCAGGCGGTCCAGGCCCTCGCCACCGCGTTCCTCAGAGCCCTCCACCAGCACCGTGATGTTCAGGTCGGGCTGGGCCCCGGCGTCGTTGACTGCGCGCAGGGCCGCCAGGTGCATCGCCAGGTTGCCCTTGCAGTCCGCCGCGCCGCGGCCGTACCAGCGGCCGTCGCGTTCGGTCAGTGTGAAGGGGTCGGAGATCCAGTTGACGCGCTCACCCGCGGGTACCACGTCGTAGTGGGAGTACAGCAGAACGGTGGGGGAGCCCGGGGCACCGGTTCGGGTGCCCAGCACCGTCGTGGAGCCGTCCGTGGTGGTGATCTGCTGGACCTTGAGGCCCACGGTCTCCAGGGCATCAGCCACCCAGTCAGCGGCGCCGGCGGCCTGGTCGGCGAGCGTGGGCTCACCGTGCACGGAGTTGAAGGAGACCAGCTCACTGAGGTTGGTGAAGATCTGTTCGCGCTGGTTGGCGACGTGGGAACGGATCTGGTCGGCGTTGGGCAGGGGAATCGAAACTGTCATGGTTTTCGAGTGTAGTGCGCCGTAGGGGAGCGGAAATCTTGTCCGGGTTCAGCAGGCGTGCGGACCGGAATGTCCACCCGGGGGATTAGCCTGGGACGGTGGAAGCACTGATCTGCGGTGGCGGAAGGGAGGTGGGACAGTGCCTCGTCTCCCATTCCTCCGCCGCCATTCACTACTATTTGCACAGTTGATCATTTAAATAACGTCCTCGATGTGATTCCGGAGCAGCTGATGTCCCACGGTTTTTCTCCCAATTCCGGAGGTTCGTACGGGTCGCCCGACGGTGGTTTCGCCAGCCCGAGCCAGCGGCCGGCCGGTGGACCGGGCGCGTCACCCGCCGGTTTCGGGGTGCCGTCGCCGGCCGGTGGTTCCGGGGCGCGCCGGACGACCTCCGCCCCGGTGCACTGTCTGATCCCCAGTCTGGTGCTGGCGGTGGTGGCGATCATCATCAACGCCTGGCTCACCTTCGGCCCCGCCACCGCCACCGAGGGGCTGTTCGCCGCACTGGCAGCTGTGGCGTGGGGGCTGGCGGGGGTGCTCGGGGTGACCGCGCTGAGCTGGTACTTCATCACCGACAATAAGCGCCGGGGTGCCGGGTTCTACACGGAGATCGGCTGGAAGAAACTCCTGTTCGCGATCACCGCCGCCGGGCTCATCATCGGTGTGGTCTGGTCCGCGATCGACTTCGCCCTGTGGGTGGGAAAGCTATGAGGAACATGACCGCAACCGTCCGCCGCCTGGCCGCCGTGGGCGGCACCGCCCTGCTGGGTGCATTGTTCGCCGTTCCGGCGGTGCTGGCGCAGCCGGCCCCGGGAGCCGAGGCACCCGCGGCCACCGGCAACCCCGGATTGGCGGACACCGGCGCCTGCATCGCCGACAAGGGGGCGCTCGACGTCATCGTCATGATCGATGAGACGGAGAGCCTGATCCACGAGGTCCGGGACGGCCGCGTCAACCCCGACGCCCCCGGGGCCGACGCCGAGCACCACCGCGTCCCCGCCGCCCAGAGCTTCGTCGACGAACTCCTGGCCAAGCAGCAGGACGAGGGGATCGACACCCGGGTCCGGATCGCCGGATTCGGGCAGGAGTACAAGTCCGGGGCCACGGATCCGGACAACTACGGTGACTGGGAGACCCTCTCTGACGATACGGTGGGCGACCTGCACGAACAGATCGCCGCCTTCGCGGACCGCACCTCCGAGCAGTACACCAACTATTCCGCGGCCCTCGACGGGGCCTACCGTGACTTCTCCCAGTCCGGCTCGGCCGATCCCTGTCGCATGCTGCTCACCTTCACCGACGGCGCCCTGACCGCTGCAGAAGGCGCCGAAGTGGCCGAGCAGGCGTTGTGTGCCCCCGGCGGCGGCACCGACCGGCTGCGCAACGCCGGCATCACCAACATCGGCATCGGGCTGTCCGCCCCGCGCAACCCCTCGGACTTCTCCCTGCTCCAGGGCATGACGGAAGGCGGCGGCGGTGGTGGACAGGACTGTGGGGTGGCACCGCCCCGCGGCGCCTTCTTCACAGCCGATAATGTCGGTGGTCTCTTCGCCGCGTTCCGGGAGGCTCTGGCCACCGGCGGCGAGGCGACCGGGGAGACCCGGGCCGCCGATCCCTTCACCTTCACCCTGGACAACTCCGTGGACTCCGTGCGCTTCACCGCCATCGCCAAGGATGATCTGGGTCCGAACGCCCACCTGGTCCTGACCGGGCCGGACGGCCAGAGCGTGGATCTGACGGACAGCGGTTCCGACTCCCTGAACTCGGCCGAGGTCAGCTGGGCGGCGGATTCCGATCCGGTGCAGAAGGCCGATGGTGAGCTGGTTCTGCAGGAGGGCGGCGACTGGTCCGGTGTGTGGTCCCTGCAGTTCGAGGACTATGACCCCGCCGCCGCCGACGGCCGCGTGTTCAACTCCGTGGAAATCCAGCCGGATCTGCAGGTCCAGTTCCGCGGTGGCGCCACCGAAGGCAGCGGTGGGCTGAACCTGCGCGATGACGAGCCCCTGACCGTCCAGCTCGTGGACCGCGACGGCAATCCCCGCGCGCTGGAGGGACAGGCCAGCCTGGACCTGGGCTTCACCGACGCAGACACCGGTGAGCAGCACCCGGTGGGGGAGGGCATCGACATCTCCTCCGGGCAGGCAGAGGTCCCGCTCGACATGATCGGTGAGTTGCCCGCCATCGGTACCCTCGAAGCCCAGACCCTCATCACCACCCAGGCCACCGACGACGCCCCGGGCACCCAGCTCAGCCCGATCCGCAACGCCACCCGGCTGACGCTGACGCAGCGGGACATGCCGCAGCTGCCCGGTGCCGTCACCTTCCGTGCGGAGGAGGAGACCGTCACGGTCGACGTCCCGGTCACCGGCCCCGGCCGGGTCTGGCTGCCCGCAGGCAGCCAGTTGGCGACCGAGAACCTGCCGGAAGGCGTCTCGGCGATCACCGCCACCAGCACCTTCGACAGCCCCGGCAACGCGCTCGAACTGGACAGCGATGAAGCCGGCACCCTGCCGGTCGAGCTGACCGTCGACGAACTGCGCGACGGATTGGTCCACGGCTCCCTCCCGGTGCACATCGCCAACCCCGAGGGAGCGAACGAGACCGCCGTGGACGTGCCCGCCGAGGGCACCCTGGCGGTACCGGTCAACACGACGACCTTCCTGCTCGCCGCTCTCGGTGCGATTCTGCTGGCCATCCTGATTCCCCTCGGCCTGCTGTACCTGATCCGGTACGTGACGGCGAAGTTCCCGAGGGAGTCCATGGGTGCGATCGCCCTCCCGGTGGAACTCACCGGCGGAGTGCTGACCTACCGCGGCCAGCCGCGACCGGAACTGGATCCACAGGAGATCTCCCGCAACCAGGTGCGGCACAATGACCGCCGCATCAACGTCAACGGCTACTCCGTCCGGGTCAAGAGCTTCTACTTCTGGCCCTTCGCCTCCCCGGTCGCGGTGGCGGAACAAGGCCCGTCGATCGCGAAGGACGGGCAGCTCAAGGAAAGGGCCAAGCTGCCCCTGGCCGTGCAGGGATCCTGGTTCCTGACCGCCCGCAACACCGATCCGGCTGAGATGGATCTGGTGGTCATTCCACGGATACCCGTGGACCCGGCCCACCTGGCGGAGCTGAACGCCGACATCCTGAACACCGCCCCCGACCTGGCCCGCGAGCTGGCTGATCAGCTGGAGAACCAGGATTCAGCGGCTGGTGGCCGGAAGTTCGGACGTGCCGCCGCCCCGGACACCGGGGCAGACACCACCAGACGGCAGGATCCACAACCCCCGACCCCGGGTTTCGGTTCGGGCGGCAGCTCTGGTGGCGGTTTCGGTTCCGGTGGTAGCTCTGGTGGCGGTTTCGGTTCCGGTGGTAGCTCTGGTGGCGGTTTCGGTTCCGGTGGTAGTTCCGGTGGCGGTTTCGGTTCCGGTGGTAGTTCCGGTGGCGGCTTCGGCTCGAACACTTAGCCTGGGTGGTTAAGCAGAGCCGGACCCCGGGCAACGGCTTCGGTCCACACGATCAGCGCAGTACACGTTTCAGCGAATAGTTAAAGGAAAACACCATGCACAAAGTCCTCGTCGTAGGTTGCGGCGGATCCGGAGCCAAGACTCTGGCGTACATGATGGACCAGCTGAAGACCACGCTGGCGGAACGACTCCCGGATCGCTATGACAGCCCCAAGGATGTGGAACTGCCACGTGCCTGGCAGTTCGTCTCCGTGGACGTGCCCACCGTGCCGGAACGGCCCGGCCCCAACCTGGCCAACGTGCCGGAGGCCGGTGGCCGCTACATCTCCTGCGGCTCCGCGGACCGCTACCTGACCGTCGACACGGCGGTCTCCAACCAGTTGGCCACCCGCCGGGAACTCGGCACGATCTCCAGCTGGGCGCTGGCCAACCCAGCCTCGGAGACCACCCCCATCTCGGCCGGTGCCGGCCAGTACCGCTCGATCGGACGCATGCTGATCCTGAGTAAGCTCCAGGAGATCCAGCAGGAGCTGCGCAAGTCCTGGGACGTGCTCTACAGCGGTGACACCGAGCGTGAACTCGCTGACCTGCGCTCCGCGCTCTACGGTCGTACCGTCTACAGCGGTGACAGTGCCAAGGAACAGCCCCTGGTCTTCGTCGTCTCCTCGATGGCCGGCGGTGCCGGTGCCTCCATGGCGATCGACATCTGTCGCCTGCTCACCGGGTTGGAGGGCAACGCGGTTTCCCTGAACTCGCTGTTCATGGTGACCCCGGACATCTTCTCCCAGCTCTCGGCGGATGCCGTCGCCGGCGCCAACCCCAACGCGCTGGCCATGTTCGCCGAACTGGCCGCCGCGCAGCTGGGTTCCGCCACCGAGGAGGACCGCCGCCTGTTCAACGCCCTCGGCGTGCCCGTGGGTGATGACTCCATTCCGGTGGGACGCATCTTCCCCGTCGGCGTGCGTTCCGGCGAGAACGGTGCGTTGCTGGGCGACGGCAAGCCCAACACCGTCTACCGGGCACTCGGTCGTGGCCTGGCCGCGCTGATGTCGGATGAGGTCTCCCTGGAAAACTTCCGGGCCTTCACCCTCGGAAACAAGGGCGGCGCCGGCGCCGACCAGAGCAAATACGCGTGGGGCGCCCAGGAGTCCAAGAACGTGCCCTGGGGCACCTACGGCTACGCGCAGCTGTCCATGGGACGCGACCGCTACGCTGAGTACGCCGCCCAGCGACTGGCCCGGAGCGCGGTCGAACGTCTGCTCCACGGCCACTACGACCCCACCGACGAATCTCCGGGGGACGTGCAGATCCGGCGTCGTCTGGAGCAGCACGCCGGCAGCATCGCGAGCCGCACCATCGACTTCCTGCCGCCGCACCAGGACTTCGACAAATGGATCTACGACAGCTTCGCCGAGGTCATCGAAACCTGGACCCGGCACATGCAACAGCTGATCCAGGACCAGGTTCCGCAGGCCCAGGGTAAGAAGGGCAGTGACTGGTCGCTGGAGGTCACCGCCGCGCTCCGGGAGTGCAGCCGCCAGATCGACGCCGACGCCAAGAGCGACCTCTACAAGGGGGTCAACGCCTGGGCCGGGCCTGATGGCATCCAGGGACGCCTGCTGGAACTGTTGCGTGAGGAGATCGCCAAGTACGGCGTGCCCTACGGCACCGCCCTGCTCGGCAAGCTCCGCAGCGACCTCGAGGTCACCACGATCCGCCAGCTCGGTGCTTACGCCGCCGGGCAGCCGGCGCAGGGGGTCGGCCTCACCGACGCCATCCGTGGCGACCTCGAGGGCTCCAAGGGAAGAATCGACGATTCCTCCCAGTGGGTCCGCAGCATCGTCAACGACAGTGGCCACCAGATCCGGACCCGCGCGGTCAGTTTCATCGCCCAGCGGATGGCCGCGGCACTGGAGGACTTCCTGCGCAACTTCATCGCCCCGCTGGAGCGGACCATGCAGGTCCAGCACGAGGATCTGGAGAAGTTCAGCCAGCTGACCAACGACGCCAACCTCGGCGTCGCCCAGCTCAAGACCGATGTGCCGGCCCTGTGGCCGGATGAGTCCCAGCACGAGGTGCCCAAGCGCTTCAGCCAGGCCGCGAACGAGGTCTTCCTCACCGAGGTGGACACCTTCGTCGACCAGTTCGTCTCCGACATCATCCAGTCCGCGCGCACCCAGGAGGACCAGGACTTCGACTACAAGTCCGCTCTGCGGGAATCCTCGCAGCGGGTGATCAGCGGCGAGTGGGAGTCCCTCTCCGGCGCCGAGAGCGCGCCGCGGGACCTGCTCAGCCTGTTGGAGGTCTGGGTGCCCCGTGACCTGGCCCGCGATCCCGAAAGCGGCACCACCCGTGACCCGCGGCCGGCCCGTTTCGGGTTCCACATCAGCACCGAGGACGTGTTGGAGCGCGCCCGGCAGTACATCCGGCGCCCGGGCTTTTCCTTCCAGCAGTTCATCTCCAGCTCGCTGCGTGAATTCGTCACCGCGGCAGGACTGTCGGACCATGAGCGCCGCGAGCGTCGGCAGCAGGTGCTCAGCAAGTTCAGCGAGGCCATGACCTACGCCCTGCCGCTGGCCCAGATCAACCCGCAGCTGGTGCGCGCCCTCTACGGCGATGAGGTGCGCTACAACTTCAACTTCTCCCGCATTCCCTTCGGCGGTGATGAACTGGGCGGCATGCTGGAGCAGGCGGTGCGCGACTATCCCAACCACCGCCCGGCGGACCAGACCCAGCCGCTCGGTAACGCCCTGGTCAACCAGGGGGAGGAGCGTTCCATCGACGTCTTCGGCTCCTACCCGAACTACGCGCCGATCGTGTTCGATTCGCTGCTGCCGCCCATCGAGAAGCAGTGGCGGCAGACCACCGGCACCCGCGCGGAGTTCTGGCACGGCCGCCGCACCCGGCCGCTGTCGGCCGCGCTGCCGATGACCGACGTCGAACGCCGCGCCATGGTCAAGGGCTGGTACATCGGCCGGCTGATTGGCACGGTGTTCTTCCCCGGCACCCTGGATACCGGGGACATGACCCCGGTGCAGATCTTCGATGAGTCTGCGGAACGTTGGATCAACTTCGACACCCCGATGCTCACCCCGGTCTCCCGGTTCCGGGCCACGCTGGACTGGTTGCCCAACCTGCTGGAATCGGCGTCGCTGGCGTGGGCCCGGGCCGGGCAGCACCCGCTGTTCGAGTCCGTCAAACCCTATATTCTGCTGCGCCAGCTCTGGGACGCCGAGCCGAGCCCCTCCCTGCCCGGCCGCACCACCCGCGGGCAGCGGCTGCTGCACGAGTGGCTCTACGACGGCCACCGCCAGTCCGGTGAGGTCCACATGATCCCCGGCACCGGTCCGGAGGCCACCCCGGAGCAGCGGGCGGCGGAGGCCAAGGCCTTCCTGGAACGGCAGAACCAGATCGCCCAGGCCTACGTGCCCAGCTCCAAGCTGGGGGCAGGCAAGTTGTTCACCACCGCCGAACGGCCCTACGCCGACATCACCGACCGCCAGCTGGCCGCCCAGGTGCCGGTCTTCGCGGACATCGCCGAAGACGTGGTGGAGGCCACCAGCCGCCTCGCCGAGATCCTCGACGAGTGTCTGAAGCTCGGGCCGCCCCAGGCCGCACCCACCGGCATGCCCACCTCCGGTTTCCACCCCGGCCCCAGCTCCCCGGGCTCCTCCTCGCTGCCGGGGGCCGGTGAATTCTGATGTCCTCGCCAGCAGCGCAGCCCACCGGGCTGGATGACACGCTGACCGTCTTCCTCGGCCGTGGCCGGTTGTCGCAGGGGATCCGTCAGACCCTGGAGGACTTCACCGCCACCGGTCTGATCCGGGACCTGGTGTGGGTGGACGCCGATTCCTTCCGCTCCTCCTCGGCCCCGGTGACCCACCTGAGGGTGTCCGCGGACGGGCACCCGGAGATCACCCGGGAGCCCTTCAACGTCCTGATCGCCCGCTCCGGAGCGGATCAGCTCAACCTCGGCGTCCTCAACATCGTGGGCGGGCCGGACAGCCAGATCGGGCACGCGGAACTGGCCACCCTCACCGAAGCGGTGGACGCTGTGGGATCCTTCCGAAACACCCACCGGACGAACCTCATCATCACCGCCGTGGGTGCCCCGCTGGACGGGGATCTGCCGGTCCTGAGCGGCTACGTCAACCTGATGCTCGCCCCGGAAGACAGCCCCGGCCCGGAGTCGGCGACCGTGCCCTACCACTTCGATCAGGTGGACAACCGGTTCACGCTGCACTGCGTGGCGGGCATCGCCAGCCTCTTCGGGATCTGGGAGGGCAGCACGTCGGCACCCGTGGCAGGGTTGTCCTCCACCAGCGGCTCCAGTTTCCGGCTGGTGCGCGCCTTCTACCGGCGCGTCGACGGCCAGGGGGTGCAGGCCCGGCTCAAGGAGCGGATCCTGGACACCACCCGCAACCCGCTGCCGCGGCTGGACCGCCCGGGTCAGAACGTCACCGCCGACTACACCGAACACCCGGGGAGCTTCGCCGCCGACGCGGCCGAGGAACTGCTCGGGGAATTCAACGCCCGGCTGCTGGGGGAGACCGCCACGGCCTACTCGGAGAAGACCGAGCGGACCACCTCGCGCAGTGCCCTGGGAGAATTCTTCGGCACGTGGGCGAAGAACATGGTGGGCACCCCGAAACGCTTCTGGCGGAGCCTGCGGGCGGGGTCGGGGGACTTCGTCGACGACACCGTCCAGTCCGCGCTCTACGGGGAAACCGGCTCGCGGACCCGGGTCGGTGGCGTAGCCGACCGGGACGATTCCGGAGCGGCGGACTCCCCGTTCGGCCGGGCGGGCCGGCACTCCTACGCCGAGCAGGCGGCCGCTGAACTACAGCAGGTGTGGTCCTCCTACGCCAACACCGCGATGAGCCTGCTGGACGCTTATCCCCGCATGGTGGGGGAGCAGACCTCGGAGACCCGCCTGCCCGGAGTGGTCAGTTCGGCGTCCCCCGGACGCGTCCAGGTCGCCCGCAGCGCGGAGGACGTCATCCCGGGCCCCGGCACCAACTTCGGTGCGGAGCTGCCGGTGGAGGTCAAGGCGCTGGCCGGCGGGGCGGAAGTGGCCCCCTATGACCTGCGGGGCGCGGTCGACTATGAGCAGCGGCTGTCCCGGCAGGCCCAGGACCAGCAGCGCGACATCGGCCGGGTGCTCGGCGATTTCAAACAGTGGCGGGAGCACCACTCCGGCAGTTTCGCGCACCACGTCGCCCGCGGTCTGCACCACCGCCTGGAGGAGCAGCGGCAACGGGACTCGAGCCTGAGCGATGAGATCACCCGACTACGCGCGCGTGAGCCGCGCGCCGGGGCCTCGACGGTCTGGGCCGGGGTCTTCCGCTGGCTCGGCTGGGTCGCGTTCTGGTCGCTCGCGGTCTTCCTGGTCCTGTGGAGCGTCTTCCACCTCCGCGGCGGAGACAGCCCCGCCGGTCCCGATCGCTGGATCCAGCATCTCAACGACGCCCCGGGGGAGACCAGGGCCTGGTTCTTCGGCACCTGGTTCGGCATCTGGCTGGCGATGTGGGTTCTGCAGGTCGTGTTCGAGACGGTCCAGCAGATCCGCCTGCGGCACCGGCGCCGCACCATCGTGGACCGCCTGAGCGCGGCCGAGGAGAACCAGCGCCAGGCCCGCCGCGCCATCACCCGCCTGGAGGTCGGCTACCAGCAGTTCCTCTCCGTCTCCCAGATCATCGGCACGTTGCTGGAGCGTCCCTTCGGTACCGTCAGTCAGGAGCGGGTGGACGCCACGATCCCGACGAACACCATGCCGGACTCCGTGGTCTTCGCTGAGGCCAACCCCGATGATGTGGTGGTCGACGAGCTGGCGCAGCGGTTCCGCCGGGACCTCTACCGCGCGGGATGGCTGGACACCTACGTCTTCGGCGCCGTCAACGAGGCGGCGGCGGAGTACTCCGCCCGCACCGGCAGCACCACCGACCCGAACCAGGTGTTCGGCACCGGCGGCAGCGGCACCGGCGGAGCGCTCGCCCGTTTCGCCGACTACGTCAGCAGCCCGGATTTCCGCTCCCGGGACCGCAGCCGCGGGGAGTGGGCGGAGATCACCCGCCACCTGGGTGGTTACGCCCGGCGCGACGATGCCGGGGTGCTCAGCCCACTCATGACCTACCGCGGCGGGGAGCGCTTCAGCGCGCCGCACCGCCTGCCGCTGGCGCACTCGGTCGCCGTTGGTTCCTTCAACGGCGAGATCGCCACCGAACTGGGGCGGGTCGACGGCGTGCTTGAGCTCGCTCCTGAATTCTGCAGCCACGCCCGCCACCCCAACACCTTCGACGCGATCGGCGTCAGCGAGGTCCTGGTTCAGGTCGGCGAGTCCGCCACCCAGAAGGACGTGGCCTTCCGCGGCGCGCAGCGCGCGCCCTTGAGCGCCGAAACCATCAGCAACATGCCGGTCACCGAGGATGCGCAGCCGCAATCCGACTGGGTGCAGCCGGCCCCGCAGCCGAAACACCAGCTGCCCGGAATGGGGGAGTTCTAAGTGACCTCTGAATTACAGGTGCTGGGTGCCTTCCGCACCTGGCGCGACGTCGCCCGCACCATCCACTCGGTCGATGCCTTACCCACCGATCAGGAGTTGATCGCCGCGGCCCAGGACCACACGGAACTGGATCCGGGGGGCCGTTTCCCGGCCCTGCTGGTGTGGGCCTCGGCGCTCAAGCGCGTGCGGGCCTTCGTGATGATCGGCAACGAGGCCGCCATCGCCAACCCGCGGGACGAGTCGCTCTATCAACCGGATCTGGGTACGTCACCGTCACAACCGGCCGCCGCCGGGCACCACTACGCCGAGTTCGAGGACGTCGTTTCCCCCACGGACACCGAGATCCCGGTCCGGGCCCCGGCGGCGCGGGCGGAGGCGTGGGAGGATGAGCCGGCCACCGTACCGGCGGCTGAGCCGACAGTCGAACCACCCGCCGACACCGCGCCTGCCCCTACCCCCGTCCCCGAACCGGAACCCATGGCGTCGGAACCCACGGAACCGGAACCCACGGAGCCGGAGCCCTCGGAATCGGAGCCGACGGCGCCGGACACCGCTGAGCCGGACACCGCGGCGTCGGAACCCGCGGACATCCCGGTTGAGACGGCCCCCGTGCAGGGCGGCCGACGACGTCGGGCGCGGCACGCCACCGATGAGATCGACCATGATCTCCGGGACTTCGAGAGCCATGAATTCCGGCGCCTGGACCCCTTCGCCGACGCCGCCCCCCTCCCCGGAGCGGAATTCCGTGTCCAACCGACCAGCACCGGTGGGCTGGAGCTGCAGTGGCAGGTCCCGGCTGCGGCGGCCGGCGTCGTCCGGCTGTACCGCGTGGTCAGTGACGAGGTCGAGTTCGAACAGGACCCGGAGGAGGGCGAGCCGCGGGCGGTGACCGTGGGCACCCGCTGGGTGGACGATGACGAGATGACCACCGCGCTGCGGATGTACCAGGTGTGGATGCACGAGGGCACCTCGGAAACCGCGGCGCTGCGCGGGGAACCGCAGCTGGTGGGCGAGCAGTTCTTCATCCGGCCCATCGAGAACATCGACCTGTCCGTGGCCGGTTCCGTGATCAAGGGGCAGTGGGCGCCGGAGAAGCACACGCACCGCGTGGCCGTCTACGCCGTGCCCGCCACCGAGCGGCGCACCATGCGGCGCCAGAATGAGATCGCCACCAGTGAGCAGAACCTGCAGGGCTTCCGCTTCACCCCGACCTACCGCGGGGTGACGTACAAGTTCGTCGCGCAGCGTTTCGTGCGCATCCACGGCCAGCAGGTCGCCTCCCGGCCCTCCCAGGAATTCGAGGTGCATGTCCCGGCCGAGATCATCGCCGTGCCGATCACGGTCGGGGAACGCTCCGACGGCTTCGACACCCGCTTCGACGTCAGCTGGGAGCAGCCGAGCTCCGGGGAGGTGCGGATCTACCGCACGCAGCAGGCCCCGGTCGACGGGCTGGAGGACCGGGTGATCGAGGAGAACCAGCTGGAGAGCTTCGGGTTGTCCCGTCGGGACTGGGCCAATGACCTCCGGCAGGGGGAGAACTCCTGCCAGGTGGAGTGGCCGGAGGACTGGTACTCGGTGTTCATCACCCCGGTCTCCGTGGTCGGTGCCCAGGCCCGGGTCGGGCGGGCGCACTCCCGGGTCCGGGTGGGCGAGATCAGCAACGCCCGTCTGCACGAGCGGGTGAACAACCAGCTGGTGACCTTCGGCTGGCCGCAGGAGGCCCACGAGATCACCGCCGTGTTCGGGGATCCGGGCAGTGGCCACCAGTTGCGCCCTACGGCGGAAGGACCCGGCTCGAACATCGCGTCGATCTACCGGCAGGCCTATGAGGAGGAGGGCGGCATGCGGATCCGGCTGCGCGCGGCCGGGGACATCGCCCTGTTCCCTTCCCGGGTCTACGAGGGCCGGCAGATCTGGGGCACCCCGGTCATCCTGCACTATGACGGCCTGCGGCGGCTGCATTATCAGCTGGACGAGCACCAGGGACGGATCATGCTGTCCATCTTCAGTGAGTGGGAGAGCAACGGGCACCACCACTTCACGCTGCGGCTGCAGACCGGCCGGTTGCCCCTGGAGCCGGAGGACGGCGCGGAGGTGCGCACCCGCAAGTGGAGCGGTCACGCTCCGGCGGACCCCGCCTTCGGTCCCGGAGTCAACGCCAGCGTGCTCGGGGGCCGGCAGCTGCCGGTGGTCGAGCAGTGGGAGCTGGATCCGGCGGTGCTCACGGCCCCCGCGAACAGCTACCTGCGCCTGTTCACCCGGGAGCAGCACCGGCCGGGACAGCCGGAGATCGCGCTGATCGACCCGAACCCGGCGCTGCTGGAACTGGACAACTGGATCCGGCTGCTGAACCCGGGGACCGGTGCCACCGGTGACGGACAGGAGTTGGAGTGACGGGAACGGCGAAGCGGTGGGCACACGTCACCTACGCCTCCTTCCGCAACATCGACGGCCGCGGCGGCTGGCACGCCGGCCCCTCGACGGGTGCGGACCAGGCCGATCAGCAGCTGGTGGGCGAGTACGCACCCACCAGCCTGGCACCCACCGCCACCTTCGACGACTTCATCGGCGCCGCGGAGATCGACGCCCTGCCACGCCGCTTCGAGTACGTCCCACTGCCGGACCGTGGTCTGTTCCTGCAGTCCGTGCCGGCCGGCAAGGATGCCACCGGTCGGCCCGGCAACGTGTTCACCCACGCCGTGGTCGATCATGACCCGGCCGGGCCCCTGGCCGCGGGCTACCCGATCAACCTCTACCGCTCCCCGGACCTGCTGACCCCGTTCCGGGCGGCCTCGGTCAACGCGGTGCAGCTGGATACGGACCTGGCCGAACCCGCGCCGGGTCCGCTCGCGGACCTGGACGTGGCCTGGATGATGGTGCGTGACATGCTGGGGGACCGCCGCCGGGCCCTGTACCGGCTGCAGGACGTGCTGCAGCGCGGCGAACAGCTGGCGGTGCTGATCCTCGACAACACGAATGAGGCCTGTTATTGGCTCCAGGCCCTGTCGGCCACACTCACTCCCGGCGAGGCCCGCCGCCTGCTGCGCTTTTCCACCTTCGACCGGGCGGCCACCATGCCGCACATGGCGCCTGCCCCGGGCAGCTATCCCGTGACGGTGGTGCCCGTCCGGGACCGGGCGGCGGTGGCCCGCCGGACGGACTGCGCCGTCATTGACCCGGCCGACGAGACCACGTGGGCGGACAGTCCGGCCGGTACCTGGGCGCAGCTGACCGTCGCCGTGTACGGTGCCGGGCACTCCCCGCGGATGCTGGTGGACCTGCTCGCCGACTGCGAACCCGGCGGCGCTGGAGACCAGCTTCCGCGCCCCGGTGACGGTCTGGCCCGGCTGGTGCAGACTCATCCCCGGCTGGTGCCGGCAGACGGGTCCGAGCTCGCCGAACAGCAGCTGAGTGGAGAGCACCGCCGCGGTCCGGCCGTCGGCCAGGACCTGGACGTCCTGCGCCGGGTCATCGACCATCCCCAGCTTGCGGCCGCCGGCGGGAAGTGGCCGGTGCTCCGGGAAAACCAGCTGCCGGATGCGGAGTACCGCCAGCTGGTCGACGCCGCCCTGGGCACGCTGCCCCGGCTGGCAACGGCCAGCCCGGCGGAACTGATCGCCTACCTGGACTTTCTCCTGCACACCCGGCTGCTGCAGCGCAGCCAGATCCGTCACACCGCCTTCCGGGACCGGTTCAGCCGCTTCCCGGCGCTGGCGGACTGGCGCAGCACCGATCTGCCGGCCGGAGCCCATCCCCAGCTGCAGACCCTGCTGGAACTGGCGGAGCAGGACCGGATCTCCCAGCAGCGCAGCCGCGCCGACGCCGAACGGACGCTGCGCCAGCTGCGCCAGGCCAACAGCACGGCGGCCATCCAGGCCTGGCTGGGACAGGACCGGGCGGGGCAGAAGCTGCACCGTCTGCTGGCTGAGGAGGTCCTCGAGCACAGCACCCAGAACTACGCGCTGGATCTGCTGCGCGTGTACTACACCGTGGTGCTGCGCAGCCAGGCGGAGCCGGTGCTCACCGGCGACCGGGCCCGGGAGACGGAACTGACCGGCCAGCTGACCGACCTGGCCGTACGGGCGGTGCGCCGGGCGCTGGAGCACGGCAGCGACGACCGGGAGCACTACGTCTCCTTCGGCCGCAACATCGTCCGCCGGGACTATGACCGCACCTTCCCCGACACCGCGGCCCGCAGCCAGGTCCGGTCGCAGCTGGCCGGGCACCAGCGGCGTGCGGACCTGCCCTTCGAACGCGATGTCACCGAGATCTTCCTCGCCGTGGCCAGGGGCATCCTGGCAGAGTTAGAGGACAGGCGAAAGGACCCCCAGCAATGAACGTCATCCGACTGACCTCCGGGCAGTACCACGACATCGCCGGCGCCGGTTTCACCGGTCGGCTGACCATCGGGTTGACCGGGGACCTCGACTTCGAGGTGGAGACCCCCGGCATGGAGTCGCACCGCCGGGCGAACCGGGTGGCCATCCGCAACCCGGAGCACGACACCGAGATCACCGTTCTGCCGGGCTACGGCCACACCCAGTTCCCGACCGGCACGAAACTCTTCGTCGCCCTTGACTACGACAGCGCCGGGGGCACCGCCCACCACGTGGAACTGCCCACCTTCGAGGTCGGCGGGCTGCGCTCCTTCCCCGTGGCCGCGGTGCTGCCCCGGGCGGGCACGGTGCGGTTCATCGCGGCGGAGGCCAACAGCGACAGCATCCTCGACGCCGGCTCTGCCGGGGTGCGCTCCGCGTTGCGCAGCTCGATCGACCGCGACAGCCTGCCCGAGGGTCGGCGCCGCGACGTCACGGTGCTGCTCGACGTCTCCGCCTCCATGCAGGCGAGCACCTCACCGGAGGCCTTCGACGCGATCTGCGCCTTCGCCGCCGGGGTGCTGGCGACGGCCTCGGGGGACCGGGTGCTGCGGCTGGCCACCAGCAGCAGCGCGATCCCCATGCAGCGGCTCGACGGGGTGGAGGACGTCCGGCAGCTGAGCTCACGGGAGTTCCCGCGCCGGGAGGTGGGCTGGAGCATGGATTTTGCCCGCCTGGATCCGGCGGATGCGCTGGTGGTCGTCTCCGATGACATGCCAGCGGAGGTGATGCGGCACGGTGGGGCGGTCCATCTGCTCACCGCCCGCGAACCGGTGGCCCCCTCCAGGCTGAGCCACACCATCTTTGACCAGCACCTGATCGCGGCCGTGCGCGACCAGGATGCGGCGGCCCTCGCGGTGCCGTCCAGAATCATGTTCGACACGTTGACCAGGGGAGAGAACTGACATGACCACGCCTGATTTTTCCGGGAAGCTGCCGACCCGCTGCCCCTACACCTTCCGGGTCATGGACCCGCAGGCCAGCGTTTCTCCTTTCCTGCCCGCCCAGGACCAGGAGGACTACCCGCTGCCGGAGGGTTGGCAGGGTTCCGGCACCGTCACCTTCGCCATGGCCGGGGCACGGTCCTCTGGCAAGAGCCTCTACATCGCGGTGATCATCAAACTGCTGAAGAAGCTGGTCATCGCCAATCACGGCACCTTCCGCCACGCCGATGAGCACACCCGCCGCACCTACAGCGAGAAATACGAGAAGCCGCTGTTCGAACGCATGGGCCTGCTGCCGCCGACCCCGCCGGCGTCGTCCACCGACGCCCACCAGAACCGGCCGCTGATCTTCGACGTCGGGATGCACAACCGGGACGGCGACCTGCAGAAGATCTTCGTGGTCTTCCGGGACGTGGCGGGTGAGGACCTGAAGGAGGAGAACTTCGAGGAACGCCAGGATGAGCTGGACTTCTTCCGCTACGCCGACCGCATCATCTTCCTCTTCGACCCGATGGCGGTACCCCGGATCCGACAGCTGCTGGCCGGTTCAGTGCCCACCCACGAGGTCGGGGACGATGATCCCACCGCGGTGCTGCAGAACGTGCTGCGAGTACTGGGCACGGAGGCCCGGCCACCGATCGCGTTGTGTCTGTCGAAGTTCGACACCATGCAGCAGTTGGCCGAGGTCAACCAGAACCACTACTACTATGCCGGTGCCAATGCCGTGAACTGGCAGCGGGTGATGAGCAACTACGGCGCGACCTTCCGCCGTGAGAGCACCCTGCTGGGACAGCCCTTCGACACCGAGAGCAGCTATCTGCTGCACCTGGAGGTCCAGTCCCTGCTCAAGTGCCTGGATGCCACCCAACTGCTGAACCAGCTGGCCGTGCCGCTGTTCGGCACCGACAGCTACCCCTACCACTGCTACGCGGTCTCTGCGCTGGGCGCTCCACCCGAGGGCGACCGGATCAGCCGCATCGGCATCGCACCCTTCCGGTGCATGGACCCGCTGCGCCAGACGTTCGCGGAAGTCGGGCTGTTCAACGGCACCGCCACCGGCCCGGCGCTGGTGTGAGTGTCCGCCCCGTTCACCCCGCACCGAGAGGATGAGTTTCGCCATGACCAACCCTGATCCGCGTCCCGGCCCCCAGGGCGGGTTCGCCAAGCCCGAGTTCACCCTGCCCGGCGGCCCGGCCCCGCAACGAGGCGGACCGGCGGTCAGCCAGCATCTCGCGGCCGCGCACGGCAGCGCGGCCGACGTCGTTGAGGAGGGCGAGGAGCGCGACGTCCAGCGCCGCCGCGCCAACCGGGAACGGCGCGGCAAGATCCTGCTCGCCGCCGCCACCGCCCTGGCCGCGATCCTGGTGATCGTGGCGCTCATGGTGTGGCTGTGGTCCACGGATGTGTTCGTGACCTAGGCAAACCCGGTGGCTGCGATCGTGCGGGGAGGGGCAGGTTGGTGAGCACCGGAAAGTCCGGAAATCTTGCACTCGGGGTGTTCGAGTGCTAAAACGGAGGCTGGCACTTGAAGTATTTGAGTGCCAGATGAAAACCACGGAAACCGAGCGGGTGAGGTTGGTTCACACTCACCGACCGTGCCGTCGCGGGCGCCTGCTTGAAGCTCAGACGTGAGTGTCGTCTCTCGCAACACTTAAATCAAGGAGCACAACACATGGCAAAGATGATTGCCTTCGATGAAGAGGCACGTCGCGGCCTGGAGAAGGGTCTGAACACCCTGGCCGACGCTGTCAAGGTCACCCTGGGCCCCAAGGGCCGTAACGTCGTCCTGGAGAAGTCCTGGGGCGCCCCGACCATCACCAACGACGGCGTCTCCATCGCGCGTGAGATCGAGCTGGAGGACCCCTACGAAAAGATCGGCGCTGAGCTGGTCAAGGAGGTCGCCAAGAAGACCGACGACGTCGCCGGCGACGGCACCACCACGGCGACCGTGCTCGCCCAGTCCCTGGTCAAGGAGGGCCTGCGCAACGTCGCGGCCGGCTCCAACCCGATGGGCATCAAGCGCGGCATCGAGGCAGCCGTCAAGGCTGTGACCGAGCAGCTGTTCGCCGCCGCCAAGGAGGTCGAGACCGAGGAGCAGATCGCCGCCACCGCCGGCATCTCCGCCGCGGACCCGGCCATCGGCGCCCAGATCGCCAAGGCCATGTACGCCGTGGGCAACGGCAAGGCCAACAAGGACTCGGTCATCACCGTCGAGGAGTCCAACACCTTCGGCGTCGACCTCGAGGTCACCGAGGGCATGCGCTTCGACAAGGGCTACATCTCCGCCTACTTCGCCACCGACATGGAGCGCCAGGAGGCCGTGCTGGAGGATCCCTACATCCTCTTCGTCTCCGCCAAGATCTCCAACATCAAGGATCTGCTCCCGCTGCTGGAGAAGGTCATGCAGTCCGGCAAGCCGCTGCTGATCGTCGCCGAGGACGTCGAGGGCGAGGCCCTGTCCACCCTCGTGGTCAACAAGATCCGCGGCACCTTCAAGTCCGTGGCCGTCAAGGCACCGGGCTTCGGGGACCGCCGCAAGGCACAGCTGCAGGACATGGCCATCCTCACCGGTGGCCAGGTCATCTCCGAGGAGGTCGGCCTGTCCCTGGAGACCGCCGACCTGCCGCTGCTGGGCCAGGCCCGCAAGGTCGTCGTGACCAAGGACGAGACCACCATCGTCCAGGGCTCCGGCACCTCCGAGCAGATCGAGGGCCGGGTCAAGCAGATCCGGGCCGAGATCGAGAACTCCGATTCCGACTACGACCGCGAGAAGCTGCAGGAGCGCCTGGCCAAGCTGGCCGGCGGCGTCGCAGTGCTCAAGGTCGGCGCGGCCACCGAGGTCGAGCTCAAGGAGCGCAAGCACCGCATCGAGGACGCCGTCCGTAACGCCAAGGCTGCTGTGGAGGAGGGCATCGTCGCCGGCGGTGGCGTCGCCCTGCTGCAGGCCGCCAAGGCCCTGGACTCCCTGGAGCTGACCGGTGACCAGGCCACCGGCGTCAAGATCGTCCGCGAGGCCCTGTCCGCGCCGCTGAAGCAGATCGCCTACAACGCCGGCCTCGAGCCGGGCGTGGTTGCCGACAAGGTCTCCGGCCTGCCGGAGGGGGAGGGCCTCAACGCCGCCACCGGCGAGTACGAGGACCTGATGGCCGCCGGCATCAACGATCCGGTCAAGGTCACCCGCTCTGCGCTGCAGAACGCCGCCTCTATCGCGGCGCTGTTCCTGACCACTGAGGCTGTCGTCGCCGACAAGCCGCAGCCGGCTGGCGCCGCTATGCCGGGCGCCGATGAGATGGGCGGCATGGGCGGCTTCTAAGCCCGCTCCCGCGCCCGCTGAGCGGGCTGTCGGACATCTCCCGGCACCGCCGCCCAGGCTCCACTTCAGAGCCTGGGCGGCGGTGTTTTCGCTTCTACCGGGGCCCGGGCGGGTTGGGGGAATGTCGGGGTTTATGCCCGAAAGGTAAGACTTATGGTAACCAGTGTGATAGTTTTTCTCAGAAAGCTATTACGGTTGCAGTGGTCCCCTCAGTAAATGGGAGCTGGCCCGGTTGCGCTTGACGGCTCAGCACGGAAGGTGACGGCCGTGCCGCGGCTTTTTGCCGTTGTCCGGATTGAGCCTGGCAGGGGGTGCAGTGGCGCTATTCGGGCACCCCTTTAGGTGTCACCTTTTCGGGTTATGGTTTGCTGGGTGGGTCTGCATCTGCGGGGCTGTGGGATGGATTCTCCCCTGGATGGGGGTAGAAACTGGGCGATGGTATCACCGGCTGGCGCTGTTATCGGAAGCTGGCGGAATTCGTTACGACGTTACCGAACCTTTCATTTCTCATTAATGAAAGCCGCTGAAAAATCCCCAGTCAGGGCACCCTTTCCTGTTGTTGAGTGACGGAAAGGTTAATTCAGAGTGACCGAACCGGCAGCTCAGAGTGCTCACAGTTGTTGCCCAGAAGCGCTTGACGCGATACCGAAATGTGACAGAATGAAGCGCGTGACGCCCTGAGGGGTGTCAGCAACCTGGACGTTCACCGGCATTTGCTGGTTCCTCTCAAGGAGTATTTCTATGAACCTCGACTTCATCTCTGAGCAGTTCGACACTTTCGCCACCTTCTTCGGCGCCATCGAGGACATCTTCGACGGCATCCAGGAGCTCTTCGGTGCCGAGGGCAACACTGACGGCGGCACCCTGAACAACCTGTCCTCCTACTTCGATGACGCTCCGGCTGACGGCACTGAGACCGGCGACACCGATGTTGAGGCCGGCTCCTCCTTCGAGGGCTCCTCCAACGACAACGCCGACGCTGAGGCCGGCTCCTCCATCGACGGTTCCTCCAACGATGAGGCTGAGGACGCACAGTAGTCTTCCCGCTTCGCCCGGTCCTCTGAATACCCGGGCGCTGCATCCTTCCCTTTCCTTTCAATTTCTTCCAAGGAGTAAATCATGGCCGAACTTTCTTCCGTCGGTGGTCTTCTGATCGATGTTGTGGCCCCGGTGGTCGACATCATCAGCGGTATCTTCACCCTGCTCAGCCTCGCCTAAGCAGAATCCCTTCAGCTGAGCACTGCTCAGTAAGAGGTGTGAAAACTCCGGCTCCGGCCGGAGTTTTCGTCTTTTCTGCTGCCCCGGGGTCCGCCCAGGGAATCTGCTGGGTGAACTCGGGTAGTTTCGCCGAGCCAATTTCGTGGGGTTAAGTAGAATTGTCGGCATGGCTGACCACAATGACGATGAACTTCCCATCATCGATCTCGCACAGACTGAGGGCTACGTCGTCGACGACACCGATGAAGATGATCCGGTACTGCTTCGTCCGGACGGATCTTCGATCGAGACGTGGCGGGAGAACTATCCGTACGATGAACGGATGTCGCGCGAGGAGTATGACCACATCAAGCGCGCCCTGCAGATTGAACTCCTGAAGTTCCAGAACTGGACCAAGGAAACCGGTCAGCGCCACATCATTCTCTTCGAGGGGCGGGACGCGGCCGGTAAGGGGGGCACCATCAAGCGCTTCAACGAGCACCTGAACCCTCGTGGCGCCCGCACGGTCGCGCTGGAGAAGCCGAGCCCGCGGGAATCCACCTCGTGGTACTTTCAGCGCTATATCGAGCATTTTCCGTCCGCTGGTGAGATCGTCTTCTTCGACCGCTCCTGGTACAACCGCTCCGGCGTGGAGCGTGTGATGGGCTTCTGCACCGAATCCCAGCACGCGGAATTCCTGCGTGAGGTCCCCATGCTGGAGAACATGCTGCTCGGCTCTGGGATCTCCCTGACCAAGTTCTGGTTCTCCGTCACCCGTAAGGAGCAGCGGACCCGGTTCGCCATCCGGCAGGTGGATCCGGTGCGCCAGTGGAAGCTCTCGCCGATGGACCTGGCGTCCCTGGACAAGTGGGATGACTACACCCGGGCCAAGGAAGAGCAGTTCCGCTACACCGACACGGATGAGTCCCCGTGGGTCACCATCAAGTCGAATGACAAGAAGCGGGCCCGCATCAACGCCATGCGCTATATCCTCAATAAGTTCGAGTACACCGAGAAGGACCACGAGGTGGTCGGTAAACCGGACCCGAAGATCGTGATGCGCGGCATCGATCAGATCGGGGACTAGAAAACTCAGACGTCTCCCATGGTCAGCAGAAGGCCCTGCACCCCGTGACTGGTGTGCAGGGCCCTGGCCGTTCCGGGGTGGTTACCGGCGGCCAACCGGTTCTCCGGACAGCCGGACCGATTCACCGGTAGGGGAGCCGTCGGCTGGTCCGACCAGCAGATCCGCCGCCCTGGCACTCCGGTACCACTGCACGGCGATGACCGTGGTGGCGAGCATCAGTATGTTTCGCACCGTCAGGGCCGCCACCGGGCCGAGGGCGGGCCGGTCGGCGATGAAGTCATCGAAGGCGAGCGGAAAAACGTAGGTGCTCAAGGCGGCGCTCAGGAGGAGCAGCACGCCGATCGAGGGAAGCTGCCAATGGTTGCGCAGCTGCGCACGGGCATCTCCGCGGTGGGTGCCGCGGGGAACGTCGAGAGCGAGCATCACGGCCACCAGGGGAGCGACCCACATCAGATACTGCGGCGAGAATACCTTGGCGGTGACCACGATCAGCAGTGCCAGGACCAGCCAGTAGGCGCGGGCCGTGGCGGGGGCCGGTTCGCCGGTGACCAGGAAACACCGGGCGGTCTCCCAGAGTCCGAACGCGGCGACCAGCAGGGTCAGCCCGGTGGTCACCAGCAGGGCGGCGACGACTCCGGTGCCGAACACCTCGAAGCTCTGGGAGTCCGCGTACTCGATGTTCCAGTGACTGTGGAACCGGGCCAGCCAGACGAAGGGGGTGGCCAGCACGGTCTCTGACTGCAGGCCACGGTCGGTCTGGTACTGCAGCGGTGAGATCACCCGCCACCAGCCGGAAGTTGCTGCCGTGATCAGCGCCAGCACCACAAGGGAACCGCCCCACCAGGCCAGTCGCCGCCAGGTGCCGCGGGAGCGCCAGTGGCCGACGAGCCCGGTGGCCAGGGCGAGCGGCCAGAGTTTCACGGCCGTGGCGACACCCAGGAGGGCAGCGGCTAGCCGCTGGTTCCGGCTGATCCAAATAGCCGCGGTGGCCACGAGCAGCCCCGGGAGGAGATCTAGCCGGGTGACAAATATCGGGCCGAGCAGGAGGCCGAAGGACAACCAGAACCCGTAGGCTACCCAGGCGCGCTGGCGGACGAGCCACCAGCAGAACGCGGCGTCGAGAAGCAGGCAGAAGCCGGCGAAGCCGATGACGAAGGAGCGCTCGTCGGCGGTGAGTTCCCCGATCAGCCGCAGGGGCCATACGGAGACATCCGGATACTCGATCAGGGCGCGTTGGCCGGCGGCCTCATCGCGTAGGCCGGCGGCGTAGTACTTGACGTCTCCCAGGGACTCCTCCTGCCGGAGAGCGAAAAGAAGCAACAGGATTCTGCTGGTTACCCATGAAAAGACCGGGACGACGCGGATGAGAGCTCTGGGCACGCGCCTGATCTTACTCGCGGCACAGCCCCAGTAAAGATGCAGGAAAGAAACACGACGGTGGATACGCCCCAGGTTCCCTGATCGTCTGATTTTTCTGTTACCAGTGTGACTTATGTGATTAATGATACGATTTGGATAAGAAAAACAATCGTAGACAGACATCGGAGCATAGCCGCTGTTAAGGTGCCTCTCCGAAGAATTCTTGTGCCCTCACGAAAGGAACGCGCGTGTCCACTTCCCGGAAAATCAAAGGCAGGATGATCGCGGCGGGTGCCGCGGCGGCGCTCATGCTGGCTGGCGTACTTGCTACCCCGTTTGCCCCGGAGGCACATGCCCAGACCGGCCGCGCCTATGTGGCGATGGGGGATTCCTTCCCCGCCAACCCGGACATCCCGGAGCAGCTGCAGGGGCTGATCGCCGGCGACTGCGTCCAGCGTTCCGACGCCTACCCGGACCTCATCGGGGCGGAAGCCTACGGCGGCAACTACGTCAACCTGGCCTGCAACGGCACGACCCTGACCGGCGCTGCCGGCCCCGGCATCATCCACAACATGAATACCGCCCACGCTCGTGGCGAGATCGGTCCAGCCACCCAGCTGGTGACCATCACCGCTGGCGCTGCGGAGGGGTGGAACCCCGCCGCTCCGGGCGGCCGTGACTTCGGGTTCCTCGACGGCGCGAACTACGTGACCCCGCAGTCCTGGACTGACCGCATGGGCCCGGTGGTTGACCGCATCCACGAAATCGCCCCCAACGCCCGGGTCATGGTCGTCGGCTACCCGGAAGTCGGCAACGGGCAGGGTGCGATCTGCCTGCTGAACCTCAGCGGTGGCATGAATTCCAGCAGCGGTCCGGGCAACCTGCCGTTGGCGGTACCGACCCCCTTCGAGCACTACATCGACAAGATCAACGGTCTGGCAGCTTCCCACCAGCACCTCGGCTATGAATACGTGAACACCGACCAGCCAGGCACGGGCAGCTGTGCCGCTCCCGACAATCAGTGGGTGCGTTCGATCATCGACATCCCGGGGGCGGGCGATGGCATCCGCATGCCGGTGCACCCGACCGCGATCGGTGACCGCGGCGTCGCTGACATCGTGCAGTCCCGGATCTAAACAGCTTCCGGCGGACATCGCCCGGTTACCTGCCAGCGTGAATGCTGGCAGGTAACCGGGCGATTCTTTCCTGAGTGCGCAGCTGCGCACAGGTTCTGCGCACGGCCTCCTGCTCATGCCGGAGAAGCCTGTACTGGTAGTCGGTTTCGGCATCGCCCAGCAGTTGAATCACAAATCTCTGTGCGCAGCTGCGCACAAAATCCCTGCGCACAAAATCCCTGCGCACTAATCCCTGCGCACGGACCCCTGTGCACGCCGGGAGCAGATGTGACAGGCAGCGGTTGGAACGCCGCCAACCAGCGGAATGACAAATCCAGCTGCGCAGCTGCGCACAGGTTCTGCGCACGGCCTCCTGCTCATGCCGGAGAAGCCAGTAGTGGTAGTCGGTTTCGGCATCGCCCAGCAGTTGAATCACAAATCTCTGTGCGCAGCTGCGCACAAAATCCCTGCGCACTAATCCCTGCGCACGGACCTCTGTGCACGCCGGGAGCAGATGTGACAGGCAGCGGTTGGAACGCCGCCAACCAGCAGAATGACAAATCCGGCTGCGCAGCTGCGCACAAATCCCGCGCACGCCGTTCCGGTGCCGGGACGAGGAGGACCGCCCCAACCAGCGCCACGGCTGCGCAGCTGCGCACTCCATGGCCGCTGATCGTTAACGTGGGGGAAAAGTTCCGAGCAGAAAGACTCCACCGTGTCCCGTAACCTTCCGCTCTCAGTCATCGATTTCGCCACCATCTACCCCGGGCAGAGTGCGCATGAGGCCATCGCCTCGTCCACCCGGCTGGCCCAGCGCGCCGAAGAACTGGGATTCTCGCGCATCTGGTACGCGGAGCACCACAACTCGGAGACCCGCGCCTCCTCCGTCCCCGCGCTGCTGATTGCGCACATCGGTGCGCAGACAAACTCGATCCGGCTCGGGGCCGGTGGCGTGATGCTGCCCAACCATGCGCCGTACTCCGTCGCGGAGCAGTTCGGCACGCTTGCGGAGATGTACCCGGGCCGAATCGACCTGGGGCTCGGCCGTGCGCCGGGCACGGACGCGCAGACGGCGGGGCGCGCGTTGCGACGCCCCTTCGACGCCGCCGAGCGCTTCCCGGAGGACGTCGTCGAGCTGTACCACTACCTCAGGGGAACCTCGCGGATCCCGGGCGTGCAGGCGTTCCCCGGGGCGGGCACGAACGTGCCGATCTACATCCTGGGTTCCTCGATGTACGGGGCCTCGCTGGCGGCACAGCTGGGCCTGCCGTACGCGTACGCCTCCCAGTTCGCACCGGATCACCTGGAGTCGGCGGTGACCTTCTACCGCGAGCACTTCCAGCCCTCGGCGGAACTCGCGGCACCCCACGTGTTCGCCGGGGTCAACGTCGTGGCCGCCGCCACCGGGACGGCGGCAGCGGAGAAATACGAGCAGGTCTTCGCCAAGCGGGCGAAACGCCAGGGGCGCCGCGCCGCGAAGACACTGCACTTCACCGGGCAGGGGACCGGGGAACAGGCGGCCGCCTACGTGGCGGACTTCGCCGTCCACGCCCGGGCCGATGAGCTGCTCATCAACTTCGAGGGCGCCACCCCGGATCAGGCGCTGGAGTCGATGGAGCTCTTCGCCGCCGCCTGGGAACTGGGGCGGTAGCCGGCCTCGAAGCTACTTCTTCCAGGGCTCGATCGGGTTACCCTGCCAGCGGGTGTTGCCCGGAACCTGATCGCCCCGCATGACCAGGGATCCCGGCCCGACGGTGGCGGCCCCGCCGAGCGATGCCGCGGGCAACGCGACCGAGTGCGCGGCGAGTGTGGCGCCCTCGCCGAGCGTGACGGTGTCCAGGCTCATCACGCGGTCCTGGAACAGGTGGGTCTGCACCACGGTGCCCGGCCCCACGGTCGCGCCCCGGCCGATGTGGATCAGGTCGGTCTCGGGGAACCAGTAGGACTCGATCCAGGCGCCCCGGCCGATCTTCACGCCGAGCAGCCGCAGGGCGGTGTTGATCTGGCCCGTTCCCAGGTTCGGGGTGAGGAACCACGGCGCGGCGACGACCTCGACGAAGGCGTCCTGCAGCTCGTTGAGCCACACGAACCAGGACCACAGCGGGTGGTCGGCGGGCTTGTGTCTGCCCACGCAGAGCCACTTGACCATCACGGTGATCAGTAGCGCGAGGACGCCCACCGCCATGAGGATCACGCCACTGAGCAGCCAGGCCACGCCCAGACCGGTCAGGCCGCCGAACTCGCGCAACAGCAGCTGCATGAGACTGAGCGACAGGGCCAGCAGCATCGCCGAGACCATCGGGGCCAGCATGCGCAGGGTCTCCACGTAACCGCGGGCGAGCTTGACGCCGAAACCCGGGTTGTAGGTCAACGAATCGCCGCCGTCGGCCTCCACCGTGACCCGCCGCATGCGCTCGGGCGGGGAACCCCACCAGTTGGCGTTGGACTTCGTCTTCTTCGGGGTGGAGGAGAGCACCGCCACCAGCGAGTTCTTCGCCAGCTTGCGGCCCGGCCCGGTGATGCCGGAGTTGCCGACGAAGGAGCGCTTGCCCACCCGGGACTGGCCGGCCAGCATCCAGCCGCCACCGAGTTCATAGCCGCCGAGCATGGTGTCATCGGCCAGGAAGGCGCCGTCGCGGATCTCGGAGAGCTTCGGGACCATCACGGCGGTGGAGATCTCCACGTCGCGGCCGATCCGGGCTCCCAGGCTGCGCAGCCAGGCCGGGGTCAGCTGAGAGGCGTAGATCGGGAAGAGGTGGTCGCGCGCGGCGTCCATGAGCCGTTCCGTGGCCCACAGCTGCCAACCCCTGCGCGAGCGCACCGGGGTGACGCCCGGGCTCAGTCCGATGCCCAGGAGGCGTACCCCCAGCCAGGTCAGGACCAGGTAGGTGGCGAACGCCGCGAGGCCACCGAGCGGAGCGAAGAGCAGGGCCCCCACGAAGGCATTCCCGCCGGTCAGCTGCAGCAGCGCGATCACCGCGGCCACGCCGACGCCGAGGGCGACCAGTGGCAGCAGGGACAGCAGGATCGAGGTCAGACCGTAGATGGGCACCCAGTGGCTGCGCTTGGCCGGATGGTAGTCCGGGAAACGGTGCTTGGAACGGCCGACCTTGACGGCGGGGCTGCCCGACCAACGGGCGTTGGCCTTGACGGGCTTGTCCCCGGTGACGGTGGAACCGGCCTCGATGTGGGCGTCCGCACCGATGACGGTGCCGGGCAGGAGGGTGGACCGGGCGCCGACGCGGGCGTTGGCACCGATCTTGATCTCGCCGACCCGCAGGATGTCGCCGTCGATCCAATAACCGGACAGGTCAACCTCGGGTTCGATGGAGCTGTGCTTGCCCAGGGTCAGCAGGCCGGTCACCGGCGGCAGGGAGTGCAGGTCGACGCCGCGGCCGACCTTCACGCCGAGCGAGCGGGAGTAGTAGTTCACCCAGGTCGCCCCGGCGATGTCGCGGGCTCCGGATGCGTCGGAGAGCCGCTCGGCGGCCCAGATGCGCAGGTGGACACCCCCGCCCCGCGGGTAACTGCCGGGGGTGATGCCCGCGGTGATGAGGCGGGCCCCCCAGCCACCGATCGGCAGGCGGCCGAACGGTGTGGCCAGGACCACGACCATGGCGATCACCGCCCACCACGGCAGGGCGACGGCCCAGTCGGCGCCGAGCTCCGCCGCGACATTGTTGATCAGTGCCAGCCACGCCACCCAGGAACCGGCCCGCAGGGTCATGATCGGCAGTTGGATCAGCGCCTGCAGCAGGCGCGTGCCGACGCCGACCGGGGAGACCTGGCGCGGTGGTGCGGGCGGGGCGTCGTCAAGCGAAACCCCGGATCGGGCGGCGATGCCCTCCACGGTCTCCGCGAAGGAACCGAGACGGGGGTGATCGTAGAGGTCGCGGACGGCGACGGTGGCCACCTTCTCACGCACGCGGCCGACCAGGGTGGCCGCGGCCAGTGAGGAGCCGCCCAGGGAGAAGAAGTCGGCGTCGGCGTCCGGGACGGACACCCCCAGGACGTCGACCCAGATATTGGCCAGCCAGGACTCGGTCTCCGTCAGCCCCTCGGCCTCCACGGTGACACCGGGCAGTGGCCAGGGCAGGGCCTTCTTGTCCACCTTGCCGGAGGTGGTCACCGGCAGATCGTCCAGGACGCACACGCGGGGGACCAGAGCGGCGGGCATGGTCTCGGCCAGGCGCTCGGCGGCGCCGTCGTGGTCGAAGTCGGCCGCCTCGTCCTCGAGGGAGACGTAGGCGACCAGGACCTTCTGGTCCGCCCCGGTGGTCTGGACGATCACGGCGGAGGAACGCACGTTGGGCAGGGCGGCGACGTTCGCGTCGACCTCGCCGAGCTCGATGCGGCGGCCGCCGATCTTGACCTGGTCGTCCACGCGGCCGACGAAGTAGAGGCCGTCCTCCTCCAGACGGACGTGGTCGCCGGAGCGGTAGGCGCGCGCCCATCCGACGGATGGCAGGGGAGCGTACTTCTCCTTGTCCTTGGCCGGATCCAGGTAGCGGGCCAGGCCGACGCCGCCGATCACGAGCTCGCCGGTCTCGCCGACACCCACGGGGTTGCCCTCGGGGTCTACGACGACGAGGTCCCAGCCGGCCAACGGCAGCCCGATGCCCACCGGCTGGCCCGGGTGGAGCTGCTGGGCGGAGGCTACGACGGTGGCCTCGGTCGGGCCGTAGGTGTTCCACATCTCGCGGTCGGCGGTGGCCAACCGTTCCACCAGCTCCTGGGAACAGGCCTCGCCGCCCACGATGAGCAGGCGCACATGGTCCAGGGCCTCGGCGGGCCAGAGGCCGGCCAGCGTGGGCACGGTGGACACGACGGTGATGTCGCGGCGGATCAGCCAGGGACCCAGGTCCATGCCGGAGCGCACGAGCGAACGCGGGGCCGGCACCAGGCAGGCGCCATGTCCCCAGGCCAGCCACATCTCCTCGCAGGAGGCGTCGAAGGCCACGGAGAGGCCGGCCAGCACGCGGTCGTCCGGGCCCAACGGGCCACCGGGGGAGTCGACCAGGAACAGCCGGGCCTCGGCGTCGACGAACGCGGCCGCCGAACGGTGGCTGACGGCCACGCCCTTCGGCTTACCGGTGGAACCGGAGGTGAAGATGATCCAGGCGGCGTCATCCAGGCGCGGGCGGCGGGTGTCACCGCCGGCGGTCGGGCGCAGCATGCGGAAGCCCTCGTCGGTGAACACACCGTTGATGGCAGCCTCTCCGAAGACCATGTCCGCGCGCTCGTCCGGGTCATCGGCGTCGACCGGTACGTAGGCGGCGCCGGCGGCGATGGTGGCCAGGATCGCGATATAGAGGTCCCGCGTGCCGGAGGCCATGCGCACGCCGATGCGGTCGCCGCGGCGCACCCCGTTGGCGTGGAGTTCGGCGGCCAGCTCGTGGACCGCATCCATCAGCTCGGCGTAGGTGATGACCTCGCCGTCGTCGATGGCGGCGGCCTCCGGGTGGGTGGCGGCCGTGGTGGCCAGCACCTCATAGAGGGTGCGTTTCTCCGGTGCGTCGCGGGCGCAGAGATACTGCGCCGGCACCTTGCTCAGCGACACGGCGCGCTCAGTCCTCCTCGGCGGCGATGATGGCGGCGGCGAGCTTGCGCAGGTGCTTGAGCTGCTTGGAGGTGGACTCGTCCAGGGCCCGGTCCTCGGCGGCGGTGACCACCTCGGCCAGCTTCTCCTGGGCGTTGCGGCCCTTCTTGGTCGGGGTCACGATCTGGCGGCGGCGGTCCTTCGGGTCCCGCTCCCGGGCGGCCCAACCGTGTTCTTCCAGGGCGTCGATCAACCGCACCATGTCCGAGGCGTCGATGACCAGCAGTTCCGAGAGGGCGGACTGGCTGGCGGCGTCACGGTGCACGAGGCAGGTCAGCACCCAGTACTCACGCAGGGAGGTGTTCTCCGCGTTCAGGGCGTGCTCGGCCTCGTCGCGGGTGCGACGGCGCAGGCGCTCCAACTGGAAGGACGGTGATTCCAGGAGCGCAGTGGGGAGATCGTGGTGGGATGGCATGGCATCATGCTATTCCACCCACCATAGCTCTGTAAAATGATGGGCTGTGGCCAACTATTTCCGCGGGTAATTGTTTCCCGGGTGACGGGGTAGACCCCTGGAGCAGGGGCGGCGGCCCCGGGCCTTGTCTCAGCAGACCGCCCCGCCGGGGAAGTCTGGGGTCTAGTCGGTGGGCAGTCCCGCCGCGACCCAGGCGTCCGTGCCGCCCTCGACGTTGATCACGTTCGCGCCCTGGGCCTGCTCCAGGTACTGGCCCACCTGCATCGAACGGCCGCCGGCCTTGCAGATGACATAGACCTCGCGGGTGGTGTCCACCTCATCCAGCCGCGAGGTGAACTCGCTCATCGGGATATGGACGGCGCCCCTGGCGTGCCCTGCCGCCCATTCGTCGTTTTCGCGGACGTCGATCAGCTGGACGTCGGCCGGAACTTCGGTGACTCGGACGTTTCTCATGTCTGTTCATGCTCCTTGGTGCAGTAGTCTTTCGGTCTGTCGTCCAAGCGTAATTGACTGCGCTGGGCAGCTGCTGGATGTGGAGGGAAAACCGGTGGAACTGGCCGATCGTCGCGCGTTGACCCGTTCGTTGACCTGGCGGCTGCTGCTGGTCACCGTCCTCACCTTCGCCGCCGGTGCGGGCTTTCTCCAGTTCGGCCCGCTCATGGAGCTCGGTGTCATCATGCTCACCCTGAGCGCGCTCTGCATGCCCGTGGCGGTGCTCTGTCTGGCCGGGGTGGCGCTGCGGGCTCCCGCGGACCGGCTCCCGCGCTGGCTGCTGCTGACCGGGGCGGTGAGCTCCCCGGTGCTGTTCACCTGGGTGCTCCTCGGTGCTCCGGACTGGGTGGTGGTGGCCCTGGCGGCCACGGTCTGGTTGCTGGTGGTGGGCGTGATCGCCGGCGTGGCGCTGGCGGTGCTGCGGTAGGAACTGGGCAGGGGCCATCGACCGGCACCGGGGGCGCCGGGGCACCGCGTCGTCCCTCGCCCTGCTCCGCGGCGCGGTGGCCGGAAGGCGCACGGGGGAGACGCCGGAAGACGCGGAACTTTTGACGGGATTCGGCGTCGTCCGGTGACCAGGTAGTCTGGTCGGGACTTTCCCCCGAGAACACAAAGGGAGTTTTCGCGTATGGGCATCTGGATCTGGGTGATCCTGGCCGTGCTGATCATCCTCGCCGGACTGGCGTTGCTGATGGGACGGAGGAGGGATGAGTCGCGCGGAGCGGTCGAACCGGTCTCTCCCGGGGATGATCTCGAGGAGGCTGAGGCCCACGAGGCCCTCGAGGTCCACGATCCCCACGAGGCCAGGGTGTCCGGGGAGGGGCCGGAACGCTCCCCGGCCGATGCGCCGACCGAGGACGACGGGGCGGAGCCGGCACTCAACTTCGCGTTCGACGGGGTGACGGGGGCGGACCGGTTCGGCCCGGCGGTTCTCGCCGCCGGTTCCCGGATCTCCAAGGACGGGCAAACCTACCTCATCGCCGGCACCGGGGCGCTGAAATTCGAGGAGGAGATCTGGTACGAACACCTCCTGCAGGGTGGGGATTCCCCGCACTGGCTCAGCGTGGAGAACATCGACGGCCACATCCGCCTCGGCTGGTGGACGAACCGGGCCGAGCTCGGAAGCGACGACACCGTGGAGCAGATCCCGGTGGACGGCAGGGAATACCACCGGCTGACCGAAGGCGACGGGGTGTTCGCCGTCTCCGGGCTGACCGGCGCGGTCACGCAGGGGGAATACCGCTTCGTGGATTTTGCCACCGAGGGCAGCCGGCAGCTCCTGCGCTTCGAGACCTGGGGCGAGGACGCCACCCCGGGAGCGTCCACCGGTCACTTCATCTCCCATGAGGACATCGAGGTGCATCCGCCGGAGCCGCGCGGCTGACCGCGGCATCCGCCCCAGGCTCCGGGAATCCCCCGATGTGCGTGTCCAGCCCGCCCGGTATGCTGACCGCCGTAACCCCACCGATAAGAGGAAGACAAGACAATCATGAGCAGCTCCGTTTGGCTGGTACTCGCCGTGATCCTGGTGATCGTGGCGGTCGTGTTCCTGATCATCTCGGTCCGCAAGCGCGATGAGGACGGGATCGGCGAACAGCCGTCGACCCGCCGGGACATGTTCCAGGAGTCAGACGGCTCCGCGAACTTCAGCCCCAGCAAGCTCGGGCCGGGTGCGATCATCAGCTACGGCGGCATCGACTACGTGATCCGCGGTGCCATCCGCCTGCGTCAGGGGCAGTACACCTGGCACGAGTACCTGCTCGAGGGCGGCAAGGGCGCAGAGTGGCTGTCCGTGGAGTATGACGAGGGCCAGCTCAACCTCGGCTGGTGGCTGTCGCGCAAGGACCTGGACCTGGAGCCGGCCCAGGAGCTGACCGTGGAGGGCACGCGTTACCGCAAGGTGGAGAGTGGCGTCGGTGAGTACACCACGGAGGGCACCACCGGGCTCGGGGAGCGGGGCCGCTACAAGTACTGGGACATGGCCGAGACCGGCGGCAACCGCCTGCTCGGCCTGGAGGTCTACGGCGAGGACGGCCCCACCGAGGCCTCCCTCGGCTGGAAGATCCTGCCCGGCGAGATCACGGTCTACCCCGCCCCGGGGAACTAGATGCTGCGCCAGCTCGACATCGCGATCAAGGACGTCCGCGCCGCCGGCCTCGGGGTCGCCTGGAACGGGCCCCTCCCGGACATCCTCGCGGACCTGCTCATCGACGCCCCGGACGGTTCGTCTGTGCTGCACCTCGCCGTGATCGGGGGCTCCCACGTGGTCACCGTGGAGGCCCCGACCGGCCGGTTCCGGGAGGAGATCTCCTGCACGGCCACCGGGGCCCGGCACCCGTTGCCGGCCCGGGTGGACCAGCCCGGATATTCGCTGGCCACCTCGGTGGATGTGCTGGAACCGGCGGCGTTCTCCATCCGCGCCGAAGCCATTGCCGCCGGTGGGTCAGACTGGTTGATCGTGGAGTTCCCGGGCACCGGCCCGCACCACCTGACGGCCCTGCGTGGGAAGTGGGTGACTGACCACTGGCAGTGGTGGACCCATCACCTCTACCCCGGGGAACTGACGATCGTGAGTACAAGGAGCACCTACCGACCATGAGCGCGAAACGAGCCCGCACCATCGGCATCATCGCCCTGATCCTCGCGATCATCTGTTTCTTCGGTGCCCTGATCGCCCACAACTCCATCGGGGAACGGATCTCATCGCGGTGGGAAGGGGCGAACGGCAGCTACTCCTGCGCCGGGGAGACCGGCGTGGCCGATGACATCGCCGGCATGCGTAACCCGACCGCCCGGGCCACGGACCCCAACACCGGCGATGAGTACCTGCGGTTCGGCAACAACGTGATCATCGTCTCCGGCGAGGGTACCCCGGACTGCCGGATCACCATGGAAGACCTCGACCGGGTCAACAGCGGCACGTTCATCTGGCTCGGCGGTGGTTTCGCTCCCCCCGCCCCCAGCGGTTCCAGTGGCGGGTCGTCCGGTTCCGGCGGCGGCGTGAAGTAGAAACCCACTAAGGAGAAAACAATGACCGACTACCTGGTCACCGGTGTCACGGGCACCCTCGCATATTTCGTTCTCGCCGCGGTCATTCTGGTCGTCGGCTTCGTCATCCTCGACCTGATCACCCCGGGAAAGCTCCACGAGCTGGTCTTCATCCACCACCTGCCCAACGCCGCGGTGATCACCTCGGCCCAGCAGATCGCCATCGGCATCATCGTGGTCACCGCCGTCATCAACTCCTCCGACGTCCTGGTGGAGGGCCTGATCGAGACGGCGGTGTTCGGTGTGCTCGGCATCGTGATCCAGGTGGTCGTGATGCTGTTGCTGGAGGCACTGACCCCGGGTCGTTTCCGGGACCTGGTGGAGGACCCGAAGCTGCGCTCCGGGGCCGTGGTGGCCGCCGTGCTGCTGGTCGTGGTGGGGGCAGTTAACGCTGCATGTCTGACCTAGCTACCGGAACCGGTCCGGCGGTGCGCCCGGTGCAGCTGGGCCGACTCTGGCGGTGGCTGCTGCTGGTGTCTGTGGCGGTCTGCGCAGCCTCCGGCCTGGTCTATGAACTGGCGCTGGTCTCCCTGTCCACCAGCCTCAACGGCGGCGGCATCGTGGAGACTTCCCTGATCGTGGCCGGCTATGTGGCTGCTCTCGGCTTGGGGGCCCTGTGCGCCAAGCCCTTTCTGCGCTGGCCGGCCCAGACCTTCCTGGCCGTGGAGACTCTGCTGGGACTGATCGGCGGCACCTCCGCCATCATCCTCTACCTGACCTTCGCCACGATCGGCCAGTCCATCTGGGTGCTCGTGCTGGCCACCGCCCTGATCGGCATCCTCGTCG
Source organism: Corynebacterium halotolerans (assembly GCF_050107895.1). Lineage (GTDB taxonomy): Bacteria > Actinomycetota > Actinomycetes > Mycobacteriales > Mycobacteriaceae > Corynebacterium > Corynebacterium halotolerans_B. The sequence goes on along the minus strand of NZ_JBNILW010000002.1, from coordinate 133,072 downwards.
GAGCGGAACTGCCGCTGCTGATGACGATGATCCAGCAGGGCCGGGTCGCCGACGCCCGGACCACCGGATCCCTGCTGGCCACACTGAACGCCGCCGACTATCTGGGCGCCCTGATCGGCGGGCTGGCCTGGCCCTTCCTCCTGTTGCCCTGGCTCGGCATGATGCGCGGGGCCGCGGCCGCCGGCATGATTAACCTGCTGGCCGCCCTCTTCGTCGGCTGTGTGCTGCTGCGGCACCTGCTGCCGGTCCGCCAGTTCGCCGTGTCGGTCACAGCTCTGCTGGTGGCGATCTTCCTGCTGGCCGTGCTGCTCATCCGTTCCGACGGCATCGTGGCCACCGCCCGACAGCAGCTCTACTCCGATCCGGTCATCTACGCCGGGCAGTCCGACTACCAGGACATCGTGGTGACCCAACGCGGTGATGACCGCCGCCTGTTCCTCAACGGCGGCCTGCAGTACTCCACCCGCGATGAACACCGCTACACCGAATCGCTGGTCTACCCAGTGCTGCACGGGGAAGCCAGGGACGTGCTCATCATCGGGGGCGGCGACGGCCTGGCCGCCCGCGAGCTGCTCCAGTTCCCGGACATGAGGATCACCCAGGTGGAACTGGATCCCGAGGTCATCGAGGTGGCCAATACCGTGCTGCTCGAGGACAACGGAGGGGCAATGCAGGATCCCCGGGTGGAGGTGATCGCCGATGACGCCTTCACCTGGCTGCGCGGCGGCGGCGCGGAGGGCAACCGCTACGACGCCATCATCGTGGACCTGCCCGACCCGAACAATGACCAGATGGCCCGGCTCTACTCACAGGAGTTCTATACCCTGGCCCGCGCCCGACTGAATGAGGGCGGCCGGATGGTGGTGCAGTCCTCCAGCGCCTACACCACCCCGGACGTGTTCTGGCGCATCAGCTCGACCCTCACGGCCGCCGGCTGCGACCGGGTGATTCCCTACCACGTGCATGTGCCCACCTTCGGGGACTGGGGCTTCCAGCTCTGCGGGCCCACCGGAACGGAGTTGGGAATCAGGGACGACGCCCCACCGCTGGAGTACCTCAATGACGAGGTCCTGGCCGCCGCCGGGGTGTTCGGCATGGACAACCAGCCGCGCGAGCTCGCCCCGTCCACGCTGGATCATCCGCGGGTGGTCGAGGATCTGCGGCGCGGTTACCGGCAGGCGGGGGAGTAGCGGCGCACCGGGTAACCGGGCAGCGCTGCCGCCACCTGCCGCGGTAGGAGGAAGAAAAGAGCCGGCGCTTCGCCTCTGCAGGCGAAACACCGGCTCACTACCACCCCGCACCCGCGGGGCTGGTCAGCGTCGGATCAGCAGACTACTTGCCGTAGCGCTCCACGGACTCCTGGTAGATCTTCTCGGCCTCGGCCTTGCCGGCCCAGCCGGAACCCTCGACGTACTTGTTCGGCTCCAGGTCCTTGTAGTGGACGAAGAAGTGCTCGATCTCCTTCTTGACGAAGTCATCGACGTCGTCGATGTCCTGGAACTCGTCGTAGCGCGGGTCGTCGAGGACGCACAGCAGCTTGTCGTCGCCGCCGGCCTCATCGGTCATCTTGAACACGCCGATGATGCGGGACTTGACGATCACGCCGGGGAAGACCGGCTCGGGCAGGAGGACCATCGCATCCAGCGGGTCGCCGTCCTCACCCAGGGTGTGGTCGATGAAGCCGTAGTCGGACGGGTAGGACATCGCGGTGAACAGGTAGCGGTCGAGGTAGATCTTGCCGGTCTCGTGATCGACCTCGTACTTGTTGCGCGAACCCTTGGGGATCTCGATGGTCACTTCGATGCTCATGGATGCTCCGATTCTGCTCAGGCGGATTTTGGCAGTCACCATCTTAACCCCCGGCCTTGAGGCGCTACGCTGTTACCGATGCTTAAGAAGGTGTGGTGGATCAGCTCGGCGGTCATCGCCGGTCTGGCGGTGGCGGGTGTGGCCACGGTCGGCGTCGTGGCGAATGAACGCTACGGCGATCTCGAACATGCCCCGGCACTCTCGCTGGCGGCGCCCGACCCGAACCTGGTCCCGGCGCACGCGGATCCCGCGGACGTGGACAACGCCGGGCTGCACGCCACGCTCACCGAGCTGGCCGCGACCCCGGCGCTGGGCACCTTCGGCGGGCAGGTCACCGACGCCGAGACCGGCGAGGTCGTCTGGTCCCAGAACCCGGGCCAGGCGCTGCGGCCGGCCTCGGCCACCAAGCTGCTGACCTCCTCGGCGGCCCTGCTGGAGCTGGACCACGCGAAACGCCTGACCACCGAGGTCGTGGCCGGCGAGCAGCCGGGCACGGTGGTGGTGAAGGCGGCCGGGGACGTGTGGTTGACCCCGGAGCGGATCACGGAACTGGCGGAGCAGATCGGCCAGGCGGACACGGTGCTCATCGACACCTCCGCCTGGACCGGCTCGACCTACCTGGACAGCTGGGACGACGGCAACGTCGACGGCGGCTACGTCGCCCCCATGGAACCGGCCATGATCCACCAGGGCCGCATCGGGGCGACCGGGGGCGACATCCCCCGCAGCCACACCCCGGCCCTCGACGTCGCCGCTGCGCTGGCGGCGGAACTGGGGGCGGACCATGACACCGGCACCGCCCCCGCGGATGCCGAGGTACTCGCCACCACCGAATCGCCGACCCTGATCGACCGGGTCATCGAGACGATGATCCACTCCGACAACGTCATGGCCGAGGCCATCGGCCGGGAGCTCGCGGCCGAACGCGGCAGAACCCGGGACTTCGCCGGCGCCACCGAGGCCACCCTCGCGGTCCTGTCCGAGCACGGTTTCGACACCTCCGCCACACAGCTCCACGACAACTCCGGGCTCTCCCCGGACAACCGCATCACCCCCGAGCTGCTCGAAGCCCTGTTGCACGACGCCGCGACCGGCTCCCCGTTGACGGACGTCCTCCGCACCCTGCCTGTCGGCGGCGGCACCGGCACGCTGGTGGACCGCTACGGCGACCTCGCCGGCCGCGGCTGGGTGCGCGCCAAGACCGGCACGCTGACCGACACCTCCGCCCTCGCCGGCGTGGTCACCGCCGAAAGCGGCCGCGTCTACACCTTCGCCCTGCTCAGCAACGATGCCCCGATCCTGGGGCAGCGCGTGGCCCTGGACACCTTCGCCTCCGCCATCCGGACCAGCTGATGCCCCGGTTCCTCGGTGATGTGGAGCTGCCCAAGGACCCGCCGTACTTCCATCAGCTGCGCCGGGCGGTCCGGTCCCACCTGCACCGCTACCCCGCGGCTGCCGTGGTGGTCGGTCTGTCCGGCGGGGCGGACTCCCTGGCACTGACGGCCGCCGCGCTCGCCGAGGGGGTGGGCGTGCACGCCGTCTGCGTGGATCATCAGCTCCAGCCCGGTTCAGACACCGTCGCCGGGCAGGCCGCCGCCACCGCCTGCCGCCTAGGGGCCACCGCCGAGGTGGTGGCCGTGCATGTCGATCAGCACGGGTCCATGGAGGCGAATGCGCGCCGGGCCCGCTACGCCGCGCTGCACGAGGCGGCGGCCGACCGGTCCATCTGGGTGGGCCACACCGCCGATGACCAGGCGGAAACCCTGCTCCTGCGGGCCGCCCGGGGCACCGCCGCCGGCATGCTGCCCGTCACCGGCCAGGTGCACCGCCCGCTGCTGCCGCAGTCCCGGGCCGCCACCGCCGCCGCATGCGCGGAACTGGGTCTGCAACCCTGGCAGGACCCGCAGAACACCGATGAGGCCTTCGCCCGGGTGGGGGTGCGGCAGCGGGTGATCCCGTTGTTGACCGAGGTCTTCGACCGTGACGTCACGGGTCCCCTGGCGCGGGCGGCACAGGTGGCCGCGGAGGACGCGGCGGCCCTGGACGCGATCGTCGGGGAGCAGGCTGAACTGGGGGAGGAGTGCGCCGGGGAACCGGACGCGCTGCGACGCCGCCGTATCGCGGCCTTCCTGCACCACCACGGCGGTGCCGTCAACGCCGGAACCCTGGCGCGGGTGGACGCACTGCTGACGGACTGGCACGGGCAGGGGCCGGTGGCGGTGGGCGGAAACGCGGCGGCGCGACTGGTGGTGCGCCGGGTGGGCGCCCGGCTGGAGGTAGGTTCGGAGTGACTTCGGGCGGTGGCTAAGGTGGCAGTAGTATTGCGCTTGAGCTTTGTCCTTAAGGTCCTTGAAGGAGAGGGAGCCCCCAGATGCACGACAAGAAGGACTTCAATGTCCCGGAAAACAAGTACGGCAACGACGTGGAGGCGGTCCTCGTCAGTGAGGAGCAGCTGAAGGAGCGGATCCGGGAGATGGCCGCCAAGGTCTCCGAGACCTACGGCGACAGCGAGGAGGACCTCCTGCTGATCGGTGTGCTCAAGGGCGCGGTGTTCTTCATCACCGATTTCGCCCGGGAACTGGGTATTCCCAGCCAGGTCGAGTTCATGGCGGTGTCCTCCTACGGCAATTCCACCAACTCCTCCGGCGTGGTGCGCATCCTCAAGGACCTGGACCGCGACATCCAGGACCGGCACGTGATGATCGTCGAGGACATCATCGATTCCGGCCTGACCCTGTCCTGGCTGCTGAAGAACCTGCGCAACCGCCACCCGAAGTCGCTCGAGGTCATCACCCTGCTGCGCAAGCCCGAGGTGCAGACCGCCCAGGTCGATCTCTTCGACGTCGGCTTCGAGATCCCCAACGAGTTCGTGATCGGCTACGGCCTGGACTACTCCGAGCGCTACCGTGACCTGCCCTATGTGGGCACCCTGCACCCGGACGTCTACTCCAACAAGTAGCCCGGCGGGTTCCAGAAACTACGGGTGCCGTGGCACCGGGGCGGGAACGATTCCGTCCGGAGAAACGTTGAACAGCAGGTAAGCACTGCGAATCTCCCCCGTCCGCCGGCCGGCCGCGGCCCCACCGGTCCAGCCACCCCGGCGTCGACTCCGTAACCAGAAAGGCCCAGGCCGAGCGACCCAGATCCCCCGGCTTCATCCATGAAAAACAAGAACCTTTTGAAATACGGCGTGATCGCGGCCGTCGCCCTGGTCGTGATCTTCGTGTTCACGCTGCTCACCGACGACACCCGTGGTTTCCAACGTGTCGACACCTCGGTGGCGTTGACCCAGCTGCAGGACAACAACGTCGCGGAAGCCCAGATCGACGACCGGGAGCAGCAGCTGCGGCTGACGCTGAAGGAACCGGTCACCGTCGAGGAGCAGGAGGGTGTCGAGGAGGTCATCACCCAGTACCCGGCACGCACCGCACCACAGATCTTCGACGCCGTGCAGGCCAGTGACACCGAGAGCTATGAAACCAATGTGACACAGGACAGCTTCCTGATGTCCATCCTCTCCTTCATGCTCCCGATGCTGATCATCTTCGGCGTGCTGATCTTCTTCCTGACCCGGATGCAGTCGGGCGGCATGTTCGGCATGGGCGGCAACAAGGCCAAGGAACTGACCAAGGACATGCCGACCAACACCTTCGCCGATGTCGCGGGTGCGGATGAGGCGGTGGACGAACTCCACGAGATCAAGGACTTCCTGGAGGATCCGACCCGCTACCAGGAGCTCGGCGCCAAGATCCCGCGCGGCGTGCTGCTCTACGGCCCGCCGGGCACCGGTAAGACCCTGCTGGCGCGTGCCGTGGCCGGCGAGGCCGGGGTGCCCTTCTACTCGATCTCCGGCTCGGACTTCGTGGAGATGTTCGTCGGCGTGGGCGCGTCGCGGGTGCGTGACCTGTTCAAGCAGGCCAAGGAGAACAGCCCCTGCATCATCTTCGTGGACGAGATCGACGCCGTGGGCCGGCAGCGTGGCTCCGGCACCGGCGGTGGCCACGATGAGCGGGAGCAGACCCTGAACCAGCTGCTGGTGGAGATGGACGGCTTCGGCGACCGCGAGGGTGTGATCCTGATGGCCGCCACCAACCGGCCGGACATCCTGGATCCGGCGCTGCTGCGCCCGGGCCGGTTCGACCGTCAGATCCCGGTGACCAACCCGGACCTGAAGGGCCGCGAGAAGATTCTCGAGGTCCACGCCAAGGGCAAGCCCTTCGCCGATGAGAACGACGTCAAGGCACTCGCCAAGCGCACCGCCGGCATGTCCGGCGCGGACCTGGCCAACGTGCTCAATGAGGCCGCGCTGCTGACCGCCCGCATCGGCGGCAACGTGATCACCGCCGACGCCCTGGAGGAGGCCACCGACCGTGTGATCGGCGGCCCGCGCCGCTCGTCGAAGATCATCTCCGAGAAGGAGAAGAAGGTCACGGCCTACCACGAGGGCGGCCACACCCTGGCCGCGTGGGCGCAGCGGGACATCGAGCGCGTCTACAAGGTCACCATCCTCGCCCGCGGCCGCACCGGCGGGCACGCCATGACCGCCCAGGAAGATGACAAGGGCATGTACAACCGGGACGAGCTCTTCGCCCGGCTGGTGTTCGCCATGGGTGGCCGCGCCGCGGAGGAACTGGTCTTCGGCGAGCCCACCACCGGGGCGTCCGCCGACATCGAGCAGGCCACCAAGATCGCCCGGGCCATGGTCACCGAGTACGGCATGTCCCCGGTGGTCGGCACCGTGAAGTTCGGCCAGGAGCAGGGGGATCCCTTCGCCGGATACGGGGGCGGCGGCTCGCTGGACTACTCACCGGCCGTGGCCGAGAAGATCGACCAGCAGGTCCACTACCTGATCGACAAGGCCCACGAGAAGGCCTACGCACTGCTGCGCGAATACCGCGACCACCTGGACCGGCTGGCGGAGAAGCTCCTGGAGAAGGAGACGCTGCGCCGCCCGGACCTGGAAGCCCTGTTCACTGACATCGTCCCGCACGAATCCGGGGACGTCTTCCCGGATGAGGACTCCCGCTTCCCCGTCATGGCGGACCGCGAACCGGTCAAGACACCGGTGGAGCTGGCCATCGAACGCGGGGAGGAACCGCCGAAGCGCTTCTCCATCCTGGAGGCCTCCCAGGCCGCCCGCGCCAAGCGGCAGGCACAGCTGGCCGCCGAGCAGGAGGGTATGACCCCGGTCGCCCCCGCGCAGGGACCGGCGAGCAACGCCTACCGCGGCCGCCACGCAGCCCCGGAGGAGGGCTCGACCCCGCGTTACGGCGGCTCCCAGCCGCCGGTCGGGTGGCAGGTACCGGGCTGGCCGCGCCGGGACAACGCCGCGCAGAACCAGGCAGCGCAGGATGGCGCAGCGGTGAACACCGGCGCCGATGACCGGAATGACGGCGGCCTGGAGGAGCCGGGGGAGCAGGACACCCCGCGCAACCCCTACGCGGCCCCGGCGACGGAGCAGCCGGAGGCGCGCGGCTCCACCCCGGTCCAGCAGACCGGCCGGCACCCGGGCATGGCGGCCTACGGTGACGACGCCACCGTGACCGGCGGCTGGCCGCAGGCCGGCGGCACGGGAGCGGCCTCTCCCTCGGAGGCGAAGACGGAGATGATCGGTTTCCGCCTGCCGGAGCACGAGCAGCCCGAGGCTGAGCGTCAGGGCACCGGGCGGGGCACCCGGGAGCGCGATGAGGAGAGCCCGCAGCGCGATGCGTCAGAGGTAACGGAGACGGAGGACGAGAAGTGACCGAGAGTTTCGAGTATGAGCCGGAGGTCGTCGACGGCCCGGTCGGTTTTGACCGGGAACGGGCCGAGGCTGCGGTCCGGGAACTGCTGATCGCCGTCGGCGAGGATCCCGACCGCGAGGGCCTGCTGGAGACCCCGGCCCGGGTGGCGCGCAACTACGAGGAGATCTTCTCCGGGCTGGGCAAGGACCCGACGCAGGTGCTGGCGAAATCCTTCAGCGAGGACCACCAGGAACTGGTCCTGGTCCGCGACATCCCGATCTACTCCACCTGCGAGCACCATCTGGTGCCCTTCTACGGCGTGGCCCACATCGGCTACATCCCCGGTTCGGACGGCCGGGTGACCGGCCTGTCGAAGCTCGCCCGGCTGGCCGACATGTACGCCAAGCGCCCCCAGGTGCAGGAGCGGCTGACCTCCCAGGTCGCGGACGCGCTGATGGACAGCCTCGGCGCGCACTCCGCGATCGTCGTCATCGAGTGTGAGCACCTGTGCATGGCCATGCGCGGCATCCGCAAGCCCGGCGCCGTGACCACGACCTCCGCGGTGCGCGGCGGCTTCAAGACGAGCCACTCCTCCCGCGCCGAGGTCCTCAGCCTGATCCGGGGGGCGTAGTTCATGCGGGTCTCCGATCTGACCGTCCCGGACCGTTGTCTGGTCATGGGCATCGTCAACGTCACCGAGGACTCCTTCTCCGACGGCGGGCGGTGGCTGGATTTCGACGCCGCGATCGCGCACGCTCATGAGCTCGTCGCCGCCGGGGCGGACATGATCGACGTCGGCGGCGAGTCCACCCGCCCCGGGGCCACCCGCGTGGACCCGGACGTCGAGCGCGACCGCGTCACCCCGGTCATCCGTGCGCTGGCCGACGCCGGGATCCCCACCTCCGTGGACACCATGCGCGCCTCCGTGGCCGCAGCCGCCGCGGAAGCCGGCGTGGCCATGATCAACGACGTCTCCGGCGGGCTGGCCGATCCGGACATGTTCGCCGTGATGGCGGACGCGGACCTCCCGGTGTGCCTGATGCACTGGAAGACCGTCCGCTTCGGTGACGCCGCCGGCCGGGCCGAACATGACGGCGGGGTGGTCGCGGACGTCCGTGACACCCTGACCGACCTGGTGGACCGGGCCCTGGCCGCAGGCGTGGACCGCGGCAACATCGTGCTGGATCCGGGCCTCGGCTTCGCCAAGTCCCGCGCCGACAACTGGTCCCTGCTCCACGCCCTGCCCGCGCTGCTGGACAACGAGTTCCCGCTGCTGGTCGGCGCCTCCCGCAAGCGTTTCCTCGGGGCGGTGCGCCGGGACCGGCTGCCGGCGGACACCACCGTGGTACCCACCGACGCCGACCCGGCCACCGCCGCCGTCACCGCGATTTCCGCGCAGATGGGGGCCTGGGGCGTGCGCGTCCACGACGTCGCCGTGTCCCGGGACGCCGTGGACGTTGCCGCCCTGTGGAACACCGCCGGGGGCTACCGTGGCTGACCGCATCGAATTGACCGGACTGGAGTGCCGCGGCCACCACGGGGTGTTCCCGGAGGAGAAACGCGACGGGCAACGCTTCATCGTGGACGTCACCTGCTGGCTGGACTTCGCCGGAGCGGCCGCCGAGGATGACCTGACCCAGACGGTGAACTACGCCGAACTGGCCGAGTTGGCCCACGGCATCGTCACCGGTGAGCCCCGGGACCTGATCGAAACCGTGGCCACGGAGATCGCCGAGGCCGCGATGGAGAAGTTCCCGGTGCTCTTCGCCGCCGAGGTGACCATCCACAAGCCGCAGGCCCCCATCCCGCTGCAGTTCGCCGACGTCTCGGTGGTGGCCCGGCGCTCGCGCAAGACCACCCGCGGGAGGAACTGATGCGTGCCGTGCTGTCGATCGGTTCCAACCTGGATGATCGCCGGTCCCTGCTGGACACCGTGCGGCAGGAGTTCGCGGATTCCACCGTGGCGGTCTCCGGCATCTATGCCACCCCGCCCTGGGGGGTTACCGACCAGGACGAATTCCTGAACGCCGTGCTGCTCGTGGACGTGGACCAGACCCCGCTGGAGCTGCTGCGCCGCGGGCAGCGCCTGGAGGAGGCCGCCGAACGCGTTCGGGTACGCAAGTGGGGGCCGCGCACCCTGGACGTGGACGTGGTGCAGGTGCTGGCCGCGGACGGCACGGAACTCCTGTCCGATGACCCCGTGCTGACCCTGCCGCATCCCTTCGCCCACCAGCGTGCCTTCGTGCTGGTGCCCTGGTTGGAGGCCGACCCGGGGGCTGTGCTGCACGGCCATACCGTCTCCGACCTGGTGGCCGGACTGGACCACGGGGAGGTGGCGGAGGTGCGCCGCCTCGAAGACTTCGGGCCGGCCGCATGAAACTGACGTCCATTCCCGAGCTCGTGGGGTCCGGTGTATTCGTCGCCCTGGTCGCCGCCATCCTGACCTGGGGGTTCTACGGGATCCTGCCGTCGGTACCGGTGCTGGTGTCGGTGACGCTCTGGGGCATGGCCGTCATCTGCTGGTTCCTGGCCAAGCAGGTGCGAAACCGGCTGGATGACGGCCGCATCGGGCAGGACCGCAGCCAGCTCAACCCCATGACGGCCGCGCAGTTCCTCATCATCGGCAAGGCGTCGGCGTGGACCGGGGCGATCGTCGGCGGCGGCTATGTCGGGATGGCCACCTACGTCATCCCCCAGTCCGGGGTACTGACCGCAGCCGCCAATGACCTGCCCGGCGTGGTCGCCGCGGCCCTCGGCGGAGTGGCGATGTCCGCGGCCGGGGTCTACCTGGAGCGAAACTGCCACGTCCCGCCTCCCACAGATGGCGCGCCCGCTGGGTAGACTGTTCCGTATGAGTGCCGAGAATTCCGAAGAGTCGCAGTCGGGGGCGATCGACCGGGGACAGGTCCTGCTGATCGCCCTGGTGGCGCTGGCGCTGATCGCCAGCGTGATCATGCTGATCACCGACAGTAACAGCGCTCTGAAGCTGGCACTGCTGGCCGCCCTCTGGGCCGCGATCATCGGCTTCTTCCTCGTCTTCCGCTACCGTCGGCAGGCGGAACAGAGCCAGGAACAGCTGGTGCATGAACGAGAGCTCCACGAAGCCACCACCGCGAAGGCGGCAGCGGAGCGCACCGCGGAGATCGAGAAGCTGGCCCGTGAGCAGCAGGAGAAGGAACGCTCCGAGGAGGCCGAGACCCTGGTCAAGATCCAGGAGGAACTGGCCGAACTGCGCGCCAACCTGGAGGCGATGTCCGGCCGTGACCTCGGTTATGAGCCCGCCGCCCTGCGCGCCCAGGCCCGCCGCATCATGGAACTGGAGGCGGAGGCTGGCAACACCGGGCAGAGTCCCCACGTCAAGGGTGCTCCTTCCACGGCTGCGGTGAGTGGGCTGCTGGGACAGACCCCGAAGGAGCCGATGCGGCGTGAGCCGCTGGTGGATGAGGATGATGACGTGCCGTCCCTGGTGGACAATGACGGCGCGGAGCAGGACGCGGAAGAGGCGACGGCTTCTCCGGCTGCTCCGGAGATCGCGAAGGCTGCGGCGGATGGCGGTACCGCCGACCAGAACGCCAGGACGCGCGTCTTCAACACCGGTTCCTTCACCTCCGTGAAGTGGGATGAGACAGGCTCCCGCCATGTCGCTGACGCCACCCCGAGCGCGACTCCCGGGAAGACCACCGGGAAGGCGGCAGAGGAACCGGCGGTGCCCGAGCAGGCGAAGAAGGAACCGGCGAAGGCAGATCCAGCGTCCGCGGCCGCTTCGTCCGCCGAGCTCACCGAGGAGGAACTGGCGGAACAGCGTCGGGGCCGCCGTCGCCGCGATGAGCGCAAGGACTCTGTGTCCGTGGCAGACCTGATGGCCAGCTTCCGGAAAGACCAGGAGTGAGAGGCCCGCGGCTCCGGGTCGGGGTGCTGGCGGATGAGGATGATGAAGTAGACCTCGGCCTGCTGCTCTCGAGCGTGGGGCACGAGGTGTCCTGGCTCAATTCCTCCGACGAGGCGCGCGACTTCGAGCTCGTGGTGCTCTCCGTTCAGGATGAGGAGCTGCCGGACCTGATCGAGGAGCTCGCTCCGGGCGCCCGCCGCGGCCAGATGTTCCTGCACACCAGCATCGGCCACGGCGTCCAGCTCTTCGACCCCTTGGAGACTTCGGGGGCACTGGTGCTGGCCGCCCACCCACTGAATGACAAACTCTGGGCCATCGGCGCGGCGGATGAACTCGGTGAAACGGTCGTGGAGTTATTGGTCGGCGAACTGGGCGGGCAGGCCCTGCTGATCAACGAGACCCAGCGTGCGAGACTGGCCGCCGCGATGACCTATACCAGTTTCCTGGAGACCGTACGGATGGACGCATTCACCCTGCTCTCTGAGGTGCTCGGCAACGAGGACCACGCCCTGGCGATCAGCGGCGAGTTGAGCCACGGGCGTGCCCTGCCATCCGTCGGCGGGGTGATGCGGGAACAACGCTCGATTCCCGACCCCGGGCGCTCCCGCGCCTACCGGGAGCTCGCCCGCCGTACCGCAGAATTACAGGGCCTGCAGGATATCGAGCTGTGGGCCATCCAGGAGGAGAAATCATGACGTTCACGCCCGGTCAGGCGACCGACTTCACCGATCCGGCCGGCATCGCAACGCTGACGCGTGCCTTTCGCAAGACCGGTCGACCCGTGGTGTTGGTACCGCTGGGGGCCGGGATCCACGCCGGTCACCTCGCCGCTGTCCGGGCCGCCAGGCAGATTCGGGGCGGGATCGTGGTGGTGGCCCTCCACGAGGGGGTGAATGCCGAGATGCTTCAGACGGAGGAGGTGGACGCGGTGTTCCGCTACTCGCCGGAATCGCTGTGGCCGAAGGGGATGCGCACCGTGGTCCACGCGGCGGACCACGGTCTGGAACCCGCCGGCCAGCTGTCGGTGGAGCTGACCCGGCTGCTGACCCTCACCAACCTGGTGGGGCCGAGCGATCTGGTGCTGGGGGAGAAGGACTACGAGCTGCTGATCGCCGTGCAGCACGCGATCACTGATCTTCATCTTTCGGTGAAGCTGCACGGTGTGCCCACCGTCCGGACCACCGACGGCGTGGCGATGTCCCTGCGGAACCCGGAGGTCGCGGCAGAGGACCGGGAAAAGGCCATGGTGCTGTCGGCCGCCCTGACCGCCGGTGCCTATGCCGCCGAAGATGGCGCTGACCGTGTGTTGGAGGTGGCCCGCTCGGTGCTCTCGGCCGCCGGTGTCGAGGTGGAGTACCTGGAGCTGCGCAGTCTGGATCTGCGTGACGCGCCCACCGAGGGTGACGCCCGGCTGCTGGTGGCCGCGACCATCGGGGGAGTACGGCTGCTGGACAATGTGGGTGTGCCGGTGGGCATCGGCTTCCGGAACCTGGGGGAGCAGGAGTAGGTTCTGGTTGGCTGCTGGGCAGCCAACAGGTTCGGGCAAGCAGTACCGGGTAGGAGATACCGGCTGAGGAACACCGGATTCGGCTGATTCATTGAGCCAAAATACCGGGTAAGACCCGCACCCGGCATTCCTGGTCCGACCAATTTGGAGTGGGCGGGGCAGATCCGGTGAACCTTAGTGGGAAACTCGTCTTTGCAACCCGGCCGCTCCCGGGGCTGGGGATAAGTCGGGTAATCCACAGTTTCGGGGCGGCCGAGAAGACAGACGTGGTGAGCTCCCGGGCAGTCGCTGACAATCAGTACATGCGCGACTGGGGGAAGCATTTCGGATTGATTGATACGCGGCGGGTGTCACAGCGGGATGAGAAATTCTGGCGGCGGCTGGACCGGGGCGAACTCATACGGCTCACGAAGACGATGGTGATGGAGCAGCGGTGTTTCGCTGAGCTCAAGCCCTGGGAGAAATGCGAGGCGAAGGCGGCGGCGGTCGGGCTGGGGACCAGGAGTGCCGTGGTGTCGGGGATGGCGGCAGCCAGATTGCACGGTCTTAGTGTCCTCGGGCACGCCGATGTGGTGGAGCTGACTCTGCCGGGAACAGGGAAGCCGTCGGGGCGGGCCAAGTGGATGAAGGGAACCAGGGTGTTCGCCAGCCTGTTGCCTGGGCACCACGTTCACACTGAGCACGGCATTCGGGTGACCACGCTGTTGCGCACCGCCGCCGACATCACGCGCTATCACGGTGAATTACACGGAGTCGTGTGCTTCGACTCCATCTTCCGCAAGCATCCGGAGCTGAGCAAGAAACGGGCGGAGACGATACTGCGGGGGTTCCGGAGGTTCCACGGGCTGGCCGGGGTTCACCAGGCGCTCCGGCTCTCGGTCACCAATTCAGACAGCGTCCCGGAGTCTCATGCCCGCTATCTGCTGCTGACCCAGATGGAGGAAATCAAGACAATTGAGGTGCAGGCGCAGATCGTCGATCCGCACACCCGTCGCGTCTATCGGGTGGATCTGCTGGTCAACGGGTGGTTGGTGATTGAGATCGACGGACGGGTGAAATACGACGGGGAAACCTACGGTCCCCTCGAGCAGACGGTGCTGGCGGAACGCGACCGGGAGAAGGCACTCCAGAACCAGGGTTATATGGTGCTGCGCATCAACCCACAGGACCTGTTTCCCCTGGCGGACGCCACCGTCCCGTTCCTCGTTCTCGTCCGCCAGACGTTGTGTAAGGGAAGTCGGTCCCGTCGCAACGGATAATCACAACATCGCCGCAAACTCCCGCAGCGCCGCCTCGCCGGTGACGTCACCGGACAGCAGTGGCAGCTGAACCACCGGGGTGCCCGGAAGTCCCTCGAGCAGCTGGGCCACAAACCCCGCCTCCATCGCGGCGCGCTCGGCCAGGAATGTCCCCTGATCCAGCGGGGACATGCGGTTGACCACGCAGGCCCCCACCGTGACGCCGGACTCCGTGAGCCCGCGGTGGAATTCCAGCGTCTCCAGCACCGGCATGCGCTCGGCGGTGAGCACGATGAAGAACCGGCAGGCACCCGGATCCGATAACTCCGCCCGCAACCGTTCAAACTTCTCCCGCCGTTCCAGCAGAATCGAGCGCAGCTTACGGTTCCGGCGGTCCACCGGATCCTCCGCCACCATCGTGTCGCGGCCGGTCGGCCCCAGACCCCGGATCACCGAACTGAACTTCTCCGACCGGGCACGGCGGTCCAGTAGACCGTCGGTCCAGGCGGACATGATCTCCGGCAGGTCCATCAGGCGACTGGTGTGGCCCGAGGGGGCGGTGTCGAACACCACGTGGTCGAAGCGGCCGACAGCAGTAGCAACGATTTCCGCGATCCGTTCCAGCAGTGCCGCCTCGTGGGTACCGGGGGACTGCTCGGCCAACTGCAGATGCCTGTGGACTTCCCCGTGGAGGTGCTCGGGCATCATCGCCCGCATGGTGCCCTCCACCCGGGCGAGGTGGCGCCGGGTCTGGGCGGCCGGATCGATCTCCAGCACGTGCAGTCCGGGCAGCACCTCCACCTCCCGGTCGCCGATGGTCCGGTCCCAGATGTGTCCCAGGTTGTGAGCCGGGTCGGTGGACACCAGTAGCACGCGGCGGGATTCGGCGGCGAGCGCCGTGGCGGTGGCGGCGGCGAGCGTGGTCTTGCCCACGCCGCCTTTGCCACCGAAGAAGAGCGTGCGCTGGCCGCGGAGATGTTCTAGCAGCATGAGATGTTGTCCAGGGGAGAGTGCTCCATGCCCATCCGGCGGTGCCAGTCGTGGAAGTCCTCGTAGACGATGGGCAGGAGTTCAAGGGTGTAGTAGCTGGCGGGATTGGGCACGCCGAGGGCCTCCGAGAGGACCAGCAGCATGAACAGGTCGTCCTCCTGCTGCCGGGCCTTCACGAAGGCGGCACGGTAGGGGGCCGCGTAGTACTCGGTCAACGTGTCGTTGACCTGGCGCAGCTTCTCCCAGAGCGACATCTAGTCCGCCTCACGGGAGGCTGGAGCGGAGGCGGTCAACGGATCCTCTTCCACGCCTGCCGGGGCACCCGCAGGCAACGGGGCGTCGACGTCCTCGTCGGTCCAGACCACCTTGGGCTCCTTGCGGGCACGGTTGAGGGCACCGATGGCCTCCACGGTGACCCAGACCGCGGCGATGAGGATGATGACGTCAATGACCAGCAGCAGCCAGTTGCCGTCGTCGAAGAAGGTCTGCAGCTGGATGATCGCCGCCCACAGGCTCATCACCATGACGAAGACCAGGGGGATGAGGATGGGCCAGTAGGGACGGCGCAGGTGCGCCAGGATCACGCAGAGGATCGCCAGGGTGAGCGCGGCCATCAGCTGGTTGGTGGTGCCGAACAGCGGCCAGATCAGCATGCCACCGGAGCCGTCGGCACCGGCGGAGAAGGTCAGTGCCAGGCCGAGGACGACCACGACGACGGTGGCGAGCAGGGCCTTCGGCCGGAATCCCATGATCTCGCCGATCTCCTGGACCACCAGACGCTGGAGGCGGACCCCGGTGTCCATGGTGGTGGCGGCGAACAACACCGCCATGGTGGCCAGAATCGTGGCGGACAGCGAGGCCGGAATGCCCAGGCCCTCGTTCATCAGGTTGCCGCCGCCCTGGACGAAGGCACCCACGCCGCCCTCGTTGAAGGCGGTGTAGATCGACTCCCACTCGGCGAGGGAACGGAAACCTGCGGTGGTGGCGATGATCGCACCGAGGGCGAGCAGTCCCTCGCCCACGGCCCCGAAGTAGCCGACGAAGCGGGAGTCGGTCTCCTTGTCCAACTGCTTCGAGGACGTCCCCGAGGCGACGATGCCGTGGAATCCGGAGATCGCACCACAGGCGATGGTGACGAAGAGCAGCGGGAACATCGGCGGGGTGCCCTCCGGCACGGCGTCGTTGAGGGCAGGGGCGACGAGTGTCGGGGCGGTCAGCAGGAAGGAGCCGTAGAGGACCCCCAGGCCCACGAAGAGCTGCAGGCCGTTGATGTAGTCCCGCGGCTGCAGCAGCACCCAGACCGGCAGCAGGGAGGCGATGCCGCCGTAGACGAAGAGCAGTAGGATCCACACGGCGTTCGGGTTCAGCCCCAGGACCGAATCAGGCAGGACGACCGGGACGTTGTCACCCAGGATGATCAACGAGTACAGGGCGACCACTCCGACGATGGAGACCACGGCCAGGTTCCAACGCCAACGGTAGATCGCCTGGCCGACGATCAGGGCGACCACGAGCGCCCCCCAGGTCGGGATGACGGAGGTCGGGGTGGACACCAGGAGGCCGGAAATGACCACCGCGAAGGCGGCGACCACCATGAGCAGCAGCAGGAAGATGACCACCAGGAAGAGGTTGCGCCCCCGGCGGCCGATGTAGCGGCCGGACAGCGTACCGATTGACTGCCCCTTGTGGCGCTGGGAGGCCCAGAGGGCACCCAGATCGTGCATGCCGGCAATGAAGACGGTGCCGATGGTCACCCAGAGGAAGGCGGGGAGCCAGCCCCAGATCACCGCGACAGCCGGGCCGACGATCGGCGCGGCACCCGCCACGGAGGTGAAGTGGTGGCCCCACAGCACGTATTTGTTGGTGGGGACGAAGTCCACCCCGTCCTTCATCGTGTGGGCGGGGGTTTTGTAACTGTCACTGAGCTGAAAGATCTTCTTGCCGAGGATTTTGGAGTAGATGATATACCCGGCCAGCATCATCGCGACACCGATGACGACGAGTACCAGTGCGTTCACGCCGAATCCTTTCAGGAGGAACTACAAACCCCGGACAGCGGGCCGCGGCCGGGACGGACAACCACACGTGGGTCCACCTGTGCTGTGGCTCACGGTTAAGGAAGATTCTCCCATATTTTGTGAATGGTGTCACCGGAATCCAGGCCCTTGTCTCACGTGGTTTTCAGGTACCGCCGGCTCAGCGGCCCGGCGGAACTGCTCACCTTCCGCTACTGCGCCGAACCGGAGACAGGTCCGTCGATCTCCGGTTCCGCCCCCAGGCCGAAGACCCGGAAGGGCACCCCGTGTTCTGCCCCGGCGCTCTCACCGCCCGCGCGCAGAATCTCCGGGAGGAAGACCTCCGGCTCGGGGTGGTCGGGTAGGTCCGCCAGGTAGGCCTCGTGGCAGTGCAGTGAGGTGATGGCGGCGTCGACGGCGGCGGCATCCACCGTCACCGCGTGGGTCGGCTCGCTCGCGCCGGCCACCAGCAGCAGATCGGCCTTGTGGGGCTCGTAGCCCTCTACGTCGAGAAGTTCACGGTGGGACCAGCGGTTCGAGGCATCACACGCGGCGTCGAGCGCGGCCACGCCAGCCACCCGGTGGTCGGACTGGTTCAGCGAGCCGTAAGCCTCCATGTCGTAGTTGGCGGTGATCACCACATCGGGCTGCAGGCGGCGGACCTGACGGGCGATGTCACGGCGCAGACCGATGGATTCCTCCAGGTGCCCGTCGGGGTAGTTGAACATCACCAGCTCGGTGACGCCGACGGCGTCGCAGGCCGCCCGCTGCTCGGCCGCACGGATGACGGCCGCCTCCTCCGGCACCCGCTGCATGCCGGCCTCGCCATGGGTGAGCAGCAGGTAATCCACCTGGATCCCGGCACGGGTCCACTCATGGACGGCGGCGGACAGGCCGTATTCCGCGTCATCCGGGTGGGCGACCACCACCAGGACATGCCGCCAGTTCTTCCAGTTCAGTTTCGGGATGGTCATCGGGAGTCTCCAATGTCAGGGATTTCAGGCCCTCTACCAGCATCCCAGGAAACTCACTGCTCCGCGGGCACCTGCTGCGGATCAATCTCGGAGACGACGGCGATGACCACGTCCTGGAGTTTCCAGTCCAGGTCGGCGATCTGTTCGGTCAGTTCATCGAGCTGCACCGGGGTGGGCATGTAGTCCTCGACCGGTACCACGAACATCTCCGTGTGGAAGATGTGCCCCTGGTCGCGGACGCGGGCGCGGGCCTGGTCCACCCAGTCGATCCGGCGGGCCAGTTCCTCGACTTCGTCCGTCAGTGGGTGCGGCCCGGAGTTGTCGTAGGTGGTGGCGCGGGCGTCGGAGAGCCCGGAGATGGAGGCGCGGATATTGGTCACGCCGTCCTTGAGGATGGACGCGGAGATCACCAGCGCCGCGATCGCGTCCGCCCACCACAGGCCGACACCAATGCCGAGCACACCGACGATCGTGGCCACGGCGGTGCCCCAGTCGGCCTTGGCCATGTCGGCGTCGGCGTAGAGGACCTTGTCATGCAGTGGTTTGGCCAGTTTGATCTTGATCCGGCCGAGGATGACCATCGGGATGGAGGTGATCACCATGACGGCGATCATCAGCCAACCGGACCAGAACTCCTGGCCGAACAGCACCAGCAGACCGATCGGCGGCTTTTCCACGTTGATCAGCGCTGATACTGCGCCGTAGACCAGGAACAGGCCCATCGCCAACAGCGCGACCCCGGCCACCAGGTGGGCCACCGCGATCGCGCGGTGTGGGCCATAGGGGTGCTTGCGGCTGGGAGGAGACTTGATGATGCGGGTGGCCACCAGGAAGGCGATCGGCGGCACCAGGGAGATCATGTCCTCGGCCCAGGCGCTCTTCATTGCCTGGGACTGGCCGGCGACCAGGCCCACCAGGATCACCGTGAGGATGATCCAGCCGATGGTGATCCATTCCAGGCGGACCGCCTTGCGCAGGGTTTCGCGCTGCTCATCGGGCAGTCGTTCGACACCGGAGCCGAGGGCGGGTTCAGTTCTGGTCAGCATCTATATCTCCCCGTGTTCCTGTGCCAGGTGCCGCTCGAGCGCCACCATCAGCTCGTTCTCGCCCATCCGCACACCCATGACCATGTTCTCGCCGTCGACCTGGGCGTAGGAGCGGGTGATGGCCATGTGGGTGGTCCACGGCGTGGAGGTGGTCAGGCCACCGATGACGACGTCGAGCAGGTCGTTCTTGATCCGGCCGGCCAGGACGGACTCGGGAGCGGCGTGCCACTCGATCTCGGCGTCGATGCTGTCTGCGAAGCTCTCGAGCAGCTCCACCTCGGAGCCGGAGTACCGGCGGTCCGGGGAGACGTCGGTCCACGGGTGATGCTCCGAAACCCCGACCACGAGGGTGCCGCCGCGCGCCCGGTCCAGGGTTCCCGCGGCATCAGCCGGGATGGATGTGCACCCCGTCAGCGTGGTGGCGGTGGTGACGGCCAGTGCGGCCACCATGAGGGGAATTCTCCGGGGCATGCCAATCTCCTGGTCTCATTCGCAATGTCAACTAACCGGAACTGCTTGAACTTCCGGGATCACTGACCCAGAACGGGAGTGTGCTACCTATTTTAGATCACAGAACCTTTATCTGTTCCCTGGGGAGAGCAATGGCCCTGCCTAGGCAGGACCATTGCTCGGGTGGTGTCTACTCGGATTGCTTATCGACGTCGCGGCCCAGGCGGTCAGCGTTCTCCGCTCCGTTCCCTGGTCGGATGCCCGCGGTGCTGCCCCCGGCCCCCGGCACCACCGGTCTTGAGCTTTCGATGTAGCGGACCTTCTCGCCCCAGTCCGGTCCGTTCTTCTTGTCGTACTCCTCGAGCACGGCACCGACCACGGCCGGGTTGAAGCCGCTGCCGTCCGCCACGGAATCGTCCGGAATGTGGTGGACTGGGCCGATCGGCTCGGGGGAGGGCACGCCTTCGTTCTTCTCCCAGTCTGCTGGTGTGTAGGCACGTTTCCACTGCCTGGTGACCACGGGGGTGGGGCGTCCCATGTCCGCGTTGAGCGCCACCCAGAGGCTCCACATTTGGATGAACCCCATGATGAAGAAGGGCAGGCCGATGACGATGATCACCTGCTGCAGCGCACTCAGACCACCTTCGCCGGTAACAGTGAGGAGCACAGCGGCGACCGCGCCCATCATCACGGACCAGGTCAGCTTCTGGTGGATCGGGGCGAAGCGGGGTTCCTCACCGGAGGCGATCATGTCCGTGACCATGGCGGCGGAGTCCACCGAGGTGGTGAAGAAGATGATCACGATCAGGATGGCCACGCCGGACACGAAGCCGGCGAAGGGGTAGTTGGAGAGGAACTCAAACAGCGCGCCGGGGATGTCGCCCTGGTCGACGACGCGATCCACCAGGCCGCCCGCACCGTTCTGTTCGATGTTGAAGGAAGCGGTGCCGAAGGCACCGAACCACAGCAGGGAGAAGGCGACCGGTAGCGCCAGCACTCCGGCGACGAACTCACGGATGGTGCGGCCCCGGCTGATACGGGCGATGAAGATGCCCACGAAGGGCGACCAGGTGATCGTCCAGGCCCAGTAGAACACGGTCCAGGTGTTCTGCCAGGCGGCGTTGTCCGGCGAGTTCGGGACCGTGTTGTTCCAGAACGCCAGGTCCGGCAGCCAACTCAGGTAGGTGCCCACGGACTCGATGGTGCCCTTGAGGATCAGCACGGTCGGACCGGCGGCGATGATGAACACGAGCAGGGCGATCGCCATGTAGATGTTGATGTTCGACAGGATCTTGATGCCGCGGTCCAGACCGAGGGCCACCGAGACCGAGGCGATCGAGGTCATCACGATGATGATGATCAGCTGGACCAGTGGGGAGACCTCGACCCCGAAGAGCTCGGACAACCCGGCATTGATCTGCAGGGTGCCCAGGCCAACGGACACGGCGACACCGAAGACCGTGCCGATGAGCGCGACGACGTCGATGGTCTTGCCGATCGGCCCGTAGACCTTGGATCCCAGCAGCGGGGAGAAGATGGAGCTGACCCGCGGCGGCATCTTCCGTTTGTAGATGAAATAGGCGAAGCACAGGGAAGGCAACGCGAAGATGGTCCAGGTGTGCAGCGCGAAGTGGTAGTGGGTGAAGGCGATGGCCTGGTTGGCGGCTTCCGCGGTCTCCGGTGCCACGTCCCCCATCGGCGGGTTGGCGAAGTGGGAGATCGGTTCGGCCACGCCCCAGAACATCAGGATCGAGCCGATGCCGGCGGCGAAGAGCATGGAGAACCAGGTCAGTGTCCGGTACTCCGGCTCTTCGTCGTCGCTGCCCAGACGGGCATGGCCGAACCGGGTGCAGGCGATGAATATCAGGAAGACCAGGAAGACCGAGACACCGAGGATATAGAACCAGCCCAGATTGGACATGAGCCAATCGGAGGCGGTGCCGAAGACATCCCCGACCCAGTCGCCGAAGAAAATCGTGATGAGCACGAAGGCGAGCATGATGCCGATGGCGACGAAGAACACTCCGGGGTCGGTCTTCAGCCTCAGCGCTTTAGCTAGTCGATCAAACATGGCGGAAGCTCCTCCGCTTCAATGTGATGAGACGGTTGGCAGGGGCGCCGGCGCCTCACCCGCATGGTGGGCAACGGATACACCCTCCAGACATACCGGGGATGAGGGTGCCATGGGTGCCGCAGGTCTCACCGGAATTAGAGAACCGAAGAGATACCGGGTGCTCTTGCTGGGAAAATCCTTAATATAACGATCCGCTAAAGTTCCACGTGAGGATCAGATTCCATGGGTCTCCGGACGCAGGGTGGGCGGCAGGATGCGCTTGTCGATGAGGCCCCCGAAGAGCTGCGGCAACCGGGTCCCGGTGTCCAGGGCGTCGGCGAAGCCGGCCTGCCGGACCTTGACGGTGGAGGTGATGTTGTCGGCCTCCTGGTGGAAGAGGAAGTCGCCCACGCCCCAACCGACGAGCTCGTCGAAGGGGGTCTCCACCAGATCGTATTTCGCCACCAGCTGTTCCCAGACGTCGCGCCTGGTGGGCATGGTCTCCGCCAACGACACCTGCTGCGGGGCGGCGTAATCCATGCCGAAGTGTTCCGCGAAGACCGGCCACA
Source organism: Corynebacterium halotolerans (assembly GCF_050107895.1). Lineage (GTDB taxonomy): Bacteria > Actinomycetota > Actinomycetes > Mycobacteriales > Mycobacteriaceae > Corynebacterium > Corynebacterium halotolerans_B. Next base: position 110,809 of record NZ_JBNILW010000002.1, on the reverse strand, counting down.
GCTGGGACCAGCGGAACTGGTCACCGTTGGTGATGTTGAAGACCTCGTTCGCGGCGGCACCGGTGGCACCGGCCCAGACGGTACCGCGGCAGGGGCGGCGGGTACCCCGCGGCGTCGGCTAGGTGGTCTGATTGGTGGAGAACGCCCACATCACGCCGAAGCGGTCGAAGATCTGTCCGTACCAGTCGCCCCAGGGGGCCTTCTCGAAGGGCATGTTGACCGAACCGCCGCCATCCACCAGCTTCCGGATGAACTCGTGGGCCTCCTCGGCGTCGTCCACGGTGTAGAGCAGGGAATAGGCGGTGTCGCGGATGGGATACCTGTCCTCGTCACCGGGCATTGTGTCGCCGCCGGCGAGGACGCCGCCGGGCAGGTGGAGGGTGACGTGCGCGACGGCGGCCGGATCCGGCGCAAAGGGCATCCCCTCCATCGGGGTGTCAGCGTAGGTGAGCAGATTCAGCTCCCCGCCGAAAACCTTGTGCCAGTGGGTGAACGCTTCCTTGGTGCTGCCGGGCAGGGCGATGTAGGTGGCCAGGGATGTACTCATGGGAATCCTCCGGTGTGGCGGCCGGCCGTGGATGGCCAACCTGTCCTCCCAGGGGATAGTGGCGGGAAGTGGACGCCGGGTTTCTGTAGCGTTTCGGTTGAATCACAAGAATGGAGAGCTGGGGAGCCCCGGGTCCTCACCTGAGGAAGCGCCTTCCGAGGTGTGTCCGGAACATCGGTCAGCCGGTTTCCGTATCCCCGCCCCCGTATGACCGCAGCACCCACCGTCTCCGACTTTTCCTGCCGGGGCAGGGCGGAGGGGGCAGCGGGTGCTGGTGCTGTGGCTCCGGCGCGGCGGGAGCTGGTGCTGCTAGGCGTTCTCCATGCCGACCTTGCCGCCGCCGCTCGGCCAGACCTGGGCTACGGCCGGGCGGGGCACGGCGTTCCCGCCGTCGGGCCAGTGGGTCTGCGGATTATCTGCGCTGGCGTCGTCGCCCTCGCCCGGGTGCTGGACATTGACCAGGACGCGCTCGTCATTGACGATCGGGCCACAGGTCTCGGCCCCGACGGGGACGGTCAGGAAGCACTTGACCTCGCCGCGACGATCGCCGTCGACAGCCACGGCGTAGAGGCCGTCATTGGAGTCCAGGGCGTTGCCGTCGGTGGAGATCCACAGGTTGCCGTGGGAGTCGAAGGCCAGGTTGTCCGGGCAGGAGATCGGGGAGACCTTCGCCTTGTCGAAGCCGCCGAAGTAGGAGTAGGCGGCGTTCGGGTCACCGCAGACCAGCAGCAGGTTCCACGTGAAGGAGGTGCCGCCGTGGTCGTCCTCGATCTCCATGACCAGGCCGTTCTTGTTCTCCGTGATCGGAGCGACCTCGGTCGGACCCTCCTGGGACTTCTCGGCGTTCTCACCGGTCGCGCCGCGGTAGGAGTTGTTGGTCAGGGCGACGTAGACTTTCTGGTTGACCGGGTTGACTTCGACGTCCTCCGGGCGGTCCATCTTGGTCGGCTCGAGCACGTCGGCGGCGCTCCGGGTGAACACCGCGACCTCCTCGGCGGAGAAGCCGTCCACGTGGGATTCGGCGGAGCCGTCCTCCTCGACGGTCAGCAGTGGCAGCCACTCACCGTCACCGTCGAAGGCGCCGTCCTCCGGCAGCTCGCCGGAGCCGTCGATCTCGGACTCGGGGGAGTTGCCGTTGAACTTGGCCACGTAGAGGGTGCCCGCGTCCAGGATGGTCATGTTGTGCTCGAGGTTGCCCTCTTCCATCTGCCGGGAGGAGACGAACTTGTACAGGTAGTCGAAACGCTCGTCATCACCCGAGTAGCAGACCACGGTGCCGTCCTCGGCGATGTGGATGTTGCCGGCCTCGTGCTTGAAACGGCCCAGGGCGGTGTGCTTGACCGGGGTGGATTCGGGATCCAGCGGGTCGATCTCGACGATGTAGTTGAAGCGGTTCGGCTCGTTCGGCGTCTTGACCACGTCGAAGCGGTCATCGAAGCGCTCCCACTTGCGGTCGCTCTCCCCGCCGGAGATGCCCATGCGCGCGTGGCGCTCCTTGAGCTGTTCGTCCTCAAGTAGGTCGGTGTTGCCGAAGTACTGGTCCACATTCTCCTCACCAGAGAGGATCGTCCCCCAGGGGGTGACGCCGCCGGCGCAGTTGTTCAGGGTGCCCAGCACGATCTCGCCGTCCGGGTCCTGCTCGGTCTTGACCAGGTCGGAACCGGCGGCGGGACCGACCAGGCGGAACTCGGTGGTGCCGGTGATGCGGCGGTTCAGCGGGCCGAACTCGCGCTTGAGTTCACCGGTGCCGTTGACCTTGGAGACCTCCAGCACGGTCAGACCGTGGGCGGCCAGACCGATCTCGAACTGCTCCCGGGTGGGGTTCTCCGCGTCATAGCCCTTGAACATGTTCGGTTCGGTGGAGTACTCGTGCGAGCAGACGTAAACCAGGCGGTTGTCATCCTCCGGGTGCTCGACCAGGCCGGCGAAGTCATTGTTGAAGCCGAACTGCTGCGCGGCGGCCTCGGGGGTCTGGTTGTCGATGTCGAACTCGGGGGCGCCCTCAATCACCGGGTCGCCCCAGGCGATCAGCACGGACTGCTCGTAGCCCTCGGGGATCACGACGGCGTCTTCGGTGTTCGGCTCAACGGGGGTGAACCGCATGCCTTCGTAGGCGGGGCCGTCGGTGGTGGCCGGCTGGCCGGAGGAGGAGCCGGAAGAGGAGCCGGAGGCCTGGCTGCTGGCCTCGCCCGAGGAGCAGGCGGCCAGGACGGAACCCGTGCCGACGGTCAGGACGGTGAGGCTGCCCGCCTTCAGAGCGGAGCGGCGGGACATCAGGTCGCCGAAGTAGGGGTTTGAGGTCTGGTTCGCACACTCGCCGAAGCAGGCGTTGCCGCACTTGTAGGTGCAGGTCATCTTGGTGCGCGAAGAGGCGAACTTGTTGCTGAGCAGGCTGAGGCCCTTAAGTGCCACGGGTACTCCAAAAATAGTTAAGAGGATTGGGTGATTCGGCTGAGAAGGTTACGGTTCGGGCGTGTCCTCCCGGCGGAATCGTGGTGACCGCCGAATGAACTTCGGTTGAATCCCAGTTGAGGTGGCGGAAGATGTGCTATTTCGGAGGTCGCTGGTGGGCTGCCCACCACATGGGCGCAGGAATGTGATCAGAATCTCTGACCTTGATTTAATTAACACGGATAAAGCCGTGTAAAGTTCTGGGCAGTGCCAGTTGGGGCCTTCCGGGGCAGTCGGACTGGCAGTCAGGAAGCCAGTAGCTCAATGCGCCAGGAGGATCACGTACATGTCTGTGGAGACCATGCTCAAGACCGGGTCACGGCTCACCCCCGAGCACGAGGAGACCGTCAAGGCCACCATTTCCGCGATCGGGGCGAAGATCGAGGAGATCACCCCGCTGTTCTACAAGAAGATGTTCACCGCTCACCCCGAGCTGATCGCGAACACCTTCAACCGCGGTAACCAGAAGTCCGGTGCGCAGCAGAAGGCGCTCGCCGCCTCCGTGGTCACCTTCGCCTCCATGCTCATTGATCCGGACGCCCCGGATCCGGTCGATCTGCTCAGCCGCATCGCCCACAAGCACGTCTCCCTCGGCATCACCGAGGATCAGTACCAGATCGTCTACGAGAACCTCTTCGCCGCGATCGTGGACGTGCTCGGCGCAGACGTGGTCACCCCGGACGTCGCTGAGGCGTGGACCGAGGTCTACGACCTCATGGCGGCCGTGCTGATCGGGGCCGAGAAGGACCTCTACGACGAGCGCGGCGTCGCTCCGGGGGACGTCTTCCGCAAGGCGGAGGTCATCGCCAAGGAGCAGCTGACTGAGACGGTCACGCAGTACGTCCTCGCCGGTGATTTCACCGCACCGAAACCGGGCCAGTACACCTCCGTCGGCGTGGAGCTGCCCGACGGGGCCCGCCAGCTGCGTCAGTACTCCATCGTGGACGGGGACGCCACCCAGTACCGCATCGTGGTCAACCGCGACGGTGAGGTCTCCGGTCACCTGCAGGACAATGTCGAGGTCGGTGACCTCATCGACGCCACTCTCGCCGCCGGTGACCTGGTGCTGGATGAGACGGAGCACCCCGAGGCCCCGGTGGTGCTGATCTCCAGCGGCATCGGCTCCACCCCGATGGTCGGCATGCTGTCCTACCTCGCGGACACCGCCTCCGAGCGCAGGGTCACTGTGCTGCACGCCGATGAGAACCGGGACTCCCACGCCCAGGCCGTGCAGACCGAGACACTGGTGACGAAGCTGCCGAACGTCACCTACCGGACCAGCTACCGCGATGCCGGTGAACTCATCGACATCGCCGCCGAGATCCCGGCCGGCGCGGACGTCTACCTCTGTGGCGGCAACCTCTTCCTCCAGAACATCCGCGGCCAGCTTGCCGCGCTGGATGGGGACGCCAGCCCCGTCGCCGTTCACTTCGAACTGTTCAGCCCCAACGACTGGCTGGTCTAGTCCGGCAGGATCAGGCCACCAGCCCGGCCAGCCGCCCCACCGCCACCTCCAGGTCACTGGTGGCGCGGTGCTCACCCAACCGCAACCGGACCACCTCCGCCACCGCGCGCTGAAACCACAGCGTCTGCTCGGCTGAGGCGTTGAAGTGGTCCCACACCTCCGCCCCCTGCTGCTCCAGATCGGCGCACAGGGAGTGGAGGTTGTGTGTTTTATCCGCCACGGAGATCAGCACGCACTCCCGCGGCACCTCCCGGAGCCGGGCCAGGTACCCCTTTTTGCGCTCCAGCCACGGTGCCTGCGGCCACCCGGCCGTCTTGTCCTCCGACACTCCGCGCACCAGCTCCAGCACCCGCGGTCCGAAGTCCGCCTCGATCTGCCGCGCCCCGTAGACCTCGGGCGGCACATCCTCCAGGACGTCATGCAGCAGAGCTGCAACGATCACATCCTCGTCAGCGGTGTACTCCGAGACCAGCAGTGCCACCGCCACCGGATGTGAGATGTACGGGGCTGCGCCGCTCTTGCGCCGCTGGCCCGCATGGGCCTGCGCCGCCTGTTGCAGGGCGCGGTCGATCCGCGGCGTCCAGGTCAGTGCCATCGGGAAACTCCTAGGTGTCGGTGTCACGCTTGACGACGCCGCGGGACTTCCCGTCGGTGTCGTTGCCGGTATCGTCCTCGCGCCGGACCGGCGGCCGTCCGCGCCGGGGCAGGTCCCCCGCGTCCCCGGGGAGTCTGCCGGCCTGACGCAGACTGTCCCGCAGCATCACCTCGATCTGTGCGTTGATACTGCGGGTCTCATCATTTGCCCACCGTGCAATCGCCTCGTGGACCTTCGGGTCGATGCGCAGGGCGACATTCTTCCTGGCCATGGTCTTTAGGTGTAGAGGCTACCCGTGTTGATCATGGGCTGGGCATTGGTGTCCGAGCACAGCACCACGAGCAGGTTGGACACCATCGCGGCGCGCCGTTCCGGGTCCAGGTCCACGATCTCCTTGGCCTCCAGCTGGTCCAGGGCTGTCTCCACCATGCTGACGGCGCCTTCGACGATGGTCTCCCGGGCGTCGACAATGGCTCCGGCCTGCTGGCGTTGCAGCATCGCCTGTGCGATCTCCGGGGCGTAGGACAGTGAGCCGATGCGGGCCTCGATGATCTCCAGTCCGGCGATGTTGACCCGGGCGGCCACTTCCTCGGCCAACTCGTTCGAGACCAGTTCAGTGGAGCCGGACAACGAGGGGTTGTGTGCGGTACCGCCGTCATAGGGGTGGGTGGTGGCCACGTGCCGCAGCGCGGACTCCGCCTGGGAGGTGATGAATTCCTCGACGTCCTCCACTGAGAAGGTGGCCTTGGCGGTGTCGGCGATCTGCCAGACGACGATCGCGCCGATGTTGACGGGATTCCCGTTGGAGTCGTTGACCTTGATGGTCTCGGTCTCGAAGTTGCGCACCCGGACGCTGACCTTCTTTGCGGTGGTCAGGGGCGGCACCAGGGAAAGTCCGGTGCGGCGGTTGGTGCCCAGGTAGCGGCCAAAGAACTGCACCACCAGGGTGTGGCCGGGGTTGATCACCTTGATCATCGTGGCCAGCAGGATGAACAGGATGATGGCGATGACCGCCACCGGGATCATGAGGCCCGGATGGGCGATTTCCATGCCCGCCAGGATGATGGCTCCGGCGGCGGCGAAGATCAGCAGGATCATGACGATCAGGGCCGTGCCGGCCAGGCCGGCGCCGGCGGTCCAGGTCTGCCGTTCGGTGACCTCGACTTTGGCGCCGCCGTGGCCGACGGGCCGTTCGGCGACCTCCGTGGTGGCCGGGGGATTGTCCGGGGAGTTATCTGGGGTGCTCGGGTTGGGGTGGTTCGGGGCGCTCATGCTGGCGGCCCTGCCTTCCTGTGATCGGGGAGTTTTCATGGATGATCATTTCATGGCCGTGAATTAATCTGATATCAGTTTATCAGCGAACAGCGATAAAAGTGATATCAGATTTGTAACGGTAGGGCGCTGCGCCGGGTGCTGCCGGACAAACCACTGGGGCACCGGGGACCGGCAGTCCCGTGGCAAAGCCCGTGCCCTTCCGCCGGAACAGCCACCGTCGGACAGCAATCGCGGTGCCATGGTGGCTGCGCCGGTGGCCCCGATCTGATCTCCGGCACCACCCTGCCGCCTGAACTGCGGACCCCCGGCACCGATGGACTACTCTGTGAAGGCGTGACGAAAGCTAAGGATTCCCAGGCCCAGACCAATGACCTTCCCGAGCAGCTGCGCATCCGCCGAGAGAAGCGGGAGCGCCTGATCGACAGTGGCGTGGAGCCCTACCCGGTCACCGTCGAACGCACCATCTCCCTGGCTGACCTGCGCGATCAGTTCCGCATCCTGGCTGAGGGGGAGGAGCCCGGTAATGAGCAGGGCGTCACCTACCTCACCTCCGGTGAGGAGACCGAGGTCGTGCACTCCATCGCCGGCCGCGTCATCTTCATGCGCAACACCGGCAAGCTGTGCTTCGCCACCCTCCAGGATGGTGACGGCACCCAGGTGCAGGCCATGCTCTCGCTGGCAGAGGTCGGCGAGGAGGCTCTGGCGGCCTGGAAGTCGGACGTGGATCTCGGGGACTTCGTCTCCGTGACCGGACGGGTCATCTCCTCGCGTCGTGGTGAGCTGTCGATCATGGCCACCCGCTGGCAGCTGGCCGCCAAGTCGTTGCGCCCGCTGCCGGTGTCTTTCGCCGAGATGGCCGAGGACACCCGGGTCCGTCACCGCTACACGGATCTGATCATGCGCGAGGAAGCCCGCAAGAACGCCATGACCCGCATCAAGGTCATGCGCGCCCTGCGCCACTACCTCGAGAGCCAGGACTTCGTGGAGATCGAGACCCCGATGCTCCAGACCCTGCACGGCGGTGCCGCGGCCCGTCCCTTCCAGACCCACTCCAACGCTCTGGACATCGACCTCTACCTGCGCATCGCCCCCGAACTCTTCCTCAAGCGGGCCGTGGTCGGCGGCATCGACCGCGTCTTCGAGGTCAACCGCAACTTCCGCAACGAAGGCGTGGACTCCACCCACAGCCCCGAGTTCGCCATGCTGGAGACCTACCAGGCGTGGGGCAGCTACGCCGACGGCGCCCAGACCATCAAGAACCTGGTCCAGTCGGTGGCCATGGAGGTCTTCGGCTCCACCACGGTGACCCTCGCCGACGGCACGGGGTACGACCTCGGCGGCGAGTGGCCCGTCATCGAGATGTACCCCTCACTCAACGAGGCCCTGCAGCGCAAGCACCCCGGCCAGCCCGAGGTCACCATCGACTCCACCGTCGAGGAGCTCAAGGAGATCGCGAAGGTCATCGGCCTCGAGGTCCCGGAGAAGGGCGGCTGGGGCCACGGCAAGCTCGTCGAGGAGATCTGGGAACTGCTCTGTGAGGACCAGCTCGAGGGCCCGATCTTCGTCAAGGACTTCCCCGTGGAGACCTCCCCGCTGACCCGTGACCACCGCGAGAAGCCGCGCGTGACCGAGAAGTGGGACCTCTACGTCCGCGGCTTCGAACTGGCCACCGGCTACTCCGAGCTGATTGACCCGGTCATCCAGCGCGAGCGCTTCGAGGACCAGGCCCGCCTGGCCGCTGGCGGCGACGAGGAGGCCATGGTGCTCGACGAGGACTTCCTCGCCGCCATGGAGCAGGGCATGCCGCCGACCGCCGGCACCGGCATGGGCATTGACCGCCTGCTCATGGCTCTGACCGGCCTGGGCATCCGCGAGACCGTGCTCTTCCCGATGGTCAAGCCGGAAGCGAAGTAGGCCCGCCGCTCAACGACGCCCCGGACCAGCGGCGCCGCGCCCCTGCTCAGCCTGAGCAGGGGCGCGGCATTGTTACTCGGGGAAATACTGCCCGGTTCTCTTCCGGAAACCGGTTTCACACGGCATAGTTGCTGTCAGCAGCTGAGCCACTCCGGAGGAGGATCATGAGCGTGCCCCGATTGCCCCGCAGAACTCTGGTGACCGCCGCCGGTGTGGCCGCCCTGGCACTGGTCGTGGGTTGTGCGGAGAACACCACTCCGGAAGACCCGGGGCCGTCGTCGGTGGTGGACACGCCCACCGAGAACTCCGACCCTTCCGCGGCACCGGCTCCCTCACCCACCCTGGGAACCACAGCTTCGCCCGTGGAGGAGACCAGTACGACGGCGGACCCCGGGATGACACAGAACAGTGAATCGGCCCCGGCGGACAGCACCGAATGCACCGACCTGACCGGAGAGCAGGCCGTGCAACGCTGGGTCGGACAGGTGCCCACCCACAATGGCTGGCCCTGGGACACCAACTACGCCTCCACGGATGGGTACGACCCCTGCCAGCCGCTGTCCTGGATCGTGCTCCCGATCGAGGGTGGCACCAGCTCCTCGCCCTACCAGATCATGCTGTTCCACCAGGGGCAGTATCTGGGCACCGCCACCAGCGAGGCCTATGGCTTCAGCCCGGACGTCCAACGCCTGGATGACGCCAGCATCCAGGTCACCTGGCGCTGGCCCCAAGAAGGCGAGAGTAACGCGGCGGCCTCCGGCCGGACCACCGCCCAATTCCGCTGGGATGACGCCCGGGACAAGGTGGTCATGACGGGTGATGTTCCGCCCTCCGGGCGGTGACTGCGCTTGAGGGGAACAATTCTTTCGGAGTGGCGGTCACTCAGGACACCTTCTGCCCTGATCCTCCACAACGCAGCAGGCGGAACCCGGGTCCCGGGTTCCGCCTGTTGTCCGTGCGCCGGATTCCAACTTGGTAGCCGAGCTAGCCCACCAGCTGGCTGTAGCAGGTCTGGGTCGCAGTCTGCAGCATGCCGGACTCCTCCGCCGTCAGGGCACGGTCCTGCTGGTTGGCGATCGAGTGGGTCAGATCGTTCGCACCCTGTCCGATCAGGGAGTCGGCCATGCAGCCGTACACCATATCCAGGGCTTCCTGCGGGAAGGCGCTGAGATCTTCGCCAGACGCGGCGGCTACGCCATTCATGCCGTTGATCACGGACTGCCGGTCTGCCGGGCCCTGGTTCTGGGGTGCCTCCTGCTGACCCTGCGCCTGCTGCTGGGCGGCAGCGTCCTGTTCCTGGCCCTGCTGCGGGGCCGGTGCCCCGTTCTCATTCGCCCGGGCTGCCGGAGCCGGGGCCTGCGCGGGGTCCTCGGCCTGATCACCCTCCGCGTCCGGCTCCGCGGCGTCGTCTTCCGTCGCCTGGGCGTCGGACTCCGATTCCTCTTCCTCCGAGGTCTCCTCGGTGGTCGTCTCCTCGGAGCTGGACTCCTCGGCGGAGGTCACGGTGGAGGAGGAGGTTTCCGTGGTGGAGTCGGCCTCCTCGCCCTCACCGCTGGAGCAGGCACCCAGGAGCAGGGAAGATGCCAGGACTGCGGCGGTGATGATGCGGGTGTGGAGACTTTTCATGGTGGGGCCTTTCTCCGGGTGGGGCAGGATAATGGTGTCACGTTACCGCGGACCTGCAGGCTCCGCTGAATTTGGGAGCCGTCCAGTCCATTTCCTCACCCCGTTCGTGGTCCCAGAAAGTATGGGGTCCCAATGCATTTTCCTGTCCCGGTCAGCCACGTCCCAGCTCATTTACCCGCCAGCCGGTGCCGGGACTCCAGACCGCCACACGGCTGATCCGCCTGGTGTGGGGCAACCACTCCGCCACCACGATCCGATCCGGTCCGGCGAAGACGGCCTGCGCCACCGTGTCCGCCGTATCCGCGTAGCGGGCCACCACCGCGCCGGTATCCATGCCGCGGAAGACCAGCTCGCCGGGGTCCTCCTCCGCGTACTCATCGGAAAATACCGCATAAGGTCCCAGCGCCTTCCCCTGTACCCGCCCCTGGCGTCGCACCGCGGTGATGTTCAGTTGCCGATCCAGCACCACTTCGGTCTGGAAGCCACGGACGATGATCTGGTCAGCCAGCCGGTAGCCGTCGTTGATGGCCTCGCCGCCCAGGTTCACCTCGGTGAGGGACCCGGCTCCGGTGAGTGCCACGGCCTGATCTCTGTTCCCCTTCCGGCGGAGCACGTACAGGTCCTCGAAGAGATGCCGGTGGAGCAGCCAGTCATCGCCGACATCCACCTCATTCCCGGTGCGGGGCGGGATCTCCTCGAGTAAGGGCAGCCGCCAGGAGCGGTTCCCGGTGGAGACCGTGGCACCACCGTCCAGCTGCAGAGGTGCGTAGGTGGGGACGTCGATGGTGTGGGTGTGCCTGCCGGTGTCCACCCGGTAGCCGCGCACCCGCGGTCGGCCCCGATCGGTGACCCAGAGGGTCTGCCCGTCGGAGTCGGCGATGCCGTCGCCGTATTCCGGCAGGGCAGGGGGGAGGGCACTGTCCAGAGTGGTGTCGATGACCAGGTCCCGGCCAGCGCGGTGCACGTGGGTGATACGAACATCGGTGCTCTCCGGGAAACCGAAGCCGTAGCTGCTCCGGGCGGCGAAATAGCCTGCCAACTCCTGCTCGGGAAAGCAGGGCTCCGGGGAATGCACGTGAGCTGCCCAGCCCTCGGCACGGAAGGCGTACTGCCATTTGCGGGATTCCGTGTCGAAAGGATAGAGCCGACCGCGTCGTACGGTACGCAATCCCGGCAGGGATGCCTTCCTCAGGAGGAAGGACAACTCCAGCCGGACGGAGTCCCCGGGTCGCCAGTCCGGAAGGTTGCCCTCGAAGTAGAGCGCATCGCACAGGATCCGCAGCTCCCGGCGGCCCTCGGGCGCCGGCGGCAAGTGCACGGTGGGGCGCGCCGGGGCGTCGTCAGGGACGGCGGTGGGCTCCGGCTCCCGGACAGCTCCCTCCCAGGCGGGTGAGGGGAGTGTCGTCGGGAAGCGCACCCTGGTGGCCCTCACCGCGATGCCTTCCGCAGTGAGGCCGAGGACGGTACCGTGCTCGGCGTCGATACGCAGGGTGACGTCGGGGAGAGGAAGGACCAGGACCCGGCGGCCAGCCACCATGTCCGTGGTGACGTCCGCCAGCTCCAGTCCGGCCAATGCGGCCAGGTTGAGGTTGGCACAGGCAAACCAGTCCAACGGTCCCAACAGATCGATCCGGGGCACCGGGCGGAAGACCGGGCGGCCGGAATCGTCGAAGTGCCACATGCCGGCCCCGGTACGGCGCATCACATCGCGCCCATCGCGCTGGACGAGCAGATCCACGCCGTGGCGGGAGATGCGCAGCCCTTCCGGATCGATGTCGCTGAGTATGCCGACAACATAACCGCGGGCCCGGCCCGTCCGGGTGAGGTCGAGGGTGACTGGGGTATCAGTACCGCGGCGCAGCAGTTGCAGGAGTGCCGAGAAATCCCGGGGCGGAGCAGCGGTCATGTCCGCCGAGTGTAATGCGGTTGGTGGGACCCCTCTCCCGAGCCGGGAAACGGCTGGCACAATACGTGGGGTGTTAGAGAATCAGCTCTTCCTCGCCGGCATCGCCCTTGGTATCGGATTCCTCGCGGGCGTCCTCCTCTTCGTACCGTTCGTGGCGCTGAGCTACCGCAGGCGCGGTCGCCTCGAGCTCGGCCGCACGCTGCTGTGGGCCGCGGCCCTGGTCTACTTCTGGGCGATCTGGACCTTCACCCTCCTGCCGCTGCCCACCCCGGGTGAGTTCCAGTGCGCCGGCACCAACCTGCAGCTGCTGCAGATGCGCCAGGACATCACCGCGGCCATCGACCGGAACCAGGGCATCAACCTCGGACTGCTTTCCGACGTCGCGATCCTCCAGCTCGTGCTCAACGTCGTGCTGTTCCTGCCACTCGGCTTCTTCCTCCGTGTGCTGGCCAACCGCGGGGTGGTGATCGCCACGCTCACCGGGCTGGCTACTTCGCTGTTCGTGGAGGTCACCCAGTTGACCGGTGTGTGGGGGCTGTACTCCTGCGCCTACCGCGTCTTCGACGTGGACGACCTTCTGGTCAACACCCTGGGGGCGCTGCTCGGCTCGATCCTGGCGCTGATGATTCCGGGGGCGCGCAGCCGCCGTGTGCCGGAGGAGGTGGCCGCCCGACCGCAGCCGGTCACCCGGACCCGTCGCCTGATCGCGATGATCTGTGACCTGCTGACCTACACCCTGGTCACGTTCGTGCTCGCCGGGCTGATCCGTCTGGTGATGATCTTTGTGCTGGATGAACGCGACCTGGCGCTGGACACGGACATCGCCACCCAGATCACCACTGCGGTGGTCTTCGCCCTCTACCTGGTCATCGTGCTGGCGACCGGCCGCACTCCGGGCGACTTCGCCGTGGAGCTGCGCTACCACGGTGGCCCCGTGCCCAGGCTTGTCGCTCGCCCGCTGCGCTTTATCGCCGGCATCGGCGGCTACGCCCTGCTGCAGCTGCTCGGCTGGGACGGGATCGCGAGTCTCTTCACCCTGCTGAGCCTGGCCGTCTGGATCTTCACCGCCCATGGCCGCGGCCTGCCGGGGCTGCTCTCCGGGCAACGGCTGAGTGACAGCCGGGAGATGAACCAGCCGGTGGAGCCGGAGGAGAAGGTTCAGTCGGTGGAGTAGAGCTCGGTCGGGGCCTCCGCGAGCGAGGTGGTGTCCCAGGTGCCATCGATGAGCCGGGAGACCGCGAGCGGGCGGAGTCCGCCATAGCCGAGGGACCGAAGCAACACCGTGACCTGTCCATCGGCGGCGGCAAGCACCTGTGCGCTGGCGCCCTCCGGAACGGCCAGCGCCGGTAACTCGCCACCCGTGGTCAGGTGCAGGTCGTCGTCGAAGTACATCTCGGTGCGGGCAGTCCATACCAGATAGTGTGCGCCGATCCGGAGTGCCAGATACGCGACATTATCCGTGCCGACGTCCGTGAGAGTGATTCGGTCGTCCGCTTCGCGACGGCCCACGGCGCAACGCTGGGGAATTACAAAGCCCGGTGCGACCTGCCGTTGACAGTATCGGCAGGCCGCACCGGGGCGGGATCAGGAGGTGGCTAGTCGCGGGTCCACCACTCGTTGATCGTCAGGTCAGCGACGGTGGTGTTGTCGATGAAGTCGCCGCGGACCGGATCAGTGCCGGTGGTGGCGTTGACGATGTCCTCGCTGCCGGCACCGCGGAAGAAGAAGGGCACGACCTGGTTGGTGTGGTTGCCGGAGTACCAGCTGTGGGCCGGAACCTCGCCCGCCTCACCGGTTAGGGCCTTGAAATCCGGCTCCTCGTCCTCGCCCATCAGGTAGCCGGTCTCGTGGTCGGCGGTGACGATGACCAGAGTCTCCTCCCAGGAGGAATTGGTCTCGACCCAGTCGACGACGGTCTCCACGGCGGCGTTGAAGGCCTGGACCTCCTCGATGTCGCGGGCAATGTCATTGGCGTGGCCGGCCCAGTCAATCGCACCGCCCTCGACCATGAGGTGGAAGCCGTCATCATCCTGACCCAGGACGTTCAGCGCGCCCTCGGTCATGGTGGCCAGATCGACGACGTCGTTCTGCGGGGTCTGGTACGGCGCGGTGTCCTGGCCGGAGCGGTCGTGCTGCAGGGTGGAGCTGACCTGCGCCAGGCCGAAGTAGTCGGTGTCTTCCTCGACGTCGCCATTGGCCAGGGCCTCGAAGTCGGCGTTGTCCTCGACGAGCTCGAAGTCGGTCTCACCATTTACCAGACGCTCGTACTGGTCGGCGGTCATGTAGCCCTCGTTAGCCTCGGTGACCGGCTCATTGTCCGAGTTGAAGAAGGGGTGGCCCGCACCCATGATGACATCCAGATCACCGGTGATCATTTCCTCGGTGATGGCGTGGTAGTCATTGCGGTCCGTGTTGTGGGCGGCCCAGGCTGCCGGGGTGGCGTGGCTGAAGGGCACGCTGGAGACCACGCCCGCTGCCTTGTCCTCGTCCTTGGCGCGCTGGGAGGTGTTCTCCAGTTCGGTGTCGGCGGAATCCACGCCGATGCTGCCGTTGTCGGTCTTCGAACCGGTGGCCATCGCGGTACCGGAGGCCGCGGAATCGGTGAAGTCCTCCATCACGTAATCATGGTCGGCCCATGCCCGGTCCGGCTCATAGGAGTTTCCCTCCTGGAAAGTGGTCATGCCCAGCTGATTCCACGCATCGCCCTCAAAGACCTGCACGGCCTCGCCCGGGGCTTCAGCAAGGTCGGAGCCGGCCTCACCCTCGACCTGGTAGCGGGTCTGGCCGGACTCATACAGATTGGTTGCGGAGACGTGGTTGTAGCCCATGCCGTCACCGACCAGGTAGATGATGTTCTCCGGTCCGTCGGTGTTCTCAGGGGCCTCGTTGCCGTTCTCCGTTCCCGGGGCACTGGAACCCGGCAGAGAGGAGCTGAGCGAGGAGCCCGAGGAGCCGAAGGCCTGGGCGCCGGCGGCCGGGATCAACAGGCCGGTGATGGCGATGGAGCTCACGGCAACGGTCAGGGCGCTCCGGAAGAAGCGACGGTTGACAGACATGTACATCCTTTTGAGTGGTACTGGATCGAAATGACAGGAGTCCGGGAGGCATGAGTCAGACATGCCCGACCAGACGTTCTGAACGCTACCGATGATGTGTTAACCCAAAATTGCAGGTGAATGAATAATGAAAACTTCAAAGTAAATTCTCATAGTTGCCGCGTAACGGACGGGCGTACTGGGCGATCCCGCCTCGGGGCTCGGGAACGCCCATGGTCCCGACTCTCGCAGACTGCCTCTGGAATAACACAAGGAAGCGGCAGTGCAATCAGTGCGCTGCCGCTTCCTTGTCCTTTCGCCGGTGGCCAGAGGCTACCGGGAGGCGCGGGGCTTGCCCTCCGCGTAACCCTCCGTGGACTGCACTCCCACCAGGGCCCTGTCCTGGTAGTCGGGGATCGAGTCAGCGCCGGCGTACGTGAAAGCGGAACGTACGCCGGAGATGATCTTGTCCACCAGGTCCTCAACACCCCCGTGCTGGGGATCCAGATAGATCTTGGCGGTGGAGATACCCTCCTCGAACATCGCGCGCCGGGCCAACTCGAAGGAATCAATCCCGGAATTCCGGCTCTCCACCGCCCGCCGCGAGGCCATGCCGAAGGACTCCTTGTACATTCCGCCGTCCGCGTCAATGTGCAGATCCCCCGGAGACTCGAACGTCCCGGCGAACCAGGAGCCGACCATCACGTTGGACGCTCCAGCCGCCAGTGCCAGGGCTACGTCGCGGGGGTCACGAACCCCGCCGTCCGCCCACACGTGCGCGCCCACCTCCTTCGCGGCTGCAGCACACTCGAGGACCGCGGAGAACTGCGGTCTACCCACGCCCGTCTGCATCCGGGTGGTGCACATGGCCCCAGGACCCACGCCCACCTTCACGATGTCCGCGCCGGCGGACACCAGATCACGCACGCCCTGCGCGGTGACGACATTGCCCGCCACGATGGGTACCTGCACGTCCAGCTCCCGGATCTTATGTAGAGCCCGAGTCATTCCGGTCTGGTGCCCGTGGGCGGTGTCGACCACCAGCACGTCAGCCCCGGCGTCGAGCAATGTCCGGGCCCGTCCCGCGACATCGCCGTTGATGCCGATCGCCGCGCCCACCCGGAGCCGCTTGCTGTCATCGGCTGCCGGTTCATACAGCGTGGCGCGCAGCGCCGCTGCCCGGGTGAGGATGCCGCGCAGCTGGAACTGCTTGTCGACGACCGGCGCCAGCTTGCGGCTGGCTTCCTCCAGCTGCTTGAACGCCTCCCGGGGAGCGATGTCCTCCGGCAGGGTGAGCAGATTCGTACTCATCAATGCGCCGACCTGGGTGAAGTTGTCCGCGTCGCGGAGGTCCTTGTCCGTGATGAGCCCGACCGGTTTATTCTCGTCGACCACGATTGCCGCGCCGTGAGCGCGCTTGTGCAGCAGGTTGCGGGCGTAGCCGACCGTGTGGTGGGGCTTGATGGTGATCGGGGTGTCGAAGACCAGGTCCGCAGCCTTCACCTCGGTGATGGTCGCTGCGGCGACCTCCGCCGGTACATCCTGTGGGAGGATCCCCAGACCGCCACGGCGGGCGATGGTCTCTGCCATGCGACGCCCCGTCACCGCGGTCATGTTGGCCACGACCAGTGGGATGGTGGTGCCGGTGCCGTCGAGGGTGCCCAGATCCACCGCCATGCGGGAGCCAACCTCAGAACGGTTGGGAACCATGAACACATCAGCGTAGGTGAGCTCATACGGGGGGACGGAATCATTGAGAAAACGCATTGTCGTTTCAGATCTTTCGCGTCGGGTTCAGTCTCTGGCTCTCTAAGCCGAGAGTACCGCTCAGCATGGCGCCGAGAGCGAACTTCTTCGACTCCTGGGCCCATAGTTCGATGGGGGAGGCGCGGAAAGCAGGTGTGCTGGAAAGGCAGTGGTGATGCCTGTGACGCGGAGGGACGACAACGCAATGTCCCTGCCCTATTGATTGGGATGATGAATGTTTGCTTACCGCTGCAAATGCGGTGTGATTTCCAGGTTTGCCCGCATTCATTCATTAGGGAAGAACGGGGGTAAAATCGAGGCGTACCCTGAGCAACACTAAGCCTATTCTAAAAGGAAAGTATAGTATTCTTAGGTGCGATATCGTTGGGTGATACGGAGGTTACTTTGTCCACGAAAAACACGGGGTTGTTCGCTCCGCGACTGAGCAAGCGGGAGCTCGAGGTCGTAGTGACCTGGTTTGCGTGCATCTCCAAGCGGCAGGCGGCCACGATCCTTGGAGTATCTGAGGATACGATCCGAACCCACATCGCTCGAGTGCGCGGAAAGTACATGAGCGTCGGCAGGCCTGCCAGCACCAAGTCTGATCTGATGATCCGTCTCATCCAGGATGGTCTCTATACGCCAGGGCAGGCCTGAGGGGCCCCGGCGGTCGCGCGGGCGACCATAAGTTGAAGATCCCGATCATGTGCCACGGAGATTTCCGTGATGGAACATGATCGGGTTTTTGTATCCCTCATTGCGGGACAACCCGCTTGTTCATGTTTATCTGCCCCCAAAATTGGTGGCCCTTATATTGCGTAGGCGAGTAGATTTCGGCCCACGTATTAGATATATGGATTCAGTTTCTTAACTACTATTAATTAGCTACCAATTACCGGAATGAACGGAGACGTCAGCGTAAAAGTGGAAAGAGCCCCTTCTGCCGAGTTCTTTCGGCAGAAGGGGCTCGTCGCCTTCAGCGACTTTCCATGTCTGGCTGGCCCTCTAGATCAGAGGAACCATTTAGCGCATGAAGTTGCTGATGAAGGGGAACGCTGCAGCGATCAGGGCCACGACGCCGCCGATGGCAGCGACCAGGCCGATCAGGCCGCCCTTCTCGGAGGAACCGGAGGACATGCCCGGCTCCTCGATGTCGCCCGGCTCCTCGCTGCCGCTACCCTTAGCGAGCTCCTCCAGGGCATCAGCGATAGCCTGCTCGCGCTCGGCTGCCTCGCGGGCGGCCTCACGGTCTGCCTCGAGCTGAGCCTTCTCAGCCTCCAGATTGGCATCAATGAGCTGGACGCGGTTCAGAGCTTCGCGCCAGGTGGCACCGTTTTCGAAGATCTTCCCGTAGGTTTCGGTGGCGAGGCGCAGCTTCTCGGCAGCGTAGTCGTCGCCTTCCTCCGGGTTGCTCTCGTCGGTCCCCCATGCCAGGAAGTACTCGGCGGTGGCGTCATCGGCCAGCTGGAGCCACTCCAGGTTATCGCCGAGGCCGGTCCACAGGTTGCCCTGGACCTCACGGTACTCGGTGGAAAGAACACCGTTATCGTCGGTGAGGACATCGTTGACGGTCAGCTCGACGTAGCGGGCTGCAGACTGGAAGATACCCTCGACAATGCGCAGGGAATCGCGCTGAGCGGTTGCGCGCTCCAGGAAGAGCTGGCGAACCAGGACGTCAGTCTTCTGAGCCTCGCGGTTGGAAGCCACGGCGGTGTCGTAAGCATCCTCGACGGTCTCAACCTGGCCGTCGACGGCGTCCTTCAGGGTTTCCAGGGCGAGCATGTGATCGCGGTTGATGAACTGGCCATCGGTCTCGTCGATGTTCCAGTCACCAGCGGTCTCGAACTGCTCGTCAACGGTGTCCTGCAGGGTCTGCAGAGCACGGTAGGCCTCGACGATGTCATCCTCGCGCTCCAAGTTGGAAGCCAGGTTCGGCAGCTCGGTGAACGGTGCGTCCTCGATGGTCTTGGCTTCGTTAACAGCGTCGATCAGCGGGTTGAGCTCGGTAGCTGCAGCGTTCAGGGCTTCAACCAAGATTTCCCAGTCGGCGTCAGCCTGCTCGTCCTGATCCACGGCGAATCCGACGGAAGCGCGTGCCTTGTTGACATTCTCAACGGAGGTGGCGAGCTGTGCGGAGGCATTGGCCTTGGCACCGTCGAAGGCATTGCGCGCCTCTTCCTCAGACGGATCGTAGCCGTCGGCGCCGAGGTCGATGTACGTGTCGACGAGTGCCTGGAGGCTGCCGCCCTCCTGGAAGCCTTCGAGGTAGTCAGCAGTGGCGTCAGTCAGTTCCTGCAGCTCAGTTTCGGTGACGTTGGCCGGAGCAACTGCGGTTGCGGCGGTACCGTCAACGACGGCGAAGCCTTCCTGAGCGTATGCGGGGACAGCCAGGCCGGAGACGCCGGTGGCAACTGCGATGGCGCCGGCGAGAGCGGCGGTACGAACGCGGTTCTTGAACATGAGGGTTTTACTCCTGAATTCGATCTTTATGGGTTGGAAGACCCTAGGCCGAGCCTGTGGGCCAGCATGGAAAGTCCACCGCGAAAATCTCGGGAATTACTCCGGAAATCGTTTTTCGCAATGCCTGGCGACTCAGTCGCTGAAAATAACCTTAGGGAATCGGCGGCTAATTTTCGCCTTCCACTAGTCATACCTTTGGGTTACTTAAAGTCTCGATGAGTAACGCTGACGTAACGGAAAAGCGGTATTCACCTGCGATTACCGGGAGAGAGGGCTGTATAGATGCTGCTGGCGGCGCACTTTCAATCGTCTCCAAGTAAATCCGAACGGGTGACCAATTGAGGGGGTAAATTATTACCTTCTCAGAAAAACGTCATCCCACCGGGTGAAGGCGCCAGGTTGTTGATGTGTTTTCAAAGATGGAAGTCCCGTTAACTTAATATTTACTTATGTAACTTGAACGGGCTACATTAACTCGTAAATCGCCAATTATGCGCGATTTCAGGACCTCATTACGGTCGTTTGTCATCCTTTCGGGCTAATCCCGGATGCGATGGCCACTCCGGGCGTTCGTCCTCCAGGTGTGTCGAGGTCGGTGGTGGGGCAGGCGAGGTGAGGCGATGGCCCTATTCGCAGTCTGATTCAAGTGTCGAGCCCGAAACTGGGCCTAATATATAAGGAAGAGAGCCCCTAAACTTTGGGGCGTGCGTTGAGGGGCGGGAAGGTAGTTTCTGTGCCTGTTCCCGAGTGTTGCCTGGTGGGTCTCATCAGATCTGTGGTGATGGCCCACCAATTGACGGGGCTGGGAGAGGGGCGAAGGGGCCTGCTTCGGCTCAAGGCACTGCGTGCCGTAGGGGGCGCCTGAACCCGGGGCGGGAGCTGCATGCGCGAAGGCCCACTGCAATTGCAGGTCCGATCGTCGCCCGGAGGGTGGCCCACCGGTACCGGGATGACGACATTTCCCGAGGTGACTGAAGGTGCAATTTCTCCGTAATTGACCGGTGTTCGCTACCGGCGTACACCTCGAAAAGTTGCCTTTTACCTGGACTCTTATTGGAAATTTCAGTGCTTTCCGGGCTGTCGGGAATCAAGGGTGCAAGGAATTGTCGACCCCGGGCGTTAAGGTAGGTGACACTGAATATGCCGTGAAGGTTAGGGGTAAAAGATGTTCGAGAGATTCACCGACCGCGCACGACGCGTCATCGTCCTCGCCCAGGAAGAGGCGCGGATGCTTAACCACAACTACATCGGCACCGAACACATCCTCCTGGGCCTGATCCATGAGGGTGAGGGCGTTGCCGCTAAGGCGCTGGAATCCATGGGGATCTCCCTGGACGCCGTGCGCCAGGAGGTGGAGGAGATTATCGGTCAGGGGTCCCAGCCCCACACCGGCCACATCCCCTTTACCCCGCGTGCCAAGAAGGTCCTGGAGCTTTCCCTGCGTGAGGGACTGCAGATGGGCCACAAATACATCGGCACCGAATTCCTGCTGCTCGGCCTGATCCGCGAGGGCGAGGGCGTGGCTGCGCAGGTGCTGGTCAAGCTGGGCGCTGATCTGCCGCGGGTCCGCCAGCAGGTTATCCAGCTGCTCTCCGGTTACGAGGGAGGCCAGAACGACGACTCGAGCGGCCAGCAGGGCTCCGGTCCCGTGGGGGCGGGTTCCTCCCCGGGAGGTACCGGAGGGGGTCGTGGTGGACAGTCCGGCGACCGCTCCAACTCACTGGTGCTGGACCAGTTCGGTCAGAACCTCACCCAGGCCGCCAAGGACGGCAAGCTTGATCCGGTGGTCGGCCGTGCCAAGGAGATCGAGCGCATCATGCAGGTGCTCTCGCGCCGTACCAAGAACAACCCGGTGCTCATCGGTGAGCCCGGCGTCGGTAAGACCGCCGTGGTCGAGGGCCTCGCCCTGGACATCGTCAACGGTAAGGTGCCGGAGACCCTGAAGGACAAGCAGGTCTACTCCCTCGACCTGGGTTCCCTGGTCGCCGGTTCCCGTTACCGCGGTGACTTCGAGGAGCGACTGAAGAAGGTCCTCAAGGAGATCAACCAGCGCGGTGATATCATCCTGTTCATCGACGAGATCCACACCCTGGTGGGTGCAGGTGCCGCGGAGGGTGCGATCGACGCCGCCAGCCTGCTCAAGCCGAAGCTGGCCCGTGGTGAGCTGCAGACCATCGGTGCCACCACGCTCGACGAGTACCGCAAGCACATCGAGAAGGACGCCGCCCTCGAGCGTCGTTTCCAGCCGGTCCAGGTGCCGGAGCCTTCGGTGGAGGAATCCATCGAGATCCTCAAGGGCCTGCGTGACCGCTACGAGGCACACCACCGTGTCTCGATCACCGACGGCGCGTTGGCTGCCGCAGCCAACCTGGCGGACCGTTACATCAACGACCGTTTCCTGCCGGACAAGGCCGTGGACCTCCTCGATGAGGCCGGAGCCCGCATGCGCATCAAGCGCATGACCGCCCCGGACGGGCTGCGCGAGGTCGACGAGCGTATCGCCGACGTCCGCCGCGAGAAGGAAGCGGCGATTGACGCCCAGGACTTCGAGAAGGCCGCCGGCCTGCGCGACAAGGAGCGCAAGCTCGGCGAGGAGCGCTCGGAGAAGGAGAAGCAGTGGCGCTCCGGTGACCTTGAGGACATCGCCGAGGTCGGCGAGGAGCAGATCGCTGAGGTGCTCGGCGCCTGGACCGGCATCCCGACCTTCAAGCTGACCGAGGAAGAGTCCTCCCGCCTGCTGCGCATGGAAGAAGAGCTCCACAAGCGCATCATCGGTCAGGACGAGGCCGTCAAGGCCGTCTCCCGGGCGATCCGTCGTACCCGCGCCGGCCTGAAGGACCCGAAGCGTCCCTCCGGTTCCTTCATCTTCGCCGGCCCGTCCGGCGTCGGTAAGACCGAGCTGTCGAAGGCACTGGCACAGTTCCTGTTCGGCGAGGACGATGCCCTGATCCAGATCGACATGGGTGAGTTCCACGATCGCTTCACCGCGTCGCGGCTCTTCGGTGCTCCTCCCGGATACGTCGGCTACGAGGAGGGCGGCCAGCTGACCGAGAAGGTCCGCCGCAAGCCCTTCTCCGTGGTCCTCTTCGACGAGATCGAGAAGGCGCACAAGGAGATCTACAACACCCTCCTGCAGGTGCTGGAAGAAGGTCGTCTCACCGATGGCCAGGGACGGGTGGTCGACTTCAAGAACACCGTCCTGATCTTCACCTCGAACCTGGGTACCTCGGACATCTCCAAGGCCGTCGGCCTCGGCTTCTCCGGCTCCAACGAGACCGATTCCGATGCGCAGTACGAGCGGATGAAGAACAAGGTCAACGATGAGCTGAAGAAGCACTTCCGTCCGGAGTTCCTCAACCGTATCGACGAGATCGTGGTCTTCCACCAGCTCACCCAGGATCAGATCGTCGAGATGGTGGAGCTGCTGATCAGCCGCGTCCAGAACGCGCTGGCTCAGAAGGACATGGAAATCGAGCTGACCGACAAGGCGAAGAACCTGCTGGCACAGCGCGGCTTCGACCCGGTGCTCGGTGCCCGTCCGCTGCGCCGCACCATCCAGCGCGAGATCGAGGACCAGCTGTCGGAGAAGATGCTCTACGGCGAGCTGGGGGCCGGCGAGATCGTCTCCGTCGACGTCGAGGGCTGGGACGGCGAGTCCAAGGAGACGGACAGCGCGAAGTTCACCTTCTCCCCGCGTCCGAAGCCGCTGCCGGACGGCGAGTTCTCCGAGATGTCCGTCGAAGCAGCGGAGGCAGTCAAGGAGGTCGACTCCGCCTCCGACGATGACGTGCCGGAAACCGACCGCGTCACCGACGAGGATCTGGACCGCATCATTGATGAGGGCCGGCGGGTCAGCTCCAACAACGAGCCGCACTACGGCAACTACGGCACGGAAGGCCCCGGCGGTGACAACGACACCGACGGTCCCACCCCGGGCGGTCAGCCGCAGAAGGAGTAGTCCTTCAAGCAGTCGCTGATCAACTGACAGGGCGGTCGCTGGAATCACCAGCGGCCGCCCTGCCGTCATGTCTGCCCCGGACGGTGCACAGCCACAGCCCCGGAAGCTGGAGCAGCAGCCCGGTGAGCCGGTCCGGCGGCGGGTACCGGTAGGATCAGGCACCATTGTCAGGTACTGATACCCACTCGTCCCGTCACCACCTGAGGAGACCGCCGCATGAGCATCTTTTTCCGGAAGCGCAAGAAGATCGGCAAGAACAGCTGGCTGAATTTCTCCGGCTCGGGTGCCTCCGGCTCGACGAAGATCGGCCCGGTCACGCTCAACAGCCGGGGTGGATTCTGGGTGAACCTGCCCGGCGGACTGAACTACCGCGGCCGCTGGAAGTAGCAGCTGGGGAAGTAGCAGCCCGGGAAGGTCCCAGCTAGCGGGGCAGGTGAAAAAGCCCCGCCTCGTCCTGTTCCGCCAGGCCGTCCTCCAGCAGGGAATACAGGGCCCGCGAACGCTGCGGGGCGTCGGGCCACACCACGTCGATGGCGGACTGGGGCACCGGGTGCTCCGCCTTGCGTAGGACGTCCATGATGAGGCCCCGCACCTGCCGGTCGGTGCCGGCGAACTTCTGCACCCGCCGTTTCGCCGCCGCCTTTTCCTCCTCGCTCGGTGCCGGGCAACCGGCCTGCTGCCAGGCGCACAGGTCACGCACCGGGCAGACCTCGCACGTCGGACGGGTCGCGGTGCACACCAGCGCACCCAGCTCCATCATGGCCACCGAGAACTTCGGACCGGAGCCGTCCTGCGGCAACAGGTCCGCCACCAGTCCCAGCTCCTTCTTCGAGGCGTTGCCCGGCAGGAAACGGGCGTCGATCAGCCGGTGATAGACCCGACGCACATTGGTGTCCACCACCGGGACATTCTGGCCGAAGTGGAAGCAGGCCACCGCCCGGGCCGTGTAGTCGCCGATACCGGGCAGGGCCAGCAGCTCTGGGACGTCGGAAGGCACGCGCCCGCCGTGCTGCGCCACGATCACCTGGGCGCATTCGTGCAGCCGCAGTGCCCGGCGCGGGTAGCCGAGCTTGCCCCAGGCCCGCAGCACCTCGTCCCGGGAGGCCACGGCGAAGTCAGCCGGGGTGGGCCACCGGCTGATCCACTCCCGCCAGATCGGTTCCACCCGGGCCACCGGGGTCTGTTGGCTCATCACCTCGCTGAGGAGCACACCCCACGCAGAGGTGCCCGGTTCCCGCCACGCGAGCTCACGGGCGTTGGCATCGTACCAGGAGGTCAGACGGCGCTGCAGAGTACTGTTCATGTCTGATTCAGTCTAATTTGGTGGGCCAATCAACCATGCGACCGGGTGCGGTGGAAGAATAACTGCTATGCCGATGCGAGATGTGGAAAGAACGCCCCAGGCAGTGTGGAACGCACTCCAGGAGGGTAACCAGCGATTCGTCAACTACCAGACGATGCACCCCAACCAGGACTCCTCCCGTCGCTATGAGCTGCGGACGGGACAATCCCCCCGCGCTCTGGTGCTGTCCTGCTCGGACTCCCGGGTTCCGGTGGAGATGATCTTCGACGTCGGTCTGGGCGATCTCTTCGTGGTCCGCACGGCCGGGGAGATCCTGGACCTGGCGGTGCTCAGCTCCCTGGAGTTCGCCATTGAGACCCTGCAGGTGCCGCTGGTGGTCGTGATGGGGCATGAATCCTGTGGTGCGGTCAAGGCCACCGCGGAGGCGCTCGCCGGCGGGGAAATCCCCGGTGGTCTGCAGCGGGTGATGGTGGAGAAGGTCAGCCCGTCCATCCTGGTCGCCAAGTCCAAGGGCAAGACCGACATCGCGGATTTCGAGCGTGAGCATGTCGTGGAGACGGTGGACCAGGTCATCGACCGTTCCCCGGTCATGCAGGCCCGAATGGCCTCCGGCGACGTGGGCATCGTCGGACTGCGCTACCGGCTCTCCGACACCTGCACTGAGACGGTGACCACCCGGCGCGTCGAGTAGTCCGACCGGGGTTCCATCAGCTCCCGGGGGCGCAACGCGCCGGAGCTGATGCCCCCTGAATCGGCGTCACCGAGCCACGGGCGGGGAAAGTCGACGGAAGACACGCCCCCGTTGTGGCACCGCCGCCGCGTCTTCTGAATAAACTCGGGAAGTGTGGGAACGCCGAACAATAATCGACTGCCAGAAGAGATCTACGTCCGCCGCCGGATCGCGGCCCTCGTGGTCATCATCGTGGTGGTCGTCTTGCTGATTTGGGGGCTGGTGGCCCTGGCGGGCGGCAATGGGGAGGACGAAACCGAACCCGATACCCAGAGCACGCAGGCCGCGGACACCCAGACCTCGACGGAGGAGACCGAATCCGCTGCGGAAGAAAGCACGTCGGCCACGGAGACGACCGAGACCACCGAGGCGAAGGAGTCCACCGAGGCGAAGGAGTCCACCGAGACCACCACTGCCACCGAGTCTGCGGATCCCACGGAGTCCACCACCTCCAGCACTGAGGGGGCGAAGCAGAGCTGTGCTTTGTCGGATCTGCAGGTCCGGGTGGACAGTGACCGTCCCAACTACGGCTCCTCCGCGGAACCGACCTTCTACCTGACGGTGGAAAACCCCACGGCCGTGGACTGCGAGGTCGACCTGAGCGAGAACGTCATGCGCTTCGAGGTCTACGACCTGGCCACCAACCAGCGGGTCTGGTCGGATGTGGACTGCAACGCGCCGGTCGGGGACGGGGACGAGACCTTCGAGGCCGGCAGCGAACGAAACTTCCAGGCCGTGTGGTCGCGCACTACCTCCAGCCCGGACACCTGCAGCAACCGACAGTCGGTTCCCGCCGGAGCCTACTTCGTGCACGGCGTAATCGGCGGTAATGCCTCCAACTCCCACACCTTCAACCTGGGCTAACGGCTTCCGTCGGCCGGGCCCCCGTCCGCCCCACTCGGAGCCTTCTCAGCTGCGCAACCGGGCGAGTCCCTCGTGGATGTGGCGGGCCCATAACGCGCCGACGTTATCGACGTCCGCCAGTTCCTCCTCGCCGGCGGCCAGGAGTTCGCGGACTCCGCCGAGTGCGGAGATGATCTTGTCCATGAGAAAGACCTGCACCCGCGGCACCCGGGCGAGGACGCGGTAGCCACGCGGCTGGATCCCCTGCGTCAGGGACTCCTCCGTGGTTGGCAGCCGCAGGATCTGGGACAGGTTGGTACTCTTCAGCAGTTCCGCCTCGCTGAGCGCGGCGATCTGGGCGAACACCGCGGACACGTCCTCGTCGGAGGGCAGCCCGGGGGCGACCAGGTAGTCCCGGATCAGCAGATCCAGTTCCCGGTCGGAGTCACCCCGCAGTTCCGCCAGCTGGATGGACAGCTGTTTGCCGTCCACCCCCAGTTCCAGCACGTCCCGGTCGATGCTGCGGCTGACCTCGAGCAGCATAATCTCACGCTGCAGGACCGTGACCACGTCCGCCACCGTGGCGTAGTTGTGGAGTTCGGCGTCGAAGAGCCGGTCATTGACCTGGTCCAGCCGTTCGCGATAACGCTCCA
The DNA here is from genome assembly GCF_050107895.1 of Corynebacterium halotolerans. GTDB lineage: Bacteria > Actinomycetota > Actinomycetes > Mycobacteriales > Mycobacteriaceae > Corynebacterium > Corynebacterium halotolerans_B. The sequence continues at coordinate 84,302 of NZ_JBNILW010000002.1, read as the reverse complement.
GGGTGGCGATCGCCTGGTTGGCCCGGTTGAGGATCTCCGCAGGTTCCTGCAGCACGTGCCGCTGGCTGTCCACGTAGACGGTGATGATGTTCATCGACTGACTGACCGCGATCACCGGATGCCCCGTCATCAGGGCGGTCCGCTCCGCCGAACGGTGCCGGGTGCCCGACTCATCGGTGTGGTAGCCGGCGTCCGGCATCAGCTGCACGTTCGCCCGGTGGATCCGGCTGCCGTCCGAGGACAGGATCACCGCGCCGTCCATCTTGGACAGCTCCCGCAGTTTGGTGGGCAGCATGGGGACGTCAAATTCGAAACCGCCGTCACAGATGGCCGCCACCAGCTCGTCATCACCGATGACGATGAGCGCGCCCGTGCGTCCCCGGACGATGCGGTCCAGGCCGTCCCGCAGTGGGGTGCCGGGCGCCAGCAGTTTCAGGGTCTCGGGCAGGGTGATACGCGGTGGCGTGTTCTCGGTCATGAGCTATCAGCTTAGTTCCTCGACCACCGCCAGGGCCTCGTCCACCGTGTGCACCTGATGAATGTGCAACTTACCCACCTGCAGCCTCTCCCCGGCAGGCACGATTGCCCGGTGGTAGCCCAGCCGGGCGGCCTCCTGGAGCCGGCGTTCCAGGTTGGGCACCCGCCGGATCTCCCCGGACAACCCGATTTCACCGATCACGATGGTTTTGTCCGGCAGGGGCTTGGTCCGGAACGTGCTGGCGGTGGCCAGCGCCACGGCCAGGTCCGTGGCGGGCTCGTTGATGCGCACCCCGCCGACGGTGGCCACGTAGACCTCATGGCGCTGGGTCTTGATGCGGGTGCGTTTGGTCAGTACCGCCAGGACCATCGGCACGCGGTTGCCGTCCAGCCCGGTGACCACGCGCCGTGGTGTCTTGGCCTCGGTCTCCACCACCAGGGACTGCACCTCTGCGAGGATGGGGCGCACGCCGTCCATGGCCACGGTCACGGCGGAACCGTCCGGGGTGCGGCCGTGCTGCGAGAGGAAGAGCCCGGAAGGATCGGGCACCTCCCGGATGCCGTCCGACTGCTGCTCGAAGCAGCCGACCTCATCGGTCGCGCCGAAACGGTTCTTGATCCCGCGCAACATGCGGAGACTGGAGTGCCGGTCACCCTCGAAGTTGAGCACCACATCCACCAGGTGCTCCAGCACCCGCGGACCGGCGACGTTGCCGTCCTTGGTCACGTGCCCGACCAGCAGGATGGGGATGCCGGTGGTCTTGGCCAGGGTGGTCAGAGCGGCGGTGACGGCCCGGGACTGGGCCACGCCGCCGGCCACGCCCTCCACGCCGGCGGCCTGCATGGTCTGCACCGAGTCCACGATGAGCAGGGAGGGCTTGAGCTGCTCGACGTGGCCGAAGACCACGTCCAGGTTGGACTCGGCCGCCAGGTAGAGGGTGTCCCGCAGTGCCCCGGTGCGTTCGGCGCGGACGCGCACCTGCCCGGCGGACTCCTCGGCGGTGACATAGAGCGCCGTTCGGTTCCTGCCGTCCTCCTGCTGCGCGGCCCAGCGGTTGGCCACCTCCAGCAGCAGGGTGGATTTACCCACGCCCGGTTCTCCCGCCATCAGCACCACTGAGCCGGGGACGATGCCGCGGCCCAGCACGCGGTCCAGTTCCCCGATGCCGGTAGTTTTGGAGCTGGAGGCGGCAGCGTCGATCCGAGTGATGGGCACCGCCGGTGAGGTGGGAGTCAGACCCTTGTGGGTGGCGGTGGCCCCGGCGCCGATGCCGGGGGCCGGGCCACCGGTGGGGACCGCAGCGGATTCCACCATGGAGCCCCAGGCCCCGCAGTCGGGGCAGCGGCCCAGCCACTTCGGGCTGGAGTAACCGCATTCGGTACAGGTGTGGATGCTGCGTGCCTTTTTCGCCATGGCCTAGATCGTAGCCAGTGGGGTGGACATGACCGCTGAGCAGGGGCTTCAACACCGGCATGCGGCAGGCGAAAGCCCGGGCGGGAACAACCCGCCCGGGCTCGTGAGCGCTGGAGGAACAGCCGGGGTACTAGTGGCCCTCGCCGAGCGACGGCTCGTTGTCGCTCTCGGAGTCGGTGAGGTCCCCACGGTGCAGCTCGCCGGCCTCCTGGTGGTATTCGGAGACGGTGGCGATGACCTCTACGGTGCCGTTGTCGAAGGTGAACGTGACCGGCAGGTTGCCGCCGAAGGCGTAGTCCTCGTTCTCCAGGGAGGAGGTGCCGTAGGTGATGCAACCTTCGTCGAACTGCGGGATGGTGTCCAGTCCCGACTGGGAATCGACGACCAGTGAGCAGTTGGTCTGCAGGGTGGCCGGCAGGGCGTCGGACTGGAGCTCCTGGCCGTCCACCTCGACGCTTTCCAGGGTGTGGTCGGTCATCGACGCGTCCTGGTTGACGGCGGTGAACTTCAGGGCGGCGTCGCCCTGTTCATCCATGACGACATAAACGTCGCGGACTGCGACTGCGCCGTCCTCAGAGTCGGCTGAGGCACCGTCGACCGCTGAAACCTTCGAAGAGGTCTGGGTGATCTGGCCTGACGAGCAGGATGCCAGCGCCAGGGCAGAAAGTGCAGCGAGCGAGGCAATGCCGCCGCGGCGGGCGGCCGACTTCAGGGACATCACGGATTCGTCCTCCATCAGTAAGGTAAACACAGGTGTTATCGGCTTAGCTTAGTATCTTTAAGGCGCAATTACACAGTTCACTGCTGAACGTGGGGGGGAAGTCTCATCCGGCGCGGCCGGATTTCTGGTGGGAATTCCGGAAACTCCGCTGTCAGGGGCAGCGGCCGGGATGGACGAGCACAGTCGGGCTGTCAGGGGCAGCGTGCGACGGCGGGGCGGGTGACCGCGTCGCGTCGGCACCCCGGACGGGGCGGGGGTTGTGCCGGGCTCCGCTGGCGCGGTCGCCTGAAACGGCTGGTGGCGGACATGGTAGAATCTGAAAGTTAGCGTGACATTCGAGGGTGACCCAAGGAGTGGGAATGGAATTCAAGGTCGGGGACACGGTCGTCTATCCGCATCACGGCGCCGCAGTCATTGAGGGCATCGAGCAGCGGCAGATGGGCGAGGAGCAGCTGGAGTTCCTGGTGCTCCAGATCCTGCAGTCCGATCTTGTGGTCCGCGTGCCGTCGAAGAACGCCGAGCTGGTCGGCGTCCGAGACGTCGTCGGTGAAGAGGGCCTGCAGAAGGTCTTCGGTGTGCTGCGCGAGGAGGACGTGGAGGAGGCCGGCAACTGGTCCCGCCGTTACAAGGCGAACCAGGAGCGGCTGGCCTCCGGCGACGTGAACAAGGTCTCCGAGGTCGTGCGGGACCTGTGGCGGCGCGATCAGGACCGCGGTCTGTCCGCCGGCGAGAAGCGCATGCTGGGCAAGGCCCGCCAGATCCTGGTGGGCGAGCTGGCCCTGGCGGAGACGGTGGATGACAAGAAGGCGGATGACTTCCTGGGCCAGGTGGACGCGACCATCGAGCGCCACCGCGCCGGCACCTCGGATGATCCGGACAAGAAGATCGAACCGGATGACTCGGACATCGACCTCGATGACCTGAGCTTCGACGACGAAGACGAAGTCTAAACCTCCGCGGTAACGTCCATGGCTTCCCTGCCTTCCGATTCCCGGCGGGTCATCGCACTGGTGGCCGCCGCCGGCCGCGGTACCCGCCTGGGGGCCGAGTTGCCGAAGGCCTTCGTCGAACTGCGCGGCCGTAGTCTGCTGGAACGCTCCGTCCAGGCGATGATCACCGCCGAGGTGGTCGACGAGATCATCGTGCTGGTCAGCGCCGACATGGCCGACTTTGCCGAGAAACTGCTCCGCAGCCGGGGGCTGCTGGACAACGGCGAGGTGCCGGTCCGTTTCGTGCACGGCGGGGGAGAGCGCGTCGATTCCGTGTGGGCGGGCCTGCAGGCCATCGGGTACGACGACGCCGTGGTGCTCATCCACGATTCCGCCCGCGCCCTGACCCCGCCCGGCATGATCGCCCGGGTCGCCGGCGCCGTCCTCGGCGGCGCGGCGGCCGTGATCCCGGTGCTACCGGTGACCGACACGATCAAACGGGTGGCGGAGGGCCGGGTCGTCGCCACCCCGGCCCGGGCCGACCTGCGCGCGGTGCAGACCCCGCAGGGCTTCGATCTGGCGGTACTGCGCCGCGCCAACCAGGCCTACTTCAGCGCCGAGGAGCCCGGGTTCACAGCCACCGACGACGCCAGCCTCATGGAGTGGGCCGGGGCGGAGGTCACCTGCGTGCAGGGTGACCCGATGGCCTTCAAGGTGACCACCCCGATTGACCTGATGCTGGCCACGACCATCACCGACGAGGCCGAACCGACCATTTTCGAGGTACCCAGTGACTGACCTGATCATCCCCCGCGTCGGCATCGCCACCGACGCCCACCAGATCGAGGCGGGCAAGCCCTGCTGGCTCGCCGGCCTGCTCTTCGAGGACGTCGATGGCTGCGAGGGACACTCCGACGGCGACGTGGTCGCCCATGTCCTGGTCGACGCCCTGCTCTCCGCCGCGGGGCTCGGCGACCTCGGCTCGTTCGTCGGGGTGGGCAGGAAGGAGTATGACGGCGTCTCCGGGGCGCAGCTCTTGCGGGAGTGCCGGGCGAAGCTGGCGGACGAGGGCTTCGTGATCGGTAACGCCGCCGCCCAGCTGATCGGACAGACCCCGAAGTTCGCACCCCGCCGGCAGGAGGCCGAGCAGGTGCTGGGCGAGCTTGTCGGGGCACCGGTCTCCGTCTCCGCGACGACCACCGACCACATGGGGTTCACCGGCCGCGGGGAAGGCCGCGCCGCCGTGGGCACCGCGGTCGTGTGGCAGCGGAACTGAAACCACCGTCACCGGAACACCTCCCGCCCCGCTACTCCGGGGAGCCGCGGGGCACCCGGCGCACCGTGATCGCCCCCAGCAGCCCCAGACCCCGCACCCGGATCACCGGGGCGTCGGCGGGCAGATCCTGCTGGTTCACCGAGACCTGACCGTCCCTGGTCACCTCGAAGGCACCCAGCACCCCGATCCCGTCCCCGTGCACGATCACGTCCTCCGGCACCAGTAGCTCCACGGCACCGAGCACCCCGAAGGCCCAGACAGTGGTCTCGTGGGAGGACAGCCGCGCCCGGCGCAGATCGAGTGTCGTGGCACCGAGCAGGGCCAGGGAGGCGTGGGTGCGGGCGCTGAGCCACTGCCCGCGCTTCTGGGAGACCCCGAGCAGGGAGAAACTGAAGGACTGGCCGCCCGGCTCCCCGGTGACCTGCTGGCGCGCGGTGTCCGCGCCTGCCCGTGGCACCGGAACATCCGCCGGAGCCTGCGGTGGGCCGGACAGAACGCCCGCGGGATCCGGCATCAGATCCTGGAGCGGAGTGAGCAGCTCCGCCCGGTGGGTGGTCGCCCAGACCCGAGCGGTCCGTTCGTCCAGTTCCGCGTAATCGAGCTGGCCGCGGGAAAACGCCTCGCTCAGCGCCGCGACCACCCGGCGACGGTCATCATCACTGGCCCGGATCCCGGGCTCGACATCCTCGCTCATGACCTGCAGTTTACGTGGTGACAGGGAAGCCGCGTCGGGTATTCGCGCGGATCCCGGCACTCCCGGAGTGCACGGTACTGCACGTTCCTCCACAATGGGTGGTGTGATCTCCCGGGGCAGCCACCGGGAAACAACTGAAAGCTGATGGAAAGTACGTGATCGACAATGCCGAATAACCTCATCTCCCCGCAGGAACTGCAGGACCAGCTGAACTCGGACACCCCGCCCAAGATCCTGGACATCCGCTGGCGACTGGATAAGCCGGAGGGGCGGGAGGACTACGAGGCCGGTCACATCCCGGGCGCGGTCTACGTCAGCCTGGACGAAGAACTGTCCGACACCGCCAAACAGGGCCTGGGCAGACATCCCTTACCCAGTCCGGAAACGGTCGACGAACTCCTGCAACGGCTCGGCGTGGGCAACTCCGACGAGGTCGTGGTCTACGACGACTGGAACCGTTCCGGCTCGGCGCGCGCCTGGTGGGTGCTCACCGCCTCCGGCATGGAGGACGTCCGCATCCTGGACGGCGGCTACTCCGCCTGGGTCGCCGCCGGCGGCGAGGTCGAGACCACCACCCCGGAGGACTCCCTCCTGGACCGCCCCGTCGATGTCCCGGATCTCTACCTGTCCGCCCTGCGCCCGGTGCTCGACGCCAACCAGGCCGCCAACATCGCCCGCGCCGGCGTGCTGCTCGACGCCCGTGACCCCGCCCGCTACGCGGGGGAGGACAACCCCGAGGGGGAAAAGCCCGGCCACATCCCGGGTGCGGCCAGCCTGGCCGGGGTGAGTCTGCTGGATGACGACGGGTTCTTCCGGCCCGCCGAACAGCTGTCGGAGATCTTCGACCGGGCCGGTGCCACCCCGGACACCCGGGCCGGCGCCTACTGCGGTTCCGGTGTCACCGCCTGCGTGGTCATCGCCGCGGCCTATTCCATCGACCGGGACATCGCCCTGTTCCCCGGCTCCTGGTCACAGTGGTCGGCCGACCCGGCGGCCCCGGTCGAGACCGGTCGCGGCTGAGCGGCCGGGACGTCGTGCAGCGCCCCGGGGTGCGGGGCGGTGAAGTTTGTCCGGGGCCTGATCTACACTGGTGGCTGTGACTTTACGCATCTTTGACACCGGCACCAGATCGCTCCGTGAGTTCGTCCCCGTCCGTCCGGGACACGCCTCGGTGTATCTGTGTGGTGCGACCGTGCAGTCGGCCCCGCACATCGGCCATGTCCGTTCCGGCGTCGCCTTCGAGATCCTGCGCAACTGGCTGGAGGCCAAGGGGTTGGACGTGGCCTTCGTGCGCAATGTCACGGACATCGATGACAAGATCCTCACCAAGTCCGCGGAGCATGACCGTCCCTGGTGGGAGTGGGCCGCCACGCATGAGCGCGCCTTCACCTGGGCCTATGATCAGCTGGGCGTGCGCCCGCCGAGCGTGGAGCCCCGGGCCACCGGCCACGTCACCGAGATGGTCCAGTACATCCAGCGCATCATCGACAACGGCCACGGCTACGCAGCCGACGGCAACGTCTACTGCCAACCGGGGACCCTCGAGGACTACGGGCAGCTCTCCGGCCAGAAGCTCGACGAGCTGGACCAGGGCGAGTCCGCGGGCACCGGCAAGAAGGATCCGCGGGACTTCACGATGTGGAAGGCCGCCAAGTCGGGCGAGCCGAGCTGGCCCACCCCGTGGGGCGACGGCCGGCCCGGCTGGCACATCGAGTGCTCCGCCATGGCCACCAAGTACCTGGGGGCCAATTTCGACATCCACTGCGGTGGCATGGACCTGAAGTTCCCGCACCACGAGAATGAGCGGGCACAGGCGCATGCCGCGGGTGACGAGTTCGCCAACTACTGGATGCACAACGGCTGGGTGACCATGTCCGGGGAGAAGATGTCGAAGTCCCTGGGCAATGTGCTCAGCGTTCCGAGACTCCTGGAAATCGTCCGCCCGGTGGAGCTGCGCTACTATTTGGGTTCGGCTCACTACCGTTCCATGCTGGAGTACTCCGAGGAGGCCCTCAAGGAAGCCGCCGCCGGTTACCGCCGCATCGAGGATTTCCTCGACCGCGTCGGGGACGTCGAGGCGGGGGAGTGGACCACCGCCTTCGAGGAGGCGATGGACGAGGACCTGGGCGTACCCAAGGCACTGGCCGAGATCCACAATGCGGTGCGCGCCGGAAACTCGGCTCTCAGCTCCGGTGACGCGGCCAAGGCACGTCACCTGGCTGGCCAGGTGCGGGCCATGACCGGCATCCTGGGGGTGGACCCGCAGTCCGCGACCTGGGCGGAGCGTGGTGGCGCCGGCGACGACGCCGCTCTCACAGCGCTCGATGTCCTGGTCCAGGCTGAACTCGAAAGACGTACCACCGCCCGGGCCGAGAAGGACTGGGCCACCGCAGACGAGGTCCGTGACCGGCTCAAGGCCGCGGGCATCATCGTCACCGACACCGCCGACGGCCCCCAGTGGTCGCTGCAGAACTAGAGGAAATGACACATGGCAGGAAATGACCGGCGTCGCGGCGCTGTCCGCACGTCCAACAAGAAGGGGGCCGTGAAGGGCTCCGGCGGGCAGGCCCGCCGCGGTCTGCGTGGCAAGGGACCGACCCCGAAGGCGGAGGACCGCCCGTACCACGCCGCCCACAAACGCAAGCGGACACAGGAGCGCAAGGCCAGCGGCCGGCACGACCGCCGTGACGACACCAACGAGCTGGTCGTGGGCCGCAACCCGGTGATCGAGTGCCTGCAGGCACGGGTGCCGGCCGTGACGCTGTACCTGGCCGAGGGCACCGGCAAGGATGAGCGGCTGTCCCAGGCCCTCGGCATGGCCAGCTCGCGCAGCCTCCCCATCGTGGAGGTTCCGCGCGTCGAACTGGATCGGATGACCGGCAACGGCATGCACCAGGGCATCGGCCTGCTCATACCGCCCTTCGAGTACACCGACGTCCACACCCTGATCTCCGATGTCAAGGGCAGCGGCGAACCGGGCATGGTCGTGATCCTCGACAACATCACCGATCCCCGCAACCTGGGTGCCGTGATCCGCTCGGTGGCCGGCTTCGGCGGCCACGGCGTGGTCATCCCGGAGCGTCGTTCCGCCTCGGTCACCGCGGTGGCCTGGCGCACCTCCGCCGGCACCGCCGCCCGGCTGCCCGTGGCCAAGGCCACCAACCTGACCCGCACCGTCAAGGAGTTCCAGGAGAACGGCTACCAGGTCATCGGCCTGGACGGTGGCGGCGACGTCAGCCTGGACACCTACCGGGGTGGCACCGAGCCGGTGGCCATCGTCCTGGGCTCCGAGGGCAAGGGAATTTCCCGCCTGGTCAAGGAGAACTGCGACTACCTCATGTCCATCCCGACCACGGACTGGGTGGAGTCGCTCAACGCCTCCGTCGCGGCCTCCGTGGTGCTCTCCGAGTTCGCGCGCCAGCGCCGCGCGCAGGGCTGACCCTGCCCGTCTGACGACGCCCCGGGGAGCCATGCCGCACGGCTCCCCGGGGCGTCGGCGGTTCCGGACGCGGCGTCAGCTCGTCAGCCACAGCGCCACCGTCGGCACCGCCACCGCGACCGGGGCCAGCACCAGACCGGGGAGCACAAAAGCGGACCACCGGGCGTGGATCCCGTTCCGCCGGAGCTGATCCCACCACAGCAGGGCGGCCAGCGACGCCCAGGGCGTGATCAGCGGCCCGGCGTTCGTGCCGATCAGCAACGCCAGCATGCCCACGGGGCCGTCCACGGCGGTCTCCAGCGCGAGGAAGGCGGGGATGTTGTTGATGACATTCGACAGCCCCGCCCCCGCGAAGGCGATGCCCAGCAGCCCGGGCAGGGACTGCTCCCAGCCGCTGAAGGCACCGGTGAGAAAACTGGTCACCCCGCCGGTGTGGAGGGCGGCCGCCACGGCGGAGACGCTGACCGCCAACAGGATCGACGACCACGGCACCAGTCCCAGGCCGATGTGCCGCGGGGCGCGCAGCGCACATGCGGTGAGCATGACCGCCGCGCCCACCCCGGCGGTGAGCCAGTAGGGGACGGGGCTGGCCAGCAGGGGGAGCATCACGCCCAGCACCACCAGCGAGAGCCGCAGCAGTGGTCCCGGCACCGGACGGTCGAGAGCCACTCCCTCCTGTGCCGCGCCACCCTGACCGGAGCGGAAACGCAGCCCGGCGGCCAGCAGCACCACCGCGGTCGCCGTCACCGCGGGGACCGCGGAGTGGGACAGGAAGTCCAGAATGCCGGCAAAGTGCGGGGACGCCACCGCCAGGAGGTTGGTCAGGTTGGACACCGGCAGCAGCAGGGAACCGATATTGGCCACCCACACCACCGTCAGCCCCAGGCCGACGGCGGGCAGTCCGTCTCGCTTGGCCAGCGCCACCGCCACCGGGGTCAACAGGATCGCGGTGGTGTCCAGGGAGAGAAAGGTCGTGGCCACCAGGCTGAGCACCGCCACGGTCAGCCACGTGCGCCAGGGATGCCCGGTCCGCGGGCCGACAGCCGCGATCACCGCCCGGAAGGCCCCCACCGGCGCGGCGAGGTTGACCACCACGGAGATCAGCGCGACGAACGCCATGACCGGGGCCAGTCGCAGCGCCAGGTCCGCGGCGTCGCCGGGGGCCGCCACCAGCAGATAGCCGAAGGCGGCGACCGCGGCCAGCAGGAGCGCCGCCTGGAACGGGGACAGGCGCACGGCGGTCAGCCCAGGTGGGCCACGGCGGCGATCTCCAGCAGGAACTGCGGGCGGGCCAGCGCGGCCACGCCCAGCACGGTGTGGGTGGGCAGGACGTCGCCGGTGAAGTACTTCGCGCGTCCGGCGTTGACCACGGGGGCGTCGGCGACGTCGACCAGGTAGGTGGTGGTGGACACGATGTCCGCCAGGGTGCCGCCGGCCTCCTCCACCACGGCCTTGAGGTTCTGGAACACCTGCTCGGTCTGGGCAGCGATGTCTCCCTCGCCGACGATCTCCGCGTCAGCGTTGAAGGCGACCAGGCCGGAGATGTGCAGGGTGTCCCCCGCACGGACCCCGTAGGAGTAGACGGTCTTCTCGGCCGGCCCCTTCGGCAGGGCGGCGGGCATGATGGACTGGATCTTCTTCGACATGGCGCCGAGGTTAGCCGAGGCCGAGGAACTCGGCGATGACCTCTGCCGCCACCACCCCTGTGGTGGTGGCACCCAGGCCGGCGGGCAGCTCCTTCGGGGCCGGGACCACATGGCCCACCCCCGCCAGGGTCCACAGCTGCACCGGCTGACGGTGCGGCGCGGACCAGGTGGCCACCTCCACACCGGGGGCGTACACCCGCGTCTCCGGGGCGGAGTGGATCCCGTTGCGGCGGGCGAAGTACTCCGCGGAGTCCGGTGCGGACCGGACCTTGCCGCGCACTCCCGTGGTCGGGGTGCCGGCGACGCCGCCGCGGTAGGGGACAATCGGATCGCCGGTGCCGTGCATGAGCAGCACGGGCCGCGGGAACACCTCCGCGCGGCGCGAACGGTCGATGAGGTTGTCGTCGACCGGGACGGGCGCGGCGATGGTGGCGGCGCCGGCGAGCAGCTCCGGGGCGTCGTGCAGCAGACGGATGACCATCTGGCCGCCATTGGAGTAGCCGACGGCGTGGACGCGCCCGCGGTCCGCGCGGTAGTCGGTGACCAGCTGGTCGATCAGGCGACGGGTGAAGCCGACGTCGTCGATGCCCAGCGTGCGGGCGGTCTCCGGCATCTCCGCGCGGGAGTCGTTGAAGTGGCGCTGCACGCCCTCCGGGTACACTACGATCACCCCCTGGTTCTCAGCCAGGGCGTCAAAGGTGCCGGCGGTGAAGCGCCGGGACACCGCCGCGGACTGCTTCGAGCCGTGGAAGTACAGCAGTACGGGCGCGCCTGCCGGATCGGCGGGGGAGACGACGGTGTAACTGCGCTCGCGTCCCTGATAACGCAGGGTCTTTTTGGCCACGGAAGAACTCACGGAGCGTGAGTCTAATCGGTGTCAGTAGCGCTCCGGGGGCCGCACCGGTTCTTCCGCCTGATGGTGGTGTTCAGCGGGGTTCTCCTGGTCCCCGGCCTCCGTGCGCTGCCGTTTCCCGGCTGGCTCCGCGGCGAGTTCCGCCGCCGGGCCGCTGACCGGCGCCGCAGTCCCACCCGGCGCGGCAGTCCCGCCCGGGGACAGTGCACCGCCCGGGGACAGCGCACCGCGGGCCCCGCGGCGCCGCACCGCATCCTCATCACGGGTGGCCCGCCGGCCGCTGGCCCAGCCGATCATCCGGCAGACCAGGTAGATGATGAAACTGATGGTGGTCACGAACACCGAGACCGGCAGCCCCGGGGCCAGGGAGATGATCACACCGCCCACGGCGGCGACCTCCGCGAAGACCACGGACCACAGGACCGCCTTGAGCGGTGAGGAGGTGATCTGCACCGCCGCAGCTCCCGGGGTGATCAGCAGCGCCATCACCAGCAGCGCGCCGACGATCTGGACGGACTGGGCGGCGGTCAGCCCCACCAGCACCGCGAAGCCGAGGGAGATCCAGCGCACCGGTACCCCGCTGGCCTGCGCCATCACCGGATCCGCGCTGGCGAAGAGCATCGGCCGCCAGTACAGGACCACCACCGCGATCACGATCACCGCGACGATGGCCAGCAGCCAGGTCGAGGCCGAGGACACCGCCACGATCTGGCCCGTCAGCAGGGAGAAGGCGGTGGAGGAGTTGCCCGGGTAGAGGTGGATGAACAGCACCGACAGGCCCAGTCCGAAGCTCATGACCACGCCGATGGAGCTGTCCTGCTGCTGCCGCAGCCCCAGCACGGCGAGCACGATGGCCGCGACAATGGCGCCGACCACCGCGCCGAAGCCGATGTTCAGACCGAAGAGCAGGGCGGCGGCCCCGCCCATCAGCGCCAGTTCGGAGGTGGCGTGCACGGAGAAGGACATCTGCCGCAGTACGATCAGCGGGGTCATCACCCCGGAGAGCACGCCCAGGATGGCGGCGGCGAGCAGCGACTGCTGCACGAAATCCACACTCAGCAGGTACTGGGTGTCGGTGAGGAAGGTGGCGAAATCCATCAGATCACAATCATTCTGCCGTCGACCTCGACGACGTCGACACGGGTGTCATAGAGCTCGGACAGGGTCTCGGAACGCATGACCTCGGACACGGGGCCCAGCACGTGGCCATTGGGTGCCAGGTAGAGCACGCGGTCCACGACGGACATCACCGGATTGATGCCGTGGGTGACAAACAGGACGGCGGTGCCGTGCTCGCGGCGGCGCTGATCCAGCATCGCCACCGCCGCCTGCTGGCGGGCCAGGTCGAGACTGAGCAACGGCTCATCGGCCAGGAGCAGCTGCGGATCATTGGCCAGCGCCTGCGCCTGCCGGATCAACTGCTGCTGGCCGCCGGACAACCGACCCACGCGGCGCTCTGCTAGACCGGTGGCCCCGACCTGCTCCAGGAGCTCATCGACCTCCCGGCGTTTCGGGGAACGACGCCGGACGGCGCCGTGCGCCAGCGAGAGGCTGACCAGGTCGCGGGCCCGCAGCGGCAGGTCCTGGGGGAACATCCGCTGCTGCGGGATGAATCCGACGCGGGCCGGAACGTCGACGGATCCCTCGGTCAGCTGCCGGGTGCCCAGGATGGTGCCCAGCAGGGTGGACTTGCCGACGCCGTTGGGGCCGAGCACCGCGATGAACTCGCCGGCCTCGACCTGAAGGTCCAGGCCCGACCAGAGGGGATCCACCGCGGCGTCGTGGAAGGTAACCAGCATTCTGTCAATCATAGAATTTCATGGTGATTCTCGCCTGCGAGTGTTCCCTAACCCGCCTGCTCGACGCTGGTTTCCGCACCGGCTGCTGCGGCGTCGCCGGCGGATCCGGTGTCGGTTTCGTTGGCGGCGGCCTCCAGGCGGTCGACGGCGCCGTGGAAGAAGTCCAGGTAGTTCTCGCCCTGCTGCGGGGTCTCGAAGATCTCCACGACCGGGATCCCGGCGTCCGTCGCGGCGGTGCGGATCCGGTCGGTCAGGTCCGTGCTGGTCTGCGGGTTGTAGACCAGCAGATCCAGGTCCCCGGCTTCGATCAGCTCGAGGAACTGCGCGAGATCCGCGGCGGTGGGCTCGGAATGGCTGAGGGAGGAGGCGCGGTAGCCCTCCGGGGTCACCTCGGAGATGTCGGAGTGGGACAGGATGTAGTCCGCGATCGGCTCGGTCTGCGCCACCCGGACCGCGGGAAGGTCGTGGATCCGCTCGTGGAGACCGGCGAGATCCTCGGTGAAGGCCGCGGTGTCCGCGGTGGCCTCCGGGTCCAGCTCGGCCACCCGGTCCGCGATGTCCTCGGCCACCTGGGTGACCGCCGAGGTGTCGTACCAGATGTGCTCGTTGGACTCGAGGCCGCTCAGTCCCTCGGCACCGTGGTCGTGCTCCCCCTCTTCGCTGTGGTCGTGGTCATGGCTGTGGCCCTCCTCGCCGTGATCGTGGGCGCCCTCCTCGTCGTGGGAGTGGTCGTGGGCGGTCAGCGGCAGGGCGTGGATGATCTTGGACTCGTCCTGGCTGTCGTAGAGCCAGGCGTCATAACCGCCGCCGCCCACCACGATGATGTCGGCCTCGGCGGCGCGGGCCATGTCCGCGGCGGCGGGTTCGAAGCTGTGCGGGTCAGCGTCATTGCCCTCCACGACGGCTTGCACCTCGACCCGTTCGCTGTCCACCACGGCTTCCGCCACGTCGGCCCAGATCGCGGTGGAGGCGACGATGGAGATCGTGTCGTCGCCATCGGTGTCCTCCCCGGCGGTGCCGGTGCCGCACGCGGTGGTGAGCAGAAGGGACCCCGTGGCTAGCAGGGCGAGAACGGGCTTTCGGGTCATGGATGTCATGTGACCAGAAAACCCTTATTGAAAAGAATTGTCAACTGGGAACGTATTGAAAATGTCCGAACCGCCCGGCACAACTGTGCCCACCGTGGCCTTCCGGCTGGTCATCCCGGGCGACTGCTAGGTTTGGGACATGGTCAAACGTCGACAACATCGGGGCACGCTCGCGTCAGTAGCCGCGGAACTCGGCGTTTCCCGGACCACGGTGTCCAATGCCTATAACCGTCCCGAACAGCTTTCCGCCGCGCTGCGGGAGAAGATCCTGGTCGCCGCGGACCGCATGGGGTATCCGGGGCCGAACCCGACCGCCCGCAGCCTACGCACGCGCCGGGTGGGCTCGCTCGGCGTACTGCTGACCGAACACCTCTCCTACGCCTTCGAGGACCTGGCCTCCGTGGATTTCCTGGCTGGCATGGCGGAGGCGTCGTCCGGCTCCGGCACCGCCCTCACCCTGATCCCGGCCGGTCCCGGCGCGAGCCCGGGCGACGAGGAGCGCGACGCCCTGCGGCAGGTCAACCAGACCCCGGTGGACGGCTTCGTGGTCTACTCCGTGGCGGAGGGCGATCCGCACCTGGCGGCCGTGCGGGGCCGGCGGCTGCCGGTGGTCATCTGTGACCAGCCCGCCGACATCACTGAGCTGCCCTTCGTGGGGATCGACGACTACGCCGCCATCCAGCCCGCCGCCCGCGCCCTGGTGGCGGTGGGCCACCGCCGCATCGGCATCCTCTCCATCCGCATGCACCGCGTGCGTGCGGATGGCCACGTCAGCCACGACAATATCCGCGACGCCTCCCTGCACGTCCAGCGCTCCCGCGTCCTGGGGGCGCTGGCGGTCTTCGGGGAAGCGGGCCTGGATCCCGATGGGATTCCGGTGGTCACCCGCCACATCAATGACCGCGTGAACAGCATCGAAGCCGCCCGGGAACTGCTCAGCCGGCACCCTGATCTCACCGCCGTACTGTGCACCACGGACTCCATGGCCTTCGGGGTGCTCGACTACGCCCGCGGCCGGGGCCTGAGCGTTCCCGCGGACCTGTCCGTCACCGGATTCGATGGCGTGCACGTCGCCCTCGCACAGGGGTTGTCCACCGTGGTCCAGCCGAACAAGGCCAAGGGGGCGGCCGCGGGACGCCTGCTGCTGGAACTGGTTGACGACCACATCAATGACCGGCCGGCAGCGGCTACCGCCCCACGCACGATCCTGCCCACGCACTTCCACGAGGGTGAGACGGTGGCCCCGCCGCCGGGAACCTGAGAGGGGAGTCCCCGGGCCGGTGCAGTGCGGGGCTTGGCCGGCACCGGCTACCGCCCCACGGAATTCAGAGCCCGAACCCCGGGTCCCGCCCGACGTAGGCCATCAGGCGCAGCCCCGCGGAAGCGCCGGACGGGGTCGGCCATGGAGCCCCGAACTGTCCGCCGTCGCGCAGCGCCTCGCCGAGTGACTCCAGTCCGCTGAGGTTGCGGCGGGCGTAGTCGGCGTCCAGCTCGATGTCGTGTCCCTGGGAGCGTGCCAGATCCCAGGTGTGCATGAACACGTCGGGCAGGAAGAAACCGTTGGTGGCTGCAGCCACCGTGCTGCCGCTGTCGGGGCCGTCGGCGAAGGTCGTCGCCGAGCGCTCCGGATCCGCCAGCAGCGAGTCCACGGCGGTGACCAGTTCCTGCCAGGCGGCGCCCGGCTCGCTCGCCGCGTCCTGCGTCAGCCCGAGGTCGATGCCGGCCAGCCGCAGGTTGCGTGGGTACCAGTCGCACAGGTGGGAGATGATGTCCCGGGCCACCCACTGCTCACAGGGCGTTTGCGCGTCCCAGTCCCGCACGCGCAGAACCTCCGCACTCATGCCGGTGGCGATGGCGCGGAACTTGGCGGGCAGCTCGCGGGGGAGGCCGACGTGGCGGGCGCGGGCGTCGGCCAGCCGGCCCAGCAGCGCGGCCACCCCGGCCCGGTCCGCCACCCGGTGCCCCGCGGCCGTCTCGCCGTTACCGACCTTGACGCCCAGGTCACCGTCGCGGAGGGCGCGGAAACCGTCCTCGTCGGTGGTGTCGTCGCCGAGGAACACCGTCGCACTGGCACCCCGGCGCTTCGTCTCCGCGGCGATCCAATCACCCTTGGTGACGGTGGAGACGGAGAACTCCACGATGTTCTTGCCCGGCTTCATGCTCGCCCCAGGATGCGAGATGGCCGCGGCGGCTGCCAGCACCCGCTCCGCGGACACGGGGTCGGTTTCCGCGAGTGGGGCCACGTGTGCCACGCGCTGCAGCGGCTTGACCTCCACATAAGCCGGTGGATACGCGGCCGTGAGGGCCCGCAGCTGCTTCTCGACGCCGGTCAGCGCCGCCTCCTGTTCCGCGGTCAGGGTCACGCCCTGTTCACTGGTTTCCGCACCGTGGGACCCGGCGGTGACCACCGGGGGAGCCAGCCGGCACACCTGCGCCAGGCCGGCGAGGTGGCGGCCGGACAGTACCGCGACGGTGGTGTCGGGCAGGCCCGACAGCCGGGTCAGTGCCGCCAGGGCCTCGGCATCCACCGGGACGTCATAGGGGTCGGGGCTCATGCCGGCCAGGGTGCCGTCGAAATCGGAGACCACCAGCAGATGGCGGGTGGTGGCTAGGTCGAGGAGGGAGACAGTCATGTCCCCCAACCTACCGGGGCGGACTCTAGTCCTCCGGCTGCTCCGGCACCCGGTCAGAGGACAGGTGGATCGCCGGAGGGTCGATCTCGTCCGAGACCTGGGTCAGCGCCAACTCATAGTCGGAGAGCCGGGCGATCTCGAATTCTCCGGTCAGGAGCCCGGAGATCCGCTCGTGGGTGAACATCGCCTGCCCGACACAGCCATCGGCGGGAACCTCGATCTCGGTGCGGTCGAAGCTCACCCGGTCGGCGTCCCGCGCGGCGGAAACCTCACCGTCCGCGGTGAAGGTGACCTGCCCCTGGATCGGGGCGCAACCGGTGGAACCGGCCACGGAGTGTTCGCCGAAGATCAGCGACGCCCGGCCCGCCACCAGATCCGGCAGGGTACTGGGGGTTCCCGGTTCCAGGTAGAGTTCGGTGATCTGCCAGCTGGTGCCCGTGATCTGTGACTGGGGATCCGGCCCGCCGCACGCGGTCAGGATCGGGGCGGCGGCGGTCACGGCGAGCAGGGCGCCGCCCACCCGCCCCAGGGTCCGTGGGCTCACCGCGGGGACTCCCCGGCGGTCTCCTGTCCGGAGAAGGAGGCGGTGGAGGACTCGAAGCTGCTGGCCCACAGGTGGACGTCGTGCTCCCGGACTTGGTCGTGCATGGCGAGCATCCGTTCCCGGGCGGAGTCGGGGTAGTGCTCCAGGGCATCGACCGCGGTGACCACGGCGCGCTTGATGGATTCCAGGTCGTGCGGGTTGCACAGGTAGGCCTGCTCCAACTCGACGGCGGCGCCGGCGAACTCGCTGAGCACGAGCGAACCGGAGCCGTCGCCGTGCAGCGCCACGTACTCCTTGGCCACCAGGTTCATGCCGTCCTTGAAGGCGGTGACCAGCATGACGTCGGCGGCGGCGTAGAGGGTGCGCAACTCGTTCTTGGGGATCGAGCGGTGCAGATAGTGCACCACCGGCCGGCCCATCTGGGCGAAACGTCCGTTGATCCGGCCCACGGCCTCCTCGACCTGGGAACGGGCCACCCGGTACTGCTCGATGCGCTCCCGCGACGGTGTGGCCACCTGCATGAGCACCACCTTGGCCGGATCCAGCGCTCCGGACTCCAGCAGTTCCTCGAAGGTCAGCAGCCGCTGCAGAATGCCCTTGGTGTAGTCCAGGCGGTCCACGCCGAGCAGCACCGTCTCCGGGTTGCCGAGGACACCGCGCAGCTGCGCGACGTCCTCGTCCGCCGGGGGCTGCATGGCGTTCAGGTCGATGGAGATCGGGAACGCGGCCACGCCGACCTTCCGGCCGTCCGCCGTGGTCACGGTCGCACCGATCTCCCGTATCTTCGCCTCCCCCTCGACCAGCAGTTCATCCGGCTGGCCGGTGTGCGAACCGGTCTCGCCACTGACCTGGCGCGTCAGCTCCAGGAAGTTGGACACGTAGCTGGGCAGGTGGAAACCGAGGACATCAGCACCGAGCAGCCCGCGCACGATCTCCTCGCGCCATGGCAGCTGCCGGTACAGGTCCGCACCGGGGAAGGGGATGTGCAGGAAGAACCCGATCTTCAGGTCCGGGCGCAGCTGGCGGAGAATGCCCGGCAGCAGCTGCAGCTGGTAGTCCTGCACCCACACGGTCGCGCCCTCGGCGGCGACCTCGGCGACCTCGTCCGCGAACTTGAGGTTGACCTCGCGGTAGACCTCCCACCAGTCGCTGTCATAGGTCGGCTGGACGATCAGGTCATGGTAGAGCGGCCACAGCGTGGCATTGGAGAACCCCTCGTAGAAGCCCTCAAAATCAGCCTGGGTCAGTTTGACCGGGTGGAGCAGCACCCCCTCTGAGGTGCGGAAGGAGGCCGGGGCGATGTCAGAGACACCGGGCCAACCCACCCAGCAGCCCTGGTGCTCCTGGAGCACCGGCCACAGCGCGGCCACCAGGCCGCCGGGCGAGGGGGTCCACTCCTCCGTGCCGTCCGGTCGGGTGGTCAGGTCCACGGGCAGTCGGTTGGCGACTACCACGAAGTTGTTCGTGCCGCTCACAGGCCTCAGCTCTTCTTGGTGGTCTTCTTTGCCGGCGCCTTCTTGGCGGTGGTCTTCTTGGTCGTCTTCTTCGTGGTCTTTTTCGCGGTGGTCTTCTTGGTGGTCTTCTTCGTCGACTTCCGCGTGCGCTTGGTCGCCTTCTTCGGCTCCGCCGTGTCCTCGTGCTCGGCGGCGACCTTCTTGTAGACCAGCCCCTCCGGCTCCACGCCGAGCATGCACATCAGCGTCACGCCGTCCATGAAATCCTTGGCGTAGGTGGCGACGATGCGGCGGGCGTCGGCGGCCGTCTGTTCCTCCACGGCATGCAGGGCCTCGGGCGACGGACGGTTTTCGGTGACCTTGGGCGGCAAGGATCCTCCTGGAATCTCAACGAATCTCTACGGGTGCAACAGGCTACTCACAACAGAGTCTGGGCACTCCATCTTACGCTATCGGCCCGGATCAGCGTCCGGTGACTGCGGACCTCCGGTTGTGGAGCCCTCCCCGGACGGGTAGGGGGCCGCCGGGAAATCCTCCGCATCCGCGCCGGCCGCTCCCGGCCCAGCTGTCTCCGGGTTGTCCGTCCGGGCGGTCCGGCCCGCCGGAACGGACTCGAAGGAGGGGTAGAACTCCGCCGGGGGATAGCCGCTGCTGGAACGGAAGCTGTCCCCGGAGCGGTAGTCGGTCTCCGGCACCGGGCCGACACCGTCGGCCGGGGTGTAGTTGTCCACGGCGGCCGAGGTGCTCACCCCGCCCAGCGTGCCCGGTTGCAGGGACCTGGCCCGCCGCGAGCGTCGCCGCGTCTGGGCGGCGGCCCGCGCCAGGCGCTGGAAGGAGACTCGGCCCGCGGCGCGGAAGGCCCGGTAGGGGTTGAACCGGCGCGGACGGCGGATGCGTCGGGCGATCCACTCACCGAGCACCACGCCGGCGGCCAGTGCACAGGCGGTGGCCAGCGCCACCGCCATGTTCGTGAAACCGACCAGCATCTGCTCGTTCAGGGCGGCGTACATACTGCGGTAGACCGAGAGGCCGGGCAGCATCGGGGTGATGCCCGCGATACCGGTGATCAGCGGCGGAATCAGGAAACGACGGGCCAGCAGGCCACCGGCCAGGCCGATCACCCCCGCGGCCAGCGCCGCGGAGAACACCGCGCCCACCCCGAACGGGAGGAACACCAGGTGGTAGAAGAACGCCCCCGCCAGCCCGGTGACCCCGGAGAGCCAGACCGACGACCACTCGGCGTAACACGCGATGGCGAAGCCCGCCGAAGCCACCCCGCCGCAGATCACCTGTGCGGCGACGGTCTGCGCATTCGGGGCGGCCAGGGTCGACATCGGCGGCAGGGAGATGCCGAGCGCCCCCGAGACCTGGATGCCGATGGCGACGCCCGCGACGATTGCCCCCGTGTACAGCAGGGTCTGGAAGAACCTGGCGCTGGCGGTGACCGGGGCGCCGGTGATCCCGTCCTGCAGGGACTGCACCAGGGTCAACCCCGCGAGCAGCACGATGATGCCGGAGGCGATGATCTGGCTGGGGGAGATGGCCACCCCCTGCTGGGCCGCCACCTCAAAGCTGACGGCGGCCGGGATGGTGGCGATGAAACCACCGAAGACGTTCTGGAAGAACATCGGCAGCCGGTAGCGTGAGAGCACCGCGTTGACCCCCATGATCAGCACGGAGGTCAGGAACGAGGTGAGACCGACCAGCCAGCCACCGCCGAGCATGATGGAAATGGCGCCACCCATGATCCCCCAACCGAGGATCGAGGTGGCGAGCCCGTAGGACGCCGGCGTGGAGGCCACCTGATCGAGGATCTTCTCCGCGACCTCCGGCGGGGTGGCACCGGCCTGGATCGAACGGATCAGACGGTCGACCTCGCTGAGCCTGGAGAAATCGGTGGTCATGTTGCGCACCACCCGGAACACGTTGACCGGGGTGCGTCGTTGCTCTCCGATCGCCGTGTGCAGCGTGATGGTGTTCAACGTGATGTCCACGTGCGTGTAGTGCAGACCATAGGCGGAGGTCACCGCGTGGATCTGTGTCTTTGTGTCACTGTTGGACGTGCCGGAGGACAACAGGATCTCACCGATCCGGGCAGCCAACTCCAGCGCCGCGGTCACCTGCGCGGGATCGGTCAGATCGACCGGGGCCAGTGGGGAGGGCGGGGGAGCGGCCTTGGCGGCATCGACCGTGGACAGGCGGCCGTGCCCCCGGACGATCTTCGCTCCGAGACGGCTGAGGAACGTGGTCACTTCGACGGGCTTTCTGGACGAAGGTGGATATCGGCATGAGGTGGTGGCGTGGGCACCAAGGGGAAACCGCTGGCGGTTCCGTCGCTCGCGCGACACGGGGCCCTGACGAAAACCCGGCCGGAACAGCAACGACGGGAGGGTACTTTAATGCTCCCGGCCGGTGTTCGCAGCCGGCGGTGGTGGGCGGGTGTGCCGCCCCCGCTTATCGACGCCGTGCGCTGCGGGTTCGCCGCTTCCCCGGGCAGGGGAGGGGTGACGGGGAAACGCCGCGGCTGCCGCCTGGCCGCAGGTGGTTTGACGGATCATTCACGTACTCGGGTAACATCTTGCAACGGTACCCGACTATCCCGGGACCGTGCTGGAGTGGCGCAATTGGTAGCGCAACGGTCTTGTAAACCGTAGGTTGCGAGTTCAAGTCTCGTCTCCAGCTCCGTATCCCCGGTTCCCGGAACCGGGGATTTTTCTGTTCCCGGGACTGTCGTGGATCCGAGTGAGGGGGTGCGAGGTGCCGGCCACTGGCGGGGGGCTCCGCCGGCGTGCTGGGCGGCCACCCCCGAACAGCACCCCTGCCGGGAAAACCTGCGCCCACCCGCCTTTACCTGTCGCGTGACCAAAAAAGGGTAGTCACCGGGCACGTTTCCGGACGGGAATCCCCTCCACCCGGAGCGCCCGGGAGGGGCGGTATCTGCAGCCGGGACACCTGTTCGCTGCTTCCACTCCCGGAGCGGGAACGGGGATGGGTAATCTCGGGCTAGGCAACCAGAGCTCAGTTCAACGAAGTAGGAGCAACCACTCATGAGCAATATCCGCGCCGCCATCGTCGGCTACGGCAACCTCGGCAAGTCCGTGGAGAAGCTGATCGGCCTGCAGCCCGACATCGACCTGGTGGGCATCTTCTCCCGCCGCTCCGAGCTGGACACCGACACCCCGGTTTTCCCGGTCGATGAGATCGGTGACTACGCCGACCGTGTGGACGTGCTCTACCTCTGCCTGGGCAGCGCCACCGACATCCCGGAGCTGGCCCCGCAGTACGCGAAGTTCGCCAACACCGTGGACACCTACGACAACCACCGTGACGTCCCCCGCCACCGCCAGGTCATGGACGAGGCCGCGAAGGAGGCCGGCACCGTGGCGCTGGTCTCCACCGGCTGGGATCCGGGCATGTTCTCCCTGAACCGCACCCTGGCCGAGGCCGTGCTGCCGAATGCGCAGCAGCACAGCTTCTGGGGCCCGGGTCTGTCGCAGGGCCACTCCGACGCGGTGCGCCGCGTCGACGGCGTCAAGAAGGGCGTGCAGTACACCCTGCCCTCCGAGGACGCCCTGGATCAGGCACGCAAGGGTGAGGCCGGTGACCTCAGCGGCAAGCAGGCCCACGTCCGGCAGTGCTGGATCGTCGCGGACGAGGCCGACCACGAGCGCATCGAGAACGACATCCGCACCATGCCGGACTACTTCGTCGGCTACGAGACCGAGGTCCACTTCATCGACGAGGAGACCTTCGACCGGGAGCACGCCGGTATGCCGCACGGCGGCCACGTGGTCACCACCGGCGACACCGGCGGCTTCCACCACACCATCGAGTACATCCTGAAGCTGGACCGCAACCCGGACTTCACCGCCGCCGTCCAGGTCGCCTACGGCCGCGCCGCGCACCGGCTGAAGGAGGCCGGCCAGACCGGTGCCTTCACCGTGCTGGAGGTCGCCCCCTACCTGATCTCGCCCACCCCGCTGGACGAGCTGATCGCGCGGGACGTCTAAACGCCCATTACTCTCCGCGGAGAATCACACCGGCACCCCGGCCAACCCTGATGGCCGGGGGGCCGCCGTCATTCCCCGCGACCGGGAGAAATCCGGACCGCCGGGGCCCACCGCACCGGGGTCACCTGGTCACGGCCCCGTTCCCCGCGGCGTCGACAAGCAACGCCTGCGGGCCCGTCGGCCTGCGCACGCCGAGCAGGAGGAGCGCGCCGACGAGCAGCACCACACCGATGCCGATGATGCCGGCGCGGTCATCGCCGAACTGGGCGACGAACCAGCCGAAGACCAGCGGGGTCAGCCAGCTGACGGAACGTCCCGTCGTGGCGTAGAGACCGAACATCTGGCCGTCGCGGCCCGCGGGCGCCAGCCGGCTGAGATAGGAGCGGGAGGCGGACTGGGCGGGACCGACGAACACACAGAGCATCAGGCCGAAGATCCAGAACATGGCGGGCCCCTCGACGAAGAAGAGCACGGCCGCGGCCACGATCATCAGGCTGAGGGAGGCCAGGATCACCGGCTTCGGTCCGGTGCGGTCATCCAGCCAGCCGCCGAGCACGGCGCCGATCGCGCTGACCACGTTGGCGGCCACGCCGAAGAGCAGCACGTCGGCGGGGGAGAGCCCGTAGACGGACACCGCCAGGATTGCACCGAAGGTGAACACCCCCGCCAGGCCGTCGCGGAAGACCGCGGAGGAGACCAGGAAGTACACCGCGTGGCGGTCGGCCCGCCAGAGCTCGCCCAGGTCGCGGAAGAGCTTGCGGTAGGACGCGAAGAAGCCGAGCTGTCTCTCACCCGTCGGGGTGATCTCCGGGACGCGGAAGAGCACCGGCAGGGCGAAGACGAAGAACCACGCTGCGGCGAACATCGCCACCAGCCGGATGTTCAGTCCGCCTTCCGCGGGAATGCCCAGCAGGCCGCGGTTGTCACCGGCACCGGCGACGAACCCGAAATAACAGACCAGCAGCAGGACGATGCCGCCGACATAGCCCATCGACCAGCCGAAACCGGAGACCTTGCCCACATTGTCCCGCGTGGAGATCTGCTTGAGCATGGCGAAGTAGTTGACCTCGGCGAACTCGAAGGTCACCGAGGCGATCGCCAGGACCGCGATGCCGAACCAGAAGTAGGCGGCGTCGTCGTCGCGGATGAACACCAGCACCGCCATCAGCACCACGGTGGTCATGGTCCAGACACCGACGGACCGGCGCCGGGTGCCGCGGATGTCCGAACGCTGCCCCATGACCGGGGCGAGCACCGCCACGCACACGCCCGCCGCTCCCATCGCCCAGCCGTACCACTGCGCGGGCGATCCGGCGAACGTCATTCCCAGGACCTGCACCGTCCCCTCGATGTTCTGCCCCACGGAATCAGTGAGGTAGACGGAGAAGATGAAGGTGATCAGCACCGCGTTGAGCGCCGCGGAACCCCAGTCCCACAGCCCCCAGGAGAACACCGTGCCGCGGTCGGTGCGCATCGCCTGATCGGGAGGGGACGCCGGGTCCCCGGCGGCACCGGGGCGGGAGATCGGAGCAGTCATGCCGTTGACCTTAAGACACCCGTGCCGCGCTGTCCGGGGAACCGTTCCGCCCGGCTCACCGACGCCGCACCCCACCGGGGGCGCAGGGACCGCGGCGTCGGCACGCGACCCGGGCTGTCGGGGACTGTGGCGGGATCCGCCGGACACGAGGACAATCGAGGTGGCAGTCATATTGTGCTCCGAGAACCCCCTACCGAGGAGAAATCATCATGGCCCAGAATTTTGCGGAACAGCTCGTTGCGACCCTGGAACGGCAGGGGGTGAAGCGGATTTACGGCCTGGTGGGTGACAGCCTGAACCCGGTCGTGGACGCGGTGCGCCGCTCCGAGATCGAGTGGGTGCACGTGCACAACGAGGAGGCCGCAGCCTTCGCCGCCGGCGCCGAATCGCTTGTCACCGGCCAGCTGGCGGTGTGCGCGGCGTCCTGTGGACCCGGCAACACCCACCTGATTCAGGGACTCTATGATGCGCACCGCAATGGCGCGAAGGTGCTCGCCATCGCCAGCCACATCCCCTCCCTGCAGATCGGCTCACAGTTCTTCCAGGAGACGCACCCGGAGATCCTGTTCAAGGAGGCCTCCGGCTACTGCGAGATGGTCAACTCCGCCCAGCAGGGTGACCGCGTGATCCACCACGCCATCCAGTCCACCATGGCCGGCAACGGCGTCTCCGTGGCGGTGATCCCGGGTGACATCGCCCAGGAGGAGGCCTCCGACGGGAAGTTCGTGAACTCGACGATCTCGACGGGCAAGCAGATCGTCTTCCCGGATGCGGCGGAGGCCGCCGCTCTGGTCCAGGCGATCAACGACGCCGAGACCGTCACCCTCTTCTGCGGCGTCGGGGTGCAGAACGCCCGGGAGGAGGTCCTGGCCCTCGCGGAGAAGATCAAGTCCCCGATCGGGCACGCGCTGGGCGGCAAGCAGTACATCCAGCACGACAACCCCTTCGACGTCGGCATGTCCGGCCTGCTCGGCTACGGCGCCTGCCATGACGCGACCCTGGACGCGGACCTGCTGATCCTGCTGGGCACCGACTTCCCCTACACCGACTTCCTGCCGAGCGAGAACGTGGCACAGGTGGACATCAACGGTGCCCACATCGGCCGACGCACCACCATCAGCCACCCCGTCACGGGCGATGTCGCCGCCACGATCCAGAACATCCTGCCGCACGTGGCGGAGAAGAAGGACCGCTCCTTCCTGGACAAGATGCTGCGCGAGCACGAGCGCAAGCTGTCCGGGGTGGTGGACGTGTACACCAAGAACGTGGAGAAGCACACGCCGATCCACCCGGAGTTCGCCGCGGACATCCTGGATGACCTGGCCGATGAGGACGCCGTGTTCACGATGGACACCGGCATGTGCAACGTCTGGCACGCCCGCTACATCAACAACATCTCCGGCAAGCGGGACTTCATCGGCTCGTTCCGGCACGGCAGCATGGCCAACGCCCTGCCCCATGCCCTCGGCGCGCAGGCCGCGGACCGGGACCGGCAGGTCGTCGCCATGTGCGGTGACGGCGGCCTGAGCATGCTGCTGGGCGAGCTGCTCACCGCCAAGCTGCACGAGCTGCCGGTGAAGATGGTGGTGTTCAACAACAGCTCCCTGGGCATGGTCAAGCTGGAGATGCTGGTGGAGGGCATCCCGGAGTTCCAGACGGACCACGATGAGGTGGACTTCTCCGAGATCGCCCGCGGCGCCGGCATCAAGACGGTGCGCATCACTGACCCGAAACGGCTGCGCAAGGACCTGCAGAAGGCGCTGAACGAATCCGGCCCGGTGCTCATCGACATCGTCACCGACCCGAACGCCCTGTCCATTCCCCCGAGCATCACCTGGGACCAGCTGATGGGATTCTCCACCGCGGCCGCCCGCACCGTCTTCGGCGGCGGCGTGGGCAAGATGCTGGACATGGCCCGGTCCAACCTGCGCAATATCCCGAAGCCCTAATTACCCGGAAGCTATTGACCTTGACGCTGCGTCATGGCTCAGACTCAGCACTGTGATCGAGCAGATGAACCACCGCCGCACCGAACCCGACCGCACGATCGGGGAGGCCGCCGAACTACTCGGCGTGACCACCCGGACGCTGCGGCACTGGGACCAGATCGGGCTGCTGCAACCCGGCTACCGGACCTGGGGCGATTACCGCCTCTACACCGGTGCCGACGTCGAACGCGCCCTGCAGATCCTGGTGTACCGCTCGGCCGGGGTGCCGCTGAAGGAGATCGCGGAGCTGCTGGCTGCCCCGGCCGCAGCCGGCGAGCACCTGCGGCGGCAGCGGGAGCTGCTGGTGGACAAGATCGGTCATCTGCACCGGATGGTCCGGGCAGTGGATGAGTTGCTTGCACAGGAGGACGAGATGAGCGACGAGATGAGCATGGCGGAAAAGGTCGAGCTGTTCGGCCAGGACCTGCCCGGCTACCAGGAAGAGGCAGAGCAGCGCTGGGGCGACACCCCGGAGTGGGAGCAGTCCCAGAAGATCCAGCAGAAGATGACCAGGGAAGACTGGGTCGCGGTCAAGGAGGAGATGGACGCCTTCAACGCGGCACTCGCTGACGCCCAGTCCCGCGGCGTGGCCGCCGGCAGCGAGGAGGGGGACCAGCTCGCCCTGCGCCACCGCGCGCAGATCGGCCAGTGGTATCCGGTCACCCCCGCAAAACAGGTGCTGCTGGCCCGGATGTACGTGGCCGATGAGCGGTTCAACGAAACCTACCGGGGCCGCGCCGACTACCTGCTCCGGCTGGTGGAGGCCAAGGCGGAAAAGGACGGGGTGGACCTGACGAACGTCGAATGGGAGTAGCGGCATCTACGCTGGCTGGCATGACTCTCATCCCCGCAGACGTGGAGACCCCGGCAGTAGTGATCGACCGTGGACGCCTGGAACGCAACATCGCCGCGATGGCGGAGTTCGCGGGCACCCACGGTCTTTCGCTGCGTCCCCACGCCAAGACCCACAAGATCACCGAGATCGCCCGGCTACAGTTGGCGGCCGGGGTCACGGGCCTCACCGTGGCCACCATCGGCGAGGCGGAGGTCTTCGCAGAAGCCGGGGTAAATGACATCTTCATCGCCTACCCGCTGTGGCTGACCGACCGCAAGACCGCCCGGTTGCGGGCAGTGGCCGAGCGCGCCCGCGTGACCATCGGCGTGGACTCAGCGGCGGGCGCGATGAACCTGTCCCGACGGGGACTGGACGACGTCGGGGTGCTGGTGGAGCTGGACTCCGGGCACCACCGCTCCGGCACCACCGTGGACCAGCTCCCCGTCATCACCCGTGCCGTGCGGGAGGCCGGCCTCAAGGTACGGGGAGTGTTCACCTTCCCGGGCCACAGCTACGCCCCCGACGGATCACGGGGCGCAGCCGGAGATGAACGGAGCACGCTTGCCGACGCCGCGCAGATCCTCGCCGACCTCGGGGTAACGGACCCTGTGCTCTCCGGTGGTTCCACGCCCTCGGCCCTGTTGACCGGCAGCCACGGCGCCACCGAAATCCGTCCCGGCGTCTACGTGTTCAACGACGCCCAGCAACTGGAACTCGGCCGCTGCGACTGGACGGACATCGCCCTCCACATCGCCGCCACCGTGGTCAGCCGCCGCGCCGGGGTGGTGGTACTGGACTCCGGTTCCAAGATCGTCGGTTCCGACCGCCCCGCGTGGGCCAGTGGGTTCGCCCGCATCGCCGGTGTTCCCGACGCCCGGGTCAGTGCCCTGTCCGAACACCACGCCACCGTGGAATGGCCCGATCCGGTACCGCTGCCGGACCTCGGTGAGCAGCTCGCCGTGATTCCCAACCACGTCTGCCCCGTGCTCAATCTCGTTGATGAGGTACTGGTCACCGAGGACGGTGCCGTGACCGACGCCTGGCAGGTAGCCGCCCGGGGCCGCAACGTGTGACAGCTCCTGGGGGACTGGCCGGGGTTGTTACCTTGCCGGGGTTGTCACCTGGCCCGGCCTGTTACCTGCGGCGGCGGGGCCGGCGTGGCCGCTGCGACTCAACGTTCCGGCGGTCGCCGCCACGAGGACTGTTGCCGCCTCGGGCATCACGGGCGGGATGCCCGTTGTGCGGGGTGCTTCCCCGGGAGGCGCGGCTGCTTGAGTCGCCACTGCCTGAGTTGCGGTCGCGGCGGGCGTTGCCGGGGGTTGTCGCCTTCGGCCGAGCGGGGCGGGCGCCGCGGGGCTTTCTGCCGTTGAGCTGGTTGTCCTTGCTCTGATTCTGGTTCTTGTTCCGGCCCCTGCTCTTGTCCCCGTCCGGGTTTCTGTCCCTGCTGCCACCGGTTTTCAACCGGTGCAGCACCCGGTCCCAGGCCGGTGGCATCGGGGCCGTCACCTTCAGAGTGTCGCCCTCGGGCAGGGGGATGCGCAGCTCGCTGGCGTGCAGGAACATCTGCGGCGCACCGAGACGCTGCAGCTGCTGGTTGAACCTCTCGTCACCGTACTTCGGGTCGCCGGCGATCGGATGACCGCTGTACTGGGCGTGCACCCTGATCTGGTGTTTTCTTCCGGTCACCAACTGCGCCTGGACCAGCGTGGCATCCTCGCCAATGCGGCGGCGGACCGAAAACCGGGTCAGCGAGTCCTGGCCATCGGGTCCCACCCTGACTCCGGTGTCGGTGCGTTGGAGGGCGGCGTCCACGTGGCGGAGACGGTCGGGCCAGGATCCGTGGACCAATGCCAGGTAGCGGCGGTCCAGAGAGCCCTCCTCACGCAACAGCTGTTGCAGGTGGCGCAGTATCGAGGGGGTCTTCGCGACGATCAGCAGCCCGGAGGTGTCCCGGTCGAGCCGGTGCACCAGTTCCAGATCAGGCAACTCGGGACGTAACTGGCGTAGTGCTTCGATCACCCCGCCGGAGACCCCGGTTCCGACGTGGACGGCGACATCGGCCGGCTTGTTGATGATCAGCAGTCGTTCGTCCTCATGAACCACCGACTGGTCGATGCGTTGCAGAAGAGACCTGGAAAGTGTCGGCGGGGGCAGATCCGCCTGCACCTGCATGGGTGGCAACCGGAGAACATCACCCGCCTCAAGACGGTAGTTGGGCTGGGCGCGTCGATCGTTGACACGTACCTTGCCCTTGCGCAGCAGCCGGAAAAGCAGCGACGCGGGAACGCCCTTGAGTTCGGCGCGGAGGTACTTGTCGAGGCGCCGTCCCTCGTGCTCGCCGGAGACCTCGATCTCGCGGGCGAGCGCCGGCTGGTGATCCCGCGGAGGCTGGTGGTCATTATTCATCGGGAGAAGACCATACCAGTAGAAAATATGCTGGTGAGAGTCCCTCAGATGCATCCGCAGACACTGTGGCACCCGAACCGTTCAGTGCCAGGGCGCATGCCGGTACCCCGTCGGGTGGGCAGCCGCGATTGCGAGACACCTGACGGGGCGGGGTCATCCTGTCCCGTTGAGTGGGAACAGCGGTGGTTGTTCGGGTGGTTGTCGCGAATGGTCCTGCATGGGGCGCCGAGGTCTGCTGGTACCGAACTCGTGGCTGAGGTGCGGGGGCGGTGGCCCGGGCGGCATCTCATCGAAGGAGAGCACCGGTGTTGGCGGTGAAGACGGCCCGGAAGGAGTTGGCTCGCCCATGCCGGTAGCCCTAACCGCGTTGAACGGCTCCCCCGTACTCGGTGGCTCTCCCGTACCGGGTTTCTTTCCGGAGGCGGTAGGTGCCCTCTTGTCAGGCCAGGGTTGGTTGCGGACTTTCGCACCGCCGGAGTGTTCCTGACGTTCGGTGTTGTTCACCCGGACCGCCGGATCCGGGTTCCCAGGCCTGCCCGGTGGCCGCTTTCCCACTCGTTGGGTGACCGGATCGCGTTCAGCGTGACCCCGGAACTGGCGGCCGTCACGTTCGTCACGGTTGTCGCCGTGGTGGGGTCTGCAGAGGGCCGCCAGATTCCAGATGTCGGTTTCCCCCTTCTGCTGCCAGGACTTGATGTGGTGGATCTCGCACTCACAGAACGGGGCGGTGCAATCAGGATCGGTGCACACCAGCTGGGTAGCCAGCAGGGCGATGCGTTGTTCAACGGTGGCCAGGCGTTCAGTCCGGCCCACATTGAGCGGGTTGCCGGTCTCGGAGTCGTGGACCACCACGTAGTTGTACTTCGTGGCACCTAGCCGGAGAATCTCGCCGGGAGTGAGCATCGCGCTGGTGTTGGTGGGGTAGCGGTGGTCCACATCGGATTCGGTCATCTCGTCAATGTCCTTGGCGGACATGCTGACCACCACCGTGGCTACCCCGGTGCGGGCCAGGGTCTTCGCGCTGTGGTTCTTCAGGATGGCGCCCAGGGCGTCGTGCCGGCGTTGGGTGATGCTGCGGGTGTCCTGCACCGACGGGTCGTCGACAAGATGCCCGGCGGTGCGCGCCGGGGCCAAGGCCGCCTCCATCAGGGCGAGGACGTCGCCGGTGAGATAACCGGAGAGGGTGGCCCCGCCGTCAGCGTCTTGGCGGCCCAGTGTCAGTTTCCGGTTCTTGAAGGCGGCGTGGGGATCATGGTTGTTCCGGTTGGCCCGGATGACCCGGTTGCGTATCCACTCCCGTAGATCGTCGGCCAACCGCTGATGGGCCTCCGTGATGGCCAGCCCAAACAGTTCATGCCGGAGGTGAGCGGCCTGGTTGTTGAGTTTGTCCAGCTCGCGGTTGACGATGCCGAGCTTCTCCGGACCGATGCGCTTTTTCCTCGCCTGCTCACGCGCCCGGGCGCGGATCTCCTCGTCGCGGCGGATCCGCTCGGCCTCCAGCCGACGGCGTTCCTCGGCTGCACGGTGGCGCTCTTCCTCCGCTCGTCGGCGCTCCTCTTCGCTGGTGTCGTCCGCCTCGGGTTCCGGTTCTGGTTCCGGCTCAGGCTCCGGAGGTCTGATTCGCCCGTGGTAATGATGGCCGAGCTTGAGGCGTGACTGCGCCTCGGGGAAGGAGAGTCCCAGCTCCTTCATCAGATAATCGACGGTACGGGAGGAGCCGACGCGATCCCCCGCGTTGGCCTTGTCCGCGGCGTAGGCTATGGCGGCGTCGATGTCCGCCTTCAGGTTGCAGGCCTGCTCGAGAGAACGGATGGCGGCGGCGTTGGCGGTGAAGAGTCCGGCTGTGGGCTCCGCGAAGGTGTCCGCGATCGCGGACAGATGATGCTCGATCGCAGCAACGTGCTCCCCGATGTCCATGATCCGGACGACCCCCTCTGACCTATTCCCCCTGGTGCTCCCTACTTTAACTCACTTTTTCGAACGTGTGTACTAATTCCAGGTGAACGCTCAATCACGGTTCGGTCACATCACACACCAGTGGCCCCGCCTGCCCCGGAGCCTGCCCCGGGCGCTCTACGCGTACCTGACAGGCAACTTTCAGGATCCGCCCAGCCCCGGGGCAGCGCGGTGAGGTTTACTCGTGTTGAGAAGTTTGGGTGCCACTGCGGGCGGCGTCCACCGGGAACAGGATTCGGCATCAGCGACCGGTCGCTCAGCGTAGGACCACCAGGGCAGGCTCCCGGCACCGCCGGGCCAGCGACGGGGACCCCGGACACAATGGAATCAAGCTGGAGAAGGAAGTGGCAGAGCATGGACGAGATGACTGACAAGGGCGTGAAGGTGCTGGTGGTCGACGATGAACCCAATATCGTCGAGCTGCTGACCGTGAGCCTCAAGTTCCAGGGTTTTGAGGTGCGCACCGCACAGTCCGGTGCCGAGGCGATGCAGATCGCCCGGGAATTCCGGCCGGACGCCTTCATCCTCGACGTGATGATGCCCGGCATGGACGGGTTCGAGCTGCTCAGCAAGCTGCGCGCCGACGGTCTGGAC
This sequence comes from Corynebacterium halotolerans, assembly GCF_050107895.1. Lineage (GTDB taxonomy): Bacteria > Actinomycetota > Actinomycetes > Mycobacteriales > Mycobacteriaceae > Corynebacterium > Corynebacterium halotolerans_B. The sequence goes on along the minus strand of NZ_JBNILW010000002.1, from coordinate 52,009 downwards.
GGGCCGGTCCTCTATCTCACCGCCAAGGACGCCGTGGAACACCGCATCCACGGGTTGACGATCGGGGCCGATGACTACGTGACCAAGCCGTTCTCCCTGGAGGAGGTCATCACCCGCCTGCGGGTGATTCTGCGCCGTGGGCAGCCCCGGGAGGACTTCGAGGATGACGCCACCATCACCTATGCGGACCTGACCCTGAACGACGAGACCCACGAGGTGACCAAGGCCGGGGAGATCGTGGAGCTGTCGCCCACCGAGTTCAATCTGCTGCGTTACCTGATGCTCAACGCCGAGGTGGTGCTCTCCAAGGCCAAGATCCTGGACAACGTGTGGCACTACGACTTCGGCGGCGACGGCAATGTGGTGGAGTCCTACATTTCCTACCTGCGCCGCAAGATCGATGTCGGTGACAACCCGCTGATCCAGACGGTCCGCGGCGTCGGCTACGTGCTGCGCACCCCGCGCGGCTGAGCCCGGCGGCCGGAGGTGGCACCCGAAGCCCGGGCGCAGTACGTCGCCGCACCTCACCTGCCGCCCTTGACACTGATGTAACTCGACCGGAAAGCTGCGATGCCTGACAACACCCAGCCAAACCCTTATGCAGGTCATTCCCTGCCCGGGGGAACGGGAACACCCGTAGGCCCCACGGTTTCGGATCCGCCGCCCGGTTCTGAGGCCCCGGCGGGGCAGGAGGCGGCCGGGAGCACCCGGGCCACCCGGGGGAACACCCGCCGCCGCTTCTCTGTCAGCCGGACCATCCCGCTGCGCACCTGGTTGGTCGTGTTGATCATCTCCATCTCCGGGCTGGGGCTGGGCGCCAGCAGCATCGCAGTGTCCACCATCATGAGCGAGGTGGTCTACTCCCGCATCGACGATGACCTCCACAGCGCGGTGGACGGCTGGGCGAGCAGCGCGGAACTCTTCCGCGGCGAGCAGCGCGGGACCCGTCCGCCGACCGAATTCGTGGTGCTGAAGTTCCATCCCGACGGCAGCGCGGTCATCTACAATGACCGCGGCACGATCCCTGACGTCTCCTCGTTGAAGGTCGGTGATTCCCCGCAGACGGTCCGCTCCACCGATGAGTCCGGGCATGACGCCCGCTGGCGTGCGCTGGCGACCACGGAGGGCGGCAGCATCACCGTGGTGGCCAAGGACCTGGACCGGGAGGACCAGCTGCTGCGCGGACTGAACCTGTCCCTGTTGACCATCAGCCTGCTGGTGCTGGCGGTCATGGCGGCGTTGGGCTACTACCTGATCCGGCGTGCCCTACGGCCGCTGCGGGAGGTCGAACAGACGGCCCGGGGGATCGCCGCCGGCGACCTGGACCGCCGTGTGCCGCAGTGGCCGACGCAGACGGAGGTCGGCCAGCTCGCCTATGCCCTGAACATCATGCTGGAGCAGCTCCAGGTCTCGATCGAGACGGCGCAGAACAAGGAGGAGCAGATGCGCCGCTTCGTCGGCGACGCCTCCCACGAGCTGCGGACCCCGCTGACCTCGGTGCGAGGCTACACCGAGCTCTACCGTTCCGGGGCGACCCAGGACGTGGACCGGGTGTTGACCAAGATCGACGATGAGTCCCGGCGCATGAGTGTGCTGGTCGAGGACCTGCTGGCGCTGACCCGGGCGGAGGGGGCGAAGCTTGAGAAGCGGGCCGTCGACCTGCTGGAACTGGGGTTGAACGTCGCCGGCTCCGCGCGGGCGGCCTACCCGGGTCGCGAGGTGCGCGTGGTCAACGACACATCCTCGATTCCGGTGGTCCACGGTGACCCGGGAAAGCTGCACCAGGTGCTGCTCAACCTCGTCATCAACGGCCTGGTGCACGGTGGCCCGGTGACAGTGGTGACCCTGCGGTTCACCATTGACGACGACGCGGTGGTCACCGAGGTCCGCGATGACGGCCGCGGCATGGAACCGGACGTGGCCAACCACATCTTCGATCGCTTCTACCGGGAGGACTCCTCCCGCTCGCGGGTCTCCGGCGGATCCGGACTGGGCCTGGCCATCGTGAAATCACTGATCGACCAGCACGGCGGCACCATCTCCGTGCGCAGCCAGGCCGGGGAGGGGACGTCCTTCTTCATCCGTCTGCCCCGCTACCCGGACTAACCGTGCGGGTCAGGGCCGCCAGTCCAGGGCTTCGAGGATCGGTGCCGACTGCTGGGGCAGGTGTTCATGGGCCACCCCGCGCAACATCCGCACCTCACCGAGGGAGGCGGTCGCGGGCGGGATGATGCGGTCGGCGTCGGAAACCAGTGACACCACGCGCGTGCGGTACGGTGCGGTGGCTTCCAGTGGGGCAGTGAGCAGCAGTTGCCGGTAGGCCGGGCCACCGACTAACCCGAGAGCGCCGCGGATGATCCGACCACGCCGGCCGGGTGCGAGCGGCACTCCGCGCCACGCGGCGCCGACGCCGACCAGGGTGCGTACCCGGCCGGGGAAGTGGTGGGCCAGCCGCAGTCCCAGCAGCCCGCCCAGCGAGTGCCCGACGATGTCGAAGGCGGAGTCCGCTGCGGGCAGTTCCCGGGCCAGTAGCCCGCTCAGCTCCGCCAGGGATGCGGTGAGGTCACCGGTGCCGCGGTTGCCGTAGGCGGGCGCGAGCACCGGGACGCCGGCGCCGGCCAGTTCCCGGATCGCCTCCCCGAAATTGCCGGGCGAGGCCAGCACACCATGGAGGAAGAGCACCGGGGTCTGGGGCGCGGCGTCGTGAAGCGGCGGTAATTCCGGCAGGGTGCCGCGGGAGGGCACCCAGGTCAGCCAGCTCAGACCGGGTGGCCGTTCTCGTCCGTCTCGAGAAAGTTCCGCAGCTGTTCGGCGGCGCCGTCCATCTTCGCCGGATCGGTGGAATCGGCGGGCATCGCGGTGGCGAGGTTGTACCCGGACATGTCATTGGCCGGGAAGACGTGGATGTGGGTGTGGGGAACCTCGAACCCGGCGATCAGGTAGGCGGCCCGCTCGGAGCCGAAGACCGAGATGACCGCCCGCCCGATGTTCTGGGCGACCTCATTGAGCTGGTGCCAGGTCTTGGGGTCCAGGTCGGTCCACTTGTCCACCTCCTCAACCGGCACGATCAGCACGTGACCGTAGGCCACGGGCTCGATGGACAGGAACGCCACGACCCGCTCATCGCGGTAAACGAAGCGGCCGGGAAGCTCACCGTTGATGATTTTCGTGAACACGCTACTCATGTCTCAAAGGCTACATCGAGCCCCCGCCATGGGGTTTCCGAAAAGGGGTGGGGCAATCGCTTCCGGGGGTGGCAGCGGTGACAGCGGCGGCAGCTACTATGAACCCCATGCGCATCCTCGTAATCGGTTCCGGTGCCCGTGAACACGCCCTGCTGCTCGCTCTGCAGCAGGATCCCGCGGCCACCGAACTCCACGTCGCCCCCGGCAACGCAGGCATGGCCGGAGTTGCCACCGTCCACCACGATTTCGGTTCCGTCGCTGACCCGGCGGCCGTGACTGAACTGGCGCAAGGCATCAACGCCGATCTCGTGGTCATCGGTCCGGAGATCCCGCTGGTCGCGGGTGTGGCCGATGATCTCCGCGCCGCCGGCATCGCCGTATTCGGCCCCTCGCAGGCGGCCGCCCGCATCGAAGGTTCCAAGGCATTCGCCAAGGACGTGATGGCGTCCGCCGGTGTGCGGACCGCCCAGGCCGAGGCCCTCAACCCGGGTGCCGCCGAGGAGGAGATCGAGGGCGTCCTCGACTGCTTCGGTCCCACCTGGGTGGTCAAGGACGACGGTCTGGCCGCCGGCAAGGGCGTGGTGGTCACCACCGACCGGGCCACCGCCCGCGAACACGTCGACGCCGTGCTGGCCGCCGGTAACCCGGTGCTGCTGGAGAGCTTCCTCGACGGCCCGGAGATCTCCCTGTTCTGTCTGGTGGACGGTGAGACGGTGGTGCCGCTGCTTCCCGCCCAGGACCACAAGCGCGCCTATGACAACGACGAGGGGCCGAACACCGGTGGCATGGGGGCCTACACCCCGCTGCCGTGGCTGCCCGCCGAGGCGGCGGACCGCATCGTCACCGAGGTCTGCCAGCCTGTGGCCACCGAGATGGTCCGGCGCGGCACCCCGTACTCCGGACTGCTCTATGCGGGAGTGGCCTGGGGTGCGGAAGGTCCGGCCGTCATCGAGTTCAACGCGCGTTTCGGGGACCCGGAGACACAGGCCGTGCTCGCGCTCCTCAAGACCCCGCTGGCCGGCCTGCTCAACGCCGTGGCCACCGGAACCCTGGCCGAGCAGCCGGCGCTGGAGTGGGAGGAGGGCTACGCCCTGACCGTGGTGCTCGCCGCCGAGGGCTACCCGGCCGCTCCGCGCAAGGGGGATGTCATCACCGGCGCCGATCGGGGCGGTGCCGCGGTGCTGCACGCCGGCACCGCCCGCAACGGGCAGGGCGAGCTGGTCTCCGCCGGGGGTCGGGTGCTCAGCATCGTCGGTAAGGGCGTGAGCCTGGCCGACGCCCGCGAGAACGCCTACGACACCCTCTCGCACATCTCCCTGCCCGGCTCGCACCACCGGGACGACATCGCCCTACCGGCGATGCGCGGGGAGATTTCCCTCGGCTAGTTTCTCCACCCGGCTGTGCCACCGGTGAGTTTCCCGCCGCCGGGCACGGGTGGTGCCGGCACCGGTTGACTGCTGCCTTAAGCTGGGGCCATGAGCGCCGAGTTACTGAGCAACCGAAGCCAGGTGGAACCCTTCCGCGTCATGCGCATGCTGGACCTGGTCCAGCGTCGCCGCCGGGAGGGGAAGGAGACGATCATGCTGTGTGCGGGGCAGCCGGTGACCGGCGCCCCGGACGTGGTGCTGGAGGAGGCGGAGATCGCGCTGCGCTCCAGCCCGCTCGGTTACACGGAGGTGCTCGGGGACCGGGAGCTGCGTGAACGCATCGCCGACTGGCATTCCGCCCGGTATGAGGTGGAGACCACCGCGGACAACGTCATCGTGACCACCGGTTCCTCCGGGGCTTTCGTGGCGGCGTTCCTGGCGGTGCTGGACCACGGTGACACGGTAGCGCTCTCCTCGCCGGGGTATCCCGCCTACCGCAACATCCTGGGGGCTCTCGGGGCGAATATCGTGGACCTGGTCTGCGATGACACCACCCGGTTCCAGCCCACCGCGCAGATGCTGGAGGAGCTGCCGGACAAGCCCAAGGCGGTCATCGTCACCAGTCCCGGCAACCCCACCGGCACCATCATCGACCCGGAGGAGCTGGAGCGGATCGCGAAGTGGTGCGATGACAACGGCGCCGTGCTGATCTCGGATGAGGACTATCACGGCATGTCCTTCAGCCGACCCACGGCCACCGCCCGGGCCTACTCGGACAACGCGGTCACGATCGGCACCCTGTCGAAGTACTTCTCCATGACCGGCTGGCGGGTCGGCTGGATGATTGTCCCGGACCACCTGGTCGATCCGGTGGAGAACCTCCAGGCCTCCCTGACCCTCAGTGCCCCGGCGATCTCCCAGGTGGCCGGGCGGGCGGCCTTCACCCTGGAGGCGGAGGCCGAATTGGATCAGCACGTCGCCGCCTACGAGGAGGCCCGCGCGGTGCTGGTCGAGGAGCTGCCGAGGATCGGGCTGGGCACCTTCGCCGAGCCCGACGGCGGCCTGTACATGTGGGTGCACGTGGGTGAGCACACGCAGAACTCCGAGGCCTGGGCACTGGAGCTGGTCGAGGAGATCGGGGTCGCGGTGGCCCCGGGCGTGGACTTCGACCCCCACCACGGCCATGAGTGGGTGCGTTTCTCGCTCTGCGCCACCGCAGCGGACACCCGGGAGGCATGCCGTCGCCTCGGGGAGTACCTCAAGGGCTGAACTGGTCCTCCCGACCTGGCACGGCTGCTCTGAAAACAGGGTGACCGTGCTCTTTTGCTGTCACGAGCGATTCGGTCCGGAGCGGACACGTTACCCCGGTCCGCACGTCTTTCGTGGCGGCGATGCATCTGCTCGGGAAACGGTGGAACGCCATCATTGTCCGGGTCATCGGCCCACCACGCCTGCGCTACCCGAAACTGAAGGAGCAGGGGGACGATATCTCCGACGTGGTGCTCGCCGCCCTCACCACCTGGCCGGAACGCTGGAAAGTCGGTGACTGCACCGGTGAGACGTTGCCAGGGAGCTCCCTGACGGCCATCGAACCGCTGGGACGGAGGCGCCGCCCAAGGTCTGGGCCGTCCTCGACGGGAACGGTGCCCCCGCACGTGACGACGCCGCCCCCTCGCCCGACTCCGGCGCGGTCCGGGGGAACTAGGAGAAGCACTGGGACGTACGCCAGGCACCACCACCGTCAACGGCAGCTACAGCACCCGAGGGAAGACCGGGGCACTGCTGGAGCTGATCGCGACCGGCTGCGGAAACAGCACGATGTCGCCATCGCGGGTCGCCGTGGCGGCCCGCGATGGCGGGCTTCACCAATACGCTGAACCGCGAGGAGATCGGCCCGGAGGTTGAAGCGAAGCTGCGGGCCGTGGAAACCGTGGACCTCAAGGTGACGGGCGCCCCGTCTTCCGTGGTTCCTACACGGGACTGTTCAAGCACTTCCTCGACCTGCTCGACCAGTACGTCCCGGCCACCAAGGCCGTCCTGCTCCCCGCTACGGGCGGAGTCACCCTGCCAAACCAAGGTCTACTCGCGCAGCGAAATCGCCGGGCGGGACCTCGACCCGCGTCTGGAATTTCTGGCCATGCAGCCGGTGACGGGGGAGGGACCGCCCCGCTAATGCGATAATGGGCAACGTGGCTGAGAAAAAGAAGATCGCGAATGTCCTGTCCTCCCGTTACGCCTCCCCGCTCCTGGCCGAACTCTGGAGCCCCGAGGCGAAGATCGTCCTGGAGCGCCAGCTCTGGATCGCCGTGATGAAGGCCCAGAGGGGTCTGGGGGTGGAGATCCCCGCCGAGGCGATCGCGGCGTACGAGAAGGTCACCGACCAGGTGGACCTGGGCTCCATCGCCGAGCGGGAGAAGATCACCCGGCATGATGTGAAGGCACGCATCGAGGAATTCAATGCGCTGGCCGGGCACGAGCACATCCACAAGGGCATGACCTCCCGTGACCTCACCGAAAACGTCGAGCAGCTGCAGATCTTCCGCTCCCTGGAGCTGATCCGTGACAAGGCCGTCGCCGTCATCGCCCGGCTCGGCGAGCACGCCCGGGACTACCAGCACACCGTCATGGCCGGCCGCTCCCACAACGTGGCCGCCCAGGCCACCACCCTGGGTAAGCGCTTCGCCTCTGCAGCCGATGAGATGCTCGTCGGTGTCGAACGGGTGGAGAACCTGCTCTCCCGCTACCCGCTGCGTGGCATCAAGGGACCCATGGGCACCAGCCAGGACATGCTCGACCTGATGGACGGCAACGAGTCCAAGCTGGCCTCCCTGGAGACCTCCATCGCGGACCACCTCGGATTCACCCGGACCTTCGACTCCGTCGGCCAGATCTACCCCCGTTCCCTGGACTTCGACGCCGTCTCCGCGCTCGTCCAGCTCGGCGCCGGCCCCTCCTCGCTCTCCCACACGATCCGTCTGATGGCGGGCAATGAGACCGTCACGGAGGGCTTCAAGGAGGGTCAGGTCGGCTCATCGGCGATGCCGCACAAGATGAACGCCCGCTCCTGTGAGCGGGTCGGTGGCCTGCAGGTGATCCTGCGCGGCTACCTGACCATGGTCGCTGACCTGTCCGGCCAGCAGTGGAATGAAGGCGACGTCTTCTGCTCCGTCATTCGCCGGGTGGCCCTGCCCGACGCCTTCTTCGCCATCGACGGCATGTTCGAGACCTTCCTCACCGTCCTCGACGAGTTCGGCGCCTTCCCCGCCATGATCGACCGGGAGCTGGAGCGTTACCTGCCCTTCCTGGCCACCACCCGCATCCTCATGGCCGCGGTGCGCGCCGGGGTCGGCCGGGAGACCGCCCACGAGGTGATCAAGGAGAACGCGGTGGCTGTCGCCCTGAACATGCGTGAGAACGGCGGCGAGCAGGACCTGGTGGAACGCTTGGCCGCGGATGACCGGCTGCCGCTGGGCAAGGCGGACCTGGACCGTGCCCTGGCGGACAAGAAGGCCTTTATCGGCGCCGCTGAATCCCAGGTCTCCCGCGTCCTGGTCAAGATCCAGGACCTCGTCAACAACCACCCGGAGGCGGCACGCTACGCCCCGGAGGAGATTCTGTAGGCGGCACCGAAAACACGGAGACGGGAACACCCCGGTGGGATCCGCATCTGGACCCCACCGGGGTGGCTGCATCTGGACCCCACCGGGGTGGCTGCATCTAGAGCCCGTCCACGAGCTGTTTCGCCTCGACCAGCCCCAGCTGCGGGTGGGCCGACCGCAACTGACGCACCGCAGTGACCAGGCCATCCTGCTCCCGGGTGACACGGAGTTTGTCCCGCTCGGCGGGGTCCAGCGGGAGTGGACGCCCCGTGTCCCGGCGCGAGCGAAAACCGGTGACCGCCGACACCAGCGACAGGGCGACGCAGAGGTAGCCGACCACCGCGAGAAACGAGGCGGGTGAGTCGGCGGTGGCGATCAGCAGACCCCCGACGACCACCAACATCGTGGCCGTGTCCAGCAGACTGGTACGCCTGGTCCTTCCTTCCGGGACGGTGGACGATGACGAACGGTGGGCGGTGACGAACGCTGGACGATGACGTGCCCTGACGAACCACGCGCTGGCCAGCACGAACACCCGGAGGTTAGCACGCTGCCGCAGACCCCCGTCCGCGATGGTGGAACCTCCTGAGAGGGAGGGGTTTCGGGAGGTCAGGAAGGGGAATGCCGCCGAGGCGGCCGGTCCCCGGGTGCCGGGAAACGCCTCTCCGCGCGGCGCGCGCAGGAGGGGGAACCGCGAGTTCGCGGAACCGGGAGGGGAGGGCTAAACTTTCTTCCCATGCGTCCAGAATTGTCTGATTACCAGCACCTTTCCGCCGGTAAAGTGCGAGAAATCTATGAGATCGATGATGAGACCCTGCTCATGGTCGTCTCGGATCGGATCTCGGCCTACGACCACATCCTCGACACGGAAATTCCGGACAAGGGCCGCATCCTCACCGCGATGAGCGTCTATTTCTTTGATGTTCTGGGTATGCCGAACCACCTCGCCGGACCCGTCGACGATCCGCGGATCCCGGAGGAGGTCCTCGGGCGCGCACTGGTGTGCAAGAAGCTGAAGATGCTGCCTTTCGAGTGCGTCGCCCGCGGCTATCTCACCGGCTCCGGACTGGTCGAGTACCGCGAGCAGGGTACCGTCTGCGGCATCGAGCTGCCCGCCGGCCTGACCGAGGCCTCGAAGCTGGCCGAACCGATCTTCACTCCGGCCACGAAGGCGGAGCAGGGCGACCACGATGAAAACGTCTCCTTTGACGTCGTCGTCGACAAGCTCGGCCAGGCCCGGGCAGAGGAACTGCGCGAGACCACCCTGCGCATCTATTCCGAGGCCGCGAAGATGGCGGAGGACAAGGGCGTGATCCTCGCCGACACCAAGTTCGAGTTCGGGCTGGACGAGGACGGCACGCTGGTGCTCGCCGATGAGGTGCTGACCCCGGACTCCTCCCGCTACTGGCCGGCCGAGACCTACGAGGAGGGCAAGGTCCAGCCCAGTTTCGACAAGCAGTACGTGCGTAACTGGCTGACCGGCCCGAAGTCCGGTTGGGACAAGAGCTCCGATACTCCGCCGCCGGCGCTGCCGGGCTCCGTCGTCGAAGCCACCCGCGAACGTTATGTGGAGGCCTACGAGCGGATCTCCGGCAAGAAGTTCGCCGACTGGCTCGGCAGCTGCGTCTAAACCGGCTTCAGCTCAACACCGCCGTGGGGTCCCCCGGTGGTGGTTCGCCCCCACGCTGACACCGGTGGTTAAACGGGGCAGGGAACGCCCGGCAGGGCTCGCGCGGTCGCGATGAGCGGGTGAGCGCAACCGATGTCCGCCCCGGCGGTTAGCATCGGAAGACATGTCCCCAGATGAGCTGAACCAGAATCCCGGCACCCCGGAAGTCACTCCGCCGGTCGCCCCGAAACACCCCGTCACCCGCACCCACCACGGCATCGACTTCGTGGACGATTATGAATGGCTGCGGGACAAGACGTCACCGGAGACGATCGACTACCTCACCGCCGAAAACGATTACACCGAGGCCAACACCGCCCACCTGGCGCAGCTGCGGGAGAACATCTACACCGAGATCAAGTCCCGGGTGCAGGAGACCGACATGTCGGTGCCCACCCGCGCCGGCGACTACTGGTACTACGGCCGCACGCTCGAAGGCAAGAGCTACGGAATCTCCTGCCGCATCCCGGTCTCCCATACCGACGACCCGTGGATCCCGCCCGTGATCCCGGAGGGGGAGCAGGCGCCCGGGGAGCAGGTTCTCCTCGATCTCAATGAACTGGCCGAGGGACACGAGTTCTTCTCCCTCGGTGCCTCGAGCGTGACCACCTCCGGGCGCTATCTGGCCTACTCGGTGGACACGATGGGCGACGAGCGCTTCACCCTGCAGATCAAGGATCTGGCCACCGGCGAGCTACTGGCCGACCGCCTGGTGGGGATCTTCTACGGGGCCACCTGGGCGGGCGAGGACTACCTGTTCTACCAGCTGGTGGATGAGGCCTGGCGGCCGGACTCCGTGTGGCGGCACAAGATCGGCACTGACCAGTCCGAGGACGTCCGGGTCTTCCACGAGCCGGACGCGAAGTTCAACACCGGTGTGGGCACCACCCGCTCCGAGAAGTACCTGATGATCTTCTCCGAATCCAAGATCACCTCCGAGGCCTGGGTGCTGGAGCTGGATGACCCGACGGGCCAGTTCCGCCGCCTCTGGGAGCGGGAGACGGGCGTGGAGTACATGGTGGACCACGCGGTGATTGGCGGCGAGGACCGCTGGGTGGTGGTCCACAACGCCACCGGGCCGAACGCGGCGATCGGGGAGTGCGCGGCAGTGAGCGGTGAGGACCTGCCGAAGCTGACCGAACTCACGGAGCTGATCGCCCACCGGGATGACGTGCGCATCGAGGGCGTGGACACCTTCCGGGACTTCATCGTCGCCGCCTACCGTTCGGAGGCGATCGGCAAGCTCGCCGTGATGAACCTGCCGGAGACCGGCTACGGAGAGTTCTCGGAACTGGACTTCGATGAAGAGCTCTACACCGCCGGTTCCCTGGGGAACCCGGAGTGGGACGCGCCCGTCATCCGCATCAGCTACGGATCCTTCACCACCCCGGCCCGGCTGCTGGACTATGAGGTGGCCACCGGAAAACGCACCCTGCTCAAGGAGCAGAAGGTGCTGGGCGGCTATGACCGGGAGGACTATGTCGCCCACCGGCTGTGGACCACGGCCGCCGACGGCGCGCAGATCCCGGTCTCGATCATCCACCGCGCGGACCTGGACACCAGCGGCCCCAACCCGATGCTGCTCTACGGCTACGGCTCCTACGAGGCCAGCATGGACCCCGGCTTCTCCATCGCCCGGCTCTCGCTGCTGGACCGCGGCATGGTCTTCGCCATCGCGCACGTGCGCGGTGGCGGGGAGATGGGGCGGCTCTGGTACGACCACGGCAAGATGACCCACAAGAAGAACACCTTCACCGACTTCATCGACGTCGCCGATGACCTGATCGCCCGCGGCCTCACCGAACCCGCCAAGCTGGTCGCCGAGGGCGGTTCCGCCGGCGGCATGCTCGTGGGGGCCGTGGCGAACCTGGCTGGGGACCGCTTCACCGGCATCCAGGCGGTGGTGCCCTTCGTGGACCCGTTGACCTCCATGCTCATGCCGGAACTACCGTTGACCGTCACCGAGTGGGACGAGTGGGGCGACCCGCTGCATGACAGGGACGTCTATGAGTACATGGCCTCCTACACCCCCTATGAGAATGTTGCGGCGCAGAACTATCCGGACATCCTCGCGGTCACTTCCCTGAATGACACCCGCGTGCTCTATGTGGAACCGGCGAAGTGGATCGCCAAGCTCCGCGAGACCGCAACCGGCGGCACGTTCCTGCTCAAGACGGAGATGTCTGCCGGACATGGTGGGGTGTCCGGGCGTTACGCCAAGTGGCGCCAGACCGCCTTCGAGTACGCCTGGACCGTTCACCAGGCCACGGGACTGACCGCGTGAGTCAGGATCGCTGGCTCCTTCTCCGCCGGTCTCCCGCCGGAACGGATGAACCGTCCGGGCACGGAACAGCTGCGCCGGCATTTCCGCCGGCACAGCATTGATGCCCCACCGGCCGGAGGGGGTGGGCGGGGACAGCCGTGGTCGCTTCGGCGCGACAGCAGCCGGGATGCGTGGGATAATCGTCCCCATGCATGGCCGTCTCCTGGTGTCGATCTCGAGCATCTTCGATGAAACCGTGTCGGCGGTCTCGGACATGCTCGACAGCCTGGACGGCCAGCGGATCCCGGTGTCACTGCTGGTGGCTCCGCATATCGACGGCAACTGGCACCTGGCCAAGGACAAGAAGGTCCGGGAGTTTCTGCTGGCGCAGCAGGAGGCCGGCAGAGCCATGCTGCTCAACGGTTTCGATCAGGCGGTGCAGGGGCGCCGGGCCGAATTTGCGAACCTGAGCAGCCATGAGGCCCGACTGCGTCTCAAGGGTGCCACCCGTCAGATGTCGCAGATCGGCTTCACCACCGATATCTTCGCCCCGCCGCGCTGGCAGCTCTCCGCGGGTACGTTGGCCGCCCTCCCGGACTTCGGGTTCCGGCTGGCGGCCTCGACGAAGGGGCTGCACGACCTGGTCCGGGATGAGTTCCACCGGGCCCGTAACCTGTCGGTGGGCGAGGGCTACGGTTCCGCCAAATGGTGGCGGCGCAATGTCATCCGCGCCGCCGAACGGGGGGCGGCCAAGGGCAACTCGATCCGCCTGTCGATCTCCGGACGCAACCTGCTCACGGAGAAGGTCGCCGAGGATTTCCTCAGGGCGGCCAACGCCGCCGTCAAGGCCGGCGCCGAACCCAGCGACTACCGTTCCCTGATCAACTGATCACGCACTGCGGGATACCGCCCACCCCGCCGCGCCGCCGTTAAGCTGGCGGGCATGACGACGATCAACGACATCGCACTCACCTACAACGACGGCTCCACCGGCAGCACCGATGACTTCCGGGGCACGTTGCTCCTGGTGGTCAACACTGCTTCCGAGTGTGGCTTCACACCGCAGTATGACGGACTCCAGAAGCTCCAGGACACGTACGGAGACCGCGGCTTTTCCGTCCTCGGCGTGCCGTGCAACCAGTTCGGCGGCCAGGAACCGGGCACCGACGCCCAGGTCGCGGACTTCTGCTCCACCAATTTCGGCGTGACGTTCCCGCTGCTGGCCAAGACGGACGTCAACGGGGCCGGCGCCCACCCGCTCTATGAGGAGCTGCGGCTGGCGCACGACACTGACGGTGAGTCGGGAGACGTGAAGTGGAACTTCGAGAAGTTCCTGGTTTCTCCCGGCGGTGAGGTGATCGGCCGGTTCCGCTCCGGAGTCGCCCCGGACGCGGTGGAGCTGCACGACCAGATCACCGCGAACCTGCCAGAGCAATCCGCGTCCCTACGCCCGCGCTGACAGCGTGCCCGGCAACCCTCAACGACTCAGAACGCAGTAGCTCCCCGGCCACGACTCATCGTGACCGGGGAGCACAACCCTGGGGCGACGACTACCGGAAGTTGTTCACCAGATTCTCGATCTGCTGACGCACCTGCGGGAAGAAGTCCCCCAGCACGCCGACGATGCCCACCATGCCGAGGGCACCGGCGGCCACGCCGAGCAGTGCCGAGAGAACGCCGCCCAGGGAGCTGCCCGCGGCGTCCTCGCCGTCGCGACCGTCCTGACCAGCGTCGCCAGGAGCACCGTCGGCGCCGGCTTCGCCGGTGACGCGGCCGAGATCGGCGGTTTCGCCGTCGGTGTAGGTGATGATGAGGTGGCCCTCGTCGTTGACCACCAGGGATTCAACACCCCGGCCTTCCGCACCGTCCGTACCATCAGCGCCGCGGACCGGGCCGAGGTTGACCACGCTGCCATCAGTCATGGTCGCCACCAGCGCGCCGTCGACCAACTCGATGGACTGGATGCCACGACCATCGGTGTCGTCCGTGTCCTGCATCGGGCCGAGATCCATGACGGTGCCGTCGGCGTACTCGACCAGCAGATGGCCGGCGTCGTCCACGGTCACGGAAACCACGCCGCTGGCCGGCGTGGGCTCACCGGGGACCCCGGCTTCACCGGCGGCGGCCAGGTTCAGGCCGACCTTGACCGGATCATGGTCGGAGGAACGGAAGGGGGAGTCGTCGTGGAAGTCGACGATGTTGTAGTTGCGGCGGGAGTACTCGAAGGCGATGGGTTCATCGGCGTTGATGTCCCAGACCTCGGCGTCGGCGACCAGCTCCATCGCCGCGTCGTTGCCGAGCGCGTGGTCCAGGGAACCCAACCGACCGTCGAACTGGTAGGTGGCCTGCCCACCGGCGTGGGACTCGTTGATGTTGGTGAAACCGCCGGTGAGCAGCGTGGCCACCGCGGTTTCCCGGGAGTAGGAGTTGAGGTCGCCGAGGATGAAGACCGGGGTGTCGGCCCAGTCCGTCTGATCGTTCAGGTGCTGCAGCAGCGCCTGGGACTGCGCGTTGCGGACATTCGGGTTGTTGCCCTGCCCGTCACCGGTGGCGGCGTCGCCCTGCACGACGGATCCCTTGGACTTGAAGTGGTTGGTCACGGCGACGAAGGTGTCGGTGCCCTCGGCGGACGGATCGGCGCCGGACGGAGCGAACTCCTGGGCCAGCGGCTGGCGGGCCACGCCGGTGAAGGCCTGGTCATCGAAGATGCGGGATTCGCCGACGGCCTGGACCTCGGCCGGCTGGTAGATGAAGGCGTTGCGGATGACATCCTCATCGGTGCCGATCTGGTCCGGGGAGGGGACGAAGTTCCACTTGTCTGCACCGGCGGCGGCGTTCAGGGCGTCGACCAGCAGGGCGAGGGCCTCGTCGCGCCGGGAGACATCGCCGGTGAGGGCGGCGGTGTTCTCGATCTCCTCGAGGGAGACCACGGAGGCGTCGAGCTCGTTGATGGCCTTGACGATCTTGGTCTGCTGATCATCGAAGGCGGACTCCGAGTAGGCACCGCGCACATCGCACCAGTTGGTGGCCACGGGAGCGCCGTAGATGTCCTCGTAGTAGCCGCAACCGGACTCGGTGTGACCCAGCGTGGTGAAGTAGTTCAGCACGTTGAAGGTGGCCACCGAGTGTTCGCCCTCGACGGCGGCCATCGCGCCCCGCTCGGCCGCGCGGGAGTCATCCCAGTTGATCGGCAGGTCGGCACCGGCGGTGTCGCCGGTGACCGGAGCGGTGGGCTGGAAGGTCCAGGCGTCGAAGGAGTAGTCCAGGACCACGGGGTTCTGGAAGTCCACCACATCGCCGGTGCGCAGTGACTTGATCGTCTGCCCGCCGTCCTGGGCGATCCACGGCAGGGGAGTCCGGGTGTCGGTCTGCAGGTAGTTGCGGGTACGGCCGTCGTCCAGGGTGATGGACTGCGCGGCCTGCTCCGCCATGAGCTGCTGAGCAGGTGACTCCGGGTCAGTGTCAGGGACGTGGGCGTCGGTCGCCTGGCGGAAGGCCTGGGTGCCCGGTGCCAACTCCACGGTGCCGAAGGTGTTCAGCTCGTAGTTGTCGGTGACGGTGTGGCCGCCGGTCGGTTGGAGCAGCATGCCCTCGTGGGCCTCGCGGACCGCGTCATCGGCCGGCAGGGTCTCGATCTCCAGGGCGGCGACGCCACCCAGGTCCTCCTCCGCCTCGGAGAAGAAGCCGGCGGAGAGCTGGGTCGCCCCGTAGTACTCGTCGGCCTCGCCGGTGACCACCAGCGACTGGCCGGCCTCCGGATAGGCCGTCGGATTCTGGCCGAGGTAGACGAAGATGCCGTCGGAGGCGTCCCCGGCGGACTTGGGTTCTTCACCGGTGCCGGCGGTCTGCAGGTAAAAGCCGTTCTTGCCGCCCTCGGCGTAGACGGCGGTGACCACGCCGTTGGTGGTCACGGTCTGGCCGTCCAGCGGGGTGGTGGCGCCGGTGCCCTGGATCTCGGCGATCGGGGTGATCTCACCGTGCTCGCCTGGGACGGCGCCACCGGTGTCGCTGTCGTCCGTGCCGCCCGATTCATTTCCGGAGTTGATCGGGCTCGGCGTGGCCGTGACGAAGTCAGCGGCGTTGTCGTCGGTGTCGACGCCGTCGGGGGCGCGCTGGACGGAGACGGCATTACTGGTCCGTGGGACCGGCGATCCCTCGGACCCAGTGGCCCCGCCCCAGCCGACGAGGTCCACGATGGCTCCGGAGGCGTCGGTGAGCTCGGCGATCGCACCGCTGCCGGAGAAGTTGAAGCCGCCGTCATTGTCGGGGGAGGGCAGGGCGGCCCCATTGCCGTTGCCGGCACTGCCCTGGATCAGGAAGTAGCCGCCGGCGGGCACCACGCCGGACAGGGTGAGTGATCCACCGGAGTTGCCCTTGGCGGACTGCTGGTCGATGACCCAGCCGGTGACGTCGATGTCCTCGTCAGTGGGGTTGTACAGTTCGACGAAGTCGTTGAGGTGGGTCGCACCGCTGTTGCCGCCGCCTCCGTAGACCTCGTTGATCACCACGTTGGTGCCGTCGGTGGCCGCGGTCGCGGTCGGGATGGCACTCAGGCTGGCGGTGGTGGCGCCGGCGACAGCCACTACCAGGGCGCGGAGCGCCGTTTTCTTGTGCTGCATGCTGCTCTCTTTTTGTGGGGACGGAATGAAAATGTCAGGCGACCGGGGCCACGCAGGGCACGATCAGATCCGCTGACGGTGGACTCCCTGCCGAATCAGCGGTGACATAGGAAAGGTCTAGGTGACGTTCAGGTTTTCCGCAGGGTGGGCAGATCAATCTCCCTGGAACTTTTCCCGTTGGTGCCCAAGAGTTCATCCGGGCGACAGCTCAACGAGTCCTCAGGTTCACCCGTTAACGGGCGGGTGAAGCGTCATTACCTGCCCAAAACCACTCCGGGTGGGTTTGCTTTGGTGTAGATAGGTTCACCACGACCCACAAGCTAGACTGTGTACCGGCACAATCCGGCGAATTGTTAAGGGAGCACATCGTGGCCCGAGTAGTTGTCAATGTCATGCCGAAGGCAGAGATCCTGGATCCTCAGGGGCAGGCGGTCGTCCGCGCCCTGGGCCGCATCGGGGTCGAGGGCGTCTCGGACGTCCGCCAGGGCAAGCGTTTCGAGCTGGAGGTCGATGACTCCGTCAGCGAGGCGGAACTGACCCGCGTGGCCGAAACCCTCCTGGCGAACACCGTCATCGAGGATTTCGAGGTCGTCGGAGTTGAGGTCACCCAGTGAGCGCAAAGATCGGAGTAATCACCTTCCCCGGCACGCTTGACGATGTCGACGCCTCCCGCGCCGTCCGTCTGGCCGGTGCCGAGGCCGTGAGCCTCTGGCACGCCGACGCCGACCTGAAGGGCGTCGACGCGGTCGTCGTCCCCGGCGGCTTCTCCTATGGCGACTACCTGCGTTCCGGTGCGATCTCCGCGCTGGCGCCGGTGATGCGGACCGTGATCGACGAGGCCGGGAAGGGGATGCCGGTCCTCGGCATCTGCAACGGCTTCCAGATCCTGAGCGAGGCCGGGCTGCTGCCGGGCGCACTGACCCGCAACGAGGGGCTGCACTTCCACTGCACCGACACCTACCTTGAGGTCGTGAACACCGATACGGCATGGACCTCCGGCTATGAGGCCGGCCAGAAGATCCTGGTCCCGGCCAAGCACGGTGAAGGCCGCTTCCAGGCCGCCCAGGAGACCATCGACGAGTTGGAGGGTGAGGGCCGTGTGGTCTTCCGCTACACCGACAACTACAACGGCTCGCTCAATGCGATCGCCGGGATCACCTCGGCCAACGGTCGGGTCGTCGGTCTCATGCCGCATCCGGAGCACGCCGTGGAGACCCTGACCGGTCCCTCCACCGACGGCCTGCAGATGTTCCTGTCCGCGATGGGTGCGGTAGACGCCCCCGCGAACGTTTAAGAAGGGGAAAAATGACCGTTCACAACGACACCGTCGCCGCGGCGCAGGCGGACCCGGACCTGGACCAGCCCTACGCTGAACTGGGACTCAAGGATGACGAGTACGCGCGCATCAAGGAGATCCTCGGCCGCCGTCCCTCGGACGCCGAGCTGACCGTCTACTCCGTCATGTGGTCCGAGCACTGCTCCTACAAGTCCTCCAAGACGCACCTGCGCTACTTCGGGGAGACCACCACCCCGGAGATGGCCGAGAAGATCCTGGCCGGCATCGGCGAGAACGCCGGTGTGGTCGACATCGGGGACGGCAATGCCGTGACCTTCCGCGTCGAGTCCCACAACCACCCCTCCTACATCGAGCCCTACCAGGGCGCGGCCACCGGCGTCGGCGGCATCGTCCGCGACATCATGGCCATGGGCGCCCGCCCCATCGCCGTGATGGACCAGCTGCGTTTCGGTGCCGCGGACAACCCCGACACCCAGCGCGTACTGCCCGGCGTGGTCTCCGGCATCGGCGGCTACGGCAACTCCCTCGGCCTGCCCAACATCGGCGGCGAGACCGTCTTCGACGACTCTTACGCCGGAAACCCGCTGGTCAACGCCCTGGCCGTGGGCACGCTGAAGGTCAAGGACCTCAAGCTGGCGTTCGCTTCCGGCACCGGCAACAAGGTCATGCTCTTTGGCTCCCGCACCGGCCTCGACGGCATCGGTGGTGTGTCCGTGCTGGCCTCCGAGACCTTCGAGGAGGGCGCGGAGCGCAAGCTGCCGGCCGTCCAGGTCGGCGACCCCTTCGCCGAGAAGGTCCTCATCGAGTGCTGTCTGGAGCTCTACCACGCAGGCGTGGTCGTGGGCATCCAGGACCTGGGTGGCGGCGGTCTGGCATGTGCCACCTCCGAGCTGGCTGCCGCCGGTGACGGTGGCATGCACGTCAACCTCGACGCCGTGCCGTTGCGCGCCGAGCACATGACCGCGGCGGAGATCCTGGCTTCTGAGTCCCAGGAGCGCATGTGCGCCGTGGTCACTCCGGAGAACGTGGACAAGTTCCGCGAGATCTGCGCCAAGTGGGACGTCAACTGCGCCGAGATCGGCGAAGTCACCGACGAGGAAGACCGCCTCGTGGTCACCCATAACGGTGAGATCGTGCTCGACGCACCGCCGTCGACCATCGACGACGGCCCCGTCTACGAGCGCCCCTGGGCGCGCCCGGAGTGGCAGGACGCCCTGCAGCAGGCCGGCGACGTCGCCAAGCCCGCCGGTGCGGCCGAGATCAAGCAGGCTCTGCTGGACATGATCTCCTCCCCGGCGCTGTGCTCGCGGGCGTTCATCACCGAGCAGTACGATCACTACGTGCGCGGCAACACCGTCAAGGCCCGGAACTCCGACTCCGGCGTGCTGCGCATCGATGAGGAGACCGGTCGCGGTGTGGCCGTGTCCGCCGACGCATCCGGCCGCTACACCAAGCTGGACCCGAACACCGGTGTCCGCCTGGCGCTGGCCGAGGCCTACCGCAACGTCGCCGTCACCGGCGCCCGACCGGTCGCCGTGACCAACTGCCTGAACTTCGGTTCCCCGGAGAACCCGGACGTGATGTGGCAGTTCCGTGAGGCCGTCCACGGCCTGGCCGACGGTGCGAAGGAGATGAACATCCCCGTCTCCGGGGGCAACGTCTCCTTCTACAACCAGACCGGCGAGGAGCCGATCCTCCCGACCCCGGTGGTCGGTGTCCTCGGCGTCATCGACGATGTCCACCAGGCCATCGGCCATGACCTGGGCACCGTCGCCGAGCCGGAGAAGCTCTTCCTGCTGGGCACCACCAGGGACGAGTTCGGCGGCTCCATCTGGCAGGAGGTCTCCGGCGGCGGACTGCAGGGCATGCCCCCGCAGGTCGACCTGGCCGATGAGATGAAGCTGGCGGAGTTCTTCGTCGGTAACACCGATCTCACCGCCGCGCATGACCTGTCCGAGGGTGGTCTGGCCCAGGCTGTCGTCGAGATGGCGGTGCGGGCCGACTGCGGCGTCGAGCTGGACCTGGACAACGTCTACGAGGAGCAGTTCGTGGCGCTGTTCTCCGAGTCCGCCTCCCGCGTGCTGGTGGCCACCACCGCCGATAAGGCTGACAACGTGCTGGCCCGGGCCTCCGAGCTGGACATCCCGGTCGCTGAGATCGGTGCGACCGTGGCGGAGGGGCGCGACCTGACCTGCGGTGAGGTGACTGTTCCGCTGACCGAGCTCCGCGAGGCCTGGGAGGGGACCCTCCCGCGGCTCTTCGGCCACGCTGTCGGTGCGAACTCCGTCGTGGAGTAACTGACACAGTTGTGTCAGTAATAGGGAGCCGGTGGTGAATGCCACCGGCTCCCGTCGTGTTCGTAGGCGCTCTCGCCAAGGTCCGGTGTCCGTCGCGGTGCAGGCTCCGTTCCATGGGACCCGAGGAGGACTACCATCGGTAATTGGATCGGAGTCGCTGTAAACCACCAGCTGGGTTCGCCGCGCACCGCGGCGTAGAATTTACGCGAACGTAAGTTACGGTACCGAAGGCAGAAACTTGGCAATGAAACCCACTCACCCGGCCTCCCGCGGCGGCAATCCAGAATTTGCGGACCGGGGCACCGAACCCGGCGCAGCGGAACCCTTGGTCGAACTGACCCACTGGGTCTATGACCGAGGAGAGCGTCCCACGGCGCGGGGCTGGTTCCATCTGTTCGCGGCCATCTTCAGCGTGATCGGCGGCACAGTTCTCGCCACCGTCGCCTGGATGACGATTGCGTGGTGGCAGGCGCTCGGCGTCACGGTCTACGCCGTCGGGGTGGTCGTATTGTTCGGCGTCTCCGCCGCATATCATCTGGGGCCGTGGCGCCGGAAGCGGACCGTCGACTGGTGGCGCCGGGCAGACCACGCCACGATCGCGGTGTTCATCGCCGCGACCTACACCCCCTTCTGTCTGATCGTCCTGGAGCCGGTGACCGCCGCATGGATGCTGACCATCGCATGGATCGGGGCGCTGGGCGGGGTGATCCTCAACCTGGTCTGGATCAACCATCCGCGGTGGCTCTCGGTGGTGGTGTACCTGGTCATCGGTTGGTTGATCGTGCCGTTGCTGCCGCAACTGTGGTCCAACGCCGGAACTGCGGTGGTCTGGCTCCTGCTGGTCGGCGGCATCGTCTATACCCTGGGTGCCTTCGTCTACGGCTTCCGGTGGCCGGGCCGGAATGCGCGGCGTCTGGGATACCACGAGCATTTCCACATTGCCACGATCATCGCGGCCATCATCCATCAGGTGGCTGTCTGGATGGTCGTGGTGCAGACTTCCTAGGCGGGGGAAGATTGTTGCCGCTGGAGCTCAGGGTGTGCGCAGGGGCTGATGTTGTGCGCAGCTGCGCACAAGGTACAGCGTTGGAGTGCGCACGCTGACCCTGGGTGCCGGGTGGTCTGCGCTCAGTCCCGGTCTTCGCGCAGGTTCCAGCGGGCAATTCCCCATCCGACGCCGACGATGGTCAGGGGATCATCATCCACGCCGGCCAGAAGTACTGTGACCCCTCGGTGACGGCGATGATGCCCCACACCAGCAGGTTGCTCACGAAGGCGAGCAACAGCGTCCCGAACACCACGTCCGCGGCGGTGCGTCCGCCCTTTCTGGCCCGCTTCCCGGCGGGGGTGCGTTCGGGCAGCCGCTGTCGCGGAGCCGCTTCCGGTTGCCGGGTGACCCGCTTATCCATGCTCTTCAGGTCCGTCACTGCCTGCTGCGTCGTTTCCTCGTCCGGCGCGTGGGCGATCAGTGCCAGCCTCTGGTCCAGATCCTCAAGGTCGATCCAGCCGTTGGCGAAGGCACGCTGCGCGGTGTCGAAGGCACTGCCCCTGGTGGGCGGGGAAGTGGCGCCGAAAGTAATCGACAACTGCAGTTTATCCGGCCTGTCACACAACCTCGACGCCCGCAACGAAAAGCTCCGGTGTGCGCACCTGCGCACACCGGAGCTTTTCGTTCGTCCGGTCTAATCCACGTGCCCCGGTGCGGCAGGCGAGATCAACGGTCGGGGTGAGTACTCGGAGCGCAGCTCGCGGAGGGTGTTCGCGTGCTCGGCCAGCCGTTTGTCTTCATCGGTGACCGGCGTGAACTGCCGGGCGGGCAGGGCGTTGCCGTCGATGTCCATCGCGATGTAGGAGACCGTGGCGTGGATGGCGGTCTCCAGCTCGTCGCGGCCGCGGTGGGCGTCACCGGCGCGGACGTGGATGGACATCTGCATGGACCGCTTATCCGTGCGCATCATGCGGGCGTCGACCTCGATCAGGTCACCGATCGAGATCGGCTGGTAGAAGCGGATGCCGCCCGCGTAGACGGCGACGGTGTGCTCACCGGACCACTCCATGGTGCAGGCGGCACCGGCCTCGTCGATCCACTCCATTGCGGTGCCGCCGTGGACCTTGCCACCCCAGTTGATGTCGGTCGGCTTCGCCAGGAAGCGGGTGATCAGGCGCGGGGCGTCGGAGGGACCGTCGTAGGTCTGCTTCTCCATCTCCGCCTCGATGGCCTTGCGCAGGTCGATGCGGCCGAGCGCGGCGTTGAGCACGCGGGCCTCCTCCTCATTCTCCGGCTCGAAGGAGGGGACGGCCTGGGTCTTGCCGGTGGCGGTGTCCTTGGCCACGAAGATGACCAGACAGTCGCAGGCGCGGGAGTAGATGCCCACGCGGGGGTCCGCGGACAGGACCTCGGTGACGATGTGCATGGAGGAGCGGCCGGTCATGGCTACCCGGGCGCGGACCTCGACCATGTGTCCCGACGGGATCGGCCGGGTGAAGTGGATGTGGCCGACGTAGGCGGTCACGCAGTAGGTGCCGGACCACTGGGTGGCACAGGCGTAGGCGGCCTTATCGATCCACTCCAGGACCCGTCCGCCACTGATTCCGTGGCTGCCACTCATGAGCACGTCGGTGGGCGCCGCCATGAAGCGGTGGGTCACCTTTGGCGATTTCGTCGTAGTCGTCATTAAAAGGGGGACTTCCTCAGTTGATGGTTGAAACTTTAAGCGGAGGGGTATGTGCAACACCTTACCGTCACGGCACTCACCGGTTGCCTAGAGTTGCTGGCATGAGGAAGAAGATCGATCCGGCGGCGGCCCGCGCCGCGGTCCTGGCAATCCAGGACTGGATACTGGCCCCCGACCAGCATGAGAGGCCCGCGCGGCCGCAGCTGGCAGCCGCCGTCCGGTTGACGGCCCGCACCCTGGAGGACCTGGCTCCCGGTCATTCCGTGGAGCTGCGGGTACCCCCGTTCGTGGCGGTCCAGTGCATCGAGGGGCCAC
Organism: Corynebacterium halotolerans; assembly: GCF_050107895.1. Taxonomy (GTDB): domain Bacteria; phylum Actinomycetota; class Actinomycetes; order Mycobacteriales; family Mycobacteriaceae; genus Corynebacterium; species Corynebacterium halotolerans_B. The sequence goes on along the minus strand of NZ_JBNILW010000002.1, from coordinate 28,723 downwards.
GCCACACCCGCGGCACGCCGCCGAATGTGGTGGAGACAGATCCGCTGACATGGCTGCGGCTAGTAGTCGGAGCGGAGACGCTGGCTGATGCTGTCGGGGTGGAATCCTCCGGTACGCGGGCCGGGGAGGTGGGGGAGTGGTTGCCGCTCATTAGTTTGCCGCGGCAGTAGGGACTAAGATGTGGAGCCGTGGTATCAAATGACCAGCCCCAGGTAGCAACCATGACCCCTGCTGTTGATCTGGACGATCACGGTGAAACCGCCCCCCGGGAGGAGTGTGGCGTATTCGGTGTATGGGCCCCTGGTGAGGAAGTATCCAAACTCACTTATTTCGGTCTCTTCGCCCTCCAGCACCGCGGCCAGGAAGCTGCCGGGATCGCTGTGGGAGACGGCGAGCGCACCATTGTCTTCAAGGACATGGGGCTGGTCTCCCAGATTTTTGACGAGTCCAGCCTCAGCGCCCTGCAGGGTGACGTGGCCATCGGGCACACCCGTTACTCCACCGCCGGTGGCAGCCACTGGGAAAATGTCCAGCCGATGTTCCGTTCCACCAAAAACGGCACCGACATCGCCCTCGGGCACAACGGCAACCTGGTGAACTACCAGGAGCTGCTGGACGAGGCCGTCGGGAAGCAGCTGATCACCGACCTGGAGGCGGCCTCCGACACCGCGGTGATGACCGCGCTGCTGGCGGACCGGGTGGACCAGGGAATGAGCGTGATCGAGGCCGCCCGGGACGTGGCCCCCACCATGCGGGGAGCGTTCTGCCTGACCTTCACCGACGGACACACCCTCTACGCCGCCCGTGATCCCCACGGAGTCCGACCGCTGGTCCTCGGTCGGCTGGAACGCGGCTGGGTCGTCGCCTCCGAGACCTGCGCCCTCGACATCGTGGGAGCCTCTTTCGTCCGGGAGATAGAGCCGGGGGAGATGGTGGCCATCGACGAGACCGGGGTGCACACCGAGCGCTTCGCCGAGACCACCCACAAGGGTTGTGTCTTCGAGTACGTCTATCTGGCACGCCCGGACTCCGTGATCCGCGGCCGGGACGTCAACGGCACCCGTCTGGAGATCGGTCGGCGCCTGGCCCGCGAATACCCGGCCGACGGTGACATCGTGATCCCGGTGCCGGAGTCCGGCAACCCCGCGGCCGTCGGCTACGCCCAGGAGTCCGGCATCCCCTTTGCCCAGGGACTGGTCAAGAACGCCTATGTGGGCCGCACCTTCATCCAGCCCTCGCAGACCCTGCGCCAGCTCGGCATCCGGTTGAAGCTGAACCCGCTCAAGCACGTGATCGCGGGCAAGCGGCTGATCGTGGTCGATGACTCGATCGTCCGCGGCAACACCCAGCGCGCACTCATCCGCATGCTCCGGGAGGCCGGGGCGGCGGAGGTGCACGTGCGGATCGCCTCCCCGCCGGTGAAGTGGCCGTGCTTCTACGGCATCGACTTCGCCAATCCCGGGGAGCTGATCGCCAACTCCGGGGACTTCCAGAACGACGCCGAGATCGTCGATTCCGTCGCCCGTGCCATCGGCGCCGATTCGCTGGGCTTCGTCTCGATCGAGGAGATGATCGAGGCCACCGAGCAGGCGAGCGAGGAGCTGTGCACCGCCTGCTTCGACGGCCACTACGCACTGGGACTGCCGGCCGGTAACCCGAACGCGGAGATGGTGGCGAAGATGCAGTCCGGTGGCACCGTTGCCGCCGAGAGTAAGTAGAGCTGTTGTGACATATCCAGACAAGCAGAAGAAAGACACCACCATGAGCGAGAACGACGAATCCGTCTCCTACGCCGCCGCCGGCGTCAACATCGAGGCCGGTGATCGCGCGGTCGAGCTGTTCGCCCCGCTCGCCAAGAAGGCCACCCGTCCCGAGGTCCGCGGCGGTCTCGGCGGCTTCGCCGGGCTGTTCGCCCTCGGCAAGTACAAGGAGCCGCTGCTGGCAGCCGGTTCCGACGGTGTGGGCACCAAGCTGGTCATCGCCCAGAAGATGGACAAGCACGACACCATCGGCATCGACCTGGTCGCCATGTGCGTCGACGACCTGGTCGTCTGCGGCGCCGAGCCGCTGTTCCTGCAGGACTACATCGCCGTCGGCAAGGTCGTGCCGGAGCATGTCGCGGAGATCGTGTCCGGCATCGCGGAGGGCTGTGTCCAGGCCGGTGCCGCGCTGCTCGGCGGCGAGACCGCTGAGCACCCCGGCGTGATGGCCGAGGGGGACTACGACATCTCCGCCACCGCGGTCGGTGTCGTCGAGGCGGATGAGCTGCTCGGCCCCGACCGTGTCCGCTCCGGCGACGTCATCATCGGCATGGCGTCCTCTGGTCTGCACTCCAACGGCTACTCCCTGGCCCGCCACGTCCTGCTGGAGAAGGCAGGGCTGCCGCTGGACGGCTACATGGAGGAGTTCGAGCGCACCCTGGGTGAGGAGCTGCTGGAGCCCACCCGCATCTACGCCAAGGACTGCCTGGCGCTGGCTGCGGAGTGCGAGGTCCACACCTTCTGCCACGTGACCGGTGGCGGCCTGGCCGGCAACATGGAGCGCATCGTCCCCGAGGGGCTTGTCGCCGAGATGTCCCGCAACACCTGGACCCCGCCGCAGATCTTCCGCACCATCCAGTCCCTGGGCAAGGTTCCCCAGGAGGAGATGGACAAGACCTTCAACATGGGGGTCGGCATGGTCGCGGTGGTCTCCCCGCAGGACCGCGACCGGGCCCTGGCGATGCTGACCGCCCGCCACATCGACGCCTGGGAGCTCGGCACCGTCCGCAACACCCGCGACGGGGAGGACTCCGGCGTCGTGCTCGACGGCACCCACCCCGGATACTGACCGTCACCCACCCCGGCTACGGCCGGGGCGACCGGCCGCCGGTTGTGCCCGCCCAGGGGCGGGTGAGCCGGCAAACATGGGCTGGGACGCGTTGACGACGGAAACAAAACACCCGCCGTTTCGCTCGCCAGGAATAACGGCGGGAAATCGGCGGGTGAACAGCTCAAGTACAGTTCGAGCTGTTTAGCCCAGATGGTGAGCCGGGATCAATTGGCCCGTTGCCGGTCCTCATAATCCTCAAAGTCCTCATCGTCATAGTCCGCGTAATCCGCGTACCGTTCGGCGAGATCCTCATAGTCATCATCATCGGGGCCATCCTCAAAGGAACGCTGAGGTTTTTGGCTAGCCAGCTCCCGCTGGAGCGAGTCCAGATCCATTTCAGGAGTGCTGTACTTCAACTGACGAGCAACCTTGGCCTGTTTTGCCTTCGCGCGACCGCGACCCATGGCCTGACCCCCTTGGAGTTAACGGGACGATCCAGGGAATTCGGATGCCCCATCGGCTTTTCATTCGTGTGTATTCCTGATGACAGGATAGCCCTTCAGACGCGAAAAGTCCGCCTCGGCCGTGTGACCTTGGCCTTGTCGGACAAATTTCGGCGCGATGAAGTGCCGCGGAAACTATTTGCCATCACGGCGAAGCGGACCGTTGCACTTGGTAAACACAGCTCATGAATGCCACCCCAACGATGTCTCATGCCACCCTGGGGACCCGTTGTCAGATAGCGGGGGACGGGACGGCCTACCCCATGTCAGGGGTGGGCCTGGGAGGAGGTGAGGGTATCCGGTTCCCAGGCCCTCCGAGGGCGTTGCTCAGCGGCCCCGCAACTTGTTGATGGCCGCGCGGCCAGCCTTGTCTCCCTCGTCGGCGGGGATCGAAGCGGCGTCGACGGCGGCTGCCACCATCCCGATGTTCAGCTCGCCGACATCGAGTGCGCTGCGCTTGACCAGCCCGAGGGCGATGGGGCCGTAGTCGCAGTCGTGCACCACCGTTCCCAGTCGGCCGACCTTGCGGCCCCCGTACTCGATCTGCTCCCCGGTGGCAGGCTCCTGGGGGGCGGAACCGTCCAGTTGCAGCAGCACCAGCAGGCGCGGGGAACGACCGAGGTTTTCCACCCGGGCGACGGTCTCCTGGCCGCGGTAGCAGCCCTTCTCCAGGTGGACCGCCCCCGGCCGGTCATCACGGCCGATCCACTGCGGCACTTCGTGGGGGATGGACTTGTCATCGAGGTCCGTGTCCTTTTCCGGCTCGCCGGCCTTGACCCGCTCGGCCGTGTAGGCCATCAGCCCCGTCAGCTGCGCACCGGCGTCGGTCAGCTTGTCGACGGCCGCGTCCAACTGCTCCCGCTCCACTGCGATGTCGCGGCGCTGTGGGCCTCGCCAGTCCACCTCCCGTATGAACGCCGGCGACAGCTCCTCGGGGAGTGACACCCCTCCGCCGAGGAGGGTGAGCACGCCCAGGTCGGTTTCGCTGACCTCGACTTCGGACCAGAAGACCATCTTCTGCAGGAAGTCCAGGAAAGTGCCGGCCTGGGAGGCTGGCAGGTCGAGGTAGAAGACGCCGTCCGTGTACGCCACGTCGGCATGGTGGAGGATCCGCCCCTGGATGTCCAGGTCGAGCGCGGAAGCGCCGAAGCCGTCGGGGACGTCATCCAGTTTTTGGGAGAGCAGGTTGTTCAGGAACTCCGGTGCATCCGCCCCCGCTACCCTGATGACCTTCCGGTGGGAACGGTCGACGATGCCGGTGGTGGTCATCAGGGCGCGTTGTTCATTGAGCGGAGCACCGTAGTGCCACGCGACTCCTTCGGAATCGACGGCCGCGGCGCCGCCCTGTGCGGCGGCGGCCCCCGGACGCGACATCAGCGGGGAAATGTACCCGGTGCCTTTCTCGGTGGTCTCGGTGTTCCCGGTCGTCTCCGAGTTGTTCAGCTCAGGTGTATCAGTAGCCACACCTCGATGTTAGCCCGAGTTTTGGGGGATAATCCATGTCATGCCCAATCGTCCCGCCTCTCCCGTCATCATCGTCGTCGAACCCTTCGGTGGTTCCACCCGGCGCCACAACCCCTCTCTACCCCTCGTGTACTGGGACGATGCTGCCGTGACCCGGGGAGATGGTGTCTTCGAGACCCTGTTGCTCCGCAATGGCCGCGCCGCCAATCTGGAACGTCACCTGGACCGCTTCGTGGCCTCGGCGAAGCTGATGGGGCTGCCGGTTCCCGACGCACAGGTCTGGCGGAAAGCCACCGCAGAGGCCGTGGACGCCTGGTACGAAGATAATGACGGTGACGCGAAATGCGGGTGGACCCTGACACGCGGGCGGGAAGCCACCGGAATCCCCTCCGCCTGGATCACCGTCCGGCCAGTGGGGGATGAGCAGTTGAGGCAACGGGAGAAGGGCGTGAAGGTGATGACCGCGGCCCGGGGCTACAGCATTGACGCCGCGTTGCCCGGCGTGGAAAAGGTCACCACCGGAGAAATCGGGGAGAAGACGGCCCGTAATCCCGCACCCTGGCTGACGGTGGGTGCGAAGACCCTGAACTACGCCGCGAACATGGCCGCCCTGCGCTATGCGAGGAAGAACGGTTTCGACGACGTGATTTACGTGGATGAGGGGCGGGTGCTGGAGGGGGCGACCTCCACCGTGGTCATCGTGAAGAAGGGAAACCGGTTGCGGACCCCGCCGCCGGGCGGGGACATCCTGCCCGGCACCACGCAGGCCGCCCTCTTCGAGTACGCGCAGCGGCACGGCTGGCGATGCAAGGAAAAGGAACTCGGCGTTGACGATCTCGTCACCGCCGAGTCGGTGTGGTTGGTGAGCTCGGTGCGGATCGCAGCCCGGGTGACCCGTCTCAATGAGGTCAAGCTGCCGGCACCGCACAACGAGGCTGAGGTGCGCCAGCTCATCACCGCCGCCCTAGAGACCTGAGAACCGGCGGTCGGGACGTGGGTTATCCCGCGACCCGCTTGAGCTGGGCGGACATCCGCGGCCGCATCTCGCCGTCGACCAGGCGCTCATCCACCCAGCCGAGATCGTTGTTGGGCATCAGACCGAACAGCCGCTTGCCGGGGCCGAGGGAGTCGGGTCCGGAGGCGGTGACCATCGTGGAGGCGGCCTCCAGCTCCCACGCCCGTTCGTTGACAGGCTGACCGTAGAAGATCTCCACCACGCCGGTGGAGTGGTTGCAGATGAACTCGATTTCGTCCTTGAGGTCGATCCGCCAGAATCCGCTCTCGCGCTGGTCCGGGCCGACGGCTTCCCCGTTGTCGTCCAGCTTCCAGATGCGGGACTCATAGCTCAGGTAGTTCTCGCCGTCGTGGGAGAACACGATCTGCTGGCCGAAGGTGTACTGGCCGTCCACCGCGGTGTCGGCCTGGCCCTCGCCGCGCCACACTCCGACCAGGGGCAGGAGCGCCAACAGACCGTCGTGCAGGCTCGGGCCCTGCCGCAGGTTGGCGGTGTCGTCCGGGATGGGGAGCTCATCGGGTAGGGGAATGTTGCGGTGGGCGGTGTTCTTGGACTGCTCCGCGGCCAGGTTGACCGCGTCGCTGCCGCTGACGGATGCCTCGGACTGCGGGGTGTTCGGGTTGTTCGGCTCGGACGAGGGGCCGGAAGCTGCCGCAGCGTCACCGGGGGTGTCCACGGGGTACTCGCCGGAGGGGTTGGTGTTGTCTTCACTCATGCCCTGAATCCTAGTGGGGCCGCCGCCATCCTGGTGGGGGCGGGTTGCGTGGAGCACCGTTACCCGGTGTGATTCAGCGGTACGCTGTCCATTGTGAAGGTCCTGATGATCGCGAACCCGAACTCGACCAGTCAGACAAACGAGCTCTTCCGGCGATTCGTGCCGCTGTTGCGTGAGGTTCCCGGTCTCCAGCTGCTGTCCCGCTTCACCCACCACCCGGGCCACGCCGAGGAGATGTGCGCGGGACTGACTCGCGCGGACGTCGACGTGGTGCTGGCGGTCGGGGGCGATGGCACGGTCAACGAGGTGGTCAATGGGCTCCTGGGGCCGGTGGGGGAGGAGGCCGTGGACGCGAAGACGCTGCCGGCGGTCGCGGTGGTCCCGACCGGCTCCGCCAACGTCTTCGCCCGTGCGCTCGGTTTCCCAGCGGAACCCGTGGCCGCCGCCCAGTTGCTGTGCGACCTCCTCCGCGGCGACTACCGCCGCAGCATCTGCCTGGGCACCTGGGAGGACCGGTGGTTCGCGGTCAACGCCGGCTTCGGCATCGACGCCGAGGTGATCGCCCGGGTGGACCGCGCCCGGGACAAGGGCTTCGCCGCCACCCCGCTGCGCTACCTGCGTGTTTCGGCGCAGGCGTGGATCAGAGCCCAGCGGACCCCGCCCCGGGTCAACGTCACCGCGCATGATGCCGGCGGTGAAACCATCCATCTCAGCGATCTACCCCTCCTGCTGGCGTCCAACACCAATCCCTGGACCTTCCTGGGGCCCGTTCCGGTGGTGACCAATCCCCGCAACTCCTTCGACAAGGGGCTGAGTCTGTTCGGGCTCTCGGACCTGCGCGGCCTGCGCGGTGTGGCGAGTGTGGCCTACCTGATCGGGATCGGGCACCAGCTCTGGTTCGAGGAGTGGATCAAGCAGGGAACGCTACAGTTCGACGACGCCAGCGAGGTCGAGCTCGTGTGCCGGGAACCGCAGCGCTTCCAGGCCGACGGCGAATTCGAGGGCGAGTTGACCCGGGTGCACCTGAGCTCCGTGATGGATGCGTTGGAGGTCTTCGCCCCGGTGGAGAGCACACCGCCCGGCCAGCGCAGTCTGCTGGAGACATTGCGGGACCTGGTCCGGATCTCCTAGCGCAGCAGATCCACGGCGGCATCTACGGGATCTTCGGCTCCGTCCCCGCCGGCCGCCTCCGGGCTGTCCTCGGGGGAGGCCTCGATGGGGGAGAGATCCTCCATTTTCAACGGCACGTTGCGCTTCTGGGCACGGAAATAGATGGAACCGCCCTGGGCGTAGACCGCCTGCGCCTGCCCCGCCAACGGCAGCTGACGGGTGTCCAGCTCCCAGGTGAAGGCGGCCGCGACCTCCTGCTCCCGGCCATCGGGAACGTCCACGAGCTCGCGCGGAGTCATGCGGAAGATCGGGCCGTCCAGACGGAGGGTGACGACCACCGTGACCGGCTCGTCGAAGGCCTCGGGGGTGCCGGTGAACTGGGCCTCGGTGACGCCGCCACCGCTGGGGGACATGTCGTAGGGATTGGCGATGTCCAGGTCCGTCATGCCCAACAGGTTTCCGAGGGCCACGCCGTCCAGGCTGATGGTGCGGGTGATCAGCTCTGCGGGCGCACCGATGATGTCTCCGCTGAGGACCTGGTTCGGCTCCACCACCAGCTCCGTGATCTCTGAACGTGCGTTGACCGTGCCAATCCCCGGGACATCGACGTCGAGGGCGTCGGCGGAAACCATCGGTAACTCGTTGGTCAGCAGGGCCTGCAGATAGGGGAAACCGGCGACGTAGATGCCGGGGTTGGTCTCCAGGCGGGAATGCTCGGCCACTGTCTGGGAAATCCGGTGCTCCACCCGAGTCGCCACCACGCTGTCGACCAACCAGAGCACCGCGCCGATACTGAGGACAGCGGCGAGGGTGACGACGAGTTTCCGCGGAAGATACACCCCTATATCTCTACCGGATGCATCAGCCGCACCGCTGATGGGGCACGCTTGGCTACCCTCGGAACCATGAATATTGAGCAGCGAAATCTAAGTGAGGATCCGGCACTGGGGAAGCAGGCCCTGGCCGTGGCCCGGGCCGCCGAGGCAGCCGACGGGGTGGCTCCACTCTCCGAACAGTTCCTCCTGGGGATCAGCGATCCGCGGGTGGGGCACCGGCACATCGTGGTCTTCGACGGCGATGAGATGGTGGCGGTGGCCGGCCTTGAGGGCGACACCGCGGAACTGGTGGTGCATCCGGAACGCCGGCGCTCCGGAGTCGGCACCATGCTCTACCGCCGACTGCGGCTGGCCCACCGGGGACTGCAGGTGTGGGCCCACGGAAACCTGCCGGGGGCCCGGGCTCTGGCAGCACAGGAACAGCTGAACACGGTCCGGGAGCTCCTGGTGTTCCAGATCGAGGAACCGGCGCTGCGCGACGCCGCACAATTCTCCGTTCCCGAGGGCTTCCAGGTCGCGGACCTCCACGACTCCCGGGAGCAGTTCGGCACCGACAAGGTGGACCGGGACTGGCTGCAGGCGAACAACGACGCCTTCGCCTGGCATCCCGAGCAGGGGGGCTGGGACCTGGAACGGTTGGCACGCGCGCAGGAAGCCGAGTGGTTCAGTGACCGTGACGTTCTCTTTCTCTGGGACACCCACGGGGAGCGCGCCGAGCTGGCGGGTTTCCACTGGACCAAGTGGCACACGGAGGAAACGCCGGCATTCGGTGAGGTGTACGTGGTCGGCCTGGCCGCCGCCTACCGCGGTCGGGGACTGGGTGGACCGATCCTCCAGCTGGGGCTGGAACACCTCCAGCGCCGTGGCGCGGAGAAGGTCATCCTCTATGTGGAAGCTGATAACGAGGCGGCGGTGAAGGTCTACCGGAATGCCGGTTTCACGGTGTCCGAACAGCACACTGTATACGCTCCATCGTGACTGAAGTCTCCAAAAGTGACGGAATCGAGTCATAGTTTCAGAAAAGATCGTTTGAAGTTAACGACGTGTTCATCTTAAGGGGTCCTTAGGGTTCACGTAAGGCCTCTAGCTTCTATAGCTGTGAGCAACGACCACGGCTCAACGGCGAGCGTCGAGGCGTAACCCGGGGGCGTGTTGCAGGCGCCCAATGGCTACCCACGTTGCTCGGACTACCCCAGCAAATCCGTACCGGAAAGGTTCTCCGTGATTCGTAACTTCAAGCGCACCGCCTCTCTCCTTGGTGTCGTCACCGCCGGCTCCCTCGCCCTCGTCGCCTGCTCTGAGAGTGAGAACGGCGGCGGCGAAGGTTCCACCGACGCCAGCTCCATCGAGGGACTGTCGGGAACCACCGGCGAGCTGGTTTCCGAGGGCGCCTCTTCGCAGCAGAACGCCATGGATTACTTCAACATCCAGTACCAGGAGGCCGTTGACGGCGCCTCCCTGGCGTACAACCCCTCCGGTTCCGGTTCCGGCCGCACCAACTTCGTCGCCGGCCAGGTTGCCTTCGCCGGTTCCGACTCCCCGCTGTCCGAGGACCAGGTTGAGCCGGCCGCCGAGCGCTGTGGCGGCAATGAGGCCTGGCACCTGCCGCTCGTCATCGGCCCGGTCGCCATCGCCTACAACGTTGAGGGCGTGGACGAGCTGAACCTGTCCACCGAGACCATCGCCCAGATCTTCCTGGGCGAGATCACCAACTGGAACGACGAGGCCATCGCCGCCGAGAACGAGGGCGTCGAGCTGCCGGACCAGGACATCAGCGTCATTTACCGCTCCGATGAGTCCGGCACCTCCGACAACTTCCAGAAGTTCCTGGGGGCCAATAGCGACGCCTGGACCACCGAGGGCCAGCAGTTCCCGACCGACGTCGGCGCCGGCGCCAACGGCTCCAACGGAGTCGCCACCGAGGTTTCCAGCGTCGACGGCGCCATCACCTACGTCGAGGCCGGTTTCGCACAGCAGCAGGGTCTGGGCATCGCCAACATCGACTTCGGCAATGGCCCGACCGAGCTGACCCCGGAGACCGTCGGTGTCGCCCTGGACAACCTGGAGTTCCTGGGCGAGGGTCACAACATGGTCGTCGACGCCGACTCCATGTATGCTATCGACGCCGAGGGTGCCTACCCGCTGGTTCTGACGACCTATGAGATCGTCTGCTCCGCCGGGTACGACGAGGAGACCAAGAACCTGGTCAAGGACTTCCTGACCGTGGCCCTGGAATCCCAGGATGACAGCCTGGCTGAGCTCGGCTACATTCCGGTGACCGGCACCCACCACGACCGCCTGACCGAGGCAGTCGAGGCCATCCAGTAGCTCTCCAGCATGGAGCGTTTCGCTGGTATCGTCCCGCTCTGCGGGACCGGTATACCCCGCCCCCGTTCGCTATCAGGCATTCGGGGGCTTGCCCGCGCCTGAGGGCGTGGACGCCACCAACGTCATTTCCACATATGCGTTAAGGAATCTTGCCTAATGGCTACCAATAAACCGACTGCGGACGAGCGGGAAGAGCTCAACGCCAACGAGGTCGAGGCGCATCCAGTCGCCACGATCACCCCGCGGCAGAGCAGCGAGACGGCTGTCGTCAAGCCAACCGCCGGCGTCAAGCGACCCGGCGACCGGATCTTCGAGTTCCTGGCTACTGCCTCGGCCACCCTGATTACGGTGTTCATTGCCGCGATCGGCCTCTTCCTGATTTATCGCGCGATTCCGTCGCTGATGAACAACACCGGGGGGCTGTGGGGCTTCCTGACCTACGCGGGCCCGTGGGACACCTCGGACACCTCCGCGATGACGTTCGGTATCCCGAACCTCTTCGCGGTGACTGTCCTGATCTCGGTTGTTGCTCTGATCATCGCCATGCCGGTGGCCCTGGGCGTCGCGATCTTCCTCTCGAACTACGCGCCGCAGCGCGCCGTCAAGCCGCTCGGTTACCTGGTGGACATGCTCGCAGCAGTGCCGTCCATCGTGTACGGCCTCTGGGGTTGGCAGGTCCTCGGCCCGGCACTCTCCGGTTTCTATGAGTGGCTGAACGGATGGGCCGGTGGATTCTTCCTGTTCGCCACCTACAGCAACTCCCCGTCCTTCGACACCGGACGAAACGTCTTCACCGGTGGCGTCGTGCTGGCCGTGATGATTCTTCCGGTCATCGCCGCCACCGCCCGGGAAGTGTTCGTGCAGACCCCGAAGGGCCAGGTGGAGGCGGCCCTGGCCCTCGGCGCCACCCGCTCGGAGGTCGTCCGGATGACGGTCCTGCCCTTCGGGTTGTCCGGCTACATCTCCGGTTCCATGCTGGGTCTCGGCCGTGCCCTGGGCGAGACCATGGCCCTGTACCTGGTGGTTTCTCCCTCCGGCGTGTTCCGGGGCTCGCTGTTCGACGGTGGCACCACCTTCGCGACAGCCATCGCCAACGCTGCTCCGGAATTCAACGACAACCTTCGCGCCGGCGCTTATATCGCCGCCGGTCTGGTGCTGTTCCTGCTGACCTTCCTGGTCAATGGTGCAGCCCGTGCGATCGTGGCCAAAAACAGTTAAGTAGGTGGAGTGACAACCATGACCAGCAACGTCAACACCGTGTCCCCGGACACCCCGTCCCTGGGCAGGCAGTCTGCCTTCACCCACATCTCCCGTTCCCGCAAGACCACCAACTCAGTGGCCACAGTCGCGGTCTACGTCGCAATGCTGATCGCCCTGATCCCGCTGGTGTGGGTTCTGTGGTCGGTGATCTCCCGTGGCCTCGAGCCGATCCTGACCGCCGAGTGGTGGACCACCTCGCAGCGCGGGGTCCTGTACCACCTGGCCGGTGGCGGTGCCCTGCACGCGATCATCGGTACCTTCGTTCAAACCCTGATCGCCTCCGTGGTCTCCATCCCGGTCGGCATCTTCACCGCGATCTACCTGGTGGAGTACTCGCGCGGCGGCCGGCTGGCGCGCACCACGACCTTCATGGTGGACATCCTCTCCGGAGTCCCCTCCATCGTCGCCGCGCTGTTCATCTACGCGGCCTGGATCACCATGTTCGGTTTCAACCGCTCCGGTTTCGCCGTGGCGCTCTCGCTGATCCTGCTGATGGTTCCGGTGGTCATCAAGAACACCGAGGAAATGCTCCGGGTCGTGCCCGCGGATCTGCGTGAGGCCTCCTATGCCCTGGGTGTCCCGAAGTGGAAGACGATCTACAAGATCGTGCTCCCGACCGCCATGTCCGGCATTGTCACCGGCATCATGCTGGCGATCGCCCGAGTGATGGGTGAGTCCGCTCCGGTGCTGATCCTCGTGGGTTCGACACAGACCATCAGCTGGAGCCCGCTGGGCGGACCGCAGTCCTCTCTGCCGTTGATGATGCTCGACATGTACAAGGCCGGCACCTCGGCAGCTGTCCTCGACAAGCTGTGGGGCGCGGCCCTGACCCTGGTGCTGATCATCGCGCTGCTCAACATCGGTGCCCGCATCATCTCCGCCCGCTTCTCGGTGAAGCAATAAGCCACCGCTCGCATCGCAACCCATCACGTCCACCAGGAGTAAAGAGATGTCCAAGCTTGAACTGAATGATGTCGATATCTTCTACGGCGACTTCCACGCTGTGAAGAACGTCAACCTGAAGGTCCCCGCCCAGTCTGTCACCGCCTTCATCGGTCCTTCCGGTTGTGGCAAGTCCACCGTGCTGCGCACCCTGAACCGGATGCACGAAGTCATCCCGGGCGCCACCGTCCAGGGAGAGGTCCTGCTGGACGGCGAGAACATCTACGGCAAGAACGTCGACCCGGTGTCCGTCCGCAACACCATCGGCATGGTGTTCCAGAAGGCCAACCCGTTCCCGACCATGTCCATCGAGGACAACGTCGTCGCCGGTCTGAAGCTGTCCGGTGAGAAGAACAAGAAGAAGCTCCGGGAGGTCGCTGAGCGTTCTCTGCGTGGAGCGAACCTCTGGGAAGAGGTCAAGGACCGTCTGGACAAGCCCGGCGGTGGCCTGTCCGGTGGCCAGCAGCAGCGTCTGTGCATCGCGCGCGCCATCGCGGTCGAGCCCGAGGTGCTGCTGATGGATGAGCCCTGCTCCGCGCTGGATCCGATCTCCACCCTCGCAGTGGAGGACCTGATCCACGAGCTGAAGGAGGACTTCACCATCGTGATCGTGACCCACAACATGCAGCAGGCGGCCCGCGTGTCGGAGCAGACTGCGTTCTACTCCCTTGAAGCGACCGGCCAGCCGGGGCAGCTCGTGGAGTTCGGACCGACCAGGAAGATCTTCGAGAACCCGGACAAGAAGGAGACCGAGGACTACATCTCCGGTCGCTTCGGCTAAGCAACCGGCGTATCCGCGCCACCTCTCGAGGGCCCGAGCACACCGGTACCGGTGTGCTCGGGCCCTTCGTCGTCCTTCACCCTAGAGTGGGGTCCGAGAGCGAAACGTCCCACCCCGCAGGAGGCTGCCGCCGTGTCCCCCGATCCCCATGACCGTTCTCCCGTGGACTTCGCCGATGAGGCGCACGCCGCTGGCTGCCCCGTCGTCCCCGCCGGGGACGGCACAGTGATCGTCGTCGGCCATGCGGAGGTCCGTGCCGCCGCCACGGACCCGGAGACCTTCAGCTCCGCCGTCTCCGTGCATCTGCAGCTGCCCAATGGTCTGGACGGGGAGGAGCACGCTGCATTCCGGGGACTCATCGACACCTATCTCGCAGCTCCGGAGGTCCGCCGCTTCACCGACGGCTTCCACCGGGTGGCTCGCCAGGTGGTGGCGGAGGCACTCGAGGGAGACCGGCCTGACGCGGTGGTCGACCTCGGGGCCACGTATGCGGTGCGGGCGATGATGGTGTGGCTGGGCTGGCCCCGGCACCTGGAGGAACGGCTCCTGGAGTGGGTGCGGTCGAACATGGCCGCCTCCCGTTCCGGGGACCGGACCCGGATGGCTGAAGTGGCGGGGGAGTTCGACGCCCTCATCGCGGAGGTCGCGGAGCCGCGGCTCTCCCACCCGGGGGACTTCAACGACGTGACCAGTCGTCTCATCCAGGATGAACAGCTCGGACGGCGGCTGGAGTTCAGTGAGATCGTGTCGATCCTGCGGAACTGGACGGGCGGCGACCTCACTTCGATGGCGCTGTGCATCGGCGTGATCTGCCATGGTCTGGCCCATGACGAGAATCTGCAGGGGCAGCTTCGGTCCGGCCCACCGGAGGAGGAGTTTGAGGCGGTGCTCGATGAGCTGCTCCGACTGGACAGTCCCTTCGTCGCCAACCGGCGGGTGACCACCTGCCCGGTAGGGATCGGGGGAGTTGAACTTCCGCCCGGTCAGCGGGTCAGACTGCACTGGACCGGCGCAAACCGGGACCCGGACGTGTTCAACGGAGCCTTTGATCCGCGGGGGCACGCCGGCGAAAACCTGGTCTGGGGGACCGGACCCCACGCCTGTCCCGGCCGCACACTGTCCATGCTGGAGCTGCGGGCCTTTGTCACTGAGCTTCTCGACGCCGCCGTCATCCTGCCGCCCCCTCGGAACGGCCGGGGTACGGCAGCGAGCGTCGGCAGCCGGAACCTGCACCCGAACGGTGGGTGGGCCCGGCTTCCGGTACGGCTGCTGGCCCGGAAACCCTAGTTCTCGGGTGGGGCGGTGGGGCCCCGGTAGAACTGCCGTTCCAGAGCCTCGAAACGGGCCTGGAAATCAGCCTCGGCTTCATCGCGTTCCTGCTTGGCCAGATACTCTTTAGGCATGAGGCCTGTGGTGAGGTAGACGATGCGGGCGGCGACGTTCACACAGTGATCGGCGTAACGCTCATAGAAGCGGCTGAGCATCGCGGTGTCCACGGCCTCCCGGGTGCTGTGCTTCCACTCGCGCTGGGTCAACATGGTCAGCAGGTGATCGTTGAGGTCATCTACTGCGTCGTCCTCATCAGACAGGACCATCGCAACATCCACGTCCGGGTCGATTAGGAGGTTTCGGGTTTTTTCCGCCATGTCCTGGGTCAACCGGGCGTATTCCTCGAAGTAACCTAGCAGGGCGGCGGGAACCGCCTTGTCGGGGTGGCGGCGCCGGGCGGACCTGGCGACGTGCATCGCCAGTGCCCCCATCCGGTCGAAGTCCTCGACGATGTAGATCGAGGAGATGACCTGGCGCAGATCGCGCGCCACTGGGCCTTCGAGCGCCAGCAGTTCCACGGCCCGCTCATCGCAGCGTGTCCGGACTTCATTGAGGTCCTCGGCGAGGGAGAGGGCCCCCTCTGCGGACTCCAGGGAGCCGCGTAGCAGGGCGTCGGAGGCTCCGGCCATGATGTCACGCACCATGTCGCACATGATGATGAGATCATGTGCGAAGGCGTCGAGGTGCTCACGGTAGGCGGTACGCATGCGTACAACTATAGGGTGAAACAGCCCTGCCTGCTGTTTAAGTAACCTCTAACACACCCGTATTACTCCAGGGGTCCGGACGGGGGCCGCTCCTGGGCGGAGGTGGACCGGGCGACGAAAATTATCCGCCTGAGTTCATCAGCTCCGCGCCGACCGGGACAGTCTCGTCCTCCGGATCGTCGAGCCAGCCGTCGGGCAGGGCCACCTTGGCGGGGGAGCCCTTGCGGCCGCGGGCTCCCTCGGCGTCTTCGGCACGGGCGTCGGAGTCCGCCCACGGGGACAGTGCTTCCTTGAGTTCCGCCAGGGAGGTGACCCGGGCCAGGCTGGCGCGTACCTCTCCGCCGACGGGGAAGCCCCGCAGGTACCAGCCCATGTGCTTGCGCATATCGCGCGCGGCACGCTCTTCACCGTCATGGGCGGACAGCAGCTCCAGGTGCCGGACGATGATGCGGGTGACCTCACCCAGCGTCGGTTCCGCCGGCACCTCAACGCCACGTAGAGCAGCAGAGAGCTCGGCGAACAGCCACGGGCGGCCGAGGCAGCCCCGGCCGACGACCACCCCGTCGCAGCCGGTCTGTGCCATCATCCGGCGCGCGTCTTCCGCGGCGAAGATATCGCCGTTGCCCAGGACCGGGACCCCGGTGTGGGCGAGGTGCTCCTTCAGCCGCGCGATCTCGTTCCAGTCCGCCGCGCCGGAGTATCGCTGGGCAGCGGTGCGGGCGTGCAGTGCGACGGCGGCCGCACCCTCCTCGACACCGATGCGGCCGGCATCCAGGTGGGTGTGATGCCCGTCGTCGATGCCCGTCCGGAACTTCACGGTGACGGGGATGTCGGTGCCTTCGGTGGCCTTGACCGCAGCGGCCACGATATTGCCGAACAGGCGCCGCTTGTAGGGGATGGCCGAACCGCCGCCGCGCCGGGTGATCTTGGGGACGGGACAACCGAAGTTCATGTCGATGTGGTCGGCCATGTTCTCGTCCACGATCATCTTCGCCGCCTCGTAGGTGTACTTGGGGTCGGTCGTATACAGCTGCAGGCTGCGCGGCTTCTCGTCCGGGGCGAAGGCGGTCATGTGCAGCGTCTTCTCGTTGCGCTCGACGAGGGCTCGGGCCGTCACCATTTCGCAGACGTAGAGACCGGAGACGGTGCCGGTCTTCTCGATCTCCTGTTCCCGGCACAGGGTGCGGAAGGCGATGTTCGTCACCCCGGCCATCGGCGCGAGGATGACGGGGGAATTCAGGGACAGGGAACCGATCTGCAGAGTCACAGGGCCATTGTCCTACCTCAGGGGGCGTTCGGACAAGACAGCCGCAGGTGGGGCGCTATTGATATTGCTCGCGATACGGGGAAGATGTGCCCTCTGGCACAAGTTGAGGTCGAATCAGCTAATGTGGGGAACGTAACTAAACAGCGGCGGCTCGGGGTCACACAACCACAATGGTGGGGTCCGCGGCACCCGGGTATGGCCGTGACAAGCAGTCGAGAATCCACTCACCGTGCTCCCACAGTGAGGGGATTCGTCACGAGGAGGAACACATGTCCGAGAGGATCGCAAGCGCAGAGCTGGCCGGAAAGGTGATGTCGGCCGATGAGGCCGCCCAGTTCATCAACAACGGGGACACCGTCGGCATGTCCGGCTTCACCGGCGCCGCCTACCCGAAGGCCCTGCCGACCGCCATCGCGAACAAGGCCAAGGAGGCCCATGCCCGCGGTGACGAGTACCAGATCAACCTGCTGACCGGCGCCTCCACCGCCCCGGACTGCGATGGTGTGCTGGCCGAAGCGGACGCGATCAACTACCGCATGCCCTACCAGTCTGATCCGATCATGCGTAAGAAGATCAACGCTGCGGAGATGAAGTACCAGGACATCCACCTGTCCCACTCGGGTCTGCAGGTGGAGCAGGGCTTCTTCGGCGAGTTGGATGTCGCCGTCGTCGAGGTCACCCGCATTACCGAGCACGGTCACCTCATCCCGTCCTCCGGCGTGGGCAACAACCTGGAGTACCTGGATTCCGCCAAGAAGATCATCCTCGAGGTCAACTCCTGGCAGTCCCTCAATCTGGAGGGCATGGCGGACATTTACCAGGTCCCGCATCTGCCGAACCGCACCCCGATCCCGATCAACAACGTCGGCGACCGCATCGGTACCCCCTACATCCAGATCGACACCGATAAGGTCGTCGCCATCGTCGAGACCGACGCCCCGGACCGCAACTCCCCCTTCAAGGAGCCGGACGAGGTCTCCAAGCAGATCGCCGGAAACTTCCTCGACTTCCTCGAGGCCGAGGTACAGGCAGGCCGTCTGAGCTACGACGGCTACATCATGCAGTCCGGTGTGGGTAACGTCCCCAACGCCGTGATGGCGGGTCTGCTCGACTCCAAGTTCGAGAACATCACCGCCTACACCGAGGTCGTCCAGGACGGCATGCTGGACCTGATTGACGCCGGCAAGATGACCGTCGCCTCCGCCACCTCCTTCGCACTCTCCCCGGAGTACGCCGAGAAGATGAACGCAGAGGCCAAGAAGTACCGCGAGCACCTGGTGCTGCGTCCGCTGCAGATCTCCAACAGCCCGGAGGTCATCCGCCGCATGGGGCTGATCGCCTCCAACGGTCTGATCGAAGCCGACATCTACGGCAACGTGAACTCCACCCACGTCAACGGCACCCGCATCATGAACGGCATCGGCGGTTCCGGTGACTTCACCCGCAACGCCTTCGCCTCCACCTTCATCTCCCCGTCCGTGGCCAAGGACGGAGCCATCTCCGCGATTGTTCCGTTCGCCTCCCACATCGACCACACCGAACACGACGCCATGGTCATCATCACCGAGTACGGCTTCGCTGACCTGCGTGGTCTGGCACCGCGTGACCGCGTGGCCAAGATGATCGCCGTTGCTCACCCGGACTACCGTCCGTTGCTCGAGGAGTACTACGAGCGGGCGCTGAAGGCAGAGAAGAGCTTCCAGCAGACCCCGCACGATCTGAAGACCGCTTTCGATTTCCACATCAACATGATCGAGAAGGGTTCAATGAAGGGATAAACCCCGACATCCAGCCCCGTAGGCCCGCTGTCTCCCGGATTCCGGGGGACAGCGGGTCCTGCTTCGGGCTCGTCCGCAGATTTCTCGGGGCAATTAACGCAGCGGCGGGAACAGTCGCTAATATGTCAGTGTGCCGTTTCATGGAAGCGGTACGGCCCGGAAATGATCCGGGCCCGGGCCTTTAGCTCAGTTGGTAGAGCTACGGACTTTTAATCCGCAGGTCGCGGGTTCGAGCCCCGCAGGGCCCACGCTCACCCCCGGTCACCGTCACGATGACCGGGGGTTTCGTGTACGGGTCACCGGGATGGAAGCCCCGGCGAGGGCGTCACCGGGTAGTACCCCTCCCGCGGCCCCTGGGCTCCGCACCCATCGGGGCCGGGAGGTTGGTGCCGGATGTTCTGGTCACTTCCCGTACCGGGCGTCTGTTTCTTCGCTCGACGCTTGCTCCCCAAACCCAGAATGTAGCGGTGATCCTCGCCGCCACCACTCCCTTCAGAAGGAGGGGACCGCCTTCCAACTCGTCCCTGTCTCTGATGTGATCCTGCTGGCGCGCCACGATCTGCCGACGACTGCGTTACTGCCCGGCAACGCGGGGAGGAACGCTGATGGCATTTTCGAATTCTCTCCGGTGGGAGCGGGTCATGACCTCTGCTGCGAGGGTCTTCTACGACGCGGAAGATATCGCTCCGGGCTGTCTCGGTCGCTACCACCGAGAGCTGGCGGGGGATAAGCTTCCCGGTAGAACACTGTTGTCACCTCGTAAAGGACTCCACACATCATGGGCATCGTTCCCGCACTAACCCGCTCCATGTTCAAGTCGAAGATCCATCGTGCCACTGTCACCCACGCCGATCTGCATTATGTCGGTTCAGTGACCGTCGACCTTGATCTGTTGGAGGCCGCGGACATCCTGCCCGGTGAACTCGTCGCCATCGTCGACGTCACCAACGGTGCCCGGCTGGAGACCTATACGATCGCCGGGGAACGCGGGTCCGGCGTGCTCGGCATTAACGGGGCCGCGGCGCACCAGATCGATATCGGGGACACCGTTATCCTGATCACCTATGCGCAGATGCCCACCGAGCAGGCCCGCGCCTTTGCACCCCGAGTGGTGCACGTGGACGCGGATAACCGGATCGTCTCGCTGGGAAATGACCCGGCCGAGGCAGCAGGGGAGGGAACGTTCCGGCCGCCCCATGCGGTTCCGGCGGGTAACCTCTGATAGATGGCACAGATCATTGACTTGAATGAGGTCTCCTTCCGCCGCAACGGTAAACAGATCCTCCACGATGTGAATTTCACGGTGCAATCGGGGGAGCATTGGGTGATGTTGGGGCCGAACGGGGCGGGAAAGTCCACGATCATGGGCTTCTGCAGCGCCGAGTCCTTTCCCACCACGGGAACGGTGGACATCCTCGGAGAGCGTCTCGGCCGAGTGGACATGCCCACGCTGCGACGCCGCATCGGCCACGTCAATCCGCGGCACCGGCTGCGCTCGCCGCTGACGGTCGAGCAGGTGATATTGACCGGAATCACCGGAACCATCGATCTGCCGATGCGATGGGCGCCCACGCCGGAACAGGAGGACCTGGCAGCTGAGCTCGTGCAGCAACTGGGACTGCACCGGGTAGCGGCAGAAACCTGGCCCACCCTGTCTCAGGGAGAGCGAGGTCGGGTGCTGATCGCCCGGGCTCTAGCGGGCGACCCAGAGCTCCTGTTGCTCGATGAACCTTCTACCGGACTGGATGTGGCCGCCCGGGAACAGCTCCTGAGCACCCTGGACCTGGTGAGCGCCACCCGGCCGGAACTGACCTCGGTCCTGGTGACCCACCACCTAGAGGAGCTACCGAGCAGTACCTCACATGCGGTGCTCGTCTCTGGGGGCACCATCACTGCAGCCGGCCCCGCTGAGGAGATCCTCAACACGGAGCAGGTCAGCACAGCGTTTCAGCACCCGATTGAGGTGGAGCGCCATGATGGCCGGTGGGCGGCACGTGCCCGCCGGACGGTCACCGTCGGCAGGTAGCGGGAAACCAGGCTTCTGGCCCCGTCACAGCAGCGGGCCGCACGCCCGGCAGAAGAATGCCGGGAACATGCGGCCCGGAATGTTGTGGCAGTAGGGCGAGAGTCAGTGCTGGCCCTCGTCGGGGCGGGGCTGCTCGCGGTCCTGTTTGCTGCCGTCACCGATCCGCTCGTCGACGGCGTCACGGACCTTGGAGATCTGCTCGGCCTTGTCTTCTCCGAGCTTGTTCTTGGCGAACTGCTCAACCTTGTCGAGCGCAGCATCGGTCTTCTGCTCGTCTCCCAACATGTCCTTGGCCTTATCGAAGATTCCCATGGAACTTCACCACTTCCTGTTGCATGAACATTGCTTCGGTGCGTCGCCGCTGATGTCCAGCGGCAATATCTTCGAAGTTACCTTGGCAGTTCTGACTTTGCATGAGTATTTCTGGGACAGTGGATCCCGAAAACTCGGCAACCTGCTGGTCAGGATTTCACCATGCGGCGGATGGCCTTCGCCGCCTCAGCGAGCTTTTCTTCCGCGACAGGGCCGCCTTCCTCTGCAGCACTGGCCACACAATGATTGAGGTGGTCCTCGAGGAGAGCCAGGGCGACATTTTCCAGAGCGGAGTTAATGGCGCTGATCTGGGTCAGGATATCGATGCAGTATTCATCCGCATCAATCATGCGGTGGATGCCGCGGGTCTGCCCCTCGATGCGCTTCAGCCGGGCGAGGTACTTGGGCTTGTCACTGTTGTAGCCGTGTCCGCCATGGTGTCCCGCCGGCTGGGTCTCCCCGGAGGACACGGTGTCCTGGGCGGAGGTCGTGGTGTCAGTGGTGCTCATGAAACCTGCCTTCAAATCAGCCCTGGCACAGTGCCGGGGAAATCCTGTGTCCCGTGATTATACCGGTCAAAGGTGGGAAGGAAATAGCAGGAGCAGGCGCTGGAAAACTCCTTCACCTGCGAGGAAACTTGGGGTTGAGCTGTCGTTTTGTTCTTCTCAACTATCTCAAGTATATTTTCTACACAGCCGAGTGCAGCCGGGTTTCCGGTGAGATTTCGGTGAGCTCCCATCGTCTAGGGGCCTAGGACACCGCCCTTTCACGGCGGCGACACGGGTTCGAATCCCGTTGGGAGTACAGCAGTTCCTTTTGTGGAGTTGCACAACAGAATGAGGCCCTGTGGCGCAGTTGGTTAGCGCGCCGCCCTGTCACGGCGGAGGTCGCGGGTTCAAGTCCCGTCAGGGTCGCCCTCATGGAGGCGTCGAAATTCTTCTGGAATTTCGGCGCCTCTGTTGTTGTCTCTGGGGGATGGTCACTGAGAAGCTCCTTTCAGGACTATTTGCCCCGGCACTGAACCCACTGGGATGGGGACTGGTGGTGTCTGTGTGCGTCTGATCTCCACGGATGCATTCCCACTTCCGGGGTGAGTACAAGGCTTGGTGACGCACAGCCGGGGCAGTGGGGGGAAAGCGGCCATCCAGGAATGTCGGATTCCCTCGGGGCCGGTGTGAAAACTGGGTTGACCTGGCGATTTGCTGTTACTCAAAGCCGCTGTGTAATGTTACATCTCGTGCAAGGGGCAAGCCCCCGAACACAGTGAGGCCCTGTGGCGCAGTTGGTTAGCGCGCCGCCCTGTCACGGCGGAGGTCGCGGGTTCAAGTCCCGTCAGGGTCGCTGAAATTGTTTCAGTGACAATTTCCGGCCAGATAGCTCAGTCGGTAGAGCGTCCGCCTGAAAAGTGGAAGGTCGCCAGTTCGATCCTGGCTCTGGCCACAGCAAGCGCCCATCTCCTCCCGGAGATGGGCGCTTCTTGTTGTTGTGCTTAGCCCCCGACTTCTCCGTATCTGATAGCAGCGCAGAGCGCCCCCGGGAATGGTGTGTTGACCGGGTTCTCCGGTTGAGCTGAGAGATCAGCGCTAGCGAACATATGGTGCGCGCAGAGGCAGTCTGCCCGTCCCTGTTCCCTCTCGGAGTCGCTCCCTATCCGAGACTTCAGGAAAGCGCCCACCATCGGCCGCTGGAGCGTCACTGCAGGGAGTTCGGCCTCTCCTGCGGCAGAGAACGTCAGCTCTGGAGCCAGCGCCGGTGACAGGCTGTTTTGCCCCGGTTTTCGGGGCGTGAAGGACCTCCGGAGTGCTGGCGGGGTAGCGGTGGCAGCAGGCATACTGGATCCATAATCCACCGATTCGCCATTCGAGCACTGGGAGGACAGCTTGTCCGAGAAGAACATCAGCTTCAGTCATAATCCTGATAGACGCAGCTACGTCATCGAGGTGGAGGGGACCATCGCCGGTCATGCTGATTACAGCGTTGAGCGCGAAGGAGTCCGCAATTTCCACCACACCGTCATTGATCCTGCCTTCCGTGGCCAGGGACTGTCCTCGCCACTGATTAAGTATGCTCTCGATGACACCGCTGAAACTGGGGAGAAGATCGTGCCCAGCTGTTCTGCGGTGACGCATTTCATCTCCAAGAACCCTGAATACCGGGGGATGGTTTCCTAGCCGTTCTTTTCGCCGTGTCGTGGGGTGGCACTCGGCAGCTCATCCGCTGTGCCTGGCAATGATTCCTCGCCCCTGTTGTCTGGTCTGCTCCGGGAATCGAGGTCGCCGTGGCAGGATGGTGAGGACCAGTGGCTGCGGGTCCGGAATGTGCAGGACACCCCAGAAATGAGACATCCCGTCTGATGGGGGCCGAGACTGGCTCGGACCCCATCAGGCGGGATGTCTTTCGGGTGGTTCTGGTACGGCGCGACTAGATCTCGTAATAGTCCGGATCGACCAGCTTGATCTTCTCGTCCTTGCGGCGCGGCCGGTTCTTGGCGGGAATGCCGGTGGCGATGTGGTCTTGGGGCACATCCTTGGTGACCACGGCGTTCGCGCCCACGGCGGACCCGGAGCCGATGACGATGGGGCCGAGTACCTTGGCGCCGGCGCCGATGGTGACGTTGTCTCCGACAGTAGGGTGGCGCTTGGTCTGCGTCAGCACCTGCCCGCCGAGGGTCACTCCGTGGTAGAGCATTACGCCCTCACCAATCTCGGCGGTCTCACCGATGACGATGCCCATTCCGTGGTCGATGAAGAAGCGGCGTCCGATGGTGGCACCGGGGTGAATCTCGATGCCGGTGAAGAAACGATTGAGTTGGGCGAGGATGCGGGCCGGACCCTTGATATTGCGTTTCCACAGCCAATGGCAGACCCGGTGTGTCCAGATTGCGTGCAGGCCAGAGTAGACGATGGCATTTTCCACGTCACTCCTGGCAGCCGGATCGTGCTCCCTGGCATTTGCTAGGTCTTCGCGGATGGTCTTCAGCACGCTATACATGTAAAGCAATGCTACCAGCGACTACGTGGCGCGGAGCAGTACTGAATAAATTAGATTCATCTCCGGCAGGAAACGCCGCCTCCGTCGTGTTCTTGCCTCGGAGGGCGCATCATGAGCGCCGGGATGTGAAAAGCCGCCGGCCCCGGAAGCATTTCCGGGGCCGGCGGACAGCCGGGTGGTGATACCACCTGCGGCAAGGATTAGTCGCGGATGTTCTCGTAGAGGAGGGTGGAGACGTAACGCTCACCGAAGTCGCAGACGAGGGTGACGATGGTCTTGCCTTCGTTCTCCGGCTTCTTGGCCAGGTCGAGGGCGACCTTGATGTTCGCGCCGGTGGAGATGCCGCCGAGGATGCCCTCCTCGACGCCCAGCTTGCGGGACCAGTCGACGGCGTCCTCGTTGGTCACGGTCAGGACATCATCGAGAACCTTGCGGTCCAGGACCTCCGGGATGAAGTTGGCGCCGATGCCCTGGATCTTGTGGGGGCCTGCCTTGCCTTCGGTCAACAGCGGGGAAGCCTCCGGCTCGACCGCGTAGATCTTCACCTCCGGGTTGCGCTCCTTGAGTACCTGGCCGACGCCGGTGACGGTGCCGCCGGTACCGAACGCCGAGATGAAGACGTCGACCTTGCCGTCGGTGTCCGCCCAGATTTCCTCGGCGGTGGTGTTGCGGTGGACCTCCGGGTTGGCCGGGTTCTCGAACTGGCGGGCCAGGATCGCGTTCTCCTGCTCGTTGACGATCTCGTCGGCCTTGTCCTTTGCCCCCTGCATGCCGGCGGCGCCCGGGGTCAACACGATTTCGGCACCGTAGGCGCGGAGCATCACACGTCGCTCGTTGGACATGGTTTCCGGCATGGTCAGAATGACCTTGTAGCCACGCGCAGCACCCACCATGGCCAGGGCGATACCGGTGTTGCCCGAGGTTGCTTCAACGATGGTGCCGCCGGGCTTGAGCTCGCCGGACTTTTCCGCGGCGTCGATGATCGCTGCGCCGATGCGGTCCTTGACACTGTTCGCCGGGTTGAAGGATTCAATCTTTACCAGCACGTCTGCCTTGAGGCCCTCGGTCAGCTTGTTGAGACGGACCAGGGGAGTGCCACCGATGGTTTCGGTGATGTTGCTGTAGATCTTGCCCATTTCGTCGATGCTCCTTATGTCGTTACGCCGCTTTGTGAGTTGGGTGGATGTCACCGTCGAGATTTCCCGGAGGAAGAACCGGTTCGATCAGGCTCCGGGCGGATAGATCGGTGGCACCCGTCTCGTTCATCGTACTACACCACTATAGACAACACGGTATGAAAGTTGCAGACTGATCGGGTCATTGAAAGGGTTGGGCGGTGGGGCAAGTGTCGTGCTGTCGGGAATGCGAGGTGTTTGCCAGGCTCCTCACTGATGGCCGGGCGGCGGAAGAAGGCGACGTGGAGCTCCACAATCTCCAGGATTTCCGCCGGTTGAGTTGGTCCGCCAATGGTGTGTCACTGATGGGTGCCTGGGGAGTGGCTTGTCGACGCCGGGAGTGGCCCGGTCCCCTGTCCTGGCGTGGTGGCCGCAGGATGGCCCCCCCAACGGGCAACGCTCATGGAGGTGTGTCCCGGGGTCGCGCTGATTCCCGCAGGGCATCTGCCACGGGGCGAAGACTCGGGCAGTAGTGTGGCGCCAAAAACTATTTTTCCGACTTTTATGCAGTGGATTGAGTGATGGTCCTACCTAGCAGTTCAACCTGTCAATAACCTGGGAAACATATGGCTGCTGCGTATTTCCTGTTTTTCTGGCGGCTCGCCACCCCTCGAAATCTGTACCTGTCGAGCCATTTCTTTTCGAAAGATCGGCAGCTCCCCGTTTTTTATTACCCCCGATAAAGCTATATACTTCACATCGATCAGTGATTTTGGCTCCCGATGGGGTGTAGCTGCGGTTACACCTACACGGGTGTACCACAGGAGGGTGACGGTGGAATCCCAGCGTACGAGCGATGATGATGAAGCAATTCGCGTGGCATTGACCTCGCTGAAGACGGCGACGGGCATTCCGGTGACCATGTACGCCAGTCTGTTGGCTGACAACCGGCTGCAAATCACCCAGTGGGTGGGCCTGCGCACGCCGGCGTTGCATAACTTGATCATCGAGCCCAACGTCGGTGTGGGGGGCCGGGTCGTAGCCACCCGCCGCCCCTTCGGTGTCAGTGATTACACGCGCGCCAACGCCATCAGCCACGAGTACGATCGAGCAATCCAGGACGAGGGGCTGCATTCCATCGTCGCCGTGCCGGTCATCGTGCAGCGCGAAATTCGCGGTCTCCTCTATGTCGGCGTGCACTCCCCGGTACGCCTGGGCGACAAGGTGATTGAAGAGGTCACCATGACCGCCCGCTCTCTCGAGCAGGAACTGGCAGTCAACTCCGCGTTGCGTCGCACTGACGGCCGCAGTGGCAAGCAGGGGCGGGTCATGAACGGTGCTGAGTGGGAGCAGGTCCGCTCCACCCACTCCAAGCTGCGCATGCTGGCCAACCGGGTCGAGGAGGAGTCGCTGCGCAAGGAACTGGAGGTCCTGTGTGACCAGATGGTCAGTCCGGTTCGGGTCAAGCAGACCACCAAGCTGTCCGCCCGTGAGCTCGATGTCCTGTCCTGCGTCGCTCTCGGGCACACGAATGTCGAGGCCGCCGAGGAAATGGGCATCGGTGCGGAGACGGTGAAGAGCTACCTGCGTTCTGTCATGCGCAAGCTCGGCGCCCACACCCGGTACGAGGCGGTCAACGCAGCCCGGCGCATCGGGGCCCTGCCCTGACGGAGGGGGAGGTAGCTGGAAAGGCGGTCGTACCTACGGCCGCCTTTCGCCTTCTCCGCCCGCCGCCTGTCGGGCTCCCACCAACGGGTGGGGAGAACGGCTACGCTGAGGAGTTGTGAAAGAAAGTTTTCTCGTAACAGGTGGGGCCCGTCTGCAGGGGTCGGTCAAGGTCAGCGGCGCCAAGAACAGCGTGCTCAAGTTAATGGCAGCTGCTTTGCTGGCGGAAGGAACCACCACACTCACAAACTGTCCGGAGATCCTCGACGTCCCCCTCATGCAGAAGGTGCTGGAAGGGCTGGGCTGTGAGGTCGTCCTCGACGGACCGACCGTACGGATCACCACTCCGGCCGAACCGACGAGCGACGCCGACTTCGACGCCGTGCGGCAGTTCCGCGCTTCGGTCTGTGTCCTCGGACCATTGACCGCGCGGTGCGGCAGGGCCGTGGTCGCGCTCCCGGGTGGCGACGCCATCGGTTCCCGACCGTTGGACATGCACCAGTCAGGTTTGGAGAAGCTCGGCGCCAGCACCCGCATCCACCACGGTGCGGTAGTCGCGGAGGCGGAGCAGCTGTTCGGCTCAAACATCGCTCTCGACTTCCCCTCGGTGGGTGCCACCGAGAACATTCTGACAGCCGCGGTCCTGGCCACGGGGACCACCGTGCTCGACAACGCGGCCCGGGAGCCTGAGGTCATCGACCTGTGCAACATGCTCAACTCGATGGGGGCGCGCATTGAGGGAGCCGGCACCAGCACCATCACCATCAACGGCGTGGATGAACTGCACCCCACGGAACACGAGGTGGTCGGTGACCGCATTGTCGCCGGGACATGGGCCTATGCCGCAGCCATCACCCAGGGGGACATCACCGTCGGCGGAATCTCGCCGACACATCTCCACCTTCCGCTCGAAAAGCTCAAGGTCGCCGGTGCTGACATCGAGACCTTCGCGAATGGCTTCCGGGTCCGGATGGACCGTCGACCAGACGCAGTGGACTATCAGACGCTGCCCTTCCCGGGTTTTCCGACGGATCTACAGCCCATGGCGATCGGCATCGCCTCCATCGCGGACGGGATGAGCGTGATCACCGAGAACGTCTTCGAGTCCCGCTTCCGCTTCGTCGACGAGATGCAGCGGCTGGGAGCGGACGCTCAGGTCGATGGTCATCACGTGGTGGTCCGGGGAATCAGCCAGCTTTCCTCCACACAGGTGTGGAGTTCCGACATCAGGGCGGGTGCCGGCCTGGTGCTTGCAGCGTTGGTGGCGGACGGCCAGTCTGAGATCCACGACGTCTATCACATTGACCGTGGCTACCCGAGCTTCGTGGAGAACCTTCAGAAGCTCGGTGCGGACATCACCCGGGTCCGCAAGTAGTCCGGGACCGCACGGGACCAGGACCCCGCGACGGTGACCGCTTGACGGTTGGTCATCGTGTGGGTGTGGTGGTGGTTTTGGTGGTGTGAGCTGCGGGTTTGTGGTTGGGGTGGGTGGGTGTGTAACTTTATGGGAGTCGCCGCGACCGACAACGCCCCGAATACACAGTGTGACTGTGGTTTGTGATTGGCGGTAGGACAACAAGTGGTGGACGACCAATAATTTTCAGGCTGCTGATCTGATCGCCTTTTCCGGTGGTTGTGGTTGGTGTGCTGATGTTGTGTGAGAACTCAATAGTGTGCCATTCATATTTTTTGTTTGTCGTGCCCGCATCATCCCTGATGGTGGTGGGGGTGGGTCATGCCGGGTGGCAGGGTCACACCTGTCACGGTA
>NZ_JBNILW010000001.1:0-490023 GCF_050107895.1 Corynebacterium halotolerans | reverse complement strand
GGCAGGCTCGAGCACTTGCGCGGCATCGCACTCGGGTTCAAGAACCTCGACCACTACATCTTGCGGTCACTCATTCACTCCGGGCAGCTGCAGGCCAGGATCAACGCACTCTAAATCGTGAAGAGCCGGATAACGATGCAGGTTGCAGAGGTTCTCGAGGTAACGCCAGCGAACTGGCTAAAAAGGGTGCTCTAAACTGTCTATATAATCTGTTGGTGAGGAAGGCATCTCCGACGCTTTGCTCACGAAGCTGTCGAGAGTCGGTCTACCATTGATACGACTCTGCACAACTATAAAGTTTGAGGAAAATCGTTGAAATCGGTCCCGAATCAGTACGGTGTATATCCACCGGTCTACAGCCCCGGTAGGAAAGTTCTTGAAAATTTTGAAAAATTCAGGGGTTGTTTATGCTGGAACGACCATCGACATGAGTTGGTTAATGAGCTTGAATCTCTCATTAACATCGTAAAGGATCCTATTGGAATACGTGCAGCTTGGATTGGCGGCAGCTTCCTCACTGAAAAGGATCACCCGGACGATATAGACGTTACGTTTATCCTCGACGGAACAAAGGTGGAGAACATCCCGGAGGACTCGGTGGGGCTGCGGAAACTGATTACTGCTCCTGGCCTGAAGGATTTAGCCAACAGGAGGGGATTAAGAATAGACCCCTATGTGGTCGTTTGGAAGCCAGCGATTAAGGGATTAACGCCGGATACGGACGATTACCACAGGTGGCGAGGCTACTGGGATGATTTCTGGCAACGACAGCGGCAGGGAGAAAAGGAAAGCGAACCGGATTTAAGCTGGACCCTACCGAGGCAGGGATATGTGGAGGTGATCGTAAATGGATACCAATGGTGATTTCGATCTCGATCGCTACCTTCTCGAACTTGAGGAGAACGATTCTGTTCCCGATTGGGTCGATATCCAAGATCTGAACCGGATCAGCGTCGAACAGCATCAAATCAATCTCGGTGCCACAGGTGTAATCTCAAAGCCGAACGGTACAATAAGGCTGACCGGTGAAGGCGTTGATCAGCACTCGCTTTCCTTGAATGCGGCGGGTGATGTACTTAATGGGTTCCAAAATCTAGTTACTGCTATTGGCGCTTCTTTGCGAGGCGTCCAAAGCGAGCGTGGTAAGTTGCCTGCCTCCATCTCGGAACACACGAAGTTGATGCTGGATGCATCACCTGCACCAGGGTCGGTTGTCTTGAAGTTCTCGCCAAACTACAGGCCAGCCGAAGATACCAAGCAGCTCGAACTAGAGTTGGCAGAAGAAGAGGAACCGCTCGTCGAGCAGTCGATAATCGACCTTATCAATGCGCTATCCTCACCGGCTGATTCACAAGAGGATTTCTTAGATAACGCTGGTTCCATCGATAGATCCGGACCGCGTGTAGTTTCCGCAACTAAGGGTTTTATGGAAACGCTATCTGACAACGGCTTGGATTTAGATTTGAAGTGGCGAGTTCCTCGGATGGGAACGCGAAAACTGCTTTTCAGGGCGGCTCAAGCAAAAGCGTTCTTTGACGCATTAGATAAGGTCGATACAGATTCCGGCGTCATCAGCGTATCTGCGGTTGTTGAAGGGGTTTCGCGATTCCCTAACCCTCATGTGATCTTAAAGATTGTTTCAATCGATGATGGAAAAGAAATTTCGGAAGGGGAATTGCGCCCATTCGTTAGGGAGTCGGTTCCCGATGTAGTGCATGTATCGATTGAGGAGGACGACAACCGTTTCCAGCGACTTCGAATTGATGACGAGGTGGAAGCAAGCTTAGCTGTCGATGCAACTAGATTTCCGGGAAAGTCTTGGAAACTGGCATTCGCTTTGAATTATTGGGAGTAATTCCAGCCTGTCTCAGATGCCAATTCGTGCCGCTGAGCGATCATGTCCCTGGATGATGAGGAACGTCGGGCTTCCGTAGCTGCGGTTCCCGTGATCCTCTCCATTGAAGACTCGCGTCGTTAGCCCCGGCCCACCAGCCGGGGCATTTTCACGTTCTCCGGAGCATCAACCACCAACCATGAGAGGAAGCAATGAGTACCACAAAGCCACGATTGACCAAGATCAACGATGACAAGTTCACCCTGAAGATGCCGGGGCATTCCCGGAAATTCTTTATGAACACCGAAGAGCTTCAGGCTCTTAAAGACCAGATCAGTAAGGAGATCAGTAAGTGACCACCCATGACCGCGTGAGCGGATACACCGATGAAGAGATGAACGAAAAGTTCGAGGAGTTCATTTCCAGGCCGGCCAACGTGACCGCTGCCGACTACCTGGAGAAAATGAGTGGTGCCGACGAGTGGTTTATCCCTGGGCTGGTATGCACTAGTTTGACGTTCTTCTATGGCAAGCCCGAAGCCGGTAAGTCCACACTGGCCGTTAATGTCGCTGCTGCGTTGTCCAAGGGGGAGCCGGTGCTCGGGGTTGAACCCCGCACGGGTGACCGCCCCCTGAGCATCGTGATCGTTGGCACCGAGGCCAATATCCGGCAGGAGTACCCCAATCGGCTCCAAGGCCTCGGGGCGGACCTGGAGAAAATCGGCATCGACTACATCGGAGGATCTGGAGTTATTCCCCGAGACACTATCGCCCGTGCCGGTTACGGGGCTGTTGACCTCGTTATCGTAGATAACTTTCAGGGGCTCACCGATGGTAAGGATACGGTGGATGCCGCCACCGCCAAGCTGGTCCAGGACAAGGTTCAGCCGTTCCTGGATTTAGAGATTCCGGTTGTCATGATTCACCACGCATCGACAGCGCACCGAGACAGCGACCGAGGCAACCGAATGCAGGGCAACACCCAGCTGGAGGCTATGGCCCGCTGGAGGGTCGAGGTTCAGAAAGAGAACGGCACCCGTCGCCGGCTGATAGCACAGGGAAACCTGGACACTCCGAGAACCGTGAGCGTCGATGTTCACGATGATCTCAGTATGTCGCTGGTAGGTGAGGCTCCTGGGAACGAACCGGAAAAACCGAGTCGATCCGACGCTACAAAAGAGCGTAGGGACAAGGTCTGGGATGCCGCTGTGAAATCCTCTGGCAGGATCACTGCCGATGTAGCCCGTGAGATCGAGTCTGTCACCGGAACCAAATTCAACACCGCCAAAGCGGATCTCCGAGCGGGAGTGAACTCCAAGGTGCTAGTGAAGCGGGAGGGGAAGATCCCGCTTTACGTCCGTCGAGAGGACGATATTTAGGGCGATATTTCCCGATATCGTCCGTATCGTCGCCTCTGTTTCCCCTGGTCAGAAGGTCGATATTTCGATACGATACCCCCTTATAGATCCCCCGGTATATCTATTCTCTGTTGGGGCTTCGCCCCCTTCGGGGAGTGGATCTACACGGGCCTTCCTTCGGGGCCCTGGAGATGAACGATGACCGAGGACAGGCAGCTGGTGGCTGCTGGACCGAGGGAGCGACCAAGACCAGCCTCGGGGCTGGGATTGACTGACTCACCACAGAGCCGCCGAGAGAGCGGCGATCTGGGTAATCAGAATGCGGCCATGAAGCCGCTACTGAGTAACTCAACCTCCGAAGAGAACAGACACACCCCGGAGCAACCAAGCTCCGGGATTCACTCATTCATGAAAGGACAGGATGACGACCACCGAAGCAGAGAGCAGCTCGACCAGGGACCAGCTTCAGGCGTTGACCGAGGAGATGAACGCCTGGATGGAGGCTACAGGCCGCAAACGGTTCCCGGCTGGTAAGGCCGACGAACTCCGAGACCTCGGGGCGAAGCGGTGTGGGAAGTGCCGGTCCGTGAAGAATCTGGAGGACTTCCCTCGGAATCGCAGCCACCGAGACGGCTTCCACAGCCAGTGCAAGGCATGTAACTATGCCGACACTAAGCAGTGGTGTGCTGAGAATCCCGAGTACAAGGCGAAGTATTACAGCCAGAACAGAGAGCAGACCCTAGAACGCATGGCGAAGTACTACCGCGACCACCGCGAGGAGAGAAAAGCATACGACCGGGAGTATCGTCATAAGCACCAGGAGAGGTTGCAAGCATACGATCAGAACCGCTATTGGAACGATAAGCACTACCGTTTGAACCACCAGCTCTATTTGGGCTATCACCGTGCCGTGGAGGCCGGTAACCCTGCTGA
This sequence comes from Corynebacterium halotolerans, assembly GCF_050107895.1. Taxonomy (GTDB): domain Bacteria; phylum Actinomycetota; class Actinomycetes; order Mycobacteriales; family Mycobacteriaceae; genus Corynebacterium; species Corynebacterium halotolerans_B. The sequence goes on along the minus strand of NZ_JBNILW010000001.1, from coordinate 485,899 downwards.
ACGGATCAAGCCCCAGGATCTCCTGGACTACTGGGAAGCCCTCGGGGTTGACCCGTTGAAGTGCTACCTGACAGGGGAGAAGCTGACGCCCCAGAACCGCAGCGTTGACCACGTAGTTCCCCTGGGGAGGGGAGGGGCACACACCGCGTTCAACCTGATGCCGTGCTCCCTGGAAGCCAATAGGACCAAGAATGTGAAGCCCCGGGTCTAGTCCTGGGTCTTGATCTTCTTCATCAGATCCGAGGGACGCTGTTCCCGCACCCGCATGTAGACCCCGACGATGGTGGAAACATCCTCCTGCCCGAGGATTCTGCCGATCTCCTTCGGAGTGGCACCAGCTTCAGCCAGTCGGGTGATAAGCCAGTTCCTCCCGTAGTGCGGTGTGATCTCGGGATCTACGTTTGCCTTGTCCCGGGCACGGTTGAACACAGAGCGGAAAGAGGTATCCATCATCATCTTCCCCTTAGCTGTGGTGGTGGCATAGTCCTCCGGAGCCGTGGTGAACGTCTTCAGGTGCCGACGCACCAGGGGCAAGAACTCAGCCAGCACCGGCACCACCCGGTAGCCGGCCTCTGTCTTGGGCGGTTGCCACTTCATCATCACCCCGCCCCGTCCGTTGGGTACCCGCTGAAGATTGCCCTCGATGCGGATTCCGATGCCACCGCCGACGGTTGCCTCGAAGTGCTTCGCCTGGAGCGCCAGCATCTCACCGACCCGAAGACCGTGGAACAGGCACAGACACACCCCAAGCTTGAAACGATCAGCCACCTGATCCAGGATTGCCTGAAGCTCAGCAGTCGTGGGGAGGCTCTTCCTCTTGGAGGGTGCCCGTTTCCGGGCCGCCTGAACCTGGACAGGGTTGGTCTGGAGATAGCCGTATTCCACCGCCAGGGCAATAGCGGACTTCAGCTTGGAATAGGCCCGCTTGTTTCGATCCGGGGTAGTGGGGAAGTCGGTTGTGATCGACTGCCACCACCGAGAGACCATCACAGGGGTTAGTTCATCCACAGGAGTGCCAGTGAACGCCGTGTAAGGAGTGATCCGCTTTTCTACGATGTTGGTGTACGTCACCAACGAGGTTTCCCGCATTTCACCGGTTGCTACCGCCGCCTCACACTGACTCAGCCAATGCGAGACCATCTCGCCAACCGTGGGGATGGTGCGTACCGGTTCGGTGCTCGGAGGAGCCCAGATGCCGAGATCAATCTCACGGCGCTTGTCTGCCAGCCAACCGAGAGCGGATAGTTCATCGGGGAACGTGTCAGGGGCTTTGTGCGTGCCACCGTCAGGGCCGGTGTAGCGTGCCTGGACCCTCCCACTGGGAAGCTTTCGGGTCGATCCCCAGGAATTGCGTGCCATAAACGTGCCATAACTGCCACGGATTCCGCACGGGCGTTTGTCGGTTCCGTGTGCTCGAAGGTATTCTTGAAAGTGCCCTGAGCAGCGTTTTTGCATAAAAAATCCAGACCAAAGAGTGAATTTTCACCCTCTGACCTGGTAATTTGTCGGACTGACAGGATTTGAACCTGCGACCCCTACACCCCCAGTGTAGTGCGCTACCAAGCTGCGCCACAGTCCGTTTGCGCCACACAGGTTGACTGCCGTGGTGCACGGATCAGATTACATCACTGTCGGCCGGAACCTGAAATTAGCTGGTCAGACGGGGGAAGTGACTTCCCTGACATGCCAGATCGGCAATGGCTCAGCGCACGTCCCCCGCGGCGTAGACCCACTCGCCGTTCACCCGCCGGAACGAGGAGCGCTCGTGCTGGGAGCCCTTCTCCGCGCCCTTGTAGAAGGCCTCGAACTCCACCACACCGGTCTCGTCCAGGGGGCCGCCGCCCACCACGTCCAGGATGTCCAGCCGGTAGAACCGCACTCCGGTATCGGTCAATTCGAGCGTCTCCGGACGGTCCTCGGCAGCCCAGGTGCGCAGCAGGTAGGCGCTGTCACCTACCGCGAAGGCGGTGAAGCGGGAGCGCATCAGGGTTTCGGCGGTCGGCGCGGTCACACCGGCGTGGTACCTGCCGCAGCACTCGCCGTAGGTCAGGCCGGTTCCGCACGGGCAGCGTTTTGAATCAGGGTAGGAAGTAGACATCAGTTCTCGTCCCTCACCTTCACGGTCAGCGGCCGCACGGCGGCCAGGAGCTGGCGGCGCTGGGCGTCGTCAAGCGCCCCGTTCAGCGTGATGCGGCGGGCGAAGCCGCCGTCTTCGGGGACGACGGTCACCGCGACGTCATCAAGCTTGATCCGGGCCTTCCGGGCGGTGTCGCGGATGGCCTGGGAGGCGTCGGCCGCCAGAGCCGCGGCGATGAGGTCGGCGGAGGAGTGGCCGAGGTTTTTCCCGCCCTCTGACTTGGGTCGGTCCGTGGTCAGCTGGCCGACGGGGGTGTGCACGGTGTCGGCGAAGCGGCTGCCCCTGGCGGAACGCGACAGGGCACCCGCCTCCACGTCGGGGGCCTCGTTGACGGGCACCAGGTAGGGCTCGACCCAGTTGCCGATCAACCGCCCGGCGCGCTGGGCCACCCCGGCCCGGGTGGCCAGGTGATCGGCCTGGTCCAGGGAGACCAACGACTTGGGGTAGCGGGTGACCTGGAAAATGGTCTGTGCGTTATCCACGCCCACGGTCTCGTCGATGGGCGAGTGGACCAGCAGCAGCGGCTTGCGCAGTCGCGGCAGGTAGAGCTCCGGGTTGGTGTCGGCAAGGTCCTCCAGGAACTCCCGCGAGATCACGATGTCCCGCCCGCCGAGCACGACGGTGACGGCGCCTTGTTCGTCGACGTCCTCGATCCGGTCCGCGAAGTGCAGGACGGCGTGCGCCGGGTCGAACGGGGTGCCGATGGTGGCCACGGCCTTCAGGTCGCGCAGCTCCGTGGCCGCCTTCAGCGACGCGGCACCGCCGAGGGAGTGGCCGACCAGCAGCTGCGGGGCCGCGTAGTTGGCGCGCATCCACTCATAGGCGGTCTTGATGTCCTCGACGTTGGAGGAAAATGTCGTCTCCGAGAATTCGCCCTCGGACTGTCCCAGTCCCGGGAAATCGAAACGCAGCGTCGCGATGCCGAACTCCGTCAGGGTCTTGGACACCCGGGCCGCGGCGGGGGTGAACCGGGAACCGGTGAAGCAGTGGGCGAACATCGCGTACGCCACCGGCGGGGAATCCGGTGTGTCGATGGTCCCGGCCATCATCGTGCCCTGGCTGGAGGGTAATTTCACGGATACGGAATGCACTGGAATCGAGACCTTTCAGGTTGCACCGGAAACTGGCAGCACTCCCAGACACACTAGTCCGATCTCACCGTCCACTAAGGTCTAGGGGAGCACATGTCGTCGGTATTAAGGGGAGCACCGTGGCCCGAATGGACTGGTTCTGGAAGGCGCTCGGCGGGAAGTCGGGCCGCGACCAGAAGCGCAGCCGCGCGATCGTGGAGAAGGCGACCAGCCAGCTCGGGACCCTGCAGGAGCTGGACGACGCCGCCCTGGCCGCCCGCGCCCGGACGCTCGTCGCGGACGGCACCCTGCGCGATCCGGCGGACTTTCTGGGGGTGCTTTCCGTGGCCGCCACCCGCACCCTGGGGCTCACCCCCTATCCGGTGCAGTCCCAGGCCGTGCTGCGGCTGCTGGAGGGTGACGTCATTCAGATGGCCACCGGTGAGGGCAAGACCCTGGTCGGCGCCATGGCCGCCACCGGCTTCGGATTGATGGGCAAGCGCGTCCACTCGATCACCGTGAACGACTACCTGGCGCGTCGTGACGCCGAGTGGATGCGTCCCCTGGTGGAGTTCTTCGGCCTCACCGTGGCCGCCGTGCATGAATCACTGGGCCCGGAGGAACGCCGCCGGTCCTACGCCGCGGATGTCGTCTATGCGCCGGTCAACGAGATCGGCTTCGACGTCCTGCGCGACAAGCAGGTCACCGACCGCGCCGACATGGTCCAGGCGCGTCCCGACGTCGCCCTGGTGGACGAGGCGGACTCCGTGCTCGTCGACGAGGCGCTGGTGCCGCTGGTGCTGGCCGGTTCCCAGCCCGGGGCCGCTCCCACCGGCCGGATCACCGACATCGTGCGCCACCTGCGGGAGGGCGAGCACTACGAGATCGACGACGGTCGCCGCAATGTCTTTCTCACCGATTCCGGGGCGGACCGGGTGGCCGGGGCACTCGGGATTCCCGCCCTGCACGATCCCGAACACGTGGGCACCACCATGGTGCACGTCAACCTGGCCCTGCACGCCCGGGCGCTGCTGATCCGGGATGTCCACTACCTGGTCCGGGACGGCAAGGTGCAGCTGATCGACGCCTCCCGGGGGCGGGTGGCTGATCTGCAACGCTGGCCCGACGGTCTGCAGGCGGCGGTCGAGGCCAAGGAGGGGTTGGATGTCACCGAGGGCGGCAAGATCCTGGATTCGGTCACCCTGCAGGCGCTGATGAGCGGGTACCCGATGGTCTGCGGCATGACCGGCACGGCGGTCGAGGCCACCGACCAGCTACGTCAGTTCTACGACCTCGGGGTCTCGGTGATCGACCGGAACCGCCCGCTGGAGCGGTTCGACGAGGCCGACCGGATCTACGCCACCGCCCGGGAGAAGAACCGGGCCATCGTCGAAGAGATCCGTGCCATCCACGCCACCGGCCAGCCGGTGCTGGTGGGCACCCACGACGTCGCCGAATCCGAGTACCTGACCGAGGCGCTCGACGACATCGAGGTCAACGTGTTAAACGCCAAGAACGACGAGGAAGAGGCCCGCATCATCGCCGAGGCCGGCGACCTGGGTCGGGTGACCGTGTCCACCCAGATGGCCGGCCGTGGCACGGACATCCGGCTCGGTGGTGCGGATGAGCGCGACCGGGCGGAGGTGGCCGCCCTCGGTGGTCTGGCCGTCATCGGCACCGCCCGGCACCGCAGCTCCCGGCTGGACAACCAGTTGCGCGGGCGCGCCGGCCGGCAGGGTGACCCCGGTCTGTCCCTGTTCTTCGTCTCCCTGGAGGATGACGTGGTGGCCTCCGGCGGCGCCGGGGAGAAGATCACCGCGCAGCCGGATGACGCGGGGCAGATCCGGGACGGCAAGGTCCAGGACTTCATCGAGCACTGCCAGCGGGTCACCGAGGGGCAGCTGCTGGAGATCCACGCCCAGACCTGGAAGTACAACAAGCTGCTGGCTGACCAGCGCGACATCATCGATGAACGCCGGAACAGCCTGCTGGACACCGACCGGGCCTGGGAGCAGCTGGCCGAGCTGGCTCCCGAACGCGCCCGCGAACTGGCCGAACTGCCCCAAGCGGCGAAGGTCCGGGCCGGTCGGGAGATCATGCTCTTCCATCTCGACCAGGAGTGGAGCGAGCACCTGGGGCTGATGGACGACGTGCGGGAATCCATCCACCTGCGGGCGATCGCCCGGGAAACCCCGATCGACGAGTACCACCGCATCGCCGTCCGCGAATTCAAGGAGCTGGCCCAACGGGCCGTCGACAAGGCCGTGGCCACCTTCCGCAGCGTCGACATCGACGAAAGCGGCGCCCACCTGGGCGATTACGGTCTGGCCCGACCCTCGGCGACCTGGACGTACATGGTCTCCGACAACCCACTTTCGGGCAGTGGCAACTCCGCGTTGAGCGGTATCGGTAATATCTTCCGATAGGATTCCGATTCTGCCCGTCACCCCGCAAAGCGGGAGGAGTGGCGCCCCTCAAGCAGTGGTTGCCGCTATGATTGTCATCATTGAACCCGTACTTCGATCCGGAGGTTAGAAATGAGCGAGAACACCGGTACCCCTGAGCCGCAGGTGGAAACCACTTCAGTTTTCCGTGCCGACCTGCTCAAGGAAATGGAGGCTGGTGCCACCAGCACCCCGGCCGCAACCGGTGCGGACAACCTCCCCGAGGGTGCCGCACTACTCGTGGTCAAGCGTGGCCCCAATGCCGGTGCCCGGTTCCTGCTCGACCAGCAGACCACCACCGCAGGCCGCCACCCGGAGGCCGACATCTTCCTCGATGATGTCACCGTCTCCCGCCGTCACGCCGAGTTCCGCATCAATGACGGCGATTTCGAGGTCGTCGACGTCGGATCGCTCAACGGCACCTACGTCAACCGCGAGCCGCGCAACTCCCAGGCGCTCGCCAACGGCGATGAGATCCAGATCGGCAAGTTCCGGCTGGTTTTCCTCACCGCCAAGTAATGTGGGGGCCACCGGCACCTGCGGGGCGCCGGTGGCCCGTTCTAAAACAGCTTCAGTCCCAGTCCCGACTACCCCGAGAAAGTCATCGTGAGCGCAGTACGTAAAACGACCAGGTCGAACGCCAAGACCATGTCGATCGGGGTGGTTCTGGAGCAACTCCGGGGCGAGTTCCCCGACGTCACCGTCTCCAAGATCCGCTTTCTGGAGTCCGAGGGACTGATCACCCCGAAGCGCACCGCCTCCGGATACCGCCGTTTCACCGACGGCGATGTCGAACGGCTGCGATACATCCTGGTGACCCAGCGGGACAATTACCTGCCGCTGAAGGTCATCCGGGAACAGCTGGAAGCCATGGACTCCGGGGCAGTGACCGCCATTCTCTCCGCCAACCGGGCCGCACCGATGATCTCCCCGGAGAACTTCCGTGCCCCGGTCATCACCCGGCTCACCGACTCGGATGTGGCCGAACAGGCCGAGACCACCGAAGACAGCGTGCTCGAGCTGGTGGAGGCCAATATCATCACTCCGGACGGAGCCGGTTACTTCACCGCTGACGATGTCCAGGTGGTGGGCACCGCTCTGGCGCTGAAGGAATTCGGCTTCGACATCCGACACCTGAAGTCGCTGCGTAACACCGCCCACCGCCAGGCCGGGCTGATCGGTCAGGTGGCGGCACCGGTGGCGATGTCCAAGGGGGAGGGCGCCAAGCAACGTGCCGAGGAACTCTCCCAGCAGATGACCGCCCTCGTCGTGTCGCTGCACGCTTCCCTGGTCAAAACCTCACTGCGCGAAGAATTGGATTCCTGATCGCACCATGACCCTGATCACTGTCGAGTACCACGGCGTCCACTCCGCCGGACCGGAGGGCTTCTCCTGCGTACTGTTGCGCTGGGCGGAACAGAACCGCATTCTGCCGTTGTGGATCTCACCCGTTGCCGCAGCCGAGCTGGAGGCCCGGGAGGTGGGGTACTCCCCACGGCGGCCCTCCACCCACGAACTGCTCGCCGAAACCCTCAACGGAATGACCTCCGGGGTGGCGACCATCAACCTCGTCTCCGCCCATCAGGGGACCTTCATCGCGAGCATCGTGCTGCGCGACGGCGAGGAGATCGACGCCCGCGCGTCCGATGCCGTGCTGCTGGCCCGACTGCTGGAACTGGACATTCACGTCGATGAAGAGGTGTTGAACCAGAATTCTTTCTTCGCCGCGGATGCCGACCTCAAGCAGTACTTCAATTACGAGGTCGGTGACGGTCACGTATCGAGCGACGCTTCGGTGTCTGCTTCGGGAGACGCCCAGGCAGATGCCGACTTCTCCCAGCTCATGGAATCGCTGGGGTTCTCCGAATCCGAACTGTTCGACCCGGAGGACGACACCGGTGAAACCGGGGATGAAGGAGAGCAAAACCGCTCTTAGGCGTGAATTTGGGAGTGGCGTTTTGGGCGTGTCGCCCCTGATGGGGTTGACCGTGGTTTAACCTTGGCTGAGAATAGTTTCAACGGCGTAATCCACCATTCCCATTGGAGTAGCACTCGTGAGCGAAAACATGGCCATCCAGGAGTCATTATTTGACCTGGGCCCCGACGAAGAAGTCGGTTACCGCGTCCCCATCGCCTGTCAGGTGACGGGCATCACCTATCGGCAGCTCGATTACTGGGCCCGGACCGATCTGGTCAAACCCTCGATCCGGGGCGCCAAGGGTTCCGGTTCCCAGCGCCTGTACTCCTTCCGGGACATTCTCGTCCTGAAGATCGTGAAGCGGCTGCTGGACACCGGCATTTCCCTGCAGAATATCCGCCTGGCGGTGGACAAGCTGCGGGATCACGGTGTGAATGATCTGGCGGAGATCACCCTGGTCTCCGACGGCACCACCGTCTACGAGTGCCGCTCCAACGAGGAGGTCATCGACCTGCTGGGTGGGGGACAGGGCGTGTTCGGTATCGCCGTGCCGGGCATCGTCAAGGAACTGACCGGGACCATCTCCTCCTTCCCGTCCGAGCGGGTCGACGCCGATGACATCGTCGTCGGCATCGACGAGCTCGCGGCCCGCCGGAGCCGCAAGACCTCCTAGTCCAGGTTCCTCAGCCGGCCTGAATCAGTTTCCACCACGGCCCCTCCTGTCATGCTCACGAGCAGGAGGGGCCGTGGCGTGCTTTCCGGCCGATGATGGCTCTGTTTGGCCGTGCCATGTGCGGATGAGACGGAAAGCGTCAGCTGTCAAAGCCCGTGCCCGTCGGCTCGGGGCGGCTACTGTTAGCGACGTGCTTTTAGTGGCACCGTTCTGACGATTAGATAGCACCTATATGATCAGTAGATAGCGGCACCATCATTTTCAGAGGCCGTTTGCATGCTGTTCTTTTTACGAGAGAGCAGGCGTGAGTCCGTTACTAGAGCGTGAATTCGTAATCTTCAGGTGATCCACTAGAGCGCTTCTTCGTGAATGGGTTGAGGGCGAAGGGGCTTTGCCACGGCACCGGCAGCTCCCACACGTCCTCCCACTCCCAGTCAGCGTAGCTTTCCAATGCCGCTTCCACGTCATTACGTGTGAAATACACCGCCAACCCAACCGGATCAGAGAATTCCAGAGCATCCGGATTATCCTGTGCCATTCCGCCTTCGAAGACCACGAACACAGTGGCATTGTGCTGCTCCGAGCAATCCTGACTGTGGACTGGCACTGTTTCCCACCACAGTTCGTATCCGCGGTCCGTGGCCTGTTTCTCTAGTTCCTTGACCTGCTGTTCTTCCCAGAAGGCTGCGCAGATGACGTCACGACGGGATGGGTCGTTGGGAGTTGACCCACGATGGATCACGCGTCGGCGGTAAACGAGGAACAGCGGATCCTGCTGGCGTTGGCGAAAGAGGAAAGGCTGGGGGTCGTTCATGGATGGGGTCTTCCCTGCCATTGTCGGAAGTTAACTAAGCCGTCAGACCTGGATCATACGCCAAGCTCCTGGAGATCCTTCTGAGCCTGACAGCTCTGCTATCTGATGGCCATCCAGATGCTATCGGGCCGTCAGAACCGTGCTACTAAATACCCCTCCCAAACAGCTACCCGGTGCGAATCCGCGTCTTCGGCAGCGGGCGGAAAACGACAACGCCGGCCGACGGGAATCAGCATTCCCGTCGGCCGGCAGGCGAGTTTCGGCGGCAGATCAGCGGGGCAGTGGCTCACAGCCCCAGGGACTGGGTCACCGCCGCCTCCAGCTCCTGGTAGTTGTTCACCGGGGTGGCGTTCAGTACCGGATCGAACTCGCCGGGGCCGAGATGGAACGCGGACAACTGAACATTGGCCGGGAGATTGTCCAGGACCGCCTGGAAATCGGCGTCGGACATCGTGTCATCGGTTCCGGAGGTAATAACCATCACCTTGACGGGAATATTGAACTCGGTGGCGCGGTCCGTGGCGGTCTGCAGGGCGGCGGTGACCGCCTCGCGCGTCTGCGGCATCCCGGCGGTGCCCAGCAGCTGCACGGAGTTGGCCACCTCGGTGCCCCGGCCGAAGCCCAGGTTCTGGCGGTATCCGACCATCACGCCGGGGTTGATCGGGGAGGAGTAGTTCCACAGCGAGGACGCGTGTCCGGTCTCTCCCAGGCGCGGGGCGACCTGGGAGATGGCGGCGGCGCCGGCCTCGAAGCGGCTGCGGTCGCCGAAGTCGGAGTTCATCTGCCCCGAGGTGTCCAACAGGAAGAGGGTGTCCACCGGCTCGCCCACCACGGCCTCGGGGGTGTCCGCCGGTTCCTCGGCGGGGGCCGCTTCAGCAGGGGGCTCGGTGTCGGTGGTCGTTTCCTCGGGGGCCACACCGGTACCGCTGTGGAAGGCCTCGCGCACTGCCCCGGCATCAGCGGCGCTGACGGTGTTCTCGGGCAGCTGGGCGGAGTTCTCGCTGGCGAAGGCCACCAGGGCATCCGCGGAGCTGACCTGTTCCGCCGACACCTCATCCGTGCTGTTCAGGGAGAGCACCTGGTACTCGGCCGCAGCGTCCAGCGGCGTGAACTCATAACCGTCCGGAAGGTCGGCCTCGGTGACGGCGATGGCCGGGGCGTCGTCGGCCACGGCGTCGTCAATCGTCAGGGCACTGTCGCGCTGGAGCAGCCCGGCGGCGGCCTCCGGGCTCTCGGCCAGGGCGGTGGCGGCGACCACGGCGGCGTCCTCGTTGCTGGCGACCGGGTAGGTGACGTCCTCGGCCGCCGGCTGCGCCGCCGCGTCGGTGGTGGCCAGGCCGACCGGCACCTGCACCAGGGCGGCGTCGCCATCCGCGGTCCGCCCGGCGGCCGACACGTCTGCGTCCGCATCCGTGCTGGCCACGTAGACCGCCGCCTGGGAGATGTCATCGGTGACCTCGGGGGTGACGCAGTGGTCGCCCACCACCGGATCGGAGCCGGCGAAGTCGCTGATCAGGCGTTCGGCCAGGCCGGGGTGCTGCTCGGCGATCGGTAGCGTCAGCTCGCCCTGGCTGCACTCCTCCTGTTCCTGGGCGACGGGCGTGCCGTCCCCGTCGGAACGCAGGAAGAACCACCATGTGGCGGCCGCGATCAGCGCGAGCACCACCACGATGGCGACAATGACATTGGTGGAGAGGGCATAGTTGGACTTGCCGCTAGCATGACGACCCACGGGTGCTGTCCTTTCTTCGGTTAACTTCGCAGTCTAATGTGTTCCGCGGCACTAATGAGGTTGACAAGCCGATCGCGCAGCGGCTTCGCGCGTTCCGCCAGTCCGCGCTGCCGCTCGACGTACTCCGCCTTGCCGGCGGGGGTCTCGATCGCGACGACGCCGAAACCGTGGTCGCGGACGTCATAGGGAGAGGCCTCCATGTCCAGGATTCGGGCATCGCGGGCCAACTCGAAGGTGTCCAGGAACAATTCCCCGGGTACGAGTGGGCCGAGTTTGGATGCCCACTTGTACAGGTCCATCGTCGCGTGCACGCACCCCGCCTGGTCGTTGTCCGGCTGGCTCTCCCGGTCCAGGACCGTCAGGTTCAGCGGCTTCGCGGGCGGGGTGAAGAAGCGGTAGGCGTCGAAGTGGGTGCAGCGGAGCCGGTGACTGTCGACAACCTCATCGGTGCCGGCCCGTCCCAGTCGCAGTGGCAGGTCGTGGCGCGGGGAGCCGCTGTGGTAGACCATCGCCCACTCGTGGAGCCCGAAGCAGTCGAAATGCGGCGGATTGGTGGCGGTCCGGAGCAGCAGGTTGCGGATGTAGGTGGCCGTGGTGCCGCGACGTTCCCAGAAGGCCGCGGCATCGACCCCCACCAGGCCGTCGCGGCGGTGGTAGTCCCGCCAACCGGCGTGCTCCGGCTCCCCGCTCAGCCACACTCCCACCCCGGGGTGCCAGCGTTTCAGGTGGGCGGGGCGGACCGGATAATACTCGAAGAGGAAGTCGAAGACCGGGTGCTTTTCCCCGCGGCTGCGCCGGGCCAGGTGGTCAGCGACCAACCCCTCTGCCCGGGTTCGGTGCCGGTTCCGCCGGTCCTGCCAGTCCACAACAGCTAAAACGCCCATCAGCTATCAGAAATTACCCGTGTCAGTTCTCGTGGGTCCAGTCGGAGACGGTTCCCACGTACTCCTCGATCAGATCCTCCAGCGTGATCAGTCCGAGCAGGATGCCCTTGTCACGGACCTGTGCCATGTGGGCGGAGCGTGTCCGCATCACGTGCAGCGCGTCGTCCAGGTTGCCGGTGCCGTCGACGATGGTCAGCGGCCGGAGCTTGTCCCGCGGGATCACCTCGTCGAGGTCAGCGGTGGGCAGCCGGTCCAGGATGTCCTTGACGTGGATATAGCCCAGGTAGGCGTTGTTCCGGCCGGTGACGGGGAAGCGGGAGAAGCCGGTTTCCGCCACGGCGGTCTCCAGTTCGCCCATGGTCGGGCCCGCTCTGCCGAAGGCGAGGGTGCGGACTTTCTCGGCCGGGATGAGCACCTCCTGCAGGCTGCGGTTCTCCGAGTGCAGTGCCTTGTGCAGCCGGGCGGATTCCTCGGCGTCGAGCAGACCCTCGGAGCGGGATTCCGCGATCATGGTGGCCAGCTGATACTGGTCCACGGTCGCGTCGAGCTCGTCCTTCTGCTCGATGCCGAAGAGCTTCAGCGTCTTGCGGGCCACCCAGTTCAGGAACTCGATGATCGGTCCGGTCAGTTTGACCCAGCCGATGATGGCGGGACTGAGCCAGAGCGCCAGCGTCTCCGGGCCGGCGATCGCGATGTTCTTCGGCACCATCTCACCGAAGAGGATGTGCAGGAAGGTGATCAGCGCCAGGGCGATGACGAAGGAGATCGGGTGGATCAGGTCCGCCGGGACGCCGGCGGCCAGGAAGGGGCCCTCGATGAAGTGGGCGACCGCCGGTTCGGCGACCTTGCCGAGGACCAGGGAGCAGATCGTGATGCCGAACTGGGCGCCGGCCAGCATGATCGACAGGTGTTCGGTGGCGTAGAGCACCTTCGTGGCCCCGGGCCGGCCCTGTTCGATCAGGGAGGAGATGCGGTCGCGCCGTGAGGAGATCAGGGCGAACTCGGCGGCGACGAAGAAGGCGTTGGCCAGCAGGAGACCGACGATCAGAAGGGTCGTGGAGATGATGTTCACTGGTAGTCCTCCGCTTCCGCATGCGTGATCGGGGTCAGGATGGCCTTGTCCACCCGACGTTCCTCCATCACGGTCACCCGGGCGATCCAGCGGCCGGTGATCCCGGTCTCAAATTCATCCCGCAGGGGAGAGGACGTCTCCGGCAGCAGGACCACATCGCCGACGTCCGGCACCTTGCCCAGGCAGGACATGATGAGCCCACCAAGGGTTTCGAAGGGGCCGTCGGGGGCGGCGTAGCCGATCTTCTCGGTCAGCTCATCCACCCGGACCAGCCCGGAGATCTCCCAGCTGCTGCCGAACTTCTGGAAGTCGCGTTCGGCCTCGGCGTCGTCGTGTTCGTCGTAGACGTCGCCGAGGATCTCCTCGACCACGTCCTCGATGGTCACCAGCCCGGCGGTGCCGCCGTACTCGTCGGCGACCAGTACCATCTGCGCCCCGGACAGACGGACCGCGTTGAGCACGGCGTCCCCGTCGAGGCTGGCGGGGATCGACGGTACCCGGCGAGCGAGGGTGCCGACGGTGCAGCTGCGGCGTTCGCCGCGGGGGATGGAGAAGGCGTCCTTGATGTGGACCATGCCGATCGTGTCATCGAGGTCGCCGTTGACCACGGGGAATTTGGAGTGGCCGGTCTCCTGCGCCAGGTTCACCAGCTCGGCGACGGTGGCGTCGGCGTTGAGGGAGTTGATGGTCGAGCGCGGGGTCATGAACTCCTCCGCCGTGGAGTCGCCGAAGCGCAGGGACTTGTCCAGCACCTGCGCGGTGGTGGCGTCGATGCCACCGGTTTCGGCGGAGTTGCGCACCAGCACACCCAGCTCCTGGGCGGAGCGGGCGGAGGCCAGTTCATCGGCGGGTTCGATGCCCATGCGGCGCACCAGGAAGTTCGCCGAGTGGTTCATCAGGGTGATGAACCACTTGAACACCAGGTTGAACCAGTGCACCGGGTGCGTGACCACGCGGGCGGTCTGCAGCGGCAGGGTGATCGCCATGTTCTTGGGCACCAGCTCACCGAAGACCATCGACAGGAAGGTGGCGACGACCAGGGCGAGCACCACGGCGACGCCGGCGGCCGCGGTGTCGGAAAGCCCGACCAGTTCCAGCACGGGGGTGAAATAGCGGGACAGGATCGGTTCCGCGAGGAAGCCGGTGGCCAGGGTGGTGACGGTGATGCCCAGCTGGGCGCCGGACAGCACGAAGGAGAGGTTCTGAAAATCCCTCTGCACTGCGCGGGCGCTCCGATCGCCCTTCTCCTTGACGTGGTTGTCGACGGTGGAGCGTTCCAGACCGGTGACCGCGAACTCGATGGCCACGAATAGTCCGGTGCTTCCCGTCAGTGCCACGAAGGCCAGCAGTGAGAGGATGCCTATGAGTATGTCCATTAGCGTGGGCCGTGGTTAGGCCGTGGGACCGTCTTTCCGTGTTCGTCGGCGTCCGGCCTTCGGACGTCGGGAGTGCTGCGAGCGCGGGTGCGGTTGCTGCCGTCCGCGCTGCGCCGGGCGCCGCTGGGCCTGAGCGGGTTCCTGGATGGGAGTTCCCTTGGGGCGGCGTGCACCGGTTATCTTAGCCAATGTGTCAGAGTCTGCGGTGACTTTCACCTCCCGGGCGTCCACCCCCGCCTTCTTCATCAGCTGCCCGACTTCCTTGGCCTGCTCGTCCATCACGAGGGTGACCACGGTTCCGGTGGTGCCGGCGCGGGCGGTCCGCCCCGCGCGGTGCAGGTAGGCCTTATGCTCGGCGGGGGGATCGACGTGGACGACCAGGGAGACGTCATTGATGTCGATGCCGCGGGCGGCGATGTCGGTGGCCACCAGCACCGGGACGGAACCGTCCGCGAAACCGGCCAGTGCCTTGGTGCGGGTGCTCTGTCCCTTGTCGCCGTGCAGTCCGATGGCGTTGATGCCCTCCCGGCGCAGCTTCTTGACCTGTCGGTCCACGCCGTGCTTGGTGCGCATGAACATGATGGTCTTGCCGTCCCTGGCACCGATGCGCAGAACGACCTCGTTGCGCTCCTCGCGCCCGCCTACCAGCAGCCGGTAGTGGGTCATGGTGTCCACGGCGGCCTGCACCGGGGCGGTGGAATGGGTGACCGGGTCGTTGAGGTACCGGTCCACCAGCTTGTTCACGTCCCCGTCCAGGGTGGCGGAGAACAGGAGACGCTGGGAGTTCTGCGGTGTGAGGTCCATCAGTTTGCGGACCTGCGGCAGAAAGCCCATGTCCGCCATCTGGTCGGCCTCATCGAGGGCGGTGACCTGGATGTCGCTGAAGCTCAGGATCTTCTGGTTGATCAGGTCCTGGGCACGCCCGGGCGTGGCCACCAGCAGATCCACCGGGGCGGCCAGCGAGGTGATGTTGCGCTTGATGTTCACGCCACCCACGACCTCCAGCACGCGCAGTCCCATTGCGGCGGCCGGATCGTCGAGGCGCTCCTTGACCTGGGCGGCCAGTTCGCGGGTGGGCACCAGTACGAGACCGCGGGGGTGGCCGGGCCGGGAGGCGCCGCTGCTGGCCAGGCGGGTGAGCATCGGCAGGCCGAAGGTGAAGGTCTTGCCGGAACCGGTGGGGCCGCGGCCCAGCACGTCACGGCCGTCAAGGGCCGGCGGGATCGCCGCCTCCTGAATGGGGAAGGGCTCGGTGATGCCCTGGCGCTTGAGGTCGCGCACGATGGGGGCGGGCAGTCCGAGATCCTGGAAGGTTGTCATTGCTGGCAGTGTAGTCGCTGACCGTCGCAGGAACATGGTTGGGACCCTGCCGGAGCCTGACTGGTCCCGGGGTGGGGCGGAGCCGGGCGGCGCTGGCAGGGGACACCTGGGGATGGAGTGCCCCCGACCCGGCGGGGTGGGCGGAAAGGAATATTCGTTGTCGGGGGTGGGGCGGTCCCAGGTGCGTTAACTTGCACATTCGTGCAGATAAAACGGGCGTGGGCAGGGGAAATGGGCTGCCCCCGAGGTCTGGTTCTGTGCTGTAGACCTGCACATATAAGAAACATTGGAGTCAATGGTGGCTCGGGGATCCGTGAGCAGTATTCTAAGATGAATGAGCAGGAAACCAGGACGTAAGCCGGTCTTCACCGAGCAGGATGTTATCGAAGCCGCATTCGCCATTGGGATCAACCAGTTCACCCTGAGTCAGGTGGCGGAACGCCTGGGGGTGGCTGCCGCCGCGCTCTACCGTCTCTTCGAATCCCGGGACGCCATCGTCCACGCCTGCGTCCGCCACGCCGTCACGAACACCACCGGCCCCGAACACGGACTGGGGTGGCGCGAACTGCTCTATTCCCTGGCGGACACGTACTGGCGGTTGTGCGAGGATTACCCGGGCCTGGACAAGGTCATGATCAACGATCCTGCCGCGGTGTCCCATTTCGCGGACTTTTTCCAGCGGTGGAGTGAGCCGCTGCTCGCGGCCGGCAAGACCACGGCCCAGGCCATGTTCGCCTGTGACATGATCGGTTACGTCACCATGATGGCGCACGCGAATTTCCGGATGTACCGCCGGGAGAGGCCCGGGACCGGTTCCCCGGCCGGTGAGCCGGAACAGTTTGCCTCGCCCATGCAGGTCCTGGCGAACCGCGGGATGTTCGAGACCCAGATCAACTTCATCCTCAACGCGCTGGAACGGGAATGGCCGGGCGCTGTCTCCTCCTGATCCGGTCCAGCGTCGAAGGGCGCGGCTTCACCCCTGGGCGCCGGCCGTGACAGTCCGGCGGGAGCGGCGCTCACCGATCCCCTGCAGGAGCAGGCCCAGGGCCATGACGGCGTAGGCCCCCACGCTGAACCACTGGGCGGTGGAGGCGTAGAGCACCATCAGAGTCAGCACGCAGGGGAAGAGGGCCAGCGGCACCACCTCCTCAGGCCGGCGGTTCAGGCGACGGCCCAGCCAAACCAGCGCGCTGAGGACCACTCCCACGCCGAGCAGGTGGAGCCAGATGACCCACGCCGGCTCGTGGTCGGCGAAGGCGGCGATCACCTTCGACGCCAGCAGGCCGGCCCCTCCGACACCGACCAACACCGTGGCGGAAATGTTCAGCTGCGGGTGTTCGGTGCGACCGAAGAACTCACGGAGTTGATTCACGGGGTGTCCTTTCCGCGGAGCCGGGACTTCCGCAGTGGTCGGGGCGGTGATCACCCGTGCCCGCGCGGCGGGACGGGTCCGAGCGAGCGGGTACGTCCCCGGTGCCGCTCCCCGTGGTTGCTTCCCGGGGCACAACAACACCGCGCGGTCAGCGGGTGTCGGTAGGCGATGGGCGGGAAGTTAGACCTCCACCTCGGAGCGGTCGGCGGACCACAAGGTGTGGAAGGAGCCGTCTTTGTCCACGCGGCGGTAGGTGTGCGCGCCGAAGAAGTCGCGCTGGCCCTGGATCAGGGCGGCGGGCAGGCGCTCGGCGCGCAGGCTGTCGTAGTAGGACAGCGAGGAGGCGAAGACCGGGACCGGTAGTCCCAGCCGGGTGGCGGCCACGATGACCCGGCGCCAGGAATCCAGCAGATCCCCCAGCTCCCCCTTGAAATAAGGATCCAGCAGCAGGGACTCCAGTTCGGGGTCGTTGTCGTAGGCCTCGACGATGCGGTTGAGGAACTTCGCGCGGATGATGCAGCCACCGCGCCAGATGGTGGCCAGGTCGCGCGGGTCGACGTCCCAGTCGTACTCGTCGGAGCCGGCCTTGATCTCGTCGAAGCCCTGGGCGTAGGCCACCAGCTTGGAGGCGTACAGCGCGCGGCGGACATCCTCGACGAATTCCTGCCGGTCCACGCCCAGGTCCGCGAGGGTGCTCAGCTGCCCGGTGGGGAGGTTGCCCTGGGCGTCAGCGCGCTGGGAGGTGGCGCCGGACAGGGCGCGGGCGAAGACGGCCTCGCCGATGGCGGTGACGGGGATGCCCAGATCCAGGGCGGCCTTGGCGGTCCAGCGGCCCGTGCCCTTCTGGCCGGCGGCGTCGACGATGACGTCGATCAGCGGCTGACCGGTCTCGGCGTCGACCTGGCTGAGCACCTCGGCGGTGATCTCGATCAGGTAGGAGTCCAGGTCCCCGGCGTTCCATTCCCGGAACACCTCGGCGATCTCGGCCGGGGTCATTCCGGCGGCGTAGCGCAGCAGGTGGTAGGCCTCGCCGATGACCTGCATGTCGGCGTACTCGATGCCGTTGTGGACCATCTTGACGAAGTGGCCGGCGCCGTCGGGGCCGATGTGGGTCACGCACGGGGTGCCGTCGACGTTGGCGGCGATGGACTCGAGCAGCGGGCCGAGGGACTCGTAGGACTTGGCGGGGCCGCCGGGCATGATCGACGGGCCGTTGAGCGCGCCCTCCTCGCCGCCGGAGATACCGGCACCGACGAAGTGCAGGCCGCGGGCGGCGATCTCCTTCTCCCGGCGGATGGTGTCGGTGTAGAGCGCGTTGCCGCCGTCGATGATGATGTCGCCTTCGTCCATCGCGTCGGCGAGCTGCTCGATCACGGCGTCGGTGGCCTTGCCCGCCTGCACCATGACGATGGCTCGGCGCGGCTTTTCCAGGGACGCCACGAAGTCCTGGATGGTCTTGGACGGGATGAAATTGCCGTCCGGACCGTAGTCGCTGATGAGTTTGTCCGTCTTGTCGGTGCTGCGGTTGTAGACCGCGACGGTGTGGCCGTTGCGGGCGAAGTTGCGGGCCAGGTTGGACCCCATGACCGCCAGGCCGACGACGCCGATCTGGGCAAGAGAATTCTGCGTGCTCATGGGCACAACACTACTCACGACGTGTCGCGTCCGGCAGCGCTGGCCCCGGGAATCGGGTGCCGTTCCGGCCACCGCCACCCACCGCCCGGCAGGTAACGTGACGGCCATGAGAATGCTGGAATTGATCGCGGGCGCAGGTGAGACGGGGCTGGACCCCGCCGGGCTGCGGGAGCTCAACGCGGAAGTCGGGGGACTGGAAAGGCATCTGGGGGTGCGCTACACGCGCGTCACCCGGACCGGCGTCACGGCGGAGATCACGGTCGGCCCGCAGCACCTCCAGCCGGTGGGACTGGTCAACGGCGGGGTGTTTTCCGCCCTGGCGGAGTCCACCGGTTCGTTGGCCGGTCTCGCGGCGGCCGGAGGTGATCCGGTGGTCGGGGTCAGCAACAGCACCGACTTCATCTCCTCGGTGCGCGACGGCGTCATCATCGCCGAGGCCACGCCCGTGCACCTGGGCCGGCGCACCCAGCTGTGGCAGGTGGACATGCGCCACGACGCTCGGCTGGTGGCCCGGACGACGTTGCGCACCATGGTGCTCGAGCAACCGGCCTGAGCTGGTCCCACGGCCGGCGGGGCTCAGAGCCAGTCGTTGCGGCGGAACCACCAGAACATCATCAGCACGGCGAGCACCATGAACACCAGCGTGATGTAGTAGCCGTATTCGGCGTGCAGCTCCGGCATGTTGTCGAAGTTCATGCCGTAGACGCCCGCGATCAGCGTGGGCACCGCGGCCATCCCCACCACCGCGGAGATCGTGCGCATGTCGCGGTTCTGCCGCAGGGACACCAGGGCGACACCGGCATTGATCAGGGAACTCAGGCGCTCGTCATAGGCGTCGACCCGGTCGGCCGCGATCATCGCGTGGTCGAGGACGTCCCGGAAATAGGAGCGCAGCTGCTTCGTGAACAGGTCCTTGTTGTCCTGAATCAGCGACCGCAACGCCGGGATCAGCGGGTCCACGGCATGGCGCATCTCCAGGATCTCGCGTTTGAGGGTGTAGATCTGCTCGATGTTGAAGCTGGAGCCGGGGGTGAAGACCTCCTCCTCCAACCGGTCGACCTCCAGCTCCAGCAGACCGGCGATGCGCACGTACTCATCCACCAGGTAGTCCGCGGTGGCCCAGGCCACGGCGGACGGGCCGGCGGCCCGCAGCTGCGGATCATCGGCGATCTTCAGCTGGGGATCAGGCAGATCGGTGCCGTGCCGGATGGTGATGATGAAATTCCTGCCCATCAGCATCTGGACCTCAGCGGTGTCGATGATCTGCCGGCGGTCGGTGACCTCCGCCTCGTCCGAATACCGCACCGAGCGGATCACCATGAACAACTGTTCGTCATAGCGTTCCAGCTTGGGACGTTGATGGGCGGCCACCGCGTCCTCGACGATCAGCTCATCGACGTTGAACTCCGCGGCGATCTTGAGCATGTGCTCCTCACCCGGTTCCTTCAGGCTCAGCCACACGAACCCGTCGCCCCCGTACTTCTCGAGTTCGCGGAGCGCGGAGGAGTGGCTGTACTGCCCCCGGCGCTGCACCCCGTCGATATAGACCCGGCACTGCTCGATGACCCGTTCCACCGGAACCCGCACCCGGCCGCGGGCGGAGCCGTGGCGCGGGTTCCGCGCAAGCGGAAAACCGCTCAGACGGGAACGCTCATTGTCGGAGGACATGGTGCTTCTTGAATCTCCTGCTCGGGAAAACTGGGGGCGGCCCTGGAAAACCGCCCCCGGCCATCCTAGTCCGCGGCACCGGCCGGAAGTGCACCGCCGCGGCCGTATACTGGACCGCATGGCTACCTGGAATGAGATCGTCTCAGCAAACCCCGCCCACTCGGAGAACTACGCCGCCCGCTGGCGCCGCATGGTCGCGGAGGGCGCCGACATCAACGGCGAGGCCCGCCTGATCGACGCCATGGCCGAACGCGGCTCCCGCATCCTGGACGCGGGTTGCGGCACCGGCCGGGTGGGTGGCTACCTGGCCAGCCAGGGCCACACCGTGGTGGGCACGGACCTGGATCCCGTCCTGGTCGGGTATGCGCGGCAGGACTACCCCGACTGCCGCTGGGAGGTGGGCGACCTAGGCCGCGATGAGCTGCCCGAGGGGAACTTCGATGTGGTGGTTTCCGCCGGCAACGTCATGGGCTTCCTCGCCGTCGAGGACCGCGAACCCGCGCTGGCCAACATCACCCGGGCCCTGGCCCCACAGGGCCGGGCGGTGATCGGCTTCGGTGCCGGCCGTGGCTGGGGTTTCGACGACTTCATGGCCACCGCCCAGCGGGTCGGGCTGGAACCGGACAACGTCTTCGCCTCCTGGGACCTGCGCCCGCTGCGGGAGAACTCGGACTTCCTCGTCGCGGTGTTCTCCCTGGCCTGAGCCCGTGCCCTCACCGGCCCCGGGACCTAGTGGTAGCGCAGTCGGCTGGCCTGGTCGAAGAACTCCCGCTCGTGCACCGCGGCAGTCAGATAGGCGGCCGCGGCCTGCACCCGTTGAGCGGGCGCCGCAGCCGCGAAGGCGTGTTCCACCCGGGCAACGGCCGCCCGGGCCCCGGCGAGAAACTCCGCGCCGGAGTAGGTGGCCAACCAGTCACGGTACGGATGCCCCGGATGATCGGCCCCGGCCAGCTCCAGCCCGACTTCGGCGTAGAGCCAGTAGCAGGGCAGCACGGCGGCCGCCCCCACCACATAATCCTCGGCGAAGACCGTGGCCTTGAGAAAGTCGGTGTACGCCGACGTCACCGGCCCCAGCGGCGGCCGTTCAGCCCGGTCCGCCAACCGGCCGCGGTGCAGTTCGGCCTCCACCACGAGACAATCGACGGCACTGCCCGCCCAGGCCACCTGTTCCTCCGGCTCGGGCGCCCGGACGGACAACCCCGCCAGGGCACGGGAGTACTCCCGCAGATAGCCGACGTCCTGCGCCAGGTAGAACTCGAATTCCCCGCTGGGCAGGGAACCCGATCCCAACCCGGTGATGAAGGGCAGCGCCAGGATCTCACGCCACACCGCGCCGGTGGCCTGCCAGAGTGCGGCGGTCCACGGCCCGGCGGCCGGGACCCGGGGCACCGGTGGCGGGTCCGGAGACACGGACAGCAACCTTTCCGGGGACGTCCCGTCACCGCTTCCGTCGGCGGAAGCCGCCAGGTGCGGCCACGGGCGGGGATCGGCGGCACGGCGCAGGGCACGCAGGTGGTGGAAGTGGTCCACCGGCCCGTTGCCGGTGCCGACCTGCAGCGCATCGGCGTGCCGGATCGCCCCGTTGAGCCAGGTAGTCGCCCAGTCCAGGGCCGCAGCGGGACTGTCCCCGTCCGCCAGCCGGGTGGCCAGGGCCGCCGACAGGGAACACCCCGTCCCGTGGGTGTTGCAGGTGTCCACCCGCGGGCTGGCCACGTGGTCAACCCGGCCGTCCGGACGGACCACCGCATTATCCGCCGCTGGCCCGCGCAGATGCCCACCCTTGACGATCACCGTGGTCCCGGTCTCACGGGCGAAGACCAGGGCCTGCCCGACCGCCTCATCGAGGCCGGTGGCCAGCTCCTCACCGCACAACACCGCCAGTTCCCGCAGGTTCGGCGTGACCACGTCGACCCGGCCGGCCAGCCGCCTGACCGCCTCCTCCGCATCAGCGGCCAGCAGACGGTCACCACTGGTGGCGATCATCACCGGGTCCAGCACCACCAGCGGCACCGGATGCCGCTCCAGCCAGTCGGCGACCAGCTCCACGATGGCCGCGGAACCGAGCATGCCGATCTTGACCGCGTCGACCGTCACGTCCTCGAAGACCGCGGCCAGCTGTTCGTCGAGGAACTCCGTGGGCGGGGTGTGCAGAGTGCGCACCCCGCGGGTGTTCTGGGCCACCAGCGAGGTCACCACGGCCATGCCGTACCCGCCGGCCGCCCCGATGGCTTTCAGGTCAGCCTGGATCCCGGCGCCACCGGTGGGATCGGTGCCCGCGATCGACAGCACCCGCGGCTGGGACGGACCGCTCCGGGATCCGGTGCCCCGCGAACCCTCCCAGGCCTGACGCAGCTCCCGAGCCGCCGCCGCCGGGTCCGGCGCCGCCATGACCGCGGACACCACGCAGATCCCGGCGACCGGGGTGTCCGCCAGCTGCGCCACATCAACGAGTCCGACGCCCCCGATCGCCACGGCGGCCATGCCCTCGCGCCGCGCCCGCTCCGCGATGGCCGCCACGCCGGTGATCCCCAGTGGGGCGGCGTGGTCGGGTTTAGTCGCCGTCGCGCGCACCGGACCGACGCCGATCACCTCCGGCAACCGCACCCCGGCCGCGCGGGACCGGTGCACCAGCTGCTCCACCTGTTCCGGCCGGTCGATGCTCAGCCCGATCATCAGGTGTTCCGGCAACCGGCGCCGGGCCTCGACATACGGGATATCGCCCTGACCGATGTGCAGGTGCACGCCCAGCTCCACCGCCACGGCCAGCCGGTCGTTGACGAACAGCTCGACCCCGGCCGCATCCGTGACGGCCTTGAGCTCCCGGGCGCAGGCGAGGAACTCGGCGTCGGAGAGCTCCTTGTCCCGCAGCTGCACCGTGCTGACCCCGCCGGCGAGGGCGGCGTCGACGATGTCGACGACCTTGTCACGGCCGCCGCCGAGCTCCGGGTCGGTGACCAGGTAGACGGAAAAGTCCCTCACGCCAGCTCCCTCCGGACCGCCACCAGCTCAGCGACGCCGGCGGCGTCGAGCTCGTACAGGGCATCCACCCAGGCGACCGCGAAGGAGCCGGGGGAGCTGGCGCGCCGGGCCGCGAGCTGGCCGGCGGCACCCGTGTGGGCGTGGGCGGTGAGGACCGCGTCCCCGGCGGGAATGCCGCTGTCCCGGGCAGCGCCGAGATAGGCGGCGGTCAAGGCCCCGAGCGCGCACCCGGAGCCGATCACCAGCTGCAGCAGCGGGCTCCCCGAGCGCAGCCAGATGATCTCCTCGGCGGTGACGATGGCGTCCTCCGCGCCGGAGACGGCGATGACGGCGCCGGTGTCGCGCTGCAGTTGACGGGCGGCCGGGATGGCGGCGGCCACCTCATCGGTGGCGTCGACCCCGCGGCCCCCGCCCCCCAGGCCGGCCAGGGCCACGATCTCCGAGGCGTTGCCGCGGATGGCGGCCGGGCGGTGGGCGATGATCTCCCGGGCAAAGGTGGTGCGGTGGTGCAGGGCACCGACCGCGACGGGATCGAGCACCCAGGGCGTGCCGGCCTCATTCGCACCGCGGACGGCCTCGCGCATACCCGCGTACTGGGAAGCGCTCGGAGTGCCGGCGTTGAGCAGTACTCCGGATGCGAGCCGGGCGAAATCCGCGGCCTCTTCCGGGGTGTCCGTCATGGCCGGGGAAGCGCCGGCAGCCAGGAGGACATTGGCGGTGATCTGCTGCACCACGGTATTGGTCAGGCACTGGACCAGCGGTGTGGTCTGCCGCAGCCGTTCGAGGGCAGGAGAAATTAACTGGGACGGATGTTCCACCATGGACGATTCCTTCGCTAGTTCGAGCTAGAGCAGGTTCAACGGGTGTGATCTCAGCCCATCGCCAGTGGCGGACGGGCACCCCGTGTCTCGGGCAGCCACGGTAGCAAAGCCGCGGCGCCCGGGGGTGGCGTGGGGGTGGCGGGTACTGTACTCGGACTGTTCCGGGCCATTCCGTGCCGTGGGCCGGTCGCGGTCGTTTCCGGAGACGACGACGGCGCCGCCTCCCGGGTGGTGACCCTGGGGGAGGCGGCGCCGTGGCAGGCTACCGGTGTGCCGGCGCGCTCAGATCATTTCTGGGTGATCTGCCGGCGCAGGTCGATCGGCATGTCGGCGGGGGAGCCGTCGATCTCGTCGGCGCGGTGCATGGCCTTGCGGGCGCGGAGCTGCTGGCGGGTGGTGGCCAGGTTGTAGCGCTTGCGCGACAGGGCGTTGAGGCCCCAGTTGATCGCGGAGACGAAGCGGTTGCGGAAGCCGACCAGGAACATGACGTGGACGGCGAGCCACAGGATCCAGCCGATGAAGCCGGTGACCTCGACATTGCCCATCTTCACCACGGCGGAGAAGCGGGAGACGGTCGCCATGGAGCCCTTGTCGAAGTAGTCGAAGTCCTCGCGCTCCTCGATGCTGCGGCCCTCGACCTCCTCGGAGATGAGCTCGGCGACGTACTCGCCACCCTGGATGGCGGTCTGCGCGACGCCCGGCAGGCCCCGGAGGGCGATCATGTCGCCGAGCACGAAGACGTTGCGGTACTCGCCGACCGACAGGTCATTGTTGACCTTCACGCGGCCAGCGCGGTCGACCTCGACGCCTGTCTGGTCGGCGACCAGCTTGCCGAGCGGCGAGGCCTGCACGCCGGCGGACCAGATCTTGCAGAACGACTCGATGGTGTGCTCGGAGTCATCCAGCGTGGACTTGTAGGTCACGGTGTTCTCGTCGACGTTGGTGACCAGGGCGTTGAGCTTGACGGTCACGCCGATCTTCTCCAGCTGACGCTGGGCGTTGCGGCCGAGCCGCTTGCCGAAGGGCGGCAGCACCTGCGGGGCCCCGTCCAGCAGGATGATCTTGGCCGAGGAGGTGTTGAAGTTGTTGTACTCGCCGGCCAGGGTGCGGTGGGCCATCTCGGCGAGCTGACCGGCCAGTTCCACGCCGGTAGGGCCGGCACCGACCACGACGAAGGTCAGCAGGCGCTCCCGCTCGGCGGGGTCGTCGGTGAGCTCGGCGCGTTCGAAGGCCTCGACGATCTGGGCGCGCAGGTTCAGGGCGTCGTCGACGCTCTTCATGCCCGGCGCGTACTGGGCGAAGTGGTCGTTGCCGAAGTAGGACTGGCTGGCGCCGGCGGCGATGACGAGGGAATCGTACGCGAAGTCGCGGGTGAGGTCGTCCAGGTTGGTGGTGACCGTCTTGGCGTCGACGTCAATGTCCACGACCTCGCCCTTGACCACGTGCAGGTTGTCCTGGCCGGACAGTACCTGCCGGATGGAGGGGGCGATTTCGCCGGAGGAGAGGATGCCGGTGGCCACCTGGTACAGCAGGGGTTGGAAGAGGTGGTGGTTGGTGCGGTCGATCAGGGTGACGTCGACGTCGGCGTTCTTGAGATCCTTGGCCGCAAACAGGCCACCGAATCCCGAACCGATGATGACGACATGGTGGCGGCCACCCTCGGGGCGAATGGGTTCTGACATGAGTGCGATGCTCTCCTGCTCTTCGATGTTGGTTTCTGATTCGCTACCCCCGCATTCTAGTCCGTCCTTGACGGGCAGGTCAGCCTGGGGATTGCTTGTGCGGGCCGAGTGCCCCCGGAAATCATGGTTTACTCCGGCAGGTCTGCGGGATTGCGCCGCCGGAAAGGGTTAGACTTCCGGGGCACGGATTCACTTGTGGGGGAAGGACGGTGGTGGCACCTTGAGCGCTTCCCATCTCAGCGGCATCGACGCCGCAGACTGGCCCGGGGTGGCCACGGTTCCCACCGGGCCGTTGATGCGGCTGCGCGCCAGGCAGGCCGAGGCCGCCTTCGCCAAGCTCTGCGAGAAGGCGGGGCTGAGCCTGGATCCGGACAACGCCCCCGATCTCATCGTGGATCAGGAGGCTCTGTTTCCCCGCCTGGCCGATGCCGGATGGCTCGGACTGGCGGAGAGTTACCTGGCCGGGGAATGGCGCGCCGGGGACCTGACCGCGGTGCTGGTGAAGCTGCTCGGGGCGGGTTACCAGCCGGGTGCCCGGCTGGGAAAGCCCAGAAAGCGGACGTTTGACCGTTATGAGGGAGGGGAGCTGCCTCCCGAGCTGGTCCGGCTGAATTCCGCGGACGGCATGAGCATGTTCGGCGGGGTCTTCGCCGCCCCCGCCACCACGGAACGTACGGCGGTGGTCTCGCACGTCAAGGGGGCGGGGCGCAACCGGGAGCCGGGCAGCCATTTCGTGGATGTCACCCGGATCGCTGATCCCAGCATCGTGGAACGCGATGACCTGGCCGGTGCCCAGGAGCGGACGGTGCGCATGCTGCTCGACGCCGCCGGAGTCAGCCCCGGCACGCACCTGCTCGAGTACCCGGACTCGGGTGGAGCGGTGGCGGTCGCCGCGGCGCAGCGCCGGGCGACCGTCGACACGTTGACGGCGGATCCGGCGCATGCTGCCGCCGTGCGGGAACGGCTGACCCTGGCCGGGGCGGCTGATTTCGTGCACACCCAGCTCCTCGAGCACGCCGTGCCGGGGCCGAAGGAGTGCCGCGGGCGCTATGACGCCGTGGTCAGCGTGGAACGGCTCGAGGAGCTCAGCGGCCCTGATCGGCTGCGATTCGCCGCGGCGCTGGACCGGTTGCTCGTGCCCGGCGGCCTGGTGGCGATGCAGTCGGTGGTGGCCACCGAGGAGATGACCGCCTCGGCCCGTGAGCTGCTCGACCTGCTTCGCGCCTATGTCTGGCCCGGTCTGCAGCATCCCACCGTCACCGATGTCCACCGGCTGTTCGACCGCTCCTCAGGCCTGCGGGTCATCGCGCAGACCCATGTGGGAAGCCACTATGAAAAGACCCTCGAGCTGCAGCGGCAGCGGTTCCAGGGGCAGCAGCGGGAGGCTGCGGCCGACGGCTTCGACGCCGTGTTCCGGCGGATGTGGCTGTTCCAGTACGCGGTGCGCGAGGCGCTCTTCCAGCTCGGTTACCTCGACGCCGTCCAGTTCACGCTGACCACCCGGAACCGGCGCGGCCAGCGGTGACGTCAGCGGTCACTGACCGGCGATGTTGAACATCCAGTGGGTGCCGAAGCGGTCCTGCAGGGCGCCGTAGGTCGCGCCCCAGGGGACAGCCTCCAGGGGCATGGTGATGTCCGCGCCCTCGGCGAGTTTCTCCCAGTAGCCGCGCAGCTCCGCCTCCTCGGCGGGGCCGCCGGTCAATGACAGGGGCGTGTCCTCGCCGTGGGTGGTCTCCATGCCCGGCGGGATGTCGGCGGCGAACAGCAGCTTCCGGCCGTCCACGATCAGCTCGGCGTGCATGATCTTGTCACCCTGGTCACCGACCTCCTCCGCCGAGTGGATCTGGTCGTAGGTCATCGTCTGCAGTTCAGCGCCGAAGAGCGACCGGTAGAACTCCATGGCCTCGGCGGCGTTGCCGGGGAATCGGCGGTACGGGGTCAGGTCTGCGTGCATGCTGGGCCATCCTGTTCATCAGATATCGCGGTGTTGCCTGGCCTGCCCGAAGATACGCCCGGACGGCCTCCGGCGCAGCGGCGGGGGACCGCCGGGCGGAAATGATTGCCGGGGTAGTTTCCCCGGCCTAAGTTGGAGTTGAGAAACCACCACAGGTGAAGGAGTGCCCGTCATGTCTGACCTGAAAACTTCCTATGACCACGTGATCGTCGGCGGCGGGGTGGCCGCGGACAAGGCCGCCCGCGCCATCTGCAAGACCCGCCCCGAGGCGACGATCGCGATCTTGTCCGCCGACCGCGACGGCCCCGTCTACCGTCCCGCCCTGACCAAGGATCTCTGGCTCAAAGACGATCCGGACCCGGCCTCCCAGGACCTGGCCACCGCCGCCGACACCGGTGCGGAGGTCCACACCGGCGTGAAGGTCACCGGAATCGACCCGGAAGCATACACCGTGACCACCGCTGACGGGACGGCCGTGGGATACGGGAAGCTGCTGCTGGCCACCGGGTCCTCCCCGCGACGGTTCGGCGACCTCGACGATGACCGGGTGGTGTACCTGCGCACCGTCGCCGACTACCGCAGACTGCGGGAGCTGGTGGGGGAGGGCACCCGCGTCGCCGTGGTCGGCGGCGGTTACATAGGCTCCGAGATCTCCGCGGGTCTGTCGGTGACCGGGGCGAAGGTGAGCAACTACTTCCTGGGTAAGCGGTTGCTGGAGCACATGTTCCCGGAGAGCATCGTCAACCATCTGGAGCAGGTGTTCACCTCCCGCGGCATTGAGCTGGTCCCTGGATTTCAGCTGGAGTCCATTGCCACCGGCGAGGAACTGACCCTGGTGGCCGCGGACGGACGGGAGGCCACCGCCGACGTCGCCGTGCTCGGCCTGGGCGCGGTCCTCAACACCGGACTCGCGGAGGAGACCGGTCTGGAGATGGCCCAGGGTGCGGTGGTGGTCGATGAACACCTGCGCACCAGCGCGGCGGACATCTGGGCTGCGGGTGACATCATCCACTTCCGCGACCCGATCTTCGGCCCCCGGCACATCGAGCACGTCGACAACGCCTGGCGCTCGGGGACCCGGGCCGGCAAGAACATGGTCGGCGATGCGGTGCTCTACGACTACACACCGCTGTTCTACTCGGACCTTTTCGATGACGGTTACGAGGCCATCGGGCATCTGTCCACGCGCCACGAGATCCGGGAGTTCTGGAATGACGACCGCACGGCAGCAGTCGTCTGGTACCTGGACGGTGAGGAGGTGGCGGGCGTGCTGCTGTGGAACACCTGGGACGCCGTCCCCGCTGCCCGGGAGGCGGTGCGCAGGTCCCGGAGCGGAGAGCTGGCGGTAGCCGACCTGGAAGCGGAGATCACGCCCGGGGGATGACCCTTCCTGTCCGGGAGTCAGCCGTCGGCTCCCCGGACGAGGAAGACCTCGCCGTTGCGGGGCATGGCGGCAAGGGCGTTGCCGCTGGGCGGCTTCGCGATCCCGGCAAGGTGGCCGTCAATCTCACCGCTGCAGGCCACATTGTCCCAGACCATGGTCAGCCCGGCCGCGGCATTGGGGTCCGCACGGTCCATCAGGTGGACGTGCAGGTGCGGCAGGGAGGAGTTTCCGCTGTTGCCGGCCTCCGCGAGCTGCTGCCCGACCACGACCCGGTCACCACACTCCACCGTGACCGAGTCCTGCCGCAGGTGGGCGTAGACGGCGAAGCTCCCGCCCTCCTGCGCCACGATCACGTGGTTGCCGTAGAGTGCCCGGGCTCCCCCGAGGGAGCGGAGGAAAGCCTCCACGGTGGTCATGAAGAGCAATGCCGGGCGGGTGTTGCGGGCCCGGTGGTCAGGTGCGCGGGAGTGGGCCCGGATGACCCTGCCGGCCGCCATCGCGTGGATGCCGGCGCCGAAGGTGGAGAACTCCTCCGGCGGAGTGCCGCGCCAGCCCGGACGCAGCATCCGGGCGGTATCGGAGGTTCCGGCGCGGATGAGATCGATGGCCGCGTACTGCCCGAGTGCCCGGGTGCCGTGGCTGGGTAGGCGCTGGCCGGGACTGTTCACCGCCAACCAGGAGCCGTGCACCGGGGCGACCATGGTGAGCGGCCGGTGCTGCGGCGACCGGGGCGCCACCCCGAGCAGCAGGGCGGTAACCACGATGACGGCAGCGGCGCCCGACGCCCATCCCGGCGGGACGAGGCCGACCAGCATGAGCGGGATCAGCAACAGTGACACCACGAGAACAACTGACCACAGGGGGCGAAGTCGGGCCAGTGTCCGTATCACGTCAGTCTCCTCATCTTCCCTGGGAGGCAGCCTACCGTCCCCGCACGCTCATCGGGGGCCGGCGGCAGCGCTGGCCACGGGTGACGGTCGCCCACTGCCCCGGGGAGTCGGGCTATTCTCGGGCGCATGCATGAGAGTGACTCCCGACACCTGTCTGTGGTGGTCGCTGCGGCCCCGGCAACCGTTTACGCCACGGCGCGCGACCTGGCGCGCTTACCGGAGTGGGCGGCCGGACTGGCGGCAAGGGAACTGAGGATCATCGACGATGCGACCGTGGAACTCGACTCCCTGATGGGACGGGTCCGCGTCGAGTTCTCCGTCCGCAACGAGCTGGGCGTGCTCGACCACACGGTGACGCTGCCGGATGGCAGTGTGACGGACAACCCGCTGCGGGTGGTCGCTCACCCGCACGGCGCGGAGCTCATCTTCACAGTGCGTCGGGGGGCTTCCCCGTCGGAGGAGTTCGACCGCGACTGCGAGATGGTGGCGGCAGACCTCAGGCAGCTCGCGCGTCTGGCTGAGCAGTCCGTCAGCTGACCCGGAGTCCTGGAACAGTTATCTGTTGGCGGCCCGGAACGCACAGACGACGGCGGAGAGAAACCACAGCAGCCCAATGAGCTCGGTTGCCACTGCCGGATGGAAGATGACCGGCTGTCCGGTGACGGGAATCAGCCAGATCACTGAAGCGCCGAACAGGCTGGCGCCGATGAGGGCAAGAACGCCGGCTTCTGACCAGGACGTCTCCCGGAGCGAAACTTCGATGTTGCAGAGCACCAACGACACAAGCAGCGCCAGGATTCCCACAGCGTAGGTCAGCCAGACGGCAGCTGTTGCCTCATTCGCCCCGGGCCCCGCCTGAAGCGCAGCGAGGACAACCAGCGCCACGCCGCCGCCGAGAAAACCGGCGGCGAGCCGGGACAACATGGTGCAGCGGACTGTGGTCATGAGATCCCTTCGCTTTTCTGCCCATCCAGCTTCCGCCCTGCAGCGGACCGAAGTTAGGACCTGAGCGATCGTGTGCAGACCTCCGACCAACTCGGCGGAGGAGCCGCCGGTCCCGTCTCCGGGCCGGGACTCCTCCGCATGTTAGCGGCCTCCCTGCCATCTGGACCAGCCTCTGCAGGGGCGGAGCGCAGGCCGGCTGGTGCAGGTGGTTCGGTCAGTCCACTGGCGCGCCGGGCAAAGAAAGACCCGGCACCTGCACGGAGGCAGGCACCGGGGATGGAGCGCAGAGAATCTAGATCTCGGACAGATCCTTCTCACGGGTCTCGCGCATCATGATGATGGCGATCAGGGAGATCACGGCGACTACGACCAGGTACCAACCCACGGACTGCACCCCGAACTCGGCGTTGAGGGCGGTGGCGATGAATGGTGCGATGGCGGCACCCAGGATCGAGGAGACGTTGTAGGAGATTCCCGAACCGGTGTAGCGGACGTTGGTGGGGAACAGCTCCGGCAGGACCGCTGACATGGGGCCGAAGATCAGGCCCATCAGGAACATGCCGATGGTCAGGAAGGCCAGCACGGAGCCTTCGGTGGCGGTGGCGGGGTCCAGGAAGAACTCGAAACTGAAGCCGAAGGCGATGATCGCGATGGTGGTCCAGAACAGCGTGGGCTTGCGGCCCTTGGTGTCGGCCAGACGTCCGGCGATCGGGATGCCGATGATGAAGGCGAAGATCGAGACCAGCTGGATGACCAGGAAATCGTTGTAGGGGATTCCCAGACCGGTGCCGGATTCTTTATCCGTGATGCCGTAGGACAGGATCCAGGTGGTGACCAGGTAGAAGATGGTGTAGCAGCCGACCATGATGAAGGTGCCGGAGATCAGCGGGCGCCAAGCGGTGCGGAAGACTTCCCCGAGCGGGGAATCGACCTTTTTGCCGGTGTCCACCGCCTGCTGGAAGACCGGGGTCTCCTGCAGGCGCAACCGGACGTACAGACCGACGATGACCATGATCGCCGACGCCAGGAACGGGATGCGCCAGCCCCAGGACATGAAGGCGCCGTGCGCGTCGCCGCTGTTGTGGCCGAGCAGGGTCACCAGGACCAGGAAGAAGCCGTTGGCGAGGAAGAAGCCGAAGGGGGCGCCGAACTGGGGCCACATGGCCGCTCGGGCGCGCTTGCCCTCAGCGGCGGTCTCGCTGGCCAGTAGCGCGGCGCCGGACCATTCGCCGCCGAGCCCCAGGCCCTGGCAGAAACGCATGAGCGCCAGCAGGGCAGGGGCGATGATGCCGATCTGGCCGTAGGTGGGCAACAGTCCGATGAGGAAGGTGGCGATTCCCATGGTCAGTAGAGCGCCCACCAGGGTGGCCTTGCGTCCAACCCGGTCACCGAAGTGTCCGAAGAGAATGGAGCCGAGCGGTCGGGCCACGAAGGCCAGGCCGAAGGTGGCGAAGGAGGCCAGCAGGCCGACCGTGGGGTTGTCCGATTCCGGGAAAAACAGGAACGGGAAGACAGCAACAGCTGCCGTGGCATAGACGTAGAAGTCGTAGAACTCGATCGTCGTGCCGATGGTTGAGGCGAAGGCGACGCGGCGGCGGTCCTTCGCACTCAGTTCCGGCGGTGCCGACTGTGGTTGATCGACTGTGGTCGACATGGGTCCCACCTTTCACATGGTCAATAAAAGTACTCCCATGAGACTAATATCCCGTGCTATGAGAAAACAAATCCCACTATTTGAGACTTTCCCACAAGGTAGGAAAAGTGTTGTTCCGTTTTCGGTCTAACCCCCGAGATTTCGGAGACCTCATCCCATCAAGTGGGATAATAGGGGGTTCCACAGGTAGGAACTCTTCAGACAGCAGACCGGGCAAGCGCCAGAATGCTGCCCCGGATCACGGCGCGTGCACCGCCGGTTCCTCAAGCACCCTATGGTCCTGAACCCGATTCCCCTGGTGGCTTGCCCCTCGCCGAGGCGGGAGAGGGTACCGCCGGGGTACCAGGCACCCCCGTGCCGGAGATGGTCACTGCGGAAGGGGAGGGCGTCGCCAAGCGGCCTGAGTGGGCGAGTGGCAGTGCCCAGCCATTCCTCCACGCACCATCGTCGGCCGTTAGTTCGTCGGGGAGGGGTATCCCCACCCAGTGCCCTGACGGCGCGAGGAGATCGCGCCGGGCTGCCGGAAAAACCAGATCGCCGTGCCGCGCCCGTCATTGGACTGATTCTCTTGCCTGTAGCTCGCACTGGGTTTATTCTTTAACTGACTAATCAGTTAAAGAATTCGGGGAGCCCATGGCACGAACCATCGACCAGGAGAAGGCCAAGCAGAAGCGACGCGAGATCGCCGACACCGCCGCACGCCTCTTCGCCACCCGCGGCTACGAGAACACCAGCGTGGCCACCATCGCCCGTGAAGTGGGGATCAGCTCGGCGAGCGTGTTCTACTACTTCAGGGACAAGGCCGCACTGTTCCGTGCCGCCTTCGAGCAGGACCTCGCGGTGGCCGAGGAGATCGCGGAACGTGCCCGCAGGGCAGAGGATGCCTTCGCCGCGATCCTGGACATTGTCGCGGAACTCGGAACGGATGCAGCAGAACCCGGGGCAGACGGCATGGTGGCGGAGATCGTCCGCCGCGCCGGGCAGGACCCGGAGCTGGTGGCGCTGGTTGCGCAGACTGCCGCGATCCTGCGCGAGGCACTGGCCGGGCTCATCGCCCGGGGCATCAGGGAGGGAACCATCGACGCCACGTTGGATCCCGGGGCAACAGCCTCGTGGCTCCAGGCGGTGATTGACGGTGCCTATCTCAACGCAGTTCCCGGTCGGAATCCCGAGGCCGAACTCCGCCGTACGGCCCGCGGCTACCTGTTGCCGCAACCCATGCCTGACACTCCGAAAGGAAAGAACCGCGATGACTGAAGAACATCCCCACCCTCCCACCTCGTCCGATGTTGCCACGGTGGACATCCGGCGCCGATGGACGGTGATTTTCCCGCTCGCAGGAGCCCTCATCGGCCTGGCCACCGCTTTCATCGTCGGTCCCGTCGTCGCCTGGCTGCTCAACCAGATCGGCGACGCCCCGGGGCCACTGCGCCTGGCCGCCCTGCTGCCGTTGGCGTGGGCGATCCCGGCGCTGATGATCATCGGTGCCGTGGTGGGCGTTGTCCTCCTTGCGCAGTGGCACGAGGAGGCCGGAACGGTGCGGGTCGACGCTCGCGGGATCACCGTGGAGCACAAGGCTGGTAGGCAGCGGGTGGCCCGCGAAAGAGTCGGAGAAGTGTTCACGGACGGCGTGGATCTGGTCATCGTCGATGAGGCCGGACGCGAGTTGCTCCGCAACAGAACCGACGATGAGCTGGCCGCGCAGCTGGGTAGGGTTCTTGAGCGGTATTCCTATCCGTACGTGGGCACCCGTGATCCCCGCGAGGAGCACTTCGTGGCCTGGGCCGACGGCGAGGACGCGCTGGACGCAGAAAGCGAGGGACTGCTGCGTGACCGCCACCGGGCGCAGCTCGATAACCAGACGGGTCGGATGCAGCAGCTGGCAGATCAGCTCTCGGAGCGGGACATTGTGGTCCGTGACCGGAAGGACGGGCAACAGTACCGGGTGACTGGGCCGCCGGAAAAGCATTGAAGGGAACCATGGTGACGCGATAGGCTCAGTGCACAGTTACCGCGTGCCGCTGGCGGGCAGCGTCAGGCATGGAGGTGGCTGAAACGATTGGACAAGCCGTGGCTGTCAGCTTCAACCACACCATCATCGGCGCGCACGATCCCGCCGTCTCCGCGGAGTTCTACCGCGTGGTCATCGGCGCCCGCGACGCTCCGGGCTGGGGAGTGTTCACCAACCTCATCCTTGACGACCAAACATTGCTGCAGTTCGCGGCCGCGCCCGTCAATGACTCCGTCCACATGGCCTTCCTGATGTCGGAGGCGGAGTTCCACCGGGGCCTGCGCATGCTACAGCAGCTCGAGGTGCAGTACTGGGCCGACCCCCGCATGGAGCGGCCGGGCGAGGTCTCCGAGGAAGCGGGACTGCGGGTCTACTTCCGGGACCCTTCCGGTCATTTCCTGGAGATGCTCACGCAGCCGTATGTGTAGGTGGTTGTAGTTGGGGGCAGGGAAAGAGGTGGGCGGCTCGGCTGCGTCCCGGAGGCTTCGCCTGGCTGTCTCACCCGAAGGCGACGACAGCGCCGATCTACATCTTCGCCACAAGCGGGAGTCCGGCCACCTGTAGGGTGGTGCGGGCGGGGCAGTGGTGGTTCAACCGTTGTTCGTAGATGTCGTTGGCCGCACTGAAGTAGGCATAATCGCTCAAGTACAAGGTAGAGCGCACCACGTGGTTCACATCGAGCCCGGCCTCGCCTAGCGGGGTCTACGGATTGTCGAACATCGCCTCGCCCTGCAGCATGGCATCGGCGGAGACCAACTCCCGGGTTCGGCGATCCTGACCGATGATCGTCGGAGACGAAGTCCAGGACTCCCACCCTGACCTGGTGGGAGAACGGTGCAGCGAACTACTGCAGTTCGCTGCTGAACAGTGCGCGGCGGTTGAAGATCATATCGACCGCCATAGTGGGAGCACCGATCCGATGAAGTCTAGCCTGTGCAGGAAGGTAGCGGCCACCGGATGAAAGCCAGACGGAATGTGCTTTTCGGGACACAAAGACGGCTCTGTCTGCCGACTTCAGAGGAGGAAGGTGCACGATGCATCATCATCAGCTGCTCGCTGGACCGCGCGGTAGGCGCGTGCTGTTTGAGCTGTTGCTGGCCACCGAGCCGAAACCTGCCCCCTCGGACATGGGCCGGCTGGGACAGCTGCTGTGGCAGACCCGGGTCGACACCAAGTCGGATGAGATCGGGGTGGCTGAGCGTCTGGCGCCGGAGATCCTCGCGACCGAAATCAAGTCTTCTCCCTTGCCCGGCACCGTCGATGAGCAGGTGCTTCTCCAGGCGGTGGGACGCGCAGTCGATGCGGCCATGTACTGGCAGCTGCCCGACGGGATTGACCGTCTGCTGCGCCGGGAGATCGTACGCGAAGCGCTTCACGACGTCGCCGTGCTCGTCGCAGACAGTGCCGCGGCCGCGCGATGGAACGACGGTTTCGATCACGAGCAGCAGGTGTGGGTGCGGCTGGGGCACAACTGGGAGGACCCGGCGCCGTACGCCGCGCAGCTGGGTGCGGATCTAGGACGGTTGTCCCGTTGGCGGGAAGCCTTTGTCACCTACGATGCTGGCCGGGGTGGGGACGTCGGTAAAGGTTATGACACGCGCTTCTTCACAGGTACGTGGTGGTCTGCGCCCCTGCAGCTGGGCCGACACACCAGCACGAAACTGGGGGAGTACGGGGCAACCGGCCTATGGTGGCAGGAAGACTCCTTCGGTTGTGAGTGCGCGGAACTCGTCGAGATTGACGTTGATTTCGGAGCTCGGATCTTCACCATCCACGGTGAATCCGGTTGGGTGCGGCTGTGCCGGGACTATCCCTTGGACGTGACCGAGGATAAGCATTCGTCCTGGGGTCCGGCTACCGCGCGCAACGGCCGGTGGGTGATGCCGGACTGGCGTCGGGTGTCTCACGACTTTGACGCCGTGTATCTGACCGTGCGCGGATATCTCGGTACGGCCGGACGTGTGGTCAAGATTGAGGACAGGACTGCGAGCATGATCGCTGGCTGGGCGCCGGGGGACACGTACTGGTTGCGCAACTGCGCGCATTTAAGTGACCGGAGGTCACGGTGGGTGGGAGAATATGCTTCCGGTGGTGAGTTAGTGTGGCGCGAGGAAAGCGGAGGGTGAAAAATGGAGAGTAGGGGAGCGCATCCTGCCGAACGGCGGCAGTGTTTCCTGCTGTTGCTGCATTCTCGGCGGTACCATTAGCTTCCTGCTCAGCCTCCATCAGCGAGGAGAATGTCTCGCTTGGTCCCGAACACTCAGTGGTCAGATCGGTCTCGTCTCACGTGCGGTCCTCTCCAGCAGTGCAGTTAATGGAAGGTTCTTCCGGCAGTGGCCTTGGCGGAAGGCTTGTACAAGATGTACGTTGACTGTCATGGGCGTCTCCGTCACTCCCAGTCAGTTCCGAAACGAGCAAAACCACTACCTCGACGCCGCTCAGCGGGAGCCGGTGTCAATTCTCAGTCGTGGCACCCGCCGGCGCGCAGTGGTCGTCTCCCCACACTTCTATGACCGCGCAATTCAGTCTCTTGAGGACATTGAGGATGTCCGTGCGGCAGCCTCTGCCCGCGAGGAAGAGGGCAGTATTTCTCATGATGAGCTAAAAACAGAGCTCGGCCTCGCTTGAGCCGCTATACGTTCGCAGATGGGCCCGACCCCTGGAAAGTAGACACAAGGGCCAGGCGGGAGCGTAGGTAGCAAAAGGTTCACGGCAGTAGTGGCCAGATAGCATCATCAGTCGGATTCACATGCCTGGTCACTAGGGCATTGGCAGCACAAACGCCTTCTGACTCTGGCATCATTTTCAAGGAACTGGGGCACCCTTCTTAATGAGGTCGTTATTCCTTGAACCGGCCAAGGTACTCTCAGGTCATGAGCCGGAGAGGTCTTATCACGAGCATTCTTGCCTTTCTGCTGTTTTCGGGGTTAGTCATCTGGGGAGTGGCCGAGGGGTGGTTCCGAGAGCTCTTCATGTGGATGGCGCCATTCGCCCCTTTCAGTACGGCGTTCGTAGCTGCTGTCGCTGGAGTGATCGCATGGCGAACTTACGTGCATCGGAGGAAGATTGATAACCGCGCTGAATGGTGGCGCCGTGTGCAGTCCGCAATTGACCTGGCAACAACTGATGCCGATCAAATTGGACGCAAAACTGGTTTGACGCTGCTGTCGCATTTGTCGGAAGACCCAGACATTACCTCTCGTGACCTCGAACTGATTCGAGATGTGGCCGAGGCGTTAATGGACGAAGTCCTACTGGAAGAAAAAACTCGTAGTACCGAGGAAGTAGAAAACGAAGCGACTCCCTCCTACAGGTGGCTGCCCCGGATACGGGGTATACTAAGAGTGCGACGAGTAGGCAGGAGGTAGCATCATGCGTCTCAAGAAGCAGAGCGAGAAGACCCTAAGGCTGCGTTCTCGCGGCAATCAGAAAGTTCATGTGATCGAGCCGCGCGACCGAGCTTTCTTGGAGCAGGCCGATGCTCTTGTCGTGAAAGTAAACAAGCGCCTGGACAGTGAGGTAACCGGCGGCAAGCTGAGGAAGAAAGACTCACCCAGCACGTTAGCTACCGCTGACTAGAACCAAATTCGGTGGCAGCGTAAAGGCCCCACCACCACGGAAGTAGCGGGGCCTTTACGCTGCCACCGACACGGGGATAGCCAAATACAATAGCCCCGGTGATGTACCCGCAGGTAGGGATCACTCCGAGGCTTACAACAGGTAAGTGTAATACTTGACCTATGGTCAGCACCCTCCGACACGCTTCACGCAGCTCGAGCAGTGGTTCTCAAAACCGCGGATGAGGACCTACGGGAGCTTCGCAGACTCGGAAGCCTTCGAATAGATACTCAGTTGAGTGCTGCTCGAGGCTCGCACTGGTTCGACGACGACTACCTCCAGTTTTACTGGACAGTTCAAAAAGCGGTGGCCACGGCGAAACGAAGAGCAGGATCCCGCTATTCTCCGGGGAAAGTCATCGCAGAGCTCACGTTTGATACCTGGCGCTTTCTCCTTGCCCGGAGGTACAAAACCACGCTGTGGCCGATAGTGTTCCGAGGTCTTCCCGACCTTGCCGCAGAAGGACGTGGACAAGAAGACTTCGAAGGGCAGGTGGCCGTGATCTACGGCCTGCGCAACCGATGTGCCCACCATGAGCCGTCGGTGAAATCTGACCCGCTGGCCGAAACGGCTCAGCTCGATACGTTCGATTCTGCATTGTCCCAGGTGGCGCGACGGATCGACAGCGATGCAGCTCTGTGGATCGACAAGAATTCAAGAATCCCAGCGCTACGCAGTAATCGACCCAATTCCCTGATTTAGGTCAAAGCAGTGCGGAAGCTGGCTTGCCGGCATCAGCTGGTTGACGAGCTCACCCGTATCAACTGGCAGCAACGGCGCAGATCATGTCCGTACTGCAGGCGCGCCCCTACCGAACAAAGTACCATTAGGGATGAAATGGGAAGTACTGGTGGAAGCTCGTTTTCGAGGCCTTGAGTTCACTGCTCGGCGCTTGGCACGGCACGGATTCATGCCCCGGCCAGCTTCTGATTGACCAGCGCGTTGAGGAAGACTCCTTCAGCCTCCGCCATCATTACAAGCCGCCGTTGCGGTGGGCGAGACATACCGTGAACTTTTGCGGGTCAACTATGGTTGACTCCAATGAAAAGAGGCTGTTGTGGCACTAGTGGAAACTGTGGCTGATGGACATCCACTGGCGGCTTTGCGCTCCGTACGGGAGTTGCGTAGCGAGACCGAACAGGCCGAGGCAGTGCTCGTGCGCCAAGCTCGCACCGGTGGCGCGACCAATGTCGAAATCGCGGCAGCCCTGGGTGTGACGAAGCAGGACGCCTATAAGAAATATGGCGATCGTCGGTTCCGAGGGCGATCATGACAACCGCATTCTACGGAGATGCACAGCTCGCCACCCGGTTGAGCGAGCTGTTGGGGAAGCGCCACCGAGTCGCAGCCGTGGCCGTCGTACGGGCAGGGGAATGTCTTGTGGCTAGTCGTGGCGCGCATCTTGCTGCGGACTTCGAGATCGGTTCGATCTCGAAGGGCGTCACGGGGTTGCTCTACGCGGATTCACTCAGTCGCGGCGAAGTCGAGTCGAACACGACTCTCGGGGATATTCTTCCCCTCGGCGACTCACCCGTGGCGAAGTTGACCCTGGCCTCGCTCAGCACGCACCATTCCGGCCTACCCAGCTTGCCAAGAGCCGCCCATCCGCTGCGACGCACCATCGCCCTCTGGCGGCATGGAACAAATCCCTATGGCGAGCGCGTGAGCGAGTTGCTCACGCAGGCGCGCACCGTTAATACACGCGCATCCCGCGGAAGCTATTCCAACTTGGGGTATGAGCTTCTCGGCCACGCCATCGCTACCGCCGCCAGCACAACGTACGCCGAGCTCCTGAACCGCCGCCTCACAAGTTTGCTCGGTCTTCCTCACACCTACGTCCCCGCAAGGGCGGAACAACTGCGCGACGATGTCCTCGTGGGGCGGAGTAGGGGAGGGAGAACGCAGCAACCGTGGACGGGCGAAGCCTTCGGCCCAACGGGTGGTATCCGGTCCACCATCGGAGATATGGCAAGACTCACTGCGGCCCTCCTTGATGAATCCGCACCCGGAGTCACAGCACTCGATCCTGTCGCAGAGTTGGGGAGGGGTGCCCGCATCGGCGCGGCATGGATCACCCTTGAATTTGGCGGACGTGCTATCACATGGCACAACGGCAGAACCGGCGGTTTCAGCTCCTGGCTCGGCGTCGACCGAGAGGCTGGTACCGGCGTCGTTCTTCTCTCTGCGACCTCGGCATCGATAGACCGGCACGGATTCTCGCTCCTGGCAGAACATGGCAAGATCGTCCGGGGTTAAGACCATGTGTTTCCTTACTCGCGAAACGTTTCTTGTAGGTGCCGGTTCGATCCTGCTGTGAGACGCAAGAACGAAAATCTCTCCCACAGCGACAGTGACTCCTGTGCTTTTCGTCCTCGTACCTGCAGCCATCTGCATCAAGGCAGTTGGCCTTAGCTCTTTCCGACCGCGGACCCCGGTGTGCGACGTGCACATGAGGAACG
This sequence comes from Corynebacterium halotolerans, assembly GCF_050107895.1. Classification (GTDB taxonomy): domain Bacteria; phylum Actinomycetota; class Actinomycetes; order Mycobacteriales; family Mycobacteriaceae; genus Corynebacterium; species Corynebacterium halotolerans_B. The sequence goes on along the minus strand of NZ_JBNILW010000001.1, from coordinate 445,387 downwards.
TCAAATGCGGTGAGCCCTCCGACCTTATCCCTGGTTTTTACCTCCGACGCACCGCAGGGGACGCCAATCGGGGCCACAGATTTACACCGGCTCGTCGACAATCTCGCCGCAGTCCTGGCCCATCGGAATCTCGAAGAACCGCGGACCCTGGATAACAGGTCGGACTATCGAGATCCGTGGGAAAAGCTCAGGTGGTGATCCGTGGGAAAAGCTCAGGTGGTGCCGGTCGGATGCGATTACCATCGCAACCATCTAATGGATGAGAGGTTCTGACATGAACCAACCAGAACCGACCGGCGCGGTGAGGATCGGTCCTGGCGGGCCCGAGATTGCCATCAACCGGGTCATCGACAGGCCGATTGAAGAGGTCTGGTCCTTCCTCACTGAATCCGAGCTCCTTGCCAGATGGTACGGAACCTGGAGCGGCGACCCCGCTGAGGGGGTCATCCAACTCTTCATGGTGGAAGCACCAGACATCCCGGGAGAGTGCCAGATCAAGCGCTGCGAGCGCCCCCGGATTCTCGATCTGATCATCACAAATCCAGAAGACGAAGCCTGGAACTTAGAAGTCGTGCTGGATAGAGCGGGGGACCAGACACATCTGATGTTCCGGCAGCCACTCGAGGGTGTCGCCGCTGATGCAGGTGATATCGGGCCAGGGTGGGAGTATTACCTCGACCGCCTCACCGCCGCAGTGCACGGGCGCTCCATTAGTGACATTGACTTCAGCTGCTACCACCCGCGCCAAGTTCAGCATTACCAGAGAGCGCCGGAAGAAAACTAGCGGAAAATCATCATGGGGAGCAGACGGTCAAATTCTATCCGTCAACGTGTTCACTTGGACCGGATAACGTTATGTCACAACTCAACGGCGGTCAGGGGCGGCGGTTGCTGCACGCCGTCCCGTATCTCTGGACGCCCCGAATGGAAACAGTCATTCGCAGGATGATGGGCCGTGGCAGAAAGCAGAGCATGCTCCACGGGAATTCAGAAGTGGCACCCGCGCTGAACAAGGCAATTCTGCCAACGATCAAGACTCTGAGGATGGACGAGTCCGCGGAGCAGGAGGACCCAGTCAACGAGTGCACAGGCTTGCCGGAGTTGGCCGCGGTAGTGGGTGGCGGTGCAGGTCCAGGATCTGCGGCCCAGACCTGCGGCGCGAGGTTTCCAGGCACCGTAGGGGATAACCCCGTCCATCTGAAATGACATAATGTACATTATCGGTCAATTATTGACCTGTACGGATTATCGCTCCTACCGCCGTGCCTAACACCCTGCGGCTGGCCACCTGTTCCCGCCGTGTCGGGATCCACGGTCGCAGCACGCCTACGGCGTGTACTTCCTCGGCCCGCATCCTCCCGGCACCGCCACTTCAGACGGTCGGCACCCGCACTGCACGGCGTGCAGCCCTTGCGCATCTCCCTGCTTTCTGGATTTCACGTGCCGTCGTCACCAGTGTCGCGCCGCTCGCGTCTGCCGGTCGAGTCACGGGTGCGTGAATCTGTGCCCGCCGGGATAGTTCCCGAGACATTCGCCGCCGGCACCCTGACGTGATCATCGGTGGCGGATGCGGGCCAGGAAGGGTTTCACCGCCCTTTGACGCCTTTCTGAAACGTCCGGAAATACGGCCCAATTAACGTCACGTTACGTTATTGGCCCTGGTTTCCCCCTGGGTGGATCGGCCTGACCTTGGACCCAAAAAACGAAAAATGCACTGCCACAGCGGCTGCGGCGAAAACCGGACCTCTGGCCACCCGTCATGCAACCAGCAACATGAAAGCCGGGCCGGAAATAACTCCGGCCCGGCCTGTTGCTTCACCTGCAGGGCGGCGCCAGCTCCGGACGGCCCTGCGGTGTCGGGACATCTAGTCTTGGGCGGATTCCCGCTTCTCGCGGTACGCCGCCGTCAACTGCCAGCCACTGACGGCAACCAATGCCAACGCAATCAGAGCTACAATCCACATGCCCTGATAGGCCACGAAAACCGCGAAACCAAGCAGGACGATCAGACGGAGCCAGATCATCGGGATCATCCGCGACGCGAGCATTCCTAGTTCTCCTTCTCCAGGGACAGCAGGATGTTGACTTCGCCCTCTTCCGCAATCTTTGCGGCGACAAAGTCCGGTGACTCCACGTTAAAGTCGAGCCGGTTGAAGAGGATGTCCCCCGCGAGGATCACCTTCTCGCCGTCACGCAGGACCTGGAACGGAGCGGACACTTCATTGGTGACGCCGTGGATGGTCAGGTCGCCGGTCAGGTCCACCTCGCCCGGTGTGCCATCCTCCGGGATTCCGGAAAGGTCGACGGGATCGCTCAGCGTGAAGGTCGCCGTCGGAAATTCGTCGGTGTGCAGAATCTTCATCCGGACGTTGACGTCCCGACGGTCATTATCGGTGGTCAGATTATCCATCTCCACCACGATTTCGCCGTCAGTCAAAGTGGAGTCACTGACGCTGGCCTGGCCGCTGACATCTGTCGTCGCGCCCGAGGTCACCTTTTTCTCCGCGGGGAGAATCTCATTGAAGGTGAATCCCACGGCGGTGGGGTTCACGCCATCCCCGGCGGTGACCACCCACTCCCCGTCCATCTCTGTGCTGGGCGGCTCGGCACTATCGGCATTCAACTCCCCCGCCGTGACGCCGGGACCCATGATCAGGGAGTACAACATGGGACCCACACTCACCAGGCCAAGGCCCACAATGAGTACCACCAGGACCGTGATGACGGTCTTTCTACGCTTCAGCATGAACTACCTTAACTTTTCAATCGTTCGCGCCAGGTCGACGAGTTCCCGGCAGAGCTCCTGGATCTCGGTGGACTCGGCGCCTTCTGCGGAGGCGATTGCCACGTCCTCCGCGGCGCACCTCAGTTCGAAAAGGGAATCCCTCAGTGCCGCGGCACGCTCTGGCTGAATGATAACCGCTTGGGCTGGAATGTCGGTACCTGAGACCCTGTTGCGCTGTTCATAGGCGCGTTGCTTGCAGGACTGGCTGCAGTATTTCTTCGGCCGACCCCGCCGATTGACCGTGAATTCCCACCCGCACCAGGCGCAGGTGTGCGAAGATGCGGTACGTGTCTGGGTCACCCCGTCCACCTTAGTGCATGCTCCGGGAACAAAGTAATGCCTACGTTCGTTATACTGGTATGTCGACTATGGCACCACCTTCCCGCGGTGGTACCAACCAGGGAAAGGACTGATTGAGGCAATGGCAGATCGCGTTCTCCGCGGCAGCCGCATGGGTGCTGTCAGCTATGAAACCGACCGCGACCATGACCTGGCCCCGCGCCAGATGGTCAAGTACCGGACTGAGACCGGCGAAATCTACGAGGTTCCCTTCGCAGATGACGCCGAGATCCCTGGAACCTGGATGTGTAAGAACGGGCAGCTGGGCACCCTCATCGAGGGTGAGGGCACCGAGTCGAAGCCGGTCAAGCCGGCTCGTACCCACTGGGACATGCTGCGTGAGCGGCGTTCCATCGAGGAACTGGATGTGCTCCTGGAGGAGCGCGTCGAGCAGTTGCGCAAGCGGCGCCGCAATGCCGCCAAACTGCTCAAGCAACAGCGTGAGGAAGAGGCGGACGCGCAGGCGTAGCCGCGTGTGCCACCCCTTGCACGGACTGACGGCCACCTCCCCGGTAACGGGGCGGTGGCCGTCAGCGTCTCGGGCTCAGCGACCCATCAGAGGTTGTGCTTGCGGCGGAACTTGTTCGCCTCGTAGCGGATCAACTTGCCCATCTCGACGCTCAGGTCCTTTACCTGGGCCCCGCGGTGCTTGAGGCCCCACTGGGTGACCACCCCCAGAGAATCCTTGACGAAGCTGCCGTCCAACTTGGACTCCCCGATCTCACGTTCGGTGAAGGTGATCGGAACCTCGCGGACATCATAATTTCCGGAGACCGCACGCCAGGCCAGGTCCACCTGGAAGATATAACCGGCGTTCGATAGCTCGGTCAGGTCGATCTCCTTGAGGAAGTTACGGCGGTAGGCGCGGTAACCGGCGGTCATGTCCGTCAACCCGGTGCCCAGGGCCAGGGAGATGTAGAGGTTGCCGCCGCGGGACAACACCCACCGGTTCTTCGGCCAGTTGACCACCTTGCCGCCGTCGATGTACCGCGAACCGATCACGACGTCGGCGCCCTGGTCGATCTCGTCGAGCAGCAGGTGCAGCTGTTCCGGAGCATGGGAGCCGTCGGCGTCCATCTCGCACAGGACGCCGTAGGCGCGTTCCAAACCCCAGCGGAAGCCGGCGACGTAGGCGCCACAGAGACCACCCTTGCCCTCGCGGTGGAGGACGTGGATGTGCTCGTCCTCGGACGCCAGCGCATCGGCCTTCTCCCCTGTACCGTCCGGGCTGTTGTCGTCGACGATGAGGATGTCGACGTCCGGCGCGGCCTTCCTGACCCGACCGACGATCAACGGCAGGTTCTCCAGTTCATTGAACGTGGGGATGATGACCAGGGTTCTGTCGCTGGGCTTATCCATCAAATGTTCTCCTTGTTGTTGATCGTTGTGGCGGGGCTGCGGCCACCTGGTCACCGGCGTTCGCGCCTGGTGGATCGGACGATCGGCCACAGCGCCGCGATCGCGCAGATGACACCGATCATAACCAAGATCAATTGCACGGCCGAACCAAAACGGGCGGCGAAGGTAATCGAGTCCCGCAGCGGCAGCTCTTCCACCAGGGTATCCGCAGTGAAGATCCCCGTTGACTGGGACACCGAACCATCGGGGTGCACGATGGCCGAGACCCCGGAGGTGGCCGGCACGACCACCGCGCGGTCCAACTCGATCGCCCGCAGACGGCTCATGGCCAGCTGCTGATAGGTCATGTCGGTGAAGCCGAAGGTGGCGTTATTGGTCGGGGTGGTCAGCAGCTGGGCGCCGTGGTGCACGGCGTCCCGGGCAGCGTTGTCGAAGATGACTTCGTAGCAGGTGGCGATGCCGACGGTGACCCCGGCCATGTCCACCACGCCGGTACCGTCGCCAGGTTTGAAGTCACCGGCGGCATCCACATAGGGCGAGAACAACCGGAAGAAATCCCGGAACGGCATGTACTCGCCGAAGGGCTGCAGGTACTTCTTGTGGTGGTGGTCGCCCGTCCCCGTCTCGGGGTCGATGACCACCATCGTGTTGCGGTCCCCCACCTCATCGGTGGTGATGGTGCCCACCAGGACGGGGACATCCACCGCCTCCACGGCCCGGTTGACCAGTTGTCCGGCCCTGGCATCGGTGAAGGGATTGACGTCGGAGGAGTTCTCCGGCCAGAACACCAGATCCACGTCCTCGCCGGATTCCGCCAGCTTCTCGGTCTCCCGGACGTGGTTGGCCAGCACAGCACGGCGCTGGGCGTTGAAGTCCAGCCCCATGCGCGGCACGTTGCCCTGGATCGCGGCGACGTTGACCGTGCCCGTGGTGTGTTCGGGACTGTTGACCGTGAGACCGGCGAGCAGACCGGTAACAAGCACCAGCACGACGGGTACCGCGGCCTGGATGCGCAGTGCCCGGCCGGACCCGAGGATCACCGCCGCCAGCGCAGCACCGGCCAAGGCGGTGGCGAAGGTGACCAGGGCGGGGCCTCCCAGGTGCGCCAGATCCGCCAGTGGGCCGTTGATCTGCCCCCAGGCGACACGGACCCAGGCGAAGCCGCCGAAGGGCCAGGAGCTGCGGACGAATTCGACGGCGGTGAGCAGGAAGGGAAACGCGAGAAAACCGTAGCGCCACCGGGCGAGCGCCGTCCCAGCCACACCCGTCAGCAGGGCGTAGACCGCGAGCACGATCGACAGGGCGACATAGGGAAGATTGCCCACGAACTCCCCGATCCACGGCAGCAGCAGCAGATACTGCGTCAAGGCGTAGACGAAGGCATACCCGGCGCCCGCCCGTAAGCTGACCCCCTGCCCCCGCACGGGGCTCAGCGTGATGTAGAGCAGCGCCATGCCGGCGATACCGGCGATCCACCAGCCCAGTGGTTCATGGCTGGCGAAGACCAGCAGGCCCGAGGCGGCAGCGCCCAGGAGCCTGAGCAATAAGGTCACCGATCGTCCCGCCCATTTGAACCGTCCTGGCGCGGATCCTGATCGTCGTGGAAGTCATCCGGGTCAAGCTGGGAGGTCCATTCCTGGATCTCCGTTTCATCAATCACCGGGTGTTCCGGCGTTTCGGGGCCCTGCGGGGCGTTCGGGTCGGAGAAGGATCCGTAGCTGGCCCGCTGGCGGTAGGCGTTGGTCATCTCGAAGCTGCGCACGCCCATGTCCTCGATGGCTCTGCGGAACCGGCGTGCGAGGATCCCCCGGACCACGGCTCGGGTGGGCGGGATGATCAGCAGCAGGCCGAGCACGGAAGTGGCGATGCCCGGTAGGGCGACCAGCACCGCGCCGGCGGCGAGCAGACCGTAATCTCCGGCGGCCCGGCCCGGGTCGATGTTGTGGGTGGCGGCTGCCCGGCTGATGCGGCGCATTTCGGCGGCGGCGATCCAGAGGCCACCGAAGAAACAGAGGACCAGAACCAGCAGCGCCCAACCCAAGCCGAGCCAGGAGGCCAGCGCCCAGAAGGTCAGGACCTCGAGCAGGAAGTACGGAAGCGCAATCAAAAGTGGCACGCTTTTCACCCTACCGGCGGATGTGCCGTTACCACGAACCCGAAATGGCCGCGTTCGCTGTGGGCTGAATCCACCGTTTCGGGCATTGTCCACCCCTGGTATTAACATCTCCCACATGCACGCTTTCCCCCTGTTTTTCCCGGTCGCCGATGGCTCGGTGCTCCGCCTGCGGCTACCCGGTGGCCGAATCCCCGTCGGCGGCTGGGAACAGCTCGCTGACCTCGCCGAGTCCGGCGACGGACAAGTGCAGCTGACCAGCCGAGGCAACCTGCAGGTGCGGGGCGTGGACACCGCGGGAACACCGCCGGGAAACCTGGCCGGCACCGGGTTCTCTCCGGGGCCGAGCATCATCGCCTCTCCCCTTGCACGGCTTGATCCGCTTGTCGACGCCCTGGAAATCCGCCTGGCACGCACCGCGGCGTCGTCACGCCTGCTGCTCGGCGTCGACGACGGCAGCGGTGACATTCTCGCTGAGCGTCCGGATCTGGGACTGCAGGTGGTGGAATCAGGTGCCCGCCTGATCGAGCACGGGCAGCTGGTGGGCGAGCCACAGGAGACGGCGCTCCTGCTGGATCAGATCGCCGCGGCCGCGTCCGACTGCACTCCGCAATCCCGGCCCGCCCGTTCCGGCTCCGGGTCACCTCTGCCGCCCGTGGGGTGGCTTCCAGCCGCCGATGGGAGCGTGACGTTGGGGGCCGGTCTACCGCTGGGAATGCTGGACGCAAAGGTCGCGCGGATGCTCGGGGTCATCGACGTGGAGACCACGGCCACCCCCTGGCGTTCGCTGCTGATCCATGATCTGTCCGAGTCCGTGGCGGAACAGGTGGTGCGGGTGCTTGCCCCGCTCGGGCTGATCTTCGACGCGAACTCTCCCCTGCTGCGGGTCAGCGCGTGTATCGGCCTCCCCTCCTGCCGGCACGCGCTCTCGGATGTCCGGGCCGACGCCCTGCAGGCCGCGGTGTCCGGTGCTCCGGGCAGGCTCCACTTCGTCGGCTGCGCCCGCAACTGTGGCCGGCCCCGCCAGGAGCACACCCTCTACCAGGCGACCGGTGACGGTGAGTACGAGGTGCTGGAGCCGTGAAACAGACAGCCGGGGGTCAGACCCGGACCATTGCCGGGTAGTCGGTCCGGAGCAGACTTGGTGCAGTCCTACCCATCCTCTCTGCCGCCCCGGACACCGAAACCGAATCAGCTGTAGTCCTCGCCGGGTTCCGGGTCGGGGCGGCGCCGCGCGATCAGGACGGCGAGGGCGTCGTCGACGTCGCGGACCCTCCCCCAAACCTTCGTCGGAGCCGGACGGTCGATCAGCACCACCGGAATACGTAGCTCGCGGGCCGCGGTGAGGGTGAACTGCCCTGGTTCATCGCCGACCTGGCGCAGGACCACACCGTCGATCTGGTTGTCCTGCAGCAGCTTCTTCTCCGCACCGACGCTCTCCGCGGGGACGTCGGGCAGCATCCGGAAGCGGTGCGGCATCCGGCCACGGCGTGTGCCGCGGACGATGTAGAGATTGCGGGGGTCAAACGTAAAATCCGTGTAGGTGTCGGTGGCGATGTCCAGCAGGATGTGCCGGAAGTGACGGGCGGCGTGGTCGGCGGCGGCACGGGGCGTGGGGACCCGGGTCCACTGGTCGCCGGGGTGCTCCTGCCATTCCGGTGTCGTCAACGCCAGGATCGGCACGCCGGTGGCGCGGGAGGCCTCGGTGGCGTCCTCGGTGATCTCCTCATTGTAGGGGTGGGAGGCGTCGACGATGATCTGGACCTGATTCTGGATCAGGTGCGCGGCCATGCCGGCGGCCCCGCCGAAACCGTCGATGCGGACCACACCGGCGGGGTACGGCTTGTCGGCGGGCTGCGTGGTGGTCACATGCCAGCCGAGCTCATCGAGTCTCCCCGCCAGCTCGCGGGCGGGACCGGTCCCACCCAGAATCAGTGCGCGCATCAATCCTCCTTCACCGGAGATCTTAGCGCGGCATTCGCCGCCACAGCGGACGCGGCACCATTTTCATCACGTACGCCAACAGCCGCAGAGTGCCCGGGATCCAGAGGGTGGCGCTGCGGCGTTTCGCCGCCTGCTCCACCACGGCCTCGGCCACGTCCGCCGGAGTCACCGACAGTGGAGCCGGTTTCATTCCCTCGGTCATCGAACCGATGACGAAACCCGGACGGGCGGTGATGAGCGCGACGCCGCTGCCGTGCAGGGCATCTGTCAGTCCCTGGCAGAAGGCGTCGAGGCCGGCCTTGGTCGAACCGTAGACGTAGTTGGCCCGCCTGGCCCGCCACCCAGCGATCGAGGAGAACGCGACGATGGTCGAGGGCGTCTCCTGGGTGCGGAGGACGTCCGCGAGAATCGTCAGCACCGACATCTGGGCCGTGTAGTCCACGGTGGCGATCTCGGCCGCGTGCGCCTCGTCGTGCTCTGCGCGTTCCTGTTCACCGAGGATGCCGAAGGCGACCACCGCCAACGCGACCTCCCCGGCTTCGCGGACCTGCTCGATCAGGGCGCGGTGCGAGGAGATGTCAGCGGCCTCGAAGGCCAGGCGGTGGACCTCGGTGGCGCCGGCCTGCCTCGCGCGCTCCGCGGCGTCGTCAAGCGAATCTGGTCGTCGGGCGGCGAGGAACACCCGCCGACCGGCGCAGGTGCGGGTGAGTATCTCCCCGCCGATGTCGCTGGTTCCACCGAGAATGAGCACCGATCCGTTCATGCACTAGGACGATACCTGGTAACCCGTCATCGACAGCGATCCCATGGTGCGCTGGTCGTTGAACACGTCGACCGAGTGATTGCCCAGGGCCGCGGCGGCGCCGGCGATATAGGCCAGCGGCAGGAAGTGGTCCGGGGTGGGTACGGCGCGGCGGAAGTCGCCGTGGTGCAGCAGGGACTCCGCGCGGTCCGGGCTGTCCAGCATGATCTCCTTGGCGTCGGCGTCGAAGCGGTCGGCCCAGTCGAAGCCGGTGTTGCCGGCGTGCCACTGCGTCATGGACAGGTTGTGGACGACATTGCCGGAGCCGACGAGCAGGACGTTGTGCTCCTTGGCGAGGCGCGCCAAACTGTTTCCCAGCGCGACGTGTTCGGCGAAGGTCTTGGTGCCGTCGATCGAGAGCTGCACCACCGGGATCTTCGCTTCGGGGAACATGTGCTTGAGCACCGACCAGGTGCCGTGGTCCAGGCCCCAGTTCATGTCGGGCTGGACCAGGGTCGGCCTGGCGACGTCCTTGACCAGCTCGGCGATCTCGGGGTCACCGGGGGCCTCGTACTGCACCGCGTTCAGCTCCGGCGGGAAGCCCCAGAAATCATGGATGGTCTTGGGGTTGGTCATGGCGGTCACGCCGGTGCCGCGGGTGTACCAGTGAGCGGAGACCGAGAGGATCGCCCGCGGCGCGGTCTCGGTGATCGAGGCGCCGAGGGTCTTCCAGGTGTCGGTGAACTCGTTGTCCTCGATGGCGTTCATCGGGGTGCCGTGGCCGACGAAGAGTGCGTTCGTTGTCATGGCCCTTACTGTAGCACTCTTGGTTGACGTGTCAAGTATTCAGCCCCCTCGGCGGTGACCGTCAGGATGTCCTCGATGCGGGCGCCGAATTTACCCGGCAGGTAGATGCCCGGTTCGACGGAGAAGGCCATCCCCTCCTCCAGCACCAGGTCATTGCCGGCCATGATGAAGGGCTCCTCATGGGTGGACAAGCCGATACCGTGACCCGTGCGGTGGATGTAGTACTCGCCGTAACCTGCGGCGGCGATGTGGTCCCGGGCGATCTGATCGATCGATTCCGCCGTGACGCCGGGGCGCACCGCGGCACAGGCCGCCTCCTGCGCGTCAAAGAGGACCTGGTAGAGACCGGTGAATTCCTCGGCCACGCCCTCGGTGCCGCCGACCACATAAGTGCGGGTGCAGTCCGAGTGGTAGCCCACCCCGTAGGTGCCGCCGATGTCGATGACGACAGGTTCGTGCTCGTTGAGCTCCCGGTCCGAGAAGGAATGGTGCGGATCAGCCCCGTTGGGCCCGGAACCGACGATGATGAAGTCCACGACGTCGTGTTCAGCCAGGATCAGCTTCTCCAGATCAGCGGCGACCTCCGCCTCGGTGCGGCCCGCCCGGAGTAGACCCGGGACCTCGGCGTGCACGGCGTCGATGGCGCGGCCCGCCAGGCGCAGCTGCTCGATCTCGTCCGCGTCCTTGCGCATGAACAGCTCCTTCAGCGCGGAGGTGGCCAGGACGGTCTTCCGCTCCCCCAGCTTCTCCTGGATTTTCAGCACGTGATCCGCAGTCAGGGAGCTGCCGAGGGCCACCGGACCGTCCTCCCCGAGGGCATCGACGACCAGCTGGTGCGGGTCGTCGCCGTCCACCCAACCGCTGAGGTCGACGTCCAGTTCGGGCAGAGCCGAGTGTGCGAGATCGGAACGGTCCACGGCCGGGGCGACGATCACCGGCTGTGCCGCCGCCGGAATGACCAGCGCAGTCAGTCGCTCATGCGAGCTGATCCAGGAACCGGTGAGATAGGCCAGTTCGGGGCCCGTGCCGATGACGAGACCGGACAGTCCCGCGCTGGCGGCGGCCAGGGCCGCCTGTGAGATGCGCCGGGCGTAGACGGAGGAATCAAAAAGTTCTGTCATGACCTCAAGTGTAGAAGGGTCCGGTCGCGGTTTAAGTAGGCTGGGTGGGCGTGACTGAGGCAACCATCAAGATCGGCGGTCGCGGTGGCTACTGCTCGGGCGTGTTGATCTCCCCTGATTTGCGGTACTCCCCCGCCACCCGCACCCGTTTCGCACTGACCTGCGCCCACTACTTCCACACCGACCGGACCGGTGTCGGTGTCAGCGGCAGTGCCTTCCACACGACGCTGGCGGACGTCCGCCGCGTGCCCTGGACCGATCTGGCGGTGGTCCGGTTGGCCAAGGAGAGTCCGGTGCAGGATCTGCCCGCCGTATCGGACACCCGGGCCCCGTTGTTCCGCCGGTCCGTGACCCACGGCTATGGCGGACACCAGCGGAAGGGCCGGGGCAAACCCGGCCGGGTGCTCCTGCCCGTTCCCCTGGCGCTGTCGCGGGAGCTGCGGACCTTCGTCCGGTCGGGGGCGGTCCTCTACAACAATCCGCCGGCGATCCACGGCGATTCCGGTGGGCCTGTCCTGGTGGACGGCCGTCTGGTCGCCCTCCAGTCGCTGATCCTGGATCCCTTCGGGAAGAACCTCCGGATCGCCACCGTCTCCCAGCTTGCCCCGCACCGGAGGGCCATCGTCCGGGTGCTGGCCGAACTGTCCTAAATCAGTGTGGTTGCACACCCCGGGCAACGGACCCGCCAGGTTGGGACATCAGGCGCCGATGGCCACCACGCCGCGCTGGATGGCGTCGATGGCCTGGCGGGCGGAACGTTGCAGCTGCTTCGTGTACCCGGTCTTGGCCACCTGCTCCAGCAGGTCGATCACCTGACGGCACCAGCGCACGAAATCACCCGGGGTCAGCTCGGCACCGGATTCGGCGGCCGCCGCCATGCAGTAGCCCAGGGGGGCGCCGGCGGCCCACTGGTGCACAGCCAGGGCGAAGCCGGCCTCCGGATAACGCGTGACCGGCAGGCGGTGGCGTTGCTCATCGGAGCTGAGTTCCTGCCAGATCCGGACCGTGGCGTTCATGGCCTCCGCCATCCGGTCAGTCGCCGCATCCGGCTCGCCGCGGGTCTCCTTCCGGTTCTCGAAGGTGCACATGCTGACCACACCGCTGAGCTCCGCCGGATCCAGTTCATCCCAGATCCCGCGTTTGAGGCACTGCGCGACAAACAGATCCGACTCATTGTGGATCCGGGCCAGCCGCTCGCCCTCCTCGGTGATACGGGGTTCGCCTTCGGACTGGTCCACGTAATCCAGCTCGGTGAGCAGGTTGATGATTCTCTCGAAGGTGCGCCCGAGGGTGTCGGTGGCGGTGGAGACCTTGCCCTCCAGCTTCGCCAGGTCACGCTCCCGGCGGGTCAGCTTCTCGGCGATCCGGGCCAGCTGCTCCCGGTCCGTGGCCGGCCAGTGGTGCACCGGGTGCTCCTTCAGCTCACGGCGCAACCGCTTCGCTTCCGGGGTGTCCCGCACCCGCGCCTGATCCTTCATCTTCTTCGGCCGCCCGAAGTTGTTGCGCCGGAAGGCGTCGACGACGAACTTCGAGTTCTTGCGGGGGTGGTGCGTGATGTTGCGCGGGAGCTTCATCCGTCCGAGCACGATCGGTGGATTGGCGAAGCCGGAGGCGTCCACCCGACCGCTCCACCCGGTCTCCGTGATCACCATCGGGCGCGGATCCCGCGACTGGTTGGCCGGGGTGACGATCACCGCCAGCACCGAACGTTTCCGTCCCGGCATCGCGATGACCTCGCCCACCTGCAACCGGGACAGGATCGTCAGGGTCTCCCTTTCCCGCTGTTCGAGATTGTGGCGACGGGCCTGCTTCTCCTCGTCGCTCAGCGCCCGGCGCAGCCGCATGTAGCTGACCAGCTGCTCGGCGGCGTCGGGGGCGTCGTCACGCGTGGGTGGGTTGACCGCCGCGACAGCCTGGTCGAGCTGGGAGCGCAATTCGGCCACCCGGTGCTCCGCGCGTTCGATCTCCCGGACTTCGTCGACCACTGAGCCGTCCGCCTGGAACTGGGCGAAGGACTTCTCCAGCAGACGCAGCGAGGGCTCGTAGCCGATCGTCCCCAGCAGGTTGACGGACATGTTGTAGCCGGGCTGAAAGGTGGAGATCAACGGGTAGGTGCGCGTGGACGCCAGACCTGCCACCGCGCGGGGATCCATGGCCGGGGCCCACTGCACGACGGCATTGCCGAGGGTGTCGATGCCGCGGCGTCCCGCGCGACCGGTCAACTGGGTGTACTGGCCGGGAGTGAGCTCCACGTGGGCCTCACCGTTGAACTTGATCAGCTTCTCCAGCACCACGGAACGGGCCGGCATGTTGATGCCCAGTGCCAGGGTCTCCGTGGCGAAGACGGCCCGGACCAGTCCCTTGACGAACAGTTCCTCCACGATGTGGCGGAAGGCCGGCAGCATGCCCGCGTGGTGGGCGGCGAAACCGCGCTTCAGGGCGGCCTTCCACTGGCGGAAATTCAGGACCTCCAGATCCTCCTCCGGGATGCCTTCCACACCGGCGTCGATGATGCGACCGATCTCATCCGCTTCATTTTGGTCGGTGAGGATCAGCTGGGAACGCAGACACTGGTAGAGCGCTCCGTCACAACCCGCCCGGGAGAAGATGAAGACGATCGCCGGGAGCATGTTGCGGCCCTGGAGGGCGCGGAGCACCTCAGGGCGTCCCAACGGACGGTAACGGTCCTCGGCGCGTGGCCTGCCGGACCGCCCCGGACGGTCGCCCCGGGCCCGGGCCCGGAATCCTCTACCTGCCTCATAGTCGGCCCGGCCCTCCTCCCGGTCACCGGCCTCCAGGCGCTCAATGACCCGTTGCAGATCGTGGTTGACCTCATCGGAGCCGGGTTCGAACAACGGGTAGGTCTTCTTCCCCACCATCATCCACTGGTCGAGCGGGACGGGTCGGTGCTCAGAGACGATCACCTCGGTGTCCCCGCGGACCGTGGACAACCATTCGCCGAACTCCTCCGAGTTCGACACCGTGGCGGATAAGCCGACGATGTTGACGGACTCATCGAGATTGAGGATGACCTCCTCCCAGACGGCGCCGCGGGACAGGTCCGCCAGGAAGTGGATCTCATCCATGACGACGTGGCTGAGCCGGTCCAGGGCCGATGACTGCGCATAGATCATGTTGCGCAGAACCTCAGTGGTCATCACCACGATCTCGGCGTTGCCGTTGATGGAGACGTCTCCGGTCAGCAGGCCGACCGCGTCCGCACCGTGCAGCTTAACGAGGTCGTGGTACTTCTGGTTGCTCAGCGCCTTGATCGGTGTGGTGTAGAAGCATTTGGTGCCGCGCCAGAGCGCCAGGGACACGGCGAACTCCCCCACGATCGTCTTACCGGCACCGGTGGGCGCACACACCAGCACGCCGTGATCCTCCTCGACGGCGCGGCATCCGTCGATCTGGAAGTCATCGAGAGGAAAGCCAAGTTGCGCGCGAAACCATTCCAGGTGCGAGTCATTCATGCTCCCCACGCTACCGTTTGTCACCCCGGCGGATTCCACGGCTGGTGTCAAAACAGGAGCGGCCCTCCCGCGGCGGGTAATCCGCAGGAGGGCCGTCACCGCGCCCGGGGTGGGTGCTCAGAGCACGTCGTCGAAGTCCGAACCGCCACCATAGCTCTGGGTGGGACGCTGGGGCTTCGGTGGCTGCCCCCCACCGGGACGCTGGGTCGGCGGTGCCTGGGTGCGCACCTGCGCACCCGGTTCAGGGGCAGCCGGTGCCACCGGGGCCGGGATGTAGTCCAGCGGTGAGGCGGCCTCATCGTCCAGATCCATCCACTCCGGCCGCTGTTTCTTCCGGCGTTTGTCATTGATGCGGCAGAACTGGATGGCTATCTCCACCAGGATCGTCAGCGCGAACGCCAGAATCATCATGGAGAAGGGATCCTGCCCGGGGGTCATCACTGCGGCGAAGATGAACAGGATCAGGATGATCATCCGCCGCTTGTCCTTGATGTCGTCATAAGCCAGGATGCCGACGACGTTGAGCATGCCGATGATGAGCGGCACCTCGAAACTGACCCCGAAGATCAGCAGCAGGGCCAGCACGAAGTTGAAGTACTTCTCACCGGTCAGGGCCGCGGCCTGGAATTCATCACCCATGGTCATCAGGAAGGCGAGTCCGTACTCCACGACGAAGTAGGCCAGCACCGCACCGGCGACGAAGAGGAGCACCGCGACGCTGACGAAGCTGAAGGTCCAGCGCCGTTCCGTTTTGTGCAGGCCGGGGGTGACGAACGCCCAGATCTGATACAGCCAGACCGGCGAGGAGAAGACCACACCTGCCAGTGCGCCGACCTTCATGCGCAGCAGGAACATCTCGAAGGGGCCGGTCGCGAGGAGCCGGCATTCCCCGTCATGGGAGAAGTCGGCCCGGCTCTCCGCCGGCAGCGCACAATAAGGGCCGCGGAGGATGTCCCCCAGGGAGGAGATGGTGAACCACGGCGTAGAGATCGTGAGTTGGTACCAGGCGAAACCCACGAGGGTGCCGATGACCAAGGCGAGCGCCGAGTAGATGACGCGGCGGCGCAACTCCTTCAAGTGGGCGACCAGCGTCATCGAGCCGTCTGGCGAACGTTTCGGACGACGGCGCAACCGGCGCTTCTTTCCCGCTGCGGGCGTGCTCGCGTTCAGGGGCGAGACAGAATCAGACATGAATGAACCTGCGTTACTCCACCTGAATTAGTTGTTCTGCTGGGTGGGGTTCTGCCGCGGGTTCTCCGGGTGCTGAATCGGCTGGTTCTGCGGCTGCTCCCAGAAACTGTCCTGAGCGGTGGACCCCTGGTTGTCCTGCCCCTGCGGGAGCTGACCCTGGGGATCCGGCTGCTCCTGGTTCCCGTCGCTGCCCATCTCCTTGACCTCGGACTTGAAGATCCGCATGGAACGACCGATGGAGCGGGCGGCATCGGGGAGCTTCTTCGCGCCGAAGAGGAGGATGACAACGAGCGCGATGATGAGAATTTCCCAAAATCCGGGAGTAGGCATGGTCACCTTTCAATGTTCAAACTTGCAGATTCAGCCCCCGGCTGGGTGGCTTGAGGGTTCATCATACGCCCTTGCTGCTAATTCCGCGCGGCGACGAAGCGCTTCGAGTAGAGTTGACGGGCCATTCACAGCTATCCGGTCGGATTGTCCCAGGGCGAAGCGCAGAAACCAGTCGATGGACCCCACGGGCATCATCGCCCGGACCATGCCGCTGGGCGTCGTCTCCCCCAGCTCGATCGGGTAATAGTCCGCCAACCAGGTGGCGTCGGGGCGAATGAGCAGGTCAGCCTGTAGATCCACACCGGAATACCCGAAGGGGTCCCGGGCGTCGAAGTCCAGTTCCGCGGCGTGGGGATGGGCTTCTTCCGGCAGGATCTCCGTGCCGCTCATCCGGTCCACCCGAAAGGTGCGGTGCTCCGGCGCCGGGTCCACGGACTCGTCCCAGGCAGTAAGGTAGATCGCACCCTCATTGGTGAATACGCGGGCCGGACTGACGGCTCGACGGCGACAGGAATCGCTGGAGACGGAACGGTAGTCAAAGGCCAGCTTCCTTCCCGATTCCAGTGCCTCCCGCAGGTCTTCCACGGTGTCGGACTCTGCGGGGAGGTCCGTGCCGATCGAGTCGTAGACCGCCGCTGTCTCCTCCCCCATGATCCCGCGGATCTTGGAAGCGGCGGAGACCACCGCGCCCCGGTTGATCAGCCCCGGCACATTCTCCAGGGACTCCAGGGTCAGCAGCAGGGCTCCGGCCTCGGTGCGGGTGAGCCGCAGTGGTTGGTCCAGCCCCTGGCTGTTGGTGATCTGCACCCGGCGGAAATCGACCTCCATGTCCACCAGTTCATGCGGCATGTGGCCGGGCAGGCCGCAGCACCAGAGCCGGTTGAGGTCATCCCGGATCTCCTGTGGTTGCCGACCGAGATCGCGGGCGGCCTCCATCAGGGAGTGGTCTGGGTGGGACTCGAAGTAAGGGATGAGGTTGAGCATGCGGACCAGGTCCGACAGACGTTCTGACTTCCGCGTCATCTAGATGTCTCCTGCCTGGGCGATCAGCGCCCGGATCTGCTCGCGTAACTCGACCGGCTTCTCCAGTACCACAGCGGGCGCGTAGCCGGCGGCCGTGCGGACCAGCCAGTCGGCGTCGGCGTCGACCAGCCGCCACCGCTCCTCTCCCAGGGCTTCGGCCCGGTCTACGAGTTCCAGGGCGTGGCCGGGATCCACCCACACGACGGCATCCACGAGGGTCTTCTGGCGTCGCAGGCTGGTTTCCACCAGTTGCTGCAGATCGTCGTCGCCGTGCCGGTGGCTCGCCTGCCCGATGACTTCGATGTCGGCCACCCGGAAGATCCGGAAACTACGGGGCGCGTCCCGGTCGATGTCATGACCGACCAGGTAGAGCAGGTCGCGATGGTTGACGATCCCCCATGGGTCCATCGTCCGGGTCATCGGTTCGCTGACCCGGTCCGGCCGGTAGCTGAAACTGATGCGCCGGTCCTCGCGGCAGGCTTTCAGCAGTAGATCCAGCTGCGCGGGGTCGAGTCGGGCGAGGTCGTTGACGGCATTGAAGACGGGGGTGGCGGCCAGATCCCGGGTCGCTCCGGAAGCCGCCAGCTTGGTCCAACCAGAACGGGTGAAGGCCGCAAGTTCCCCCGTTTGCCCGATCTCCCCGGCCAACCCCAGCATGGCGGCTTCCTCAGGGGTGAACTGGACCTCCGGGAGGGGGTAATCCTCGGCTTGGAGCCGGTAACCGGGGCCCTGCCGGCCGGCGACCGATTCGATCGGCACCCCGGCCCGGATCAGGAGCGCGATGTCCCGTTTGAGCTTTCGGTGGGCGGCGGCTGACTCGGTGCCGCCGGTTTTATCCCGGTAGCCTTTGACGTGGGTCCGGAGCCATTGTCCGGTGAGGAACTGCCGTCCCGCCCGTTCCGCGTCCAATAACGCGAACGTCAGGTTGATCAGCCGTTCTATCGGGACATCTTCCTTGGTCACCACAGCCGCCTAACTTACTCCGCTACGTACGATTCCCGGTTGTCTTCCATATAAGCAAGCAATTGCTCCACTCGCTCGTCGGCGGTGGCGAAAGGGTCCTCCAGTGCGACGGTCGTGGGCTCCGGGCGGTCCACCTTGAGGTTGACCCAGTCCACGGTGACCGGGGCACCCACTTCCCCGGCCCGCGTCAGGAACCGGCCCCGCAGCTTCGCCCGCGTGCTCTGCGGGGCGGTGGTGCGGGCGGCCGTCACGTCCGCGGGATCCGTCCACCGGTGGATCAGCCCCTTGGACTCTAAGACGGGGAACAGCCCCCGGCCGGGGCGGATGTCATGGTAGGTCAGATCGATCTGGGCGAGTTTCGGGTCCGTCAACTCAACGCCGAGTTTGTCCTGGTAGCGCTGCAGCAGGTTGCGCTTGATCACCCAGTCGATCTCGCGGTCCACCGCGGAGAAATCCTGGGTCTCGATCGCGGTCAGCATGCGCTGCCACAGATCCAGCACCTGTTCCAACAGCTTGTTCGGCGTACCGGCCTCCGGGCGCTCTGCCAGCCACCGCTGTGCTGCCCCACAGAACTGCTGCTGTACCTCGAGCGCGGTGATGGTCGATCCGTCCGTGCGCTCGAGCAGCGTCTGGCCGGTCTGGTCCCGGGCGATGTCCCGGACATGTGCGCTGGGATTGCGCAGCTGCAGGTCCGGGTAGTCGAAACCGGCCTCGACCATCTCGAGCACCAGCATCATCGACCCGACCTTCAGGGCGGTGGTCGGTTCGGCCATGTTGGAGTCACCGACGATGACATGCATCCGCCGGAAGCGCTCGGAGTCGGCGTGCGGCTCATCCCGGGTGTTGATCATCGGGCGGGCCCGGGTCGTCGCTGAGGAGACCCCCTCCCAGACATGGTCGGCCCGCTGGGAGACCACCCAGCCCCCGCGGTAACCCTGGCCGGAACGGGCGATCGTGCCGGCGCCGCAGATCAGCTGCCGGGTGATCAGGAAGGGCAGAATCTTGTTGCCCAGGTTCTTCAGCACCACATTACGCCCGACGAGATAGTTTTCGTGGCAACCGTAGGAGTTGCCCGCCGAGTCGATGTTGTTTCGGAACAGATAAACCTTGCCGCCGATGCGGTCCTCGAGCAGTGCCCGCTCGGCCCGCTGCGCCAGGTCGTCGAAGATCATGTCTCCGGCCCGGTCCGCCTCGAGCAGCTGCATCAGGTTGTCGCATTCTGCGGTGGCATACTCCGGATGGGCGCCGACGTCCAGGTACAGGCGGGACGCATTCGGCAGGAAAACATTGGAACTGCTGTGTCGTTCGACCACGGGCCGGAACAGGTACCGGGCGATCTCGTCCGGTCCGAGTCGGCGACTGCCGTCCTGGCTGGTACAGGTGATGCCGTACTCAGTTTCCAGGCCGACGATGCGCCGGGTGAACGCCTCGGTTGCGGGCATCAGGCTTACTGACCGCCCTTCTGCACGTAGGAACGCACGAATTCTTCGGCGTTGGTCTCCAACAGGCCGTCGATCTCGGCCAGGAGGTCATCGGTGCCGGAGGTGTCGATCTGAGCCTGACCGGCGCTGGTGGCATCCAGGTTGTCGTCCTCGTTGGAACCGCCGCCGGAACTGACCTGTGACTGGTTAGTGGACATGTGATTACCTCTCCTCGTCTTGTTTAAACAATTTAAAAACGCAGGTGGATCGCTGGTCAGTGCTGGTGGGGCTTGTTGGCGGGGCGATCCAGGTTGTGCTGGGTGCGGATGGTCTCCAACAGCATGCCCTGCTCCCGGAGGCCGACCACCAGTTCCTGGATGGTCTCCGCCTCGTCGATCAACCGCCCCACCGTGTTGCGGTCCGCCTCGTCGACCTTGTCCAGGGTCAGCTTCGCCGACTCGGAGCCGAGGTTGAACACCATGGTCTGCCAGCTGGCAGCCGTCACGGCCTCGCCGAATTTGCTCACCACCTGGCCGCGGAACCAGGCCCGGGAGTTCTCCGGCGGGTTCGTGGCGGCCGCGGTGATCTCCTCATCGCTGACCAGGGTCTTCATGCGGCCCTTGCGGACCAGGGCGTGGTAGAGGCTCTTGGCCGGGTCGATGTCGGTGTACTGCAGGTCGATCAGCTTGATCTTCGCGTCGCCGATATCGATGCCGCGGTCGACGTAGGACTTGATGAGCGACCACTTGGCGGTCCAGTCCAGCAGGTGTGCGGTCTTCAACGGATCCTCTGCCAGCAGGTCCATCACCTCATCCCAGAGGCCGATGACCCGCTGGTCAACCTCGTCCACCGGAGTCACCCTCCCCCGGTAGATCCGCAGGACGTCCAGGGCCGTCAGCTCTCGGCCGTCGGCGAGCCGGGCGGTGGTCTGCAGGGTGAGGTCATGGGAGATCCGTTTCAGGTCCTCCACGGGATCCACCAGTTTCAGATCGGTGAAATCCACCCCAGCCTCGATGGCGTCCAGTACGAGCTTGGTCATGCCGAGCTTCAGGAAATTCGAGGTCTGGGACATGTTGGCGTCACCGATGATGGTGTGCATCCGGCGGAAGTGCACCGCATTGGCGTGCGGTTCGTCGCGGGTGTTGATGATGCCCCGGTTGAGGGTGGTCTCCAGCGAAACCTCCTGCTTGAAGTAGTCCGCCCGCTGGGATATCTGGAACCCGGGGGTCTCCCCCTCTTCCCCGATGCCCACGCGGCCGGCACCGATGATCACCTGCCGGGTGACGAAGAACGGGATCAGCGCCTGGGTGACCACGTCGAAGTCGATCTTCCGGCTGTACTGGTAGTTCTCGTGGGATCCGTAGGAGGCCCCCTTGCCGTCGACGTTGTTCTTGTAGATCTTCAGCGGCGG
Organism: Corynebacterium halotolerans; assembly: GCF_050107895.1. Classification (GTDB taxonomy): domain Bacteria; phylum Actinomycetota; class Actinomycetes; order Mycobacteriales; family Mycobacteriaceae; genus Corynebacterium; species Corynebacterium halotolerans_B. Next base: position 424,365 of record NZ_JBNILW010000001.1, on the reverse strand, counting down.
GCAGGGGTCGTGCTTGTCCAGGATGGAAATGCCCTGGGAGGTCAGGTCAGCGACGTCGGCCACGGCCTTGTTCAGGACGACGTCGCCGGCGGCGTCCCAGATCATGCCGTCCCAGGCGTTGGAGACCTCCGGGGAGGCGTACTCCGGGTGGGCGTGGTCGACGTAGAACCGGGCACCGTTGTCAATGACCACGTTGGCCACGCCCACGGCGTTCGGATCCACCACCGGAACGGTGTGGTAGCGCCGCAGGTCAAAGCCCCGGGTGTCCTTCAGCGGCGCCTCGTCCTCAAAATCCCACCGGGTGCGTGCCCCGGTGTTCATCGCGGCATACGCCACCACGGCGTGAGTGGAAGTGATGATCGGGCTGAGTTCCGGGTCGCTCGGCGTGGAAATCCCGTACTCAGTCTCAGTACCCATGAAACGTGCCATGCAGCACACCTTATCGGAGGACCCGGGCGGAGATCACGACCTCCCCCTGCCGGCCGGAGATCCGCGACCACTCGTCGGGGTTGGCCGTGTTGGGCAGATCCTCGCTCTCATCCTGCTCCGCCTCGATGGCCTCATGCAGGTGGGTGGCGGTCACCCCGGCGTCGGAAACGCCTGCGAGCTGGTCTTTGATGGCGAGCTTCTTCGCCCGGTCCACCACGTTGGAGATCATTGCCCCGGAGATGAAGTCCGAGTAGTGCAGCACCTCCCGACTGCCGTCGGACAACTCCAGTTCGACATACGGGCGGGGGGTAAAAAGCTTCTCGACGGCGGCGTCGATCAGTTCCCCGGCCGGGGCCGCCAGCGGCACCGTCTCCCGCAGATAACGGGTGAAGATATCCCGGGCCCCATTGCGGTTCGGCCGCTCCACCCGAACCTTGACGTCCAGCCGGCCGGGGCGCAGCAGCGCCGGATCGATCAGCTCCTCGCGGTTGGTGGCGCCGATGATGATCACGTTGGACAGTGATTCCACGCCGTCCATCTCGGTCAGCAGCTGCGGCACCACGGTGGTCTCCATGTCTGAGCTGACTCCGGAGCCCCGGGTGCGGAAGATCGACTCCATCTCATCGAAGAAGATGATCACCGGGCGGCCGGCGGAGGCCAGCTCGCGGGCGCGTTCGAAGATCAGCCGGATCCGGCGCTCGGTTTCACCGACGAACTTGTTCAGCAGCTCCGGACCCTTGACGTTGAGGAACCAGGAGGGGGCGGCACCGTCGCCCACCCGCGAGGCCAGGGAATTGGCCACGGCCTTCGCGATCAGCGTCTTGCCGCAGCCGGGTGGACCATAGAGCAGCACACCCTTGGGAGGCTGCAGCTCATAGGTCTTGTACAGGTCCGGGTGGGCGAAGGGCAGCTCCACCGCGTCGTGGATCTGCTCGATCTGCGTGTCCAGACCACCGATGTCGGCGTAGGTGATGTCCGGGACCTCCTCCAGGGACAGGCTGGAGATCTCCGTCTTCGGGATCTTCTCCAGGGCCACGCCCGCCCGCGGATCGATGAGCAGTGTGTCCCCGGCCCGGGCGGTGGCTGCGATCGGCGTGGCCAGCTGCACCACCTTCTCCTCGCCGTTGTGGTCGGAGACCAGCGCGCGGTCCGTGCCGATCCGTTCGGTGAGGGTGGCGGTGTTTCCGGTCTCCGGGTAACCGCAGGCCTCGACCACCAGGCTGCCGTCCCCCAGTCGAACCAGCGCACCGGTCTGCAGTTGGGAGCGGTCCAGGTTCGGCGAAACCTTCAGCCGCATGCGGCGGCCGGAGGTGAACACCTCGGCGTCATGCCCGCGGCGGTCGAAGGCCAGGAAGACCCCGTAGGTGGAGGCCGGTTCCGCGAGCGAATCAATCTGGGACTGCAGGTCCTGGAGTTTCCGCTTTGAGGCTGTCAGCAGCTGGGCCAGCTTGGCGTTGCGCGCCGAGAGAGTCTTGTTCTCCCGTTTCAGATCAGCTGGCGTGGGTTCTACCGTGTGCGTGTTGTTCTGCTCCATGAACCCAATCTAGTCCCCCCTATTTCCGCGCGCGGCGCTGCGGCCGCGGCGGGGTGACGCCGTCGGCCAGGCGCCGGGCCCAGATGAGGAAGGCGGTGTGGGCGTTCATGCGGTGCTCGGGGCGGGTGGCCAGCCCCTCCACCTTCCATTCCCGGACCAGGGACTCCCACGCGCGGGGTTCGGTGAAGCTCTGCAGCTCACGAATGCCTTCCATGACCTTCATCAGCTGTGGAACCGTGGCCACGTAGGTCATGAATACCCCGCCGGGAATCAACAGGTCGCGGACCTGTTCCAGGCACTCCCAGGGCTCGAGCATGTCGAGGATGACCCGGTCCACGGGGCCACCGATATCGGCGGGGGTCACCTCCTTGAGGTCACCTAATCGGGGGGTCCAGGTGGTCGGCCGGGCACCGAAGTACTCGTCGACGTTGGCTTCGGCGTACGCCAGGTGGTCCTCCCGGATCTCATAGGAGATCACCTGGCCGTGTTCACCGACCGCGCGCAGCAGGGCCATGGACAACGCCCCGGAGCCGGCACCGGCCTCCAGTACCCGGGCCCCGGGGAAGATGTCGCCCTCGATCAGGATCTGAGCGGTGTCCTTCGGATAGATCACCGCGGCGCCCCGGGGCATGGACAGGATGTGGTCGACCATGAGGTGGCGGAAGCAGAGGTAGTCCCCGGCTCCGCTGGAGCGGACGACGGTGCCCTCGTGCTGGCCGATGATGTCGTCGTGGGAGATGCCGCCCTTGTGGGTGTGGTACTGCCCGCCCTCCTCCAGCACGATCGTGAAGTGTCGGCGTTTGGCGTCGGTCAGCTGGACCCGGTCGCCGGGTTGGAAGGGGCCGGAGTATGCCATGGGATCCTTTCGGGAGGTGATCAGTGATTTATCAAGTATGCCTCAAGGGCCTGAGTGAACCACAGCAGGTCCTGCACCCCGGCCAGCTCCCGGGCGGAGTGCATGGACAACAGGGGAACGCCGACGTCGACGGTGTCGATGCCGAGCCGGGTGGCGGTGATCGGTCCGATGGTGGAGCCGCAGGGGACGTCGTTGCGGCCCACGAACGTCTGGCTGGGTACGCCGGCGGAGGCGCAGGCGCGCTGCCACATCCCGGAGGTCACCGCATCGGAGGCGTAGCGCTGGTTGCCGTTGACCTTGAGCACCGGCCCTGACCCGAGCAGCGGGTGGTGGGTCGGATCGTGCTTGCCCGCGTAGTTGGGGTGAACGGAGTGGGCGGCGTCGGCTGAGACGCAGCTGGAGCGGGCGAACATCTGCCGGCGGTGCTCCTCATCCGCCCCGAGGGCACCGGCGGTGCGCGCCAGAACGTCCTCCAGGATCGGGCCGGCGGCACCCGTGGTGGAGTTGGAGCCGACTTCCTCGTGGTCGAAGGCCGCCAGCACGAGGATGTCGGAGCCGGTGTCACCGGAGGCCACCGCACCCAGCATCGCCTTGAGCGAGGTGAACACTGAAGTCAGGTTGTCCAGGCGCCCAGCCGCCAGGAAGTCACCGGCACCGCCGAACACCGCGCCCGGCTGGGTGTCCGCGGTGATCAGGTTGTGGGCGATGATGTCTTCGCGGGCCACCCCGATCTGCTCGGCGATGCAGTCCATGACCGACAGCTCGGGTGCCCCGGCGGCGTAGACCGGCTGCAGATGCACCTGGCGGTCGAGCTTGAGTTCGGAGCTGCGGTCCAGGTGCACGGCAAGATGCGGGATCCGCAGCAGCGGGCCGGTGTCCACCAGACGGTCGGAACCGTCGGCGAGCACCACCCGGCCGGCCAGGGTCAGCTCGCGGTCCAGCCAGGAGGCCAGGATGGGGCCGCCGTAGACCTCCACGGCCGCCTGCTGCCAGCCCGCGGAGTGCAACTCCGGTTCCGGCTTGAGCGTGAAGCCCGGGGAATCCGTGTGCGAGCCGATGATCCGGAAACCGGAGTCCGGGGAGGCGTCCTCCGGCACCCACCAGGCCATCACGGCCCCGCCGCGGACCATGACGTGTCCCCCGGGTGAGGCGTCCCAGGCACGCGCGGGGTCCTGGGGGGTGAACCCGGCGGCCTGCAGCCGCGCCGAGACCTCAGCGGCGGCGTGGTGGGAACTGGGGGCGGCGGCGAGGAAGTCGAGGAAGTCCTGAGTATCGTTCATGTCCCCAGCTAAGCAGAATTCGACCGCACCGTGGGGCTGCCGGGACGCCGACGCGCTGGCCCGGCGCGCCCTGGTGCCGGGGACAATCGGTGCGTTCCCGGTCAGAACACGATGACGGCGAGGATGGCCACCAGGATCACGATGGCGACTGCGGCGGTGATGATCCGGGTGTTGAGGGATTCCCGGCTCTGGTCGGCTTCCTGTGGGGTGGGATCGGGTATACGCGCTGTAGGAGAGCCGGAGGAGTGCGGGAAGTTCTGGCCGTCCATCGGGGAGGGTGGGTCTGGCCGGTGTGCGGGCATGGGGGAACCTTTCGCTATCGGATAAGGTCTATTGCATCATGACCGACCTGTTCGAAGCTGCCAATACCCCTTCTCCCCAGCCCGTGGCCAAGCCGAGGAAGCCGCGTCCGCTGGCGCTCTCGCCTTCCCGGGCGAATGACTATCAGCAGTGCCCGTTGCTCTACCGGTTGCGCTCGATTGACCGGTTGCCGGAGCCGAAGACGGTTCCGCAGGTCAAGGGCAATCTGGTGCATGCGGTGCTGGAGGAGATGCATGAGAAGCCGCGTACGGAGCGGGAGTATCCCGGCGCGGTCAAGCGCCTGAAGCCGATCTGGGCGCAGATGTGCGCCAAGGATCCGGAGTTGCTGGAGCTGGTGCCGGAGGCGGAGCTCCATGAGTTCCTGGTGGAGTGCCGGGCGTTGTTGCGCGGTTACTTCGAGATGGAGAATCCGCAGGGTTTTGATGCCCACGAGGTGGAGATGTACGTGGATACGGTGCTGCCCAATGGGGTGCCGGTGCGGGGTTTCATCGACCGGGTGGATGTGGCTCCGACCGGTGAGGTGCGCGTGGTGGACTACAAGACGGGTAAGAAGCCGATCCCGCGGTACAGTGCTTCGGCGAAGTTCCAGATGAAGTTCTACGCGCTGGTGTACTGGCGGTTGTTCCAGCAGATTCCGGCGCAGCTGCGGTTGATGTATCTGAAGGTGATGGATTCGATGTACCTGGCTCCTTCCCGGGAGGAGCTGGAGTACTTCGAGCGGGATCTGGGTGAGTTGTGGGGGAAGATCGAGGCGGACGGGAAGTCCGGGGATTTCCGGCCGAAGACCTCGAAGCTGTGCGGTTGGTGTTCCTTCCAGGCGATCTGTCCCGCCTTTGACGGCACGCCCCCGGAGTATCCGGGGTGGCCGGGGTCCACTGCGGACAAGAAGTAGCGTTTAGCCGCTTATCGACGCCGCGCCACACCCGCGCTCCGGCGCGTCACGGGGGCGCGGTCAGAACAATCCGGTCACTCGTGCCCGGTCGTCGATGTCGATGGTTTCGGCGGCGGGCTTCTTGGGCAGGCCCGGCATGGTCATCACGTCTCCGGTCAGTGCGACGATGAAGCCGGCTCCGGTGCGTGGGAGGAGTTCCCGCACGTGCAGGGTGTGTCCGGTGGCGGCACCGAGTGCCTTCGGGTCGTCGCTGAAGGAGTACTGCGTCTTGGAGATGCACACCGGCAGCTGGTCCCAGCCGTTGTCCTTGATGGTGGCCAGGTCCTCGAGCGCCTTCGGGCTGAACTCCACGCCGTCGGCGCGGTAGATCTCGGTGGCGATGGTGCGGATGGATGCTTCCACCCCGTCGGCCGGGTCATAGAGCTGACGGGAGGTGGCGTCGAGGTGGGCGGTCAGCTGCTCCGCGAGGGCTGCGGCGCCTTCTCCTCCCCTGGCCCACACCTCGACCTCGGCCAGGTTGACCCCGAAGTCCTTCGCCCAGGTGGCCATGGCTTCCCGCTCTGCCGCGGTGTCCGAGGTGAACAGGTTCAGTGCCACGACTGGCTCTACCCCGAACTTGCGGATGTTGGCCACGTGGCGCTCCAGGTTGACCACCCCGGTGCGCAGGGCGTCCAGGTTCTCCGTCGTCAGGTCTTCGCGGGCGACGCCGCCGTTGTACTTCAGGGAACGGATCGTGGCGACGACCACTGCGCCGTCGACGTTGAGTCCGCCGGCCCGGGCCTTGATGTCGAAGAACTTCTCCGCGCCCAGGTCTGAACCGAAGCCGGCCTCCGTGACCACCACGTCGGCGTGCTGCAGGGCGGTGCGGGTGGCGATCAGGGTGTTGCAGCCGTGGGCGATGTTGGCGAAGGGACCGCCGTGGACGAAGGCGGGGGTGCCGCCGAGGGTCTGCACCAGGTTCGGGTTGATCGCGTCCTTCATCAGCGCGGTCAGCGCGCCGGCGGCGTGGAGGTCGTTGACCGTGACCGGCCGGTGGTCATAGGTGGTGCCGATGGTGATCTTGCCGATGCGTTCCTTCAGCTCCGCCAGGTTGTCCACCAGCCCGAGGATCGCCATGATCTCGCTGGCCGCCGTGATGGTGAATCCGGTCTCCCGGGGCGTGCCGTGCGCCGGGCCGCCCAGTCCGGTGATCACTCCGCGCAGGGAGCGGTCATTGACGTCCATGCAGCGCTGCCAGGTCACCCTGCGGGGGTCGATGCCCAGCTGGTTGCCCTGGTGGATGTGGTTGTCGATGATCGCGGCCAGGGTGTTGGTCGCGGCGGTGATCGCGTGGAAGTCACCGGTGAAGTGGAGGTTGATGTCCTCCATCGGCACGATCTGGGAGTAGCCGCCGCCGGCCGCCCCGCCCTTGATGCCCATGACGGGTCCCTGGGAAGGTTCCCGGATCGCGGCGGCGGCGCGGTGCCCGGCGTTGCGGAGGGCGTCCGCCAGCCCGATCAGGACCGTGGACTTGCCCTCGCCGGCGGGTGTCGGCGAGATCCCGGTGATCAGGACCAGCTTGCCGTGGTCATTGTCCCCGACCCTGGTCAGATCCACCTTGGCTTTGGTGCTGCCGAAGGGGATGACGGCCGTGTCCGGGATGCCGGCTCGTTCGGCGATGGTGGTGATCGGTTCCAGGGTGTGGTTCTGGGCGATGTCGGCGTCAGTCAGGGGGGCGGCGGAGTTATCTGTCATGGTCTAGAGCCTAGCGGTGCCCGAGCGGCCGGGAGCGGGATAGGATCAGCGACTGTGAGTGAAGCACGTGATACCCGCAGTGGGTGGGAGCAGCGCCTGTTGGCTGGCGGGGAGGAGCCGGATCCGCGGTTCACCCTGGCCAATGAGCGGACATTTCTGGCGTGGATCCGGACCTCGCTGGCGTTCATGGCCGGCGGCATCGCGTTGGCGGCCTTTCCCATCGAACATGTTCCGGAGCAGTGGCGGACCGGCCTCGCGGTGGTGGTCATTGCCATGGGACTGCTGATCGCGCTGGGATCGGCGGTGCGCTGGCTGCGGGTGGAACGTGCCATGCGCCACGGTCGGCCCCTGCCTCCGCCGGCGATCATTCCCCTGCTGGCAGGCTCCCTGGTCGTGGCCAGTGTGGTGGCGATCTGGGTCTTCGTGGCATGAGTGGCCCCGGATCGGCGGCCTGGCCGGGGCCGGCGGACCCGGGGCTGCAGCCCGAACGCACGGATTTGTCCTGGAACCGGACCGCGATGGCCTATGCCCTGGCCTCTGCGGTGTTGTTGCGTTGGGCCGGGGTGCTGGGCACCGGGGTCTTTGTCCTGGTGCTGATGCTGTTCGGCGTCGCCCTGCTCATCCACCTGACCCAGCGTTCCCGCTATCACCGGCACGTCGAGGGGGTGCGTGAGGGCCGGGCGTCCGCGAATGTTCGTGGGGTGTTGATCATGAGCGGGAGCATGATCAGCTACGGGGTGGTGGCACTGGTGCTGGTGCTGCACACCCCCTTATGAGCCGGACAACGCGGCGGGGCTGAGGTCAGTTGTCCAGGTAGAGCTTGCCCCGGAAGGTCGGGTGCATCAGGTTCTCCTTCGACAGCACCTGATCCAGCGTGGCCTCGTCCATCAGTCCCTTCTCCAGCACCAGATCGCGGACCTTCTTGCCCGTCGCGGCGGCTTCCTTGCCGATCAGGTCACCGTTGTGGTGGCCGATGAAGGGGTTGAGGTAGGTGATGATGCCGATGGAGTTCTCTACATAGGACTTGCAGACCTCCGGGTTCGCGGTGATCCCCGTGACGCACTTGGTGCGCAGCGTCTCCACGGCGTTACCCAGCATCCGGATGGACTGGAACATGCACTCCCCGATCACCGGCTCCATGACGTTGAGCTGCAGCTGGCCGGCCTCGGCGGCCATGGTCACGGTCTGGTCGTTGCCGAAGACCTTGAAGCAGACCTGGTTGACCACCTCCGGGATCACGGGGTTGACCTTGGCCGGCATGATGGAGGAGCCGGCCTGCCGCGCGGGCAGGTTGATCTCGTTGAACCCGGCGCGCGGGCCGGAGGACAGCAGCCGGAGGTCGTTGCAGATCTTGGACAGCTTCATCGCCGCCCGCTTCACCGCGGAATGTGCGAGCACGTAGGCGCCCGTGTCCGAGGTCGCCTCGATCAGGTCACGCGAGGATTTCATGTCCAGGCCGGTGGCCTCCGACAGGGAGGCGGTGACCTGGTGGCGGTAGCCGGCCGGGGTGTTGACCCCGGTGCCGATGGCGGTCGCCCCGAGGTTGACCTCCAGCAGCCGGTCCGCCGCCTCACGCAGGATCGCCTGTTCTTCGGCGAGGTTGTGGGCCCAGGCCTCGAACTCGTCTCCCAGGGTCATCGGTACGGCATCCTGGAGTTGGGTGCGGCCCATCTTGAGGATGTCGATGAATTCCTTGCCCTTCTCCTGGAAGGCGGACTGGAGTAGATCGAACTGGACGATCAGCTTCGACAGCGCGGAGAAGACCCCCAGCCGGAATCCGGTCGGGTAGGCGTCATTGGTCGACTGGCTCATGTTGACGTCGTCGTTGGGGTGGATCACGTCATAGGAGCCCTTCTCCTCCCCCAGGTGCTCCAGAGCCAGGTTCGCGACGACCTCATTGGTGTTCATGTTCAGACTGGTGCCTGCGCCGCCCTGGAACACGTCGATCGGGAACTGGTCCATGCAGCGGCCGTTCTCCAGGATCTGGTCGCAGGCCCACACGATCGCCTCGGCCTTGTGCTGGGGCAGCGTGTGCAGGCGTCGGTTGGCCAGGGCGGCTGCCTTCTTGACCTGGACCATGCCGTGGATGAACTCCGGGACCATGTTGATCGTGGTCCGGGAGATCTGGAAGTTCTCCATCGCGCGGGCGGTGTGGACACCGTAGTAGGCGTCCTCCGGGATTTCCTTGAATCCCAGAAGATCCTCCTCCAGCCGGTAGCCGGACCGTGCCTTGGGCTTTTCCTCCCCCGCCGAGTCCAGTTCCGCCTTGCCCTTGGCATCATGGTCCGCGGCCTTGACCTTCTTGTCCGCGCTTTTTCCCGCGGCGGTATCGGGTTCTTCCGCGCGGCGGTCCTTCGTCTCTGCTGTTTCCTCCCCACGGGTGTCGTGCTTGGCGGTGTCCTCGGATTCCTGCTGCGTCTGCTTGGTCATGGCGCCCATCGTAGCCAGACTCCGGGCCCGGGCTGGCGGGCGTGGAAAATGTGAATGGTCTTCCGGGGAGCAAGGGGGGAACCGGGGTTGTCTACGGGGAACAAGATGTGGGCGATCTAGCGGCTCCACACTCCGGAGCTGCCGCGACGGTGCGAGCCGACGAGGTGGGTGTCGATGATTCCTGTCGCCTCCATCAGAGCGAACATGGTGGTTGGACCGACGAAGGTGAAGCCTCTGTTGCGCAGCGTCTTTGCCAGCGCCACCGATTCCGGTGACTGGGAGGGAACCTCTCCCATGGTCCGTGGCTCTGGCGTGGTCTCGGGTTGAAAGGACCAGATGAATTCGGCCAACCCACCGCTGTCCCGCAGCCCGAGAGTGGCCCGGGCATTGGCGATCGTGGCGTTGATCTTGCGGCGGTTGCGTACGATCGACGCGTCCGAGAGCAACCTCGCCATGTCACGGTCATCGAAATCTGCGACGACCTCGGGATCGAAGTCCCGGAACGCCGCACGGAAGGCGGGGCGTTTGCGCAGAATGGTTGCCCAGGATAGCCCGGACTGAAAGGCCTCCAGGCTCAGCCGCTCGAACATGCCTTGTTCATCGACGACGGGCAGACCCCATTCCGTGTCGTAGTACTCCCGCAATAGGGGATCCCTGCTCGCCCACTCCGGGCGCGCCAGCCCGTCCTCCCCGATGACGGCCCCGGTGTCCTTGTCCGGCGGTGTCATGCGGGCTCTTCTACAGCAGCCAGAGTGTGCTTCTCCAGTGCCAGGAGCTGCCGCTTGGCGTCCAGGCCACCCAGGTAACCGCCGAGACTGCCGTCGTTACGCAGAACCCGATGGCACGGCACCACCACCGGCAGCGGATTCCGGCCGCAGGCGGTGCCCACGGCCCGTACCGCCTTGGGGTTTCCTGCCCGGGCGGCAACCTCCCGGTAGGAACGGGTCTGCCCGTATCCGATCTCCGGGAGCAGCTGCTGCACCTGTAGACGGAAGCCGGCGGACAACGACCGGTCGAGCGGGATGTCGAAAGCACGGCGCTGTCCGGCGAAGTACTCCGCCAGCTCGGTGGCCACCGGATCCAGTACTTCGGCCGATTCCAGCAGCCGGGGGCTGAGCCGGGCCGCCAGATCCTCCAGGACAGTCTCAAATCCCTCCCGCTCGAAGGCGACGCGGACAAGGCCGGTGGATGTCGCGGCCAGGAGCAACGGGCCGATCGGGCTCTCGGAGACGTGGTAGGAGACATCGATCAGATGCTGGGCCGTGGCACGGCGGGTCAGTCCGCGGCGCAGGCGCTCCAGGTCCTGTGCGGCTATCGGGTAGTCGGTTTGAATGCTGCGGGGGATCTGATCTTCTCGCGGGTGGATGATGTCGGGGCCGGTGTGGGTGGTCGGATGGTCACTCATGGTGTGGTGTCCTTGGTCTCGGAGTGATGGGTGCGCCGCAAGTTCCTGATGCCGTCGGCAGCGGCGCGGCGGACAGCTGCGGGACTGCCACCGATCAACCGGGCGGTTTCCGTGTGCGGTAGACCACCGAAATAGTGGTAGGCCACGGCGAGGCGTTGGCGTTCGGGCAGAGCGGCCACGGCTTGCCAGATGTCGTGCTGCCCGTCACCGGGAAGGCCCCGGTCCGTGGGCGGTTCCGGCAGGCGGGCGACGGGCAGAGCGTGGCGGGCCCGCTGGCGGGTGATGTCGATGGCTTTGCGGTGGGCGACCCGGACCAGCCAGGCTTCCACGTTGGTGTCGGCGGCCAGGTCAGGCCACTGCTGTAGGGCGCTGAGAAAGGTCTCCGACCAGGCGTCATCGGCATCAGCACCCGGGCCGAGCACCGTGCGGCAGACCCGTAGCACGGTGGCACCGTGGCAGGTGACGGCCTGGTCGAATGGTTTCTGCATCTTCATCACACCGTAGACGCGTCAGCCCCGGGGAATGTGAGGTCAGGGGGGAAGAACATTTTCCCGCTCCCCACTCCGGGGGTGCCTCTCCTCCCCGGGGGACCACCCCGGGGAGCGGGGCAGGAATGGTGCCGGCAGTGACCGGCAGTTCCGGTGCCGGCCAGAGTTGACACACCGGGAGCGCCGGAGGAGGATGCTGCCGCGAAAAACGCCGCCCTCCCCACAGCAGCAGGTGCGACAGGAGTGCGGCGTCAGCCGGAGCGGGTCCGGCGGCGGGAAGGCTAGATCCGGGCGATGCGCAGCTCGGTGGCCAGGATGGCCTGGCCCCCCATCGCGGCGATTTCGTCCATGACATTATTGGCGGTGGCTTTGGGAACCATGGCGCGCACGGCGACCCAGTTGTCCAGCGCCAGCGGGGACACCGTCGGCCCCTTCAACCCGGGGGTCACGGCGATGGCTGCGTCGAGGTCGTCGCGGCTGATGTTGTAGTCGATCATCAGGTAGTTCTGGGCGTGCAGGATGCCCTCGATGCGGCGCAGTAGGCGACGCTGTTCCTCGTCGACCTCGATGCCCTTGCGGCCCACGACCACGGCCTCCGAATCGCAGATGACCGGCCCGAAGGGAACCAGTCCCTGCTTGCGCAGGGTGCGGCCGGTGGACACGACGTCGGCAATCGCGTCCGCCACACCCAGCTTGATGGAGATCTCGACGGCACCGTCGAGCCGGATCACGTCGGCGTCGATTCCGCGGGCGGCGAGGTCATCGCGCACCAGGTTCGGGTAGGAGGTGGCGATCCGCCTGCCGGCCAGTCCTTCGATGGTCCAGTCACGGTCCATCGGCGCGGCATAGCGGAAGGTGGAGCCGCCGAAGCCGAGGGAGAGCACCTCATCCACCGTCGCGCGGGAGTCCCGGGCGAGGTCTCGACCGGTGATGCCCAGATCCAGCTGACCGCTGGCGACGTAGATGGCGATGTCCTTGGGACGCAGGAAGAAAAACTCCACGTCATTCTTCTTGTCCAGGACGTTGAGCTCCTTGGAGTCCCCGCGACCGGCGTATCCGGCTTCCCGCAGGATCTCCAGGGCGGCCTCGGACAGCGAGCCCTTGTTGGGGACGGCAATCTTTATCATGGGTGAATCTCCTAGAGGTGCTTGTAGATGTCGTCCGGGGTGAGGCCGCGGGAGACCATCATGACCTGGGTCCAGTACATGAGCTGCGAGATTTCCTCGGCCAATTCCTCATCGGACTGGTATTCGGCGGCGATCCACACCTCGCCCGCTTCCTCGATGACCTTTTTCCCGATGCTATGCACGCCCGCATCCAGGGCGGCGACGGTGGCGGACCCCTCAGGTCGGTTGGCGGCGCGTTCGGTCAGTTCAGCGTAGAGCGAGTCGAAGTTCTTCACCCGGGACATTATTCCACGCGGCCGCGATCAGTGTGGGATACGGTCGAACCAACCGTGCACGTGGGTCGCGGTGACCCCCTGAAAGGAGTTGCTCCCGTGGAGGGAACGCAGCAACGTGACCCCCTCCGGCACCGGCTGGTCAGCGCTTTCCGGCAGGCCGATGACCCGGCACCCCGCGGCCACGGCACCGGACATGCCGGCGAAGGAGTCCTCAAAGACCAGGCATTCCTCGGGCCGTGCGCCCACCCGGCGCGCCGCCTCCAGATACATGTCGGGGGCGGGTTTAGGGTGGACGACCTCGTCGCCGGCGATCGAGTCGTGGAAGAAGTGCTGCCCGACGGCGGCGATGGACGGGTCGGCCAGTTCCCGTTCGGTGTTGGTGGTCACCAGCATCGGGATCTGCGTCTGCTGCAGATCGTCGAGGAGTTCGAGGACGCCGGGATTCGGGCGCAGATTGTCGGCGAACAGCTCCCCCATCCGATCGAACATCCGGCGCCGGTAGTGGGGGTAGTCCCCCTCGGCCAGGTCCACGCCGGCGTGCTGGGCACAGACCTGCAGGGTGTGCGGGAAGCTCCCGCCGACGGTGCTCTCCCGCAGCTGCGGGGTCAGACGCTTCCCCAGGTGTTCGCTGAGTTCATAGGTCGCCTGGCCCCACAGGGGTTCGGAATCAACCATGGTGCCGTCCATGTCCCAGAATATCGCCTTAAGCATGAGGGGCATTGTACCGGCGGGGACGGGAAATGCCCGTCGCGGTGACCGGGACGGTTCCGCACGCCTGCCGCCCGTGGAACAATGAAGGAGAAAACAGCCGTCGCGACTGATCCCGGGAGTGGATGATGACCGGCTCCGGCCCAGAAGGCACCGCAGACCCTGCCAGCGACCGTGAGCTGCTGATCGCGGTCGATGACGCGTGGTCGACCGCGCTCATGACCAACGACACCGACCGGATGGGCGGCGTCATGGCCGATGAGTGGGTGATTGTCTCCGGGTCCGGTCTGCGGACAAAGGAGAGTTTCCTCGAGCTGGTCAGGTCCGGAGAGCTGACCCACTCGGCGATGGAACGCGTGAGCGAGGCGCGGGTCCGGTTCTACGGGGAAGCCCGCGACACGGCCGTCCTCACGTCCCGGGTGACCAACACCGCCCACTGGCGTGGCGGACGCTTCGAGGCCGACGAGTGGACCACCAGTGCCTTCGTCCGGCGGGATGGCGACTGGCTGTGCGTGCTGAGCCAGATCACCGCGGCCGGGGACCGGTGACGGCCGGCGGCCTCCGGCCCAGGTCCGTGCGGCAGCGGGCGGCCCATCACCGGTTCGCTGCGGGTCAGTCGCCGCTCACGTGTCAGTCCAGCTCGGGCAGCTCGGCCAGGGCCGCGTCATCTGCACCGGTGGCCGCGCAGGCGTCACGGAACAACGTGTTCAGCTCCGCCTTCTCCTCCGGTTCCAGCACGGCGTCCTCGTTGCGCCCGTTGAAGGAGTTCAGGTCGTCGATGGTCGTCTGGACGATCTTGGCCAGGGTTTCCCCGGCGGGCTCCCCGGTCAGCAGATCCAGGGCGTCGAGGAACTTCTCCAGAATGTCCCGGGCTTCGGGAAGGACCGCGGGGTCAAAGGGCTGGTCCCAGAACTCACGTTCCTCGGCCTTGAGGTAGCTGCCGGTGGCGAAGGACTCGAGGTCGCTGATGAATTCGTCGACGTTCGGTTGGAAGGAGGCGCGGATGCTCATGCGCTCATTCTTACCGAAAATGTCGCGGCGTGCAGGTCGACCCCCTGCCCACGTACCGGTCCTGCCGGCCGTGGCCCGGCGGGCAGGTGGGAAACCTAACGCAGTCGGACGCCCAGTAGCCCGTCGAGACCGTCGACGATGAGCTGCGCGGCCGTGGGGTCACCGCCACCTTCCGGGCTGGTGGCGGCAGCCCACTCGTCGACGACCTGCAGGGCCCCGGGGGTGTCCAGGTCGTCGGCCAGCCGCTCCCGTACCTGTTGGATCAGGTCGGTCGCGGTCGTCGTGGTGCCCGCGGCAGCCAGGGCGCGGCGCCAGGTGGCCAGACGCTTCTCCGCGGCAGCCAGGATCTCCTCCGACCAGTCCCGGTCCTGCCGGTAGTGGCTGGCGAACACTCCCAGGCGGATGGCGTCCGGTTCGTGGCCGGCCGCGGTGAGCTTGGAGACGAACACGAGGTTGCCCAGTGACTTCGACATCTTCACCCCGTCCAGGGCGATCATGCCAGCGTGGACATAGTGGCCGGCCATCCGGTCGACGCCATGGCCTGCCTCCGCGTGGGCGGCGGAGAACTCGTGGTGCGGGAACATCAGGTCGGAACCGCCGCCCTGGATGTCGAAGGAGGTGCCCAGGCGGTTGGTGGCGATGGCCGAACATTCGATGTGCCAGCCCGGCCGGCCCGGCCCGAACGGCGAGTCCCAGCTCGGTTCGCCGTCGCGGCGGGCCCGCCACAGCAGGGCGTCCAGCGGATCCCGCTTGCCCGGGCGGTCCGGGTCCCCTCCGCGCTCGGCGAACAACTCCGCCATCGTCTCCCGGTCATAGTTGGACTCGTAGCCGAAATTCTCGGTTGCGTTCACCGAGGCGTAGACGTCCGGGTGTTCCGCGTCGTCCACCACGTAGGCGGCCCCGTTGTCCAGCAGGCGCTGGACCAGGTCGATGACCTCGTCGATGGTTTCGATTGCGCCGATGTAGTCCTGCGGCGGGAGGACCCGCAGCGTCTCCATGTCCGAGCGGAACAGGTCGATCTGGGAGGTGCCCAGGTCGCGCCAGTCCACCCCGTCGCGCTCGGCCCGCTCGAACAACGGATCATCCACGTCGGTGATGTTCTGCACGTAGTGGACGGCGGTGCCGTTGGCCAGCAACTGGCGGTACACCAGATCAAAGGTCAGATACGTCGCCGCGTGCCCGAGATGGGTCGAGTCATAGGGGGTGATGCCACAGACGTACATGCCGGCGGTCGCGCCCGGCGTCACCGGGCGAATCCGCTGATCCGCCGTGTCGTGGAGGGAAAGTGCGACGGGCGTTCCTGCCACGTCAGGTACCGAAGGGGTGGGCCAAGAATGCATGCCTCACACTCTAACGGTTAGTGCCCTCCACGCGATCACAGCGGGTTGATGACTCCGGCGGCCAGCAGCACCATCACGGCGATGCCCACCGGGATCCGGTAGGCCGCGAACCAGGAGAAGGAGTGGTGGGAGACAAAGCGCAGCAGCCAGGCGATCGAGGCGTAGCCGACCACGAAGCAGATCAACACGCCCACGATGAGCATCGGGGCGGAGGCCATCTGGCCACCCGCCTCGCCGGACAGGGCGTCGGGCAGCGAGTACAGGCCGGAGGCCAGCACCGCGGGGATGGCCAGCAGGAAGCTGAACCGGGTGGCCACCTCACGGTTGAGCCCGGTGAACAGTCCGGCGGAGATGGTGCCGCCCGAACGTGAGACGCCAGGAATCAGGGCCAGACACTGCGCGAAGCCCATGATGACCGCGTCCTTCATGGTCAGATCCTCGAAGTCCCGCTCTTTCTTGCCCACCTTCTCCGCGATGATGAAGACGAAGGAGAACAGTACGAGCACGGTCGCCGTGATCCAGAGGTTGCGCAGCCCCTCCCGGATCATGTCCTGGAACAGGAGGCCGATGACACCGATCGGGATGGAGCCGACGATGACCATCCACCCCATGCGGTAGTCGAAATTGCGCTGCTCGGGCTTGAACAGGCCCCGGCACCAGGCGTTGATGATCCGCCAGATGTCCTTGGCGAAGAACACCAGCACGGCCAGTTCGGTGCCCAACTGCACCACGGCGGTGAACGAGGCGCCGGCGTCCACGCCCCAGAACAATTCGGAGACGATGCGCAGGTGGCCCGAGGAGGACACGGGCAGGAATTCCGTCAGCCCCTGCACGATGGAAAGCACGATGGTCTGGATCCAGGTCATCTCGGCGCTGGCCGTGGCCACCTCACCACCGGATTGAGCGAGTGTCGTCAGTTCATTCACATCGGGTAACGGTACTACTACTGTGGGGACGGTGGAACAACGATTGCTGGGCGTCAGCGGCCTCCGGGTCTCCGAAATAGGTCTGGGCACCTCCACCTGGGGTGCGGGGACTTCTGCCGCGGACGCAGGGGAAATATTGGCCGCCTTCATGGCCCAGGGTGGCTCGCTGATCGACAGCTCACCCGTCTACGGCTCGGGCGTGTCTGAGAAAATCCTGGCAGACCTGCTGGACGGCACCGTCCCCCGCGCCGAACTGGTGATCTCCTCCGCCGGTGGGGTGGACCCGCACTCCCCGCTCGGCAGTCGGGTGGACAGTTCCCGGCGTCGGCTACTGGCCCAACTCGACGCCACCCTGGCCGCCCTGGGCACCGACCACCTGGACCTGTGGAGCGTCGGTCACTGGGATGACCGCACTCCACCCGAGGAGGTCGCCGACACCCTCGACTACGCCGTGCGCACCGGACGCGTCCGCTACGCCGGGGTCCGCGGCTACGCGGGCTGGCAGCTGGCGGTGACCACCGCCGCCGCCTCGCACCGGATCGTCGCCGCCCAGAATGAATACTCCCTCCTGGTCCGCCGGGTCGAGGAGGAGCTGGTGCCCGCCGCCCGGCATCTGGGCATCGGCATGATCGCGGCCGCCCCCCTCGCGCAGGGCATCCTCACCGGGAAATACCGCAGCGGCATCCCCGCCCAGTCCCGGGCGACCACCCCGGAACGCGACGCCGAGGTCCGCGGGTACCTGAGCTCCCACACCCAGACCATCGTCGAGGCCCTGCACACCGCCGCGGACGGACTGGGCATCTCCCCCGGCGTCGCGGCACTCGCCTGGGTGCGCGACCGCCCCGGAGTGTCCAGCGCGGTCGTCGGGGCCCGCCACCCCGGCCAGCTCCGGGAGCTGCTCGACGCCGCCGGCCGGACGCTGCCCCGGGCCATCAACAAGGCGCTCGACGACGTGTCCCGCTGAGCCCGGCTGGTAGGCTCAACACTTGTGAAAAAGCGTGGACTGATCCTGGGTTCCCTGGCCGCAACCGCCACCGTCTTCCTGGCGGGGTGCTCCTCCGGCAACGTGGCAGAGCCCGGCCCGGAGATGGGCAACGCCGTGGCCCTCCCCTCCCCGGCGGCTCCCGATCCCGCCGGCCGCGTCATCGAACTTCCCGCTGAGCGCTCCCAGATCACCGACATGGAGCGCGCCGGGGACACCATCGCCCTGCGCTCGGAGTCTGCGCTGACCGTCGGCACACTCGACCAGATTGAGTCGGGCGACGCCGAGGTGCTCGACGTCGCCGCGGCCTGCGGTGACCTGACCGCCACCGGGGACACCTTCGTGCTGCCCTGTGACACCACGGTGTACCTGATCGACGCCGCGGCCCCCTCCCTGGCGGAATCGGTGACCACCGAGGAACCCGCCACCGCGGCGGCGCTGACCTCGACCGGTGAGCTGATCGTGGGCAGCGACACCGCGGAGAACATCAGCGTCTACCGCGGGAACGAGGACCCCGCCAACTTCGACGTCGAGGGCGCCACCACCCAGATGGTCTCTGTCCCGGTCACGGACCAGCCGGACGCGGTGGTCCGGATCTGGAACCCGGAGACCATCATCCAGGATGTGGACTGGACCAATGACCGCCAGGGCGCGACCCTGCGCGTGGGAATCGGCGTGGGCCAGATGGCCCCCGGCCCCGACGGCCTGGTCCTGGTCTCGGACACCGCTGGCTCGCAGTTGGCCGTCTACACCGCTGACGACGTGATCCGGCTGCACCAGACCTACCCGGTGGACCAGAGCCCCTGGGCGGTGGCCTGGGATAACGCCAATGAGCTGGCCTGGACCGCCTCCACCGCAGAAAACACACTGACCGGCTACGACATCTCCCAGGGTGAGCCGGTGGAGCAGGCCAAGCTGGATTCCGTGGCCGACGCCAAAAACATCCTCGTCCTCGATGACGGCACCCTCCTCGCCGCCTCGGAGTCCGGCGACGGTCTCCAGGTCATCGACGAGCCGCTCGCCTGACCCCACCCCGACCACCCCTCCGACCCCCGGGAGCCTTCATGACCTCGCAGTCCACCGTTCGCCGCCGCCTCTATGACCGTGCACTGCAGGTCATGTTCCGGATCCGGCCCGAACGGGTCCACGGCATGATCAACGACGGACTCGCCCTGCTCCAGTTCGCCGGCCCCGTCAACCGGGCCATGACCCGGGTGCTGCCGGTCCGGGACCCGGCACTGAATCAGGAGGTCTTCGGCGTGACCTTCCCCCGCCCCCTCGGGCTGGCCGCGGGCTTCGACAAAAACGCCACCTCCCCCGACACCTGGGCCGCGGTCGGCTTCGGTTACGCCGAACTGGGCACCGTCACCGCCTCACCACAACCGGGCAACCCCACCCCGCGCCTGTTCCGGCTCAAGGAGGACCAGGCAATCCTCAACCGGATGGGCTTCAACAATGACGGCGCCGCCGAGGTCGCCGGCAACCTGCGCCGCCGCAAATCCACTGACGTCATCGGCATCAACATCGGCAAGACCAAAGTGGTCCCGCCCGAACAGGCCGTGGACGACTACCGCCGCTCCGCCTCCCTGCTCGGCCACCTCGCTGATTACCTGGTGGTCAACGTCTCCTCCCCCAACACCCCCGGCCTCCGTGATCTCCAGGCCGTGGAATCCCTCCGCCCGATCCTGACGGCGGTGCAGGAGGCCACTGACGGCACGCCGGTGCTGGTCAAGATCGCCCCCGACCTCTCCGATGCGGACGTCGACGCCGTGGCCGACCTCGCGGTTGAGCTGGGACTGGCCGGCATCGTGGCCACCAACACCACGATCTCCCGCGAAGGGCTGCGCACCGACCCCACAGAGATCGAGGCGATGGGAGCCGGCGGCATCTCCGGCCCACCGGTGGCGCCGCGTTCCCTCGAGGTGCTCAAGCGGCTGTACGCCCGTGTGGGCGAGCAGCTGGTTCTGATCTCCGTGGGCGGCATCTCGACCCCGGAGCAGGCCTGGGAGCGCATCGCCGCCGGCGCCACGCTCCTGCAGGGTTACACCGGCCTGATCTACGGCGGCCCGGACTGGATCCGAGACATCCACCGCGGCATCTCCACCCAGCTGTCCCGCCACGGCTTCCGTAACATCTCCGAGGCGGTCGGCTGCGGCCTGCCCTGGGTGTCCGAGTAGTACTGACGGAGTGCTCCCGGCGGGGACGGGCCGCAACTGAAAAGCCGGACGGGGCCGGGCGGAAACCATTGTGGTCTCCGCCCGGCCCCGTCCGTTCCTGCGGCGTTCGCCCGCAACGGTGCCGGTGGCGCTAGTTCTTCGGTGTCAGGGAACGACGGATCACCAGGGAGCAGATCAGGGCCAGGACGGCATAACCCAGCAGCCAGGGCTGCCCCAGAAAAGTCAGCGCGCCATTCGGCAGGAAGCGGCTGGTGATGACCAGCAGCACCGCGATGATGAGCGCTATCACCTGCGTCCGACTGGACTCCTGGTTGCGGCTCATGGTGGCGAAGGCACCGAGGATGATCGCGGCCAGCACGATCCCCAGAAAGCGCGGGGTGACCGCGAACGGCACGTTGAAGCCGTTGCTCACGATCTCCATCAGGAAAAAAATGAACAGCACCAGTGCCAGGGCCATAAAGGCGCCGCCGACACGGAGCGGGAAGGGAACGGGGTGCCCGTCACGGGCCGACGAAGATTTAGCCATAGTGACAGTCAGCCTATTTGTTTTCGTACCAGCCCCACACAATGGCGCGCCCGAGGGCGTGGAAGTAGAGGTTGAAACCCAGCACCGTGGGGGTGGCATCGGCCGGCACATCGAGCTTCTCGACGTCGACCGCGTGCACCGCGAACAGGTAGCGGTGCGGTCCGTGCCCTGCCGGGGGCTCCGCCCCGTAGAAACCGCGCTGTCCGGAATCCCCCACCAGGGTGGTCGCGCCGGGGACCCCCTCGAGGTCCTCCTTGCCGGCACCGGTCGGAAGTTCCGTGACGTCGACAGGGATGTTGAAGGTGGCCCAGTGCCAGAATCCCGATGCCGTGGGGGCATCCGGGTCGAAACAGGTCACCGCGAGTGATTTCGTGCCCTCGGGAAGATCCGACCAGCTCAGCTGGGGAGAAATGCTCTTGGCACCGGTCTGCTCCTCCGCGAGCTGCTCGCCGTCCCTGATATCGGTGGAGCTCAGGGAGAAGGAGGGCAGATCCTTCAACGGGGCATACGGATCTGGGCCGGGAAAACGGGGATCATCTGCATAAGTGCTCATGTCCCCGTTTCTACCTGAAAGCAGCTGCGACCGCAGTCACTTCCCGGTTCTCGGTGGCGTCCCGCTCTCAGTGCCGGATTCCCTCATACTCCGGTGGGGCCAGCGACGTCCGGGATTTCCCGCCGGGGCATCACCGGGCTCCCCGTGGTCAGCTCCGCCCCAGCACTCATGGGCACCAGGGTTACACAGGTGTCATTCGCCATGGCTGACCCCCTCGGTGACGTGCGGATTTGTGAACTTTCATGACTTCGCGCTACAGTACTTCAAGTGCCCAGCCGAGAGGCTGAAACACCCAGCCCGGGTGGCGGAATGGCAGACGCGCTAGCTTGAGGTGCTAGTGTCCTATTAACGGACGTGGGGGTTCAAGTCCCCCTCCGGGCACACTGTGTTGAGACAGTAACGCGAAACCCTGATCCTTTTACTCAGATCAGGGTTTTTCTCATGCCCTGCCCCGGGGACGGGGTTGAGGGCCACGGATCCCGGGGTACCGGACCGGTGGCGGCCTGCAGACGCCCTTCCATTAAGCTCAACGCCTGTGAAAAATTCCCGTCCCGTCAGTTGGTTGCGCAGCCTGGGCAACTTCCTCGCGGGATTGTTCGCCGACGCTGTCACCGCCTTCCTGCACTGGTCCTGGGCCAGACGTCTCCTGGTGGTCGGTGGCCTACTGGCTTTCCTCGCGGTCACCCTGGTGGTTGACGTGCCGCCTCTGGCCACGCTCCGCGCCTGGGCAGACACCGCAGGCCCCTGGTTCACGCTGATGTTCTGGTTCGCCTATGTGTTCATCACCCAGTTTCCGGTGCCCCGGACGATCCTCACCTTGTCCGCCGGTGTCCTCTTCGGCCCCTGGGTGGGCATTCTCGTGGCGCTGTCGGCCACCACCGTCGCCGCCGCCGTGTCCCTGGTGGTTGTCCGACAGCTCCTCGGGGACTGGATGAGACCCCGGCTCACCCATCCGGCCGTGGTCGGTATTGATGCGCGTCTGCGGCACCGGGGCTGGCTGTCCGTGACGGCGTTGCGGATGATCGCCGGCGTGCCGTTTTCGGTGATGAACTACGTGGCGGCCCTGACCTCGGTACCGCTGTGGTCCTTCACGATCGCGACCTGCCTGGGCTCGGCACCCGGAACAGTTGTCACGGTGCTGCTGGGAGACACCCTGACCGGAGAGGCGGACCCGGCGATCATCTGGATCACGATCGCCCTCGCCGCGTTGGGAGTGGTCGGCCTGGTGATTGATTCCCGGATCCCTGTCAAGGCCAGAAAATAGACTGCGCTAAAGTAGCGGGTAAAGAAGAATCTCACTGAGGAGGATCCGTGCTGGCCGTACATGCCCGTTACCGCGGAAAGGCGCTGCGCCGCGCGGATCTGGTCCGACGTTCCGCCGAAGCTCTGGCCACGTTGGAAGGGGTGGGCGATTTCGAGGTCCTCGGGGTGGAGGACATCTGCGCCGTCGTCGAGACCGGACCTGCCGTATGTGATGTTGTGATGGCACTGCTCTCCGATGGCGAATGGGCCATCGGGGTGGGCATCGACTCCGCCCTCGACCCGGAGGACCCGGACTCCGAGGCCGCGGTCCGCTCACTAGGGACCAAAGCGCTCGGCAAACCCGGCCGGGCCACCCGGGCGGGCGTTGTGAAGGTGGCGGTGGCCCCCACACCCGCCCTGAAGGCGAGCGGTAATACGGCGGCCTCGGACATCTCGGCCACGTTCGCGCTGCTCGGCCAGGTACTGGCGAAACGCTCGATCGAAGGGCGGCAGGCAACGTCGCTGGTGCGCCGGGGCCTGACCCAGAACGAGGCGGCGGAGGAACTCGGTATCTCGAAGCAGGCGATCTCGCAGCGTCTGCAGGCGGCGGGCTGGCAGGCCGAGAACGCCGGCTGGCAGCTCGCGGTGAACCTGATCAACTGGGCGAACCGTCCGGAAGTCCGGGGCTGACCGCCGGGTTTCTCCGCCGCTGCACGGCCCTTCCCGACCAGCATGCGGAAAGGGCCCCGGCACCGTGTGCCGCGGCCCTCACTTCTGGTCCGTGTCTGCTGCCCGTGGAGCGGACTAGCTCCGCTCGGGATTGTCCTCGCCCTGCCAGTCACCGGTGACCGGTTGCCCGGCCCTCGACGCCGACGAGGACCCCGGCAATTGCGGATTCCCGCTGTCTGGTGCGGCGTTGTCCAACTGCGGTGCCGTGGTGGCGGAGCCCCCGCCCGGCGCCTCCTCCGCGGCGTATTGGCCGGATCTGCCGGACCCCTTGTTCTTCTGCTGGTTGAGCAGCTCGTCGGGCTCAGGGTCGACCGGCTTCTGAGCCACCGCGTTCGCGGCTGCCACGGCGGCGGCGATGGCCGGGTCAGACTTCGTGGAGAACCATTCCTCCGGGTTGTCGGACTCCGCCCACTCCCGGGTCTCCTCGGAGACGGTGTGTGGTTCATAGCGGAACACACCCTCATCGTCCTTCTTGGCGAAGGACTTGGCGAAGTTCTCCAGGGAATCCCCGAACTGGCTCGGAATCATCCACATGGTGGAGGCTTCCCCCTCCGCCATCTTCGGCAACTTGTCCAGATACTGGTAAGCCAACACTTCCGGGGTCAACTCCGAAGCCTTGATAGCGGCGTTGACCTTCTGGATGGCGCGGGCCTCTCCCTGGGCACGCAGGTACTTGGCGGCCCGTTCACCCTCAGCGCTGAGGATCGCCGCGTGCCGGTCAGCCTCGGCTCGTAGGATCGTGGCGTGCTTCTCGCCTTCGGCACTGAGGATCCGGGCCTGCTTCTGGCCCTCGGCTGTCTTGATGTCAGACTCCCGCTGGCCCTCGGCCGTCAGGATGGTGGCGCGCTTCTCCCGGTCCGCCTTCATCTGCATCTCCATCGACTGCTGGATGGAAGCCGGCGGATCGATGGCCTTCAGTTCCACGCGGGAAATGCGCAGCCCCCACTTGGTGGTGGCGGCATCCAGCTCACCACGCAACCGCCGGTTGATCACGTCACGCGAAGTCAACGTCTCCTCCAGCGTCATGCCGCCGACGACATCACGGAGGGTGGCCACGGAAATCTGCTCGACGCCGACGATGTAGTTGTCCACGCCGTAGATGGCACGTTCCGGCTCGTTGACCTGGAAGGTGACCACGATGTCGATGGCCACGGTCAGGTTGTCCTGGGTGATCACGGCCTGCGGCGGAAAGGAGACGACCCGCTCACGGGTGTCCACCTTTGCCCGGACCCGGTCGATGAACGGGACAAGCAGGGTCAGGCCGCCGGAGACGGTGCGGGTATAACGGCCGAGTCTTTCGATGACGGCGGCCTCGCCCTGCGGGATCAGGGCGATGGACTTGATGACGACGATGGCGACAAATATGAGCACCACCAGCAGGAGAATTATTCCCACCATTTAGGGTTCCTTCCATACGACGGCCGTGGAACCGTCAATGCTGACTACGGTGACACGTTCACCGACGGTGAACGTGTGGGAGGGATCCATGCTCCGGGCGGACCAGATGGAGCCGTCGAGCCGGACCTGCCCGGTACCGCCGTCCACCGGTTCAATGACTTCCGCCTGGTTCCCGATCAACGCCTTCGGCGACGTGTCCAGCAGCATCGGTTTATGCAGCCGCTTTTTCAGCGCGGGACGGAGGAATACCAGGAGTCCGACGGACACCAACGCGAACGCCACGGTGGACGCCCACAACGGTGCCCCGGTCAGCGCCACCCCCGCCCCCGCGAGGGCCCCGCCGGCGAGCATCAGCAGCGTGAACTCGCCGACCAGCAGCTCGAGGCCGCCGAGCACGAGTGCCACGATGAACCAGATAATTGCTCCCACGCGTCACAAACTACCGCAAAGTGTGACTACATGAGGTCAGACTTTGCGAGCTCGGGGGTGGTCACAAAATCAACGAGCCGCTCCACCGCCCCGATGAGCGTGGAATCCAGGTCCCGGAAGGATCCCACGGCGTTGTAGACGCGGTGCCACCCCTCCTTCGGGTCGGACCAGCCGAGCCGTCGGCAGATGCCGGTCTTCCAGTCCTCTCCGCGGGGAACCTCCGGCCAGGCCCGGATACCCAGCCGTTCCGGTTTCACCGCCGCCCAGATGTCGATATAGGGGTGTCCGGTGACCAGGACGTGGTCCCCGACCGTCTCCGTCATCCGGGTCTCCTTCGAGCCCTGGACCAGGTGGTCCGCCAGGACACCGACGCGGCGACCGGGCTCGGGCTGGAACTCGGCCAGCCTTTCGGGGAGGTTGTCCAGGCCTTCGAGGTACTCGACCACGACGCCTTCCACCCGTAGATCGTGCCCCCAGACCTTCTCGACGATCGCGGCGTCGTGAATGCCCTCCACCCAGATCCGCGAGGGGGCGGCGACCTTCGCCTGCACGTTGTCCACCCGCCGTGAGCCGGAGTTGGAACGCCGGGCCACCTGTTTCGGCACATGGCGCGTCAGCGTCACCGGCCTGCCCTCATGGAGGAACGCTCCCTCGCGTAACTTGAACAGCCGTTCGGTTCCCCGCCGGTCCTCGAGGCGCACGAAATCTCCGTCGTAGGTTCGCTCAAAACCGACCACCGCCCCGACGTAACCGTTCGCCTTCACCTCCACGACGAGACCGGGTTCGGCGGGGAGCTGGGGGTAGGTCGGGCGCACGTTCCGCGCGTGCCCCTTCAGGATGTCTCCGGAATAAGGATCATTGAGGCTCATGGGAATCAACCATATCGGCTACAATCTTCCCGTCATGGATATCCGCGCCAATGTCTACTCCCCGCTGCAGAACACCGCTGTATGGTTTGCCGCCTGGCTCCACGGGCAGGAATCCACCGATGGACTGGTCGACGCGCTCCACTCCCTGGGTGGCCGACACAGTCTGGTGGATGGACGGGGCATACCCGATCTGCTGCGTTCGCTCCGCGACGTCGCCGAGCACGCCACCACTGCGGCGGGCGACGGGGAACCCGTGCTGCGCCTGGTTCTCTCGGGTCCCGGTGATCCGCCCTCGCTGCGGGCGGGCAGCGAAGCGGCGCAGGCGGCGGCAATGAATGGCCGCGGGGCGATTGTCGTGCGTGACCTCGACCCCCTGACCTCCCATGTGCTCGTCCCATCCGAGGGGGAAGCAGGCACCGAATGGGAGTGGTTCGTGGAAACCGCCGCCCTGCCCGCACCGGCGTACCTGTCCCCCGGTGACGCCGATCGGCTGCTCGCCGAGGCCACGAGGCAGGCGGCGAGCCTCATCGAGGCCGCCGGTTACCGCAGTAGCCCATTGCGCAATCCGCGGCTGACGGTGGGGACGCTCGCGGACTTCTACGACGCCCCGGGACTCCCCGGCTCGGTGCCGCCCCGGGCGGCCAAATTGTTCGCCCGGGCCGATCGGGTGGCGGCGATCATCGAGACGGTCAAGGAGCGGGTGGGCGACCATTCCCTGGATCACCACCTGCTCTCCCTGACCCGGCACATCCGGCAGGCCCGGATGGCCGGGGTCAGTTACGCGGTCCGGGAGTTCGGCCGGCTGACCTGACAGCAGCCCGGGGCGCACGGGCGCCCATTGCTGGTGCAGCCGGACAGCGTCAGTCCGCCGAGCCGGGCGGGCTCCTCCCCGGCCAGCAGTTCCTCGATGAGATCGACGACCATGCGGGCGAACTCGGGACGGTGCCCCGCCGTGGCCACCCGCTCAAGGCGGACCCCGAGCTCGTCCGCGGCCTCCTGCAGCTCCGTGTCGAGGTCCCAGATCACCTCCATGTGATCGGAGATGAACCCGATCGGACAGCAGACCACCGTGTCGACGGCCTGCTCGAGGTGGAGCTCAGTGACGTGATCCACGATGTCCGGCTCCAGCCACGGGGTGGCGGGGTTACCGGAACGGGACTGCCACGCCAGATCCCAGTCCTTGACGCCGGCGGCCTCGGCCACCAGACGGGACGCCTCCGCCACCTGCCGGGAATACAGGTGTGGATCCTCGGGGCCACCGGCGGCGGCGTCGGCGGCCGTCGGGACAGAGTGCGCGGTGAACACCAGCTTGGCGTGATCGCGACTGCCCACCGGGAGAGACTCATAGGAATCCCGGACATGCTGGGCCATCGTCTCGATGAACAACGGATGATCGTAGAACTGGCGCAGTTTGGTGAAGTCGATCAGCTCCAGCCCCTCCCGCTCCAGGTGCTGCCGGACCCGCTGGATGTCCTCATGGTACTGGAGGCAGGCGGAGTAACCGGCCCACGCGGAGGTGGCGAAAACCAGGGCCCTTCGCACGCCGTTGCGTGACATCTGGGCAGCGGTGTCCTCCGCCAGCGGGTGCCAGTTGCGGTTGCCGAAGTAGACCGGCAGGTTCATTCCCCGGTCACTGAGTTCGGTGCGGACGTGGTCGATGATCTCCCGGTTCAACCGGTTGATCGGGCTGATACCACCGAAATTGTAGTAGTGCTCGCCCACCTCCCGGAGACGGTCCCGGGGGATGCCGCGGCCACGGGTGACATTCTCCAGAAACGGAAGCACCTCGTCCTCTCCTTCCGGGCCACCGAAGGAGAGGACGAGGAGGGCGTCGAAAGGCTGAGTGGATGATTCAGGCATGTCCAAATCATACCAACCTATAGGACTGGAACCTAGATGAGACGCACCGCGGAGGGGCTCATCCCCGACCACCGGACGTCGCTGATCTGCACGGAAGAGCCGGACTGGGGCGCTTCGAGCATCTTCCCGCCACCGAGATAGATGGCCACGTGGTGCTCGGCGTCCGGACCGTAGAAGATGAGGTCGCCGCGCTCCATATTGCTGGGATCGACCTTGGTGCCGTGGTGGTACTGGTAGCCAGTATAGTGCGGCAGCGCGAGACCGACACCGGCGAAGGCGTAGACCATCAGTCCCGAGCAGTCGAAGCCGACCTTGTTGTAGTCGCCGAAGGTGTCGGCCACGCCGCCGTCGCGGATGCCCCGGGTTGGCCCGTTGGCGTCACCGCCGCCCCAGGCATAAGGCTGGCCGATCTGACTCTTGGTCCGAGCGATCACCATCTCGATCTGCTCCTCCCGGGTGCCGGTGACCGACTCCCGGGCCTGCTCCGAGACGGTCTCGAAGGTGTTGAGTGGGTCCAGGGGCACCTCCGGCGCGGCCGGATCCACTGTGCCGGTGGAATCCTCCGTGGCAGAACCCACAGAACCACTGGAACCGTCGGTGGAGCTGGTCTCCGACGTGGCAGTCTCCGGTCCCCCGGTGGCCGCCGGGGCAGCTTCAGCCGCCAGCGGGCTCTGGACTGCCGCGATCGGGACGTCGGTGCTGCCCTCGTCATCCGGATACGGGTTGTCGAGGGTGTTGTGCTCCGCGGTCTGCTCAGCGACCAGCGCGGCCGTGGCCACGGAGGCGGCCGTGACCGCGGTGTCCCGCAGTTGGCGGACGGTTTCCTCCCGCTCGACCGCCTGCTCCGCCTCAAGGAGGGCGCGTTCAGCCTCCGCCGCTGCATCCGCCTCATCGGTAACGGGTTCTGCAGCTGTGGTGGGGGCAGTCGTTACCCCGGAGCCCGTCGTCTCCGTGTGATCTCCGGTCTCCCGCCCTTCGGCAGGCGAGCGGGTCGCGCCCTCCGCAGCAGTGGTTTTCCCGGTTGTCTCCGCGGCCCGCTGGGTGGCACGCTCGGCTGCTTCCTCCGCCTCGCGACGTTCCGTGGCGGCGGCAGCAGCTTCTTCCTCCGCCGCCTTCCGCTGCTCCTCCGCAGCGAGGTAATCCTCGTACTCCTGGCGTTGGGAGTGCAGTTCCTCAGCGGACTGACGTGAGCGGTTCAGCTCGGCCTGGGCCGCGTCGCGGTCCGCGAGTAGACTGTCCCGCTCTGCGGAGATCTCTGCCAGTTCCGCATTGGTGGTGGCGATCTGCGCTTCGGTGTCAGTGCGGGCCTGCTCTGCCGCAGCTTCCCGCTGTTCTGCCAGATTGCGGGCCTCCCGCAGCTGGGACTCCTCGTTTGCCTGCCGGGTGCGCAGTTGGTCCAGCTCCTCGATCGCCGTGCGCTGCTCCTCGGCGTTGACCCGGAGGAAGGTGCGGCGGTCGAGAGCGTCTTCGGCACTGTCGGCGCCGGCGGCCTCAGTCACCGCTCCGTTCTTCGCACCATTGCGGTAGGCGGACCGGGAGATTTCATTGAGCACGTCCTGGGCGGCGTCGATCTCAGTCTGCGTGTCGTCGAGCCGCTCCCGTGCGGCGGTCACGGCCTGGCGTGCCTGTTCCGCATTCGCCTGGGCGTCATGGAGGTCCACGAGCGCCTTGTTGACGCTTTCCCGCAGTGCCCCGATATTCAGTTCCAGCTCGTTGATCTTGGTCTCGGACCGGGAGATATCGCCCGCGAGCCCGGATACAGCCGAAGCTCCGGACTCGACGCGGGACTGCGCCTCTGCGAGGGCGTCATCAGGGTTGACGGGCTCGGCGAGTGCCGGAGTCAACGGATTGATGGCAGCGGCGCAGACCGCGATCACGACGCTGCTGCGCACGAGCGTGCGCAGCCGATGTGCGCGAGTGGGGTGTGGTGAAGCCACAGATACTCCTACTCCAGGATCCGAGTGGAGTTCACAGAGCGCGTTCACCCGGATCAACCGATAGATCCATTGGTCACGGGCAAGTCACAATCGAGACTCCGCTGTCACCGTGTCCCCTTCGGCAAGCTTCCCCACGTGCCCGGGTCAATGGCTTTCACTCACCATCGTCAAGCCTTTAGTCTTGACTATGGGCGAGCGAAGTGACGTCATCTCGGTTATAACTATCGACCCGTGAGCCGACATTAGAACCATAGGTCACACGAGCTGCAGCTGCAGAAATCTGCCGCTCGCACATCTCCGGTCAACGGGCCAACCGTTACCGGAATGTGTCAATGGGCCAGCAAGATCACGGAATGAAATCACTTTAGTGATTATGGTCACATCTTAGTTTTCCGGTGCCCCGCACCCCTCCCGCAGCCACGTGGAGGGCAGGGGCGGTGCGGGGCGGCGCGTCTGCGGTCGGCCTTGAGTGGCGACTCCGGGGCAGTGTCGTAGCTGTTCGGGCCGCTCCCGAGGGGCATTTCCCGCACTCCGCCCTCGAGACTTTCCAGGGCTGCTGTATCAAGGGCATTCACTTGACTTCAGCGCTTCGACGACGCTGCAAACATGAGGGTCGTGGTTTATGTGGGCACCGTGGTCGAGCGCCGCACGCTCAACGCAGTCACCACCACAGCCACGGCGACCGCAGCGAGCATCAGGGCGGTGACAGCCACCCAGTTCGTATCCGTTGCGGTGACCTGCTCCGCCAGGTTGCGCGTAGCGGTGACGTAGTCGCTGTCGGCGAGGAAGCGCCATTGCGCGGTCTCGATATCGGCCCGACTGTGGATGTCGCTGACGATTGCGCCCGAGCCGGGGCTGCGCACGATCACCGTGTCCAGGTCCACGGCGTTGAGGAGGTCCTGGGCGATATCCCGCTGATCGGCGGATCGGGCGGGGGTGTCGTCGAGGATGGCGATCCCGGCCCGGCCAAACTCAGACCCGGCGGCCTGCTGCAGCACGTCCTGCAGTTCCCCCTCCATTGAGGGGTAAACGTCGCCGGTTTCGCCGATGGCCACCCCGTCCTCAGCCAGTTGGCGGGCGAGGTCGTCGATGTTGACATCGGCGGGAATCATGCAGGTGACCGTCCTTGTGCGTGCTGTTTGTTGAGCGTGTGGGGCTGTGGGCAAGGCTAGTGGCAGAGGTGTGACGTTACCGGCTGCGGCGCGCCGGGGAGGGTTGTGCACTGAACAGAACGCTCGTACTGTTAAGCTATGGGCAACCGGCGGCACACCGCCCTAGACTTGGTGGTGCGACTCGTCGCGTCCAGACGGTTTCCACTTCCAGCCGATGTCGGTGCCGTCGACGGAACTACCCATTAATCCGAAGTATTGGAGCTCACTGTGACTGAAAGCAAGAACTCCTTCAATGCCAAGCGCAAGCTTGAAGTTGGCGACAAGTCCTATGACTACTTCGCCCTCGACGCTGTGCCCGGTATGGAGAAGCTGCCCTACTCCCTGAAGGTTCTCGGCGAGAACCTGCTGCGTCACGAAGACGGCAAGAACGTCACCGAAGACCACATCAAGGCTATCGCCAACTGGGATCCGGCGGCAGATCCGGACACCGAGATTCAGTTCACTCCGGCCCGTGTCCTCATGCAGGACTTCACCGGTGTCCCCTGTGTCGTCGACCTGGCGACCATGCGTGAGGCCGTCCAGACGCTCGGCGGTGACCCGGACGGAGTCAACCCGTTGAACCCGGCCGAGATGGTCATCGACCACTCCGTCATCATCGAGAGCTTCGGTTCCGCCGACGCGCTCGAGGAAAACGTCAACATCGAGTACCAGCGCAACGAGGAGCGCTACCAGTTCCTGCGTTGGGGCACCGGCGCCTTCTCGAACTTCCGCGTGGTCCCCCCGGGAACCGGTATCGTCCACCAGGTCAACATCGAGTACCTGGCCCGCGTGGTCTTCGATAACGAGGGCGTCGCCTACCCGGACACCTGCGTCGGCACCGACTCCCACACCACCATGCAGAACGGTCTGGGCATCCTGGGCTGGGGCGTCGGCGGTATCGAGGCCGAGGCCGCCATGCTCGGCCAGCCGGTCTCCATGCTGATCCCGCGCATCGTGGGCTTCAAGATCTCCGGTGAGATCCCGGGTGGCGTGACCGCCACCGACGTGGTGCTGACCATCACCGAGATGCTGCGTGAGCACGGCGTCGTCGGCAAGATCGTCGAGTTCTACGGTGCCGGCGTGGCCGAGCTGCCGCTGGCCAACCGCGCCACCATCGGCAACATGTCCCCGGAGTTCGGCTCCACCGCCGCCATGTTCCCGATCGACGATGTCACCACCGACTACCTGCGTCTGACCGGCCGTGACGAGGACGACGTCGCCCGCGTTGAGGCCTACGCCAAGGCCCAGGGCATGTGGCTGGACAAGGACAACGCCCCGGAGCCCGAGTTCTCCGAGTACCTGGAGCTGGATCTGGGCGACGTCGTGCCCTCCATCTCCGGCCCGAAGCGTCCGCAGGACCGCATCATCCTGGCCGAGGCCAAGGAGCAGTTCCGCAAGGACCTGGGCAACTACACCAACGGCTCGGGCGTGTCCTCCGTGCAGGACTTCGTCGCCGAGGGCGGCAGCACCGGTGATCGTGGTGTCGGCCGCGACCTCGCCGCGGTGGCCGCCGGTTCCCCGAACCTGGCCCGCAGCGCCGACGGACGCGCCAGCAACCCGGCCAAGGTCGATTACGCCGGTCAGGAAATGGTCGTCGACCACGGCATGGTCGCCATCGCCTCCATCACCTCCTGCACCAACACCTCGAACCCGTCAGTCATGCTGGGTGCCGGTCTCGTCGCCCGCAACGCCAACAAGCTGGGTCTGAAGGCCAAGCCGTGGGTCAAGACCTCCATGGCACCGGGTTCGCAGGTCGTCACCGGCTACTACGACCGCTCGGGCCTGTGGGAGGACCTGGAGGCCCTGGGCTTCTACCTCGTCGGTTACGGCTGCACCACCTGCATCGGTAACTCCGGCCCGCTGCCGACACCCATCTCGGACGCGATCAACGACAACGACATCGCCGCCACCGCCGTGCTGTCGGGCAACCGTAACTTCGAGGGACGCATCTCCCCCGACGTGAAGATGAACTACCTGGCATCTCCGATGCTGGTCATCGCCTACGCCATCGCCGGCACCATGGACTTCGACTTCGAGAACGAGCCGCTGGGCAAGGACCAGGAGGGCAATGACGTCTTCCTGAAGGACATCTGGCCGTCCCAGGAGGAGATCGACGAGGTCATCGAGTCCTCCATCTCCCGTGACATGTACGTCGAGGACTACAAGGACGTCTTCACCGGCGACCACCGCTGGCAGTCCCTGGACGTCCCGGAGGGCAAGGTCTACGAGTGGGACGAGAACTCGACCTACATCCGTAAGGCCCCCTACTTCGATGACATGGAGGTCGAGCCGGCCCCGGTCGAGGACGTCAAGGGCGCCCGCGTCCTGGCGCTGCTCGGTGACTCCGTGACCACCGACCACATCTCCCCGGCCTCCACCATCAAGCCGGGCACCCCGGCCGCCCAGTACCTGGACGCCAACGGTGTCGAGCGCAAGGACTACAACTCCTTCGGCTCCCGCCGTGGCAACCACGAGGTCATGGTCCGCGGTACCTTCGCCAACATCCGGCTGAAGAACCAGCTGCTGGACGACGTCTCCGGTGGTTACACCCGCGACTTCACCCAGGAGGACGCACCGCAGTCCTTCATCTACGACGCCGCACAGAACTACAAGGAGCAGGGCACTCCCCTGGTCGTTCTCGGCGGCAAGGAGTACGGCACCGGTTCCTCCCGTGACTGGGCGGCCAAGGGCACCCGCCTGCTGGGTGTCAAGGCAGTCATCGCCGAATCCTTCGAGCGTATCCACCGCTCGAACCTGATCGGCATGGGTGTCATCCCGGCGCAGTTCCCGGAGGGCGAGTCCTGGTCCTCCCTGGGGCTCGACGGCACCGAGACCTACGACATCTCCGGCATCACCGCCCTCAACGACGGTGACACCATCCCGGAGACCGTCCACGTCACCGCCACCAAGGAAAACGGTGAGAAGGTCGAGTTCGACGCAGTGGTCCGCATCGACACCCCCGGTGAGGCTGACTACTACCGCAACGACGGCATCCTGCAGTATGTGCTGCGCCAGATGATCAACTCCTAGGTCATCCCGCACCACGAAAGGGGCTGTACCCCGGCGCCAGGGCCACGCCCGGACGTCGGTGGTGCGGCCCTTTTCGGGTCCCCGGGCCCATTCACACC
Source organism: Corynebacterium halotolerans (assembly GCF_050107895.1). GTDB lineage: Bacteria > Actinomycetota > Actinomycetes > Mycobacteriales > Mycobacteriaceae > Corynebacterium > Corynebacterium halotolerans_B. The sequence continues at coordinate 390,628 of NZ_JBNILW010000001.1, read as the reverse complement.
AAGGAGGCCGAAGTTGCCCGTTGTCAGTAATATCGAGCTGACGAAACGCCGTCAGGAAATTCTTGAGGGGGCACGTCGCTGTTTCGCCGAGCACGGTTTCGAAGGTGCCACGGTGCGTCGTCTGGAAGAGGCCACCGGAAAGTCCCGGGGCGCGATCTTCCATCACTTCGGTGACAAGGAGAATCTTTTCCTGGCGCTCGCGCGGGAGGACGCCTCCCGGATGGCAGCGGTGGTCGCCGAGGAGGGTCTTGTTGAGGTGATGCGGGAATTGCTCGACCATCCCGAACGCCATGACTGGTTGGCCACCCGACTGGAGATCACCCGGATGCTGCGCACCGACGCTGGCTTCAAGGCCCGTTGGCAGGAGCATCAACAGGTTCTGGACGAAGCCGTGCAGGAGAGGCTGCGGCAGAACGCCGAACAGGGGCGGATGCGCACCGATGTCCCTCCCCGGGTGCTGCACGTCTACCTGGAGACGGTGATGGATGGGTTCCTGACCCGGTTGGCATCAGGCAGACCTACCGAAGGACTGTCGCAGGTGCTGGATCTGGTTGAGGACTCCGTCCGCATCCGGGGTTGAGACCCTCCCGACCGCCGTCTCCCCGTCCCCGTTGTCTCCGGCACCGCCGCCGGAGACGACGGGGACGTTTATGCGGTGGCCCTGCGGGCTCCCCTGCCACCGGGCTCCCCGCCGACTGGATCAAATGAACCGCTTTGTCTATACTGCTCGGTATGGTTTCAGTTCTCCTTGTCTCGCCCCGTCAGGATGCAGCGGTCGCTGCCGCCGAATACCGCGACGTCATCCGGGCCACCGGTCTGAGTACGGAGGAACTGACCCAGCGAATGCTCGACGGTCCGGAAAGCCGGATCGGTGATCTCGCCGGCTTCGACGGCGTCATCGTCGGCGGCAGCGCGCTCAACGTCACCAACGCCCGCTACGATGCCTGGCAGTTACAGGTCCACGCCGAATTATCCTGGTTGGCACGCCAGCAGATCCCCACCCTGGCGGTCTGCTACGGCACCACGTTCCTCGCCCATGCCACCGGCGGCGAGGTGGGGCACAGTCATCCGGAGGCCAGTGGGCCCACGGTGGTCGAATTGACGGCGGCGGGCCGGGTCGATCCGCTCACCCGGGGCCTGCCGGAACGATTTACGTCGCTGACCGGGCACACGGAAAACGTGACGGCCGTCGGTCCCGGTGCCGTCGTGTTGGCCACCGGACCGACCTGTCCGGTTCAGATGGTGCGCTTCAACGGCTCCACCTGGGCCTGCCAGTTCCACGCTGATATGGATGCGGCGGCGATGAAGGCCCGCATGGACTTCTACTTCGACTACGGCTACTTCTCCCCGGAGGATTATGACGGCATCGTGGCGCATCTCCCCAGTGTGGACACCACGTGGTCCAACCAGTTGCTACGGACCTTCGTGCTCCGCTGTGCCACCGGCGAGCTCCGGGGCGGGCGCACCACGGACAGCATCCTGTCCCCGCCCGTGGTGCCGATCGGATGACCGGGGTGCCGCCGCTCTCAGAGCTCGCTGACAGGTGCCTGACCGTCGGTGAATGAAAGCAGCTTCTGCTCGGGGAGACTGTCACGTCCCGTCATCTCGGTGATGAGGTCAGCCACGAGGTAACGGGAGGTGTAGCTGTCCCACAGCTGCCCGGTGTCGCCATCGATCACTCGTCCACCGGATGTGTTCTCCTCCATCGTCAGTGCCCCCGGGGCGAGGATCAGCACCTCCAGATCCGAAGTCGCCAGCAGCTCCCGGTCCACCTCCTTCTTGGACTCCGCATAGGGGTAGAAGGAGTCCTCCGGATCAGTCTCATGGGTCAGCGAGCCGAGGAAACTGAGCATCAGGTATCTCGGGACGTGCTCGCCCCGGTCCTTCAGGTTCTGCATGGCCTGCAGGGATGTCAGGGCAGAATCCCGGTCCAGAGCATAGGTCTCCCCCGCCCCCGCGACGTCTCCCGCGGTGGCCGCCCAGATGACCACGTCAAAATCCTTGAGCCGCTTCTCCCAGGTCTCCACCTCCAATCCGACGATGTCACGGATCAGCGGGGTTGCGCCGATGGCTTCGATATCGGAGACGTGATTGGGATTGCGGATCACCGACGTCACATCATGCCCCGCTTTGATCAGCTTGGGAGTGGCGATGAGAGCGGTGCGACCGTGTCCGCCGATGATCAGTACCTTCTTGCTCTTCGTGTCAACCATGTCCCCACCTTAGTGAAGCGCACCGTCCTTCGCAGCGACCCAATTCTCACCGGGGCCCCGACTGAACACCATGTCACACCAGGATCCGAGGTCAGTCCCGGGGCGGGGCATCTCAGGTGAGACCCGCCGGGCGGGAGTTGCTGCCCGACGGCTTATCGGTGGCGGCGTGGCGATCTCCTCCCTGATGGAGGATCCTGCCCGGCTCCTCAGCACGGAACACGCGCCCGCCAGACTTCCGTCGAAGAACGTCGGTGGGACTGTGCCCGGGCAGCCCCTACGGTGAGCTGCCGCGGTCTCACAGGGCGGCGATCTGGCCGTCCCCGTCAGAGAAATGCAGGCGTGTCCGACCGAGTGTCTGCGGACGACCGGCCAGCTCCGCGATCACCCGGGCCAACAGCTCCCGCGACGTGGTCGGCGAGCAGTTGCGGGGCAACGACGGGTTCTCGACGTCCAGCAGCATGATGCCGCGGGCGGGATCATCGGACAGTGTGGTGGGCCCCAGGACCGCCGCGTCCTCGAGGGAGGAGAGCTGCAACCGCTTTCCGACGGCCCGTTTTGCGGCGCTGAACGACGCCGCCGGTGCGGTCACGGGGCCCGCGTAGCCGACCGTGAGGAAACGCGCCGGATAGGCGATCCCGTCCAGGGCATCGATCAGGGTGATCACCGCATCGCGGTCCACGGCCGGGCAGCAGCCGGTGCCCTCCGGTCCCCCGACGCCGGCTGTCCAGACAACCACGTCCATCCCATCCAACAGGGCCTCCCAGGTTTTCCGGTTGGCGCGTGTCACGTCCTGGATCAACGGGGCCGCCCCCAGTTCCTCGATATCCGGCACCCGGTCTTTATCCCGGATCACCGAGGTGATCGCGAAACCCGCCGCCTGGAGCAGTGGCGTGGTCAGTCGGGCAACTCTGCCGCTGCCGCCCACCAGCAGGGCGTTTCTCCCGTTTGCGCACATGCCCTGATCCTAGGCGGGAAGTGGTGGTTGTGCAGCGGGTTCGGCGGAGTCACCGCCGTGGCTTCTTCCTCCCGAACAGCCAATAAGCCGCCGGGCCGAAGAAATTGACTCCCGTGGCCAGCCGCCACAACCATTTGGGGCCCCGGACCTCGTCCCTGCCACGGCGGGCCAGCGAGATCCAGGTGGCCACCTTCCCCGCCACCTCGAGCGCCACCGCGGCCGCGAGCACCACCTCGCCCTTGGGGCCGATCTTCTCGCGCAGTTCGCGGCGCTGCTGTTCGATGGACTCGCGCGACGGGATGAAATTGATCTCCATGGTCGCTGATTCTAATCGACACCGGCCCACCGCGAGGGGCATTCCACACGGGAGCCTCCCCGGTGCGCCGGGTCGAAGCAGGACGTGCGGGAGACCACCGGTAACATGGACACGCATGTACGCCATCATGACTGTCACCGGGTTGGACCACACCGGAATCATCGCGGCCGTGTCCACGGCCCTCGCCGAGCAGAACATCAACATCCACAATGTCTCCCAGACGATCATGGACAACTTCTTCACCATGATTCTGCACGTCTCCCTCCCGGAGAGCACAGACATCGCCACCGTGCAGGAGCGTATGACCGAGGTGGAGCAGCAGGAGAGCCTGGTCATCCGCCTCCAGTCAGAGGACTTCTTCACCGCAGTCAACGAGATTTAGGGGCCGATACACATGGCTTTCGACGAAAAAGGCACCCAGATCCTCGACACGATCGAGATGATCGAGAAATACCGTCTGGACATCCGCACGGTGACGATGGGCATCAGTCTGCTGGACTGCACCCGGTCCACCATGGCCGAGACCTGTGAAGCGGTCTACGACCGGGTCTCCCGCCAGGCGCGCCAACTGGTGGAGACCTGCGAGGGCATCGAGCGCGAACTCGGCATCCCGATCGTGAACAAACGGATCTCCGTCACCCCGGTGGCCCTGATCAGCGCCGGACTCGCCGGCAATCCGGTGGACATCGCCCGGGCCCTGGACCGTGCCGCCAAGGATGTCGGCGTCAACTTCATCGGCGGCTACTCCGCGCTGGTGGAAAAAGGCGGCACCACCGCCGAGAAGCAGCTGATCCGTTCCATCCCGGAGGCCTTGAGCGAGACCGACGTCGTCTGCTCCTCGGTCAACATCGCCTCCTCGCGGGCCGGCATCAACATGAACGCCGCCGCAGAAATGGGCCGGGTCATCAAGGAGGCGGCCGCCCTCACCGCCGACCGCAGCGCCATCGCCTGCGCCAAGCTCGTGGTCTTCGCCAACTCGGTCGGAGACAACCCGTTCATGGCCGGTGCATTCCACGGCATCGAGGAACCGGACTGCGTGGTCAGCGTCGGGGTCTCCGGCCCCGGCGTTGTCGCCCGGGCGCTCGGTGACATGCACGGCGCCTCCCTCAACGAGGTGGCCGAGGAGATCAAGAAGGCGGCCTTCAAGATCACGCGTGCGGGCCAGCTGGTGGGCAACCTCGCCGCCGAGCGGCTCGGCGTCCCCTTCGGCATCGTCGATCTCTCGCTGGCCCCCACGGCCGAGATCGGCGACTCGGTGGCCAACATCCTGGAGACGATGGGACTGGATCAGGTGGGCACCCACGGCACCACCGCCGCACTCGCACTGCTCAACGACGCCGTGAAGAAGGGCGGCATGATGGCCTGCTCCCGCGTCGGCGGCCTCTCGGGTTCCTTCATCCCGGTCTCCGAGGACAAGGGAATGATCGACGCGGTACGTTCCGGCGCCATCTCGGTGGACAAGCTGGAGGCCATGACGGCGATCTGCTCGGTCGGCCTCGACATGATCGCGATTCCCGGCGACACCTCGGCGGAGACCATCGCCGGGATGATCGCCGACGAGTCCGCCATCGGCGTGATGAACCATAAGACCACGGCGGTCCGCGTGATCCCGGTGCCGGGCACAGCGCCCGGGGACGAAGTCAACTTCGGTGGTCTGCTCGGTTACGCGCCGGTCATCCCCGTCAACCAGGTGGGCAACTCGGCCTTCATCAACCGCGGCGGCTTCATCCCCTCCCCGGTCCACGGTTTCCGGAACTGACCGGTCCCGTACCCGCGACGGCGCGGTGTCCCCGGGAAGGGGGCGCCGCGCCGTGGTGATTGTACCGGCGGACCGGTAGCTTCCCTACCCGACGTCGGGCAGCAGCCGCGGGACGACCTTGCCGGCGTCGTTGCGGGGCAGCTCCTCACACCAGACGATGTTGTCGGGGATGTTGTGGTGCGCCAGGTTGTCGGCGGCGAGTCGGCGCACGGCGTCGTCGTCCAATGCTCGGCCGATCTCGTCGTCGGTCCGGACGAGGTAGCAGTTCAGGTCCGCGATGATGTCGTTCTGCACGCCCTTGACGTAGGCGTCGGCGATGCCATTCTGCTTGACCAGGAACTCCTCGAGCTCCCGCGGGTAGACGTTCTCCCCGCCCTTGATCACCATGTCGTCGGAGCGGCCGCGGACATGCAGGAAGCCGTCCTCGGCGAAATAGCCGAGATCCCCCGTGGCCAGCAGCCCGCGGTAGGAGCGGATCTCATCCTTGGCCGACAGGTAGCCCTCCATGGTCTCGGAGTTGGCGCTGTAGATCTCGCCGACCTCGCCCTGCCCCGCCTCGGTGCCGTCCTCCCGGAGGATGACGGTGACCACTCCCGTGGCCACCGTTCCCGCGCGATCCGGGTCAGCGGCCAGCTCCGCGCCGCTGGCCACCGCGACGGGACCGTGCTCCGTGGAGCCGTAGAAGTTGCAGACGACGGGGCCGAAACGGTCGTTGAGCGTGCGGACCAGTGACGGCGGGATGGCGTTTCCGGAGGAGACGATGAACTCCACGGGGCGGATCCTGTGGCGCAGCCCGGGGTCGACCGTCTCGGATTTTTCCAGCTCGGCGACGAAGTCCCGGAGGAACACCGCCGCCGAGACCACCCCGGTCACGCCGTAGTCCGCGACGTCGGTCACCGCCTGCACCGGATCGAAGGTCCGGCGCAGCACCATCGTGGACTTGGTCAGCAGGGAGATGTTCAGGTTCAGCCAGCCCCACGCGTGGAAGAGGGAGGCGGAGAGCTGGATGGTTCCCCCCAACCGCCACGGCACCTTCGGTAGCACGGCGTTGAGCACCTGCGGGGTCTTCGGCACCCCGCGTACCACGCCCTTGGGCGTGCCCGTGGTTCCCGAGGACATGATGATCGTCGGGTGCTGCTTCGGACGCATGGGCAGCGGGGCGGTCGGGTCGGCGGCCGCGATGACGTCGTCGAGCTGCGGAAGTGCCGCCACGGCGGCGGGCAGGGAGCCAGGTTCCGGGTTGTAGCCGAGGATGATGTGGGTGCCCGGGACCTCTCCGACGTCGGCCACGTACTCGGCGTCGGCGATCAGCACCACTCCCCCGTATTCCGACAGGATGCCCTTGACCTGATGGCCGGAGGAATAGGGGTTGATGATCAGTGGGCTGGCCCCCAGGTAGGCACAGGCCACCAGGGACAGCGGGCTGACGCGGCTGTTACGGGCGAGCACGCCCACCTTGCTGCCGGCCCGGACTCCGCGGGCCTGCAGGGCCCGGGCGAGTCCCCGGGCGCCGTCCCGCAGCTGCCGGTAGCTCAGCTGCCCCATGTCGTCGACGACGGCGACCCGGTTCGGTGAGTGGCTGGCGGCTGTCTCCAGCAGGAAGGCGAAGGACATGCCGTAGCGGGCGAAGGCCTTTCCCAGATCCATCAGGCCGCCGGCCCCGCGGAAGTGGAGGGCGCCGGCGCTGGCGAGTGGCGGCACGGCTTCCACGAATTGGCGGGCCAGAGCGGTGCGCGGGATCTCCACGTCGAGGGTCGAGCCGAGAATCTGCTGTTCTGCCATGGAGTATGAGCTTTCTACAAGATAGTGCCCCGCACCCCGTGTGGCACAGGGACGGGAACAGGGGTGAGGGGGTGGGCGGTCAGGCGCGGGCGATGATACCGCCGACCTCACGGTTACCCAGGTCGGTCATGTGGAACGGCAGGTTCCGGGACTGCCCGAAATCGACCAGGGCGCCGAACCAGCGCTGGCTGTCCGGTGAGCACATGTCATGTCCCCGGGAGGCGGCACGCACGTCCACGAACTGGGTGCCGGTCCGCTCCGCCAGGCCCTGCTGCATCGAGTGGATCAGGTTCTCCGACTGGGCGATGATCGGCAGCGGCTCATAGGTGTGGATGTTGTTGCCCAGCTGCAGGAGGCAGACGGCGTGGCCGTTGGTGATCGAGGGGTAACCGACGACCTTGATCTGGGCATTCGGGGCAGCCGCCCGGATGCGGTCGACCTGGCCGGCGGCGACGTTGATGTAGGTGTCCCGGATCCAGTTCTCGGTGGCCCCGTTCAGCAGCGGACCATAGGTGTCGTTGAACCCGAAGTTGATCAGGACTTCCTGGGTGCCCGGCGAGAGGTGGCCGTCGGCCAGGGCATAGTCCACCTGCGTGGACAGGTTCGTGGTCCCACCGCTGAACACCGAGGCGCCGGTGCAGGAGTAGTCGTGCGCGGTCAGCCCCTGCTGCCGGGCCGCGTGCTTGGCGAAGCCGTTGGGGTCGGTCGGGCAGTTCCGGGCCTCGCTGCTGGAGGAGACGCCGATGCGGCTGTCCGCCCACGCCGGGATGGACGGGTTGGACATCACGGAGTCACCGAAGGCCACCAGGGCGTTCGGACTCGCAGCGGCCTGCGGAACAGTCGACAGGCCGAGAGCGGTCAGCACCGTTGCGGCTACCGCGGCCAGGGAACGAATTTTCATAGTCAATACCACCTTCAGGCGTTACTTCGGTCAACGTGGCCGAGTCGTTACCCTGTGCAGGTTACCGCAACTTTGCCCGCCAAAACGAACTGAACACGCTAATATTCAGTAGCCAATAATAACCACTTCAGCCACAACAGCAACACGCCTTACGCAGCCAGGGCGGCCTCTTAGCTGTTTCACGGTAACAAACAGATTAAGACATTGAAGCAATGAACCCGGCAACCCGCCGGGGCCAGCCCAGGATCTCCGTCTCCGTCTGCGCCACGGCAAAATCCGCCGGGCGCAGCAACTCCTGCAGCTGTTCCGCGGTACTCACCGGGTGCGCGGGGTCATCCGCCCGGGCCAGCACCTGGACCGGCAGCTGCAGCCTGCGTAATGACGCCGCGTCCGGCAGGTCCGAGCGCGCAGCACCGAGGTAGACCGCCGGCGCCGTCCCCGGAGCGAGGTCAGGGGCGGAAAACGGCTGATCCGCCCCGATCGTCGGGGTCGGCGCCTGTTGTGCCAGGAGGTTGACGAAGGTTGCGAACCCGTGGCGGTGCAGGAAATCCACGGCCTCCTCGTAGCCCGCAGCCTGCGCGGCCCGTGTCCCCCAGGCGGTCGGCGGGATCAGCAGGCTGAGTGAAGCGAGGGGGAATAGCCCGGCCACGGCCGCGTGGAGCAGGGTGCCGGCCCCCATCGAGGCCCCCACCCCGTGCACGGGCCGGCCCGGGAACGCCTGCCCGACCACCTGGGCGACCAGGTCCGCGTGGGCGGCCCAGGTGTGGTCGGCGGGGTCCGTGCTGCCGGTGGATTTCCCGTGCCCCGGGGCGTCGATACGCAGCACCCGCAGCTGCCCCGCACCGGCGGTGGCACTGGAACCGGTGGCGTCCTCGCGGGCCCTACTGGAGCCCAGGCCGTGGAGCTGGACCACCGGCGGGCCGGTGACCGGGCCGCTGAGTGTGGCCGACAGGCGCAACGGTCCCCGTGGGGTGTGGACGATGAACCGCTCTTCTTCCGCTGACATGGCTAGGCAGTATAGGAGTTCTCAGGGGCGCATGCCACGCAGGTAGGCGTCCGTGATGAGCAGCTGGGCCGCACGGGTGACGGGGGCACCTACCCGGGCCCACCACCGGGCGGGCCGGGAGAAGGCGACGCAGCGGCCGCGCACGGTTCCGTCGGCGCCGAGCTCAATCAGGAACGCCTCCTCCCCGGACTCGACATGCCCAGGCAGGGTGCCGTAGACCAGCTCCGTACGGCGTCCGGTCCGGCGCTCCCGGAGAATCCGGCACCGCGAGGTCACTGGGCCGATACGAAGTGAGACCTCGTCCCCTGCCCGGTTCACCCGGATACAGGCGTGGGCGTGTGCCTGCCAGGTCAGCAGCCGTCGGGAAGCCGCGGCGTAGCAGTCCCTTCCCTGCCCCAGCACAAGACTACGGTCCGTGATCTGCCAGCCGTCCAGGCCCAGCGAGGGAGCGGGACGGTCGGTGGCCAGCCGCAGACTCGCACCCCGCAGTCCCGTGGGATAGGTCAGTTCCTCGTGCGCGGGCATACTCAGGTGGGCTCGACGATCTCCATGTGCTCGGCCACTTCCGATGTCTTCCAGGGCCTTCTCCTCTGTGCCGGTAACAGCGATTCTATTCGGTCTGGCATATCTTCCGTTGCTATCGGTCCGGGACTGCCCTGCGGGATCTCTGCGAGATATTGCGGGCCGATTGGCACGGTGATTTTTCCTCGGCGAGGCGGGGGCTATGTCTGCGGTAGCAGGTGGACATGAGGACACCCCCTCTCACCCGGAGGTGAGAGGGGGTGCGGCGTTGCCGGCCGTCCTAATTGTCGGTGAGCTTGTCCTTGGCCTCTTCGGCCTTCTGCTTGGCGTCGCCCTTGACCTGGTCGGCCTTGCCCTCGCCCTTGAGCTTCTCGTTGTCGGTTACGTTACCGGCCGCTTCCTTGGCCTTGCCGGAAGCCTTCTCTCCAGCATTCTTGATCTTGTCGCCGAGTCCCATGGTGGTTCTCCTCTCGATAGGTGAATTGCTGTACACAACTAGGTTACCGAGATTGATGCCGGCTCGCAGACGGTCACAGGCAGGTGCGGGACCAGCGCCGGACGAGAATGGACGGAAAAAGGCGTGACCTTGCATTTAACTCGGGACTGGCTAGGCGAGCTCGACGATCTCCATGTACTCGTCGTTCCACAGGTCCTCGGTGCCGTCGGGCAGCACGATGACGCGCTCCGGCTCCAGAGCCTTGACGGCACCCGGGTCGTGGGTGACCAGGACGACGGCGCCGGTGTAGGTGCGGATGGCGTCGAGCACCTGCTCTCGGGACACGGGGTCCAGGTTGTTCGTGGGCTCGTCCAGCAGCAGGACGTTGGCGCGGGAGGAGACGAGCGCCGCCAGGGCCAGGCGGGTCTTCTCACCGCCGGAGAGCGTACCCGCCGGCTGTTCCAGCTGATCCCCGGAGAACATGAAGGCGCCGAGCACCCCGCGCAGTTCCTGCTCGTGAGCGTCCGGGCAGGCCTCGATGGTGTTCTGCCAGACGGACTTGTCCGGGTCGATGGTGTCGTGCTCCTGGGCGAAGTAGCCCACCTTGAGACCGTAGCCGGAGACGATGCCGCCCTCGCCGTCGGTGCGCTCCACCCCGGCGAGCAACTTCAGCAGCGTGGTCTTGCCGGCGCCGTTGAAGCCCAGCACCACGACGCGGGAACCCTTGTCGATCGCCAGGTCCACGCCGGCGAAGACCTCCAGGGAGCCGTACATCTTGGTCAGGCCCTTGGCGTTCATCGGGGTCTTGCCGCAGGCGGCGGGCTCCGGGAAGGAGATGTGGGCGAATCTGTCGGCCACCCGCACCTCGTCGAGGGAGTCGAGCATGCGGTCCGCCCGCGCGGCCATCTGCTTGGCCGCCCGTGCCTTCGTGGCCTTGGCCCCGAGTTTCGCCGCCTGGGTGCGCAGGGCGTCGGCCTTCTTCTCGGCGTTGGCGCGTTCGCGGCGGCGGCGGGCTTCATCGGTGGCCCGGGCGTCCTTGTACTTGGTGAAGCCCATGTTGTAGACGTCCGCCTCGGCGCGTACGGCGTCGAGGTACCAGATCTTGTTGCACACGTCGTCGAGCAGTTCGACGTCGTGGGAGATCATGATGAGACCGCCCTCGTGCTTGGCGAGGAAGCCGCGCAGCCAGTTGATGGAGTCCGCGTCCAAGTGGTTGGTGGGCTCATCCAGCAACAGCGTGGTCGCGGACTTTCCGGAGCCACTGGTGGCGGCGAAGAGAATCTGGGCCAGTTCCACGCGGCGGCGCTGGCCACCGGAGAGGGTGGCCAGCTTCTGATCCAGGATCCGGGCCGGCAGGCCGAGGTTGTCACAGATCTGGGCGGCTTCCGCGTCGGCCTCATAACCGCCGAGGGAGGCGTACTGCTCCTCGAAGCGGGAGTACTTCCGGATGGCGGCGTCCCGCTTGCGCTCATCGAGCGTTGTCTCCATGACCTCCTGCTGCCGTTCCATTGCGCTGCGGAGCTCGTCCAGGCCACGGGCGGAGAGCACCCGGTCACGCGCGGTCTGTTCGATATTGCCCTCGCGGGAGTCCTGCGGGAGGTAACCGAGTTCCCCCGACGAGGTCACGGTGCCACCGTAGGGCTGGGTCTCCCCCGCCAGGATTCGCATCGTGGTGGTCTTGCCGGCGCCGTTGCGGCCGACCAGTCCGATCCGGTCACCGGCCTGGACACGAAGATGCTGCCCGGGTGCGGTGAGCAGGGTTCGGGCGCCGACGCGTACTTCAAGGTCATTGGTGACAATCACAACCGCCCAGTCTATCAATCCATCGGCCTGAAACTAAACGGGACCGGTGGCACCCCCACTGCGGCCCGGGCGGCTGCGTGAACAGCTGACGCAGCCTACACTTCGGATCATGACGCAGCCCACTTCCAGCGGCACTTCCCCGTGGCGGGGCCGACGCCGGCGGAACCGGCCGGGCGGACTCACCGTCGGCAGTGACGGCGAGCAGCTGGGGCGGGACTACGTGGTGCGTTATGCCACGTCGGCCTACCAGAACGGCACCATGGTTCTCCGCTTCCCCACCCCGCCCGGGCGCCGGGATCTGATCGACGCGATCGCCGACTACGGAGTGGCGCCGGCCAGTATCGAGGAGATCGACGCATCACCGGTTCCCGCGCTCACCGACAGGTCGGCGCCGCGGGCGGCGCCCCAGAGGCCGCCGGTCCAGCGCTCCCCCGGCCGGTCCACGCCGGAAACCTCATCCCCGCGGGGCCCGGGGGCAAGCCCCACCATCGGCTCCGGCACCTCCGGGAAAGGTGTCGGACGGCTGCTGGGCATTGTCGTCGGGGTGTTCCTGGTGTTGAGTCTGCTCAACGTCGGGGCCTTCGACCACGGCAGGTGGACAGGTTCCTACTACTCCGGTGATGACCGCGCGGGTTACTGCACCGATTCGATCGGGCTGCTCGCCCCGGCGGAGCAGGGCTTCTTCCAGCAGCTGGTCTCCGATGACCCCACCAGCTTCCCCGTCACCCCACCGAATACGGCCTATCTGCTCGGTTGCCTCAGCGCGGGCTGACCCCCGCCCCGGACAGGTTCGGGGTCACGCGCCACAACGCCGAACACCCGGCGAACCAGAAGGTTCGCCGGGTGCGGGATGCGTCGCGCTTAAACCGCGAAGCCGAGGGCACGGAGCTGCTCGCGGCCTTCCTCGGTGATCATGTGCGGACCCCAGGCGGGGACCCACACCCAGTTGATCGTGAGGGTGTCGACGATGCCGTTGCCGACGGCCGCCGACTGGGCCTGGTCCTCGATGACGTCCGTCAACGGGCAGGCCGGGGAGGTCAGGGTCATGTCCATCTTGCCCTCCCGTTCGCCTTCGATCCAGATATCGTAGACCAGACCGAGGTCGACCACGTTGATGCCCAGTTCCGGGTCGATGACATCGTGCATGTACTCCTCGATGTCCGCGGCCATGGCGATCTGCTCTTCGGTCTGCGGCGGTTTGGACTGCTGCTTCTCGAAGGTCGCGCTGCTCTGGTTCTCAGCGTCGGTCGGGCCGGTGCCCTGAGTGGTGTCTGACTCGCTCATAACTTCTCCAATGCATCGGATGTGGCCGCCTGGAACGCCTTCCACCCCAACAGGGCGCATTTGACGCGGGCGGGGTATTTGGACACTCCGGCGAAGGCGATTCCATCGCCGATCACGTCGGCGTCACCTTCCTTTTTACCGCGGGAGGTGACCATTTCCTCGAAGGAGCCGAGCTTGGCCATCGCCTCCTCGACCGGCAGGCCGATGATCTCCTCGGCCATCACGGAGGTCGAGGCCTGGCTGATCGAACAGCCGGAGGCGTCATAGGAGACGTCCTCCACGGTCTTGCCGTCGGCCGAGAGCCGCACCCGCAGGGTGAGCTCATCACCGCAGGAGGGGTTCACGTGGTGAACTTCAGCCTGGTACGGCTCCCGAAGCCCGGAGTGCATCGGGTGTTTGTAGTGGTCCAGGATCACTTCCTGGTACATCGATTCCAGGTTCACTTACCCACCCCAAAAAATTCCTTGGCGGTCTGGATCGCGTCCACCAGGACGTCGATCTCCTCGTGCGTGTTGTACAGGTAGAAGGATGCCCGGGCGGTGGACTGGGCGTCCATGCACCGGTGCAGCGGCCACGCGCAATGGTGGCCGACACGGATGGACACTCCGTTGTCGTCCAGCACCTGTCCGAGATCGTGCGGGTGAATGCCGTCCACGACGAAGCTGATTGCGCCGCCGCGGCTGGCGGTGTCGGTCGGGCCGAGAATCCGCAGTCCTTCGATGGCCGCCAGCTTAGGCAGCGCATAAGCCACGAGGTCCTGCTCGTGAGCGTGGATCCGGTCCATGCCGGCGTCCCGCAGGAAATCGACGGCGGCACCAAGGCCGACGACCTGGCTGGTCATCTGGGTGCCGGCCTCGAAACGCTGCGGCGGAGCGGCGAAGGTGCTCCCTTCCATGGTCACAACCTCGATCATGGATCCGCCGGTCAAGAAGGGCGGCAACGCGTTCAAGTGCTCAGCCTTGCCGTACACCGCACCCACTCCCGAGGGGCCGAGCATCTTGTGCCCGGAGAATGCGGCGAAGTCCACGTCGAGCTCGTGGAAGTCGACCGGCATATGCGGAACGGACTGGCAGGCATCCAGCACGGTCAGCGCCCCGACCGCCCGGGCCCGACGGACCAGCTCGGGAACGTCACTGATGGCACCGGTGACATTGGACTGGTGGGTAAACGCCACGACCTTGACGCTATCGTCGAGTTCCAGCGACTCCAGGTCAATCCGGCCATCCGCGGTCAGCGAATACCACTTGAGGGTGGCACCCGTGCGACGGCAGAGCTCCTGCCAGGGCACCAGATTCGCATGGTGTTCAAGTTCCGTGACCACAACGGTGTCGCCCGCGGCGACCTGCAGATCACCCGCGCGATCGTCACCGAGCACGTAGGCGACCAGGTTGAGTCCCTCGGTGGCGTTCTTGGTGAACGCGATCTCCTCGGAATCTGCCCCCACGAAGGCCGCGATATTCTCGCGGGCGGTTTCGTAGGCGTCGGTCGCCTCCTCCGCGAGCTGGTAGGCACCGCGGTGGACCGGAGCGTTGGTGTGCAGCACGAAGTGTTCCTCAGTGCGCCACACCCGTTCCGGCCGCTGGGACGTGGCCCCGGAGTCGAGATAGACCAGGGGCTTATCCTCGCGCACCGTGCGTGAGAAGATCGGGAACTCGGCCCGGATGGCAGCGACGTCTAAGGTGCCATCGGAGTTGGTGAAGGAACCGCTCGGGGCGGCTGGTGCAGTGGACGTTGTCATGTTCACCTCACAGGAACTGTTCGTAGCCGTCTGCCTCCAGCTTGTCGGCGAGCTCGGGGCCACCGGAGGTGACCACGCGTCCGTCGGCGAAGACGTGGACGACGTCCGGCTTGACGTAGTTGAGGATCCGCTTGTAGTGGGTGATCAACAGGATGCCACCGTTGGTCTCCTTCTGGTAGCTGTTGATCCCGTCGGAGACGATCTTCAGGGCGTCGACATCCAGACCGGAGTCGGTCTCATCCATCACGGCGAACTTCGGCTTGAGGATGTCGAGCTGGAGCACCTCGTGGCGCTTCTTCTCACCGCCGGAGAAACCCTCGTTGACCGAACGCTCACCGAAGGAGGGGTCGATGGCGAGGTCTTCACGGGCCTGGCGGACCTCCTTGACCCAGTCGCGCAGCTTCGGCGACTCACCCCGCACCGCCGTGGCCGCGGAGCGCAGGAAGTTCGACATGGACACGCCCGGGATCTCGGTCGGGTACTGCATGGCCAGGAAGAGACCGGCGCGGGCCCGCTCGTCGACCTCCAGGTCGAGGAGGTTCTCGCCGTCCAGCAGCACCTCGCCACCGGTGATCTCGTAGCGGGGGTGGCCGCCCAGGGCGTAGGCCAGGGTGGACTTGCCGGAGCCGTTCGGGCCCATGATGGCGTGGACCTCGCCGGAGTTGATCGTGAGGTTGACGCCCTTCAGGATCTGCTTCGGCTCGGCGTTGTCGTCGTTCGGCAGGACCTGGGCGGTGAGGTTCTTGATTTCAAGGGTGCTCATAATGCTCTTTTCGGGTCTAAAAGTCTTGACTGAGATAAGGCTTGGGGTCGAGGAAATGCAGGCCGTGGGGATCCCCGACCGGGGATCCTAGGCGGTGATGGCCTCGAGCTCGGCGGTGATGCGCTGCTCGAACTCCTCCCGGACCGACTCGACCGGGACGCGGTTGATGACCTCGGAGAAGAAGCCACGGACGATCAGGCGGCGCGCCTCCTCCTCGTGGATGCCGCGGGACATCAGGTAGAACAGGTGCTCATCGTCGAAACGTCCGACGGTGGCGGCGTGGCCCGCTCCGGTGATCTCACCGGTCTCGATCTCCAGGTTCGGCACGGCATCGGCGCGCGCGCCTTCGGTGAGCACCAGGTTGCGGTTGACCTCGTAGGTGTCGGTCCCCTGGGCATCGGCGCGGATGAGCACGTCACCGACCCACGCAGTGCGGGCCTCCGGCTTATCGCTGTCCGGATCGGCCTGCAGCGCACCCTTGTACATGACGTTGGAGCGGCAGTTCGGGAAAGCGTGGTCGACCAGCAGACGCTGCTCGAAGTACTGTCCGTCGTCGGCGAAGTAGACACCGAGCAGCTCGGCGTCCCCCCCCGGGGCGGTGAACTTCACACGCGGCACCACGCGCACGACCTCGCCGCCGAAGGTGGCCAGGTTGTGGCGCAGCACGGCGTCGCGGCCGACCAGCGCGTGGTGGCCGGACAGGTGCACCGCGTCGTCGGCCCAGTCGATGTCGACCACGACGTTCAGACGGGCGTTGTCCCCGATGACGAACTCCAGGTTGTCGGCGTGGGTGCCGGAGCCGCGGTAGCGGATGACCACGGTGGCCTCCGCTCCCTGCTCAACCTCGACGACGGTGGCACCGAAAGAGGTGACGTCCTCGCCACGGCCGGTGATGGTGACCAGCACCGGCTCCTTGTTGACGGTGTCCCGGTCGAACTTCACGAACTGCGCGGAGGGCATGGAGGTCCATGCCTGTGCGGCGACCCGGTCCACCGGGGCACCTGCGCGACCGAGTCGCTGGTCGTCCTTTGCCAGGGTCTCGGCGCTGACACCGGTCGCTCCCTCGGGCACCTCTACGGTGACATCCTGCTCCACGGCCTCGGCGAACTTGTCGTTGTGGAGACCGCGCATCCGACGCAGGGAGATGAAGCGCCAGACTTCATCACGGCCACGCGGGACATCGAAGTCCGCCACGTCGTAGGAGGAGAAGATGTCGCCCTTGGTGTTGTGGGGCGTGCCAGCTTTAACGGTTGTGTCGGTCATTCCTTAACCCACGGATCCTTCCATCTGCAGTTCGATCAGGCGGTTGAGCTCGAGCGCGTACTCCATCGGCAGCTCCTTGGCGATGGGCTCGACGAAGCCACGGACGATCATGGCCATGGCCTCGTCTTCCTCGATACCGCGGCTCATGAGGTAGAACAGCTGCTCCTCAGAGACCTGCGAGACGGTCGCCTCATGGCCGAGCACGACGTGGTCGTTGCGGATGTCGTTGTAGGGGTAGGTGTCCGACCGGGAGATGTTGTCGACCAGCAGCGCGTCACACTCCACCTGGGCGGTTGAGTGGTGGGCGTTCTGGTTGACCTGGACCAGACCACGGTAGGCGGTGCGTCCGCCGCCGCGGGCCACGGACTTGGAGACGACGTTCGAGGAGGTGTAGGGCGCCATGTGGGTCATCTTGGCACCGGTGTCCTGGAACTGGCCCTCGCCGGCGAAGGCGACGGAGAGCACCTCGCCCTTGGAGTGCGGACCGGTCATCCACACGGCCGGGTACTTCATGGTGACCTTGGAGCCGATGTTGCCGTCGACCCACTCCATGGTCGCGCCCTCTTCGACCTTGGTGCGCTTGGTCACCAGGTTGTAGACGTTGTTCGACCAGTTCTGGATCGTGGTGTAGCGGCAGCGGCCGCCCTTCTTCACGATGATCTCCACGACCGCGGAGTGCAGGGAGTCGGATTTGTAGATCGGTGCGGTACAGCCCTCGACGTAGTGGACGTAGGCGTCCTCGTCCACGATGATGAGGGTGCGCTCGAACTGGCCCATGTTCTCCGTGTTGATGCGGAAGTAGGCCTGGAGCGGGATGTCCACGTGGACTCCCGGCGGGACGTAGATGAAGGAACCACCGGACCAGGTGGCGGTGTTCAGTGCGGAGAACTTGTTGTCACCGGCCGGGATGACCGTGCCGAAGTACTCCTTGAACAGCTCCTCGTGCTCCTTGAGGGCGGTGTCGGTGTCGACGAAGATGACACCCTTTTCCTCCAGGTCCTCCCGGATCTGGTGGTAGACCACCTCGGACTCGTACTGCGCGGCGACACCGGCGACCAGGCGCTGCTTCTCAGCCTCCGGGATGCCGAGCTTGTCATAGGTGTTCTTGATGTCCTCGGGCAGATCCTCCCAGGAGGTGGCCTGCTCCTCGGTGGAGCGGACGAAGTACTTGATGTTGTCGAAGTCAATGCCCGAAAGGTCTGCGCCCCAGGTCGGCACCGGCTTCTTGTTGAAGATGTCGAGTGCCTTCAGACGCTGCTGGAGCATCCACTCCGGCTCGTTCTTGAGCTGGGAGATGTCGCGGACGACTTCCTCGCTCAGACCGCGGCGGGCCGAGGCTCCGGCCTCGTCGGAGTCGTGCCAACCGAAGTTGTAGGGGCCGATCGACTCAATGATCTCGTCATCGGTCGTCGGAGTGTTCACACCAGGATTCTGTGTCTGGGTCATGATCCGCTCCTCTCGTCAGGAGAATGATTAATGGGGGTCAATGGGATATTTGTGGTGCAGATGCCGTGTCCCTCAGCGATCGAAGCCAACTGTTGGACGTGGACTCCCACGAGATCCGAGATGGCCTCGTGCTCCGCCTCACAGATCTCCGGGAACTCGGAGGCGACGTTCGAGATCGGACAGTGGTGCTGGCAGATCTGAACCCCACCTGCGGCGTGAGTGACGGTGGCGGCGTAGCCGTGGTCACCGAAAGCTTCCGCAAGGGCCCGGGCTGTGGCCTCCACGGATTTATCACTGACATCTGCGGGGCTGATCCCGCGCACGATGTCAGCGATCCGTCGCTTCGCGAATTCCCGCACCGCTTCATCTCCACCGGTATCGCGGAGTGCGGCGAGCGCGAGATTCGCGAGATTGTCATAACCGTGACCGAACTGACCACGGCCGGAGTCGGTGAGACGGAACTCCTTTGCGGGCCTCCCTCGGGAAGGCGCCGCTCCGGAGCTCGGGCGGCGGCGGTGTGCCTTCGCCTCCGCGAGCCCTTCGTCCACCAGAATGTCCAGGTGCCTGCGGACACCTGCGGCTGAGATGCCGAGATGATCACCGATCTTCGAGGCGGTCACGGGACCGTGCTTCAGCAGGGTCAGCATGATCTCCCGTCTGGTGTCACCGTCGGTCGACCTCGTCTCGGTCGCCGTGCGGTGTCCGGTTTCACTCATGGCCCTCACCTCCTGAGGCAATCGGTTCCGGGACCTCGATGATTCGGCCCTCATCATTTGACAACACTAGTGTTCCCTAATTCATTCCCCCTGTCCAACCTCGGGCTTTTCAGGTGCGCCCGCACCTACCTGCGGAGAGATGACGCCCTGGAGAATGCTGAGAGGGAAGTCACAAACGTGGGGTGCAAGGCGGGAAATCACCCTGGCTCGGCCCACCTTTCATCCGTGATTCGGTGGCAGGGCGGAGCGGATGGCACCCGGGTGACGCTCCCCGGGGCGGTGGTGGCCGCTACGGTGTTCCGCGAGCCGTAGGATGTGGCATTGTGCTACCCCACTCGAAGCTGATGCGGAAGGTCCTGCAGTCGTTGACCCGGGATCTCCCCCGGCTCGGTTCCGCCGGATCCCGTTCAGCTGAGCTCCACAGCCGGGACACCTCGGACGCGGAGACAGCGACGGCCACCACCCAAGCCACGACAGCCCCGGTGCCCCCGGAAGAAGGTCCCGGGCCAGTTGAAGATCCCGGAACCGTGCTCCGCCCCCGGAACGACCGGGGATTAAACGACCGGGAACTGCGCCGGTTCACCCTGCTCCGGATCATCGGCACGATCGGCTCGCTGATGCTGGCGCTGGGGGCGCTGGGGGCCGGGGCTCTTCCGGTCGTGGACAACCCGTACCAGCATTTCCCCGGTGGCTCCCCGATGTTCCGGATGCTGCAGACCTCCTCCATGGTGGTGATGGTCGGCGTCGGGCTGCTGGTGCTCGCCTGGGTGCTGATGGCGCCTTATACCGGAGCGGCGATCCGGCACCGCGAGCAGATCCGTGGTCGGGCATCCCTTCCCCAGTTGCGGCGCACCTTCGCCTGCTGGGTACTGCCGATCATCTTCACCGCTCCGCTGTTCACCCAGGACATCTACTCCTATCTGGCCAACGGTTCCATCGTGCTACAGGGGATGGACCCGTATTCGGCGGGTCCCGTCGAACTGCTCGGGACGGAGAACCATCTCGCTCGTTCCGTCCCCTTCATCTGGTCGCATTCCCCCTCCCCCTACGGGCCGGTCGCCCTGGGCTTCGCCGCCCTCATCAGTGCATTGACCAATGACTCAATCGTGCTGGGGGTCCTCGCGCACCGGCTGCTGTCCCTGGCCGGGGTGGCGGTCGCCGGTTGGGCCGTGGTCAAGCTCGCCCGTCGGTGCCGGGTCAGTGCCCCGGCCGCGGTGTGGCTGGGCATTCTGAATCCGCTGACGGTTCTCCATCTGATCGGCGGCATCCACAATGAATCCGTTCTGCTGGGATTCGCGCTGGCCGGGCTGGAGCTCGGGCTGCGCGGTGTCCATCGACTCGGGACGGCGCGCTCGCGAAGTGCGGTCGCCTACCTCGTCGCCTCGGGCGCGTTGATCAGTTGCGCGGGCATGGTCAAGGTCACCGGCTTTCTGGCCCTCGGTTTCGTCGGCATGGCCCTGGCCCGCCGACTACGGGAACTCGGTCGCGGGCAGGTGCTCTCCATCGCGCTGGCGGTGGTCGTCCAGCTGGTGTTGCTGGTGGCGACGATCGCGGTGGTGACCCTGATCAGCGGCATCGGCCTGGGATGGGTGAGCGGTCAGGGAGGGGCGGCGTCGATCCGCAGCTGGATGTCGGTGACCACGGATTCCGGGGTGATCGCCGGCTGGCTCGGCATGCTGCTCGGCCTGGGAGACCACACCGAGGCGATCCTGACGATCACGCGTGCGGCCGGCATCCTGGTGGCGGTCGTGTTCATTGTGCGCATGCTCTTCGCCACCTTCCGTGGCACCATCCACCCGGTGGGCGGTCTCGGCGTCTCCACCTTCATTCTGGTCATCCTCTTCCCGGTGGTTCACCCCTGGTACATGCTGTGGGCCATCCTGCCGCTGGCAGCCTGGGCCAACCGGTTGTTCTTCCGCGTGTGCGTGGTCGTCTACTCCGCCGCCTTCAGCTTCTTCGTCCTGCCTCGGGGGCTGGCGTTGCCGGCCGATACCGTTCTGGTTATTTATGTCGGCGCGGCGGTGAGTTTCGTCATCATCGTCTCCCTCGGTTGGTGGTTATTGAGGCATCGGGGGTTGCTTGACCTAGACTGAGGATCCGTGACTGCTCAATCGGATGTTCAGGGCGAGCCCGTGCGCCAACTTACGGATGACCCCGCGGTTACCCCCGCGCTCGAGCTGCGTGGCGTGACCAAGTACTTCGGTCAGAAGGCCGCCGTTGCCGGGCTCGATCTTCAGGTCCGGCGCGGCGAGGTGTTCGCCCTCCTCGGCCCCAACGGGGCAGGCAAGACCACGACGATCGAAATGTGTGAGGGGTTTCAGTCCCCGAGCGGCGGGCAGATCCGGGTGCTGGGCCTGGACCCCACCCGCAACCCGGACGCGGTCCGCAGCCGTATCGGCATCATGCTCCAGGGCGGTGGCTCCTACTCCGGTATCCGCGTCGGTGAAATGCTGCAACTGGCGGCTTCCTATAACGCTCATCCCCACGATCCGGAGTGGCTGCTGGAAGTCGTCGGCCTGAAGGGACAACGCCGCACCACGTACCGCCGTCTCTCCGGTGGTCAGCAGCAGCGCCTGTCTCTGGCCCTGGCGCTCATCGGCCGACCCGAACTGGTTTTCCTGGATGAGCCCACCGCCGGCATGGACGCCCAGTCCCGGTTGCTGGTCTGGGACCTGATCGCCACCTTGTGCCGGGACGGTGTCACGGTCATCCTGACCACCCACCTCATGGATGAAGCGGAGGCGCTGGCAGACCGCATCATGATCATCGACCACGGCCGGTGCGTGGCGGAGGGAACACCCGCCGAACTCACCGCCGGCACGGCCGCCGGAGTCCAGTCGATCAGTCTGGTGACTGATGCCGCACTGGACACCGGGCTCATCGACGCCGCCCTCCAGCGGCGCGGTTACTCTGCCCCGCCACTCTCCGCCTCCCGCCCGTTGCACTACAACCTGCCGGCGGAAGCGACCCCCGAACTGTTGTCCACACTGGCTGCGGCCGTGGCGGAGCAGAATGTCCTGATCCGTCGGCTGGATGCCGATCACCGCAATCTCGAGCAGGTCTTTCTCGAGTTGACCGGAAAGAACCTGAGGAGCTGAAGCAGACGTGACCACATCACCTGACACCACTTTCCCGGAGGGGACCTTCACTCCGTCTCCCCGGCGTGCCGGGACCTGGAAGATGGTGTCCGCCCAAGGCCGGATCGAGTCCAAGCTCTTCCTGCGCCACGGTGAGCAGCAGCTGCTCAGTCTCATCATCCCGTTCGCGATGCTCATCGTCTTGGCCAAGGTGCCCATCCTGGACGGTCCTGAGCCGCTCCGGGAGGCGGTGCCGGTGATCTTCGCCATCGCCGCGATGAGCTCGGGCTTCACCGGTCAGGCGATCGCGCTGGCCTTCGACCGCCGCTACGGCGCCCTCAAACGCACCGGTGCCAGCGGGGTCTCCGCCGGGACCATCATCGTCGGCAAGGCGATTGCGGTGATCACCATGGTGCTGATCCAGGTCGTGGTCCTGGGCGCCACCGCACTCATTCTCGGGTGGCGTCCGGACGCCCTCGGCACGCTCGCCGCCGTCATCACCCTGGCCATCGGGGTGGCGGCGTTTTCCTCCCTCGGTCTGTTGATGGGAGGGACGCTGAGCTCTGAGGTGGTGCTCGCCCTGGCCAACCTGATCTGGGTGGTGCTGTCCGGGCTGGTGGGGTGGGTCCTGGTGTCCCAGGGCCTCGCCGACGCCGGCTTCGCCAACCTGATTCCCTCTGTGGCGCTCGCCTCGGGGCTCACCCTGGCCTTCGAGGGGACACTGCCCTGGGTGCAGTTGCTGATCCTGGTGGTGTGGCTGGTCATTGCGTCGGTTGCGGCAGTCAAATGGTTCCGCTTCGCGTCCTAGATCACAGGGTGTTTCGCCCCACCGGGATTCTCCCGCCGGAATTATCATCCGGGCTGGCAGCGGGGCTAGACTAGGCCTCGTGAGTACTACGATGTCCCCAGCTTCCGCCGATGGTTCACCGAAGAAGACACCCTGGATCCCCAGTCTCCGGCTGCAACGGATCGCCGCCTTTCTGCTCCTGTTGACGCAGGGCGGCATCACCGTCACCGGCTCCATCGTCCGGGTGACCGGCTCGGGCCTCGGCTGTGACACCTGGCCGATGTGCCACGAGGGCTCCCTGGTACCGCAGGCCGGTGCCGCACCCTGGCTGCACCAGGCCATCGAATTCGGTAACCGGCTGCTCGCCTTCGTGGTCGCAGCAGCCGCCATCTTCGTGTTCGTGCTGCTGCTCAAGGCCCGCCGCCGCGCGGAGCTCATCGTCTATTCGGTGATTTCCGGTCTGGGAGTGGTCCTGCAGGCGGTGCTCGGCGGTATTTCCGTCCACATGGACCTGCACTGGTGGTGGGTGGCCATCCACTTCCTGCCGTCTATGGTGCTGGTGTGGGTGGCCGCGATGCTCTACACCCGTACCGCCGAGCCCGATGACGGCACCCCGACGCGCACCTTCCCCGCCCTCATCCGGGTGATGACGGTGATTTCCGCGATTTGCCTGGCCGTCGTCCTCATCACCGGCACAATGGTCACCGGAGCCGGGCCCCATTCCGGCGATGAGACTGTGGGGATGGAGGGACGTCTCCAGGTCGACATTGACTGGATGGCCCACGTCCACGGTTACAACATGTACGTGTACCTCGCGTTCACCGTCATCATCGTGGCCCTGCTCTACTGGAAGAAGGCGCCCCGGCCTGCGAAGCAGACCGGTTGGGCGCTGATCGCCATGATCCTGATTCAGGCCGCTATCGGCATCGCGCAGTACAACCTGGGTGTCCCGCGCTGGAGTGTGCCGCTGCACATTGCCATGTCCTCCGTGGTGGTCGCCTTCTCCGCCTGGCTCTACGCCCACGGCCGGGTGCGTACCGGCGGCACCGAAAACACCGCCACCGGGTCCCCGGCCGGCGACAAGTTCGTGGCCCAACGGGCGGGTGCCTCCGCATAGTTCGCAGGCAGGACGAGACGCCGGTACTCACCCTGAGTCTCTCTGACACCCCCACCTCATTCTCCCTGAGGTGGGGGTGTCGCGTTGCCGCCTTCCCCGTACCGATTCCCGTCGTGAACCGGTCCCCGGGGCGGAAACCTTCACCCACCCGATTTGGCGCAACTCAGACCGTCGGCGAAGAAACTTCACTAGCCTGGCAGACATGAAGGCGATTCAGATCTCCCAGACCGGCGGACCGGAAACCCTCCAGTTCCGCGACGATGTAGAGGCCCCGTCCCCCTCCGATGACCAGGTGCTCGTCGCCGTGGACGTGGCCGGGGTCAACTACATCGACACCTACTACCGAGAGGGCATCTACCACGCGGCGACGCCGTTCACTCCCGGTCAGGAGGGTACCGGCCGGGTGCTGCATGACCCCCGGGGAGAAATCGCCGAGGGAACACTGGTGGCCTGGATGGACGCCTTCGGCTCCTATGCCGAGCAGGTGTGTGTTCCCCGTGACCGGCTCGTGGCCGTGCCGGAGGGCATTGATCCGCACACCGCCGGGACCATGCTCCTCCAGGGAATCACCGCCCATTATCTGATCTATGGGGTGCACGACCTGCAGGAGGGAGAATCCTGTCTCATCACCGCCGGAGCCGGCGGTGTCGGACTGCTGGCCACACAGATGGCGGCGGCCAAGGGCGCCCGGGTCTATTCTGTCGTCTCCACCGAGGAGAAGGCCGAATTGGCACGGGAGGCCGGCGCCAGTGCGGTGTTCTACTACTCCGATGAGCTGGCAGAGCAGGTCCGCCGCCACAACGGCGGCGTCGGCGTGGACGTGGTTTACGACGGGGTGGGACAGGCCACCTTCAGCGAGTCCCTGGAGGTGGTCCGTCCCCGCGGCATCGTCTGTCTCTTCGGTGCCGCGTCCGGACCCGTGGAGCCCCTCGATCCGCAGCTCCTGAACACTCACGGTTCGATCTTCCTCACCCGCCCCTCCACGGGTGCCTACACCGCCGGCGAGGGCGAGTTCGCCATGCGGGCTCAGGCGGTCACCCAGGGCATCGTCGAAGGCACCCTCAAGTTCCGGATCGGCGGGGTCTATCCGTTGGCGGAAGCCGCGCAGGCCCATCGGGATCTCCAGGAACGTAAGACCACCGGCTCGGTCGTGCTGCAGGTCAGCTAAAACCGCGCAGTCTGCCCGGAGTTACGATCGCGCGGGCGCCCACCTTCAGGGGTGGTGTCCTGTGACGGATGGTGCGGTTGTGAAGTGCCGCATATGGTACGACGTGTGAAATCAATGAGAAGAACCTTAGCGGCCGTCCTGGGGGCCAGTGCCGTCCTTGTGTCTGCAACAACGGGGCCCTCCGCTGCCGCCCAGGTCTCCCCACCGACAGTGGTCCACGGCAGCCAGGAACTTGAATTCCTCATCGACACCCTCCGCCCGGTGGTTCCCGAACTCCGCACACTGTCCTCGGTCGTCGGGTCGCCTGCCCCCGACAACGCCCGTGGGCTCGACGGCTGTGTCGGGCGTTTTCTCGTCAACCAGGGCTATACCGTGGTCCACGCGGGCACTCCGTACGACCGTGCGCTCGATCTCGCCCAGCGCGGCTATGAGGGCGATCTCGCCCTCAATGGCCAGGGCGTCTCCCGCGCGGTCTACTTCGCCGACGGAGAAGGGATCGTCTCCCGGGTCAAGGCGGAACACGCCTCCTCGACCTGCCACTGGTACATGACCCAGCATCCAACCCGTGTCAGTAACGCGAAGCGTGCGGCCGTCGCCACGTGGGGTGCCTCCGGCGGCGACGTCTACATCGGACAGTTCTTCACCTACCACTGACCCGCTCCCCGTCCCCGGCCAATACGAACAGGGCCCCTCACCGGAAATTCTCCGGCGAGGGGCCCTGTATCTGAATAGCTGGGCAGGTCAGAAGAACGTGGTGTCCCAGCCCAGCATCATGCCGAGGGTGTCCCACCCGAAGATGGCGTCCACGGACAGTGCGACGAACACCAGCGCCAGGTAGTTGTTCGACAGAATGAACAGCTTGAGGGGCTTGACCTCAGCGCCGTTCTTCACCCCGAGGTGCAGCTTGGTCGCGCTGACCAGGAACCAGATGCCGCCGATGACTGAACCTGCCAGGTAGATCCACGAGGTGGCGGGCAGCAGAAGCAGGGAGATCAGGACGGTGGCCCAGGTATAGTAGACGATCTGCCGGGTCACTTCGACCGGTTCGCGGACAACCGGGAGCATGGGCACGCCGGCGGCCTTGTAGTCCTCCTTGTACTTCATGGCCAGAGCCCAGGTGTGGGGCGGGGTCCAGAAGAACACGATCAGGAACATCACGATGGCCTGCCACCACTGGGAGGGCACGCCCTCCGGCAGATTATCGGTGATCACGGCCCAGCCGACCAACACGGGCATGCAACCTGCGGCACCGCCCCAGACGATGTTCATGTGGGTTCGCCGCTTCAGGAACTTCGTGTAGACGAAGATGTAGAAGAGGATCGTGATCATCACGAACACCGCAGCGGTGAGCGAGCCGCACAGCAACCACAGCCACAGGAAGCTGGCGACGGTCAGCGCCCACGCGAAGATGGTGGCGTCCCGGTTGGACACGGTGTGCCGGACCAGCGGTCGGGCCCGCGTGCGCCCCATCTTCTGGTCGATATCGGAATCGGCGACCATGTTGAAGGTGTTCGCCGCCGCTGCGCCCATCCAGCCGCCGATGACCGTCAACAGGATCAGCAGGATGTTGTTGGCTCCCCGCTCGGCCTGCAGCATGGCGGGGATGGTGGCCACCAGAAGTAGCTCAATCACCCTTGGTTTCGTCAGCGCAATATAGGCCTTGATGGTGTCCAAGGGTGAGTTCCTCCAGCTTTCCGGTGTTTCTTCGTCATGCCACCCCCGGGCCGACTGCCGGGCCGGGTGGTTCAGGTTCGCGCGTCCTATCCGGCCACGGGCCGGAGCGCGCCTGCCCCAGTAGTCGGACGGCTCCCCCGGAAAGTTCCCGCTCCCGGAAACCCTCTACCCGGCGGCACCGGCGTTGACGGGGCTGTGAAAGGTAGCTGCCCTATGCTAGCTGCTCTACCTGCCCAATCCACAATCCTGTCACAGGGAGAATCACCGGAGGGCGCGTGGTGGTTCGCACACGTTCCGATAGGCAGGGATCGATGCCACAAGCCCGGCCCAAAAGGAACTATGGTGGGAGACGACGCAGATTCGCGGGCAGTCCCCCACCTCCGGAACAGATCGCCGCCACCGCCGTGGCGCGGCAACGGCCGGGGTAGGGCGGGCGTCGTGAGTCAACCGTATCCCCCAACTGAAGTGAGGTATCACGATCGTGACCCTGTCGCCCGACCTGAAGGCTCTGACCGTCCGCAACTACCCGGCTGACTGGACTGACACCGACACCCGTGCCGTGGACACTGTCCGGGTGCTCGCCGCCGACGCGGTGCAAAAGTGTGGGTCGGGGCACCCGGGCACCGCGATGAGTCTGGCACCGCTGGCCTACACCCTCTACCAGCGCGTGATGAACCACGACCCGGCCGCGACGAACTGGGCCGGGCGGGACCGTTTCGTCCTGTCTGCCGGCCACACCTCGCTGACCCAGTACATTCAGCTCTACCTCGGTGGCTTCGGTTTGGAGCTCGAGGACCTCAAGGCCCTGCGCACCTGGGGTTCCCTGACTCCGGGACACCCGGAGTACGGTCACACCAACGGCGTGGAGATCACCACCGGTCCGCTGGGCCAGGGCCTGGCTTCCTCTGTGGGCATGGCGATGGCCGCCCGTCGGGAGCGCGGCCTGCTGGATCCGGACGCCGCTCCGGGGGAGTCACCCTTCGACCACTACATCTACGTCATCGCCTCCGACGGCGACCTCCAGGAGGGCGTGACCGCTGAAGCCTCCTCCCTCGCCGGTACGCAGCAGCTGGGTAACCTGATCGTCTTCTGGGACGATAACCGGATCTCCATCGAGGATGACACCCAGATCGCCTTCACCGAGGACGTCTCCGCCCGTTACCGCGCCTACGGTTGGCAGGTCATCGAGGTCAACGGCGGCGAGGACGTCGCGGCGATCGAGCAGGCAGTCACGGACGCGAAGGCCGATCCCACCCGCCCCACCTTCGTCCGGGTGCGCACCGTCATCGCCTACCCCGCCCCCAACGCCATGAACACCGGTGCCGCCCATGGCGCCGCGCTGGGCGAGGAGGAGGTGGCCGCCACCAAGCGCGAGCTGGACTTTGATCCGGAGGCCCACTTCGCGGTCGAGCCCGAGGTGCTGGCGCATACCCGCCAGCTCGCCGAACGCGGCGCCACCAAGCACGCGGAGTGGCAGCGGCACTATGACGAGTGGGCGAAGGCCAACCCCGAGGCCAAGCAGCTGCACGACCGGCTGATCACCCGCGAGCTGCCGGCCGACTTCGCCGCAGAGCTGCCGACCTGGGAGCCGGACGCCAAGGGGGTGGCCACCCGCAAGGCCTCCCAGGCCGTGCTCCAGGCGCTCGGTGCCACCCTGCCGGAGCTGTGGGGCGGCTCCGCCGACCTCGCCGGCTCCAACAACACCATCATCAAGGATTCCCCCTCCTTCGGCCCGAAGGAGATCACCACGGACATGTTCACGGCCACCCCTTACGGCCGGAACCTGCATTTCGGTGTTCGCGAGCACGCGATGGGCGCGATCATGAACGGCATCGCGCTCCACGGCGGCACCCGGCCCTACGCCGGCACCTTCCTGATCTTCTCGGACTACATGCGTCCGGCCGTGCGTCTCGCCGCCCTCCAGGGCACCGACGCCTACTACGTCTGGACCCACGACTCCATCGGCCTCGGCGAGGACGGCCCGACCCACCAGCCGGTGGAGCAGCTGTCCACCCTGCGCGCCATCCCGGGGATGTCCATGCTGCGCCCGGCCGACGCCAACGAGACCTCCGCGGCCTGGAAGCACGCGCTGCTCTACAAGGCGGGCCCGAAGGGCCTGGCCCTGACCCGCCAGAACGTCCCGGTGCTTGAGGGCACGCGGGAACTGGCCGACGAAGGTGTCCGCCGAGGCGCCTACGTCCTGGTCGAAGGTTCCAAGCAGACGCCGGACGTCATCCTGATGGGCTCCGGCTCCGAGGTCCAGCTGGCGGTCGAGGCCGCCAAACAGCTCGAGAGTGAGGGTGTCGCGGCCCGCGTCGTCTCCGTGCCGTGCATGGACTGGTTCGCGGAGCAGGACCAGGACTACATCGAGTCGGTCCTGCCGACTGCTGTCACCGCCCGCGTCTCCGTGGAAGCCGGCCTGGCCATGTCCTGGCACCGCTGGCTCGGTAACCGTGGTCGCGCGGTTTCCCTGGAGCACTTCGGCGCCTCCGCCAACTACGAGCGGCTCTACCAGGAGTTCGGCATCACCGCCGAGGCTGTGGTGGCCGCCGCCCACGATTCCCTGAACGCCTAAGAACGCCTCGAACCCGCCCGCCATCCTGAGCTTCAGCACCGGGCGGGTGCCCGCACCCGCCGAAAGGAACGATCACCATGACCCACATTGACGAACTCTTCAAGCTCGGCACCTCAACCTGGTTGGATGACCTCTCCCGTGTCCGCATCACCAGCGGCAACCTCAAGGAGATCCTCGAATCCAAGTCCATCGTCGGGGTCACCACCAACCCCTCGATTTTCGCGGCCGCGATGAGCCAGGGCACCGCTTATGATGACCAGATCGCCGAGCTCAAGGAAGCCGGTGCGGCGGTGGACGAGGCCGTCTACGCGATGTCCATCGACGACGTCCGCGACGCCTGCGACATCCTGGCCGACGTGCACGAGCGCACCGGCGGCCTGGACGGCAGGGTCTCCATCGAGGTCGACCCGCGGATCTCGGCGGACCGGGAGGCCACCCTGGAGCAGGCCCGCTCCCTCTGGGCCAAGGTCGACCGTCCCAACGTGATGATCAAGATCCCGGCCACCGGCGAATCCCTGCCGGCGATCGCGGATGCACTGGCGGAGGGAATCAACGTCAACGTCACGCTGATCTTCTCCGTTTCCCGCTACCGCGAGGTCATCGGCACCTACATCGACGGCATCAACCGCGCCGCCGAGGCCGGCCACGACGTCTCCCGGATCCATTCCGTGGCCTCCTTCTTCGTCTCCCGCATGGACACTGAGGTGGACAAGCGACTGGAAGCCATCGGCACGGATGAGGCTCTGGCCCTCCGCGGCAAGGCCGGAGTGGCCAACGCCCGCCGCGCCTACTCGGTCTTCCAGCAGCTCTTCGAGAACGCGGATCTGCCGGAGGGCGCCAACCTCCAGCGTCCGCTGTGGGCGTCGACGGGAGTGAAGAACCCCGACTACCCCGCCACGCTCTACGTCTCCGAGTTGGCCGGCCCGAACACGGTGAACACCATGCCGGAGAAGACCATCGACGCTGTGCTCGCCGAGGGCAACCTACACGGCGACACCCTGACCGGGACCGGCGACGAGTCCGAACAGGTGCTGCGCGACCTCAGCGAGGTCGGGGTGGACCTGGAGGATGTGTTCATTGCGCTGGAGCGCGAGGGCGTCGACAAGTTCGTGGCCTCCTGGGAGGAACTCCTGGAGTCCATGCGGTCCCGGCTGTCCTAGACCCGCGCCCCCCCCTGTTGTCCACCTCCCCGGCCCCGCCGGGGAGGTGCCGTACCGTTTTCCCCTTTCGTTCCCGACGGATTTTTCAAAAGGACACCGCATTGTCTGAACTGCACTCCGATACCGGTTCTTCCGACGCCGCATGGGTCAACCCCCTGCGCGACCCCCACGACAAGCGACTCCCCCGGATCGCCGGTCCTTCCGGCATGGTGATCTTCGGCGTCACCGGCGACCTCGCGCGCCGTAAGCTGCTGCCGGCCATCTACGATCTGGCCAACCGGGGTCTGCTGCCCGCTGGGTTCACCCTCATCGGCTACGGCCGCCGGGAGTGGTCGAAGGCGGAGTTCGAGAATTACGTCCTCGAGGCCGTTCAGCTCGGGGCCCGCACCAAGTTCCGGGAGAACGTCTGGGAACGACTGGCGGAGGGCATGCACTTCGTCACGGGCAACTTCGACGATGACGCTGCCTTCGACAACCTCGCCGCCACTCTCTCGGAGATGGACCGGGAACGCGGTACCGGCGGCAACTGGGCCTACTATCTGTCGGTGCCGCCGGACTACTTCTCCGATGTCTGCCACCAGCTGGAGCGCTCCGGAATGGCGGAGGCTGCGGGGGGATCCTGGCGTCGTGTCATCATCGAAAAACCCTTCGGCAATGACCAGAAGTCGGCCCGTCGGCTCAATGAGATCGTCAACTCCGTGTTTCCCGAGGAGGCGGTGTTCCGCATCGACCACTACCTGGGCAAGGAAACGGTGCAGAACATCATGGCGTTGCGCTTCGCCAACCAGATCTTCGATCCGCTGTGGAACGCCCACTATGTCGACCACGTGCAGATCACCATGGCTGAGGACATCGGCCTGGGGGGCCGGGCCGGCTACTACGACGGAATCGGGGCGGCCCGGGACGTCATCCAGAACCACCTGATTCAGTTGCTGGCTCTGGTTGCGATGGAAGAACCCATCGCCTTCTCCCCCACGGAGCTGCAGACCGAGAAGATCAAGGTGTTGCGCGCCACCCGTCCGGTGTACCCGCTGTCCAAGACGACCGCCCGAGGCCAGTACACCGCCGGCTGGCAGGGCTCCACCTTCGTCAAGGGCCTGCGTGAGGAGGAGGGCTTCGACCCGAAGTCGACCACGGAGACCTTTGCCGCCTGCACCCTGGAGATCAGTTCCCGACGGTGGGCCGGTGTCCCGTTCTACCTGCGCACCGGTAAACGGCTCGGTCGCCGGGTCACCGAGATCGCGTTGGTGTTCAAGGAGGCCCCGCACCAACCCTTCGGCGAGCGAATGACCTCGGCGCTGGGCAACAATGCCGTGGTCATCCGGGTGCAACCGGATGAGGGGGTGCTGATGCGCTTCGGATCGAAGGTGCCCGGCTCCACCATGGAGGTCCGCGACGTCAACATGGACTTCTCCTACTCCGAGGCCTTCACGGAGGAATCGCCGGAGGCTTATGAACGTCTGATCCTGGACGCCCTGCTGGATGAGTCGAGCCTGTTCCCCACCAATGAAGAGGTGGAATTGAGCTGGGAGATCCTGGACCCCATCCTGGACTACTGGGAGGAGCACGGTCTTCCCGACGAATATGCCGCGGGCACCTGGGGGCCGGATTCCGCTGACCAGATGCTCAACCGTGCCGGCCGAACCTGGCGCCGCCCCTAGGGCAGCATCTTTGCCCCTGATATTCCGCTAGCTAGATTCTGAAAGGCCCTCATGATCATCGATCTGCCCGACACCACCACCCGGAAGATCTCGGCGGCGCTGCTGGAGAGCAAGGAGGCCTTCTCCCAGGCCACCGGGCGGGTACTCACCCTGATCGTCGTCGCCTCCCAGGATGACGACGTCGACGCCATCATCGCAGCCACCGAAGGTGCCGCCCACGAGCACCCGGCCCGTGTCCTGGTGATGCTCGCCGGCCCGAAGGAGGGACCGGCCCTACTCGATGCCCAGATCCGGGTAGCCGGTGAAGCCGGCGCCGCGGAAATGGTGCTCATGCGCATCAGCGGTGAGCTGTCCCAGCACCTGGAGTCCGTGGTCACCCCCCTGCTGCTGCCTGATACCCCGATCGTCGCGTGGTGGCCCTACGCCGCGCCGGCCGATCCCTCCGAGCACCCCATCGGCAGACTCTCCCAGCGCCGGATCACCGATGCCCTCTATGACACCCGCTCGTTCGTGCTCTCCGCACGGCGGGAGAACTACACCCCCGGGGACTCTGACCTGATGTGGTCGCGTATCACCCAGTGGCGCGGCATCGTGGCCTCCTCCCTGGAGCAGTGTCCGGGGAAGCAGATCACCGCTGCCCGCGTCCACGGGCCGATCGACCATCCCAGCGTGGACATCGCCGCAGGTTGGCTGGCTGATCGGCTGGGGGTGGAGATCGTCCGGAGCACCGGTGGTTCCACCCACGAGCTCGAACAGGGGATGTTCATGATCAGCAGCCTCGAACTCGAACAGCAGGACGGCACCGTCGAGATCTCGGTCGTCGATTCCCGGACCATCCGCGTCAGTGTGCCCGGTCTCCCCGATTCCCTGGTGGCCCTGTCACGTCGCAGCATCGCGGAATGCCTGGCCGAGGAACTACGCCACCTTGACCCCGATATCGCCTATGCCCACGCGCTCCGTGGACTGGGTCAGTTGACCCGCCGCTGACTCCGCTCTCCCACCGAAAGGACCCACCCAATGGTTACCGTCAAGCCGGTTGCTGACCTAGATGAACTGATCGCCAACGCCGCCCGAGACTTCGTGGAGGTGATCCACCAGGTGCAGGCCGGCGGCGGAAAGCACGGCGACGGCCTGGCCCGCGTCGTGCTCACCGGCGGCGGGGCCGGCACAGGCCTGCTCAAGGAGCTGGCGCGTCTCGACGCCGCGGCCACCGCCCA
Organism: Corynebacterium halotolerans; assembly: GCF_050107895.1. GTDB lineage: Bacteria > Actinomycetota > Actinomycetes > Mycobacteriales > Mycobacteriaceae > Corynebacterium > Corynebacterium halotolerans_B. The sequence goes on along the minus strand of NZ_JBNILW010000001.1, from coordinate 357,289 downwards.
ATCCGAAACCTTCCCCACCCTGCGGGTGGACTGGAACCGGGTGCACGTGTTCTTCGGTGATGAACGCAATGTGCCGGTCACCGATCCGGAGTCCAATGAGGGGCAGGCCAGGGCGGCGCTGCTCGATCACGTGGACATCCCGGCGGGGAATATCCACGGTTACGGCCTGGGTACCGCCGAGATGGCAACTGCAGCCGCAACCTACGAGGAGACGGTCCAGCAGCATGCCCCCCAGGGCTTCGATCTGCACCTGCTGGGTATGGGCGGCGAGGGACACATCAACTCACTATTCCCCCACACCGCGGCCGTCCGGGAGACCGGGAAGCTCGTGGTGGCGGTGACCGATTCCCCGAAACCGCCGGCGGAACGGGTCACCCTGACCCTTCCGGCCGTGAACGCCGCCGACCAGGTGTGGCTGCTGGTGTCCGGCGCTGAGAAGGCCGAGGCCGCCGGACATGTGGTGCGCGGCGCCGAGGCCGTGGACTGGCCCGCCGCCGGGGCACGCGGTGCCCGGGAGACCGTGCTCTACCTGGCGCAGGACGCGGCCGGACAGGTCGACTGACGGTTCTGCTCGGACGCCTACCCCTGCCGCCCGGACATTACTTCGGGCGGCAGGGGTGTCCGGTTGATCGGGCGATGTTCTATTCCATTCCAAAGTTGGGAAAACCTGCAGCGGAAATTTCAGGGCCCAGTAAAAGCTGCCACGGGAAGACAGTAGATAGACCCCAGACTGAAATCGGAGTTTTAACCCGTGGGCAGATGACCGAAATCCTGGACGAACAACGCAGTCCGGCGAAGTGCGTTACGCTAGCCTGAGCACCGCATCGTGGTTGCTGGGTGCTTCCGGTCTTGCCGTGGGTGTTCCCGATTGAACTGATGCGGACCGCTACGGCACGGTCTGAACAAGACCAACGGGGTTCAAATCCCCTCCCTCCTAAAGATGGGTTGCCGTCGCCCGGAACTTCTCCGGCGGTAGCCAGTGGCCCGGCCCGATCCTGTGCCCGTCGGTACAGGGGACGCACCGATGCCCCGCTACTGTCGGCCCCGGCCGGCGGCAACCCCCGCAACTTTTCTGGGTGATCACATGGGTATCTTCCGCCCGCGTTCCGCCGACTCCGGCTGGACCATGTACACGCCGTTGTCCCACGGCGCAGGGTGGCAGCAGGCAGCCTTACGCTCTCCTGCCCCGCGGCCCGGGCACGCCGTACTGCGCCAGCGCGATGGCGAGCTCACCCCCCTGCGCGCCCGCGAGTTCTCCCGGCCGGGCGACCGCTTTCTGCAGGTCGATCTGCGCCGACGCCTGATCCAGATGCACCCGCAGCAGATTCCCACTGCCGATGCCATGACCGTGACCATCACGCTGACACTGTCGGCACACACCGTTGACCCGGTCTCCTTCGTCTCTGATTCGCAGGGCCCGGACGAGGAAATCTACCTGGCCGCCCAGATCGCGCTGCGCGAACTTGTCGCAGGGCTCCCGCTGGAGAACTTCATCGGCGCCCGCATCGACCTCGGCCCCGTACTGGCGGCAGCGCAGACGGCTGCCGCGGCCGTCGGAGTGGAGGTGTCCACAGCCCTGCTCAAGGACGTTAGTCTGCCTGCGGAGTATTCCGCTGCCCTCCAGGAGGCGTTGGTGACCAAGGTGAGATCCGAAACCGATCTGGAACGCGCCCGCAATGAGGTCAAGACCACCCGGGCCCGCCTGGCAAGCGCTAAGGTGCTGGAGCAGAACCCTGTGCTGGCGAAGATCCGGATGCTCGAGGCACTACCACCTGGCTCCACCATCGAAGTCCGCAGTGAACAATCCCAGGCGCTGCCATAGGTACAACTCGCAGCCTCTTCTCCGCCTGCCAGACCGTATTTTCGGGGATCGGGGAAACACTCCGCCACTGCATCAGGTGCTACCGGTCCCGAAGAGTCTCCATCTCAACGGTAGTCACGGACGCAGACTGACAAACAAAGGTTTTCAGAAGGAGACAAAGCTACCTAAACGGCGGTTGCGACCCGCGGTTTGACAGCTATAGAAGAAGCCCACCCGAAGCTGAAGCTCCCCTGCGCACGTACCGGATGAGCACGCGCAGTCCCCCACTGCCATCCAACCACTGAACACAATGCGGCCACCCTCCGAGCAAGGAGGGTGGCCGCAAAAGTTGAACCTCGTCGAAACAGCTAGGCGCCGAACGCCTGAACCAGGTTGAGCGCCACGATGCACACGATCCAGATCACCGCAGTCAGGATGGTGTAGCGGTCCAGGTTCTTCTCCACCACCGTGGAACCGGAGAGGTTCGACTGCACCCCACCGCCGAAGAGACTGGACAGGCCGCCGCCCTTACCCTTGTGGAGCAGCACGAACACCGTCAACAGAATGCTCGACAGTACGAGGATGATCTGGAGTGCGAGGGTCATTCAACTTCCTTCGGCCGACGTCGTGGAGTCACGGGGCCCGCCGTGGTCCGGCGGAGATCTCCTGGGCTGTGACTGCCTCCCAGGCAACTCAGGACAGTATACATCAGCGCGGGCATACGTTCGCAGGGGGCGGGGCCACCCCGCCCGCCGGCTACCCGGAGTTACGCAGGGCGGTGGCCAGCCCGTTCATGGTCAACTGGATCCCGCGGGAAACCGGTACCCGCTCATCCCCGGCCCGGTAGCGGCGCAGCAGTTCCACCTGGATGACATTCAGTGGCAGCAGGTAGGGAAACCTGCTGCGGACTGACCTCGCCAGCGTGGGGTTGTCCGCCAGGAGATGATCGGTGCCGGTGACCCCGTGGAACATCTGGGTGGTCAACTCGAACTCGGCGGTGATCAACCCGTGGATTCTCCGGGCATCCGTCTCATCGGTGACCAGATGGGAGTACAGCTCCGCCAGCCGCATTTCCGCCTTACTCATCACCTGTGCCATATTGGACAGCACCGAATTGAAGAACGGCCAGACCTCGTAGAGCTTGCGCAGTTCCGCGCGCCGCTGGCCGGCGTCTGGTCCATCGCCGATCCAGGTGCGCAGAGCTGTGCCCACGCCGAACCAGCCGGGCAGCATCACCCGGGACTGTGACCAGGACAGCACCCAGGGGATCGCCCGCAGATCCTCCACCGTCTCCGTCTGCTTCCGGGAGGTGGGCCGGGAACCGATGTTCAGCTCACCGATCTCCTGCAGTGGCGTGGACTGGGTGAAGAACGGGATGAAGCCCGGGTCCTCGTGGACCAGGCTGGCGTAGGTCTCCCGGCTCAGGGCAGCTAGTTCCCGCATCACGTCAAAGGCGCGTTCCGGATGCTCCAGGCCGTCCACCTCCAGCAGGCTGGCCTCCAGCGTCGCGGAGACCAGAGCCTCCAGGTTGCGGCGGGCGGTGTCCCGGGAACCGTATTTGGCGGAGATGATCTCACCCTGTTCGGTGATCCGCAGGGCGCCGTCCACCGCGCCCTTCGGCTGGGCGAGGATCGCCTCATAGGAAGGCCCTCCTCCCCTGCCCACGGTCCCGCCGCGGCCGTGGAAGAGCCGGAGTTTCACCTGGTGCTCCCGGCCCACCTCCACCAGGGCCACCTCGGCGTCGTACAGCGCCCAGTTGGCCGCGAAGTAGCCGCCGTCCTTGTTGGAGTCGGAGTAGCCGAGCATGACCTCCTGGATGTCTCCGCGCTGGCGGAGATAGGAACGGTACAGCGGCAGCTGCCAGAGCTGGTCCAGAATGCCGGCTCCCGCGGCCAGATCATCGATCGTCTCGAACAGCGGGATGACATCCACGCTTCCCCGCGGCTGGTCGTCGGACGCGCGGATCAGACCGACCTCCTTGAGCAGGATCATCGGCTCCAGGATGTCGCTGACGGATTCCGCCATGGAGACGATGCAGTGCGGGATCATTTCAGCCCCGAATTTCTCGGTGGCCGCAGCCGCGGCGGTGAAGATGTCCAGCTCCCGCTGGACTGCCTCACTGAAACTATGGTGGCCGCGCGGCACGAGCGGTCGCGGCGTCTGCAGTTCCCGGGTCAGCAGTTCGATCCGGGCGGCTTCGTCGAGATCGCGGTAGTCATGGTGCACTCGGGCCACGCGGAACACCTCGGTGAGGACCTGTTCGAAGCTCTCGGAGTTCTGCCGCAGATCCAGGGAATAGAGGTGGAAGCCGAAGCTGTCCACCGCCGCACGGATGGTGGCCAGCCGGTCATCGGCGATGATGCCGTCGTGTGAGAACCGCAGCGAGGCGTCCAGCACGTCGAGGTCCGCGCTGAACGCCGCGGGGCCGGCATAGGGTTCATGCTCCCGGTACCAGGTGCCCTCCACCTCGTCGGGGCCGATCAGGGTCGCGATGGTCGCCAGCATTCTCCCGCGCATACCGTGGCAGGCGCGGCGGTAAGGTTCGTCGACCCGGCTGGGGACGTCATTGCGGCCGCGGGCCGCCAGCGCGACCAGTTCCACCGTAACTCCGGAGAGCCGGTCCGAGAGACTGAGTTCGTGCTCCAGCTGATGCAGCTGTCCGGCGTAGTAGCGCAGGGCTGTGGCTGCGGCCCGGGTGGCGGCGTAGGTCAAGGTCTGGTCGGTGACGTAGGGGTTGCCGTCGTGGTCGCCGCCGATCCAGGATCCCGGGCGCAGCACCGCCGTATCCGGCAGGTCGGGGCCGTAGACCTCCCGCAGCTGCTTCATCACCAACTGATTGAGGGCGGGGATCTCGTCCAGCAGACTGAGGTGGTAATAGCGCAGCCCCAGCTCGATCTCATCTTCGATGCGGGGGCGCGAGACCCGGATCAGTGCGGTCTGCCAGAGGATGGTCATCCGGCGGTGGATCGCGGTGTCCAGCTCGGCCAACCGGCTGCGGGTCCGTGCCGTCTCCACCGCCCCGAGGAGCTCGCGGCGTCGGGTCATCAGCTCGGAGATGTCGCGCTGGGCGTCAAAGACAGTGCGCCGCCGGGTCTCCGTCGGGTGCGCGGTCAGCACCGGGGAAACCTGGGCCTGCTCCAGGACCGCGGCGATCTCCGCGGCCCCGACATCGGCGGCGGCGAGTTTACGCCAGGTGGCCGCCAGCGTGGAGTCCCAGGCCGGCGCCCCGCGGTCCAGCGCGTGTTCGCGGGTGGCTTCGTCGTGGAGGTCCTCCGCGAGGTTGGACATCAGGGCGAAATGGGAGAACGCCCGGATCACCGGGGTCGCCCGCTTCGGGTCGATGTTGCGGAACATCGAGATCAGGGAGTCCATGCCCGCCTCTCCGCGGGCGATCTCGAAGGCCGTTTGGCGCGCGCCCTCGACCAGGTCGAAAACCTCCTGGCCCTCCTGCTCGGCAATGACGTGGCCGAGCACGCGGCCCAGATAGCGGATGTCTTCCTGGAGATGATCGGGGGCGTCCACGGGGCTTGTCTCCTTGGTCTTCGGGCCGTTAGACCGCGGTGGCTGCGGAGGCCGCCAGCTTGGCGAATTCCTCGCCCTTGAGGGAGGCACCGCCGACGAGGCCACCGTCGACGTCCGGCTGGGAGACGATCTCCCCCACGGTCTCGGTCTTGACGGAACCGCCGTAGAGGATCCGCATGCCGGCGGAGACTTCGTCGCCGGCCAGCGCACGGACCAGTTCACGGATGGCGGCGCAGACCTCCTGGGCGTCGGCGGCGGAGGCCACCTTGCCGGTGCCGATGGCCCACACCGGCTCATAGGCGATGACGGTGTTGGCCAGATCCGCTGCGGACAGCCCCGCGAGGGACTGCCGGGTCTGGCGCACCACGTGCTCGACGTGGGTTCCGGCCTCCCGGATCTCCAGCGGTTCGCCGACACACACGATCGGCTTCATGCCCGCGGCCACGGTGGCCCGGGCCTTGGCGGCCACCTGCTCATCGGTCTCGTGGTGGTACTCGCGGCGTTCGGAGTGGCCGACAACGACCCAGGTGCAGCCGAGCTTCGCGAGCATGTCCGCGGAGATGTCGCCGGTGTAGGCGCCGTTCTCGTGCTCGGAGACGTCCTGCGCGCCGTAGGTGATCGGGAGCTTGTCCGCCTCGATCAGGGTCTGCACGCCACGGATGTCGGTGTACGGCACGGTCAGCGCCACATCGACCTTCTCATAGTACTCCTTGGGCAGGGAAAACGCCAGCTTCTGGACGTTGTTGATGGCCTCGAGGTGGTTGAGGTTCATCTTCCAGTTACCGGCGATCAGGGGCTTGCGGGCCATGGTGGCCTTCCTTTCATTGCGCAGGGATGCTTCCGGCGGGTGTTGAGTGGCCGGACCCGCCTGGTGCTGCAGATCCAGCCGGGTGGGACTACTGGTTCAGCACGGCGACGCCGGGCAGCTCCTTGCCCTCGAGGAACTCCAGCGACGCGCCACCGCCGGTGGAGATGTGGGAGAAGCCGTCCTCGTCCAGGCCGAGCGCGCGTACCGACGCCGCGGAGTCTCCTCCGCCGACTACGGAGAAGGCGCCGTTGTCCGCGGTGGCGTCGATGATCGCCTGGGCAACACCCTCGGTGCCCTTGGCGAAGGGCGCCATCTCGAACACGCCCATCGGGCCGTTCCAGAAGATGGTCTTGGCGGTGCTGAGCACCTCGGCGAACTCACGGACGGATTCCGGGCCGATGTCCGGCGACAGCCAGCCCTCCGGAATGCCGGCGAGGGCGACGACCCGGTTCTCCGCGTCGGCGGAGAACTCCGCGGCGGCGAGCAGGTCGACCGGCAGCACCAACTTGTCGCCGAAGCGGTCCAGCAGATCCTTGCAGGTGTCGATCATCTCCTCCTGCAGCAGCGACTTCTGGGTGTTGTAGCCCTGCGCGGCCAGGAAGGTGTAGCACATGCCGCCACCGATGATGAGCTTGTCGGCCTTGCCAGCCAGTGCCTCGATCACCCCCAGTTTGTCGGAGACCTTGGAGCCGCCGAGGACGACCACGTAGGGGTGCTCCGGATCGGTGGCGGTCTTCTCCAGGACGGTGACCTCCTTCTCCACGAGCTTGCCCGCGTAGGCCGGCAGGCGCTTCGCCACGTCGTAGACGGAGGCCTGCTCGCGGTGGACCACGCCGAAGCCGTCGGAGACGAAGGCGCCGTCATCGGCGGCCAGGGCCGCGAGCTCATCGGCGAAGGCCCCCCGTTCGGCCTCATCCTTGGCGGTCTCCCGCGGATCGAAGCGGACGTTTTCCACCAGCATGACATCGCCCTCGGTCAACCCGTTGGCGCGTTCATGGGCGTCCTCGCCGGTGACGTCGCCGGCCAGGGCGACCCACTGCCCCAGGGCGTCGGACAGGGCCTCGGCGACCGGGGCCAGGGAGTACTTCGGGTTCGCCTCCCCCTTCGGACGTCCCAGGTGAGCGCTCAGGATGACCTTCGCGCCACCGTCGACCAGGGCCTGGATGGTCGGCAGCGAGGCGGTGATGCGGCCGGGGTCCGTGATTTCACCGGCGTCGTTCAGCGGCACGTTGAAATCGGAACGGACGAGTACGTGGCGGCCGTCGACGCCTTCGTCGAGCAGGTCCTGGAGGGTCTTCAGGGACATCGGTTCTCCTAGCTGGTTTCTAACTCGGTTATGCAGACAATGTGTATGGTACTGACACCGCAAAGCGCCCGGGGTGTGTCTGGGAACACCCCGGGCGGCGCATGGGGCCCGGTGCCGCGCCTACCGCACGCGAGACATCCGGACGACGCGGCGGGGAACTAGAGCTTGTCGCCGACCAGCTCGGTCAGGCGCAGCAGCTGGCAGGTGTAACCCCACTCGTTGTCGTACCAGGACACGACCTTCACGGTCTTGCCGGAGACCTTGGTCAGGCCGGCGTCGAAGATCGAGCCGTGGGAATCGCTGATGATGTCGGTGGAGACCAGCGGTTCCTCGCTGTAGGCCAGGGTCTCGCCGAACTCACCGGTGGCGGCCTCCTTGATGGCGGCGTTGACCGATTCCACGCTGACCTCGGACTCGGTGTTGAAGGTCAGGTCCGTGGCGGAACCGGTGATGACCGGGACACGCAGGGCGTAGCCGTCCAGCTTGCCCTTGAGCTCGGGCAGGACCAGGGCGACGGCCTTCGCGGCACCGGTGGAGGTGGGCACGATGTTGACGGCCGCGGCGCGGGCGCGTCGCAGGTCCTTGTGCGGGGCGTCGTGGAGACGCTGGTCACCGGTGTATGCGTGGACGGTGGTCATCAGGCCGTTGGTGATGCCGAACTTGTCGTTGAGCACCTTGGCCACCGGGGCGAGGCAGTTGGTGGTGCAGGACGCCGCCGAGATGACGTTGTGGTTGGCCGGGTCGTACTGGTCGTGGTTGACGCCGTAGACGAAGGTGGCGTCCTCGTTCTTCGCCGGAGCGGAGATGATGACCTTCTTGGCACCGGCCTCGATGTGGGCCTTGGCTGCCTCGGCGTCGGTGAAGAAACCGGTGGACTCGATCACGATGTCCACGTCGTGGGCGGCCCAGTCCAGGTTCTTCGGGTCCCGCTCGGCGGAGACAGCCAGACGGTTTCCGCCGACGGTGATGGAGTCCTCGTCGAATTCGACGTCCTGGCCCAGCTTGCCCATGATGGAATCGTACTTCAGCAGGGTCGACAGCGTCTTGTTGTCGGTCAGGTCATTGACTGCCACGACCTGCAGATCTTCGCTGCGCTCCAGCGCGGCGCGGAAGAAGTTACGACCGATGCGGCCGAAGCCGTTGATGCCTACGCGAATGGTCACGAAAAGCTCCTTTTGGTTGGATGTGTGTCCGCCAGTGACCGGGAACCTGTAGTGGATCTCCCCTTCACTCGCCCTCGCCGCCGAGTCTAGCGGCGGTGTGTCCCTCGCGCAGTCAGTATTTCGGACACCACGGCCATCACATGACGGCTCTTCCAGCACTACCGCGATAGCACATCGCGGCGGGCGGCGGGAAGGAAGTCGGTGAAATTTCCCGCTGCGCTTCGTCTCCGAAACGCACTTCGCCCCCGAACGGAGGTCAGAATCGCCGGGGCGGCTCCTCCCCCGGCCCCGGTCCGCTGACACAGTGGAAGACAGGGACGACCCGCCATGTGGTCAGTTTCACACCCGTCCAGCGGGACCGACTGCCTCCGGCTCCGGGCGGACATGGGGAAGACCACCGGGCGGGAGCGGGGATCTGTTCCCGCCGCTCACCCGGTGGCCTGTCGTAGCTGCGGTCCCGACCTGCGGTCAGGACTCTTCGAGCAGATCGTCGGTGACGGCCGCGTTGGTGTCGGGGATGTCCAGTTCCTCCGCCCGTTTGTCGGCCATCGAGAGCAGCCGGCGGATCCGTCCGGCCACCGCGTCCTTGGTCATCTGCGGGTCAGCGAGCCGACCGAGCTCCTCCAGGGAGGCCTGGCGGTGCTGGACGCGGAGCTGGCCGGCCTCTGCCAGGTGTTCCGGGACGTCGTCGCCGAGGATGGCCATGGCCCGTTCCACCCGCGCTGCGGCCGCCACCGCAGCGCGGGCGGAACGCCGGAGGTTCGCGTCGTCGAAGTTGGCCAGCCGGTTGGCGGTGGCACGGACCTCGCGGTGCAGGCGCTTCTCCTCCCATTCCAGGCGGACGCGCTGGGCCCCCATGCGGGTCAGCAGAGCGCCGATGGCGTCCCCGTCCCGGACCACCACCCGATCAGTGCCACGGGTCTCCTTCGTCTTCGCGGTGATCCCGAGCCGCCGGGCGCAACCGACCAGGGCGAGCGCCGCCTCCTGGCAGGGGCAGGTCACCTCCAGCGTGGAGGAACGCCCGGGCTCAGTCAGGGAGCCGTGCGCGAGGAAGGCCCCACGCCAGGCCGCCTCGTTGTCGGCCACGGTTCCGGAGATCACCTGGGGCGGCAACCCCCGCACGGGATGCCCCGAGCGGGTCACCAGGCCGGAACGGCGGACCAGGTCGTCGGCACCTTCGGTCACGCGCAGGACAAACCGCGGGCTCTTGCGCACCCCGCCCGGCGAGATCGTGTGCAGGTGGACATCGACGCCGTAGAGCTCCCCCAGCGCGGTGGCCAGTCGCTCGGCGACCGGTTGGGAGTCCAGCTCCGCCTCGACGACGATGCGGCCGGCGACGATGTGGAGACCACCCGAGAACCGCAGCAGAGCCGCTACCTCGGCCGCGCGGGCCGACTGGCGGGTCACCTTCACCCGCACGAGTTCTTCCTTGACTTTCGGCGTCAACGCCACAGTGCAGCTGCCTTTCTGGATTTTCGGGCCCGCCGTCATCGCGCGCTCGTCCGATCAGCCCGTGATGGGACGGCGGACCCCGGGGCACGTTCTCACGGGAACCCCGGTCAACCGCGGTCAGGGGGCGGGCGGGTCACCTGTTGATTCTAGCGATCCCGGTAATTGTGCAGCATCGCCGCCGCCAGTTTCGCGGGATCATGCCGGTCGGTGCGCTGCCCGCCGGGACCGACTTCCCGCAGGTCGTGGAACACCACCTTGGCCCCCAACGCATCGGCGGCCCGGGTCATGTGGCGCCTGTCGCTGGTGGTCGGGTTGTGCGCGCCGTCCACCAGGATGAGATCCACCTTGAGGGCCGGGGCGTGCTGGCAGAGCATGTGGATGTGGCGTTCCAGGGAGAAGCCGCTGGTCTCCCCCACTTCGGCGTTGAGGTTGAGCACCACCACGCGGAAGGCGTCGGAGGTGGTGATCGCCTCGACCACCGCGGGCACCAGCAGGTGCGGGATCACGCTGCTGAACCAGGAGCCGGGTCCGAGGGTGATCATGTCCGCCTGGCGGATCGCGCTGATGGCTGCCGGGTTGGCCATCGGGTCCCCCGGAATGATGCGGACGCGGCGGACGGAACCGGGCGTGGTGGCCACCGCCACCTGACCCCGGACGGGCAGCATGACCCGGGGATCATCGTCCAGACCCGAGACGTCCGCTTCAATTTCCAGGGGTTGGCTGCACACGGGGAGCACGCGGCCGTGGGACCTGGTGAGGGCGGCCACCGCGTCCAGGGCCTGCAGCTCGCTGCCCAGGACTTCCGTGAGTCCGGCGATGAGCAGATTGCCCACCGCGTGCCCCGCGAGGGCCCCCGTGCCGCCGAAGCGGTGCTGCAGGGTCTTGCCCCACATCCGGCCGTGTTCGTCCTCGCTGGCCAGGGCGGCCAACGCCATGCGCAGATCGCCGGGCGGGATGATCCCCAGCTCCCGGCGGATCCGGCCGGAGGAGCCACCGTCATCGGCGACGGTGACCACGGCGTGGATCTCCTCGGGCCCGCAGGCGCGGTCCGCGAGCAGGGTCTGGTAGAGGCCGTGGCCGCCGCCCAGACTGACGATGGACCGGGGGGAATCGGGCGACGTCGCCCCGGCTGTCTGCCCCGATGCGGTGGAATCGCTGGTCACAGGTGGGTGGACCTTCCTATCGGTCGAGGTCCCGGTGCAGCACGTTGACGTCCAGTCCGTCGAAGTCGCGGAGCCGGCGGCCAATCTCCTCGGAGACCGCCACCGAACGATGGTGGCCTCCCGTGCAGCCGATCGAGACCGTGATGAAGTTCTTGCCTTCATGACGATACCCCGCCAGCATCGAGGAGAACATTTGCACGAAGTTGTCGATGAAGGGTGCCGCCCCCTCCTGCCCCAGGACATAGTCCGAGACCGGCACATCCGTCCCCCGGTACGGCCGCAGCTCCGGAACCCAGAAGGGGTTCGGCAAAAAGCGCACGTCCAGGGCGATGTCGGAGTCCTTCGGCGCACCGTGCTTGAAACCGAAGGACTGGATGGTCACGTGCTGGCGGGGGTTGCCGGCGGTGTCGAAGCTGGCCTCGATGGCCCGGCGCAGATCGTGCACGGAGAGATCGGAGGTGTGGATGACCACGTCGGCCTCCTCCTTGATCGGCAGGAGGGCCCGCCGCTCGCGGGTGATGCCGTGCTGCAGCGTGTCCTCCCCCTGCAGCGGGTGCGTGCGGCGGACATTGTCGAAGCGGCTGATCAGCACCTCGTCGCGGGCCTCCATGAACACGATGGTCGGGGCCATCCCGCGGTCATGGAGCTCCGCCAGCGTCTGCTGCAGACTGCCGCGGAACATCCGGGCACGCACGTCACAGACCACCGCGACCCGGTCCACCGGGGAATCCGGTTCCGAGCACAGCTCCAGCAGATCAATGATGAGCTCCGGCGGCAGGTTCTGGGCGACGTACCAGCCCTTGTCCTCGAACACCTTCGCGGCACTGCTGAGTCCTGCCCCGGACATGCCGGTGATGAGGACGGGAGGAGTGGTGAACCGCTGCGGCTTGTGCGCCGAGGACGTGAAGATCATGACCGCCATCATAACAAGATTTGCCTGCCCGACCACGGGGGATCCACCCGCAGCACGTCCCCCTCTGCGGGGCCCTGTGCAGCAGGTTCCCGCACGGGTGACAGCGGGGGAACCCGGTCAGGGGCCGGACTCGGCTGCCCCATCGTCCGGATGCAGCGCCCGGTGGACCGTCTCCGCCAGCTTCGGGCCGAAGCCCCTGACCGCCGCGATCTCCTCGGCGGTGGCCGCCTTGAGCTTCTTCACCGAACCGAAGTGCTTGACCAGGTCCGTGCGGCGCACCTGACCGAGCCCGGGAATGGAGTCCAGCTCGGAGTTGCGCATCCGCCTGCTGCGCTGCTGCCGGTGGTAGGTGATGGCGAAGCGGTGTGCCTCGTCCCGGATCTGCTGCAGCAGGAACAGCGCCTGCGAGTTGCGCGGGAGAATCACCGGGTCCTCCTCGCCGGGCACCCAGACCTCCTCCAGTCGCTTGGCCAGGCCGACCAGGGTGACGTCGACGATGCCGAGTTCGTCGAAGACCGCCTGCGCAGCCGCCACCTGGGGCGCGCCGCCGTCCACGATGAACAACTGCGGTGGGTAGGCGAACCGCCGGTTGTCCGTGCTCATCTCCTCGACCTTCGCGTCCTTCTCATCGGAGAAGGTGGAGCCGTCGAACTCCTCGGCCTCGGGCACGGTGAGCTTGTCCTGGTTGTGGCGCAGGAACCGCCGCCGGGTCACCTCGGCGATGGAGCCGACGTCGTCGGAGCGCCCCTCACCGGCGGCCTCCTTGATCCGGTAGCGCCGGTAGTCGGCCTTGCGCGGCAGGCCGTCCTCGAAGACGACCAGCGACGCCACGACGTCGGTGCCCTGGATGTGGGAGATGTCGGTGCACTCGATGCGCAGCGGCGCCTCATCCATGTCGAGGGCTTCCTGCAGCTCCTGCAGGGCGGCCGAACGCGCGGTCAGATCCCCGATGCGCTTGAGCTTGTGCTGGCGTAGGGCATCCTTGGCGTTGCGCTCCACGGTCTCCGCCAACGCGCGCTTGTCACCGCGCTGCGGCACCCGGATCTCCACGCGGGAGCCGCGCAGGGCGCTCAGGAACGTCTCGGTCTCCGCAGGTTCATTCGGCAGCACCGGCACCAGGATCTCCTTGGGCACCACGTGCTGTTTGCGCGGCTGGGCATGGGAGAACTGGTCGACGCCGCGCCGTTCGATCTGCTCGGCGTCCTCCGCGTCCTCCTGGCGGGCACGTTCCACGGCGTCGCCGTAGAACTGGATGAGGAAGTTCTGCAGCAGGAAGGGCAGGGCGGCCGCCGCCGGGTCCTCCCCCGCGTCCGCCGCCTCCGCCGGCCGGTCGGTGGCCTGATCCCCGGCAGTCTCCACGACCCAGCCCCGCTGGCCGCGGATGCGTCCACCCCGGACGTGGAAGAGCTGGACCGCGGCCTCCAGTTCATCGGAGACCACCCCGATCAGGTCGGCGTCGGTGCCGTCGCCGAGCACCACGGACTGCTTCTCCATGACCTTGTGCACGGCGGCCAGGTCATCGCGCAACCGGGCGGCCCGTTCGAAGTTGAGTTCCTCGGCGGCCGTGGTCATCTCGGATTCCAGCTGCCGGGTCACCTTGTCGGTGTTGCCGCCCAGGAAGGAGCAGAAACCGTCCACTATCTCACGGTGCTCCTCCGCACTCACCCGGCCCACGCAGGGCGCGGAGCACTTGTCGATGTAGCCGAGCAGGCAGGGCCGCCCCAGCCGCTCATGGCGGTTGTAGACGCCCTTGGAGCAGGTGCGCACCGGAAAGACCCGCAGCAGCAGGTCCAGGGTCTCGCGCACCGCCCAGGCGTGCGAGTAGGGCCCGAAGTAACGGACCCCCTTCCGCCGCGGACCGCGGTAGAAGAAGGCGCGCGGGATCTGCTCCCCGGTGGACACAGCGAGCATGGGATAGGTTTTGTCGTCGCGGTACTTGACGTTGTAGCGCGGATCGAATTTCTTGATCCAGGTGTACTCGAGCTGGAGCGACTCCACCTCGGTGGCCACCACGGTCCACTCCACCGAGGCCGCGTTGAACACCATCTGGCGGGTGCGCGGGTGCAGCTGTGTGGGGTCCTGAAAGTAATTGGACAGCCGCGAACGCAGGTTCTTCGCCTTGCCGACGTAGATGACGCGCCCGGTGTCGTCCCGGAACTTGTACACGCCCGGCTGGGTGGGGATGCTCCCCGGGGCCGGGCGGTAGGTGGTTGGATCAGCCATGGATTATCAGCGGAGCCTAGTCCTCCGGCATGTAGCGGCCCTCGAGGGCCCGGAACTTGGTGACGGCCTGGACCACGCGCTCCCCGTCGGCGGCCTGGAAGGCCCACATGGGAACGTACTCGAACTCCGGCAGTTCCAGGCGGGCGATGCGGGCGTTCTTCGGGAAGCTCAGGCCGTAGACCACCGTCCACGGGTAGAACCGGGTGCCGATGAGATTGCGTACCTCGACACCGTCCTCGTTGACCTGTACCCGGGGGCGGGTGAAGGCGATGTACCCGACGATCGAGAGCACGATGCCCACACCGATGAAGGCGAACTGGTCGATGGGGGTGATGGCTGCGCCGGTGTAGCCGATTCCCACGGTGACGCCCATGAAGATGTGCACCGCCATCACGACCACGACCACCAGCCAGGCGAACTGGCGCAGACGCTTCGACGTGACCGTCAGTTCCCAGGGCTTGCCGGTGGTCAGCGCCGAGGTGTCGGCGGCGGTGTAGGCGTGGATCTGCCGGTTCGCCAGCTTCTTCTCAGCCGCATCGCCGTTGCCCTCCGCGCCGGAGTCCTTGTGTGCGTCCACCGTGTAGCTTCCCATTCTTCCCTGTATAACTCAGTTTGTCTCGAGCACGAGTCGAGTCACCCCGCTGGTGAATCTCCGAAAGCACCCGGGCGGTGTCCAGGGCCGCGGCCATCGCCTCGGCGCCCTTGTCCTCGACGGAACCGGGCAGTCCCGAGCGTTCGACGGCCTGTTCCCTCGTGTTCGTGGTCAGCACCCCGTTGCCGATCGGCTTGCCGGTGTCCAGGGCGATGCGGGTCAGCCCCTGAGTGACGGAGTCGCAGACGTAGTCGAAGTGCGGGGTACCGCCCTTGACCACGCACCCCAGCGCCACGACGGCGTCGTGGTGCTCCGCGGCGGCCTGGACCACCACCGGCAGTTCCAGCGCGCCGACGACGCGGTATTCGCTGACCTCCGCGCCCCACTCCCGCGCGGTCTCGACGGCGCGGGAGTGCAGCTGGTCGCAGATGTCGGCGTTCCAGGTGGCGGTCACCACGGCGACCTTCACGCCGGTGGCGTCGCCGTGGTCGATCTCAGGTAGGCCTTCCTTGCTCACGCTCTACTCCTCCTCGGGGTGGATGGCGTCCCAGGCGGCGACGGAGGGCAGGTCATGGCCCATGCGGTCGCGCTTGGTGCGCAGATAACGGATGTTGTCGGCGTTGGGATGGACGGGCACGGCGGTGCGCGGCCCGATCTTGATGCCGTGGTCGGTCAGCGCCGCAGCCTTGTAGGGGTTGTTGCTCAGCAGGCTCAGGGACTTCACACCCAGATCCCGGATGATCTGCGCGGCGGTGGAGTACTCGCGGGCGTCGGCGGGCAGGCCGAGCCGCAGGTTGGCGTCGACGGTGTCGATCCCCCGGTCCTGCAGGTGGTAGGCCTGCAGCTTCGCGAGCAGCCCGATGCCGCGGCCCTCGTGGCCGCGCATGTAGACCACGATGCCGCGCCCGGCCTCCTGGATCAGGCGCATGGACTCGTTCAGCTGCGGTCCGCAGTCACAGCGGCGGGAGTGGAACACGTCCCCGGTGAGGCATTCGGAGTGGACGCGGACCAGCACGTCTTCTCCCCCGTCGGCCTCCGGCTCGCCGGCGACCAGGGCGATGTGCTCCACGTCGGTGATCCGGTTGCGGTAACCGAAGGCCCGGAAGGGCCCGAATTCGGTGGGCAGCACGGTTTCCACGACCCGCTCGACCTGGGTTTCATGGTGGCGGCGCCACTCGATCAGCTGCTCGATGGAGATCATCTTCAGGCCGTGGTGGTCGGCGAAGCGGCGCAGCTCGGGACCGCGGGCCATGTCCGTGGGGTCCTCTTCGCTGACCACCTCACAGAGCACGCCGGCCGGCCGCAGACCGGCGGCCACCGCGAGATCCACCGAGGCCTCGGTGTGGCCGTCGCGGGCCAGCACCCCGCCGTCGCGGGCGCGCAGCGGCACCACGTGTCCCGGCCGGGTCAGGTCGCCCGGCACGGTGCCCGGGTCGGCCAGCCGTTGGATGGTTTCCGCCCGGGAGCTCGCCGAAATGCCGGTGGTGCCGGTGTTGGCGTCCACGGTGACGGTGTAGGCGGTCTGCCGGGTGTCCTGGTTGCGGGCGACCATCGGGGGAAGGTTGAGCCGGTCGGCGTCGGCCTCGGTCAGAGCAGTACAGATATAACCCGAGCTGTAGCGGACCATGAAGGCCACCAGCTCCGGGGTGGCTAGTTCCGCCGCGAAGATCAGGTCACCCTCATTTTCGCGGTCTTCATCGTCGACGACGACGACCGCCTTTCCGGCGGCGATGTCGGCGATGGCCTGGTCGACGGTGTCCAGTCGAACTCTGCTCGTATCTTCCTCAGTCACGTTCTTCACCTTAGCCCGCCGTTCCGGCTGTTCCGGGCACCGGCCCACCGGTCGCCACAGCGCCTCCACCGGCGCCGTCCGCCACGCCTGGGGCGACCCCGTGCCGGAGCATGCGCTCGACGTATTTGCCCAGCACATCCACCTCCAGGTTGACGGTCTCACCCACCTCGAGATCACCGTGGGTGGTCTCCGCCAGGGTGGTGGGGATCAGGGAGACCTCGAACCAGTCCTCCCCCAGCCCCGCGATGGTCAGCGAGGTGCCGTTGAGGGCGATGGAGCCCCGGGTGACCAGGTAGGGGGACAGATCCGCGGGCAGATCGAAACGCAGCACATCCCAGTGTTCCGACGGGGTGCGGCTGCGCAGCCCCGCGGTGCCGTCGACATGACCCTGCATGATGTGGCCGCCGAGGCGTTCGCCGGCGGCCAGGGCCCGTTCCAGGTTGACCCGGGAGCCGGTGTTCAGGGCCCCGAGGTTGCTGTTGTCGAGGGTGATCTTCATCAGGTCGGCGTCGAAGGTGTCCGCCGTTCGTTCCGCCACGGTCAGACACACACCGTTGACCGCGATCGAATCACCCAGTCGGGCGTCCTCGAGCACGCGGGGGGCCGCGATGGTCATCCGGACCGAGTCTCCAAGGTCCGTCACAGAGCGGACGGTGCCGATCTCCTCCACGATTCCAGTGAACATGTTCCTGGGCTACCTATGCCTTTCTCGTCATTTCCAGCAGGACATCCTGGTCCAGGCGGGTGACCCGGTCCAGGTCGAAGCGGGCGGCCCCGCTCAGGGTCTCCGACACCGCCTGTGCCAGCACCGCATGGCCCTGCCCCAGCAAGGTCGGGGCCACATAGGCCTGGATGGCGTCGACCAGCCCGGCGGCGAGGAATCCCGCCGCCAGGGTAGCGCCACCCTCGACCAGCACGTCGCGGGCTCCTGCCTGGAACAACTCCCGCAGCGCGGCGGAAATTTCCGGGTACTGCTCGAAGCCGAGTTCGTGCAGTTTCGGGGCCGCCTCCGCGGTGATTTCCCGGTGGCCGATGACCACCCGGCGGGGCTGGTGGTCCTGCAGAGAGCCGTCGATCCGGCGGGCGGTCAGCGCTGGGTTGTCCACGAGGGCCGTGCCGGTGCCGATGATGATGGCGTCCCGGCGTCGCCGGTCCTCGTGGACGTGCCGGCGGGCCACGGGGCCGGTGATCCACTGGCTGCTGCCGTCCCTGGCGGCGGTGAATCCGTCGAGGGTCTGCGCGAACTTGAGCGTCACATGGGGCCGGCCGAACCGGGTGGCGGTCAGCCAGGGACGCAGAGTCGGTGCCTCGATGCTGAGCTGGGTCACCTCGACGCCGCGGTCCCGCAGATGGGCGGCCCCGCCGCGGGCGTTCGCGTCCGGGTCCCCGTGGACGTAGTACACCCGTGCCACCCCGGCGTCCGCCAGGGCGTGGCTGCAGGGCCCCGTGCGGCCGGTGTGGTTGCAGGGCTCCAGGGTCACCACGGCGGTGCCCCCGCGGGCGGCCTCCCCGGCCTCCCGCAGGGCCATCACCTCAGCGTGGGGCCCGCCGGGCGGTTGCGTGGCACCTACGCCGACGAGTTCCCCGGCGGCATTCAGGATCGCCGCGCCCACCGGGGGGTTCGGGCTGGTGGTCCCGCGCACCTGCTCAGCGGCGTCGAAGGCGGCGGTCAGCGCAGCGGTCAGTGCGGGGTCACCGGCCATGGCGGAGAAGTCTGCGGCCATGGCTCAACGGGCCCCCGCGGCCAGACGGCGCAGCTCAGTCACGGCCGTGTTGGGGTCCGCGGCACCGTAGACCGCGGAACCGGCGACGTAGGCGTCACAGCCCGCAGCCGCCGCCTGCTCGATGGTTTCCGCCGAGATGCCGCCGTCGATCTCGATCAGGGTGTCCAGGCCCTGCGCGTCGATCTCCCGGCGCAGCGAGCGGACCTTGTCCAGCTGGTCGGGCATGAAGGACTGACCGCCGAAGCCGGGCTCCACGCTCATCACCAGCACCTCGTCGAAGTGCCGCAGCTCGGGCAGGTAGGGCTCGATCGGGGTGCCGGGGCGCAGGGAGAATCCCGAGCGCACCCCCTTCTCCCGCAGCGAATCCGCCAGTGCCACCGCACCGGCCACGCCGTCGACGGCCTCGACGTGGAAGATGATGCAGTCGGCGCCCGCGGAGATGTGGTCATCGACCCACTTCTCCGGGTTCTCGATCATCAGATGGACGTCCAGGGGCTTGTCCGTGACCCGGTTGACGGCGGCCGTGATGCCGGCCCCGAAGGAGAGGTTGGGCACGAAGTGGCCGTCCATGACGTCAACGTGGATCCAGTCCGCGTCGGGGACAGCCGCGATCTCCCGGTCGAGCCGGGTGAAGTCAGCGGCGAGAATCGAGGGCGCGATGATCGGGTTAGCCATGGCGCTGATCATACCCGTCCCCGCCACCGCCCCAGGTCACTGCATCCGGATGGCTCGGCGGCTACTTTCCGGGTTTGCGGAGCACCGCGAAGAACATCGCGTCCGTGCCGTGCCGGTGCGGCCACATCTGGACCGACTTCCGTCCCCCGGTCCCGGTCATGCCGGGCACCAGCCCGTGCGCGTCCAGTTCCTCCACTTGACCATCCGCGAGGATCTTGTCCACGACACCGCGCGTCTCCCTGAGGTCCGGGGAACAGGTGGAGTACACGATGACTCCGCCCGGCCGGACCAGGTCGACGGCTGAGGCCAGCAGCTCGGCCTGGAGGACGTTGAGTTCTGCGATGTCCTCGTCCGCCTTGCGCCAGCGGGCCTCGGGGCGGCGCCGCAGCGCGCCCAGACCGGAGCAGGGGGCGTCGAGGAGCACGCGGTCATAGCCGGGCTCCAGGCCGGGATCGCGGCCGTCGCCGACGCGGACCGTGACGGGCAGATCCCCCACAGTCTTGCGGATCAGTTCCGCGCGGTGCTCGGAGATCTCGACGGCGTCGACCTTCGCGGCGTCGATCCGCGCCAGGGCGCCGAGCAGTGCGGCCTTGCCGCCCGGTCCCGCGCAGAGGTCCAGCCACCGGCCTTGATCAGGGCCGTCAATCTCCGCCTCCGCCACGGCCCGGGCGATCAGCTGGCTGCCCTCGTCCTGGACGGCGGCCAGCCCGGAGCGCACCGGTTCCAGCTCCCCGGGATCACCGGCGTCCAGGTAGACGGCATAGGGCGAGTACTTCCCCTCCTCCGCGCCGATGGACAGCGCCAGTTCCTCGGCGCTGATTTCGCCGGGGCGGGCGACCAGGTGCACGGTGGGCCGCTCCGAGTCCGCCGCGAGGGCATCCGGAAGCTCCTCGCTGCCGAGGACACGGGCGAAGGATTCGGCGATCCAGGTCGGGTGCGCGTGCCGGAAGGCCAGTCCCGCGATCTCGTCTTTCGGGGCGAGCTTGTCCAGCCACTGCTGCGGCGTGCTGCGGGAGATGGTGCGCAGGATACCGTTGGCAAAGCCCTTGGCCTTGACCTGACCGACACCCTCGACGATGCGCACGGTGGTGTCCACGGCGGCGTGCGCCTCCACCCGGGTGTAAAGCAGCTGGTAGGCGCCCAGCCGCAGGGCGTCGAGCACCTCCGGGTGGATCTGGGGGAGCTGCCGGCTGGAGCAGTCGGCGATCACCGCGTCCAACACACCCAGGGTGCGCAGGGTGCCGTAGGTGAGTTCGGTGGCGAAGGCGGCGTCGCGCCCGCTGATCTTGCGCTGACGCAGGAGCTTGGGCAGCAGCAGGTTGGCGTAGGCCTCGTCGGCGCGTACCCGACCGAGCACCTCGAAGGCCGCGGTGCGGGCCGCGTCCACCCCGAGGCTGCGGGCCCGCGGGGCGTTGCGCTGCTTGTCGACGCCCTTCCTGCCGCCTGTGGGCTTCCCGCCGCTCTTGCCGGCGGGGCGCTGGCCCTGGTGGGTCTTCTGCCGGGCGGGCTTCTCGGCGGCCTTCTTCGTCCGGGCGCGGAATCCCCCGCCGTTGTTGTTCGGGCTCATGCCAACTCCAATCCGGTGGTCTCCTGCAGACCACGCGACCAGTCGAGTGCGTTCATCATCTTCTTCCCCGGCGGTTGGATCCGGTCCAGCCGCACCGGGGTGGTCCCCGTGCCCACGTGGATCGCGTCCTTGGCGATGTGCAGCTGGCCGGGTGCGAGGTTGGTGACCTCGGGGCTCAGCGCCGTCGTCTCCACCGGAGTCACGGGCCCGACCTTGACCCGGTCCTGCCCCAGCAGGCTCCAGGCACCGGGGCCCGGGGTGTGGGCCCGGATGTGCCGGTCCACCGCGAAGGCCGGGGCGGACCAGTCGATCCGGGCGTCCTCGGTGGTGATCTTGGCGGCGTAGCTGGCCTCGCCCTGCTGCGGCTGCGGGACGATCTCCCCGCTGGCCAGGCCGTCCATGGTGGCCGCCAGCAGGTCCGCCCCGGAGTGGGCCAGGCGGGTCAGCAGGTCGTCCGCGGTGTCGGTATCGCGGATGGTTTCGGTGACGGTGCCCAACACCGGACCGGTGTCCAGGCCCTTTTCGATGCGGAAGGTGGAGGCGCCGGTGATGTCATCGCCGGCGCCGATGGCGGCCTGCACCGGGGCCGCACCCCGCCAGGCCGGCAGCAGGGAAAAGTGCAGGTTCACCCAGCCGTGCGGGGCGATGTCCAGCAGGTCCTCAGTGATGAGGTTGCCGTAGGCCACCACCGGCAGGCAGTCCGGGGCCAGCTCTCGCAGGCGGGCGCGCAGGGCGTCGCCGTCCTCGGTGTCCGGCTTGAGGGTGGTCGGGGTGAGCACCTCGATGCCGTGTTCCCGGGCGAGGGCGGACACCGGTGAGGGGTGCAGGGTGCGGCCGCGGCCCCGGCGCGCGTCGGGGCGGGTGATGACGGCCAGGATCTCGTGCTCGGAGTCCAGTAGCCGCTGCAGGGCCACGACGGCGGGTTCGGGGGTGCCGGCGAAGATGAGTCGCATAGTTGTGCTGTGTCCTGTCTTAGGAGTTGAACCAGGTGGAGTTGCGGATCTCGCGCATGGCGGACTTGCGGGTCTCCGGGTCGAGCCGCTTGAGGAAGAGCACGCCGTCCAGGTGGTCGGTTTCGTGCTGGATACAGCGGGCCATCAGCCCGGAGGCGAGCAGGGAAACCGGGTTACCGTTCAGATCCCGGCCACTGAGCTGCACCGTGTTGTAGCGGGTGGCGGGCACGGAGACGTCCGGGATGGACAAGCAACCCTCCTTGCCGGTCTGGGTCTGCTCACCCACCGGTGTCCAGACAGGGTTGATGATGTGGCCGCGCTGGCCGCCCTCGACGTGGGAGCAGTCGTAGACGAACACCCGGCGCGTCACGCCCACCTGGTTCGCGGCCAGGCCCACGCCGTCATGGGCGTCCATGGTGTGGAGCATGTCCTGGACCAGGATGGCCAGACTCTCGTCGAATTCGGTGACTTTCTCGGCCGGGGTGGTCAGTACCGGGTCGCCGAAGATGCGGACGTCGCGGATGGTCATTGGTTGGCGGGGCTCCTTCGTGCTTTCTTGTTCTCGCTGCACGTAGTCTACTGCCGGGCCGGAGGCGGACCTGACACGCGTTGCCCGGTGCGAGGAAAGGGAGCGCGGGGAGGTGGGCGGAATGACTACGCGCGGCGGCTCATCCCCGTTTCGAGGCAGCAGCGAGTTGGACGGCGGAGACCGGCCAGTGCGGTGCCAGCCGCTGCATCCGATCCGCCAGGAAGATCAGGGTATAGGAGTACGCCACGGCGCGCAGGCCGGCAACCACTGCCTCGATCCCCTGCACGCGGGTCAGCGGCACCACAGGGTCCTCATGTCGGCGACGGGCCCTCCCCCGAAAAATCCGGTGCGGTGAGCTGGTGTGGATGTTCCGCTCCCCCAACCGGATGACGTCGGCCGCTGAGGAGAGGGCGTCGTGCCCGGCGTCCCGCGTGATCAGGATGGTTTTGGCCTCCCGGTGCTGCAGCAGGTCCACCAGATCCGTTCCGGCCACCGTGTCCGCGGCCCGGGGTCCGAGGATGATGGTCTGCTCCTGGAGCAGTACTTCCCGGAGCAGAGCAGCATCGCGGGTTTCGACGATCCAGGAGTCCGGTGGCTGGGCGGCAGCGGAATCGAGGTCGAGGTGGACATCGACGTCCGGGTGCCGGGTGATGACCGGTGTGAGACTGCTCTGCTCCGCCAGCAGACCCAGTCGGTGCCAGGTGCCGGCGCCGCGGAGCGTCTGTAGGACAAGCAGCCCGAAACCGAGGCAGTCCGACTCCCCCACCACCACGTTCACCGCGGCGGGGCGGACCTCCCGCCATTCCTCCTCGGGCGGTCGTGCATAAGCCGGGGTCATCGCGTCCACGCTGCACGGCACTTCGAATCCCGCGGCCGGAGAGATCAGGCGGCCGAAGCTCTCCGGCCACTCGCGCCCGAGCTCGAGACCACAGCTGGCCAGGAACACCATCCCGCAGTGCTCGCCGGTGTGGGCCCGGCGCAGCCCGCCCAGCGCGAGGGTCAGGGTGGGCGGCTGGCGTAGTTCGCTGTCCGGGAAGTTCGAACGCAACGGCGGTACAGCCCCGGTGTCCGCGACCACTCCCGCTGGAACATCCACGGCGATCGAGGGAAACCGTCCACTGGCCTCCGCCCAGCTGGCCAATAGACCCGTCAAGGTGCCCCGGAAGCCGCTGCCGACAATCGCCTCAAGGATGATTCCGTGGCTGTGGCCGATGTCTTCCTCGATCACGTGGGCTCCAGTGATCACCGTCCCACCCGCAGCGAGTAGCTCGGTAAGCAGCTGCCGGTTCGGGTGGTCTTCCGGATACTCCTGTGCGTAGGCAGCATGCGGGGAGCCCAGAATCATCACGTCCACCGGCCGCCCGCGCTGCGCCAGCAGTACCCCGGCGCGCAAACCGTCCGCACCATTGCCACCCTGCCCAACCAGCAGCAGGATCCGGGGGCTCTGGCTGCCCCGCAGCGGGCTATCGATCATCGCCTCAGTCAGATCAGCGATGGCGCGGGCCGCCATTGAGTGGATCCCATCACGCAGCGGACCGAAGTCCCCGATCCTGGTGGCCAGGTCCTGATTCACGATCCAGCCGTACAGCTGCTTCCCCTCCGGCAGGGTGAGAGGAACCTGCTCCACTGCCTGGTCGATGGCCTCCTGCGTCACGATGGCATGGATGGTGACGAGCCTATAGTGCAGGAGGCTGAGACGAGGAGGGTGTGGGTTAGCACTGTTGGCTGACAGCGTCGGTGGGCGGGCAGCTGCCGCGCCGGGATAGTGGTGGTATTCGGCGCTGTGATGGGATCGCCGAATTCTGTTTCCGATGGGCTTTTCTGATGGTGAGATGGGTCGGCGTTGTTGCGTTCCGCCATGCTCGCTCAATTTCTGGCCGGCACGCTCAGTGCTGGGCGAGGAGGTACGTATCCGCGATGCCGTACCCGACAGTGTGCCGCTACCTCTTTCGATACAGAGAGTAAGTGACGGGTTAAATGACTGTGGCGCGCAGCTTCGTTTGGCGGTTTGTTGTCAGGGTCAGAAGACCTTTGCATAGATGTCAGAAGGCGCCTACACAGGCTCGCCTGACCTCGTGTTCTCCGACCAGACCGGTTGCTCCCGACATGACTGACTGCATGGTGTCGCCTGTGTGCACCGCCGCTTGGCCAGCATGCCGGATTCGCGAGAAGGCGTTCTGCCATGGCTTATCCGCTTAATTATTGAGGGCTGTTTACACAGATGAGGTGCGCTTTCAGGCCCAGACAAACGGGATGGGGGCAGGGTTTTACTGCTGCGATTGGAGGATGCGTTCTCAGTACCAACAGGGTCTGCACTCGGGAGCTGATCGAGCTGCCCGACACGTCAATACCGACGGCGTCGAGGCGTTGGTTCTCACAGTGGAGCGCAGTGTTACTGGCCACCGTTGATCTGAAGATAGTGATCGATAAAGGGCATGAGCGGAGTGAATATGTCGGAACTCAGCTGCGCGGGGCCAGTCAACGCATTGTTGCCCATTCCGCCAATCAGCATGGTGATAAGAGAAAGACCGATCGGCACAGCGGATAAACTTGCGATCCCTTCTACTAGGGCGGAGTAGATATCCGACGGGATGAGATTGAGATCCATGGGGTGGGCTCCTTAGTTGGTGATAAAGTTGAGTTCATCTTCTCTCTAAGGTCGGTACTTGAAACCGTTTCCTACGGGGTAGGTCTGGTCGCCAGAAGTTCCTTTTCCTGTGACCGCGATTCTCAGCCTGTTGTGCCGGTGAAAGCTTACCCAGAGTTCTATACGTCGCCGGCCAGTTGCGCCCGGAGATCTCCGCGGAGTCCTCTAAGTATCCAAAGCATGCTGCTAGAGATGCAATCGGGGCGTCCCCTGAATCGTGACGCGCTCGGAGCACCGTCGACGAGCTCGCGGACGCTGGCTATAGTTAGCCACTGTGGCGTCGACAACCGCAGGCTCCTTATTTGCGTCTCCTTCCGCCGCATTTGCAGTGCTTCAGCCACGGTGTGTTGCGGCATTTTTCTCCCTGCCAGTTGAGCACGGCGATAAAGCCAATACTCATCGGATTCCCGACCAAAAGAGCGCGATGGATTTCCCATTCCAACACACGCGGGATCGGGAAGACGGTCTCCCTGAGCCCCGTGCTCACAAGGGTGGGTGCCCTAGTTGCCAGAAGAGCGATAGAGCCGCTCACCATGCCAATCAGTCCTGCCTGGGCAGCTCCACAGGACCAGTGAAGCGAGCTATCCGACTGCCACGAGCACATCGTCCGGAACAATCATTCAGCCAAACGATCGCTGCTTTCTTGACGAGCTCAAATCGCCGGCTTATCTACTGAAAAGGCCGGAAATTCTGCACTCTTTTGGCAGTAATACCCTGATGAAACACGCACGGATTGTACGGTCCTGGCGCGGACCGTTTTACTAGCCGATGGAAGCAGCCAAGGATGATTGTTGACCCTGGGTTATTATCGGCGGAATGTCTAGATTACGTATTATCCGAGCCCATGCGGGTCTTTCCATCGCATTCATTATCGCATGGATTGCATTTGCATTGGCCTTATCCGCCGTATCGTTTAAGGCCTCCGTGCTGTCGAGCGTGATAATCGGATGTTTGGCGGTGATCTCATCAGTGGGTTGTTTGATTGCTTTTTGGCGTGCCCGCCGCTCGGTCGGACATAGCGAAGAAAGAGGAAACCCATTTTTATTCGTGATTGGTTCCCTCTGCCTTATTGCCGCTTGGGGCACAAGCGTCGCTGGTTGGTTTGAGGAATACCAAGCGGGTTCAGCACTCCCGATAATCAATCTTGCCTTTCTTCTCTTGCCTATTGGCGCAGTTTGCGCGATTGCCGCGACTAAGGCCCTGCCGCAGTCCGGATAGTTACCTCAAGTTCCGCCGCCTCGCGGCACTGAGCGCAAACATACAAACCGGGAAGGCGGTTTGGGCGTTAGCACTTCTGCTTCCGGACGTCACCTCCGTGACCACAGCATGGCGAGCGATGCGGCACATCCCGGAATGCAGCCGCGTTGCCGCACGGAACATCTCACTGTCCCTAGGTGGTGGCCGGTAGGCCGTTCGATTCACGATGCGCTCGAGCGGGTGCTGCTGCAAAGTGGAGTGAAGAGTCGATGAGACGCGATCTCTAACTGGCTGGCCATCTTCCACGGCCCAGATGCCCAGCCCGTCTCGAGCATCAGGCTAACGTTCACCGCACCTGGGTCAGGTAACACATGAGGCAGTGTACCTGGTCAAACGGCCAGAGCTGCCGACTTTCCCGCCGGTCTTGCCGATGACAGCGAATACCTCTCAGCCTTTAAGGTCTACGTCACCACCACGGGTTGCGCTCTCCTCCGCACCCGACATCAGACCACGTTTCACCGCAGCCTTATCCGGATCGCCCACGCGAATGAACGCCACGTACCTCCAACAGATAACCGAGCGCCACGAGCCCAAGCATGCCGCCAGCGGCGAAACGCTCGTCGATCCATACCCCGCCGATAGGCGGAATCCGTTCCGGAAACTCCGACTGCAGGCCTTGCGCGCCGGGAAAGAGGAAGGCGGTGCCCATCGATCCCCAGAAGAAGGCCGGCAGCAGCGCACCGGCCGCAGTTCCGCTCGGCTTACTCTCCTGCCGCAGGTGCAACGCCACCAGCCCGGCCGTGCCCAGCAGCGCGCCCAGGGAAATGGTCTGGGCGTCGTGAAACCGTGCGTGGGGCGGCCAGGAAGGGTTGAACAGATGGGTCCGGTTCCAGTCCGCCAGGAAGCCGCCCACCGCGGTGGCTCCCGCCACAAAGGTCAGGACTTTCCGGCCGGTGGACATCCTGCGGACTGCTCTCATGCTCATGGTCAACACCTCCCCAGCAATTCCCGGAGTTTGCCGAAGACGGAGCCGGCCGGCTGGGCCACCTGCTCACCGAGCCGACGGGTGGCGGGTAGCAGAGCGGTCTTGTCTTTGGGCACCGTCCGGAGAATGTCGTCGCCGGACAACTGCTCACCACCGACCCGTAGCGGCTGCAGGCCGGAGGACACCTGATGGAGACGAGAGGTGCTGGGCCGGATGTCGGAGATGGCGGTGGGCAGGTACAGGGCCGCACAGGCGTCGCTGATGTCGACCACGAGCAGGTCCCCAGGTTTTGCGCCCTCCACCCGGAACGGGCCGGAGAGCTGGTGGCCCAGATGAAAGGGCGTGGGGAGCATGTCCCCGGCGGATTCGTCGTTGCGGACATGACCCGGGAATGGGCGAGAGTTGCCCAGGGGGAAGATGGTCTCAGCCATGGCCCCATGTTAGAGAGAAATTGTGACCGCGGACACCTACCCCACGTGCACCGGATCCACCTGAATCCGCAGCGGCAGGTCATCCTTGCGGGCGGCCCGGGCCACCATCGCGCTCCGCAGCGCCTGGCCGAGTTCGGACCGGGGCCCCAGCGGGGTGCGCAGCATCAACCGCTGCGGCGGGCCATACTTCCGCTCGTCGTACTCCCCCGGCAGGCTCACCCCCGGTGGCAGGTCCACGGGTCCCAGCACCTGGGTTCCGGCGGGCAGCTCGATGATCTCCATGAAATGCTCCAGGGAGGCACTCGCCCCGTCGACGGCCGCCATGTGGACCGCCGGTGGGAAGCCGACCTCGCGGCGCTGGGCCAGCTCGGTGGCGGCGGCGCCGACCATGTCCCAGCGGACCAGTGCCTGCACCACGGGCAGGGTGGAGTCGGCGACCACCACCACTTCCCCACCGAAGTTGCGGGCCTTGACGCGGGTGGCCACCGCCGACCACTTCGCCAGGGTCTCCTCGGTGGCCCGCAGATCCTGCCGACCCAGCAGCGCCCAGGTGTCCAGCAGCAGAGCGGCGCCGTACACCCCGCCGGTGATCCGGGGTTCGGCCCCGGGAGTGGCGATCACCAGCCGGGGTCCGTGTTCCAGGGTGTCGATGACCCGGTTGCCGCCCGAGGTGCTCACCGGCACCCCGGGAAAGGCCCGCCCCAGTTCCTCAGCGGTGCGTTGGGTGCCCAGCACCACGGCGCGCAGCTTCGGCGAGCCGCACTCGCCGCAGCGGTGGCGCGGGTCGGGCCGACCGCACCACCGACAGGTCGGTACACCGGCGTCTCCGGGTTGTCCCGCTGGAAGACCGAGCGGTCCGTTGCAGTTCCGGCAGCGGGCTGGGGCCCGGCAATTCCCGCACGCCAGGGTGGGCACGTAGCCCTTGCGGGGCACCTGGACCAGCACCGGGTCCTTGTGCTCCAGGGACTTGCGCACCGCGTCGAACGCGATCCTCGGCAACCGGGCCGAGCGCGCCATCGGATCCCGAGCCAGTTCAAAGTCCGTCTCCCCCACGGCCCGGATCCACGGCATCCGGTTGCGCAGCGTGTCCCGCGGGGCCACCAGATCGTGGGCCCAGCCCGACTCCACCAGCAGCTGGGTCTCCGCGGTCCGGGAATGCCCGGCCAGGATCAGGGAACAGCCCTCCTGCACCGAGCGGGTGGTCAGCACCTCCCGGGCGTGCGGGTAGGGCGCGCGCGGATCCACCAGGTTGTCGTCGCCGTCGTGCAGCAGAACCGCCAGCCGCAAATCATGAACCGGGGCGAAGGCCGCGCTGCGGGTACCGATCACCAGTCGTCCCTGGCCGCTGAGCACCGACAGGTAGCGGCGGTAGCGGCCCTGCGGCCCCAACCCGGCGTTGAGCACGGTGATCTGCTTAGCCGCCACGATCTCCCGCAGCGCCTCCTCCAGCTGGTCGAGGTCGCGCTGGTCGGGCACCACCACTAGGGCCCCACCGCCGTCGATGACCACCTTGGCCGCCAGGGCCGCCACCGCCGAGGCCCAGTCGCCGCCGGGGGCGATCTGCCAGGCGGCCCGGGCGGTGGTGCCCGCGAGCACGGCGTCGACGAAGGACTGCCCGTGTCGGTACACCGCCCACGCGGACAGGTCCGGCTCCTGGGTGGTGCCCAGCTCCTCCCAGGGGGTGGCGGTGTCGGAGTTTTCCGCCTGGGCGTGCCGGCTGGGGATGGCGGAGCGGATGATATCGGAGCGCACGCCGCCGTAGCGCTCAGCCAGCGCCTCCACCAGCGTGCGGGTCTGCTCCGGGAAGACCACCACCGGGGAGATGACCCGTTCCAGCCAGCTCAGGTTGCCGCGGTGTCCCGTCTCGGTGGTGCGCTCGATGACCAGGGCGTCCACCAGGCGTCCGGCGAAGCGGATGCGCACGCGCACGCCGGCCTGGACCTGCGGGTCCTGTTCGGAGTCGATGCGGTAGTCAAAGAGCCGGTCGAGGTGGGCCAGGCCCAGAAGGGGAAGAACCCGCGCCACCGACTTCGTGGAAGCGGGGACGCGGGGTGAAGCCATGAGGGTTTATTCTACAGGCCCGCGGCCTCGCGCAGCTGAGCGGCGCGGTCGGTGTTCTCCCAGGGCAGCTCGATGTCGGTGCGGCCGAAATGACCGTAGGCGGCGGTCTGCGCGTAGATCGGGCGCAGCAGGTCCAGCTCGCGGGTCAGGGCCGCCGGGCGCAGGTCGAAGACGGCCTCCACGGCGGCCTGGATGGCCTCGTCGTTCAGGCCCCCCTTGGCGGTGCCGAAGGTCTCCACGTACAGGCCAACGGGCTTGGCGCGGCCGATGGCGTAGGCCACCTGGACCTCGGCGCGGTCGGCCAGGCCGGCGGCGACGATGTTCTTGGCCACCCAGCGCATGGCGTAGGCGGCGGAGCGGTCCACCTTGCTCGGATCCTTGCCGGAGAAGGCGCCGCCACCGTGGCGGGCCATGCCGCCGTAGGTGTCCACGATGATCTTGCGGCCGGTCAGACCGGCATCCCCCATCGGGCCACCCAGGATGAAGGAGCCGGAGGGGTTGATCAGCAGATTCAGCTGATCGGTGGCGAAGTGCGCCAGGCCGGCGTCCTCGAGCACCCAGTTCAGCACGTGTTCGCGCAGCTGCGTGGTCAGCCACTCCTGGGAGACATTCGGGTCATGCTGGGTGGAGATGACCACGGTGTCCAGGTGGGAGGGGGTGTCACCGTCGTAGGCGAAGGTGACCTGGGTCTTGCCGTCGGGGCGCAGGTTGGGCACGATGCCCTCCTTGCGGACCTGGGTCAGGCGCCGGGCCAGACGATGCGCCAGCGCGATCGGCAGGGGCATGAACTCCTCGGTCTCGTTGCTGGCGTAGCCGAACATCAGACCCTGGTCACCGGCGCCGGCACGGTCATCGTCCTCGTACTCGTCGCCGGAGCGCACCTCGTGGGAGTTGTCTACGCCGTGCCCGATCTCCGGGGACTGCTCCCCGATGGCGATGTTGACGCCACAGGTGCTGCCGTCGAAGCCGACCTCGGAGCTGGTGAAGCCGATCTCCTTGAGCTTCTGGCGGACCAGGTTCGGGATCTCGACGTAGGCCTCGGTGCGGACCTCGCCCACCACGTGGACCTGCCCGGTGGTCACCAGGGTCTCGACGGCCACGCGGGAATGCGGATCCCTGTCCAGCAGGGCGTCCAGGATGGTGTCGGAGATCGCGTCGCAGATCTTGTCGGGGTGGCCCTCGGTCACGGATTCACTGGTGAACAGGCGCACGGCGGAATTTGCCACGGATGCTTTCCTTACTTGACTTCAATCAACACAAATTTTCGGTACCCGACCAGGTTAGACTAAGCGGTCTAAGCTTCGCAACGGATGTGCATACGGCTCGGACCGGGCCGGGCCCGACGGACTCAGCGGCCGTCGCCGGTCAGGAGATCGGCGACGCCGCGCAGGATCTGGGCGGCCACCACCGCCTTCGACCCGTCGACGACCTCGGTCACCCCGGGACTGTCCTCGTCCGCGGTACGGGCGAGCAACCAGCCGCGGTTGCGCTTTTCCCCGAATACCTTGCCCACCCCGACCTCGTTGCACATCAACAGGTCACAGCCCTTGCGCGCCAGCTTCGCGGTGGCGTAGTCGAGGGCGGAATGCGTGTCATCGCCGGTCTCCGCGGCGAAACCGACGATCACCGTGTCCGCCGGCACCTCCCCTGCAGCACGGGCCTCGACCAGGGTGCGCAGGATGTCCGGATTCTCCACCAGGTGGAGGGTCTGCAGACCGGTCTCGTCCCGGCTGCCCTTCTTCATCTTCGCGCCCGCAACCTGGTCCGGGCGGAAGTCGGCCACGGCCGCGGCCATGATGACCACATCCATCTCCGGGGCCCGGCGGGCCATCTCCTCCGCCATTTCGGCGGTGCTGACCACCCGGACGATCTCGGCGCCGGCCGGGGTGGGCAGCTCGACCACGTTGCCGACGACCAGGGTGACCTGGGCCCCGCGCTGCGCGGCGATCTCCGCCAGCGCATACCCCTGCCGCCCGGAGGAACGGTTTCCGATGTAGCGCACCGGATCGATGTTCTCCTGCGTGCCCCCGGCGCTGATCAGCACCTTCCTGCCTGCCCAGTCGTGCGGAATCGGCTGGTCATCCAGCACCGTCCGTGTCAGTTCCGCGATCTGCTCCGGGTCCGGCAGCCGGCCGGGCCCGGTGTCCCTGCCCGTCAGCCGCCCGTGGGCGGGCTCCATCACGGTGATCCCCCGTCTACGCAGGGTGGACACGTTCTCCCGGGTGGCGGCGTTGTACCACATCTCGGTGTGCATGGCCGGGACCACGATCACCGGGCAGGTGGCCACGAGCACGGTGGCCGTGAGCAGGTCATCCGCGCGTCCGATCGCCAGCCGGGCGATCAGATCCGCGGTGGCCGGGGCGATGACGATGGCGTCCGCCTCCTGCCCCACGCGGACGTGCTGGACCTGGTCGACGGCATCGAAGACCGTGGTGGCCACGGGATGGCCCGAGAGGGCCTCGAAGGTGGCGGCACCGACGAAGTTCAAGGCGGACTCGGTGGGCACCACCCGGACGTCGTCGCCGTGTTCCTTGAGGTCGCGCACCACATGGCAGGCCTTGTAGGCGGCGATGCCACCGGCGACCCCCACCACGATTTTCCTTGCCTGCTGGCCGCTGGGCTGACTCACTTGCTCTCGCACCTCACCTGGGTTGCCGACTGCTGCCGGGAGGAAATTCTGTCCGCCTCGAGCCTACCCAGAATACGACGACGGCCCCGGTACCGCACTCCCTTTTTTGCAGGAAGCACGGTACCGGGGCCGTCAGCGAGCGGTCGGGCCGCATCGCCGGGCGACGCGGTGGGCCTACTGGCCTTCCTCGTGGTCGAGGAGGTCAGCGTCGATCTCGCGCAGGGCGATCGACAGCGGCTTCTCCCCCGGCTCCGGGGTCACCAGCGGACCGACGAACTCGAAGACTCCCTCGTCCGCCTGCTGGTAGTAGCTGTTGATCTGACGCGCGCGCTTCGCCGCGAAGATCGCCAGAGCGTACTTGGAGGAGACCTTCTCCAGCAGTTCGTCGATCGGCGGGGCGGTGATGCCAATCGGCGTGTCGTACACGGCCTCGGCCTTCGGGATCTCGTTGCTCACGTTGGTCACGTACACCTTTTCACTTGAAAACACTTCTTCTCACCCGCCGCCACCCGGCGCCGGGCACACCCACCTTGACAGGTGCTAAGGTCATCTGCCCTGCAGGATATCACTGATGGCCGAAACAGCGTCATCGACGTTGTCGTTGACCACCACGTAATCGAACTCATCCTGTGCGGCCAGCTCAGCGCGGGCGGTCTCCAGACGGCGTGCGATCACGTCCTCCGGTTCCGTTCCCCGGCCGGTCAACCGTTCCACGAGGGTCTCCCAGTTCGGCGGGGCCAGAAACACGGTCCGGGCCGCCGGCAGCATCTGGGCGACGTTTCGCGCGCCCTCGAGGTCCACCTCGACCAGCACCGGGCGCCCCTCAGCGAGGGCCTTCTTGACCGGTGCCGCCGGGGTGCCGGACCGCTGCAGCCCACCGTGGATCTCCGCCCACTCGAGCATGTCACCACAGTCGATCGTCGCCTGGAACACCTCGGGGCTGACGTAGTAGTAATCGCGCCCCTCAACCTCCCCGGGACGCGGTGCCCGGGTGGTCATGGAGACGCTGAAGTACAGGTTCGCGACATCACTGCGAAGGCGATTAACCACCGTGGATTTACCCACGGCCGAGGGGCCGGCCAGAACGACCAGCTGAGCCTGGGGGTTATCGCCGATCATGCTCCTAGTCCTCGGAGAATCCGAAGCGCTCCAGCAGGGCACGACGCTGGCGCTCACCGAGGCCGCGCAGACGACGGGTCTGGGCGATCTCCAGCTCCTCCATGATCTCCTTGGCCTTCACCTTGCCCACCTTCGGCAGGGCCTCGAGCAGGGCGGAAACCTTGGTCTTGCCGATGATCTCGTCGGTCTGTGCCTTGTCCAGCACGGCCTTGAGGTTGGTGTCGCCTCGCTTGAGGTTCTCCTTCAGCTCCGCACGAGCCTTGCGGGCCTCAGCAGCCTTTGCGAGGGCTTCCTTGCGCTGCTCATCGGTCAACTTGGGAAGGGCCACGGGTTCCTCCGATTCAGATTAATGGGATGTTCTACCAGTACATGGTGTACCAGACATCGACGGGACGGAACCGCTGGGACACGAGTAACCGTCCCCGCCGAGTTTCGATCAGTCTAGCACTAGAGCGAATTACAACCCGCATTTCGTGCGTGTTTGAGCACGTCAACGCGTTGCATTTCACAAACTAGCAGGTCGTGCACCTGAGGCACTCACCTGGGCAAACCAGGGAAATCCACGGCCGCGTCGGCCACGGCTTTCCGCAGGTCAGCAACCTCCGGCCCGGCCGTGAGGATCGCCCGGGAGATGTTCGGGAACGCCAGACCCGCCACGCCGGCGGCAACCCGGTCGACGTCCACGGCGGTGGCACCCTGGGCGCCCACGCCGGGCAGCAGCACCGGGCCGTTGAGCTCCGCCAGGCTCGGCGGCGCCCCCAGGGTCGCCCCGACGACGACGCCCAGGTTGCCGGCCCGGCCCTGGCTACCGTGCGCGGCGTTGTATCCGGCGAGCTCGTCGACCACCCGCTGGGCCAGCGTGCGGCCGTCCGCGCCGGTGATCGACTGCAGTTCCACCGCCTCCGGATTGGAGGTCGCGGCCAGGACGAACACTCCCCGACCGGTCTCCTCCGCCAGCTCCAGGACCGGACGCAGTGCGCCCACCCCCAGGTACGGCGAGACGGTCACGGCGTCGGAGAGCAGCGGGGAGCCGTCGGCGAGCCACGCCCGGGCATAGCCGGCCATGGTGGAACCGATGTCACCGCGCTTGGCGTCGGCCACCACCAGGCAGCCTGCCGTGCGCAGTGCGGCGATCGTCTCCTCCAGCACGGCGAAGCCGGCCGAGCCGAAGCGCTCGTAGAACGCCACCTGGGGCTTGACCAGCGCGGCGGTGCCGCCGAACGCGGCCACGCAGATCCGGCTGAACTCCGCCAGCCCCGCGGCGTCGTCACGCAGTCCCCAGGACTCCAGTAGCTCCGGGTGCGGGTCGATACCCACGCACAGCCGGCCTCGTTCGGCGGCCAGGTCGCGCAGCCGCTCGCCGAAGGTCACCACCTGGTCACCGGCCACTACTGCTGCCCCACCACGGTGTGCTCGAGCTCCTGCAGGGCGCGCACACTCAGCTCGCTGTTGCGCAGCGCCTCGATGCCCTGGACGGCGGCGGTGATGCCCTGGACGGTGGTCACCAGCGGCACGCCCTGGGACACGGCGGCACCGCGGATGTCGTAGCCGTCGTGGCGGGCCCCGGCGGAACCGGCCGGGGTGTTCAGGATCAGGTCCACCCGACCGTCCTTGATGAGATCGACGATGGACTGGCCCTGGGCCCCTGCCTTGACCTCGTTCTGCTTGAGCACGGTCTCGCACTCGATACCGTTGCGCTGCAGCATCGCGGCGGTGCCGGCGGTGGCCAGGATGTGGAAACCGCGGGCGGCCAGCTGCTGGATCGGCAGGATCACGGTGCGCTTGTCGCGGTTGGCCACGGAGACGAACACCGTGCCCTCCGTCGGCAGCGCGCCGAAGGCACCGGCCTCGGCCTTGGCGTAGGCGGCGCCGAAGTTGCCGGCCAGCCCCATGACCTCACCGGTGGACTTCATCTCCGGGCTCAGCAGGGTGTCCAGCATGGTGCCGTCCTCGCGGCGGAAGCGGTTGAACGGCAGCACGGCCTCCTTGACGGCGATCGGGGCGTCCAGCGGCAGCGAGCCACCGTCGTAGGAGGTCGGGATCATGCCCTCGGCCTGCAGCTCCGGCAGGGTGGCGCCCAGCATGATGCGGGAGGCGGCCTTGGCCAGGTGCACGCCGGTGGCCTTGGACACGAACGGCACGGTGCGCGAGGCACGCGGGTTGGCCTCGATGACGTAGAGGATGTCGTCCTTCAGGGCGAACTGGACGTTCATCAGGCCCTTGACGCCGATGCCGTGGGCCAGCGCGGCGGTGGACCGACGGACCTTCTCGATGTCCTCGGCGCCCAGGGTCATCGGCGGCAGGGCGCAGGCGGAGTCACCGGAGTGTACGCCGGCCTCCTCGATGTGCTCCATGACGCCGGCCAGGTAGACGTTCTCGCCGTCGCAGAGGGCGTCGACGTCGATCTCGATGGCCGAGTCCAGGAAGCGGTCGACCAGCACCGGGTGATCGGTGTTGAGTTCCGTCGCCCGGTTGATGTAGTCCTCGAGCGAGGTCTCGTCGTAGACGATCTCCATGCCGCGGCCGCCCAGCACGTAGGAGGGGCGCACCAGGACGGGGTAACCGATCTCGCCGGCCACGGCCTTCGCCTCCGGGAAGGAGGTGGCGGTGCCGAAGGCGGGCGCGGGCAGGCTGGCGCGGTGCAGGACCTCACCGAACTCGCCGCGGTCCTCTGCCAGGTTGATGGCCTCCGGGGAAGTGCCCACCACGGGCACCCCGGCGTCCTGCAGGCGCTGGGCCAGGCCCAGCGGGGTCTGTCCGCCGAGCTGGACGATCACGCCGGCGACGGTGCCGGACTGGGACTCCGCGTGGTAGACCTCCATGACGTCCTCGAAGGTCAGCGGCTCGAAGTAGAGGCGGTCGGCCGTGTCGTAGTCGGTGGAGACGGTCTCCGGGTTGC
This sequence comes from Corynebacterium halotolerans, assembly GCF_050107895.1. Taxonomy (GTDB): domain Bacteria; phylum Actinomycetota; class Actinomycetes; order Mycobacteriales; family Mycobacteriaceae; genus Corynebacterium; species Corynebacterium halotolerans_B. The sequence goes on along the minus strand of NZ_JBNILW010000001.1, from coordinate 321,138 downwards.
AGTTGACCATGACGGTCTCGTACCCGACGCGGGACAGTTCCAGGGCGGCGTGGACGCAGGAGTAGTCGAACTCGATGCCCTGGCCGATGCGGTTCGGACCGGAGCCCAGGATGATGACCTTGTCCTTCTCGGTCTGGGGCTCGACCTCGGACTCGGCGCCCGGATCGAGCTCGTAGGCCGAGTAGTGGTACGGGGTCCGGGCCTCGAACTCGGCGGCGCAGGTGTCCACCGTCTTGAACACCGGGCGGATGCCCAGGGACCAGCGCAGGCTGCGCACGCCGTCCTCACCGGCGAACTCGGGGCGCAGGGCCGCGATCTGGGCGTCGGACAGGCCGTGATACTTGGCCTCGCGCAGCAGGTCCGCGTCGAGGACCGGGGCGTCGATCAGCGTGCGGCGGAAGTCGACGACGGTCTGCAGCTCGGCCAGGAACCAGGGGTCGATGCCGGAGGCCTCGTGGACCTGCTCGATGGTGGCGCCGAGCCGCAGGGCCAGCTCGACGTCGTACATGCGTCCCTCGGTGGGGCGCTGGAGGTCCTCGAGCACGGCGGCCACGTCGGTGGCGCGCTCACCGGCGACGGCCTCGTCGGAGACGGTCCAGAAGCCGGTGGCCTTGGTCTCCAGCGAACGCATGGTCTTGTTCAGCGCGGAGACGTAGTTGCGGCCGATGCCCATGGCCTCCCCCACGGATTTCATGGTGGTGGTCAGGGTGTCGTCGGCGCCGGGGAACTTCTCGAAGGCGAAGCGCGGGGCCTTGACGATCACGTAGTCCAGGGTCGGTTCGAAGGCGGCCGGGGTGGAGCCGGTGATGTCGTTGGTGATCTCGTCCAGGGTGTAGCCGATGGCCAGCTTCGCGGCGATCTTGGCGATCGGGAAACCGGTGGCCTTCGACGCCAGGGCCGAGGAGCGCGACACACGCGGGTTCATCTCGATGGTGACCAGGCGGCCGTCGGCGGGGTTGATGGCGAACTGGATGTTGCAGCCGCCGGTGTCCACGCCGACCTCGCGGATGATCGCGATGCCCTGGTCCCGCATGGTCTGGAACTCGCGGTCGGTCAGGGTCATGGACGGCGCCACGGTCACGGAGTCACCGGTGTGCACGCCCATGGCGTCGACATTCTCGATGGAGCAGATGACCACGACGTTGTCGTCGGCGTCGCGCATGAGCTCCAGCTCGAACTCCTTCCAGCCGAGGATGGACTCCTCGATCAGGACGTTGGCCTCGGGCGAGGCGGCCAGGCCACCGCCGGCGATGCGGTCCAGGTCCTCGTTGTTGTAGGCCAGGCCGGAACCGAGTCCGCCCATGGTGAAGGAGGGGCGGACCACGACGGGCAGACCGAGCTCGGCGACGGTCTCATGGACCTCGTCCATGTTGTGGCAGACCCGGGAGCGGGCGGACGCACCGCCGATGGAAGCGACGATGTCCTTGAACTTCTGCCGGTCCTCGCCGCGCTCGATGGCGTCGATGTCCGCGCCGATCAGCTCCACGCCGTGCTTGTCGAGGATGCCCAGGCGGTCCAGCTGGATGGCGGCGTTCAGGGCGGTCTGCCCGCCCAGGGTGGCCAGGACGGCGTCGATCGGGTGACCCTGCTCGGCCTCCTTGGCGAAGATCTTGTCGATGTAGTCGGGCTCGATGGGCTCGACGTAGGTGTGGTCGGCGAACTCCGGGTCGGTCATGATGGTGGCCGGGTTGGAGTTGATGAGGGTGACCCGCAGGCCCTCCTCCTTCAGCACCCGGCACGCCTGGGTGCCGGAGTAGTCGAACTCGCAGGCCTGACCGATGACGATCGGGCCCGATCCGATGACCAGGACGTGGTTGATGTCGTTGCGCTTGGGCATGTGTTCTTAACCCTCCTGGGTGGTCTTCTGCTGGGCGGACATGAGCTCGAGGAACTGGTCGAACAGTGGGTTGGCGTCGTGCGGGCCGGCCGCGGACTCCGGGTGGTACTGCACGGCGAAGGCGCGGCCGCTTTCCAGGGCCACCCCCTCGACGCAGTCGTCGTTGAGGCAGGTGTGGGTGACCTGGGCGGGACCGAAATCGGTGTCGAAGGTCTCGCCGGGCTTGCCCTGCAGGGCGAAGCCGTGGTTCTGCGAGGTGATGTCGATCCGGCCGGTCTGGTGGTTGATCACCGGCACGTTGATGCCGCGGTGCCCGAACTTCAGCTTGTAGGTGTCCATGCCGAAGGCGCGACCGAGGATCTGGTTGCCGAAGCAGATGCCGAACAGTGGCAGGTCCGCCGCCAGGATCTCGCGGACGATGCCGACCATGGTGTCGGCGGTGGCGGGGTCGCCGGGGCCGTTGGAGATGAACACGCCGTCCGGCTTGTGCTGCTGGATCTCGGCGAAGGGGGTGTCGGCCGGCACGACGACGGTGCGCACGCCGCGCTGCACGAGGCTGCGCGGGGTCGCGGTCTTGATGCCCATGTCATAGGCGACCACGGTGTACTTCGCCTCCCCCTCGGGCTCGAGGGTGTAGAGCGCGTCGGTGGTGACCTCGGCCGCCAGGTCGGCGCCGGACATCGGCGGCTGGGCCTTGACCTCGGCGAGCAGCTCGTCGACGTCGCGGGCGGCGGCCTCACCGGAGAAGATGCCGGCGGCGATGGAACCGTGGTCACGCAGGTGGCGGGTCAGCGCGCGGGTGTCGATGCCCCGGATACCGATGATCCCCTGGGCCTTCATCTCGTCCTCGAGACTGCGGGTGGCACGGAAATTCGACACCCGGACCGCGAGGTCACGGATGATGAGGCCCGCGGCCCAGATGCAGCCGTCCCGGGATTCGCTGTCCTCGTCATTCCAGCCGGTGTTACCGATCTGGGGGGCGGTCAGCGTGACCAGCTGACGGTGGAAGGAGGGGTCCGTCATGGTCTCCTGGTATCCGGACATGCCGGTGGTGAAGACGGCCTCTCCGAGGGTGGTGCCGGTAGCTCCGAAACCGCGACCGCGGAAGACGCGGCCGTCGGCGAGAACCAGCAGGGCATGGTCAGTAGTAGACGTCAAGGCGTCACCTTTCGACTGGGGGTGTTGCTCCACGAATTGTATAGGATTCACTGCTTTGTATTTTATGCGAGATCGGGGGCGGGGGCCGCCGGCTCACCGTCGCGGCAGGTGACACGGCCGCGCAGGACGGTGGTTCGCACGCGCGCGCCGAAGCCCATCCCCTCATACGGGGTGTTTTCCGCCTTGGAGGCCATGTCGGCGCCGTGGGCGGTCCAGGCGGCGTCCGGATCCACCACGCAGAGGTTGGCCGGCTCCCCGACCGCGATGGGGCGACCGTGGCCGGGCAGGCGGGTCAGTTCCGCGGGGCGCTCACTCATCACCTTGGCCACCCAGCGCCAGTCGGCCAGACCGGATCGTACGAAGGTCTCCGCGATGATCGCCAACGAGGTCTCCAGGCCGAGCATCCCCGGTTTGGCGTGCTCGAATTCCACGCACTTGTCCTCGGAACCGTGCGGGGCGTGGTCGGTGGCCACGCAGTCGATGGTCCCGTCCAGCAGTGCCTGGCGCAGGGCTAAGGTGTCGCGCTCCTCGCGCAGCGGCGGGTTGACGCGGTTGACGCCGTCGTAGGTGTGCAGGCGCTCATCGGTGAGGATCAGGTGGTGCGGCGTCACCTCGGCGGACAACGGGATGTCCTGGGCCTTGGCCCACTTGAGCAGTTCGACGGTGCCCTCGGTGGAGGCGTGGCAGATGTGCACACGGTTGCCGTAGTCCCGGGCCAGCAAAGCGTCGCGGGCCACGATGGACTCCTCGGCCACCCGGGGCCAGCCGCGCAGCCCGAGACGGGCCGCGGTTTCCCCCTCGTGGGCCACGGCGCCCTCGGTGAGCCGGGGTTCCTCACAGTGCTGCGCCAGCAGGACGTCGAGTCCCTTGGCGTACTCGATGGCCCGGCGCATCAGCAACGGGTCCGCGACGCACTTGCCGTCGTCGGAGAACATCCGCACCTTGGCGTCGGAGGCGGCCATCATGCCGAACTCGGTCAGTTCCTCACCGGCGAGTCCCTTGGTGATGGAGCCGACCGGGTGTACGTCACAGAGGTTGGTGTGCTGGCCCTTGTGCCAGACGCCCTCGGCGATGACGGGCTGGTCCATCACCGGTGAGGTGTTGGCCATGGTGAACACGGCGGTGAACCCGCCCTTGGCTGCCGCGGCTGAGCCGGTGGCGATGGTCTCGGTGTCCTCGCGGCCGGGTTCCCGCAGGTGGACGTGCATGTCCACCAGGCCCGGCAGGAGCACTCCGCCGTGGCCGTCGACGGTGTCGTCGGCGGGCGTGTCGTCGGCGGCGTCGAGATCGGCGATCCGCCCGTCGCGGATGAGTACGTTGACCGGCTCGCCTTCGCCGTAGGGGCGGACGTTGGTGAGCAGCAGGGTCGCGTTTTCCGCGGTGGCGAGCGCGCCGGTGGCCGGGTAGGCGCGGTCGGTGGTGGTGTCAGTCATGATTGTCTCTCGTCTTTCTTTCCGGTGACCGGACTAGAACCCGGAGGCGCCGGCACCCACGAGCAGGGTGAACAGCACCGCCATACGAACGTGCACGCCATTGGCGACCTGCTGCAGCACCGCGGTGTGCGGGGCGTCGGCGACATCGTGGTTGATTTCCATGCCGCGCAGCATCGGTCCCGGGTGCATGACGATCGCCCCCTCCTTCATGGCTGCCGAACGCTGTCTGGACAGCCCGAACAATGTGGCGTACTCGCGGTGAGACGGGAAGAACCCGCCGTGCATGCGCTCGGCCTGCACCCGCAGCATCATCACGACGTCGGCGTCGGGGATCTCCGCGTCGAGGTCGAAGGTGGTGCGCACCGGCCAGTTCTCGACGCCGAAGGGCAACAGGGTCGGCGGGGCGACCAGCACGACCTCCGCGCCGAGGGTGCTCAGCAGGTCGACGTTGGAGCGGACCACCCGGGAGTGCAGGCTGTCCCCGACGATGACGACCTTACGTCCGTCGACGCCGCCGAGGCGCTGCCGGATCGTCGCGGCGTCGAGCAACGCCTGCGTGGGGTGCTGGTGGGAGCCGTCACCGGCGTTGATGATGCTGGGGCCCACGCCCTCGGGGGCCAGCCAGCCGGCCAGCTGCTGCGCCGCCCCCGAGGCGGGGTGGCGCACGATGATCGCGTCCGCCCCGATGGCCGCCAGCGTTGCGCCGGTGTCCTTCAGGGACTCGCCCTTCTTCACCGAGGACGAGGAGGCGGAGATGTTGATGACGTCCGCGCTCATCCACTTGCCGGCGGTCTCGAAGGAGGCGCGGGTACGGGTGGAGTTCTCGTAGAACATCGTGAAGATCGTCCGGCCCCGCAGGGTCGGCAGCTTCTTGATCTCCCGGCCCGCCAGGGCCTCCCGGAAGCGGTCGGCCTCATCCAGCAGTCCGGTCAGTTCATCCTTGTTCAGATCCGCGATGGACAGCAGGTGCTTCACGGGCGCACCTCCCGGGTATCCTCGACCGGCCGCGTCAGCAGCACGGCGTCGCGCTCGTCGATCTCCGACAGGAGCACATCGACGTCCTCGCTGCGGGCGGTGGGGATGTTCTTGCCCACGTAGTTCGCCCGGATCGGCAGCTGCCGGTGGCCCCGGTCGATCAGAACCGCCAGCTGGATCGCCCGGTAGGAACCGAGGTCACCGAGCGCGTCGAAGGCCGCCCGGACCGTGCGGCCGGTGTAGAGCACATCGTCGACGAGGATGACCACCGCGTCATCGATGCCGCCGGCGGGAATGCTGGTGGGGCGCAGGGCGCGGTGGGGCTTGGTGCGCAGGTCGTCGCGGTAGAGGGTGATATCGAGGGCACCGGTGGGCACCGTCACCCCCGTGAACTCCCCGATCTTGGCCGCCAGCCGCCTGGCGAGCGGCACTCCGCCGGAGGGTATGCCCAGCAGGATGACCCTGGGGGCGTCCTCGGAGTCCAATGCCGTCTGTTCAATGATCTGGTGCGCGATGCGCGCGACGGTACGACGGACCTCGTCGGAGCTGAGTAGCTCGACGGTGTTCGCTGTGTCGTCGGATTCGCTCATCGTGACCTCCTTCCCCGCCTCTCTGGGCGGTCCGTTAAAGGATGTCGAAAATGGGTCGAAAGACTTTGTCTATGCTTGAAGACAGTCCACATCCTAGCATGCCGTCATGCCAGTACACCCCCGTAATGCCACCAGAGGGAGGGCCAGCCGATGAGCCTGACCGCCAGCCACGTAGTCCCGGCCGACCGCGAGTTCGTGTGGGAGTGGCACACCCGCCCCGGCGCCCTCGCCAGGTTGGCGCCACCGTTCATCCCCATGGTGCCGATCAGGCAGGCGGAACGGCTGGCCGACGGCAAGACCGTCTTCTCCCTGCCCGCCGGGCTGAAATGGGTCTCCCAGCACGATCTCTCCGCCTATCACCGGGGACACCGGTTCACCGACGTGTGCACCAGCGCCCCGTTCAAAGCGGTGGCGAACTGGCGGCACAGCCACGAGTTCGCGGACCACCCGGACGGCACCCTGATCACCGACAACGTCACCACCCGGTTGCCCGCGGGCACCCTCAACGCCATGTTCGCCTTCCGGCAGCACCAGTTGATCGAGGACATCCGGGCAATCCACCGCAGCCGCGGCTACGCGGCCGATGAGACGGACCCCGCACGCCAGCGTCCACTGGTGGTGGCGATGACCGGCTCCCGCGGACTGGTCGGCCGGGCCCTGACCGCGCAACTGACCACGATGGGCCACCAGGTCATCCAACTGGTGCGCAGGGAACCCAAACCCGGGCAGCGCCACTGGGACCCGCACTACCCGGATCGGGACCTCCTGACGGGGGTGGACGTGCTGGTCCACCTCGCGGGCGAGCCTATTTCCGGACGTTTCAACGAGGCCCACAAGGCCGCCATCCGGGACAGTCGGATCGAGCCCACCCGGCGCCTCGCGCAACTGGTGGCCGACTCCCCCACCTGCCGGCGGATGGTCTCCGCTTCAGCGATCGGCTATTACGGCGCCGACCGAGGTGAGGAACTCCTGTCCGAAGATTCCGAACCCGGCGAGGGATTTCTGGCCGACACCGTCCGGGACTGGGAGAGCGCCACCGGGGCAGCCGCCGAATCGGGTGCCCGGGTGGCCCAGCTACGCACCGGCCTGGTTCTCAGCGGCCGGGGAGGTCTCCTGCCACCGCTGCGCACCCTGTTCTCCGCCGGACTGGGCGGAAATTTCGGCGACGGCAACTTCTGGATGTCCTGGATCGCCCTGGACGATCTCACCGACATCTACGTCCGCGCCATCCTGGACGACGCCCTGACCGGGCCCGTCAACGCGGTGGCCCCGAACGCCGTGATCAACCGGGACATGGTCACCGCCCTGTCCCGGGAGCTGCACCGCCCCGCCTTCATCCAGATTCCCGCCCTGGGGCCGAAGATGCTACTGGGCAGGGAGGGCGCCGCTGAACTGGCCATGGCCAACCAGCACGTGCAGCCCAAGCTGCTGCAGCAGCTGCAGCACCATTTCCGCTACCCCACCGTCTCCCCCGCCTTAGCCCACGAGCTCGGTTATGAGGAACTGTGGGGCACCGGGGACCAGATGAATCAGACGAATGCGTCGGAAGACGCCGGAGCCGGGGAGGATCCCGGGCCGGACGGCAGAGATGAAGCCGCCGGGACCGGGGCCGGGACCGATGGCTAGACTTGGCCCGGTACCCCCGTCCCCGACGCCCAAAGGAAACGAACCCGGCGTGACTGACACCGAACCGGCGAGAGAGCCTGATACGCCGATCGCGGCCGTGACACCTGAACGGGTGGCCGAGATCCTTGAGTCCGAAAACCTCCAGTACCGCCTGGAGGATGTCCCTGCACCCGATGGTCGGCAGTCCCAGGTGATGGTCCGCACCGGGTTCGTCAACGTGGCCATCTCCTTCGCCGTGGACGAGGAGCACCTCACCTTCGACTCGATGTGGCGTGGCACCCCCGTCGCAGAGCAGGCTCCGAAGCTGCTGGCCGCCGTGAATGAGTGGAATCTGTCGCAGTTCACCCCGACGCTGCGTTTCTTCGAAGCCACCACGGGGAAACTGGCCCTGTCCGCGCAGCGGCAGATCAACACCACCTACGGCATGAGTCGCAATCAGATCGGCGCTTTCGTCATGTCCACGCTGGACGCCGTCAACAGCTGTTTCCAGTGGGTGGAAAGCGAATTCCCTGAACTGGTCACGTGGGAGGAGCCACACCATGAGCACTGACAACCCCGACACGGCCGGCGAGACCGCCATCGACTACAACGATCAGCCCCTGACCGCGGTGTCCTTCGAACGCCTCACCCAGGTGATGACGGACTTCGGGATCGAACTCTTCCCCGCCGAGCAGGGCAACGTGGCCAGCGCCAACCTCAACGGCACGCAGGTCACCTTCGCCCTGCTGAACTCGGTGCTGATTGTCCGCGCGGATGTGCCCACTGAGCAGGCCACCGCCGAAGGCAACCCGATGCTCCACCTGGCCTGCAATCACGTCAACAGCTACAGTTTCGCCTGCAAGTCCACGGTGGTGGACCGAACGGACACCCTGATCATCCGGACCGAACGCGAGATTCTAGTGGCTGCCGGGATGACCGACCGGCAGCTCCGCACGGCGGTGCAGGAAGCCGTGGACACCGTGTTGGCCGGCCAAGGGGCCGTGACGGAGGCCGCTGAAGTCATCCGGAACCAAACCGAGGGACAGTAACCCCCGGGCTGCGCACCAGGCTGGTGCCGGCCCTGCTGCAGGGCCGGGGGAATTCAGGAGTCCCGCAGGCGTTCCAGTTCCGTTTCCGGGTCGAATTCGACCTCCGGCCACTCCAGCTTCATCTCCCGCAGGGCGTCAAGCACCAGGTACTTGACCACCATGCGGGCATAGTCCTTGTCATCGCTGGGGACGCAGTACCACGGCGCATAAGCCGTGGAGGTCCGACGCAGCGCGAGCTCGAAGGCCTCCTGGTACTCATCCCAGTACGCCCTGTCCGTCACGTCATTGGGATCGTATTTCCAGCGCTTGCTCTTCTTCTCCAGCCGTTCCCGGAGGTTCTCCTCCTGGAACTCCTTGGAGATGTGCAGCATCACCTTGATGATCCGGGTGCCGCGTTGCGCCAGCTCCCACTCAAACTCCGTGATCGCGCCGTAGCGGCGCTCGATCTCCTCGGCGGAGACCATCTCGTGGACCCGTTGCACCAGCACGTCCTCATAATGCGAGCGGTCCCAGACCGCGATGCGGCCCGGCTCCGGGGCGTGCGGTCGGATCCGCCACAGAAAGTCATGCTCAAGTTCTTCGTCGGTGGGTCGGCCGAAATTCGCCAGGTCGAGTCCCACCGGCGGGAACAGACCGAACACGTGCCGGACCACCCCACCCTTGCCTGAGGTGTCGGTCCCCTGCAGGATCACCAGCAGCGATCCGGTGTCCTCCACACCGACGGTGGCGTTGGCGTGCAGCTTCTTCTGCAGATCCAGCAGCTCTTCGTCAGGTGCGGTGAAGGCCTCCTCGAGATCCTCGTCATCGCCGGAGAAGCCCGGTGTGGTGCCGGGGTGCACCCCGGCTAACCGGAAGTTCGGGCCGACGAGGTTTCCTTGTGCGTCTGCAATGCTGAAATCCACCATGCCGAGAGTCTAAAGGATTTCAGGGTGCAGGATTGCGGGCCGACCCGACGGAGCTGGGACAGAGAAAGCTATTCGGATCCGGGTGCAGCGCCCGGTATCGGGTGACGCCACTACAACCATCCACCACGACAAGCTGGGCGACGACTGTACCGTGCGTTTCCGGTCCCGGGTGAATGACTGGCGCCGCAGATCCTGGGTCCGGCGGCATCCGCACCTACGGGAACGGACCCGGGCCGAAAGCCGGGTGCCACCGCTCACTGCTACCGTCAGAATACGTGTCACACTTTCAGTCTCATGACGCGATGTACCGCGCCCGCGTCGGACTTGCCCCGGGCCCGGTTTTCGCTGTCCTGGGTATCCTGTCCGCCATCTACTTCGCCATTACCGGTACTGTGTGGGCGGTGACCGGCGAGTTCACCCGTCTCGGCGGGCACGTCGTGCAGTGGTTCGGGGCAGATGCCCAGAGCTGGCAGTATTACCGGGAAGTCACCACGCTGGACGGCTCTCCCCTCGACCGCACGGATGGTTGGATCGTGATCGCGATGCTCACGGGCTCGCTGATCGCGGCCCTGTACTCGGGTGACTTCCGGTTCCGGATGCCACCGCTGAAGCGTCGCTTCGCCCAAGCCCTGGCAGGAGGAATCATCGCCGGGTTCGGTGCCCGTCTCGCGTACGGCTGCAACCTGGCAGCCCTGTTCACCGGCGTACCGCAGTTCTCCCTGCACGCGTGGATCTTCACTGCCGCCACTGCGCTGGGCACACTCGTGGGAGTGAAGGTCATCCGGCAACGGTGGTGGCGTGGCCCCACCCGCCCGGTGCCGGTGACCCCGGGAAAGTCCGCCGCCCCGGCTGATGCGGGTAAGAAGAAGATGACGCACCGCACGATCGCCGCCATCGTCGTTGCAACTCTACTGGTGGCAGTGATCATGTACCTGTCCACCGGACATGGGATGCTCTCCACCGCGATCCTGTTCGGCACCGTCTTCGGGATCTTGATCCAGCGCGGGCAGATCTGTTTCACCGCGGCATTCCGCGACCTGTGGGTGACGCGCAAAACCAAGTTGAACGATGCCCTGATCATCGGACTGGCGGCAGCCGTGATCACCACGTGGCTGGTCCTCCAGATCGGCGGCATGCCGCCGATCTCCAAACCGGCGGGCATCGGCACCGTCATCGGCGGGCTGATGTTCGGTATCGGGATCATTATGGCCGGTGCGTGTGAAACCGGCATGATGTACCGGGCGATGGAAGGACAGATCGTCGCCGTCGTCGCGTTCATCGGCAACATCGTCGGCGCGACGGTACTGGCGTACGGCTGGGATCACTGGAGCATCCATGACACGCTGGTGGCCGCTTCGCCGACCTTCAACTTCTTCGAAGCGTGGGGACCCTGGCCGGCTCTGCTCTTCTCCCTGGCTCTCCTCGGAGTATGGTGGCTGGCGGCCACGCCACTTCGCCGGAGCCGGAAAGACCGTGTGCACGAGAGCACGAGAATGGAGCTTGTCAGATGAGCACCCCTGACTACTACGCCCTGGACCTGCGCGGGGAATCCTGCCCATATCCGGTCATCCACACCCTGGAGGCACTGCACGGCCTGCAGCCGGGGGAACTCCTGAAGGTGCAGACAGACTGCCCGCAGGCGTACCGGAACGTGCCCGACGACGCCACTGCAGCCGGGCACGAGCTCGTGGCCGACCCCTCCCGGGAAGGAGCGGTGATGACGTTTACGTTCCGCCGCGGTGAGCAGGTGCTGGGTAAGCACCTGACAGAGAACAAACCGCGCCGGTGGTGGTTCCGACGGAAGAAGACCGTCAGCTGATCCCGACTGCTCCCAGCCACCCCGGCCCGGACATCCATGGCTCTTCCGGCAACGACGGGACTGTACTTCGGCCCGGGGCACCCCACGGAAGAACCCGCCCCGGCTGCGGATGCAGCACTCGGGCGGGTACCGGACGAAGTCTCGTGATCCGGTGGGGATCAGTCTTCGCGGTGCTCCGGAGTCTCGTCGCCGGTCTCCGGCTGGCCAGTGGCCACGGCGTCGGCCGTGTCTTCCGGCACCGGTTTTTCGTCCTCCGCCGGATCCGCGACCGGGACGTCGGTGTCGCTGGACTCGGGATCCTGGGCCTCATCGGTGTCCACGGGCGCAGTCTCGCCCGCGATCTCCTCGCGCAGCTGCTCGACGACCTCTGCGACGTCGTCCAGGACCGCATGAATATACGGCGAGGCAACATCGTTGGAGTACTCGCTGGCCAGCTCCACCCCCTCCACCACGGCGGTGCCCTTGGGCACGCCCGGGTTGTAGAGCAGTTCCCAGGTGGACATGCGCAGGATCGCGCGGTCGACTGCCGGCAGCCGGTCCAGTTCCCAGTCCTCGGAGAGGTAACGCTCGATGGTCTCGTCGATGCGGTCCAGCTCGGTGGCGGCACCGGTGACAAGATCGCGGGTGTAGTCGGCGATCGGGGCTACCTGCGGCTCCGGGCGGGAGGACAGTTCAACGCGATCCTCGACGATGGAGACCGGGTCGATGTCCCGGGCCTCCGCCTCGAAGAGAATGTCCACGGCGCGGCGGCGGGCGCGGTAACGCTTGCCGTGCCGGCGCCAGTTCTTGGGTTGATCACTCACGGAAATACTCTACCGCCGGATCTAGTTGCTGACCCGTGAAAGGTACTCACCGCTGCGGGTGTCCACCTTCACCACGTTGCCGGTCTCGATGAACAGGGGAACCTGGATCTCTGCCCCGGTCTCCAGCTGAGCGGGCTTGCTGCCACCGGTGGAGCGGTCACCCTGCAGGCCCGGGTCGGTGTGCTCGATCTTGAGGTCGACGGACACCGGCAGCTCGGCGAACAGCGGCTCACCCTCGTGGAAGGACACCTGGACGGGCATGTTCTCGAGCAGGAAAGCGGCGGAATCGCCGAACTTCTCCGGGCCCAGCTCGACCTGCTCGTAGTTCTTGTCGTCCATGACCACGTAGGCGGAGCCGTCGTGGTACAGGTAGGTCATGTCGCGGCGGTCGACGGTCGCGGTCTCGACCTTGACGCCGGCGTTCCACGTCTTGTCGAGGGACTTGCCGGTGAGGACGTCCTTGAGCTTGGTGCGGACGAACGCAGGACCCTTGCCCGGCTTGACGTGCTGGAACTCGACGATCTGCTGCAGCTTGCCATCGATCTTGAGGACAAGACCGTTCTTGAAGTCGGCGGTGGTAGCCACTGAGAGTCTCCCTTGAAGCTTGATTGTTGACGCGGTCGAAGACCTGGTGCGAATAGCCTAGCTATCTTACAACACGCGGAGGTCCTTGCTGATACCGGTGATGATCTCGGGTGCGCCGCGGGTGATGATCAGGGTGTCCTCGATGCGCACCCCGCCCTTACCGGGGACGTAGATACCCGGCTCAATGGTCAGGGTCATGTCCTCGGCGAGTTCGCCCGATCCGGACCGGGAGGCGGCGGGTTTCTCATGAACCTCCAGTCCCACGCCATGCCCCGTGGAGTGCACGAAGTACTCGCCGTAGCCGGCTTCCTCGATGATGTCCCGGCAGGCGCGGTCCACGTCCACCAGTGCGGTGCCGGGAGTGGCGGCCGCCACTCCCGCGAGCTGGGCACGCAGGACCAGATCATAGATCTCCCGCGCGAACTCATCGGCCTGTCCCAGCACCAGCGTCCGCGTCATGTCGGAGTTGAAGCCGAGATAGTGCGCGCCGAAGTCGATGGTGACCAGGTCCCCCCTTTCCAGGACGCGGTCGCCGGCGCCGTGGTGTGGCTTTGCCGAGTTCGGGCCCGAGGCCACGATGGTGTCGAAGGAGGGGCGTTCCGCTCCGCCGAGCCGCATCCGGTACTCCAGGTCGGCGGCGACGTCGCGTTCGGTGCGTCCCACCGCGAGCTCGCCGGCGGCGAGCAGACCTTCGAAGGCCTGCACCGCGACGTCGGCGGCCTGACGCAGGCGTTCCTTCTCAATGTTGTCCTTGGTCAGACGGATCTCCTCGATGACACCGGAGACGGGGATGAGCTGCACATCGTCACCGCAGGCTTCCTCCAGGGCCGCGAGTTGGGCGACGCTGACGTAGTCAGCCTCGAAGCCGACGCGCCGCGGCCCCTCGACCTTGCCCAGCAGAGCTTCCGGGCAGGGCCGGGCGATCAACGCCTCAATGTCCGGCACCTCCTCCGCGATCTGGGTGGTGTACCGGCCGTCGGTGGAGATGCGTGCGCTCAGATCCTTGGAGAGCAGCAGCGCACCGTTGGAACCGGAGAACCCGGAGAGGTACCGCACGTGGATCAGCTGCGTCACGAGCATCATGTCGATGCGCTGACCAGCAAGCTTGGCCGCCAGGGCACGGCGTCGGGTAGCGAAACGGGTGTCCGCGAGAGCCATCGGAATGATCCTCCACTTGGTTCAATATCCGGCCGGCGTTCCACTCGAAGTAGCGTCACGTCGCAAGGTCCGGAGAATATCGGTGTCCATTGATAGCCCCAGCTTAGATGTGGCTGCGGCTGAATGTGGCGGCTTCTGACCCCCACCTTCCGGAATGCTCAGCTGGCCGCGAAGTAGTCCAGAGCGGCGATATAGCCCTGGATACCGAGCCCGGCGACCACGCCCTTCGCGAGCGGTGAGAGATAGCTGTGCTGCCGGAACTCCTCACGGGCGTGGACGTTGGAGATGTGGACCTCCACGAAACCGCGCTTCTCGGCCACCTCCGCCAGGGCGTCCCGCAACGCCACAGAGGTGTGGGTGAAGCCGCCCGGGTTGACGATGACGGCCCAGTCTTCGTCGGCGGCCTCGTGGGCCCAGTCGAGCAGATCGGCTTCCGCGTTGGACTGCCGGCACTCCACCGTCAGGCCGACCCGGGTGGCGTGGTCCTCGATCATGCCGGTGACATCTGCCAGCGAGGTCGATCCATAGACCTCGGGCTGCCGTTTGCCCAGGCGATTGAGGTTGGGTCCGTTGATGACGAGTACTTTCATCGGTGCTTATTCTCCTTCGCTGATGTGCTGGTAGGCGGTCTGCAACTGGTGCAGTTCCGGGGCTTCGAGACGGGTCGTCTCCCCCACCCCCGTGAGGACCACGAACCTGATCCGGCCGTCACGGTTCTTCTTGTCCCGGGTCATGCCCGCGAACAGTTCCTCGAAGACCCCGGCCTCGTAGGTGGTGGGCAGCCCCACTGAGCTGAGGATGCGGCGGTGGCGGTCCACCAGCTCCCGGTCGATGAGCCCGGCGATCTCCGCGAGCTCGGCAACGAACATCAGGCCGACCGCCACTGCCCGGCCGTGCCGCCACCGGTAGTTCTCCCGCAGCTCCACCGCATGACCGAAGGTGTGACCGTAGTTGAGGATCTCCCGCAGTCCGGACTCCTTGAGGTCCTGCCCCACCACATCCGCCTTGACCTGAACCGAGCGGGCGATCAGTTCGGGCAGGTGCCCGTCGGCCCGGAGGCAGGCTGCGGGGTCGTCCTCGTACCGTTCCAGGATCACGGGATCGGCGATGAACCCGGTCTTGATGATCTCCGTGGAACCCGCGATGATCTCATCCTCCGGCAAGGTGGCCAGCCGGTCGAGGTCGATGAACACCGAGTCCGGCTCGTGGAAGGCGCCCACCAGGTTCTTGCCGGCCGCGGTGTTGATCCCGGTCTTGCCGCCCACGGCGGCGTCCACCATCGCCAACAAAGTGGTGGGCACCTGGATGATCTGCACTCCCCGCATCCAGGCGGCGGCGACGAAACCAGCGAGGTCGGTGACGGCGCCGCCGCCGAAACCGATGACGACGTCACGGCGTCCGAAGGCCACCTGCCCCAGGGCGTCCCAGCACTGCCCGGCGACCTCCAGGGACTTGCCGTCCTCGGCATCGGGGACGTCGATCAGGACCACCCTCAGCCCGCGCTCCTGCAGCACCGCCGTCAACTCCCGCACCGGTGCGGCGAGCGTGGGCTGATGGATGACCGCCACCTGGCTCGCTCCCGTGGTCAGGGCGCGATCGGCGATCGCCTGGTTGAGATCGTGGTCGATCTGCACCCGGTACGGGCTCGGACCGGCGACGTCAATGATGGTCATGGCGGCAGGTTCCTCCTGGTTTGATGTGGCTGGGACAGGAAAGCAATATGGATGAGGGTCGGCTCAGGTGAGGGTGTCCAGGTGTCCCAGGACTTCGGCGACCACCTGTTGGGGAGAACGCCGGTCGGTGCGGACCCGGAAATCCGCCACCTCCTGGTACAGCGGTGCGCGGGTCTCCAGCAGGGTGCGGTAGTGCGCCCGGGGATCCGCGGCCGCCAGTATCGGGCGGCTGGTGTCCCCGGAGGTGCGGCGGTACCCCTCCTCCACGGAGACGTCGATCCACACGACGACGTGGTCCGCCAACAGGTGGCGGGTGGATTCGGTGAGTACGGCTCCCCCGCCGAGACTGACCACACCGCCGTTGCGCAGTGCCGCCGCGACGTGTTCGGCCTCCAGCTCCCGGAAAGTAGTCTCCCCGAGTTCCGCGAAGGTCTCCCCGCAGGTGCGCCCGGTGGCGTCCTCTATCAGGACGTCGGAGTCCACGACGGTGGTGTTCAATGCCCGCGCCAGGCGACGGGCGATGGTGGTCTTCCCCGCTCCCGGAGGGCCCACCAGAACGACCCGGGGCCGCGGCAGGGTGCTTCCCTCCGGGTCAGGCGTCAGGGCCGACGTTGTCATGGAAATCCAATCGTTGCGCAACTCGTTCCAGGTATCCGCTGACGTTCCGGCGGGTCTCCGCCAGCGAATCGCCGCCGAACTTCTCCAGCACCGCCCGGGCGAGCACCAGGGCGACCATGGCCTCCGCGACGACACCGCCAGCCGGTACCGCACACACGTCGGAGCGCTGGTGGATACCGGTGGCGGCGGTACCGTCCGCCATGTCCACGGTCTTCAGCGCTCGTGGCACGGTCGAGATCGGCTTGAAACCGGCCCGCACCCGCAGGATCTGCCCGTTGGTCATGCCGCCCTCCAGACCACCGGCCCGGTTACTGGTTCGGGTCACCCCGTCCTCGGTACGCACCATCTCGTCATGGGCCTCCGAGCCGCGGCGGCGGGCTTCCTCGAAACCGTCGCCGACCTCCACGCCCTTGACGGACTGAATGCTCATCAGGGCGGCGGCCAGCTGGCCGTCCAACCGGTCCTGGCCCGAGATGTGGGAACCCAGGCCGATGGGCAGACCCGCCACCACGACCTCGACGATGCCGCCGAGGGTGTCCCCGGACTTCTTGGCGGCGTCGATCTCCGCGACCATTGACTCCTCCGCGTTCCGGTCGAAGGCACGGACCGGGGATTCGTCGATGCCGGCCTGGTCCGCGAAGGTCGGGGCCGGGCCGGAGTAGGGCTCGGAGCGACCGATGGACACCACGTGGGAGATGACCTCCACGCCCAGGACCTCCCGCAGGAAGGACCGGGCGACCGTGGCAGCGGCCACGCGGGCCGCGGTTTCCCGCGCCGAGGAACGTTCCAGGACCGGGCGGGCCTCGTCGAAGTCATACTTGAGCATGCCGGCGAAGTCAGCGTGGCCCGGCCGCGGCCGCGTCAGCTTCGCGCCCCGACCGGAACTCATCTCCTTGGCCACCTGCTCGTCCGCCAGGTCCACGGCCTCCGGAGACATGATGGTGGTCCACTTCGGCCACTCGGTGTTGCCGATCATGATCGAGATCGGGCTGCCGAGTGTCCTGCCATGACGGATGCCGGTCAGCAACGTGAGCTCATCGGCCTCGAACTTCATGCGGGCGCCACGGCCGTACCCCAGCCGGCGGCGGGCCAGCTGATCCGAGATCTCCTCCCGGGAGACCGGCACCCCGGCCGGCATGTGTTCGAGCATGGCGATCAGCGCCTGCCCGTGAGATTCCCCTGCAGTTGTCCATCGAAGCATGGAAGTCATTGTCTCATGCGGGGTGGACACCGGAGAGCAGTACACCCGATATGGTGCGTTACCTGCGTTTATCCTCAGGAGTCGCTAACCCCGCGGCAGGGACGGGCATGACTGGGATCACCAGCGACGGTCACCGTGTCACAGGGTCACGGCAGTCCGCCGAGCACTGCGCCGAAGAGACTGCCCGCGAACATCGCCGGCCCATGCGGGACCGCCGACCGACGGCTGAGCACGGCGGTAGTCAACGACAGCAGGGAGGCACCGGACAGAGCCAGCAGCCAACCGACAACTCCCCCGCCCCAGACAACCAGCACCCCGAGGCTGGCGGCCAGCTTGATGTCTCCCCCGCCCACGCCGCCGACCCCCACGGCCAGCATCAGATAGAGCAGCGCCCACGCGACTCCCCCGAGCAGCGCCATGGGTGCCTGCCCCGCGGCCGCGCCCCAGACGATGGGGATGGCGGGCAGAGTCAGCAGATCCGGTAGCCGGCGCCGTCGGAGATCGCTGACGCACAGGGCCACCGCCCATCCGGCGATCACCACGGCCCATCCAATTTCGCCCGCCCCCGCGGACACCCCGGTCACAACGGGCAGATTAACCCGGAACGGGCGGCCCGGCTACTCCTGCAGCGCCGTCTGCAGGGCCTGCCACATCGCTTCCCGCGGCGCGGCCCGCCCGGTGAACTGCTCGAATTGCCCGTAAGCCTGGTGTGCGAGCATGACGTGTCCCCCGACGGTCCGGTAGCCGTTCGCGGCCGCCTGCACCGTCAACGGTGTGGGCCAGGGGTCGTAGATGACGTCGAACACCGGCGCGTGGGCGAGGTCGCGTTCATGGCCGGCGACGCTCGCGGCTGGCACGGTGGAGACGATCAGATCCACCTCAGCGGCAATGGCCGCCAGGTCAGCACTGAAATCGACCATCCGGAACTGCGCACCCCGCCGCGTCGCCAGGGGTCGGAGCTCCTCGGTGCGGTCGGAGCGGTTGAGCACGGTCACCTCACCGACGCCGGCCGCGGCCAGGGTCCACAGCGCCGGTCGAGCGGTGCCGCCACCGCCGATGAGCAGCACGTGGCCGATGCCGTCGAGATCGCCGCCGACCAATTCCGTCAGGGCCCCGGCAATGCCGTCACAATCGGTGTTGTCCGCCCGCCAACCGCCGGGGATCCGGACCAGGGTGTTGGCCGAGCCGATGTCGCGGGCCCGTTCGGTGGATTCCGTGGCAAATTCCAGGGCCGCGAACTTGCCGGGCATGGTCACCGAGAAGCCGGCGTAGTTCTCATCTGCCCCGCTCACCAGGCCCGGGAGCTGTTCGGCGGAGCAGTCGAAACGGCCGTACCCCCAGTCGTCCAGGCCCAGCGCCCGGTAACCCGCATTGTGGAGAACCGGGGACAGGGAGTGTTCGATGGGCTGGCCCAGCACCGCCGCGCGGTGAGTGACGGGGCTCATCGCTGGTGGTCCAGGATGCCGGAGTCCAGGGCGCGTTGCACGTCCTCCTGGTGCTGTTCGAAGGTGTCGTTGAACACCGTCGTGCCCTCTTCATCGATCGTGACGAAGAACAGCCAGTTTCCTTCAGCCGGGTGCTCCATCGCCTCGATCGCCTCGATCGACGCGGAGGCGATCGGGGTTTCGGGCAGGCCGTCCTTGGCGTAGGTGTTCCACGGGGTTTCCGCGGCACGGTCCTCGTCGGTGGTGGCCAGCTCCACCTCGTTGAGGCCGTAGTTGACCGTGGAGTCGAACTCCAGCCGCATCGGCTCCGCAAGGCGGTTGAGGATCACGCGGGCGACCTTGTCGAATTCGCCGGCCGGTGCCTCGCGCTCCACCAGGGACGCCGCGGTGAGCAGCTCATAGGGGGCCAGACCCAGGGCCTCCGCCCGCTCCACGATCCCGGTGGCGTTGTACTGGTCCGCCGAGCGAGTGATCAGGTCCGTCAGGATCTCTGTGGCCGTCAGGTCCGGGTTGATCACGTACTGGCCGGGCACGATCAGGCCCTCCAGTCGTTTGGGGTCGTCGCCGCGTCCCTTAACCGGTTCGAGCGCCCACTCCGGCACACCGAGCTGTTCCGGTGCCGTGGTCGCCGCCACGTGCTGCAGTTCCTCGGCGGGCACGCAGTCCTCGCCGTTGTCCCCGCAGGTCAGCTCCGATATCTGAGTGTAGATGCCGGGGCGGGTTTCCCCACCCAGGACATTCACGTCCATCAGTGTCGCACCACCGTGGATGTCCAGCAGGTCAGTCCGGTTCTCGGGATTGAGCAGCGCCTTAACCGCCTCGGTGGCGCTCATCTCCTCCTCCAGCCGGTAGAATCCGGGCTGCACGGCAGCGGCGTCCGGGTTGGCGGCCGCCGCGGCCTGGAAGGCGGAGTCGGTCTTGACGACGCCCTTGTCCACCAGCTCCGGGCCCAACTGCGACACGGAGGACCCCTCCGGGATCTCGACCAGGACGGTCTCCCCGTTACCGGTGCCCTCGTAATCCTGTGCCCCGGCCTTCCGGTCACCATTGGATACGCTGACTCCGATGTAGATCACCCCTCCGATGATCAGGACCAGGGCGGCGATCATCACGGCCAGCCCCCGCTGTCGTCGTTTCACGTACTTGGGCTCCATGCGCATCCCGTTCGCTGCCCGGGAAGATCTCTTGGTCATAGAATTCCGTTCTCGTTCTCGGGGGATTCCGGCACCGCGTTCCGGTGGTTGGTGCGGGCGTCCAGCCAGGTCTGCAGGATCTCCACGGCCGCGGCCTGGTCGATGACCCGTCGGCCCGCCTTCTCGCTGACCCCGGACGCACGCAACGCCTGAGTGGCTGCCACGGTGGTCAACCGTTCATCGCCGAGCCGGACCGGAACGGCGCTGCCGGAACCCCGCAATCGGCGCCGGATCCGGAAGGCTATCTCCTTCGCGTGTTTCACGCTCCGGGAGCCGTTGCCCTGGAGATCGCGCGGCAGACCGACCACGACCTCCACCGCCTGATACTCCGCGATGATCTCCAGCAGCCGGTCAATGTCCGCGCCGTCCCGGCTCTTGAAACCTGTCACACGGGGGACGGTTTCGACCGGGGTGGCCAGTGTCGCGTCGCGGTTGGAGGAGGCGACACCGATGCGCACGGTGCCGACATCGATGCCGATGCGCCGACCGGGGCCGGGATCGTCGACACCGGGAGTGTCGGGACTGACCTTCATCTGCCTTCTCGTCACCTTTCAGGTTTTCGGGTACGGGAGCGCGCAACAGCGGAACACCGGTGAAACCGGTCACGTCACAGGCTGTCTCTAAGGTAACGGTTAAGCAACGTTTGGTGCCAGATTTCCGGGTGCGTGTCATCAAACCGCTGTTGAGAGACTGCTCCCCTCGGTCACCACCGTCGGACGGGGGTGACCGGCGGGTCGTTGACCACCTCTTCAGCTAGAGGGTGGCCAGCTCGTCCTTCACAGCTTCGAAACCGGCGGTGAAGCCCGCCGGATCGGCTCCCGAGCCCTGCGCCATGTCGGGCTTGCCGCCGCCGCGGCCGTCGACATAACCGCCCAGCAGCTTGACCAGGTCACCGGACTTGACACCCCGGGCCACGGCCGACTTGGTGGCCCCGACGATGAAGGGGGCCTTGCCCTTGTCGTCCTCGGCACCGAGGACGACGACGCCGTCGCGTTCCCCGAGCCGGCCCCGCAGATCGGCGGCCACGGTACGCAGGTCCCCGGCAGCGGTGCCCTTCGGCAGCTGGACGGCGAGGACAGTGAAACCGTTGACCTCGGTGGCCTGGTCCAGGAGCTTGCCGGTGTTGGCCGCCAGCTGCGCCTTGTGGAGGTTCGCGATCTCCTTCTCGGCTGCCTTGAGTTTGTCCGTCAGCTGCTGGATCCGGTCCGGCAGTTCCTCGGACGGCGCCTTCAGCGACGCCGCCACGCCGCTGGCCAGGGCGGCCTCCCTGGACAGGTAGCGGAAGGAATCCAGGCCGGAGTAGGCCTCGATGCGGCGCACGCCGGAACCGACGGAGGATTCACCGAGCACGGAGACCGGGCCGATCTGGGAGGAGTGGTTCACGTGGGTACCGCCGCACAGCTCGATGGAGAACGGACCACCGATCTCCACGACCCGCACCTCGTCACCGTAGTTCTCGCTGAACAGCGCCATGGCCCCCATCTTCCGGGCCTCCTCCAGGGAGGTCTCGATGGTGTTGACGGCCCAGTCGGTGTCCACGGCCTGGTTGGTGATGAGTTCGATCTGCTCCATCTGCTCGGGGGTCAGACCCTCCGTGTAGTTGAAGTCGAAGCGCAGGTAGCCCGGACGGTTCAGGGACCCGGCCTGCACGGCCGTGGGCCCGAGCACCTGCCGCAGGGCGGCGTGGATCAGGTGGGTGGCGGTGTGCGCCTGGCGGGCGCCGTGGCGCCAGGCCTCGTCCACCTTGACGGTCACAGCGCTGCCCAGGTCGAGCCCACCGGAGGCGACGGTGGCCTTGTGGATCCAGAGGGTCTTGCCGATCTTCTGGACGTCGTTGACTTCGAGCAGGGTGTCGCCCGCGATGAGCTGGCCCCGGTCACCCAGCTGGCCGCCGGCTTCGGCGTACATCGGGGTGTGGTCGAGGATGACCTCGACCTCCTGGCCTTCGAGGGCCTGGGTGATCGACCGGCCACCGGAGACCAGGCCGAGCACCTTCGACTCCGCGGTGAGCTGGTCATAGCCGGTGAATTCGGTGGGGTGCTCGTCGACCCATTCCCGGTACACGGACAGGTCGGTGTGGCCGTGCTTCTTGGCCTGGCTGTCGGCCTTGGCGCGGGCCTTCTGCTCGGCCATGAGCGCCTCGAAACCCTCGGTGTCCACCTCCAGCCCGGCCTCGGCGGCCATCTCCAGGGTCAGGTCGATCGGGAAGCCGTAGGTGTCGTGCAGGGCGAAGGCCTGGGCACCCTGGACGGTCGTGGAACCGGACTGCTTGACGCTGGTGGCGGCCTGCTCGAAGAGCTGCGTGCCGGACTCCAGGGTGCGCAGGAAGGCCTTTTCCTCGTTGGTCGCCACGTTCAGGATGCGTTCGCGGTTGTCCGCGATCTCCGGGTAGGACGGCGTCATCGTGTCCATGACGGTGTTCATGAACTGCTCCATGGTCTCCCCCTCCGCGCCCAGCAGCCGGGCGGAGCGGATGATGCGGCGCAGCAGGCGGCGCAGGATGTAGCCCCGCCCCTCGTTGCCCGGGGTGACTCCGTCCAGGATGAGCATCATGCCGGTGCGGGAGTGGTCGGCGACGACCCGGAACCGCACGTCGGCCTCGTAGGAGACGCCGTACCTGGTGCCGGTGACCTGCTCGGCGATGTCGATGACCGGGCGCAGCAGGTCGGTCTCGTAGACATTCTCCACGTCCTGCAGGAGCAGGGCCACACGCTCCACGCCCATGCCGGTGTCGATGTTCTTGTTCGGTAGTTCGCCGACGATCTCGAAGTCATCGCCGACGCCCTCGCCGCGCTCGAACTCCATGAAGACCAGGTTCCAGATCTCCAGGTAACGGCTGTCGTCGACAGCCGGGCCGCCTTCGCTGCCGTAGGCGGAACCACGGTCGTAGTAGATCTCGGAGCAGGGGCCGCAGGGGCCGGGCACGCCCATGTGCCAGTAGTTGTCGGCCATGCCCAGTCGCTGGATCCGCTCGGCCGGAACGCCGACCTTCTTCTCCCAGATCTCGGCAGCCTCGTCATCGTCGAGGTAGACGGTGACCCACAGCCGTTCCGGGTCGATCCCGTAGCCACCGTCCGCCACGGGACTGGTCAGCAGGTTCCAGGCCTGGGTGATGGCCCCTTCCTTGAAGTACGCCCCGAAGGAGAAATTGCCCGCCATCTGGAAGAAGGTGTTGTGGCGGGTGGTGATACCGACCTCGTCGATGTCCAGGGTGCGCACGCACTTCTGGATGGAGGTGGCGGTGCGGTTCTCGAAGGGCGGAGTCTGCTGTCCCAGGAAGTAGGGCTTGAACGGCACCATACCGGCGTTGACGAACAGCAGGTTGGGGTCGTCGAGGATCAGCGACGCACTCGGGACCTCGGTGTGGCCGGCGTTGGCGAAGTGAGCGGTGAACCGCTCCCTGATCTCATGGGTCTGCACGACGTGCTCCTTGTTCCGGTAGGTGTTAAGGCTGTTCGACTGCTTCTCTGAAGCTGCTCAGTTGAGTTGAACATCTAAAGTTGAACGACGCCCTACTTTACCCGCCGGTACCGGATTCCGGGGTGTCAGCCCCGCCCACGGACGATGCGGCGCAGCCGACCCAGGTAGGAGGCGATGCGCTTCTCCCCGCCATGCTCGGTGGGCCGGTAGTACACGGCGTCATCCAGGCCCTCCGGAATATAGCGCTGCGTGACCACACCCCGTGGGTCGTCGTGCGGGAATTTATAGCCGACGGCATTGCCCATCTTCTTCGCCCCCTCGTAGTGGCCGTCACGCAGGTGCGCGGGCACCGGCCCTGCCTTGCCCGCCTGGACGTCCGCCGTGGCCGCCCCGATGGCGTTGATCACGGCCGGCGACTTCGGGGCGGTGGCCAGATGGATGGTGGCCTGGCTCAACGCCAGCCGTCCCTCCGGCATCCCGATGAACTGGACGGCGTGGGCCGCGGCGACCGCGGTCTGCAACGCGGTAGGGTCCGCCATGCCGATGTCCTCGCTGGCGTGGACGACCAGGCGGCGGGCGATGAAGCGCGGGTCCTCCCCCGCCTCGATCATGCGCGCCAGGTAGTGCAGGGCGGCATCCACGTCCGAGCCCCGGATCGACTTGATGAAGGCGCTGGTCACGTCATAATGCTGATCTCCGTCGCGGTCGTAGCGTAGAACCGCGCGGTTGATGTTCTCGCGCACCGTCTCGATGCTGATCTCCGCGCCGTCCTCGACGGCCTCGGCGGCGGCCTCCAGGTAGGTCAACGCCCGCCGGGCGTCCCCGCCCGCCAGCAGCACCAGCTGATCAAGGGCCTCCTCGTCGATCGTGACGCGCTCGGCCAGCCCACGCTCGTCATGCAGGGCGCGTCCCAGCAGGTTACGGATGTCGTCGTCGTCCAGGGACTCCAGCTGCAGCAGCAGCGAGCGGGACAGCAGGGGCGCGACGACGGAGAAGGAGGGGTTTTCGGTGGTGGCGGCCACCAGCAGCACGGTGCGGTTTTCCACGGCGGCCAGCAGGGCGTCCTGCTGGGTCTTGGAGAAGCGGTGCACCTCATCGATGAACAGGACGGTGCGGTGGCCGTCGATGAGATCCCGACGGGCCCGGTCAATGACCTCCCGGACCTGCTTGACCCCGGAGTTCAGGGCCGACAGTCCCACGAAGCGCTGGCCGGTGGTCGCCGAGATCAACGAGGCGATGGTGGTCTTGCCGGTACCCGGCGGTCCGTAGAGGATCACGGAGGCTTCTCCGGATCCCTCCACCAGCCGCCGCAACGGGCGCCCCGCGCCGAGCAGATGCTGCTGACCGACCACCTCATCCAGGGTGCGGGGGCGCATCCGGGCGGCCAGCGGGGCGCCGGGGGTGACCTTGAAGAATTCCCCGGCGTTCCCGGACGGATCGGAGTGATCGCCGGAAAGGGGGTCTGCGGTGCCGAAGAGCGAATCCTGACTCATTGCCGGGCAGTCTACCCCTGATCCTCGGCGACACGGTCGGCGATCTCGCTGGCGAAGGAGCCCACGCTGCCGAGCCGGGGGTCCTTGTTGCGGGAGGCGAAGCGGGAGAGGGCCTCGGCCGTCTCGTAGAGATCCTGGCGGACCAGGAGTTCATCCTCGGTGAACGGCCCCTCTGAACGCGGCCGCAGGATCTCTCCGAGGCTGTCCATGTCGGAGATGACGGGAGTATCGGGAATGCCGAGGCTCTTGGGGAGTTCGGGGGCGTTCTCCAGGTCCCGGAGCGCGACCACGGTATTGGTCAACGAGCCGAAGTGCATCAGTGAGATCGACTCCAGGAGCCAGCCGATCAGCGCGGCCGTGACCCGCAGGTGCGTCTCCTCCTCGATCTTGGCGTTGGGCCAGCGGTCGCCGACCTCCCGCATCCAGGAGTCGATGAACACGTCGGCTTCATCGTCCGAGACGGGGCGGGCGAAGAGGAACTGCGGGAAGCCGGCGACGACGCTGGCGATGTCGAAGGAGACGTCCCGGAATCCGGCCCACTCATAATCCAGGAAGTGGGTGCGTTCGGCGACGATGATGTTGTCCGGGGACAGATCGAAGGGGGTGAAGGCCCGGTGGCGGCCGGTCAGCATCCGCCGCTCGGCGTCCTTGGCCAGGTCGTGGACGAGCTGGGGGATCTCGAATCCTGCGCGGCTGAGCAGCTCCATGCCGGCCTGGATCGAGAACACCAGCGCCCGGTCCCGGAGCCGGTTGATGTCCGAGGACTCCGGGTGGGAGCGCAGCATCCGCGCCATGAGGATGTCGAAGTCCTCCTCCCGGTCGCTGGTACCGGCGTGCATCCGGCCGAGTGCCTGACCGAGGTTGCGCAGGATCTGGATCCGCTGTTCCCCACCGGTGGTGGTCAACAGGTCTGCGAAGGTGTCTCCGTCGCCGGAGTCCGTGATGACCAGGATGCGCCGGGAGATGTCGTGGGCCAGCAGGACGGGGCCGGGCCGGACGTCCTCCGGGAGCGAGGTGGTGAACTGGTAGGCCACCACCTCCCGGACCAGGGCCGCGTGATCGAGGGGGTCACCGGTGTCCGGGATGTACTTCAGGATGACGCTGCGCTGTTGCAGGAAGTGGGAGGGCGCCACGCGTGCCCGCAGGACGGTTGCGCTGCCTGAGCCGCTGAGGCGATCAGTTTCCGTGATCTCCTGCTGTCCGCCGAAGCGGTTGGACAGCAGGTCCTCGGCGATCTCGACAATCTCTTCCTGTGTCAGCACCGGGTTCTCCTTTAACGTACCTGTGATCTGTGTCCATTTCACCAGTGAATTGGGACTGTGGACACAAGAATGCGTTTATCTGCAATTATGCCTGCCCGCCCATGAAGCACCCCCGAACATGCGGCTCCTGGTCTCAGGCGGCATATCCGGGGGTGGAAACGAGGGCGAACCTCTCAGGCTACTTCTTGATCGGTTCGGCCTTGTCCGCGGCCGCCTCAGCCTTTGCGGCCTTGTCGTCCGCGGACTTCTTCGGCTTGGCGTCGATGCCGGATTCCTTCCGCTGCTGCGGGGTGATCGGCGCCGGGGCGTCGGTGAGCGGATCCACGCCGCCGCCCGACTTCGGGAAGGCGATGACGTCACGGATGGAGTCGAAGCCGCCGAGCAGGGAGACGATGCGGTCCCAACCGAAGGCGATGCCGCCGTGGGGCGGGGCACCGAAGGCGAAGGCGTCGAGCAGGAAGCCGAACTTCTCCCGGGCCTCCTCCTGGGTGATGCCCATGACCTCGAAGACGCGCTCCTGGACGTCGCGCTGGTGGATACGGATCGAACCGCCGCCGATCTCGTTGCCGTTGCAGACGATGTCGTAGGCGTAGGCGGTGGCCTCGCCGGGGTTCTGGTCGAAGGTGTCCAAGAACTCCGGCTTCGGGGAGGTGAAGGCGTGATGGACGGCGGTCCACTTCGAGTTGCCCACGGCGACGTCACCGGAGGCGACCGCGTCCGCAGCGGGTTCGAACATCGGGGCGTCGACGACCCAGGTGAAGGCCCAGTCGCCGTCCTTGATCAGGCCGAGCTTCTCGGCGATCGCCCCGCGGGCGGCGCCCAGTAGCGCGCGGGAGGACTTGGTGTCGCCGGCGGCGAAGAAGATGCAGTCCCCCGGCTCCGCGCTGACGTGGGCGGCGATGCCGGCCCGCTCGGTGTCGGTGATGTTCTTGGCCACCGGCCCGGACAGTTCGCCGTCCTCGTTGACGAGGATGTAGGCCAGTCCCTTGGCCCCGCGCTGCTTGGCCCACTCCTGCCAGGCGTCGAGCTGGCGGCGCGGCTGGGAGGCGCCGCCCTTCATGACGACGGCCCCGACGTACTCGTTCTTGAACACCCGGAAGGTGGTGTCGGCGAAGAACTCGGTGCATTCGGTGATCTCGATGTCGAAACGCAGGTCCGGCTTGTCGGAGCCGTAGCGGCGCATGGCCTCGGCATAGGTGATGCGCGGGATCGGGGTCTGCACCTCGTACCCGATCAGCTTCCAGAGTGCGACGAGGATCTCCTCGGCCAGGGCGATGACGTCATCCTGGTCGACGAAGCTGAGCTCGACATCGAGCTGGGTGAACTCCGGCTGCCGGTCGGCGCGGAAGTCCTCGTCACGGTAGCAGCGGGCGATCTGGTAGTAGCGCTCCATGCCGGCGACCATCAGCAGCTGCTTGAACAGCTGCGGCGACTGCGGCAGAGCGTAGAAGGAACCCGGCTTCAGCCGTGCCGGCACCAGAAAGTCCCGGGCGCCCTCCGGGGTGGAGCGGGTGAGCGTCGGGGTCTCGATCTCGGTGAAGTCGTGGGTGTCGAGCACCCGGCGGGCGGCCTGGTTCGCCTTGGACCGCAGCCGCAGGGCATCACCCTGGACCGGGCGACGCAGATCGAGGTAGCGGTACTTCAGACGGGTTTCCTCGCCGACCTCACCGGCCGAGGAGACGTCGTCCAGCTGGAAGGGCAGGGCCGCCGACTCATTGAGGACGGTGAGCTCGGTGACGTTGACCTCGATGTCACCGGAGGGCAGGTTCGGGTTCTCCGACCCCTCGGGCCGGGCCTCGACCACGCCGGTGACCTGCAGCACGTACTCGCTCCGCAGGTCATGTGCCCGCTCGGCGACCTGGGACTCACGGAACACCACCTGCGCGAGGCCGGACCGGTCGCGCAGATCGATGAAGATCACGCCACCGTGGTCGCGACGACGGGACACCCAACCGGTCAGGGTTACGGTCTGTCCAGCGGATTCTTTGCGGAGCTCCCCCGCGAGATGAGTACGCAGCAAGGCGTCTACGTCCTTCCAGTAACAACGTCAGGTTCTGTCAGCCGATCACTTTACCTTCTTGGCCGGACACCCTCAGGGATCGGCCCTGGCTCACCGCCGCCGTCCGCCGGCAACCGGTCGAACTCCCGGACGCGCCGCGGCCTACCCACCGGCTTCCGTGGCATGATTTTCCCATGACCTTCCGTGGTGATGTGAGTAGATCCAGTGGCCGGGCCCGCACCGGGGGCCGCCGTGGCGGGCTGATCGTCGGTGGCGGCGGCGTCGGCACCCTGGTCCTGGTGGGGTTGTTCCTGCTGCTCGGCGGTAGTCCCGGCGACGTCGGAAACCTGCTCGGCGGCGGGGACCAGCAGCAACTCGATCCCGGGGCCGGCACCGGTGGCCTGGAGCACTGCCAGACCGCCGAGGACGCCAACACCTACGCGGACTGCCGGGTGGCGGCCACCGCGCTCTCCCTCGACCAGGTCTGGGGCGAGCAGCTGCCTGCCCAGGCGGGACTGGAGTACACCGAGCCGGGCCTGATGATCTTCGAGCAGTCCACGTCCTCCGGGTGCGGTGCCGCCTCCGCGGCGACGGGGCCGTTCTACTGCCCCACCGACCAGACCGCCTATTTCGACGTCTCCTTCTTCGAGCAGCTCGAACAGCTCGGCGGGGAAAACGCTCCCCTGGCGCAGGAATACATCGTGGCCCACGAGTTCGGCCACCACCTCCAGCACCTGGAGGGCACCCTGGGGATGAGCGACTACAACAACCCCGGCGCGGACTCCAACGCCGTCAAGATCGAGGTGCAGGCGGACTGCTACGGCGGGGTGTGGGCGCATTACGCCGATGACGGGGCGGACGCACTGCTGGAGACGATCACCCCCGACCAGGTCGCTGACGCCATCGCGACGGCCGGGGCGGTCGGTGACGACAACATCCAGAACCGCTCCGGCGGCGAGGTCACCCCGGAGACCTGGACGCACGGTTCGTCCGAGCAGCGGCAGCAGGCGTTCCTGGCGGGCTATGAGTCGGGCGCCATGTCGGCCTGCGACACCCTGGACCGCGGCGGGTACCGGAAATAGATGTCCCATTCCCGCCGGGCGGTCCTCGCCCGGGAATTCGGCCCACCGCTGGAGGTCCTGAATCTGGAGACCGTCGCCCCGAGCGTGCCCGCCGCCGGTCACGTGGCCGTGCGGATGCTCGCCTCCCCGATCAACCCTTCTGATCTGATCCCGGTCACCGGGGCCTACCGGTCACGGACAGCCCTGCCCGTTGTCCCGGGGTTCGAGGGGGTCGGGGTCATCTCTGCGGTCCATCCGGGTGAGGACGCCACTCTGATCGGGCGGCGGGTACTGCCGGTGGGGTCGGCGGGCGGCTGGCAAACCGTGAAAGAGTGTCCCGTGGACTGGTGCATCCCCGTGCCGGAGGAGGTGAGCGAGGAACAGGCGGCGACCGCCTACATCAATCCCCTGACCGCGCTCCGGATGGTCGAGATCCATGCCGTCGCCCCACATGTCCGCACTGCCGTGGTCAATGCGGGCGGCTCTGCCATCGCCCAGGTGCTGGTGCGACTGTTGCGCGGCCGGGGTATCCGCACCATTGGGCTGTGCCGGCAGCCGGGCTCGGTGGCGGATGCCTCGCTTTTCGACGCCCTGATCCCCACCGCCGGAGGCGGCTGGGAGGCGCGGCTTGCCCGGCTGGGGCCGGTGGATCTGGCGTTCGACTGCGTCGGTGGCGCCGAGGGTGCCGCCCTGGCCGGATTGCTGCGGCACGGTGGGACGTTGGTGCACTACGGCCTACTGTCCGGGCGCCCGCTCCCGCCCTCCCTGTGGCACCATCGTCCGGACCTGGTCATTGACCTGTTCCGGCTGCGGGGCTGGGTGCACACGGTGGGACGGGCGGAGCTGCTCGCCGCCTTCGACGGTGTCTTCGAGCTGGTGCGGACCGGAGTTGTGCGCACCAGGGTGCAGGAGCGGTTGCCCCTGGCGGAGTTCCGGGCGGGCCTCTGGCTTGCGGTGGAGCACTCCTCCCGCGGGAAGGTGCTGTTGTGTCCCTGATGGCCCGCTCGCTCTGGCCGTTGTGATCAGTGGGCTGGTCCGCTCAGGGCGGTCGCGGCTTCGGTGGAGTATCCCAGGCGGCGGCGTTCCTGTGCGATGATGTCCGCCGCCAGGGCGGTTTCGCTGACGTCGACGGCGTCGTGGACCCGGGCGGATTCACTGGGCCGCGCAAAGGTGTCGAAGAGCTGACGCTTGTCCGCCAGCATCTCGAGCATCCGTTCCTCGGCGGTGTCATCGGCGATCAACCGGTGGACCTGGACGGTGGAGACCTGCCCCATGCGGTGGACCCGGGCGATGGCCTGGGCCTCGATGCTTGGTTTGACCTGGGGTTCGGCGATGATGGCCACACTGGCGGCCTGGATGTTCAGTCCCACTCCGCCGGCGGTGATCTGGATGAGCAGAACGGAGCCGCCGGGGGCGGTGGTCAGGGCGTCCACGAGTTCCTGGCGCCGGGCCGGCGGCACCGAGCCGGAGATGGTGCCGGTGACGGCGGCGCCCAGCTCGTGTTCCAGCCGGCTGAGGACGTCGCGGAAGTAGGTGAAGATGACCGCCCGCCGACCGGTTTCCCGGGCGTCGGCGAGAATCTCGCGGATGCGGGTGAGTTTCGCCGGCTCAGTGTCCGGCGTGGTCAGTGCCGCCCGGCGGATGCCCATCCAGTCACCTTCTGCCACGGTGCGGGCATAGTGCCGCTGATCGGTGTCGGTGAGCTCCACCCAGTCGATCTGGTCGAGTTTCTCCGGCAGCTCGTCCAGTACCTCGGCCTGGTTGCGGCGCAGATAGCCCGGCGCGATGTGGCGGCGGAAATCGACGGCCGCCATGGTGGACATGGCCTCGGTGACCAGCTCTGGTTGGACGTAGGCGATGAGGTTGCTGAATTCGGCGACCTTGTTTTCCAGCGGGGTGCCGGTCATCAGGAGGGCGTAGTCGGCGGCGTCGATCAGGCGGGCCAGCGCCTGGGAGCGTTGGGTCTGCGGGTTCTTGATCATGTGGGCCTCATCGACGACGACCATGTCCGGCTCCCCCAGCTCCAGGGAGCGGGCGCCGTCGTAGGTGCAGACGCAGACTCCGCCGCTGCTGCGCCAGGAGCGCACCGCATCCGCCTTGGCGGTGCCGTGGGCACGGTACACGGCAAGATCGGTGAAGCGTCCGGTCTCCCGGACCCAGTTGCTGAGCACCGATGCCGGGCAGACCACCAGGATCCGGGCGTTGTCTCGGTGTGCGGCCACGTGGGCGGCGGCCGCCAGCGCCTGGACGGTCTTGCCCAGGCCCATGTCATCGCCTAGGACGACCTTGCGCTGGACCAGGGTGAACCGGGCGCCGAAGGACTGGTAGCCGCGCAGGTGCAGGTCCTTGAGGTGGGTCCGGTCGAGTTTGAGGGCGCGGATCTGCTCGACGGTGTCGCCGGCCAGGTCGCCGGACCCTTCGACCTCCAGCCGCAGGAGGGTGACCAGCAGACCCTGGTAGTGGGCCGGGCGGCCCAGGTAGTCCTCCCAGACCGAACCGCCGGGGGCTTCCGGGCCGAGGTCCCCGGCCGGGCGCAGGGATTCCGGGTGGGCACGGGCCCACGCCAGGTCGTCCAGGAAGCGCTGCCACAGCCGGTGCCGGTGCGGTGGATCGCTGAGTACGACGGTCCAGGGTTCGAGGGAGTCGGTGACCGGGAGGTGCTGGAGGTCGTCGAGCAGCCGGTTGCGGCGTTCGCGTTCCACCTCGTCGAGTGTGTTGACGGCGTCGAACCGGCGCAGGACGCCGAGCAGGGCCAGGGCCGCCGCCGTGGGGGTGTCCCCGATGGCGGTGGCCGTGCCGTCCAGGGCCTCACGCTGCAGGGTCTGCGCGGCGGCCTTCATCCGCCGGGCGGTGACCTCCCCGATGCCGTTGACCCGGGTGAGCAGCCCGAGGTCCGCGCGCAGGACATCGGCGACGGTGGAGATGTCGATCTGCTCCAGGCCACTGAACCGCAGTCGTTCATCGGTGGCCGTCTTCAGAGCCTCCACGGGTAGTTGGCGCAGCAGGATCTCCGCGCGTTCGTGGTGGAGGGCGTCCAGCTGGGTCTGGGCCTGCTGCCGCAGCCGCGGTTCACTGTTCGGATCCGCCGTCAGTTTCCGGACCGCGCGGAGCACGGGCTGTACGTCCTTCTGCTCCAGTTGGGTGAAGCTGGGGTGATCGTGGCCGAGGCCGGTCGCCAGGGCACTGCGGGCGGCGTCGATCAGGTGTTGGGGGGTGCCGTGGGCGCCGGGGAAGAGCCGGACTCCGCCCTGCTGCAACTGGGCGGCGTGCCGGATTCTGGCCAGGATCGAGGTGGTGTCACCCAGCAGGCTCTGCCGCTGCGGGTCGGCCAGCATGCGGCGCAGCTGTCCCGCAGCCTCCTCCCCACGGCGGACCCGGTCACCGCGGAAGAGCCGGCCGAGGAAACCGGCGTCGGCGTGCCGGGCGGTCTCCCGCAGTGCCGGAATCTCCCGGCAGCTGTCTACCGTCCGGCTCAGAATGTCCGCGCCGCTCTGGATGTGCTCCAGCTCGTGGAGGACGTAAAAAGCGGTCGGCCACCGAAGGCCGCCGTGGGTGATGATGTCGGCGGTGAATTCCGGGTCATGCAGGCGGGTGCCGGCCAGCACCTGTCCCGCCGCCCGGGCTTCGGGAGCGGCGAGGTCGCCCATCATCTGTCGGGCGTCCGCGGCGATCTGGCTGGCCCGGTCCGCCTCGGCCAGCAGGCCTGCCAGTTCCGTCTTGTCCACTGTGCTCACGTCCGATGATTGTGCCAGAGACCGGGGACATCTCCCCCGGATGCCGGGGAGGGAGAGACGGGGCGTTACGCGGGGCAGCGAACCTCAAGGAGAGCGTGTGCCCCACTGCCCCATGTCAGGGCATCACTTGCGCGCTGATCGCGCTCTTGAGTGGCGGGTTCGTCAGTAGGCAGGCCGCCGCCCCGAGGAAACGGAGAGCTCCGGTGGGGCTGGACGAGGTCAATGACTTCGCGCAGCGGTCCATCTCGCCGTAGGGGCCTGGATACGTCATGCGCGGATCCCCATGCGCGTAGATGGACACGGCCATGTACGCGCCCTGATCGGTGGTGAGAAGGTCCATGGAACCCTTGATGCCCTGCCAGGCGACCGCACCCACGGGGTCGGTACGGAACTGATCCTGTTCCTCAGGCGTCAGGGCGGCTGCCTGGGGGACGGCCATCAGGCCGGCCGCCACGATGACGGCGCTGATCGCGCCACGCAAGAAGTTTTTCATGAGCAGGAGCTTAATAGAAGCTAGGTGACGAGGGGCGCTGAATGAGAATATCTTTGGGAGAGGAACTCTTTTGACTCCCCCGGCAGGCCCCCTGTCCTGCACCCCAAGGCATACGTAAGTTGAGGCCCGAAAGGCGCGGATTCCGCCGAAAACCCCGCTTAACTTACGTCTGCCTTGCCCAGGCAGCTCCCGAGGGCAGCTCCCGAGGGCCGCTCCCCTCGTCAGCTACAACGCCAGCTCCGGGTGCAGATCCTTCTGCCGCAGGATCCGCCCCCGCCAGGCCGCGAAGGTGGAGACCGCCAGGAACCCCACGAGGAAGACCCCCAGCACCGCCACGGACTGCCACAGCCGGGGATCCAGCTCACTGGTGCCGATGATGGCCTGGCGCAGCAGGTTCACCGAGTAGGTGATCGGATCCACCACGTGGACCGCCCGCTGGAACGCCGGTTGGGTCTCCGGTGGGTACAGCCCACCGGAGGAGACCAGGGACAGGGCCATGATGATCAGACACAGCACCCGGCCCACCGCGGAGCCGAAGAAGGCGTTGATGGCCTGGGTGATGGCCACAAAGCAGGTGGAGATCCCGCCCATCGCCAGCAACAGTCCCAGTGGATGCGCCGGTGCCAGGCCGATCAGCCCCACCAGCACCGCCCACATCATCGTGGCCTGGGCCCAGCCGACCAGGACCGCCGGGAGGAACGTGGCCAGCACGGCCCGGAACGCCGGCATCCCGGAGTCGATCGCGCGACGCTGCAGCGCGCGCAGCACCATGAACATCACGGTCCCGCCCATGAACAGACCCAGGGAGATGAAGAACGGCGCCAATCCCACGCCGAACCGGGTCAGCTGGTCCCCGGTCAGTTTCTCCGTCACCGGGGTGGCCACCGTCGCCGCGGTATCGGCCCGGTTGCCGTCGGGGTAGCGCGGCACCTGGCCCGCCCCCTCATTGAGACGGAGACTGAGTTGCCCCGCCCCCTCGTCCAGGTCCACCAGGCCGTCGCGCAGCTGAGCGGCCCCGACCGTCAGCTGCTGGGTGCCGCCGACCAGTTCGCTGGTGCCGTCCGCCAACCGGTTGGTGCCCACCACGAGCTGGGCCGAGCCGTCGGAGAGCATGTGGAGACCAGTGGCCAGTTCCGCAGCCGCCCGGACGGCACTGTCCATACCACTGCGATAGGGTGCGTCTGAATCGCTGAGTTGTCGTTGCAGCTCTGCCGCACCCTCCTGGAGCTCGGCCAGTTGGCCGCGGGCCGGGCTGTCTACCCCCAGCCCACTGGCGTTGAGTTCCGCGACGGCCGCGTCGATCCGATCGGACAGTTCTGCCGCGCCGGGCAGCCCGGTTGAGCGCAACTGGGCGGAAATGCCGGTCAATTGCGCGGCGAGCTGGTCCTGGGCGCCACCCGCCTGCTCCCCCAACCCGGCGATCTGGTCCACGCCACCGGCGATGGCGCCGGCCCCCTCGCCGAGGGAGTCAGTGGCGGCAGCCAGTTCATCCAGCCCGCCGGAGAGCTGATCCGCCCCCTGCGCGGCGGTGCCCAGGCCGGTATCCAGCTCGGTGGCGCCATCGCGCAGCTGTACCGCGCCGTCATTGAGTTCCCGCGCCCCGTCGTCCAATGCGCTGGCGCCGTCCGCGAGCTCGCCGGCGCCCTCCCGGGCGGATCCGGTTCCCTCGGCAAGGGTCGCGGCCCCGGAAGACGCCTCGTCCAGGCCGGCGCCGATGGTGTTGAAGCCGACCAGCAGGGTGTCGGTGACCTTTTCCCCGAGGGCGGCATCCACCGTGCGCACCACCTGGGTGGTCACCTGGTTGCCCAGCGTGGTGCCGATGAAACCGTTGGTGTTGTTGTAGGTGGCGTTGATCGTGGCCGGGTGCGGCTGTCCGGTGCCCGCGCTGACGGCCGCCTCACTGAAGTCACGGGGCAGTTCCAGAGCGAAGTAGTAGGTGCCGTCCGCCACACCCTGCCGGGCCTGGTCCGCCGTGACTTCGACGAAGTGAACCTGCTCGTTGTCCAGGAGTTGTCCGGTCACCTGCTCGCCGGCGGAGAACTCCTCGCCGTCCAGTTCCGCGCCTTGATCGGAGTTGACCAGAGCGACCGGTAGCCGGCTCATCCCACCGATCGGGTCGAAGTAGGACCAGACGAACAGGCCACCGAAGATCAGGGGCAACAAGACGATGACAGCCAGTCCGAGCGGCGGGAGCGTGCCGTGGCCGAAGCGGCGCAGCTCGGATCCCAGGTGGGTGAGGTTCATGGTCTACTCCCCTTCCTTGACATGAGCGTGGTGGGCGCCGGTTTCCCGGCCGGGCTGTTCCGGCGTTGGGCCGGTGAGATCCACGACGGTGTCCGCCAGTCCGTCCAGGTCCGGATTGGAGCTGAACACCGTCACCGGTAGGCGCTGGGCCACCTGCCGAAGATCACGCAGCAGGTCCCGGCGGTCCGCCAGGCTGCGGAGCTGGTCGATGTCATCGATGAGTAGCAGGCCCGCCCGCGGCCGGGCGAGCAGGGCCAGCACGATGCGCAGCCGCAACCGTTGGGCAGGCGGCAGGTCCCCGACCTTGTCCCCCGGTTCCACCGTCAGTCCCAGCAGCCCGGCCCAGGCCGAGAAGTCCGTGTCCCCCATGTCCCGGGGAGTACGGGCGAACCAGGAACCGGTCCACGCCAGCTGTTCGCGGACCACCGTGCGGACCGGAACCAGACGTTCCAGGCCGTCGATCTCCGGCACGCCCGCCAGGGCCACACGGCGGGCGCGGCGCCGGGGCGTGTCCGCCACCGTGGTCCCGGCGGCGTCGTGAAGCGTGACGGTGCCGCCCTTGACGCGCATCCGCCCAGCCAGGGTCAGTGCGAGCGTGGTGGACCGGGATTCGCGTCGGGTCTGCACCAGGGTCAGGCCGGTCGCCGGAAGGGACAGGTCGAAGGGTTGGTCGTCCCCGAGCTCCAGGTGCTGGGCCACCAGCCGGTGGCCGTGGGGGGAAGCGGAAGTCATGCGTTACCTCGTGGATTGCTCCCCCTGGCCAACACCTCGGCTAACCGGAGGAAGAACTATCAGTTATGCTCATGTATGGTGCTCCCCACTGAGGTTGCCTGTCAAATAGCACCCGTCAACTCTCTGCACCTGAAAGGACCGTGCCATGCGTGCCGACGCCCGGGAACGACGCCACCGCATCATCGTCGCCGCTTGTGACCTGCTACGCAGCAGGCACGAGGCCAGCCTGACGCTGGAGGAGGTGGCCGGCGCCGCCGGGGTCGGCATCGCCACCTTGTACCGAAATTTCGCCGACCGGCGGGAGCTGCTGCACGCCTGCGCCACCCACCTCTTCGACCAGGTGATCGCACTCCAGGATGAGACACTGCGGGAGTTTCCCGGTGCCCCGGCGGACACGTGGGGGCGCTATGTCCGGGGCCTGGTGGGCCTGGGACTGGGCGCGGTGGTCCCACTCCTGGCACCGGCCCGGCTCGCCGATCTGCCGGCGGACCTGCAGTCCCGGCGCGAGGCGGTGGAGCAGCGCGGGCATGAGATTGTCACGGCCGCCCAGGATGCGGGACTGGTCCACCCCACGGTCATGCCGAGCACCTTCATCATCGGCCTGATCACGGTCTCGCGGCCGCAGGTCTCGGCGGTGGCGGAACTCGCCCCGGACCTGACCGAGGCCCTGGTGCAGTTGTACCTGTCCGGCCTGCGCCATGGACCGGGCACGCCGGGAGACCCGGAGTAGTCTGCCCAGCATGGCCCCGGGCGGGCGGCTACCCTCGGGCTGGTGAGCCAGAACCTCCCGGACCACCAGTCTCCCGCCGATCCCGCCGTAAACCGGGCCATCCCCTTTCTGGCGGCCTTCAATGAGATTGAGCAGTTCCTCCGGCAGGAACTGGACGCGAAGAAGTCGGACGGCTTCTCGTGGATGGTGCGACTGGCCCAGCGCAAGCATCTGGTCCGGGACGGCCATGCCGAAGCCCTCCAGGTTTTCGCTGACCTGCGCAACGCCATCAGTCACGGCACCTACCGGAACCACCGGCCCATCGCTGAGCCACTGCCGGAGACCGTCGGGGAGATCACCCGGATCCGGGACCTGCTGCTGGATCCCCCGCTGGCGCTCAGCGTGCTCGGCCCGCACCGCGTGCGCTCCTTCGCCCCGGACGATGACGTCCGGGAGGCATTGCAGATCATCCGGACCACCCGGATCTCGCAGTTTCCGGTGTATGAGTCGGGCGTGTTCCGGGCGCTGCTGACCACGAACACGATCGCCCGGTGGGTGGCGGCCGACCTGGACGACAATGACCACCTGGACGGCCGCACGGTCCGGGAGGTGCTCGAGTTCGCCGAGGACAACGACTTTGCGGTCTTCCTGCCCCGCACTGCCACCGTCCAGGAGGTGGTGGACGAACTGACCATGCCGGCCCGGGACGGCTCCCTGCCGCGCGCGGCGCTGCTGACCGAGCACGGGCGGATGGACCAGCAGCCGCTGCGCGTGGTCGGCGGATCGGATATGGCCGCCCTCCTGGAGGCTCTGGACGCCGTGTGAGCTGCTACGGGGCCATGTTCCGACCTCTCGTCGCAGCATCCCCGCCGGGGCGGTGACTGGCCCGGGGAATAGAAGGACGCTAATGTTGTTGACATAACAACAAAGGCAGTTCTTCCACGAACCTCCCCACGAGAATCAGGAGCCCGCACCATGCAGTTCGGCATCTTCACCATCGGTGACGTCACCCAGGACCCCATCACGGGGCAGACCCCCACAGAACACGAGCGCATCAACGCGATGACCCAGATCGCGCTCAAGGCTGAGGAGGTGGGCCTGGACGTCTTCGCCACCGGCGAGCACCACAACCCACCGTTCGTCCCCTCGGCACCGACCACCCACCTGGCCTATATCGCGGCCCAGACCAAACACCTCCAGCTGTCCACCGCCACAACCCTGATCACCACCACTGATCCGGTGCGCATCGCCGAGGACTACTCCTTCCTGCAGCACCTGTCCGGTGGCCGGGTCGACCTGATGATGGGCCGCGGCAACACCGGCCCGGTCTACCCCTGGTTCGGCAAGGACATCCGGCAGGGCATCCCGCTGGCCATCGAGAACTACCACCTGCTGCGCCGCCTGTGGCGCGAGAAGTCCGTCAACTGGCAGGGCCAGTTCCGCACCCCGCTGCAGGGCTTCACCACCACGCCGTTCCCGCTCGAGGACGTCCCGCCCTTCGTCTGGCACGGCTCCATCCGCTCGGTCCAGATCGCCGAACAGGCCGCCTTCTACGGTGACGGCTTCTTCCACAACAACATCTTCTGGAACAAGGAGCACACCGCGAAGATGGTCGACATCTACCGCCGCCGCTTCGAGAAGTACGGTCACGGTCAGGCGGACCAGGCGATCGTGGGGCTGGGCGGCCAGGTGTACATCGGCGAGTCCGAGGAGGCGGCCAAGAAGGAGTTCCGCCCCTACTTCGACAACGCGCCCGTCTACGGCCACGGCCCCTCGCTGGAGGAGTTCACCTCCCTGACCCCGCTGACCGTGGGTACCGTGGAGCAGGTCATCGAGCGCACCATGGAGTTCGCCGACTGGGTGGGCGACTACCAGCGACAGCTCTTCCTCATGGACCATGCCGGCCTGCCGTTGGAGGTGGTGTTCAACCAGATCGAGATCCTGGGCACGCAGGTCGTGCCCGAGG
This sequence comes from Corynebacterium halotolerans, assembly GCF_050107895.1. Classification (GTDB taxonomy): domain Bacteria; phylum Actinomycetota; class Actinomycetes; order Mycobacteriales; family Mycobacteriaceae; genus Corynebacterium; species Corynebacterium halotolerans_B. Next base: position 281,978 of record NZ_JBNILW010000001.1, on the reverse strand, counting down.
TGCGTCGCCGGATGGAGGCCCGCCGACCCGCGCACGTGCCCTCCGACCCGCCGACCTTCCAGTCCCTGAAGGACAACCGGGAACACCCGCACTTCAAGGTCCGGCCCGGCGAGGACGCCGAGGCCTGAGCCATCACCCACCACCCCGACCTTCAAGGAGGCAGCACATGCGCAGGTTGACCGTCATCTCCGCGGGCCTGTCCACCCCATCCACCACCCGCTCGATCGCGGACCAGCTCGCCGACGCGGTATCCACCGCGGTGACCGCGCGGGGCGAGACCCTGCAGATCGAGGTCATCGAGGTCAAGAACCTGGCCGTTGACCTCGCCCACGCCATGACCAACGGGGGTCTCTCCTCCGAGGCACTGGACGAGGCCAAGCGTCAGGTCAGCCAGGCCGACGGCCTGATCGTGGTCACCCCGGTATTCAAGGCCAGCTACACCGGCCTACTGAAGCTGTTCTTCGACGTCCTGGACACGGATGCCCTGAACGGCATGCCGACCATCATCGCGGCCACCGCCGGGACGGCCCGCCACTCGCTGGTGCTGGACTATGCCCTGCGCCCCCTTTTGACCTACATGCGCGCCGTGGTGGTGCCGACCGGCATCTTCGCCGCGACCGATGACTTCGGCAGCGAGGAAGGCGCCGGCCTGGTGACGCGCAGCAACCGGGCGGCGGCCGAGTTGGCCGCGTTGATCGTCGCGGACACCACCGGAGTCGACGGGTTGGCGGGACCGCTCGACCAGGAGCATCGTCCCCGGAAGACCGGCACCGACCCGACGGAGAACTTCACCCCGTTCTCCCAACTGCTGGCGGGCTACGACGGAGAGTCCTAAACGCTAGAATCAGTGGGGTACGGAAGCCGGAAGGGTTTCCCGGACCAGCAGGAGGACCTCAGCATGATGATCAGTGTGTCCGACCTCTACAGCGTGGGAATCGGCCCTTCTTCATCCCACACCGTCGGCCCCATGCGGGCGGCACTCGCGTTCGTCTCCGGACTCGGCGAGTTCCCCGCGCGGGTGGATGGCATCCTCCACGGCTCCCTCTCCGCCACCGGTCGCGGCCACGGCACGGACCGGGCGGTGATCCTCGGGCTCGCGGGATATGATCCGGCCACCCTGCCGGCTGAGGTGGAACCGGCGGCGGGCGCGGACATCCCGGCCAGCGGATCCATCAGCGGTCCGGGCGGGACCCTCGACTACCGCATCGAGTTCAACAACGAGGCGCTGCCCCAGCACCCCAACGGTCTGGTCTTCACCGCCTACAACGCGGCCGGCGGGCGGCTGGGTGAGCCGGTGGAGTACTTCTCCGTCGGCGGCGGATTCATCCTCTCCGGTGAGGAGTTGGCCACCCAGCTGGCGGAACGTGGCATGAAGACCGGGGCGGCCGCAGCCGAACGCGATGACACCATCCCCTTCCCCTTCGACAACGCCGCCGAGCTCCTGGCGCACTGTGAGCGGACCGGACTGAGCTTTTCCGGGATCGTCCTGCGCAATGAGCAGGCCATGCAGGGGCAGGATGATGGTGAGACGCCGGTGCTCGAGCACCTGGACGAGGTCTGGCGGGCCATGCGCTCCTGCGTCACCGCCGGCATCGCCGCCTCCGGCACCCTGCCGGGCGGGTTGAACGTGACCCGTCGGGCCCCGCTGCTCTTTGACCAGCTGATGGAGCAGGCCTCCAACCAGCCGATCCGTGGTGAGGGCCTGGACGCCATGGAGTGGGTCAACCTCTACGCCCTGGCCGTCAACGAGGAAAATGCCGCAGGCGGTCGCGTGGTCACCGCCCCCACCAATGGGGCGGCGGGCATCATTCCCGCCGTCCTGCACTACGCCCGGGACTTCACCCTCGACTTCACCGAGGACAAGGCCCGGACCTTCCTCCTCGCCGCCGGTGCCGTGGGCATCATCATCAAGCAGAACGCCTCCATCTCCGGTGCCGAGGTGGGCTGCCAGGGTGAGGTGGGATCTGCCTCGGCGATGGCAGCCGCCGGCCTGTGTGAGCTGCTCGGAGGGACACCCGCTCAGGTGGAAAACGCCGCCGAGATCGCCCTCGAGCACAACCTCGGCCTGACCTGCGACCCCGTCGGTGGCCTGGTCCAGATCCCGTGCATCGAGCGAAACGCCATCGGTGCGGTCAAGTCGATCAACGCCGCTCGCCTCGCCTGCCTGGGCGACGGTACCAACCGCGTCACCCTCGACGACGTCATCCGCACCATGGCAGAAACCGGCCGGGACATGCTGACCAAGTACAAGGAGACCTCCACCGGCGGGCTGGCCGTCAACATCGGTCTCCCGGTCAGCTTCACTGAATGCTGACCGCCACCCAGGAGTTTCCGCGACAGTCCGGGCCGGGCCCACTACCGTCGGTTGACCGCCGACGGTGTCGCTCACACCGCAGCAGGCCCTGCCGCGGGTTCCCCGGCCTGCCCGAGAGCAGCTGCCCCCGATCCTGTGCTCAGATTGAGAGACGATTCTCCGGACATTCCCGCCTCTCACCTGTGCCAACCTGTTATGTGTATGATATAGTACATATTTGTTGCGGATAACCATCGGCCGAGCCAGCGGCGGGTTTCGGAGACTCCGACCCCCGCGCTGATCCTCTGTCTCCCCGCCTGACCGTCGTCGCCCATACTCATATTTTTCCCAGTTTCGGGCGCTTCCGGGCCAGGGGGAGTCAGTTCCGATGCACCCCGGTAGACGCAGACGCACTGAAAGGCCGTCGCCGCCGGAGGAAACGTTGATCCGCGCACGTAGGCCCCCGGTTCTTCGTGGGCCATGAGTTATGAGTGAAGTTGGAACGTGGCCCGCGGTGTGGGCCACTGGAGACAGTCGCACGGTGTCCGGGAAGGTGCGTGAAGTCTCTATTCGCACTCTCGGGGACATCCTGCGGCTTGAGGAATGAGGCCCACGGTGGCCGGAGAGGCATTTTTGACTGACCGCATCGCAATCATCGGAGCAGGACCGAGCGGAATGGCGCTACTGCGCGCCTTCGAGTCCGCGGAGAAGGCGGGAGCCGAGATCCCGGAGATCGTCTGCTATGAGAAGCAGGACGACTGGGGCGGCCAGTGGAACTACAGCTGGCGCACCGGCACCGACCGCTACGGCGAGCCGGTGCACTCCTCCATGTACCGCAACCTGTGGTCCAACGGGCCCAAGGAGATCCTGGAGTTCGCGGACTACACCTTCGACGAACACTTCGGCAAGCCGATCTCCTCCTATCCGCCGCGCGAGGTCCTGTGGGACTACATCGACGGCCGCCTGAAAAACTCAGACGTCAAGGACAAGGTCCGCTTCGCCACAGCCGTGCGCTGGGTCGAGTATGACGATGTCACCCGGACCTTCTCGGTCACCGTCCACGACCTCCGGGAAAACCGGACCGAAACCAATAAGTTCGACTACCTGGTGGTCGGCTCGGGACACTTCACCTTCCCGAACTTCCCCACCTTCGCGGGAATCGAGTCCTTCCCCGGTGAAATCGTCCACGCCCACAGCTTCCGGGGCGCGGAACACTTCGCCAACAAGGACGTCCTGATGGTCGGCGGCAGTTACTCCGCCGAGGACATCGGCTCCCAGGCCTACAAGATGGGGGCCCGCTCGGTGACCATGAGCTACCGCTCCAGGCCGATGGGCTATGACTGGCCCGAGGGCATGGAAGAGCAGCCCGTGATCGACCGGATCGACGGCTCCACCGTCTATTTCAGCAACGGGGTGAACAAACACTTCGACGCCATCGTGTTGTGCACCGGCTACCTCCACCACTACCCGTTCCTGCCCACCGACCTGGCGCTGGATTCCCCGAACAACGTCTACCCGGACCACCTCTACCGGGGTGTGGTCGCCGAGGCGAACAACCGGCTGTTCTACATCGGTGCCCAGGACCAGTGGCTGACCTTCAACATGTTCGACGCGCAGGCCTGGTTTGTCCGGGACATCATCCTCGGCCGCTTTGTCCTGCCCTCGCCCGAGGAGCAGCGCGAACACATCGGCGAATGGCGTGAGCGCTTCCACGACCTGGCCACCACGGAGGAGGAGATCGACTTCCAGGTGGACTACGTCCGGGACCTGATCGAGCAGACCGACTACCCCATGTTCGACCTGGACGAGGTGGCCAGGATCCAGAAGGGCTGGGTCCAGGACAAGAAGAACGACATCATGGGCTACCGCAATGCCGTGTACCACTCGGTCATGACCGGTACGTTGGCCGCGACCCACCACACCGAGTGGATCAACGAGCTCGACGACAGCATGGAGCGCTACCTGTCCATGCCGGAACACGACGAGGCACGCGAGGTCGTGCGCGGCACCGTCACCAGCGGCGCGAGGGCGGCACGGTAGGTCCCGCCCCTCCCGGGCCGGCGGGGCTACGACCGGGCCCCGACGAATCCGCCGCACCGCGGTGCCCCACCGTCAGCCAACCCGGTCGGGTGTACCCCGGTAGTCATCCAGCACATCCTGCACACGCTGCTGGTGTGTGAGGTAGGCGGCCACCTCTGCCCCGGCCCGTTCCCCGTCCCAGCCGAGCAGGGGGCCGACCGTCGCGGCGGTGCGTCGCACCGCCGCGACGGCACCACCCCGAGCGTGCCGAGCACCAGGCGGCGGTCCAGGACGTCGGCAAGCGTGCGTGCCGCCTCACCGGTCACCGCATACACCGCCTGCGCGGCGATGTCCCGGCTCTGCCCGGTCGGGTCAAGGGGCTCCGCCAAGTCCGGCTGACCGAGAACCAGCTCCAGCACGGAGACGTGCTCGGTCCCGTAGAGCCTGGCGAGATGAACCCGCGTGGCCTCCGGCAATCCGGTGTCCGGGCCGCGGTGCAGGGCGGCCCGGAGCGCATCAGCCACCGTGCCGTAGTCCCCGAAGGACGTGCTCAAGGACAGGAAGCGGGAATCAAAGGAGCGCACCGGCGGCAGCAGTTCACGCTGTTCGCGGATTACCTGATCCATCACCTTCTGCCCCATCAGCCGGGCGGTGGTCCACTTGCCGCCGGTCACGGAATACAACCCGCACAGTCCCTGCGCGGCGTGAGTGCTGACGCTGAAACGCCGCGAGGCGGTGTACGTGGTGCTGCCGTCATCCACCAGTGGCCGCACACCGACCAGCGTGGTGCGGATCTGTCCCCGGTCGAGCGGGGTGGCTCGGACCGAGTCAAACGTCTCGAGCAGCTGGCCGACGTCTTCCCCGGTGGCCTGCGCCCGCTCCGGGGGACCGTAGACCGGGGTATCGGTGGGTCCGATAATGGTCCGACCCTCCCACGGGTTGACGATGATGTGGTGTCCGTTCCTGCCCCGGACGAAGACTCCGGCCGTGGCACCCAGGTCGTCGGTGACCAGATGCACCCCCTTGGACTGCCGGACGCGCATCTGCGCCTGGCCGGCAACATCTCCCAGTGCCTCCTGCGCCCACGGTCCCGCCGCATTGATGACCACCGATGCAGCCACCTCCACCACGTGCCCCGTCAGCTGATCGGTGACCGCCACGCCGGTGACCCGCGCCCGCGCGGGGTCCCGGAGAATCCTGGTGACTTTCGCATGATTGACGGCCGTGCCCCCATCTGCGACGACAGACTTCAGTATCCCGAGCAACAGCCGTTCCGCGTGCAGGTTGAGGGCGTCATCGTGGCGCCAGGCGCCCCGGAGACCCTCCGGGTTCAACCAGGGGACCTGCTTGAGCAGGTTCCGCTTCCCCACCCACCGCAGGCGCGGGGAGCGGTTGTCCCGCGGCAGTCCAGCATTGCGTTTGAGGGCCATGGCCTCGTACAACGCCACCCCGGCACCCAGGGTCGGGGCCTTCGGCTCGGACCAGTCATAGGCGGCGAGCAGGAAACTGCGCGGTACCACCAGGTGCGGTGCCGCGATCCCCAGATAGCGGCGCTCATTCACGGCCTCCTGCACCTGCAGGAAATCGTGCTGTTCCAGGTACCGCAGGCCGCCGTGAATCATTTTCGACGTCGCGGCCGAGGTCCCGCAGGAGTAGTCCCCCGCCTCAAAGAGGACGGTCCGCAGGCCCCGGCCGATGGCGTGCCGGGCGACCTGCACCCCGGAGATGCCCCCGCCGATGACCACCACGTCATAGTGGCCGTGCACCGGAGGCCCGAGCGCGCGATCACCGAACTGCGCCGGTCCGGTGTCCCGGGGGCGCCGCAGACTGGTGATCCGGGCCTCCGTGGCGGTGCTGTTTTTCATGCGCTCGCTCCCTCGTGATGTCAGGTGGACCACGGTGCCTGGAGCGGTTGACCCAGGCATTGGTTGGCCCTGCTCGCCGAAGTGCTTCAAGTCACACTATCACCCACTCGGGCCACGCCGCGGTCCTTAAGCCTGGATCCACCAACGTGATTCGAGGCTAGGGGCGGGCGGGCAGCTCATTCACGATGACCGCCGGTTGTGTGCCCTCGGTGAGCAGGGGCTGGTTTATGGGGTGGGGACCGGGATCGACATCCTGGGTGCAGCCATCCAGGCGCTCCCGAGGGTAGAGGTGGAGCGTATGCAGATCACCGGGGCCGACGAGCAGGATCCCCATCTCCTCCGGGGAGAACTGCGGGTACTCGCTGGGACACGCTATCTCCCAGGTGTTCCACTGTCCTTCGTAGAGGGAGGAGAGATCGGTGGCCGCCGAGTCTCGTCCGCTGATGCTGCGCAGCAGCGGATCCGAACGCGACTCCCACCAGTTGGACACCCCCACCCAAATCGCCATCACCAGGGCCAGGATCGCCAGCAAGGGCCAGAACCGGCGCAACCACGTCCCGAAGAACCGGAACCGTTGCCCGGGACCAGCGAAACCAGCCCGGAGAATACGGCCCCCGCCGCCAGGATGATCAGAAGATATCCGGGATGGAAGAAGATCGGCTTGCCCCGATCCAGCCAGAACCACCACCACGCCACTCCATAGAAGCCGACTCCTGTGGCGATCAGCAGGGCCTGGACCCACCATTTCCCGGCGTCAAACAGTGCCGAGAGGATCAGGGCCGCCATCCCGATAAAAACTCCGCCCATCATGAACAGGACGAGAAAATTATCCGCCCAGGGAGGCAGTATCTGTTCCATCCGCGAAAAAAGGTTCTCCGCCGAGAAGTAGGCAAAGAGGAACCATCCCACCAGACCCACCAGGATCAGTAGGAGGTCCGGAATCAGGTGGTACCGGTCGGGTCTCATTCCGATGAGGGTAGCTCAGTACTTGCAGGATTGAGCGTTAAGGAAAGTGACTCCGGCACTTCGAGAGCGTAGTAGGGCATGTCCCGGAGTGACACTATGATCCATCCAAGATCTCAAGCTAAATGCCGAATGGTGCCGCATATCGGACAACACCAGCCGGAAGACGCTTTTCCTTGTTTAGCGACAATGCAAGCAGTGCGTCATCAGGAACGTCAATGGTCAACTCGATGCCGTGGATCGAAGCTCGCTCGAAACCGAACCGTGGGTAATACTCGGGATGTCCCAGCACCACGATGAAATCCTCACCGCAATCCCTAGCCGCTTGTATCACCGCCCGGATAACTGCCGATCCAGCGCCGGTTCGCTGATACTCCGGGAGGACCGCACAGGGGGCCAGGCATAGGGCAGCGATGTCACCGATATAACAGCGTGTGAGCAGAGCATGTCCCACCACTGTCCCAGCCTCGCTTGTAGTGACCATGGACAATCCGTCAATCCATGCAGGGTCTTGCCGCAGGGTATCTACAAGATCAGCTTCGTCGGAAGTCTCGAAAGCTGCAGTGTTGACATCGCGGATGGCCGTAACATCAGTCGGCCTTTCTGTCCGGGTGATCCACCGAGGGCGCTTATTCACATAAATTCCTGTTCGTTGATGCCAAATCCGCCGATTACTAAAACGGAGGCCGATGATTGAAACCCTACGTATACCCCCCGTGCGACACTCTCGATGTCAGAAGGCGTTTGTTCAGCCAGCTCCTGATGACTAAATACGCGAGGGCGACTACCGACCCGCTAACGATGCTGTTGCAAATAGGATTCTCCTGGGGCGTCCACCGCACGGCGGCGCCCCCTGACCGCCACGCCTGGCAGAGGTAGGCTGACATCTACGTTTACGTATTGATGAGACCGCAATCTGAGGAGACCGCAATGGGAAAGTGGTTTAATCAAGCCAGAGAAATCGAACGTCTCCAGCAGGAAGTCCAGCGCCAACAAACACTCATCACCCAGCTTAAAGAACGACTGGGGGATGACGCTGCCGATATCAATGAATACGGCGTGGCGGATCAGGAACGCGCACTCGTTACCGAAGGGCAACCGATCAAGGCCATCAAAGCCTACCGTGAACGTACTGGTGCGAATCTGCTCACCGCGAAGAAAGCCATCGACTCGGTTAGCTGAGCCTCTCCGGTGACCTGCTCTCCATCTGGCCTATGGCGAAGGAGACAACCGGGTGCGGCTGACGATGTGGTGTCAAGTTTTGCGTCGGCGGCGCTACTGGCCACCGCTGGGCCGCAAGTCTCCCCACACACCAGAACCACCCCACCCGCTGTCCGCGGGAATGGGGTGGTTCTGGCTCACCGTCCGCTTCTCCGCCCCTCGGGGCACCGGGCGATGCCGAGGTTTTACGGGGTGTGCCGCGAAGCGGTGGTAGCGGGGTCAGCCGAGCGCGGCCGTGAGGTACCTGAGGACCTCGTTCAACGCGACCTCTTCCTGGGTGTGCTCCCCCAGGTTCTTGACGGCCACGGTGCCACCGGCGAGCTCCTGGTCGCCGAGTACGAGTGCGAAGCGGGCGTGAGCGCGGTCGGCCCCCTTCATGGCACCCTTCAGGCCGCGGTCGCCGTAGGACATGTCGGTGGAGACCCCGGCCACGCGCAGATCATTGACCAGCTTGGCCATGGCCTTCTTCGCATCCCCGCCCAGAGCCACGCCGAAGACGTCGACCCGGCGGTCCACGCCGCGCTCGGACAGATCCACGCCTTCCGCCTCCAGGGCCAGCAGAGTACGGTCCACGCCGAGCCCGTAGCCGATGCCGGACAGATCCTGGCCACCCAGCACCGCCATCAGTCCGTCGTAACGGCCGCCGCCGCCGATACCGGACTGAGCGCCCAGCCCGTCGTGGACGAACTCGAAGGTGGTCTTGGTGTAGTAGTCCAGGCCGCGCACCATCCGCGGGTTGATCTCGTACGGGACACCGAGATCCTGGAGCAGTCCGGTGACCGTTTCAAAGTGTTCGCGGCATTCGTCGCAGAGGTGGTCGAGCATGAGCGGGGCGTCAGCGGTCAGCTCGCGGACCTCCGGGCGCTTGTCGTCGAGCACCCGCAGCGGGTTGATCGCCGCGCGGCGGCGGGTGTCCTCGTCCAACGCCAGGGCGAAGAGGAACTCCTGGAGCTTGTCCCGGTAGCCGGGGCGGCAGTTGTGGTCGCCGAGGCTGGTCAGCTCCAGGCGGAACTGCCGCAGCCCCAGGCTGCGGTAGCTGCGGTCGGCCAGGGCGATGACCTCGGCGTCGAGGGCCGGGTCGTCGATGCCGATCGCCTCCACCCCGACCTGCTGCAGCTGCCGGTAACGACCGGCCTGGGGCCGCTCATAGCGGAAGAAGGGGCCGGCGTAGTTGAGCTTGACGGGCAGCTGGCCGCGATCCAGGCTGTGCTCGATCACGGACCGCACGACACCGGCGGTGCCTTCGGGGCGGAGGGTGACGGAGCGGTCACCACGGTCGGCAAAGGTGTACATCTCCTTGCTGACCACATCCGTGGACTCACCGACTCCCCGGGCGAACAGCGCAGTGTCCTCGAAGATCGGCAGCTCGATGTGCTGGTAGCCCGCCAGGTGCGCCTGGTTGATGAATTCCTCACGGACGGCGAGGAATTTCGGCGAGACCGGCGGAACATAGTCCGGTACTCCCTTGGGGGCGGACAGGGCCTTGAACTTCTGTTCTTTGCTCACCTGGACAACTTTAGCGTGACCAGCCGGTCATGCCGGAGTCAGTCCCTTCAGGAAGGGGTTCTCGGCGCGTTCGGCCCGCATCGTCGTCAGCCCACCGTGCCCGGGGAGCACGCGCACCTGATCTGCCAGGGTGAGGACCCGGGTGCGCAGGCTGGTGATCATCGCGTCCGGATCGGACCCCATGAGATCGGTGCGCCCGATGGCGCCCTGGAACAGGACATCCCCGGAGAAGCACAGCTGATCGGTGTGCAGCAGCACGGAACCCGGGGAATGCCCCGGCGCGTGGGACACGGCGAAGCTCTCTCCCACCAGGTCAAGGTTCTCCCCGGGCACAAGCTCGCGCAGATCCGGGATCGGGGTCATGCCGGCCATGTCGAAGAGCACGGCGGCCTTCTCAGAGACGCCGCCGCTTTCCAGCATGAAATGATCCGCCGCGTGCAGGTGGACGGGAACGTTGAAACGCCGGGCAAGTTGCCCGGCGTCACGGGTGTGGTCGATGTGGCCGTGAGTGAGCACGATCTTGTCCAGGCTCAGTGAATCCTGGGCGAGAAAATCGACGACCCGGTCGTGGGTGTGCATGCCGGGGTCAATGACCACCGCCCGGCCCTCATGGGCCAGAAGGTAACAGTTCGTCTTGTAGGGACCTGCGGCGAAACCCGAAATCTGCATGCGCACAGTCTAACCGGGGACTGGGGGCCCGCTTGGCGACGGCCCGTGCGGCACCCGGAGACGGTGAGGGTTACTGCAGGGCGGCGAGCGCGGCGTCGTAATCCGGCTCGGTGGTGATCTCGTCGACGAGCTCGACGTGGGCGACCTTGCCGGCCTCGTCAACCACGATCACGGCCCGGGCCAGCAGCCCCTTGAGCGGACTGCCCTTGAGAACCAGGCCGTAATCCTCCCCGAAGGAGGTGCGGAAGCCGGAGCCGGAGATGACGTTCTCGAGGCCCTCGGCACCGCAGAAACGGCCCAGTGCCATCGGCAGATCGTGGGAGGCGCAGATGACGGCGGTGTTCTCCAGGCCCGCGGCCAGCTCGTTGAAGCGACGCACGGAAGCCGCACAGACGCCGGTGTCCACCGACGGGAACACGTTCAGCACAATGCGCTGGCCCGAGAAGTCAGCGGCGGAAAATTCCGCGAGATCGGTACCCACGAGGGTGAAGTCCGGGAGGGTGTCTCCCACTGCGGGTAGCTCGCCGGAGGTCTGGACAGGGTCTTGCTGGAAATTGGTTGTTGCCATGCCCCGAGAATATGTGTGTTTCTGTGACCCCGCCACAAGCAGGAGTCGGGGGTGAAACGGAGCCCGATCGCCAGGGACGGCCGCCACCTCCGGGTTCCGGATGCTTGACCGGTACAATGTGGCGGAGCCGATACCCGTACCGACTACGCCACGGGGGATCGTGACACAGTCCACCGCCCACGGCAGACAAGGGAATGACACGTTGAGCACAAACAAGGAGCGCGGTGAGCAGGCGCTCGGCAAGCTGGAGAAGGAACTGCGCAGCCGGGACCGGAAGGAAAAGACCGGCCCGTTGAAGACTGTGGTCGCTGCCGCAGCGGCGATCGTGGTGGTTGTCGGCGGCATCTGGTTCGCCACGACGCAGACCGGTGAGGACGAGCAGGTCACCGCCGAGGAATCCAGCACCGCCCCGTCCACCCCCGAGACCCCGGACTACGAGCTGCTGGCGATGGAGCGCACCGAGCCGCTGCCCGATACCGTCTCCTGCACCTACGAGGCCGCCGGTGAGGCCGCGAACGACGCCACCCCGCCCGAGCAGACCGAGGACGTACCCGCGACCGGCACGCTCAACGTGGACCTGAACACCAACCAGGGTCCCATCGGCATGGAACTGGACCGCTCAACCGCGCCGTGCACCGTCAACGCCATCGAGCACCTGGTGGAGACCGACTATTACGACGACACCGTGTGCCACCGCCTGACCACCTCCGGCATCTTCGTCCTGCAGTGCGGCGACCCGACCGGCACCGGTTCCGGTGGCCCGGGCTTCCAGTTCGCCAACGAATACCCGACCGATGAGGCCGAGGACGCCGACACCCCGGTCATCTACCCCCGTGGCTCGATCGCCATGGCCAACGCCGGCGCGGACACCAACGGTTCCCAGTTCTTCCTCAACTACGAAGACTCTCCCCTGCCTCCGCAGTACACCTACTTCGGACAGATCACAGAGGAGGGTCTGGCCACGCTCGACGGCGTCGCCGAGGCGGGCGTGGAAGGTGGCGCCGCTGATGGCGCCCCTGCCGAAGAGGTCCGCATCGAAAGCGCGGATATCGCCTAGTTGTGAGTGGAGCAGCCGGTTTCAGGTCGCCCCACCACTCCCCCTTACCCCGCTCTCGCCCCCGAACGGGTTGGTGAGAGCGGGGTTTCTTATTGCGGCTCCCGCCCCACCTGAGTCTCCCTGAATTTCGCCGAAGTGTGCCTGGAGTGACTGTTGGGGCAATGTGACCTTAGGGTGACTTTCCCACTCGGGGAGTTTTTCGGATTTCTGCTGGTGAATGCCCAAAGTTGTACTTAAGAATATCCCTTGAATGGGTTGCGCAACACTTCTATAAAGATTAACGTTTGTCTCGTCTCCGTTGATCTGTCGAAAAGGAAAGATTTCCATGAAGCTGTTCTCCCGCAAGAGCCTCGTCGCTGCCGTCACCTCCGCTGCCCTCGTCTCCGGCGTCCTGGTTGCCCCGGCAAACGCTGAAACCCAGACCCCCTCCCAGGCTGACGTGAATGCCACCCAGGAGGCCACTGAGGACGATAGCTCCAACGAGGAAAGCAACACCGGTGAAGGTGAGGACAACACCGGTGGCGAAAACGTCGGCGATGGTGACGACACTGACGGTGAAACCAACGACGATAGTGACGACAACACCCCGGAGCCGGAGGAAGGCTCCTCCGAGGGATTCTTTGGCGGTTCCTCTGACGATGATGGCAAAGTCGATCCGGGCCAAATCCGCGACTGGGTCGCTGTGTTCACCGCCATCATCGGTGCTCTGTCCACTGTCTTCGTCTTCATGGAGCGCAACTTCAACTAAGTCTTCACGCATGAGCTGCACCCTGCGGGAGATGCACGGACTGCTCTGAAGCACTAATACAGCCGCCTTCCCTCGATCTACGAGGGAAGGCGGCTGTTGTCGTCGTCGCTTTCGTGCGGTGATGCCCTTGTTGAACCTCCCACTGGCGGGTCACGCGCGTCTGGTCATGGCCTTTCGGACAGCTGCCGGGCCAGGACCGGAGAGGGAACTCCTCGGATCGGTGATCGTCAGCTCATGGCATTGTTGCGGTGCTCTTCCCGGGAGCTGATCTGACGTCCTGCCCGCATCGTGCATGACTGGTCCCCATGACCGGGAAAAGCCATGGGGACCAGTGTCACCGGCGTGGCCGGCTATGCGTCAGGACGATCGGACCGTCAGTTTTTTCTGCCGTCTCCTCAGCTCAGCAACCGGTTGATCTCGCGCTGGACGGTGTCCTGGAAATCAGCCAGCAGCTGCCCTCCGGAGAAGACGTTGGCCAATCCGAGAGCGCCGGCCAGCGCAGCGATAGCGGCAACGACAGCGCCGATCGGGCCAGCTTCTGCAGAGGAACCCGGGGTGCTGCCGGAGTTGTCGGACGGGGCTTCAGACTCGACGAGCGGCACGCCGACCTCGGTGCCGGCGTCAGTGGTGACCGTCATCTCGCCGGCTCCGGAGAAGTCTTCCGGGACGGTGATGTCGACGCTGGCTCTGCCCGATGTTCCGTATTCGTCATCGAGAACCGTGACATCGATCGGGGCGGAAGCTTCCGCGTCGCCAATTCTGACGGTGACCTGAGTAGCCGTTGGATCGATGGTGTAGATCAGGGACTCCAGGTCCACGGTGACGGTTTCTCCGGCGACGACGTCGCCGTCGATCGAAACACCCACATCGCTCTGTCCCCAGCGCGGCTCGACGTTCTCAGTGGAACTGAGGTAGTCAATGAAGGCGGTCACGTCGACGACACCCACATTCTGGGAGTTCCTGGCGTTCTGCAGGGCGGTGAAGCCGTCGCCGCTCTCAAAGAGGAAGGTGGAGGCCGCAACCTGGTAGTCCGCATTCGGGTCGAGCGGCACACCGTCGATGGTGGCCTGGATGACGCGCTCCCCGTCGGGGGCGGTAGGGTCATAGCTGTAGGAGAAGTTGTCGGACACCCCGAGTGCCAGACGTGGGCGCCCGGCCGCCGGGTCCTGCCACTGCTGCTCCAGTGCCGTGAGGATATCCGCCCCGGTCAACGTGCCGTACATCAGGTCATTGCCGAAGGGCTGGACATCGAACGCCTCCTTGTAGGTGACGTCACCCGCTGCCAGGTCGGCGCGGACGCCACCGGCGTTCATCAGTCCCAGGTCCATTTCCACCCCGGTGAAGTCTTCCAGGTAGGAACGCTGAGCCTCGGCGATGAGGTTGTTCAGCGTGGACTCGACCCCCCGGTTGGAACCGGGGCCCTCCTCTCCCCGTGCCCCGCGGGTGAAGGAGTGCTCGAGCTCGGCGACCACCTCGGCACCGGCCGACTCTGCCTTCACCACAGCCGCATCGACGGTGGCCTGGACCTCAGCATGCGGCTCGGCCAGGGTGGCCATCTCATCAGCGGTGTAGACAGCCGGTTCCATGGACACCTCTTCGGTTTCGGTGTCGAAGCTGAACCTGACGTTGGACATCAGCTTGCCGTACTCGAGGTTCTGCAGCACGATGGGCTGCTCCCCCTCCCACTCGGAGTCCTGCACGTGGGTGTCACCGGCGAACACGACGTCCACATCCTCGGTGAACTGGCCCGGCTCGGTGCCCTCATGCAGCAACGCGATGACCACGTCAGCTTCGCCGTTGCCCTCATCGTCATCGGAGAGCTCAGCCGCGATGCGGTTGGTCACCTCCCAGGGGTTTGCGAAGGTGATGCCCTCCACCGCCGACGGGGAGACCTTGTCGGCGGTGCTCTGCGTGACGGTGCCGATGAAGGCGACATCCACGGAGTTACCGGCCTCGTCGGTGATGGTCTGGATATCGTAGGCATCCAGTTCCTCACGGCCGTCCTCAACGGTGACATTGGCGCCCAGAATCGGGTAGTCGGAGTTCTCCGAGATGCGGCCGATCAGGTCCTCGTATCCCTGGTCGAACTCGTGGTTGCCCACCGCGGAGACATCGACGCCCATCTCATTGAGTACCTCGAGGGTCGGCTCATCATCGAGCAGCGCGGAGGTAAAGGCCGAGCCGCCGACATTGTCACCGGAGGTGGTGTGGATGTGTCCGTCAATGCCCTCGGCGGCGCGGAGCCGGTCAACCATGCCCGCGATGGTGGCGGCGCCGGCCTCGGTCACCGTGTCATCCGCGGTGCCCGGCACCCCATCATCTCCGGTGTCGACGACCTGCTCGATGTGGCCGTGGAAGTCAGTGATATTGGACACCGAGAAATTGACGGTGGTGTCGGTGCTGTGGTCCTGCGCTGCCGCGCTGGGGGCCAGGCAGACCACCAGGGCACTGGCGGTGGCTGCGGCGGTGAGGGCGCTGCGGAACTGACCGCGGCGGCGTGAGTGGGACACGTGAAACTCCTGAAAATACCGGGATGGAAAATCTTGTCTACCGGTAAGTTTCTAATGAAGTTTTCCTCATTCCGCAGGGCGAGGGTGAGATCACCCTGAGAATGTCCTGCAGGTTCACCCTCCGGCCATCAAGGTTTCATCTCCGGGTAGGGCCCGGGCGACGCCCGTTTAACCTGCCGCCTCAGCGGCTCTCCAACCACTGGAAGCCCCGGCCCCGGCGGATCACCACCCGACTTCCCGCGTCCCTCTCCGAACCCGCAGGGGTCTCAGCTCCGGACGGCCCGCGGTCCGCCGGGACGCCCGGGGCGTCGAAACGCGAGAGGTCCGGCACGCGCACCATGCCGTGGACGGCCAGAAAATCCAGCATGGTCTCCGCGATCAGACGTCGACTGCGGGGCTTGACGAACTGGTGCCCCTCCCCCGGAACCACCACCAGACGGGTGTCGACGCCCTGGCGCGCCAGGGCCGCCCGCATCTGCTCGGACTCCTCCGGCGGTACATTACTGTCCCATTCGCCGTGCAGAAAAAGCACCGGGGACCGGACCTGCCCGGCCTTGTGGAGCGGTGAGATCTCCACCAGTAGTTCGGCGTCATGCATGGGATAGCCGTACTTGGGGTACGCCGCGCTCGCCAGCCAGGGTTCCGTGCTGCGGAAGTAGGTGCGGAAGCTGGTCATGCCGCAGGCGTCGACGATCGCGGTGAACAGTTCGGGGTGGTGGGCGGCCGCCATGAGTGAGAGATAACCGCCGTAGCTGCGACCTCCCAGAGCCAGGAGCGACGGGTTCGCCACCCCGGCGTCGATCAGAAAGTGGGCGGTGTCGGCCACGTCAGTGATGGCGGCGAAGCGGCCGTAACGGTCATCGGCGTGCTGGAAGAACCTTCCTGAGCCCTTGGAGCCGCGGATATTGGGCGTGAACACGGTGACCCCGGAATCGGTCAGCGCGGTCAGGACGTCGTGGTTGATCGGGCGGGACTGTCCCTCCGGCCCGCCGTGGAGGTGGATATAGGTGGGCTGGGGCGTGCCCTGTTCCTCCCCTGCGGCAGTGGCCGGCGAGGACTGGTAGAGCCAGCCGGACAATTCCAGTCCGTCACGGGCGATGTAGTGGACCAGTTCGGGTACGAGTTCCTCGCGCCCGGCCCGGGCCGCCTGCCTGTCCACTGCCGGGCGGAAGTGTTCCTGCTGCCCCAGATCCGTGGCGATCACCTCGACGGTGGGCGCCAGATTCGGGCCCTCCACCGTCAGCGAGAGCAGGGAACCGTCGTCGGTGAGGGACATGCCGGTGGCCACCATGCCGTCCAGCTCCACGGTGCGGCGCATGGTGATCGTCTGCGTCTGGCCCAGGGCCAGCAGCTCGAGCGAGGAGATGCCCGCGACGTTCCAGAGCACCGCGGCCGTGGTCTGGTCCTCGCTGATCACGAACTCGTCGACCTCCGCGTCCCCGTTGGTGATGAGTCCGGTTTCGGTGACCAGGCCGCCGGTGACGCCCAGTCGGACCACCCGGCGCCGCTCGCCGGCGTGGTCGGTGCAGATGATGACGGCCAGCTCATCCTCCCCGGCGTCCGGCAGGAAACCGCCGGTCTCCGTGGTCGAGCCGGGATCCGGCGGTAACAACGGCAGCCAGGTGCCGTCCGGGGTGACCAGGAGCAGCTCCCGGCCGCCGCGGGGGCCGACGCGCATCAGGGCATGGCCCTGTTCCGCCGCCACCAGGAGGCTGTCGGTGCGCCGGTCCAGTACCTCGAAGGTGTTGGACTCCGGATCGACCAGGCGGGCCTCGGTCACCCCATTGCTCGTCAGGGCGTTCATGGCCAGTCGGTCGCCGTCCCATTCGACGAGGGTGGTCAGCACGTCCTCCTGGGTGTGCAGGATGATCGCCTCGTCGTCGTGGCGTTTACCGCCGGAGCCCTCGGCGGGGACGATCCAGGTGACCAGCCGTTCACTGCCCTTGGGTGAGGCCTCGCACGCGATCCAGCGTCCGTCGGGTGAGTAGAGTACCCGGGTGACCGCTCCGCGACCCTCGATCGGCAACGGAACGGTCTCCTCCTCCCCGATGCCGTCCTCCGTCAGCCGGGCCCGGACCGCGTAGGGGTAGCCACCGTCACGGACGATATAGGCGATGGCGGATCCGTCGGGGGCGAGGGCCGATCCATATGACTGACGCATGGGTCCTCAGTCTATGACACCGCGGACCGGGGCGCGGAACGTCCCGCGCCCCGGTCCGCCGGGTCGGCCAGAGGGCTCAGTTGGTCACCCGGTAGACGTCGAAGACCCCTTCGGTGTTGCGCAGGGCCGTCATGAGGGTGCCCAACTGCTTGGTGTCGGACACCGAGAAGGTGAAGCGGATGACGGCGATCCGGTCATCGGAGGCCTTCGAGTTCATCGCCATCACGGAGAGCTTCAGCTCACTGATGAGTCGGGTCAGTTCCGCGAGCAGCCCCGCGCGGTCCAGGGCCTCGACCTGCACGGTCGCGGCGAAAGCCGTGGACCGCGAGCTCTCGGACTCCCATGAGACGTCGATCAGCCGCGCCGGCTCCTGGCGGAGCTTCTCGGCATTGGTGCAGTCGGTACGGTGCACCGAGACCCCGCCGCCGCGGGTGACGAAGCCGAAGATCTCGTCCCCGGGCACCGGCTGGCAGCACCTGGCCAACTTCGCCATGACGTCCGGACTGCCCTCGACCAGCACCCCGGCGGAACCGTCCACGGTCTTGGACCGGGAGCTGACGATCTCCGAGAACGGGGTGCGGTCCACCAGGGCGTCCTCGGCGTCATCCTGGTCACCGAAGGCGGCCATCAGCCGGTGGGCCACGTGGCCTGCCGCCACGGAACCGGAGCCGATCGCCGTGTACAGGGCGTCGACGTCCGGGTAGTGCAGCTCGCTGGCCACGGTCTTCATGGACTGGGCGGTGAAGAGCCGGTGCATCGGCAGTCCCCCGCGCTGGACCTCTGCGGCCAGGGCGTCGCGGCCGGCCTCCAGGTGCTCCTCGCGGCGTTCCTTAGCGAACCACTGCCGGATCTTGGCCTTGGCGCGCGGGGAGACCACGAAGTCCTGCCAGTCCCGGCTGGGACCGGCATTGGCGTCCTTGGAGGTGAAGATCTCCACCCGGTCGCCGGACTTCAGCTTGGTCTCCAGGGCGACGAGCTTGCCGTTGATCTTCGCGCCGATGCAACGGTGGCCCACTTCAGTGTGCACCGCGTAGGCGAAGTCCACCGGCGTGGAGTCCACCGGGAGGTTGACCACGTCCCCCTTCGGGGTGAACACGAAGATCTGCTTGGCGGTCAGGTCATAACGGAGGCTGTCCAGGAACTCGTTGGGGTCCGCGGCCTCCTTCTGCCAGTCCAGCAGCTGGCGCATCCAGGACATCTGGTCCACCTCGGCCTTGTCACCGGAGTGCGAGCCCTTGGTCTCCTTGTAGCGCCAGTGCGCGGCGATGCCGAACTCGGCGTTGTAGTGCATCTCCTGGGTGCGCACCTGCACCTCCAGCGGTTTGCCGCCGGGGATCATCACCGTGGTGTGCAGGGACTGGTAGACACCGAAGCGGGGCGCGGAGATGTAGTCCTTGAAACGGCCGGGCATGGCCGAGAACAGCGCGTGCACCACGCCGATCGCGGCGTAACAGTTGTTGATGTTCTCCACCAGGATGCGGATGCCCACCAGATCGAAGATCTCGTCGAAGTCGCGGCCCCGGACGATCATCTTCTGGTAGATCGACCAGTAGTGCTTGGGCCGGCCCATCACCTCGGCGGTGATCGCGTTCTCCTTCAGCGCGCCCTGCACCTGGTCGATGATGTCCTTGAGGTAGCGGTCCCGGGACGGGGCCCGGTCCGCCACCAGCCGCACGATCTCCTCGTACTTCTTCGGGTACAGGATCGCGAAGGAGAGGTCCTCCAACTCCCACTTGATGCTGGCCATCCCCAGCCGGTGTGCCAGCGGGGCGATGACCTCCAGGGTCTGCCGGGCTTTCTTGGCCTGTTTCTCCGGCGGGAGGAAGCGCATGGTGCGCATGTTGTGCAGCCGGTCGGCTACCTTGATGACCAGCACCCGCGGATCCTGGCTCATCGCCACGATCATCTTGCGGATGGTCTCCGCTTCCGCGGCGGCGCCCAGGGCCACCTTGTCCAGCTTGGTCACCCCGTCCACCAGGCGGGCGACCTCCTCACCGAAGTCGGCGGTCAGATCCTCCAGCGAGTAGTCGGTGTCCTCCACCGTATCGTGCAGCAGCGCCGCCACCAGGGTGGTGGTGTCCATGCCGATCTCCGCGGCGATGGTGGCCACGGCCAGCGGGTGCGTGATGTAGGGGTCGCCCGACTTGCGGAACACCCCGGTGTGCAGGCGCTCCGCCGTGGCATAGGCGCGTTCCAGCAGCTCGGCGTCCGCCTTGGAGTGGAACTGCCGGTGGATCGACAGCAGCGGATCGAGTACGGGATTGGTCTTGATCCGGGCACCGGTCAGGCTGCGTGCGAGGCGGGCAGACATGCTCCGCACGCCCACCGAGGTGCGCTGTTTATTCCGGTCCGAGCTCATGACCCTGGCCCTCGCTTACTCCTGCGCAGCAGGTTCGTTGATGACTACCAGCGGCGAACCGGCCAGCCGCTCCCGGCCCCCGAGGCCATCGACCTCGAGCACCACGACATTGCCGGCCACCTCGCCGCCACACTTTTCAATCAGGTTCCGGGCCGCCACGAGCGTGCCACCGGTGGCCAGCACGTCGTCGACCAGCACCACCTGTTTGCCCGCGAGTTCGGTCCCGTCGGCCGGGATCTCCAGGGCCGCGGTGCCGTACTCCAGGGCGTACTCCTGAGAGTGCACCGGCGGCGGCAGCTTGCCCTTCTTCCGGATCGCCAGGATGCCCAGCCCCAGCTTGTAGGCGACCGCCGAGCCGAGCAGGAAACCGCGGGCGTCCAACCCACCGATCAGGTCCGCGCCCTGCCGTTGACAGGCGGCGGCGAGCTCGTCGACGACGATCTGGAACGCGTCCGCATCGGCCAGCACGGGGGTGAGATCCTCGAAGAGCACCCCGTTCGTGGGAAAATCCTCCACCAGCCGAATCTTGTCCGCGAGCGCCTCCCCGGCGTCACGGTATCTGTTCTCGGACACTTATTCTTCTTCCTGTCGCTCGGGGCCGTCGTAGCGCCACCGGTCCATGTTCCAGCCGATCCCGGAAAGACCTGTGTACACCACCACGTTACCCACATCACCATCAATGACGAATGTTCGGGGTTGGGCCGCCAGCGGAATGGCCGGGACCTGCTCCCACAGCTGCTCCTCGGCCTCCCGCAGCCCCGGGACGTCCCCGACGTCAGGGGCGACCTCGGCGTATTCCATCTGCGGGTCGACCTCACGCAGCACAGCGTCGATGGCACCCTCCCGGTGGATTTCCTCACCCCACTGTCCCGTCAGGGTGCGGTTGAGGTCGGCCAGCGTCGAGCCTTCAGCGGCGGCGTCGAGAACGGTGATCCCCATGGGCTCGCAGGAGTCCCGGATCGCCTCGACCATGGCGGCCTTCCGTTCGTCGGGCCCCTGGTAGCCGATCCGCACCGTCATGCCCGCGTAGGGTGCGGCCACTGTCGGGTTGGTCTCCAGGTGCGGCTCAGTCACCTCCGTCAGCTGCCGGGCGACGGGATCATCGTGGCTGACCACGTGGGTCGCCACCGGCGGCACCTCGATACCGGAGACCGCCGAGGAGGCGGCGGCCACCGCCCGCTGGTCCACGCACGCGGCGAAGGCCTGCCGGGCGTCCCAGCTGTAGAACACCCCGGCGTTGCCCAACGTGAGGGTCTCGGTCAGCTGCCCGACGCTCTGCTCGATCTCATAGGGGTTCATCGGGTCGTCCCGGTCCACCCAGTCATAGGTGTCCGCCTCAGCCACCCGCAGGGCCCCCTGCTCCACCAGCTCGGTCTTGGCCACGTCCTCGGGCCAGACCACCAGGCGGTCCAGCGCGGGTGGATCGCCGTAGAAGGTGTCGTTGGCCACCAGGGTGACTTCCCCGCGCTCCCCCACGGATTCGATCTTGAACGGTCCGGAGGAGACCTGCAGCTCCGGATCGAACTCACTCAACCGGAAGCCTTCCCGCCAGATGCGGGCCGGTTCGGCCAGTGCCTCCCAGTTCTCGTCCATCAGGGCGGTGTGGAGTTCCCCGGTGCTCATGCCCGCCTTCCCGGCGATGGCATGCGCCGGCAGGACGGATCCTGGGCCGAAGAGCTGGCGCCAGCGGTCTCCCTTGCCCTCCTGGAACACCACCGTGAAGCGTTTGGAGCCGGGGTTGCAGTCCATCCGCTCGACCTGCTGGGTCAGCGGCAGATGGGAGCCGAACAGGGCTTCGAGCACCCCGGCCTTGTAGCTGAGGAGGTAGTCCGTGCAGGTGACCGGAGTGCCGTCGGAGTAGGTGGCGTCATCTGCGATGGTGTAGATCACCTGGCGGTTGGCGCCGGGCAAGACCTGGTGCTGCATCAGATCCGAGTTCGGGATCATCTGCCCTGAGGGCCCCGGGATGTAGACCCCCGGGTACAGCCGGGTGGACAGGAGGAGGGCACCATTCGAGGCCCCCTCCAGAGTGCCGGTGTTGCTGGTCTCCAGCACCGATGGCACGGCGTAGCCGAAGCTGTCCAGGCTGGTGGATTCCGACGGTTCCTCCGGCGGTGGGGCGCAGGCACCGAGCGTCAGGGCCGCTCCCAGCCCCAGCGCCGCCAACAGCGTCCGCGGCCGCTGTCGCGTCGCCGCCTCAAGCTTCACTTTCGGGTTCACCCAGTCCTTCCCACAACTGCCGCGCGGATGATCCGCGCCCAGATACCGGGTTGAATTATACGTGCTCCCCGCAACGGGGAAACCCCGCCCCGCACCGCGATCGTGACAGATCGCTTTCCTGCCCGGGACGGGGCTCAGCCGCGTGACGACGCCGCGCTTCCGCGGCCGCCGACGGGTCAGCGGCCGGGGCGCCAGGAGGCTCCGACGCCGCCGTCACCGGGCTCCTGCTGGTTCGGCGAGACGATGGTGCGGCGGCCGTTCGGCGCGGTCTCCAATCCACCGGCTCCGGCCTCCCCGGCGGTCTCCGTCAGGTCGCCGATCTCGCCGGCCTCCCCGGTGGTCGGCAGCGCGGCACCGGTGCCCGTGCCCTCCCGGGCGGCCTTGACCTGGGCATTGTGCTCCCGGGTCTGCTTGCGGCGGTTCTGGAGGGTCACCAACAGTGGCGTAGCCAGGAACAACGAGGAGAACACACCCTCGATGACGCCGATCAGCTGGATCAGGGCCAGGTCACGCAGGGTTCCCACACCCATCATCCAGACGGCCACGACCATCAGGGCAATGATCGGCAGGGCGGAGATCACCGAGGTGGAGATGGAGCGCACCACGGTCTGGTTGACCGCCAGGTTCGCCTGTTCCCCATAGGTACTTCTGGTGGAGTCGTACAGGCCGACGGTGTTCTCCCGGACCTTGTCGAACACGATCACGGTGTCATAGATGGAAAATGACAGGACGGTCAGCAGACCGATGACGGTGGCCGGGGAAACCTCGAAGCCGAAGACGGCGTAGATACCGGCGATCACGACGGCGTCGACGGCCAGGGCGATCATCGCGGCGGCCGCCATCTCCCGCTGCAGGCGAAACGCGATGTACGCGAAGGCCGCCAGGAGGAAGACGACCAGGGAGATCAACATCCGCTGGGTGATCGTCGAACCCCAGGACTCGGAGACGGTCGAGTCGCCCACCGCGTCCGGAGAGGGCTCGCCGGAGGAGTCCAGCGGCTGGTGCTCCTCATAGAGGGCCATGCGGGCGTCCATGATCTGGTCCTCGCTGAGCCGTTCGGCGGTGATTTCCAGGGTCCGGGAGTCACCCGCGCCGACCACCTGGGTCAGCTCGGGTTCCACGCCTGTCGCCTCGACGAATGTCTCCTCGACCTGTTCGATCTGGTGGTCGGCGGCCGGCAGCGAGATCTTGGTGCCGCCCTCGAAATCGATGCTCAGGGAGAAGCCGCGGATCACGATCGCCAGCAGGGAGATCACCAGCAGGGCCGCGGTGATCCAGTACCAGAGTTTGGAGCGGCCGATGAAGTCGATGCCACCGGATGCCGAGTACAGACCGGCCCTGGGACGCTTCTTGGTGGAAAGGGTGCTCATGCTACTTCTCCTCGTCCCGGTTCCCG
The DNA here is from genome assembly GCF_050107895.1 of Corynebacterium halotolerans. Classification (GTDB taxonomy): domain Bacteria; phylum Actinomycetota; class Actinomycetes; order Mycobacteriales; family Mycobacteriaceae; genus Corynebacterium; species Corynebacterium halotolerans_B. Next base: position 258,423 of record NZ_JBNILW010000001.1, on the reverse strand, counting down.
GGGTGTTCAGCTGACGGGGATGCCTCGCTGCTGTCAGCCACGGCGGTGGCACCACCGGTGGCGGATACCAGCGGTTCCGCCCTGGCCTCGCGCTGCTCGGCGGCTGCCGTCGCCTCGGCACGGACATTCTCGGCGAAGGCGAAGGCCGCACCCATGCCGTTGACCGAGGGCTTGGCGAAGAAGGGGCGGCGGGCGGCCAACAGCATCAGCGGCGCGGTGATCATGAAGGTGACCAGCAGGTCGAAGACGGTGGTCAGTCCCAGGGTGAAGGCGAAGCCCTTGACCTCGCCCACGGCCAGGACGTAGATGATGACGGAAGCCAGCAGCGTCACGATGTTGCCGGTGACGATGGTCTGCCGCGCACGCTCCCAACCACGGGGAACCGCCGAGCGGAAGGTTCTACCCTCCCGTACCTCGTCCTTGATGCGTTCGTAGAGAACGACGAAGGAGTCGGCCGTGGTGCCGATACCGATGATGATGCCGGCCATGCCGGACAGATCCAGGGAGTAGCCGATCCACCGCCCGAGCAGCACGAGGGTGCCGTAGAGCAGGACGCCGGCGGCGGCCAGGGTGAGCAGCGAGACGAACCCGAACATCCGGTAGTAGAAGAAGACGAACAGCGCCACCAGGACCAGTCCCACCAGCCCGGCGATGAGCGCGGCCTGCATGGCAGCGGCACCCAGCGACGGGGGCACGGTTTCCGCGGTGCCGCCGGACTCGCCGTTCTCACCGGCGAAGGACAACGGCAGAGCGCCGTAGCGGAGGTTGTTCGCCAGGTTCTGTGCCTCCTCCTGGGTGAACTGGCCCGTGATGGAGGTCGCCGACCCCACCGGCGTGGGCGACTGGATCACCGGAGCCGAGATCACCTGGGAGTCCAGGGTGATCGCGACCTGCTGCTGCAGGTACTCGGTGGTCAGCTCCGACCAGGTCTGGGCGCCCCGCTCACCGCCGTCGGACTCGAAGGAGAAGGAGACCTCCATCTGTCCGGTCTGCTGGTTGAATCCGCCGTTGATCGGGCGATCCGTGTCGATCTGGTTTCCGGTCAGCCGTTCACCGTTCTCCTCATCCGTCTCCCCGGAGAGCAGTGGCACCGGGCCGAGCAGCATGATCTGACCGGTTGACGGCTCGCAGGCCAACAGCGGCAGCGTCGGGTCGTCGGTGCCCTGCAGCGGGTCCGTCTCCTCCTCCGGGCCGCACTGCATCAGTGCCTGGGTGACGAACTGGACCGATGGGTCGGTGGACTGGCGGTGCTCGCGGAGCATGTCCGTGACCTCGGCGCGACGCTCACCGGCCTCGATCGAGTTCTCCGGTTCGGGTGCCGGGGTAGCCGTGATCTCCGGCTCCGCCACCGGCTCCACCTCGATGTCGGTGCCTTCTTCCCCGGCCGCCTGGGCCTGCTGCTCATTGGCGTCGTTGATCGCGCCGATGATGGTGGACACCGATTCCTCGGCCTCCTCCGGGGTGAGGACCCCGGCTGCGACCCATTCATTGGCCATCTCGCCGGTCAGCTCGGGAACCTGGAGCGGGTCAGGCATGCCGCCCTGGGTGACGGGGCGGAAGTACAGCTGGGAGGTCTGGCCGACCGCGCGGGCTTGCGAGGTGTCCTCGCCGGGGACGGTGATTACCAGCGTGTTGCCGTCAGCGACCACAGAGGCGTCGGACACGCCCATGCCGTTGACGCGGTTCTGCAGGATCTGGCGGGCCTGCGCCAGCTGATCCGGAGTGGGTTCCTGGCCCTGCGGGACCAGGGTCACCCGGGTGCCGCCCTGCAGGTCGATGCCGAGCTTCGGGGTCGCGGAGCGGTCACCGGTGAAGAAGATCAGAGCGAACACTGCCAGGACGATGAGCACGAATAGCGCGATCGCCCGGCTGGGCCAGGAGCGTCGGGCAGTTCCGGAGCCGGACCGGCCCCCGGCTCTACCTCGACGGGATGCTGCGGACAAGGACGTCTCCCCTCTGGGACGAAGTGGCCGACGCCCCGCCTGGAACGGTTGCCACCATGGGGAACTCGGCGGTCCTGACCGCCGGGAACTCCGACGGAGGCGGGCGTGACTCAAAAATTCACGGACAAGATGTATCTACTGGCACGGATGCGGAAACCCGCGCCCGTGGGCACAACGGATCATCGTACGTTATGACCCCGGCCAGTACGCGACCCAACCCGCATGCTCCACGGGTCGAATCGTCCACCACAACAAAACCACCGCCCCTGGGTTTCAGGGTGCGGTGGTGGTGGTTTAAGGCCGGTTCTCCGGGTGATCACCGTCGGTGTCCCGGTTCTCCGGGTCCTCGGGGGCGTTGTCCACGGATCCGGTGTCTCCGCCGGCCTGGAAGGGCGGTTCTGAGGGGCTCTGGCCACGCTGGTCGTCGAGAGGGGCCTCCGGGGTGTCCTCCGGGTGGGTGTAACCCACCGCGCCGGCCGAGTCCGCGGTGCCCACCATGCCGGTGTGCTGGTAGCGGACGACCGACATCTTCTCCATGGTGATGTCGATCCCGGGGGCGACCTCGAGGACCACGCTGGTTTCGGCGATGGCGGTGACGGTGCCGTGCAGGCCGGACACGGTGACCACCTTGTCCCCCGGCCGCAACGAGTTCTGGAAGGTCTGGATCTCCGCCTGGTTGCGCTTCTGCTTGCGCATCATCAGGAAGGAGGGCAACAGGAAGACCAGGAGCAGAATTACTAGCAGAAGAATTTCCATAATAGCCCCAGTCTGCCAGAACCAGCAGCTTTTTCACGATCCAGCGCTGACAAACACAGGAAATCCACAGATATCATCAAGCTTGGTGCAAGGCGTCCCCGGCGACAGTGCCGGGAGGGTCAGTCCTCGGACCACGCCCCGATCGTTCCCTCCGGCGGCGTCAGCCCCAGATGCGCCCACGCCGCGGCGGTGGCCACGCGCCCCCGGCCGGTCCGCGCCACCAGGCCGGCGCGGACGAGGTAGGGCTCGCACACCTCTTCCACAGTGCTAGATTCCTCGCCCACCGCGACCGCCAGAGTGTTCACGCCGACGGGACCGCCGCCATGCCCGCGCACCAGGGCGTTGAGCACCTGCCGATCGAGCCGGTCGAGGCCCTGGCCGTCAACATCGAAGATCTGCAGCGCCTCCCGGGCGGCCGGGAGATCCACATGCCCGTCGCCATGGACCTCGGCGTAGTCACGCACGCGCCGCAGCAGGCGGTTGGCGATACGCGGGGTACCCCGCGAACGCGACGCGATCTCGACGGCTGCATCAGCGTCGATGCCGACGTCGAGGATGCGGGCGGCGCGGGTCACCACCTTGGTGAGGTCCGTGGCATCGTAGAACTCCATCTGGGCGGTGAATCCGAAGCGATCACGCAGCGGACCGGTGAGCATGCCCGCGCGGGTGGTTGCCCCCACCAGGGTGAAGGGCGGCAGTTCCAGGGGAATGGACGTGGCGCCCGGGCCCTTGCCCACGATGACGTCGATGCGGAAATCCTCCATCGCCATGTAGAGCATCTCCTCCGCCGGGCGGGCGATGCGGTGGATCTCGTCGATGAACAGGACATCCCCCTCCATCAGGTTCGACAGCATCGCCGCCAGATCCCCGGCCCGTTCCAGAGCGGGCCCGGATGTCATCCGGAGACTGGTGCCGAGCTCCTGGGCGATGATCATCGCCATCGTCGTCTTCCCCAGCCCGGGCGGCCCGGACAGCAGCACGTGGTCCGGGGTGACCCCACGGTTCTTCGCCCCCGTCAGCACAAGGTCGAGCTGACCACGGACCTTCGGCTGCCCAATGAACTCCTCCAGGCTACGGGGCCGGAGCGTACGTTCCCCGTCCTGCTCCTGCGGCTGGGAATACGGATCGAGCGGGGTGTCCGGATCCCGACCCGGGCCATCGGACTGGGGCGGCAACTGGAATTCGGTCTTCTCCACGTCTGACATGAGTGCTGCCGCCCGCCTACTTCTTACCCAGGGCGGTCAACGATGCCCGCAAGGCCACTGCGGTATCCAGTTCCGGCTGCTGAGCGAGGACTTCGGCGACCACCTTGCTGATTTCCTTTTCTGCGAATCCCAGCCCCAACAGGGCCTGGGTGACCTCATCGGCCACATGGTCCGCACCGACCGGTAGTTGCGCGGCGGGAACGGGCCCCTCGGGGACCGGCTCCGCGAAGTGGGACACCTTCTCCTTCAGCTCCAGGATCATCCGCTCAGCGACCCGCTTCCCCACCCCGGGAATCCGCTGGAGAGTCTTGGAGTCGGAGTCACGTACCGCCCGCGCAATCTCACCCGGGTCGAGGACAGACTGGGAAGCCACCGCCAGACGAGGGCCGAGTCCACTGACCGTCTGCAGCAGGTGGAACATCTCCCGGCTCTCACTGTCGGTGAATCCGTAGAGCTGCATCGAATCTTCCCGGACCACCAGGGTGGTCAACACACTGCTCTCCTCCCCGCGGCGCAGCTCAGCTAGCGTGCGGGGGGTGGCGGTAAACAGGTAGCCGACGCCCGAACATTCGATGACGGCGTGGTCGAGACCGATGGTGGTGACAGTGCCGCGCAGTGACGCGATCATGATCTGGCTCCTGGGACAGGGTTGCGGCCGGAGGCAACCGGATGATTGGAGTGCCGGGCGGCGAGTTCGGCGTCACGGCGCTGCAGCGCCTGTTTCTCCCGCTCGAGCAGCGGGGCGCGCCAGCAGTGACAGACCGCCAGAGCGAGGGCGTCGGCGGCGTCGGCGGGCTTGGGCGGCTCCGCCAGCCCCAGGATGCGAGTGATCATGACGGTCATCTGCTTCTTGTCGGCGCGACCGTTTCCGGAGATGGCCTTCTTGACCTCGCTGGGCGTGTACATGTGGACCGGGACGTGACGTTCCGCCGCCGCCAGCATGAGAACTCCGACCGCGTGCGCGGTGTGGATGACGGTGGAGACGTTACCGCGTTCGAACAGCCGCTCAATGGCCACCACATCCGGCTGGTACTCATCCATCCACTCGCCCACCGCGCGCGAGATCCGGAGTAGCCGTTCGGTGAGCTCGGAGTCGGAGGGCGTGCGCACTACGCCGACGGAGACGGGCAGCACCGCCCTCCCCCGGCCCGCCTGGACCACGGATAGCCCGCACCGGGTCAGCCCGGGATCAATGCCCATGACCCGAAGCCCCTCAAGGTTCACGCCTGTCAACCGCCTTTCGACTTCCCGGCCGCTCTGCCACGGACGCGCGGCTGCCTGCCGACGTTTCCGCCACCTTGATTATTAGCACACTCTTGCGAAGATCAGCGCCCCGACCTCCGCCACCGGCAGGACCGGGTGGAGATCGGGGCGTCGGGAATGCCGGATCACTCGGCGAGTGCGGCGAGCACCTCTTCAGACAGGTCCATGTTGGTCCACACGTTCTGGACGTCATCGGATTCCTCGAGGGCGTCGATGAGCCGGAAGATCTTCCGCGCGTCATCCGCACCCAGCGGAACCTCGACCGACGCCCGGAAGTCCTGCTCGGAGTCGTCGATCACGATCTCGGACTCCGTCAGGGCCTCCTTGACGGCCGGGATATCGGTCGGGGCGCAGAGAATCTCGAACCGCTCCCCGATGGCATTGACCTCTTCTGCGCCGGCCTCGAGCACGGCCATGAGGATGTCATCCTCGGTCAACTCGCCCTTTTCCACCAGGACGACTCCCTGGCGGGTGAACATGTACGCCACGGAGCCGGATTCACCGAGGTTGCCGCCATTCTTGGTCATGGCGGTCCGCACCTCGGTGGCGGCGCGGTTGCGGTTATCCGTCAGACATTCGATGAGCATGGCCACACCGTTGGGGCCGTAACCCTCGTACATGATCGATTCCCAGTCGGCACCGCCGGCTTCCTCGCCGGAACCGCGCTTGCGGGCGCGCTCGATGTTGTCGTTGGGAACGGAGGACTTCTTGGCCTTCTTGATCATGTCATCGAGCGTCGGGTTCGCCGAGGGATCGCCGCCACCGGTACGCGCCGCAACCTCGATGTTCTTGACCAGCTTCGCGAACTCCTTGCCACGCTTGGCATCGTTCGCCGCCTTCTTGTGTTTGGTGGTTGCCCACTTTGAGTGGCCGGCCATACCAGTCCTTTCCTTCGGCGGTACCGGTGTCGCTCCACCCGTCAGGCTCTGCGGCCTGCGGGGAGCGCCTCACCGGTGATTCAATGTTGCTTCGTCGATTATACGCAGCGGGACAAACCGGCCGGTAGTGACTGCCGGGAAAATCTGCCGTCGGACAGCTACAGGCGCGGGGTGTTGCGCGCGACAAGCGAGAGGAAGTAGCGGTGAATGCGGGTGTCACCGGTGACCTCGGGGTGAAAACTGGTGGCCAGGACATTGCCCTGCTGCACAGCGACCACGGCGCCGGCGGCGGGACCGTCCGGTACGGTCGCGAGCTGCTGCACGTCCGGCCCCACCCGTTCCACCCACGGAGCCCGGATGAAGACCGCCGGAACGGGTTCCTCGATCCCGGTGACGTCGAGCTCTGCCTCGAAGGAGTCGACCTGGCGGCCGAAGGCGTTGCGCCGCACGGTGATGTCCAGCCCGTTGAGCTGATGAGCGTCCGGCCGGGTGTCGAGTACCTGGTTGGCCAGCAGGATCATTCCGGCACAGGTGCCGTAGACGGGCAGGTTCCCGGCGATCACCTCGCGCAGTGGCTCCAGCAGACCGCCCAGCTCCAGCAGGCGGGACATCGTGGTGGACTCGCCCCCTGGAAGGATCAGGCCGTCGATGCCCTTCAGGTGCTCGAGGCGCCGGACCTGCCGATGGGCCACCCCCAGCTGATCCAGGGTGCGCTCGTGCTCGCGGACACCGCCCTGCACCGCCAGAATGCCGATACGTGGTTCCGTCATGGTCTGTGCTCTTTTCTGTTGCTGGTGTCTGGTCACTGTCCGGTCTGGTCACGGTGGGTGCGGGTCAGCCCCTCCTGGTTGACGATCGCCACCAGGTCCCCCGCCTCGTTGAAGATCCGGCCGTGGGTCAGGGCCCTGCCATTGGCTGCCGAGGGCGAACGCTGGTCATAGAGCAGCCACTCATCAGCCCGGAAGGGACGCAGAAACCACATGGCGTGGTCCAGGGAGGCCATCTGCAGTTTGTGGTTGGGATGCGGCACCGTGGCAGAGTGCAGCAGCGTCATGTCGGACATGTACGCCAGCGTGCACACGTGGAAGGTGTGGTCATCCGGCAGTTTCTCCTTCGACCGGAACCAGACCACCTGTTCCGTGGCGGTGTGGGGGTTCTTCTCGTAGAGGTCGCCGGGCACCACGCGGATGTCCCAGTCCGCCCATTCCTCCAGGTGAGCACGGGAGTGTGCGATCGCCTTGCCGTCGACCGCGAACTCCTCGGGTCCCGGGACGTCCCGCATCCGGTCCGCATGCTCCGGTCCAGAGTCTCCCCGGCGGTGGAAGCTGGCCTGCATGGAGAAGATGGTCTGGCCATCCTGCACCGCCTTGACCTGCCGCACCTGGAAGCTCCGGCCGTCACGCATGCGGTCAACCAGGAAGATGGTCGGCGCCGCGGCATCACCCCCGGCGAGGAAGTAGCCGTGCAAGGAGTGCACATCATAGCCTTCCGGGACCGTCCTCGTGGCGGCGACGAGTGTCTGTGCGGCCACCTGACCGCCGAAGGTGCGTGGCAGCTCCGACGCCACCACCGGTCCCCGGTAGATGTCCCGGTCGATCTGTTCAATGCCCAGAATGTGTGCGATACCGCTCAATGCTGTCCTGCTCCTCATGTGGGTCGTCGGTGCGCCGGTGGTCCGGGTCTGTCCCCCCACCAGCACCCTCGGTGAAGTACCTCACACAGTCTACCGCCTGCGGACACGAGTTAATTCCAGTGGATCGCGGTGAGTTAGCCTGACGGTTATGACACCCCGTTTACTGCACCGGACCGCCGCGGGCCTGGAGATGGTCACCTGGACGCTGCTCATCCTCGGCATGATCCTCAAATACACCGGCGTCACCGACGCCCTGGTCCCGATTGCCGGTCCCATCCACGGCTTCGGCTTCCTTTGTTTTGCCGCCATGACCATCTTGATCTGGGTCAACAACCGTTGGCCGTTCTGGCTGGGCATTGTTGGCCTGGTGGTGTCCGTGATCCCCTGGGCGGCGCTGCCGTTCATGATGTGGGCGGACCGCAAAGGTTATCTGGACGAGGGCTGGCGCTACCTGGGCACCGACGATAAGCCTGCAAACGCGGCGGACTGGGGACTGGCCCAGATGGTGCGCCACCCGGTCCGCACCATCCTCATCGTGCTGGTGATCATCGCTGTCATCTTCACCCTGCTGCTGAACATGGGTCAGCCCTACGATCCGGACGCCATCGTGGACTCCGTCAACTGACCGGTCCCGACCACGAGCAGACGCCCACCTTCCCGGGACATCCCCGGAGGTGGGCGTCAGTGTCAGCCACGCTCCGCACGCGGAAGCGGTGGGCAGGAGCTACCAGCCGCGCTCGGCCAGACGGTGCGGCACCGGGATGTCGTCGACATTGATGCCGACCATGGCGTCACCCAGGCCGCGGGAGACGTCGGCCACCGTCGTCGGGTCGTCGTAGTTCTGGGTGGCCTGGACGATGGCCCGGGCACGCTGCTCGGGGTTGCCGGACTTGAAGATGCCGGAACCGACGAACACGCCGTCGGCACCCAGCTGCATCATCATCGCGGCGTCGGCCGGAGTGGCGATACCACCGGCGGTGAACAGCACGACCGGGAGTTCGCCCTTCTCGGCGACCTCGCGGACCAGTTCATAGGGGGCCTGCAGTTCCTTGGCCGCGACGTAGAGCTCGTCCTCAGCCATGGACTTCAGGCGGTTGATCTCGGCGCGGATGGTGCGCATGTGGGTCACGGCGTTGGAGACGTCACCGGTACCGGCCTCGCCCTTGGAGCGGATCATCGCGGCACCCTCGTTGATACGCCGCAGCGCCTCACCCAGGTTGGTCGCACCACAGACGAACGGAACCTTGAAGTCGAACTTGTCGATGTGGTTGGTGTAATCGGCCGGGGTGAGCACCTCGGACTCGTCGATGAAATCGACGCCGAGGGCCTGCAGGACCTGCGCCTCCACGAAGTGGCCGATGCGGGCCTTCGCCATCACCGGAATGGACACGGCTTCGATGATGCCGTCAATCATGTCCGGATCCGACATGCGGGAGACGCCACCCTGCGCCCGGATATCGGCCGGAACGCGCTCCAGGGCCATCACCGCGGTGGCTCCGGCGTCCTCGGCGATCTTCGCCTGCTCCGGGGTCACCACGTCCATGATGACACCGCCCTTGAGCATCTCGGCGAGACCGCGCTTGACTCGGCCGGTTCCGGTACCGGTGGAAGAAGTGTTGCTGCTCACGTGTAGGTCACGCCTCCTGCGTTTGAGAACTTCGAGTTATCAGTTTTCATGATAGTCCGCACTATCCGCAGGATGTGAACCGGGCGCGCTCGTTGGGGTGGTTTCCATTCAGCCGGAAAAATACCGGGAGCAGCAACGAGGAATGCCGGAGTGGCACGGGGTGGCTTCTATTGTGCCGCCGACCGCTTCGCCCACCAGAGGCGAAACGCCAAGATAAAGGAGAACAGCACTTCCTGCCCCAACGTCCAGCCGAACATGGAAAAGAACAGCCCGGTGCCCTCCTGACTGGTGACGGAAGTGGCTCATGCAGCGGCCATAGCGGTGCCGAAGCTGGCGGCTGTGCCCAAGGCCGAGGAAAATGTTCCCACGACGGGACTGCGGGCGCACCTGGCGGCGAATACGGCTGCGGGGCCGCCTCCACCGAAGCCTTGACCCGCCAGATCAGCGCGGCGTCTCTCAGCGTGGGCACCACCACGACCGTCGCCGTCGCCGAGATGAATGCCGGCAGGTGGAGCTGGTGAGCGTCCATGACAGGAGACTGCCCCAGTTCCTGCGACCCGGCCGTGGTGTGCCGCCCCGAAACTGGGCGGTACCGGCGCTACCGGGAGTTCACTATTCGCTCATCTCCACCTGTGACAGCTCAAAATAGTCCGGCAGCGGCGCCGTGCCACCCAGGCGGAAAAACCGCACCAGAGGGCGGGTCCGGAGAGCCCGGGTGGTGGTCACGGCGTCGTTGTAGAACCGGTGGGCCAACTCCACCCGGGCGGTGGCGTCGATCAACTGCGGGGGCAGGGCCGAGGCGGTTCCCACGCGATGCGTCAGGGCCTCGACGAGGTGACGTTCCCGGGCGGCCCGCTGATCGAAACCATTGTGGACCAGGGGAAGTGCCGCTGCAGAGCGGGCCGCCGCGGTCAATTCCGGTATCAGCGCCTCCACCAGTGAGGCCCGCAGGTCCAGCGCCGCCTGGAGGTTCTGCAGCGCGGAATCGGTACGGATGTGCAGCCGGTTCAGGCGCTGCGCGGTGAAATAGGCCCACAGCAGGACTGCGGTGACGATCACCGCGAGCAGAACCCACCAGATCATCAGCGCACTCCCACCGTCGTGCCGTCGGTGACCGTCTCATAGACCGCCAGAACGTCCCGGCCCACACTGGACCAGTCATAGAGTCTGGCCCGCTCTTGGCCGGCGCGGACCAGCCGGTCCCGGGCCGCCCGGTCGTCGATGAGCGTGCAGAGGGCCTGTGCGAGCTCCCGGTCTGAGCCGGTGCGGAACAGAACGCCGGCGGGTTCCGGGGATCCGGCGTCGCACACCAGAGAAAACGCCTCGAGATCACTGGCGACGACCGCGCAGCCGGCGGCCATCGCCTCCACCAGGACGATGCCGAAGCTTTCGCCCCCGGTGTTCGGTGCCACGTAGATGTCGGCCCGGCCGAGGATCGCCGCCTTCTCTTCATCGGTGACCCGGCCGACGAAGTCGACGCCTTCCATGGCGCGCGGCCGACCCCCGCCCATCACGGTCACCCGGATGTCGCGCTCGATGCGGCTGAGCGCCCGCAGGAGGATGTCCAGCCCCTTCCGGGATTCATCCAGCCGGCCCAGGAAGACGATCTCCACCGGTGCCGGCGGCTCCTGCCCCGCCACCTGTGCCAGGTGTCGCTGGTATGCGGCGCGGTAGATGCCGGTGTCCACACCGTTGGGGATGAGCACCGGATCCCCGCCGAGCTGTTCGACCTGCCAACGCCGCGCCATCTCGGAAACCGCGATGCCGCCCCGGATCTTCTCCAGGTAGGGACGGAGCACCGCCTGGAAGGTCTTCAGCACGGTCGATCCGGAGCTGGAGGCATGGTAGGTGGCCACGATCGGCCCCTCCGCGGCCCATAGGGCGGCCATGGAGTAGCTCGGTGAGTTCGGCTCGTGGAGGTGGAGCACGTCGAATTCCCCCTCCCGGAGGAACTTCCGGACCCGCCGCAGGACCTGCGGACCGATGGCCAGACGGGCGACCGAGCCGTTGTAGCGGATCGGGATCGAGCGCCCGCCCTTGACCACGAAATCAGGGACCTCGGTGTTGGGGGAGCAGGGCCCCAGGACCCGGACAGTATGTCCGGCGGCGATCAGAACCCGAGCGAGATCAAGGATATGAGCTTGAACTCCGCCGGGTTCGTCGAAGCTATAGGGACAGACGATGCCGATCCTCATACGCTGCCCTCCCCCGCCGCGGCCTGCTGCCGTCTCCGGTTCCGGGCCTCGATGTCGGCGGTCCACTGGGGCTGGAGCATGTGCCAGTCCTCCGGGTGTGCCGCGATATTCGCCGCGAACAGATCGGCGATGCGCTGCACGGTTTCCGGAAGGTCGCTGACCTCCACCTCATCGGAGACACTGAAGCCCCACTCTCCTTCAGCCGGGTACCAGCAATGGACCACGTGCAGGGCCGCTCCGGTCTCCAGTGCCAGTTGCGCGGGCCCGGCGGGCAGCGAAGTGGCTTCACCGAACATCTCGCAGGCCACGCCACGCTGCTTCAGATCCCGCTCGCCCATCAGGCAGACGATCCCACCTTCCTCGAGCACCTGCTTCAGCTTCGGATAGGACGGGGTACCACCTGTCAACGGCAGTACCTGGAAACCCAATGACTCGCGGTATTCCACGAAGGCCTCATAGAGCACCTCCGGCTGCAGCCGCTCCGCCACTGTGCTGAACTGCCCGTACTGCTGCACGAGGTAGAGTCCGGCCATGTCCCAGTTCCCGGAATGCGGCAGGGTGAGAATGACGCCGCGTCCGGAGGCCACGGATTCGGCCACCAGCTGTTTGCCCACTACGGCGTCGCGCAACGTGGCGCCGAGGGCCGGGTCCCCGGACAACCGCGGCAGACGGAAGGCCTCACGCCAGTAGCGGGCGTAGGAGCGCACCGACGCCCGGACGAGGTCCCGCGTGACATTTTCCTCGCCGACGATGCGCGCGAGGTTGCGGCGCAGCTGCTCCATTCCCCGGCCCCGGTCACTGGTCAGGTCCGCGCCGAGATTGAAGAGCGAGCGGGCCAGCGCCTCCGGCAGCTGGCCCACCACCTTCCAACCGAGCAGATAGCCGGCGGCAACCGGGTCCCGGTCCTGCCACAGCGCGCGGAGGACACTCATGCGGTAGCTTCCTTCGTTCCGGCCGGGGCTTCCGCCGGTTCCTCGGCCTGCGGCGCATTGTGCGCCATGACCAGCCGCTGGACCACGGTGTACACCGAGCCTACGGCGAGCGCCCAGATGGCGACGTCGACGGCATAAGGCACGCCGAAGCCCTGGAGACCGACGCCGACGAGACCGACGATGAGCCGCTCGGGCCGTTCGACGAGGCCGCCGACCATGCGGAAGCCGCTGGCTTCACCCCGGGCCTTGACATAGGAGATCACCTGGGAGGCCACCAGGACCACCAGGGAGGCGGCGACCAGGCTCGGGTGGGCGTCATAGCTGTAGACCAGCCACCATGTCACGGCGCCGAACAGGGCGCCGTCGGTGATCCGGTCGCAGGTGGCGTCCAGGGTGGCACCGAATTTAGTGCCCCCGCCGCGCAGCCGGGCCATGGTGCCGTCGACCATGTCGAAGGCCGCGAAGATCCCGGAGAGCACCGCCGCCCAGGCCAGGTAGCCGGCCGGGATGAGCACGACCGCAATCAGGATGGTGATCACCGCGCCGAGGAGCGTCACTGCGTTGGGCGAGATCCCGGCCCGGTTGAAGAACTTCGCGACGGGCTCCACGAAGATCGCCGCCGGCCGACGGCCGCGGGTGCTAAGCATCGGCGTCCCTTCCCGCCGCACGGGCGTCCCCGGCGACAATGCGCGCCCATTCCTCCGCGAGCAGTTCGCGGGTGTCCCGCAGCAGCTGGGGCAGCACCTTCGTCCCGGACAGTACCGTCATGAAGTTCGCGTCCCCAGCCCAGCGCGGCACCACGTGCATGTGCAGGTGCTCGCGGACCGAGCCGCCCGAGGCCTTGCCCAGGTTGAAACCCACGTTGACGCCCTCCGGCTGGGAGACCGCCTTGATGGTGCGGATCGCCAGCTGGGCGAAGCGCATCATCTCCGTCGACTCCTGATCCGTCAGCGCCTCCAGCTCCGCGACCTTGCGGTACGGGATCACCATCAGGTGACCGCTGTTGTACGGGTAGAGGTTCAGGATCGCGTAGACGTGTTCACCACGCGCGACGATCAGGCTCTCCTCGTCCGACTGCTTGGGGGCCTCCACGAAGGGGTCGGCTTTCCGGGCGGCGGGTGCCTCGGGGTCACCAGAGCCGACGCCCCGGTTGATGTAGGACATCCGGTAGGGAGCCCAGAGGCGGGTCAGCCGGTCCGGCTCGCCTACCCCGCGGTCTACCCAGACTCTTTCTCCCCCTGCCTGCTCAGCGTCGTGCGGCAATGACTTCCTCGCTCGGTTGCGTGTTGTTGCGCTCAGTGATCCAGGTGCTGATCAGGTTCACGGCCTCATCGACGGGTACGCCGTTGACCTGGCTACCGTCCAGGAAGCGGAAGCTGACGGCTCCGGCCTCGACGTCGCGGGCCCCCGCCAACAGCATGAACGGAACCTTGCCGGTGGTGTGGTTGCGGATCTTCTTCTGCATCCGGTCATCTGAGGTGTCCACGGTGGCGCGGATCCCCTTCTCCCGCAGCTGCGCGGTGATCTGTTCCAGGTGCGGAATGAACTCATCCGCCACCGGGATGCCCATGACCTGGTGCGGTGCCAGCCAGGCAGGGAAGGCGCCGGCGTAGTGCTCCAGCAGCACCGCGAAGAAGCGTTCGATGGAACCGAACAGGGCACGGTGGATCATGATCGGCTGCTTCTTGGAACCGTCCGAGGAGGTGTACTCCAGGTTGAAGCGCTCCGGCATGTTGAAGTCCAGCTGCACGGTGGACATCTGCCAGGTGCGTCCGATGGCGTCGCGGGCCTGCACGGAGATCTTCGGGCCGTAGAAGGCGGCACCCTCCGGGTCCGGCACCAGTTCCAGACCGGACTCGGTGGCCACCCGGCGCAGAATCTCGGTGGAGCGCTCCCAGACCTCGTCGTCGCCGACGTATTTCTTCGGGTCCTTGGTGGACAGCTCCAGGTAGAAGTCATCCAGCCCGTAGTCCTTCAGCAGGGAGATGATGAAGTCGAGCACGCTGGTCAGCTCTTCCTCAAGCTGCTCGTCGGTGCAGTAGATGTGGGCGTCGTCCTGGGTGAAACCGCGGGCGCGCGTCAGGCCGTGCACCACCCCGGACTTCTCGTAGCGGTAGACCGTGCCGAACTCGAACAGGCGCAACGGGAGTTCGCGGTAGGAACGACCACGGGAATCGAAGATCAGGTTGTGCATCGGGCAGTTCATCGGCTTCAGGTAGTAGTCCTGACCCGGCTTGGTCTCGTTGCCCTCGGCGTCGTATTCCGCGTCCAGTTGCAGCGGCGGGAACATGCCGTCCTTGTAGAAGCCGAGGTGGCCCGACTTCTCGAAGAGGTCCGACTTGGTCACGTGCGGCGTGGTGACGAAGGAGTAGCCGGCCGCGACATGGCGTCGGCGGGAGTGCTCCTCCATCTCCATGCGGACGGTCGCGCCGTTCGGATGGAACACCGGTAGGCCGGAGCCGATTTCGTCCGGGAAGGAGAACATGTCCAGTTCATTGCCCAGGCGGCGGTGGTCGCGCTTTTCGGCCTCGGCCAGCATGTGCTGGTAGGCCTCCAGCGACTCCTTGTCCTCCCACGCGGTGCCGTAGATGCGCTGCAGATCGGCGTTGTCCTGGTCACCGCGCCAGTACGCGGCCGAGGAACGGGTCAGCGCGAACGCCGGGATGTAGCGGGTGGTCGGGATGTGCGGGCCGCGGCACAGGTCGGACCACTCGACGTCATTGGTGCGCGGGTTCACGTTGTCGTAGGCGGTCAGATCACCGGCGCCCACCTCGGTGGCCTCGTCTGAGTCGGGGTCCACGTTGCCCTTGTCCTGGACCAGCTCCAGCTTGTAGGGCTCGTCCTTGAGCTCTTCCGCGGCCGCCTCAGCGGAGGCGTAGACGCGGCGTTCGAAACGCTGTCCCGACTTGATGATCTTCTTCATGCGCTTCTCGATGCGCTTGAGATCCTCCGGGGTGAACGGCTCGGCGACGTCGAAATCGTAGTAGAAGCCGTTCTCGATGGCCGGACCGATGCCGAGCTTGGTGCCCGGGAACTCGGCCTGCACGGCTTGGGCCAGCACGTGGGCGCAGGAGTGGCGGATGACGGAGCGGCCATCCTCGCTGTTGGCGGGAACCGGAGTGAACTCAGCGTCGGTTTCCGGGGTGTGGGACAGATCCTTCAGGTTCCCCTCGGTGTCCTTGACGCAGACGATGGCGTCAGGGCCCTTGTTCGGGAGCTCAAGCTCACGCATCGCCGCCCCGACGGCGGTTCCGGCGGGAACCGGGAAGGGGGCGAGGGTCACCTGGGCGGACTCGGTGGCGTTGACCATAGGTTGCGTTCCTTTTCACGCTCACGTGGGCGGCGGCATACCTGGCCGCCTCCCACTGGGATCTGGTACAGCCGCCGTCCCCCGGTCCGAGTGGTCCGGGGGACGCAACTGTTCGCCGATCATCCTACCCGCAGCACCTACTCCGCCAGGAGCGCGGCACCCCAATAGCTGTCTCCGGAGCCGCCCTCGGCGGATACCCCCGGCGGCAGCGCGTAGACGGCGGAACCGATGTGGGTGATCCACTGGTTCAGTCGGTCCGCCTCGTCCAGGCGGGCCTGGATGGGGACGAACTGCCGGGTGGGGTCCCGCTGGAAGCAGATGAAGATCTGCCCGGAATTCGACAGCACCGGCACCCCTTCGCTCTCCATCTCGAGGGACACCTGCGGGTCCGGCGGCAGGTCATAGTTGTAGGGCCGCCGCCGGATCACCTGTTCGGGATGGCCTTCGGGAGCACGGGCACGGGCGATGTGGCTGGCGGGGTCGATCATCGGCAGACCGGTGTGATCCACCGCCTCGAAGTCCGGTTCCTCGAACTCCTCCGAACCGGACAGGGGTGCGCCTTCCGCCAGGTCTCGGCCAGTGGAGACCTCCCGTGAGGCGCGGTCGAGGATCTCCCAGGTGTCCACGTTCATGAAGATCCGGCGCACCACCATCGCGGACCCGCCGCGCAGCCACTCCGGCCCTTCGGTGATCCACACATGATCCTCCAGCTCCGCCCCCGAGGAGAGGTTCTCGGTCCCGTCCTTCTGCCCGAAGAGGTTCCGCGGGGTCTCCCCCTTGGTCTGTACCCCACGGGCATCGAGAAAGCCCTGCTGGATCCAATCGGTGGCGGCGTAGTCGACGCCCGCGCGGATCATGTGGCGGGTGGCGTGGGCGACCGTCAGCGGGTCATCAGCGCAGATCTGCAGAACCAGATCCGACTGTCCCCACCTCTCATCCAGGCGGTCCCGGCTGAACTCCGGCAGCGGCGCGAGCCACTCCGGACGCTGCTCCGGGGCACCGATCAGCTCGAAGAGACGCGGCCCGAAACCACAGGTGATGGTCAGGTTCGCGGGAGTGTCCGCGAGCTCCGGCTCGAGACTGCCCAGCGGGGTCCCCCCCTGTGTCAGCCGCCGGGCGTCATCGGTCCACACGCGCATCAGCCGGCGCACCGCCCCCTTGTCGGCGCCGTCGCGCAGGTTGAAGGCGACGAGGTTGAGGTTGGACTGCTCCGGGGTGGCGATGCCCGCCTGATGGAGGCCGTCAAACGTGACGGTCTGGGCCCCCAGTTCCGTCACACCCGCGCCGCCGGCGTTGCCCTCACTGCTGCTTGACGACGCCCCGCCGGCACCGGTACCGCACGCCGCGAGGGCGGCGCCGCCGGCCGTGACCGACAGGCCGGACAGGAAGCCACGCCGGGTGAGCCGCGGCCACCGCCCATTCAGGTTGTTAGTGCTCATGCTCCGATCCGTCTTCCATACCACCGTGATCCATGCCGCCGAGGTCGCCGTAGTCCTCGTCGCCGGCACCCATGGTGCGCACCGGGACATCCGCCAGCTCGACCGTTGAACCGTCAGCGAGCTCCAGAGTCATACTCACGGCATCGCCGGCCTCGATCGGCTCACTCAACTCCATGAACATGAAGTGATCGCCGCCCGGGCCCAGCTCATGCGACTCACCGGCGGGAATCGTGATGCCGCCCTCCTTCTCCTGCATGACTCCGTCGACGACCTCGTGGATCTCATAGCTTTCGGCGTCCACGCTCGCGGTGAGACCGACGATGGTGAGCTCCTCGTCGGAGCTGTTCTGCAGGGTGCCGAAGACCGAGGTCATCGGATTGTCCTCGACGGTGGCGCGGACCACGCCGTCCGACAGGGTGAGATCGGCCGTGGCCTCCGCGGCGGTCTCATCCGCCGCCGTGTCCTGGGCGGTCTGCTCTTCCGTCCCAGCCTGGGTGGGATCGGTGGAGTCACCACCGTTGGAGCAGCCGGCCAGCACCAGTGCAGCGGAGGCGAGCAGGGAGACACCGAGAATTCGGGTACGAGACATCAAGACTATTCCTCACTGTTGTTCCGGTTCTTCGCGATCATCATCACGAGGACACCGAGAATGACGATGACACCGACACCGCCGAATACCCATCCCAGCGGCCCAGCCAGCAGCTGGTCCTCCGGATCGGAGGTGTCGGCGCCCTGTTGCGCACCGTCGTCGGCGGGAGTCTCCGCGGTTGCGTCGGTCCCGGCGGCAGACCCGCCAGCCACCTCGAAGTTGATGGAACCGCGGGTGGCGTGCCCGTCTGAGGAGGTGATCTGGAAACCGACGGTGTAGTTGCCGGCACCGGCCTCGACGTCATCGGGCACATCGAGGGAGACCAGACGCTCATCGAGCTCCGGTTCGCCGGAGAACAGCACCTCCCCACTGTCCGTGTCGCTCACGGCCATGGTGTTGAAGGTGTCCTGGGGGATGCCGGAGAACTCGAGGACGATCTCCTCAGGGAACTCCTCGACAACGCTGCCCGGTTCCGGGGTGCCCCCGATGACTGAGTCATGCGCCTGCGCCTGGGGCAGGCCGAAGCCGAGGGCCCCGGCGGCCAGGGCCACACCGGCGGCCGCGATCGCTGCGATGGGGGCTCGGCTAGTGGGACGAACGCGGGTGTGGCTCACGGAGATGTTTCCTCCTCGTTGACGGTGGAGCACGGCGATCCCGCCGCGCTATGAGAGATAGTCGGACACCGAACCGGATAAGTTCCCGTCATCGGGAATTCACCGCAGATTCGCCAGTGGATCCGAGTCGGTCGATTATGCTACTCGCCGTGAAGATGCCGGGGTTATGACTGGGGGCACAGCGCCTGCAGTGCGGGCGCGCGGGAGCCGCCCATCGAGATCCGGCAACGAAAATACCGGCCAGCCCCAGAAGGCTGACCGGTTATTGGAGAGCGGATGACGAGACTCGAACTCGCGACCCTAACCTTGGCAAGGTTATGCGCTACCAACTGCGCTACATCCGCATCGAACCCGGTTTAGAGAGGGGATTCATCCTCTTGGTGCGCGATACTGGGATTGAACCAGTGACCTCTTCCGTGTCAGGGAAGCGCTCTCCCGCTGAGCTAAACGCGCTTGAACTGCGAGGTGGAAACGGGAATCGAACCCGTGTACACGGTTTTGCAGACCGTTGCCTCACCACTCGGCCATTCCACCGTGGCGGTTGATCCCGCCTCAGGTACCTGAAAGATACCAGAGCGGATGACGAGACTCGAACTCGCGACCCTAACCTTGGCAAGGTTATGCGCTACCAACTGCGCTACATCCGCATGCACCACATGTGAACCAGCTTGTCGGTGTGACCTGCTGTGTGCTGCGAGAACAAACTTTATCCTGAAGTGTCCGTCGAATACAAATTCCCAGTTCGCAGGCGGTTCCCGGGAAGCACCTGCCCCCTAAGTGGCAGAGTTTTGAACTACAGCGATGTAATTCGCGGCGCTTCCCGATCCTGCCCGCCGTAGTGGACGGCACGATGCGCCCGGGATCTCCAAAAGGGGAAGGGCGGGACGACAGTGAAAAGTGTGCCTCGTTGCCGGGCCCTGCTACCGACAACACCCCATGGCGTTCCCCATTGCTGTCCAGGGGCGTTGAGGAAGACAAAAGAGGGATAGGGGTGGGGAGACCGGGCGCGGCGCAACAACGTCGGGACCATTGCTTTCCGGCGACGGCATCCCGAAGGGTCGCAGAACGCCAGTGCCGCCTGGGAGAGGTGCGTGGCCACCTGACGATCGCCCGGTGCTGGGCATCAATGGTTTCCGGGCCCGTGTGCGACACCCCTCGGTCTTCACTGACTCGACGACGTCTCCCCCAAGCATCCCGGGCCGCGCTCCCGCCGGTCCATTGCCGGATGCATTCGGTAGCGGCCGCCCGGAACCGCGCACTACCAGCGGATTAGGTCTCGCAGCAGCCCCCGTGTTAGATTTTCTATCGCAACAGGGGCGGTCAATGGCAGCCCCCGCGGTCCTATGGCTCAGTGGAAGAGCGTTCCGTTCACACCGGAAAGGTCGCTGGTTCGAACCCAGCTAGGACCACCACATTTCAGATCCGTTCTCCGGCAGGGGAAACGGGTCTTTTCGCGTTCCCTCGCCCGCTGCACAAGCTAAAAGGCTTGCGCGGGCTAAGCCAGCCCAGCAGATCCCCGAGCCGGAGCCCCGGAGTTTCATCCGGGGTGATCGTCTGGAAGACCGGTACCGGGCAACTACCCCGCCTGGGAGCGCAACCACATTCTCGCGACCACGAACTCCAATGGTTCGGTCCCGGGACTGCTGTAGGTCTGCTCCCCGTAGGCCTCCAGCAGCTCCTGCCGGGCAATGGCGACGATGGAATCGACACCTCCGGCGGACACCTGCATCGGGTTCTTCTTCAGACTCACCACCTGCTCCGGGAGGCCCAGCTGGCGCGCCGCCCGACGAAGGATGCCCTTGTCCCGGCCGAGGTCCCCACCCCGCACCACCTTCGGGTGGAGTGAGAGCGCCAGGTCCGTGGCCGCGTGAGTCTGCCAGACCTGGATGTGCCGGTTCGCGTCGCCGATCAGACGCTCATAGAAGTCCGGGATGAACCGTTCCCGGATGAAGTTCCGCCGCACCTTGCTCCGGATCCGCTGGTCCCACTCCCCGAGCACTGCGGCCTCATCCCCGCCGGAGATCAACTGCTCCCCACCCAGGAACAGCGCATCGGCACCGCCACCCGAAATGATCGGCCCCTCGAGTCCCCGGTCCCGCGCCGCCCGGTCGATGGCCAGCAACACGGTGCCGGCGAGCACCTCCCACGGCTCACTGGTGTCCAACTGCTTGAGGACGTCGAGCACCAGCCGCCGGAAATCCGGTAACCCCGGGTCCACGACCCGGTGTTCGAGGCCGAGCTCCTCCGCCACCCGGGCGGCAATGTCGCTCTCCTCGACGGAATCCGCCAGGTTCGCCTGCTGAAAGGTAAAGGCCACCGCATCCTCACGCAGCGAAGCCGCTACTGCGGCGATGAGGATGGAATCGATGCCGCCTGAGAGCATCAGAATCGGCGGACGCTGCCAGGCGTCGAACACGGCACGCAGTCTCTCCCGCAGATACTCCAGGATGAGGGCCACACCGATGTCCTCATCGGTCACGTCGTAGACGCCGGGAACGGACAGATCGCGTTCATCCGCCACATATTCGCAGCCTACCGCCGTCATCGCACCCACTGCCGAACCTTCCTCGTTTCTGCCGGTCATCCCGCCAGCCTACCGGTCTAGCTGCGCTCTCCCCGGCACCAACAGCCGGGCACTTCCCGGCCCCGGCCCGTGCCTGCTGCGGTGTCCGTCGCCGAATCCCGGAGTAGCCCGCCCCGGGGTAGGCTCGGCCACATGCTGGGAAGGGCCGAAAACTGGAACGTGGACACTCTCCTGGGAACGCTGCGCCCGCCGGGAGCCGAGGAACTGCGAGCCATTGCTGCGGTGACGCTCTCCGGGGCCACGACGATTGACGGTTCCTCCCGTGAACTCGGCAACCACCTGGACCAGGAGCTGTTCAACCGGGTCCGGCAGTGGTCCGATGTCGTGCTCGTCGGTGCCGCCACGGTCCGCAGCGAAAACTATTTCGGCGTGCGGACTTCACCGGAGCTGGATCGGCGGAGAACTGAACACGGCCAGCAGAAGGTCCCGCCCATCGCGGTGCTGACGGAACGTTTCAACCTGTCACCGACTGCCCAGTTCTTCACCGACACCTCCGTCGCCCCGCTCATCCTGTCGCCGGAGCGCTCCCACCGTGATCCTGTTCTGGCGCAGCGACGCCGCGATCTCGAGGCCGCCGGTGGTGTACTGGTCTCCACCGGCGACGGCACCCTGGCCGAATGCGTCCGGGTTCTGCACAGCATGGGATTCGCCCGCATCGCAGCGGAAGGCGGGCCCCAGATCTTCGCGAAACTCTTCGCGGCCGACCTCGTTGACGTCCTCCACCTGACCGTGGATCCCACAGTGACCATGCCAGTCCGCATACCACTCCTCTCGGACGCCGACGGTGAGGTGGACTTCCACCGCGATCTGTCTCTGGAGCACGCCGTGGCCACCGATGACGGCACCCTCTTTCTGCGGTACCGGCGGGAGCGCTGACCGGGTGGGAAGGGTGTTGCTCCACACCGCCCGAGACTGCTTCGATACTGTTGGATCGTGATTAAAGCAGCAGCCGACAGGCTCGAGAGGATCTGGGTCGCCCCCGCACCGCTGACCACCGCCCCCGCGGTCACGGCACCCCGGCGGCTCAGCTTCGACCGGGTGGGAAACGCGATCCTGTGGCCGCTGGCCGTGCTGCTGGTGTTCCACCGGATCTTCATCCTGGCCGTCAACGGTGACACCACGGACGATTTCTCGACCGTGCACGCCGCCGTGCGGCGCTTCCTCGACGGTGTGCCCGTGTACAACGAGATCTACCACCACGTGGATCCGCACTACCTGTACACTCCGGGGGCCACACTGCTCCTGGCACCGCTGGGGATGGTTCCCGGATTCGAACTGGCCCGGATGGGGTTCGTGCTGGTCAATGGCGCCGCCATCATCGCCGCGCTGGCCCTGCTGACACGGCTGTTCTCCTTCTCCCTCCGCAGTCTGGTCTGGCCCGCGGCGATCACCCTGGCTTTCTTGACGGAGTCGGTCCGCAACACCCTGGTCTTCTCGAATATCAACGGCGTCCTGCTGCTCGCCCTGGTCGGCTTCCTCTGGCTGCTGTTACGGGACCGGCTCTGGGCGGCCGGACTGGTCCTCGGCTTGGCCATCCTGGTCAAGCCGATGTTTCTGCCGCTGCTGTTTCTCCCCCTGGTCAAGCTGCAGTGGCGGGCCGTGCTCGGAGGCCTGGCGGTGCCCGTCATCTTCAACGTGGTGGCCTGGCCTCTCGTGCCCGGAGCGAATGATTACCTGACCCGCCTCGTCCCCTATCTCGGCGAGGTCCGCGACTACGCCAACAGTTCGCTGGCGGGCATGGCCGTCTACTTCGGGATGCCGGCGGCGCTGGAGACCTTCTGGTTCCTGGTCTTCGTCGCCTTCGGGGTGGTCGGGGGGCTGACGTTGTTGCGGTGGCGCTACACCGATCCCCTATTGTGGGCGACCTCCACCGCCGGTCTGCTGCTGACCGGCGTGTTCCTGCTGTCGTCGCTGGGACAGATGTACTACTCGATGATGCTCTTCCCCTGGTTGTTCACGGTCCTGCTGCGCCGCAGCGTCTTCCACGCCTGGCCCGCCTGGGTGGCGGTGTATCTCTTCCTCTCCCCCGACGAGTGGTTCTCGCAGCGCTGGGTGGATTACGGCCGGTGGGCCAGTTTCTTCAACCCCACCGTCGGCTGGGCCCTGCTGGTCCTGGTCGCCGCGGTGGTGGCGGTCTCCTGGTTCCTCGCGCAGCGTCGCGGCGGGGCCGACGGGCCGGGCCCGGGGCGTCGGCAAGCGGTGGCCGGGAAGAATTCCGGTGCCGATGCTGTTGCACCGGGCAGGAACTAGAATTCCAGACACCGCATCAACTTAGACTCCGGGAGGTCTTAACCCCATGACTGATTTCAAGCTGATCTCCGACGATCAGTGGCGCGAGCGACTCAGCCCCGAGGAGTTCCACGTGCTGCGTGAGGCTGGGACCGAGCCGCCGCACGTCGGTGAGTACACCAACACCACCACGGAGGGCGTCTACTCCTGCAAGGCCTGCGGTGAGGAGCTGTTCCGCTCCAGCGAGAAGTTCGCCTCGCACTGCGGGTGGCCCTCCTTCTTCTCCCCGCTCGCCGGGGACAAGATCATCGAGCGCGAGGACAACAGCCTCGGCATGCGCCGGGTGGAGGTGCTGTGCGCCAACTGTGGCTCCCACATGGGCCACGTCTTCGAGGGCGAGGGCTACGACACCCCGACGGACCTGCGTTACTGCATCAACTCCATCGGCCTGAAGCTCGAGGAAAAGCCGGTCTCCACCGAGTCCTGACCGTCCTCTCGCCGAACGCACGCAAAAGGTCCCCGGCCACCGCAGCAGGTGGTGGCCGGGGACCTTTTCCTCGTCCGGCGACGGTGCCGCCGTCTCCCGCTGTCTAGGGGAGGATCTCGATCAGCTCGGCGACGTCGCTGACGCGGCGGCCGGTGAAGAAGGGGGTTTCCTCACGCACATGCAGACGGGCCTCCGTGTAACGCATCTTGTACATCAGGTCCACGATGCGGTCCAGCTCCGGCCCCTCGAAGGCCAGCAGCCACTCATAGTCCCCCAGGGCGAAGGCGGGGACGGTGTTCGCCCGGACCTCCACGTAGTCCCGGGCCGCCTTGCCGTGCTCCGCGAGGATGCGGCGGCGGTCGGTCGGCTCCATCAGGTACCAGTCATAGGAGCGGACGAAGGGGTAGACCGTGATCCACTCCTGCGGCTCTTCTCCCATGATGAAAGACGGCAGGTGGGACTTGTTGAACTCCGCCGGCCGGTGCAGCGCGTTGCCGATCCAGAACGGCTCGAGCGCCTGGCCGAACACGGTCTCACGACGGAAGGCGTTGTAGGCCGCCTGGATCTCATTGAATTCCTCCGCATGCCACCAGATCATGACATCGGCCTCGGCGCGCAGCCCGGAGATGTCGTAGACGCCGCGGACGGTGACGTCCCCTTGCTCCTCCAGGTCGGCGAAGAACTTCCTGGCTTCATCGATGATTCCACCGCGCTCCCCGCCCAGTGCCCCGGGGATGATCCGGAAGGTCGCCCACTGGGTGTAGCGCTGGACCTTGTTGAGTTCCTCGAAATTGATCTTGCCCACGTCGGAGACATCCTTTCCACTGCGGCCGGCGCCCGCCGACCGCGATATTTTCGGACATGAACGGCAACTGGCCGTCTCTGCTTAGTCCATCATAAGTTGGATACCGGGCGCAGGGGTGTGTCACCCCTGGCCAGAACTACCGTGGCAGCCGCGGCGTGTGGCACGGCGCGCCTCCACCGTCATAGTTAGCCGCGCCACTAGTTTGGCCTTTGTGATCAATCCCGATGCCACCTCGAAGCTGCAATCGACCTCGCGAGCCGCAGATCCGACGGCCGAAGACGAGGGCACCCCGAAGGCGTTTTCCGCTGCCGTCGAGTCGATGCACTCGGCCGAACTGCGCCCGGAGATCACGCTCGGGACCATCCGCCCGCCGCAGCGTCTGGCACCCTTCAGCCACGCCATCGGTCTGGAGGTCGTCCACGACGAATACGCCGAGGTGAGCACGGACACTGAGGGCGATGCCTTCGGCCGGCTGATCCTGCTGCACGATCCGCAGGCCGATGACGCCTGGGACGGTTCGATGCGTCTGGTGGCCTATATCCAGGCCGACATGGATCACGCCGTCGCCTCCGACCCGCTGCTCCCGGAGGTCGCCTGGCAGTGGCTGAATGAAGGGCTGGCGGACGGCGGGGCGGACTTCACCAACCTCGGCGGCACCGTCACCTCAACCTCCTCCGTGCGTTTCGGGGACATCGGCGGCCCGCCCCACGCCTACCAGCTGGAGCTGCGGGCCTCGTGGACCGCCACGGACGATAATCTCGCCCCGCACGTCGCCGCCTTCGCGAAGGTGCTCGCCAACGTGGCCGGACTGCCACCGGAGGGTGTGACCGAACTGGGCCGTGGCTAGCTGACTAAGCTGGTCTGCGATGTCCACTCCCCTCACACACCCCGCTGACGGCCTGCCGGAACTGGCGGCCACTCCCGAAGAACTTGCCGACGCCGCGCGACGCATCGCCGCCGGCCGCGGCCCCGTCGCCCTCGACACCGAACGGGCCTCGGGCTTCCGCTATGACGACCGGGCCTTCCTCCTCCAGATCCGCCGCCGCGGGACCGGCACCCTCCTGATCGATCCGGAACCCCACCGCGAACTCATCGGGGAAATTCTCGCCCCCGCCCTGAACGAACGGGACTGGGTGCTGCACGCCGCCCCCTCCGATCTGCCCTCCCTGGCGTGGCTGGGACTGTATCCGGGCCGTCTCTTCGACACCGAGCTGGCAGGGCGGCTGGCGGGCCTGGACCACGTCAACCTGGCGAGCATGATCGAGGAATTCCTCGACCGCTCCCTGGCGAAAGGGCACGGGGCCGAGGACTGGTCAACCCGTCCCCTGCCCGCGGACTGGCTGAATTACGCCGCCCTGGACGTGGAGCTGCTGCTGGAGCTGGCCGAGGCAGTCACCGAAGTACTCGACGGTCAGGGAAAATTGGCGTGGGCGGAGGAGGAATTCGAGTACATCCGCGCGACCCACGCCGACATCGCGGCCCCACTGGAACCGCAGTGGCGCGACACGAAGGGCGTGGGCACCCTCACCACCCCGGAACAACTGGTGGTGGCCCGCGAACTGTGGCTGGAGCGGGACAGCATCGCGGCAGCTGAAGACCTGGCGGTCAGTCGGCTACTGCCCAACCGCGTGCTGGTGGAGATCGCCCGCACCGTTCCCCGCACCATGCGGGAGTTGTCTGCGATCCGCGGGTTCCCCGCCCGCCGGCCCGGTGCCACCAAGTGGTGGTTCGAGGTGATCCGGCGCGCCCGGAAGTCCCCCCGGAAAACCTGGCCCGTCCGGATCCGCTCCCCACGCGGCATCCCGGCCCGCAAAATCTGGGCCAGTGACCACCCGGAATCCTTCGCCTCCTTCAGTCGGGTGCGGGAGGACGTCGACGGGCTCGGCAGGGACCTGGGCATTCCGCCGGAGAATCTCCTGCGTCCGGCTGTGCTGCGTCAGGTGGTCTGGGATGCCACTGCGGGCAGTCAGCTGCATTCCCCCGACGATGTCGTCGCCGCGATGCGCCACCACGAGTCCCGCGACTGGCAGATCGAACTCATCTCTCCGCTGATCTGTGGTGAGCTCTTCGGAAGATGAGCGGTTCTTCTGCTCCGGGCGGTGGTTGCGGACCAGCTCGAGGCCGCCCGGCCGGCGGAATGACCGCGGCCGGGGAAACTCCGCGGCTCAGCCCGCCCGGCCGAGGCCCGCTACTTCACGCGGTCTGAGGGCGACGAGACGATCTGCCCGGCGACCTGGGCGGCCTGCACCGGCTCAGCATCATCCCCTGCAGCAGCGTCCTGCTCTTCCGTCCCGCCGAACAGTTCATCGGTCCATCCCACCACGGAAGCGGTGACACCGGCCTCATCGAGCCCGATCTCAGCCAGCAGCTCGCCACGGGAGGCATGCTGCGGATAGATCCCGGGGAAGCCGAGCTGACGCAGTGGGACGTCCACCCCGGCGGCGTTGAGCGCCTCACCGAGCATGGATCCCACCCCGCCTCGGAGCATGCCGTCCTCGACGGTGACCACCAGGTCATGGCTGTCTGCCAGGGCGATCAGGGAGGGGGCGACGGGGACGACCCAGCGGGGATCGACCACGGTGACAGAGACACCCAGTTCCGTCAGACGCTCAGCGGCGGTCATCGTCTCAGCTGCCAGCTCCCCCACGGTGACCAGCAGGACGCTGACGGTGTCGGCGTCATCCGCGGCATCGCTGTAGCGCAGGATCTCCAGCCCGTCCTCGAGCATGTCCACGGCCGCGATCTCGGGTGGCAGGGAACCCTTCGGGAAACGGACCACCGTCGGACCGTCGTCGGTCTCTATGGCCTCATGGAACAGTTCGCGCAGCTGCTGCGCGTCACGCGGGGCGGCGATCCGGATGCCCGGCACGATCGACGCCAGCGACAGGTCCCAGACGCCATTGTGGCTGGCACCGTCCGAACCGGTCACCCCGGACCGGTCCAGCACGAGGGTGACCGGCTGCTGCAACAGCCCGACATCCATGATCAGCTGGTCGATCGCCCGGTTGAGGAAGGTCGAGTAGAGCGCCACCACCGGATGCAGGCCGCCGAGGGCGAGTCCCGCGGCGGAGGTCAGGGCGTGCTGCTCGGCGATGCCGACATCAAAGAAGCGCTCGGGGAAGCGCTCCCCGAAGGCAACCAATCCGGTGGGGCCGGCCATCGCCGCGGTGATCGCCACGATGTCGGGGCGCTGCTCGCCCGCCTTGACCAGCTCCTCGGAGAAGACCCCGGTCCAACCGGGCTTCACGGCGGACTTCGGGGCGCCGGTGACCGGATCGATGATGCCCGTGGAGTGCATGAGCTCGGCGGTGTCGTTCTCCGCCGGCGCGAAGCCGCGGCCCTTCTCGGTGACCACGTGGACGATGATCGGCCCGCCGTAGTCACGGGCGTAGCTCAGCGCGTTCTCCAGGGCCTGTTGGTCGTGCCCGTCGACGGGGCCGACGTACTTCATGCCCAGCTCCGGGAACATCTCGGTGGGGATCACCGAGGACTTCACACCCTCCTTGAAGGCGTGCAGGGCCTCGAAGGTGCGCTCCCCGACCCAGCCCATGGACTTCAGTGATTCCTTGCCGCGCTCCATCACCCGGTCATAGAAGGGCTGCATCCGCAGTTCGGCGAGGTTCTCGGCGAAGCCGCCGATCGTCGGCGAGTAGCTGCGGCCGTTGTCGTTGACCACGATGACCACGCTACGGTCCTTGCCGGCCGCGAGGTTGTTCAGCGCCTCCCAGCACATACCGCCGGTCAGGGCGCCGTCGCCGACTACCGCGACGACACTGTGGTCCCCGCGGCCCGTCAGCGACATCGCCTTGGACAGGCCGTCCGCGTAGGACAGGGCCGCCGAGGCGTGCGAGGATTCGGTCCAGTCGTGCTCGCTCTCCGCTCGGGAGGTGTAACCGGACAGTCCGTCCTTCTGCCGCAGGCTGTCGAAGTCGCCGGAGCGCCCGGTCAGGATCTTGTGCACATAGGACTGGTGGCTGGTGTCGAAGAGGATCGGGTCCGCCGGGGACCGGAACACCCGGTGCAACGCCAGCGTCAGCTCCACGACGCCCAGGTTCGGACCGAGGTGACCGCCGGTGGCGGATACCTTGGCGACCAGGAAGTCACGGATCTCGCCTGCCAGGCCGCTCAGCTGAGCTTCGCTGAGGCCGTTGAGGTCCTCGGGTGATGAGATGCGGTGCAGGATTCCCATGGAGGTGAGTCTGACTCCTTTACCTGAATTGTGGAGGTACCCCGGAGGATGTCCGGGCTGCGGGCCACACTGAGCCGTTCCGGTGCGGGCTGGGCTGGAAGGGTGACCTGGTGGGCCCGCGGAACCCGAACAGGTCCCCCGCGCCGCTGGTTGAGTGCCCAGTCTACTCGGACGCGTGGTGGTTCACCGATTCCGGCTCCTCTTACCGCCGCTGGCCCCCGCTGCCGCTCACTCCGCCGGGCGCAGCAAGCCGATCACTTCGAAGTGGTGAGTGCCCGGAAAAGCATTGAACACTGTCATCTTCTCCAGCGCGTATCCGCCGGCGGCCCACGCGGCCACATCCCGGGAGAACGTCGCCGGATCACAGCCGATGTGGACGACAGCCTGCGGCCTAGCGGCGACCAGAGTCTCGATCACCTTAGCGCCGGCACCGGTGCGCGGCGGGTCGAGCAACACCACCGCCGGTTGCGGCAGCTGCGTGACCTGCTGCTCCACGCGGGCATTGTGGAAGGTCACGTCGTAGTCCGCCAGCGTCTCCTGCCCCGCCCGCGCAGCCGCGGGTGAGAGCTCCACCGAGTGGACCGCGGCGTCGGCACCCAGCGAATCCGCCAACGCCGGCACGAACAACCCGACGCCGCCGTAGAGGTCCCAGGCGACCGGCTGTCCGCCGGTGTCCAGTGACAGGTCGCCCAGCCAGTTTCGCACCAGCGTGGTGTAGGCGTCGGGGGCGTCGACGTGTGCCTGCCAGAAGGCGGTGGCCGGGAAGGTGAACCGGTGGCCGTCCGCCTCCTGCACGACGTCCCCGTTGCCCTCCACCACGGAGACGATCTGCTCGGTGCGGCGGCCGCGCGCCGCCCGGCGGCTTTCGACGACGTGCCGGTTGCCCTCGCTGTCCAGGACCACGATGACTTCGGCGCCGGGGGTGAACGTGCGCGCCCCCTCCCCGATGACGCCGTCCAGGAGGCCGGGCACCGCCTGGCTGCAGCCCACGGAGGTGATCAGGTCATTGGAGCGGGCCGCCCGCAATCCAGCCCGGCCGTCCGCATCGACGCCGAGCCGCATCCGGGTGCGCCAGCCGGTGCGCGGGGCCAGGTTGACCAGGTCCGTCGGCGGGAGTTCCGTGAGTTTGGCGATGCGCTGCAGCTGGCTCTGCAGGATCTCGTGTTTCAGCTCCAGTTCCCGCTCGGGGGCCAGGTCCCCGAAATCACAGCATCCGGCACCTTGTGCGGCCGCCGGACAGCGCTGTTCCACCCGCAGTGGCGACGCCTGGAGCACCGCGTCGAACCCGGCGCGGGCGAAGTTCTTCTTGACCTCGGTGACGGTGGCCCGGATGCGGTCGCCGGGATAGGCGCCCCGGACGAAGACGACGCGGCCGTCCAGGGTCGCGATCCCCTCCCCGCCGTGCGCCATGCGCGTGATCTCCAGCTCGTGCTGTTCACCGGTGGTGGGTGTGGTCATGGTGTGTCGTTTCCCTGTTCATGGTCGAGGGGTGAGGGGCTGCCGGGGTGACCCGGCGGTGGGGAGTGATCTCCCGGTGGATCAGGTGGGCCGGGTCAGGAGCGGCCTGTGGTGTCGTCACCCTGACCGTGCAGGGCTTCCCGGGCCGCCTGGAGCTGCTGCTCCTCCTCGGCGGACAGCGGGGCGGAACCCGGCTGGTCCGCCTGGGCGGGCTGCGGTGCCTGCCGTTCCTGGCCCTGCGCCTGCGTCTGCTGTTGGCCCCGCTTCGCAAGTGCCTGCTGGACCTGCTGCGCCAGCTGCGCGGGCAGCGCCACCGGCAGGGAACTGCCGGCCAGCACGGGCTCATCACCGCGGTAGACGAAGGTGCGGGCGGTGACCTCGCGGCCGAGTTCCGCCAGTTCCTCGGCCTTGTCCGCCGGTGCGGCGAGCGTCATCCGGAGCATCCAGCGCGGGCCGTCGACACCGATGACCCGGATCACGCCGTTGGGGCTCTTTCCCACGATCTCCGGGCCCCACGGGCCGGTTTCGACGGCAACGTCGAGGCCTTCCTTGCGCATGCCGGCGGAGATCTCCTTGGCTGCCTCCTGCCATTGGGAGCCGGAGCGGGGTGCGGCGAAGGCGACCGGGGTGATGCGTCCCGCGGTGGTCACCACGTGCAACATCTTCGGGCCCTGCTCCCCCATCTCGACCTGCACCTGGGAGTCCTTGGGCAGGGCGATCTTCATGCTGCCGAGGTTCAAGGTGCCGGTGGAGAAATCGGAGAAGTCGAAGTCCTCGATGTCCACCGCGTCGCCGTCGAAGGGTCCGGTGCCGCCGTTGACGGCATCGTGGGCCGGCACCTGCAGCTCCGCTGCGGCGGGCGCCGCGTCGGCCGGCTCCGTCACCGGTGTGGCGGTGGGTTCCTCGGTAGTCTCGGTCGGCGTCACCTCCGGCGCCTCGGTGACCGGGGCGTTGTCGGACACCTCATTTCGCTGGTTGTCCTTCTTCTTTCCGAATGGCCACAGTGCCATGGGTCCACACGTCCTTTCTCAGGCCTTGGCAGCCGGCGCGGCCGCTCTGTCTCGAAGTGGCGGGCCGGGGCACAACCCGGTCCCTTGCCAGTCCCCGCCCCACTGTACTGGCGGGGTGGAATGTGTCAGTGGACGCCGGTGGAGCCATGACCTCCGACGCCGCGGGCGGTTTCCTCCA
Source organism: Corynebacterium halotolerans (assembly GCF_050107895.1). Classification (GTDB taxonomy): domain Bacteria; phylum Actinomycetota; class Actinomycetes; order Mycobacteriales; family Mycobacteriaceae; genus Corynebacterium; species Corynebacterium halotolerans_B. The sequence goes on along the minus strand of NZ_JBNILW010000001.1, from coordinate 227,099 downwards.
GGTCCGCCACCTCGGCGAACTCCACCAGTTCCACACGCTGGATCAGCAGCTGAGCGATCCGCATGCCGCGGGTGATCTCGATCGGAGTGGTCGGATCGAGGTTGATCAGGCAGACCTTGACTTCGCCGCGGTACCCGGCATCGATGGTGCCCGGGGCGTTGACGATCGACAGACCCTGCCGGGCCGCCAGCCCGGAACGCGGGTGGACCAGTCCGACGGTCCCCACCGGCAGCGCCAGGGCGATGCCGGTGCCCACCAGGCCGCGTTCCCCCGGGGACAGGATGAGGTTCTCGGCGGCGTAGAGATCGGCTCCGGCGTCCCCGGGATGCGCCCGACGGGGCAGGGGCAGATCCTGGTCGAGCCGCCGAATGCGGATCGGCCCGAGGTCCCCGGCCGGGGCCGGGGAAACGGGCTGTGCTTCTGGGTTCTGGGGCGTAGTCACGGCTTCCCACCCTACGGCAGGGGAACCCGGGGAAGGCGAAGACATCACCACCGGAGGTCGACCTGCCGGGAACCGTCGGGGCCGAGGTGCGCAACACACGGGGTCGGGGTCGTGTGCCCCGGTACTGTCGGGGTACTTCGGGCGCTTACGGGGGTCAAGTACAATCAGCGTTTGTGACTGATTCAGGATCTGGGGCCCCGAAGACCATCTACCGCGAAAGGCAATGGGTGCCGGCTTACTGGTGGGTGCTCGCCGGGCTGCTGGTGGCGTTGACGTCCGCGCAGCTCTCGCTCAACCGCAACGTCTTCTGGCTCATCGTGCCCGCCGTGGTGTTGTCCGTGATTGCCGGTTGGATCCTGGTTTCCCTGTCCAAGACTGTCCTGAGTGTCGAAGAGGACGCGGACGGCACCCGCTGGCTGCTGGCTGAAAAGGCCGTGCTGCCCGATGACGTGGTCTCCCGATCCCTCGCGGTTCCGGCCACGGCCAAGCGCAACGCCATGGGCCGGCAGCTCGACCCGGCCGCCTTCGTGGTGTCGCACGGTTGGGTGCACGAGATGGTGATGCTCGTGCTCGACGACCCCGAGGATCCGACCCCTTATTGGCTGATCGGCACGAAGAATCCGGAGGCTCTGCTCACGGCCTTTGTACCGGACCAGGCCCCGGGTGCGCTAGCCAACCTGAAGGGCTAGATTCCCGGCTTCCCGGTTACACCGCACCGCGGGCCCCAGAGACCAGACGTCTCTGGGGCCCGCGGTGGTTTCCTCGGCCGGTCAGTTCCCTGCGTCCCGCAGTGTGTCCACCCATACGGAAACGGACCGGAAGGGCTGTTCCGGTCCGTTGTGGCACAGGACGGTGCCGGCGATCAGGTGGTGGCCCGACCGCCGCTCACTGCCCGGCGGTGCGGAACCACCGGAGATCAGGCACAGTCGAGGCAGATGACCGAACCATCTTCCTCGGTGTGGGAGATGCGGTTGTTGCGCTGAACCAGGAAGCAGCTGGCGCAGGTGAACTCGTTGGACTGGCGCGGGACAACCGTGACGTTGAGCTCCTCACCGGAGAGGTCCGGGGTCGGCGGCTCGAAAGGTTCGACGATCTCGCCGTCGTCGTCCATCGGCGAGCCGGTGTTCTCTGCGGCCTTCAGGCCTTCCAAGGAGTCGGTTTCCAGTTCGTCGTCGACGCGGCGGCGGGGCGCATCGTAATCGGTGGCCATAACGTTGATTCCTTCAACTCGGGTGGTCCATCATTCCAGACAGTTTCTGCTGAAATTCTGCTCTGTCGTGGCGCATATTAAATGACAATTGGCCGCTTGTCATACCCGCAGGTCAGCACGGTGGAATCGGGTGTATCACCGGTGCCGGTTCACCGCGGCAGGGCCGCCATGATCCCCTGCTCCTCGAGCAGCTGTCGCAACGCCGGGTACACGTCGCCGGCCGCCGCCAGGGTGATCTCCCCCGCCACGCCGGGCGTGGACAACGTAGGGGCCTTGACCACGGCCCCGGCTTCCGCGGCAATGAGTGCTCCGGCGGCATAGTCCCAGCAGTTGATGCCGTGTTCGTAGTAGGCATCCACGGAGCCTTCCGCCAGGGCGCACAGGTCGAGTGCGGCACTGCCCATCCGGCGGATGTCGCGCACTATCGGCAGGACCCGGCCAAGCGCCGCCGCCTGGGCCCGACGGCGGGTCCCCGAGTAGGCGAAGCCGGTGGCCAACAGCGCCTGGGAGACGTCGCTGAGCCGATTGACCTGCAGGGAGACGGTCTCCCCCGCCAGCGTCCGGGTGGCCCCCGCTCCCCGGGCGGCGGCGTACACGGCCCCCGACGCCACGTTGACCACGGCCCCGGCGACCACCTCGCCGTCGATGGCCGCGCCGATGGACACCGCGTACTGGGGTAGCCCGTAGAGGAAGTTCACGGTGCCGTCGATCGGGTCAATGATCCAGGACACGCCGGTCACCGACTCCCGGGCCGTGCCCTCCTCACCGATCAGACCGTCGCCGGGACGCTGCGTCTCCAGCCGGTCGGCGATGAAGTCCTCCGCCATGGTGTCCACGACGGTCACCGGGTCCACCGCCGAGGATTTGGTGGTGGCGAACTGGCGGATGTCCCCCAGCTCCACCCGTTTGTCGGTGATGCGGCGGGCCGCCAGCACGGCGGTGTCCACGGCGGTATCGCGCAGCAGCAGCGGATCATTGCCCTGCTGGCCGGTTGCGCCGGTTCGGGGGGTGTTGTCCAAGTCAGTCATGGAATCCATTGTGCCGTGGAGATTCAGGTCTCGCGCGGGTGCGGAGATTTGTAGACTCAGATCCATGACGAACACTGCTTTCGGAATTGACATCGGCGGGTCCGGCATCAAGGGCGCCAGAGTGGACCTGGACACCGGTGAGTTCATCGGTGACCGGCTCAAGATCGCCACGCCGTCCCCCGCCACGCCTGACGCGGTGGCGGAAACGGTGGCGGAGATCCTCCGCCAGGCGGAATGGGACGGTGACGTGGGCATCACGCTGCCCTCGGTGGTCAAGGACCAGGTCGCGCTGTCGGCGGCCAACATCGACAAGTCCTGGATCGGCACCAACGTCGATGAGCTGTTCCACAACCACCTGGGTGGCCGGGAGATCAGCGTGCTCAACGACGCCGATGCCGCCGGTCTGGCCGAGGCCGCCTTCGGCGACCCACGGGCCCGGCAGGGCGCCGTGATCTTCCTGACCTTCGGCACCGGCATCGGCTCCGCCTTCCTCATCAACGGCGAGCTCTTCCCCAACACCGAGCTGGGCCACCTGGAGGTGGACGGGAAGGAGGCTGAGCACCGGGCCTCCTCCGCGGTCAAGGAACGCGAGGAGCTCAGCTACAAGAAGTGGGCGAAGCGCGTGTCGAAGGTCCTGCTCGAGTATGAACGGCTGTTCAGCCCCCAGGTGTTCCTGGTCGGCGGGGGCATCTCGCGGGAATACGAGAGGTGGGTGCCGCTGTTGACCAATGATGTGACGGTCATTCCTGCACAGCTGCGCAACCGTGCCGGCATCGTGGGTGCCGCCATGGCGGTCACCCAGCGCGTCGCCCCCTGACCTCCGGCACGTTTGCACCGCAGCAGGTAGGGTGGCCAGACCGAAGGCGCTGCAGCATGTGGTCGACACATCATCTATACTGGGGTGCTGATCATGACGGGCCGGGCCTTCTGCACCATTTCTCCCCCTTCCTGAACATTTCATGAGTGTTCATCCGGCGGGGGCGGTGCCGATGTCCCGGCGAAAACACTATTGTGTGCAGTACCGCAACCTCGGGGGACGTTCCCCTTCGGGTTTCCCCGACTGACACCGGATATTCAAGCAAGGCGAAAGGGCGTACGTGGCAGCCACTGATTCCTCAGACAAGGCACTCGCACACGGCGAGGACAATACTGCGGATCCCGCCGTCGGTTCGGTCGCGCGTAAGAGCGCGGCGAAGAAGACCGCCAAGAAAACCGCACGAAAGGCCGCCCCGCGGGCTGCCGCCTCGACGCCCCCCGCCGAGCCGGCCACCCCGGCGACGCGGACCGCAACCCCGGCCTCCGCCACCCCGGCTATCCCAGCCACCGACGGTGACGCAGAGGAAACCCCGGCCGCGGCTCCAGCGAAGAAGGCCGCCAAGAAGACGGCGAAGAAGACCGCCAAGAAAACCACGAAGCAGACGGCCAAGAAGGCTCCGGCGAAGAAGACCGCCGCCAAGAAGACCGCGACCAAGACCGCCCAGAAGCAGACCAAGCCAGCGGTGGCCGAGGACGTGGAGGAGCTCAAGGACGACGAACTCGAGGACGATGAGGATCCGGACTTCGATCCCACCCTCGAGGAGGCCGACGAGGAGTTCGACGAAGCCGAGCCCCTCGAGGACGACGAAGAGGAGGAAGCTGAGGAAGAGGAAGCCGACGGCTCCTCCGTCTGGGACGAGGATGAGTCTGCCGCGCTGCGGCAGGCCCGCAAGGACGCCGAGCTGACCGCTTCGGCCGACTCGGTCCGCGCCTATCTCAAACAGATCGGCAAGGTCGCCCTGCTCAACGCTGAACAGGAAGTCTCCCTGGCCAAGCGCATCGAGGCCGGCCTCTACTCCCAGCACCGCATGGACGAGATGGAGAAGGCTTTCGCGGAAGGAGACAAGGAGGCCAAGCTGACCCCCGCCGTGAAGCGGGATCTGCGGGCCATCGCCCGCGACGGCCGCAAGGCCAAGAACCACCTGTTGGAGGCCAACCTCCGCCTGGTCGTCTCCCTGGCCAAGCGCTACACCGGTCGTGGCATGGCCTTCCTGGACCTGATCCAGGAAGGTAACCTCGGCCTGATCCGCGCGGTGGAGAAGTTCGACTACACCAAGGGCTACAAGTTCTCCACCTACGCCACCTGGTGGATCCGTCAGGCGATCACCCGCGCCATGGCAGACCAGGCACGCACCATCCGCATTCCGGTGCACATGGTGGAGGTCATCAACAAGCTGGGCCGCATCCAGCGCGAGCTGCTGCAGGATCTGGGCCGCGAACCCACTCCGCAGGAGCTGGCCAAGGAAATGGACATCACCGAGGAGAAGGTCCTCGAGATCCAGCAGTACGCCCGCGAGCCGATTTCCCTGGACCAGACCATCGGCGATGAAGGCGACAGCCAGCTGGGTGACTTCATCGAGGACTCCGAGGCCGTCGTGGCTGTCGACGCCGTGTCCTTCACGCTCCTGCAGGATCAGCTGCAGGACGTCCTGCAGACCCTGTCCGAGCGTGAGGCCGGCGTGGTCCGGCTGCGTTTCGGTCTGACCGACGGTATGCCACGCACCCTGGATGAGATCGGCCAGGTCTACGGCGTCACGCGCGAGCGGATCCGTCAGATCGAGTCGAAGACGATGTCCAAGCTGCGTCACCCCTCTCGTTCACAGGTGCTGCGCGACTACCTGGATTAGTCCTCGGCAGCAACTATCCGATGAACCGAAGAGCCGGGCGCCGCCACAACTGGCGGGGCCCGGCTCTTCGGTTTAGCACCCGGGAGAGGCACGCCGGGAGGACGGATCGCTCCGGACACCGCAGCGGTGTCCGCCCCGGGTCAGTCCCGGCGTTCTTCGGTACTGCCCCGGTTGGCCTGGGCGTACCGGTGCGCCGCGGGGCCGGTATTATGCGGCACCGGAGGTCGGCCGGCTCCGGGCAGATGTTCCGTCTCGGCGCCGGCGGCATCCGCCCGCTCGGCTCCCGACAATCCGTCAGCGGGAACCGTCTGCCCGCCGGCCGGTCCCGCCGGGACGGCATTGGCCAACCGGTGTTCCCGGGGCATCCACCGCTGCTGCAGGCCGTTGCGCCCGTAGGACAGCAGCCGGTGGAGGTGCTCCAGCGGTCCGGGCTTTCCGGCATACTCCAACCCCAGCGCGATCAGCAGGGTCAGCAGCCAGACCACGAAGGCGATCAGGGAGAGCTCGAAGGCGCCCTGTCCCTCACCGAGGCCCAGAGCGAAGGGTTTGACCGCGATCAGGAAGAACACCGACTGCAGCACATAACCGGTCATCGAGCGCTTTCCCAGGGCAAGCAACGCCCAGACCGGCAGCGGGAGAACCACCGGATCCCCTGCCGCACGCGCGCGGTCGACTCGTTCCTGCAACGGCCTGGACAGCAGGGCGACCGCCGCAATGATCGCCGGTCCGGTCAGCTGTCCGAACCCGAGGTTCATCATCTGGAACAGCGGTGCCAGAGTCACCGGCAGCACCCCGATCTCCGCCAGTCCCCAGGGCAATCCGATGAGCACGACCACAGCCGCTCCCACCCCGGTCCAGGTCAACAGCAGTCGGCGGTGGGAGGCGACATCGGTGAACACTCCCCTCCTGGCAGCGACGAAACCCAGCAGGAGCAGTGGCATGTAGATCAACGCCTGCAGCGGGAAACCTATCGTGTTGTTCATCACCGCCAGCAGCCCCAGCAGGAGATTCTCCCCGTAGGTGTTTGGTGTTCCGAATCCGGCGCTGCCACTGAAGGCGTTGGAGATATCGGGGTTGAGCGCGGTGAACACTCCCAGCGCAGTGAAAACCACCGCCTGCAGGGCCAGGAGGACCCCGGCGATCCAGAGCAGGATCTTGTCGCGGAGGCTGATCAGCAGTCCCAGCACGATGCCGGCCAGACCGTAGAAGACCATGATGTCGCCGAAGAAGATGAACACCATGTGGATCAGACCGAACAGTGCCAGGAAGCCGTAGCGGCGGGCCAGGACGCCACGCGCGCTGCCCGGCGGGTAGCCGCGGCGCCACAGGCTCATCGTGATCATTCCGACGCCGAGTCCGACCAGGGTGGCGAACATCGGCAGCCCCCGCACGTGGACGAACATGGTGCCCAGTACCACGCTGATCTTGTCCAGCACGCTGTTGTCATAGACCCCGCCGTACCCGGCGGCGAGGTCTGCGGCGTCATTGCCCACCCAGGCGGTGCCCACATTGGCGAGGGCGATACCCAGGAGGGTCAGTCCCCGGGCGAGATCCGGGGCGATGATGCGGTGACGGGCGGCGGTGCGGGTGACGGTTGTTGAACTCCGGGTCATCGGAGTGGTTCCTCTCTCAGCGGACGGCGGCACGCAAGCGGCCGGCGTCACCTGGTGGGGTGCCGCCGGCCGGACCGGGGACTAATTGGTGGTCATGTCCTCCACCACGGAATTCACGCAGGCCTCCTGCTGGTCAGCAGGCAGCTGGAGACAATCCGCCATCTCACTGTCCGCGAAGAGTGCGAGGCCGAGTCCCATGATGACCAGCGGCACGATGACCGCGATCACGGAGAGCACGATCGAGACGATGCTCATGCCCATCCGGCGACCCGCCCCCTGCAGCTTCCGGGCCTTGACCACGCCCACGATGCCGAGGATCAGCCCCACCAGGCCGACCAGCGGGGCGAAGAAGGACAGGAAGATGGAGATGGCGAGCACCAGGGCCAGGATCGAGACACCCAGCGCCCAGGGAGCGACCCCGTTCTTCGCCAGCGGCTGGCCCCAGGCGTCGCCCTGGTAGCCGCCGTAGCCGGGCTGGCCCGCATAAGGCTCCTGTCCCGCCCCGCCCGGGTAGGACTGGTAGCCGCCCTGCCCCGGATAGCCGGGGTACCCCGGCTGCCCCGTCCCGTCATTCTGGTGTCCCCCGGGATAACCCGGGTAGCCCTGCCCGGAGGCGCCGTCACCGGTGTTGTAGGGGTCCTGGGGATTGGTCATGCGGGCCTCTCAATCTCTCGACCACGGCGTAACGCCGTGACACGTACTCGATAGGTGATGTCTTTCGAGTTTAGAGACTGCGGCCCCGTCATGCCGGACTGCGGTACGAAGGAACACCCCCGGCCGGACCACGACCCCGACCCGACCGCCGGTGGCACACCCTCCGACCGTGGCGCCGGTTTCTACCAGCGCCGCAGGTAGGCGATCCGGTCGCGGAGCTGCTCGGCGGTGCACATCGCCGTCGGCGGCCCCCCGCAGGCCTTGCGCGCCTCGGTGTGGATCGCGCCGTGCGGGCGTTTGGTCCGTCCGGCAGTGATGGAGACGATCGCGTTGAGCTCCTTGCGCAGCTTCGGGATCTCCTCGCTGGCCACCCGGTCGGCCGCCGCCCGGTTACCCCGGTTCTCGGCTTCCTTGCGGGCCTTCGCCTCGGCCTCTCTGCGGGCCTTCTCCTCTTCTTCCCGGGCGTCGAGTTGCTCGGCCTGGCGTTTGCGCAGCAGCGCACGCATCTGCTCGGCGTCGAGCAGACCCGGCAGACCCAGATAGTCCTGCTCCTCCTGGGACCCGGCGATCGTCGCGGTGCCGTAAGTGGAGCCGTCGTAGATCAGCGAGTCCAGTTCGGCGTCCGCGCCCAGTGACTCATAGCCACGGTCCAGCTCATCTGGTTCGTTCTCCTCCCGGTTGGCCTGGGCGAGCAGCTCATCATCCAGACCATCCGAGGGCCGGTCAGGTTTGCCCAGGACATGGTCACGGGAGGTCTCCAACTTCGCGGCCAGGTCCAGCAGGACCGGTACCGAGGGCAGGAAGACCGAGGCAGTCTCACCCGGCATCCGGGAACGCACGAAACGTCCGATCGCCTGGGCGAAGAACAGCGGCGTCGAGGCGGAGGTGGCGTACACCCCCACGGCCAGCCGCGGCACGTCCACGCCCTCGGAGACCATGCGGACCGCGACCATCCACTCGTCCGTGGACTCGGAGAACTCCTGGATGCGCTCGGAGGAACCGGGCTCGTCGGAGAGGATCACCGACACCGGAGTGGTGGACAGCTTCTCCAGGATCCTGGCGTAGGCGCGCGCGGTGGTCGTGTCGGTGGCGATGACCAGGCCACCGGCGTCCGGCATGTTGCGGCGCAGCTGCAACAGACGGGTGTGCGCCCCCTGCAGCACGGCCGGGATCCAGTCGCCCTTCGGGTCCAGGGCGGTCTTCCAGGCCCGCGCGGTCTGCTCGGCGTTGAGCGGTTCGCCGAGCCGGGCGGCGTACTCCTCGCCCGCGCTAGTGCGCCACCGGGCCTCGCCCGAGTAGGCGAGGAAGACCACCGGCCGGACCACCCCGTCGGCGAGCGCGTCCGAGTACCCGTAGGTGTGGTCGGCGCTGCTGACCAGGTGCCCCTCCCCGTCCTCCTCATACCGGACGAAGGGGATCGCCGAGTCGTCGGAACGAAACGGCGTACCGGTCAGCGACAGCCGGTGCTCGACGTCGTTGTAGGCCTCGCGGATACCGTCGCCCCAGCTCTTGGCGTCACCGCCGTGGTGGATCTCATCGAGGACCACCAGGGTGCGTCGGGCCGAGGAGATCGCGTGGTGCTTGAACGGGTGCATCGACACCTGGGCGTAGGTGACCACCACCCCGTGGAACGCGGGGTTGACCGCGTCGGAGTTGGTGAAGTTCGGATCCAGCGACAGGCCGACCCGGGCGGCCGCCTGGGACCACTGCATCTTCAGGTGCTCGGTGGGCACCACGACGATGATGCGGTCCACCGTGCGGTCCTCCACCAGTTCGGTGGCCACGCGCAGGGCGAAGGTGGTCTTACCGGCACCCGGGGTAGCGACGGCCAGGAAGTCCTTCGGTTTCGTCGCCAGGAACTTCGTCAGTGCCTGGCGCTGCCATACACGGAGTTGTCCCTTGCTCACTTCTTGCGCAGACCCTTGTAAATCCGTTCGCAGTCGGGACAGACCGGGGACCCCGGCTTGGCCTGCTTGGTCACCGGGAAGGTCTCACCGCAGAGGGCGACGACCATGCTGCCCTGCACCGCGGACTGGACGATCTTGTCCTTCTTCACGTAGTGGAAGAACTTGGGGGTGTCGTCGTCGGTGCTTTCCTGATCCCGCACATCGGGACGTTCGATGGTCTTCGTTGTCGTTCTCACGGCTCCCATCATGCCCCACTTCCCCGATTTCGGGAACAACGGGTCTATCGTGAAGGCCATGACTGAGGGCATCTACGACGACGAGCCGGAGGACACCGCAGAGGTGCACCGGCGTCGGCGTCGACTGTGGCCGCTGCGGCGGCGGGCGCTGCTGATCACCAGCGCCCGCCGGAGCCCGGCGGAAAACCGCAGGCACCGCGAAAAGGTCTACTTCGCCATCCAGATCGCGCGTGTCCCCCTGCTGGTCCTGTCCGGACTGGCCCTGTTCTGGTGGCAGAACTGGCCCGTCGCAGTGCTCCTGTTCGCCGTCTCCATCCCCCTGCCGGCGGTCGCGGTCATCCTCGCCAACGAGAAGGGCGAGAAACGCGACAAACGCACCGCGAACGTGTACAAGCCGGCCCTGCTGCGGGAACTGGCGGCCCAGGAAGAGCTGGACAACGCCCGGCAGGCGCAACTCGAACAGGCCAGTGGCCGGGCGAAGGACGAACCGGAAGGCGAACCTGAGACCATTGACGCCGAGGAGGACCCCGATGACCGGAGGGATCCCCGCCCCGATGCCCGATGACTGACCTGCCGATGGAGCCGAACTGATGCGCAGCCCCCTGACCGACCTGGCCCTTGAGCTGGAACCCCGACTGACCCGGGCCGGTTTCACCGCCGACGGCATCGCCGCCCACCTCGGGCCGCAGATCACCGAGGCGCTGCACCGCGGGGAACCCGCCGCGGTGCGCCACGCCACCCGGGGCGGCGGTGAGCTGGACCGGCTGATCCGGACGTTCATCCTGCGCGATCCGCTCACCCCGGCGGAGCTGGCCGAGCTGCTCACCCCGGCGCTGGCCACCGCGCTGGTCGACGCCGCGGTGTTCTCCCCCACCGGGAGCCACGGGCAGGTGCGTGCGGTCCTCGATGTCCGCCCCCACGTCATCATGGGCCGGGACCGACTGGTGCTCTCCGACGCCGACGCCGCCATGACCGCCCACATCCCGGGCCCGGAACACGTGCTCGGTGTCGGCGCCGCCAGCCTGTCCCTGTTGCAGGCCACTCCGGCCACCCCGACGGGTTCCGTCCTGGACCTGGGCACCGGATCCGGTGTGCAGGCCCTCGGTCAGCTCGACTGCGCCGGGGCAATCACCGCCACCGACCTACACCCCCGTGCCCTGGACCTGGCCGAGGCGACCCTCACGGCAGCCCGGGCCGCGGACGTGGCCGCGACTCCCGCTTCCGTAGAGCTGTTGGAGGGACCGTGGTTCGAACCGGTGGCGGGCCGGCACTTCGACCGGATCATCGCGAACCCGCCGTTCGTGGTGGGGCTTCCGGAGGTGGGTCACATCTACCGGGACTCCGGCATGGACCTGGACGGGGCGACCCGGCTCGTCGTCGAGCAGGCTCCGCGGCACCTGGCCGAGGACGGCAGCGCCTATCTGCTGGGCGCCTGGGTGCACACCACCGACTCCAGCTGGGAGCAGCGGGTGGCGTCCTGGCTGCCGGACCGGGGCGTGGCCGCGTGGGTGATCCAGCGCGACGTCGCCGACCCACCGCATTACGTGGGGACCTGGCTGCGTGATGAGTCGCTGGACCCCCGTTCCGCGGAGTCCGACGCGCGCACCGCCGCCTGGTTGGAGCACTTCGACGCCGCCGGGGTCACCGGCGTCGGCTTCGGCTTCATCGCCCTGCGCGACATCGGGGACCATCCCAGTGAGCTCCTGGCCGAGGACATGCCGCAAGCCTTCAGCGACCCGCTTGCCCCGGAAATTGAGGAGTACTTCACCCGGATGGCCTGGCTGCGCGACAAGTCGGTGCAGGAGATCGCCGACGCCCGGCTCATGGTGCGTCCGGGCGTGGCCCGGGAGGAGGTCAGCGTGCCCGACACCGAGGCCGGGGTCGGCTTCGTCCCGGCGGCGCTGCGCCTGACCCGCACGGACGGACCGCGGTGGAGCCATGAGGTGGACGAACACCTGGCCGCCATCGTCGCGGGCCTGCACCCCCACGGCCTCAGTCTGGGTGAGACTATCGGCCTGTACAGCATGTCCCGGGACCTGGACACCGATGAACTGCTGGCGGAGGCCATAGCGGCGGTGACCGACCTGATCCGACACGGTCTGGTGCTGCCGGCCGAGCTGGTGGCCTGACTGGCCGGGTGACAGCGCGGGGTGCCGTGGGGTGCCCGGCGGCCGTGTTTTCGGGCGTTCCAGGGTGTCGGCCGCATCCATCAAGAGTTACAGGGAGACAAATACATGAAGGCAGTGTTGACCCGCGTCAGTTCCGCGTCGGTGACGGTGGACGGCGAGGTGGTCGGGGCCATCGACTGCCCCGAGACCGGTGGGCTGCTCGCCCTGGTCGGCGTCGGGCGGGACGACGCCCCGGACGCCTGGGAGACGATGGTGCGCAAGATCGCGGAACTGCGGATCCTGGACGGTGAACGCTCGGTCACCGACGTGGGCGCCCCGGTTCTGCTGGTCAGCCAATTCACGCTCCACGGCAGGACCGCGAAGGGACGCCGTCCCTCCTGGTCGGACGCCGCGCCGGGTGCGCAGGCGGAGCCCGTGATCGAACAGATCGCCGCGGCGCTGCGCGAACGCGGGATCTCCGTGGAGCAGGGCAGGTTCGGGGCGATGATGCAGGTGGCGTCCGTCAACGACGGTCCCTTCACCGTGCTGGTGGATGCCTGAACGACACCGGGAGTGTCGGACGGTTCGGATCCGGGTCCGTTTCGTCGGCGTGTCGAGCAGGCGGAAGCGGTGACCGAACGGGCAACGCGGGGGTACTTATAGGGGGTGATGGACGCGGCGGCGGGGCGCCAGGTTATCCCAGGTCACACCAACGTTGTTTCCGGCACGGGGCGCGCCCGAGGCCGGAGCGGGAACTTTTGCGACCGTGCCGCCGTTGGTCACTTAGAACCGGCGATACCGAGGAGGCCCGTATGACACAGTCGTCCAGAGCGGACATCGATGTTGAGGAACAGGACCGCGGCAGCCGTCGCGGTCAGACGAATGACAACCCTTCGGCGGACCTGGTCCGTGTGTATCTGAACGGAATCGGCAAGACCGCCCTGCTCTCCGCCGAGGACGAGGTGGAACTCGCCCAGCAGATCGAGGTCGGCCTCTATGCCAAGCACCTGCTCGATGACCCCGAGCGCAAACACACCCGCGCCATGAAGCGGGATCTGAAGGTGCTGGCGAAGGAAGGCCGCAAGGCCCGGTCCCATATTCTCGAGGCCAACCTGCGCCTGGTGGTGTCCCTGGCCAAGCGCTACACCGGCCGTGGCATGCCGCTGCTCGACCTGATCCAGGAGGGCAACCTCGGACTGATCCGCGCAATGGAGAAGTTCGACTACGCCAAGGGTTTCAAGTTCTCCACCTACGCCACCTGGTGGATCCGCCAGGCGATCACCCGGGGCATGGCCGACCAGTCCCGCACCATCCGCCTGCCAGTCCACCTGGTGGAGCAGGTCAACAAGCTCTCACGCATCAAGCGGGAGCTTTACCAGCACCTCGGCCGCGAGGCCACCAACGAGGAACTGGCGGAGGAGTCGGGCATCGATGAATCCAAGATCGAGATGCTGCTGCGCCAGTCCCGGGACCCCGTGAGCCTGGACATGCCGGTGGGTGCGGACGAGGAAGCCCCGCTGGGTGACTTCATCGAGGACGCCGAGGCCACCGACGCGGAGACCGCCGTCGTCGCTTCCCTGCGACACTCTGACATCCGTTATGTCCTGTCCACCCTGGAGGAACGGGAGCAGGACGTGATCCAGCTGCGCTACGGACTCAACGACGGCGTGCCCCGCACCCTCGACCAGATCGGGCGACGCTTCGGACTGTCCCGTGAGCGGGTCCGGCAGATCGAACGGGAAGTCATGAGCAAGCTCCGCGACGGTGACCGCGCGAACCGGCTCCGCGACTACGCCCTGTAGCCACCTCCTCACCCCGTGCCCGGGAGATCCCGGACGCGGCAAGCACGATCGGCTCCCCCGCCCCGGCCAAGCAGGCCGGGGCGTTCTCATGCCGCAACGAATCCATGTGCGGCCACCTATCGCCGTGTGGGATCATGTGACGAGTCGCGGAGAAACACGCGGGTACGGAAGCTGCGGGGCTTTCATTGTCCCCACGGGGAATATCCCCGACTACTGATTGGTTGTATTTATCAGGTATTATTGATTCATAACCCATGGGGCTTAACTACGCTGGTCCGGGCGCTGCCCCGGCCTCCCGCGATCAGGCCCGATGAACCGGATCTCATCTACACTTGACGTGCCACTGACGGCCGTCCCCGGAATTCTGAAGAAAGGTTCTCGCGACGTGAAGGACTTGGTCGATACCACCGAGATGTACCTGCGCACCATCTACGAGCTAGAAGAGGAGGGCATTGTCCCGCTGCGCGCACGCATCGCGGAACGCCTGGAGCAGTCCGGCCCCACCGTGAGCCAGACCGTCGCGCGCATGGAGCGGGACGGGCTGGTCGTCGTCCGCCCGGACCGCAGCCTGGAGATGACCGAGGAGGGACGAGAACTGGCGACCGCCGTCATGCGCAAGCACCGTCTGGCCGAGCGCCTGCTCACGGACATTCTCGGCCTGGACATCCGCCACGTGCACGACGAGGCGTGCCGGTGGGAGCATGTCATGAGCGACGAGGTGGAAAAACGGATGGTGGCGGTACTCAGCGACTCCACCCGCTCCCCCTTCGGCAACCCGATTCCGGGCCTGGGACACCTGGGCCTGGAGGTCAAGGACACCCCTGATTCCGGGGTTCGTGCGGTAGATCTGCCCAACGGCGAAAAGCTCGAGGCCAAGATCGTCCAGCTCAACGAAATCCTGCAGGTGGACACCGAACAGTTCGAGGCCCTGCGGGCCGCCGGCATCACCATCGGCGCCACCGTCGAGATCATCAACGATCACGGTCGGGTGCGACTGAGCAGGGACGGCCACGAGGTCGAGCTGATCGACGACCTGTGCCACGCAGTACGCGTCGAAGTCCTCTAGACTCTAAGGTCGACCGAGAACCACGACGGCTGCCCCGGCCGCTTGAGCCGGGGCAGCCGTCGTCTGCTTCTTTTGAGGGCACGACGATGGAGGAGACACCCGACAATGAAACTTCTGGTCACCGGCGGCGCCGGCTATGTGGGCAGCGTCTGCGCGCACGTGCTGGTGGAACACGGCCATGACGTCACCATCATCGACAACCTGAGCACCGGCAACCGGGAGGCCGTCCCTGCCGCCGCCACGTTCGTCGAGGGAGAACTGCGGGAGAAGGCCGAGCCGGTCCTCGCCGAGGGGGATTTTGACGGGGTGGTCCACTTCGCCGCCCGTTCTCTGGTGGGCGAGTCCGTGGAGAAGCCCGAGATCTACTGGCAAGACAACGTCGTGGGCACCCTGACCCTGCTGGACGCCATGCGCACCCACGGGGTGGAGAACCTGGTGTTCTCCTCGACCGCCGCCACCTACGGCGAGCCGGAGACGGTACCGATCACCGAGGACTTCCCCACCGCCCCGACCAATCCCTACGGGGCGACCAAGCTGGCGATCGACCACGCGATCACCTCCTACGCCCACGCGCACCGGATCGGAGCGACCAGCCTGCGCTACTTCAACGTCGCCGGGGCCTACGGTGGGATCGGTGAGAACCGGGAGATCGAGACCCACCTGATTCCGCTGGTGCTCCAGGTCGCCCTCGGCCACCGCGACAAGATCTTCATCTTCGGCCAGGACTGGCCGACCCCCGACGGCACGCCGGTCCGCGATTACATCCATATCCGGGATCTCGCGGACGCCCACGTAAAGGCCCTGGAAACCAACCAGCCCGGCGCCCACCGGATCTACAACCTCGGCTCCGGTGACGGCTACAGCGTCCGCGAGGTCATCGACACGTGCCGGGAAGTGACCGGCCATCCGATCCCGGCGGAGGTGGCGCCCCGCCGCGCCGGTGACCCCGCCGTCCTCATCGCCTCCTCGGCCAAGATCAAGGACGAGCTCGGATGGAATCCGACGCGGACCGAGCTCCGCACCGTGGTCACCGACGCGTGGAACTTCAGCCGCGGGCTCGGTGATCGCGCCCACTCGGCCCGGCGCGGCTGAGGACCTCCGCCGGTGCCAGCCGGAACCGCTGCGGCCACTCCGAGGTCATTCCCAGGCAGGGGTCAGGCCGCCTCCGCGGCGGGCAGTCCCCCTGGTCCTCCGAGAACGCTTCCCGGGGCGAGCGCATGGTATTTCTCCGCGACGATCTCGCTGCCGCGGACGGTAGCCTCGAGCATCGGCTGGAATACGCCGTGCCGGGCCCCATCGAGGAGCAGGGAGCTGAGAGTGTGGGCGGGGACCGCCCGCCGGGCCGCACTGAGGGCCGGGATCACCCGCATGGACAGGTCGGCGGCCACCGCGGCAATCGCGTGGACGCACAGGGCGTTGGCCCGGATGGTGCCGCTGAAGGTCCGGGCCACCGCCAGGGACAGGTCCATGGCGGCCTGGTGGTGATCGGGAGCCGCTCCCATTACTGCGTCCCGCAGCAGGCTGTCAGAGAGGTACACCGCGGTGGTCACCAGCACCCCCTCGTCATTCATCACCTCGGCCACGGTGCCGGCGGTATCGCGGATCTCCGAGAGGAGATGATGGAAGTCCGTGATGACGGTACTCATGGTTTCCCCGCTGCCCTGCGCCGCTTCCCGGTTGATGCGCCGGACCAGGTCCGCGGCATGACGGGCGGCGAAGTCCTCCAGGGCGGTGATCTCCCGGTTGTCGAAGTGCGGGTTGAACCGGTTGTAGTGGTCGAAGGCCTCGGAGCGGTGGAGTTCCGGCAGGTTGCCGGTACGCAGCAGCGGCTTGATGGCCGCGGAATCCGTGATGGAGGCGATGTGCCCGTGTTCCCAGGCGCCGGAGGTGGCCTTGAGGTGCGTCAGTTCCGCCGGGGCGGGCCCGAACGCCAGCCGGAAGGGCTCGCCGGTCAGGATCTCCCGGGTCAGCCAGCAGGCGTCGATGTCGATGATGCCTTCCTCGGCAGCGCTGAACAGCTGATCCACCACAGACTCGGTGGCGGTTTTTGGCCCGTCGGTGATGAGGAACGCGAGCAGCAGGTCATGGCCGATGTGTCCCAGGGAGCCGGCGACCTCCGGCAGGAGGGACATGTCGTCCACGTCGATCCGGAGGACGGGGCCGAGGAGGAAGCGGTGCGGGGTGGCGGTGGCCTCGAAGGCGGCGAAGACGACGGATTCCCGCGGGTAGAAACCGAGGATTCCGGGCAGGTTGGCGAGTAGTTCCGCGGGAGTGCAGGTGCTTGGAGTAGTCATGATTGCGAGCATGGTCCCCGGGGGCGGGTTTGTCCCGTGGTCGGCCGCGGTGACTGCGGAACCTGTGGACTACTCGAGTTATTCACAGGCGACCGACAGGTCGACATGCGGGCAACCGGCTAAAGCGCTGTACTGGTTCGGCTAGAATGTGGGGAACGTGACAGCAGGCGGTGCCGCCACAGGAGCCGGGTGAAGAAAGCGGAAATATTCTTCACCGTATGTTCGTTGTTCTTGATAACAGGGGGCTCAACTTGTTTCCGGGGTCAGCCGGAGGGGAATCCGGCGCCAGCCCGGTGACCAACCGGTACCCTGCCCCGCTCGAGAAGCACCGCAGAATGAGGAGGAGATCATGTCGGAGAACACGCGCCGCATGTATGAGCTGGAGTATCCGTCTCCAGAGGTGACCAGTCAGGGCCAGTCCGGTCCTACCCTGGTGATCGCCCTGCAGGGTTACGCCGATGCCGGCCACGCGGTGGAGGCCGGTGCCAAGCACCTGCTCGCCGCCTTGGATAACCGTCCCATCGCGTCGTTCAACAACGATGAGCTGATCGACTACCGTTCCCGCCGCCCCTCGGTGACGATCGACCGCGATCACATCTCCGCGGCCGAGCACCTGAATCTGAACATGAGCGTCCTGCGCGATTCCGCGGGTAAGGCGTTCCTGCTGTTGTCCGGCCCCGAGCCGGATCTGCGCTGGGAGGCGTTCACCCGCGCCGTCGCAGATCTCGCGGATAAATTCAGTGTGGAGCAGACCATCTGCCTCTACGCTGCCCCGATGACCGTGCCCCATACCCGCCCGATGGTGGTGTCCGCGCACGGCAACGACAAGGACCTGGTGGGCAAGCTCTTCAACTTCGATTCCCGCCTGGTCGTGCCCGGTTCTGCCTCACTGCACATTGAACGCGAGATGCACCGGCGGGGCCGCAATGTCGCGGGCTATACCGCGCATGTGCCCCACTACCTGTCCGCTTCGCCCTACCCGGAGGCCACCCTGCGTCTGCTGGAGGCCGTCGCCGACGCCGCAGGTCTGGAGTTGCCGCTGCTCGCACTGGAAAACGACGCCCGCCGGGTGTCCCACCAACTGGTGGAGCAGGTGGAGGAGAGCGGCGAGATCCAGCAGGTCGTCCGAGCCCTGGAGGTGCAGTACGACGAAGAGGTCGAGCGGTACCGGAAGAGCCATCCCCAGACGGCACTTCCCGGTGAGCAGGATCTGCCGAGCGGTGACGAATTGGGCGAGAAGTTCGAGGAGTTCCTGGCCCACCTCGACGATCAGGGCGGGGACAAGTCCGGCACCGCGCAGATCTGGGATCAGGAGTCCACAACTCCCGGGACCTCCGCGGACGACGCCCCCTCGGAAGGCGCCGACGGCACCGGAACTGCCCATCCTGAGGAGGATCCCCAGGATGGGACCGGCCCCGGGGCAGCGGGGCCGGAAACCGGCTCATCGTCCGATGACCCCCAGGACCCTGATTCCCCAGACGATGACGAGTAGCATCCGGCCCGGTTCTCTCCCCCGATGCTGACTCCGGCCGGAGCACCCCAGGCAGGTGCTCCGGCCGTTGTCGTTTCCCTGCCATCTACTCCGCCACTCCAGCGGGGGTTTTCCACCCGGTGTCCCACCCACCGACTACGTTGGTAGATGTGAATCTCTCCCAGATGCTGCCTGACCTGACGGAAGTCCCGGAATCACTCCTGGATGAGTCGATCTTCGAGTCCTTCCTCTCGTGGACCCGACAACGCGGCATCACCCTCTATCCCGCCCAGGAAGAGGCTTCCCTGGGCATCCTCGCCGGTGACAACGTCATCCTCGCCACCCCCACCGGGTCCGGCAAGTCCATGGTGGCCAACGCCGCACACTTCATCGCCATGGCGCGCGGACAGCGCTCCTTCTACACCGCGCCGATCAAGGCCCTGGTCAGTGAGAAGTTCTTCGCGTTGTGCGAGATCTTCGGTCCCGAGAACGTCGGTATGATGACCGGTGACGCCACCGTCAACGGCAATGCCCCCATCATCGCGGCCACCGCGGAGATTGTGGCCAATATCGCGCTGCGCGACGGCGCGGGCGCCGCCATCGACCAGGTGGTCATGGACGAGTTCCACTACTATTCCGAGCCGGACCGCGGTTGGGCGTGGCAGGTGCCGCTGCTGGAACTGCCCAAGGCCCAGTTCCTGCTGATGTCCGCCACCCTGGGCGACACGCAGTGGCTGCAGGACGATCTGACCCGACGTACGGGCCGGGACACCGACCTGGTGGCCGGTTCCTCCCGTCCGGTGCCGCTGAATTTTTCCTATGTGTACACCCCGGTCCACGAGACGATCGAGGAACTGCTGGAAGGCGGCAAGGCCCCGATCTATGTGGTGCACTTCTCCCAGCGTGAGGCCACCGAGCGGGCCCAGGCGCTGACGAGCCTGAAGATCATCGACGAGGAGACGAAGGAGAAGATCGTCGCGGAGATCGGTGCTTTCCGCTTCACCACCACCTACGGCAAACAACTGTCCAAGCTGCTGCGCCGCGGCATCGGCGTGCACCACGCGGGCATGCTGCCCAAGTACCGTCGGCTCGTGGAGAAGCTCTCCCAGACCGGCCTGCTCAAGGTCATCTGTGGCACCGACACCCTGGGCGTGGGCATCAACGTGCCGATCCGTACCGTGCTGCTGACCGGTCTCGCGAAGTTCGACGGCACCCGCCAGCGAATCCTGAAGTCCCGGGAGTTCCACCAGATCGCCGGTCGGGCGGGCCGTGCCGGCTATGACACCGAGGGCACCGTCGTCGTCGAGGCACCGGAGCACGAAATCGAGAACTGGCGACTGCGCCAGCGCGCCGGAACTGACCCGAAGAAGTTGAAGAAGCTGCGTCTCAAGCACGCCCGGGAGGGCGAGGTCACCTGGTCCGAGAAGACCTATGAGCGGCTGACCACCGCGGAACCGGAGCAGTTGACCTCCCAGTTCCGGGTCACCAACTCCATGCTGCTCAATGTCATCGCCCGGCCGGGGGACACCTACGAGCACATGAAACACCTGCTGCGCGACAACCACGACACCCGGGCGCAGCAGAACAAGGACATCCTGACCGCGCTGGAGCTGTTCCGCGGTCTGCTCAACGCCGAGATCGTGGTCAAGTCCGAGGGCGGAAAGGACTCCGAGGGACGCCCTTACCATCTGACGCAGGAGCTGCAGCGCGACTTCGCCCTCAACCAGCCGCTCTCCCCCTTCGCCTTGGCGGCACTGACCCTGCTGGACCAGGAGTCCGAGACCTACACCGTGGACGTGATCTCCACCTTCGAGGCGATCCTCGACGATCCCCGCCAGGTGTTGCAGGCCCAGCAGAAGCAGGCCCGTGGCGAGGAGATCGCGGCGCTGAAGGCCGAGGGCGTGGACTATACCGAGCGTATGGCGATCATTGAGGACGTCACCTGGCCCAAGCCCCTGGAGGAGGAGCTCGAGGACGCCTACGAGACCTTCGTCCAGGGTGCCCCCTGGGCCAAGGAATTCGAGCTCTCGCCCAAGTCCGTGGTCCGCGACATGATCGAGCACGCCATGACCTTCTCGGATCTGGTGGCCACGTACGGACTGGCCCGCTCCGAGGGCGTGGTACTGCGCTACCTCACCGACGCCTGGCGCACCCTGAAGCAGTCGGTTCCGGAATCCGCGATGAATGAGGAGCTGGCGGATGTGGTCACCTGGCTGGGTGAGCTGATCCGCCAGGTCGACTCCTCCCTGATCGACGAGTGGGCCCAGATGGGCGATGAGGACACCCCGATCTCCAAGGCGGACCTGGAACGCGAGTTGGCCTTCGGTGTCGAGGACCCCACTGCGCTCACGGCCAACCACCGGGCCTTCAAGATCATGGTGCGCAACTTCTTCTTCCGTATGGTGGAGCTCTTCGCCTTCGAGAAGGAGGACCGCCTGGCCGAGCTGCTCGAGTATCTGGACCGTGCCGACAAGCCGGACTGGAGCACGGCGATGGACGACTACTTCGACAATTACGCGGACCTGGACACCGGCTCCGCCGCCCGCGGGCACGAGTACTTCCAGGTCACCGAGAACGGCCGCTCCTGGCAGGTCCGCCAGATCATCAAGGACCCCGAGGGAGACAACGCCTTCCAGCTGCACGGTGTGGTGGACCTGGACGCCTCCGACGAGGTCGGCGAGGTGCGCCTGTCCCACCTGGAGATGAAGCAGGTGTAGCTGCTTTCGCGGCCCGCTTAACAATGCCGCGGCGGGCCGGTTCCCCGTCCCCGGACCCGGCGGTGCTGCCCCGGAACGGTCAGTCCATCTGCAGCACCGTGCGTAGCTCGGCAAAGAGCTCGGGACGCACCTGATGAGTCACGCTCCGGCCCACCCTGGTCTTTTCCAGCAGCCCCGATTCGGTGAGCTTCTTCAGGTGGTGGGACACCGTGGGTTGACTCAGTCCCGACGTCTCGGTGAGCTCATTGACGCTGACCGGACCGCAGCCGTCGGCGGCCAGCTGGGACAGCAGACGCAGGCGCGTGGGATCAGCCAGCACCTTGAACAGGGTGGCGTAACGCGTCGCCTCACTAGTGTTCAGGGGGCCGGCCCCGAGGGAGCAGCAGGCCGACAGGTCGGTCAGGGGAAGGATCTCGGGCGTCATCATGGCCACCATTCTATATTGACAGGCATCTATATCAGTTCTACTTTTGATATCGATGGACATCAATGCCTCACGAAAGTTGCCACATGCCCGCAGTTGATCGGCCCGCTTCCTCTGCCCCGCACCCGGCCCGCATGTCCTTCCTGGACCGCTACCTGCCGGTGTGGATCATTCTGGCCATGGCGGCAGGCCTGCTGCTCGGCCGGGCCATCCCCGGGCTCAGTGGGGGTCTCGGTTCCCTGGAGGTCGGCGGGATCTCCATCCCGATCGCTGTTGGCCTGTTGGTGATGATGTACCCGCCGCTGGCCAAGGTCCGCTACGACAAGGCCGGCGAGATCGCCGCCGATAAACGACTGCTGACGGTCTCCGTGGTTCTCAACTGGTTGGTCGGTCCGGCACTCATGTTCACCCTGGCCTGGATCTTCCTGCCCGACCAGCCGGAGCTGCGCACCGGCCTGATCATCGTGGGCCTGGCCCGCTGCATCGCCATGGTCCTGGTGTGGTCCGATCTCTCTTGCGGCGACAGGGAGGCCACCGCCGTGCTGGTGGCCATCAACTCGGTGTTCCAGGTAATCATGTTCGGCGCGCTCGGCTGGTTCTACCTGCAGATCCTACCCTCCTGGCTGGGGCTGGAAGCCACGTCCGCCGTGTTCTCCTTCTGGGCGATCGTCACCTCCGTCCTCATCTTCCTCGGCATCCCGTTGCTGGCCGGAGTGCTCTCCCGGATCATCGGTGAGAAGACCAAGGGGCGCGGCTGGTACGAGAACACCTTCCTGCCGAGGATCTCCCCGCTGGCCCTGATCGGTCTGCTCTACACCATCGTGCTGCTGTTTTCCCTGCAGGGCGAGCAAATCACCACCAACCCCTGGGCCGTTGCCCGCCTGGCCGCGCCGCTGCTGATCTACTTCGTCGGCATGTTCGCCATTGCCCTACTCGCCTCGAAGGCTTCCGGAATGAATTACGCCCAGTCCGCCTCGGTGTCGTTCACGGCCGCCGGCAACAACTTTGAGCTGGCCATCGCCGTGGCGATCGGGACCTTCGGCGCCACCTCCGGACAGGCCCTCGCCGGCACCATCGGCCCGCTGATCGAGGTGCCTGTGCTCGTCGGCCTGGTCTACGTCATGCTGTGGCTGGGCCCGAAACTTTTCCCCGCGGACCCCACCCTGCCTGCCTCCCGCGTCACCGACTCCAGCACCAGGGAGTCCATCGCATCATGACCACTGCGCCGAAAATCCTGTTCGTCTGCGTCGGCACCGGCGGCAAGGCACAGATGGCTACTGCCCTGGCCGACATGCCCCACGGGCCGTGCCGAGGGGGTGGATCCGCAGCTGCTGCGTGAGGTGGACCGCGCGATCATCCTCGGGCCCACGCCCAGCTGGAGCTACCTGAGGGGCCCGCGCCACGCTGGAACGCTGGGCGGCCGATGAGCCCGCCGAACGCGGCATCGAAGGCCCGGAACGGATGAGCCTGGTCCGCGACGACATCGACGCCCGGGTGCGGACGTTGGTGGGCGAGTTGGGCGTGGGCTAAGTGCTGACCATCGGGCAGCTGGACAGTTTCCAATTGTCAGTAGCCGGACCTTGACTGATTGCCTGGCTACTTATTCTTCGACCGCCGCCACGCCTGGAAGAACATCAGGGCCAGCAGCCCCAGCGTGATCCAGAGCATGTACCGGTTGATCACGTCGACCACGTCCAGGACGGGTTCGCCGAAGCGGTAGCCCAGCCACATCATCAGGCCGTTGATCACGAGGATGCTCACCACGTTGACCGCGAGCATCAGCAGGAAGCGCATCTTGAGCAGGCCGCCCACCGCGTTGACCACGGTGCCCGGGACAGGCCCGGGCATATAGCCCAGCGGCACGAAGAACAACGTCCACGCCTTGGTCCGCGGGGATCCCGAGTCCACGGCCCGGCGGAAGATCCGGTGCGCCCGGGGCATGTACTGCAATGACATGTCGATGAACTCCGTGCCCCAGCGCCTGCCCATCAGCCAGTAGACGGGCATGAACTTCACCGCGCCGACGACGGTGCACAGCAGGTACACCACGAAGACGCCGTTGCCCACCGAGGCGTTTGCCCCGGAGACCACGGCACTGGTGTAGCCGCCCACCAGCAACGTGTAGGCCAGCGGCTCGGTCAGCAGCCAGGCGCGCAGCGGGATCATCGCCAGGGAGAACAACCCCATGGCCAGCAACGCCACGAACAGGACGATGTCCATGCGTTCCGGCTCGGCGAGGAACTTCGGCAGTTCCGGCTCTTCCTTCTTCTCCGCCCCAGGTGATCGTGCCCCGGCCCCGTCGGCACCGGTGGCCGCCCCGGGCACGTCCGGTTCTTCATTCAACGTCATGGATGCAGCCTAGCGCGGATAGCCCCGGTTCCCGGAACGGGCAAGCTCTTTCCCGCCGAGGGAACTCCCCGGCCCCCGGTGGCTCAGGACAGCGGCGCCTCGTCGTGGGCGGCGTCAGCAAGTGCCTGGCGGACCGCGCGCAGCGCCGGATGGTTGCGCCGGGCCTTGTGCACCGCAGTGAACAACGTGCGGTGGGGCCGCCCCGGCAAGGGCAGTACCTTGACTTTCCCCAGTAACGGCGTGGCCAGCAACGAGTAGAGCAGACCTACTGCGTGGCCGGCGCCCACCAGGTGCGACTGGAGAAACGGATCCGGGGTCTCCACCAGGACGATCGGATCGAAACCGTGGCTGCGGCAGTAGGCGCGCTGCCATCGTCCGGCCATCACACCGGGCGGATCCATCACCCAGGGACTCTCGGCCAGCCCGGAGAGATCAGCCGGCTCAATCGACATCGGTCTCTCCGCAGGCAACAGCAGGACCATGGGATCCTCGAACATCACCTCCAGGTCGATTCCCTGGCCCAGCTCCGCCAGGCTGGAATCCGGGTAACGTTCCCCGATCACCAGATCCACATCCCGGGCGTGCAGCGCCTTGAGTGAACCGTGCACATCCTGGTGGATGATGCGTACCTTCAGCCCGGGATGCCTTTCGGCCAGCAGTGTCAGTGACTTCCCCGGTGGCGGCGGCGACGTCGGTGAGTGCCTGGTCCGCCAACCCCAGCATGCGGGCGGCGTAGTCCGCGATGATCTCGCCCTGCTCCGTCAGCTGCAGCCTGCGGCCGACCTTCTCCAACAGGGGGTAACCGACCTCGACCTCCAGCTGGCGCAGCTGCTCGGAGACAGAGGAGTGGGTGAAGTGCAGGCTCTGGGCCACGGCCGTGACCGTTCCCAGGCGACGCAGCTCATGCAGCATCCGAAGCCGGTGCAGGTTATACATCGCCCCTCCCCCATTCTGTCGGTGTTTCCGACAAGTACTCTACGGAAACAACCGCTAGACCGTCAGGTGAATCCAGCCGAGACTGAGAGGCATGAACAACGTCCCCTCCAATCGCGGTATGGATTCCGCGGTCTTCCTGGTCATCGGTTCCTGCATGTCCCTCCAGTTCGCCGCTTCTCTCGCGGTGCAGATCTTCCCGCACGCCGGCGCCTGGGGCGTCAGCGCTTTAAGGCTGTTGATCGCAGGCCTGATCCTGTGCCTGTTCACCCGCCCCCGCATCCGGCAATGGAACGCCATGCAGTGGCGCCGGGTGATCGTCTTCGGACTCTCACTGGGGTTGATGAACAGCTTCTTCTACGCCTCGATCGCCCACATCCCCCTGGGAGTGGCGGTGACCATCGAGTTCCTCGGGCCCCTGTTGCTTGCCGCGGTGCTCTCGCGACGGCCGGTCGACCTGGCCTGCGTGCTGGCAGCCGCCATCGGGCTCGGCCTGCTCGGCTGGGACGCGCTCGGCGGTGAGTCCCAGCTCGCCCCGATCGGCATCGCCCTGGCCCTGATCGCGGGGGTGTTCTGGGTCTGCTACATCCTGGCCAGTGCCAAGGTGGGTGAGGTGATCCCCGGCCAGGGCGGGCTGGCGGTCGTCTTCCTCATCGGCGGCCTCGCGGCGGTGCCCGCAGGCTTCCAGGGCGCACTCGTCATCGTCGGTGATCCCCACCTCCTGCTCCTGGCACTGGGCACAGCCCTCCTTGGCTCCCTGGTTCCCTACTCGCTGGAACTGATGGCCCTGCGTCGGCTACCGCCCGGGGTGTTCGGGATCCTGCTCAGCCTCGAGCCGGTGTTCGCGGCCCTCTTCGGTTGGTTGCTGCTCAGCCAGGATCTGAACGCCTGGCAGCTGGCGGCCATCGCCCTGGTGATCAGCGCCAGTATCGGCACCACACTCTCGGGGAGGGCGAGGCGCCCCACCGCGCCGAGGGAGCAGCTGGCCGCGGAACCCGCGGCGTCGTCATGCATCAGGAGCTAGCGCGCCGCGACCAGCTTCCGCATCAGATTGGCGGTCTCTGTCGGGGTGGTGCCCACCCGCACGCCGGCGGCCTCGAGGGCCTCCTTCTTGGCCTGGGCGGTTCCCTCCGAACCGGTGACGATCGCACCGGCGTGCCCCATGGTCTTGCCCTCCGGCGCGTTGAAGCCGGCCACGTAGCCGACGACCGGTTTGGACACGTGTTCCCGGATGTACTCGGCGGCGCGCTCCTCGGCGTCGCCGCCGATCTCACCGATCATCACGATCGCAGCGGTATCCAGGTCCGCCTCGAACGCCTCGAGCGCATCGATGTAGGTGGTGCCGATGACCGGGTCCCCGCCGATACCGAGCGCGGTGGAGAAACCGATGTCCGAGAGCTCGTACATCATCTGGTAGGTCAGCGTGCCGGACTTGGAGATCAGCCCGATGGGGCCGGAGCCTGAGATATTCGCTGGGATGATGCCCGCGAGCGACACCTCGGGGGTGATGATGCCGGGACAGTTCGGGCCGATGATCCGGGTTCCACCGACCTGGCGGGCGTGGGCCCAGGCCTCGGAGGTGTCCTTGACGGGGATACCCTCGGTGATCACCACCGCCAGGGGCAGGCGGGCGTCCACGGCCTCGATGATCGCCGCTTTGGCGAAGGCCGGAGGCACGAAGATGACCGAGACGTTGGCTCCGGTTTCCGCCATCGCATCAGCCACGGTCCCGAAGACGGGCAGCTCGGTGCCATGCAGCGTGATGGTCTGCCCGGCCTTGCGGGGGTTGGTGCCACCGACGACGTTCGCGCCTGCCGCCAGCATGCGGGTGGCGTGTTCACGTCCCTCGGAGCCCGTGATGCCCTGGACGATGATCTTCGAGTTCTCGTCGAGAAAGATCGACATGTGTGTCTCCTGCGTGTTCTCTCGGTGTGGGAATGGTGGCGAGGGGTCAGTTGCCCAGCGCGGCCAGCTCGGACCGGGCGGCCAGTTCGGTGGCCTTGTCCGCGGCCTCATCCATGCTGGGGACGACGGTGACCAGCGGGTGGCCGTGCTCTGCGAGAATGCGGCGCCCCGCGTCTACATTGTTGCCATCCAGACGCACGACGATCGGCTTCGTGGCGGCGTCGCCCAGGGAGTCCAGGGCCCCCACAATGCCGCGCGCCACGGCGTCACAGGCCGTGATCCCGCCGAAGACGTTGACGAACACGCTCTTGACCTGACCATCTCCCAGGATGACGTCCAGTCCTGCAGCCATTACCTCCGCCGAGGCGCCGCCCCCGATATCCAGGAAGTTAGCGGGTTTCTGCCCGCCGTGACGCCTGCCGGCATTGGCCACCACGTCAATCGTGGACATGACCAGACCGGCGCCGTTGCCGATGATGCCCACGGAACCGTCGAGCTTGACGTAGTTGAGGCCGTTCTTCTTCGCCTTGAGTTCCAGGGGATCCAGATCATGGGCGGAGACCGCCAGGTCCTCGCGGTTGTCGTGGCGGAAGTCCGCGTTGTCATCGAGCGTGATCTTCCCGTCCAGGGCGAGGACCTCTCCGGACTCCGTGAGCACCAGCGGGTTGACCTCCACGAGCGTGGCGTCCTCGTCCCGGTAGACCCCGTACAGGCGCTGCAGGACCGGAACGACCTTGTCCCCGATCTCCGAGTCAAAGCCGGCAGCGGTCACGATCTCCCGGGCTTTGGCCTCATCGATCCCGGTGAGCGGATCCACCGCCACCTTCGCCAGGGCCTCCGGCTTCTCCTCGGCGAGCTGCTCGATCTCCATGCCGCCCTCCACAGAGCACATCGCCAGATAAGAGCGGTTGGCACGGTCCAGCAGCACGGAGAAGTAGTACTCCCGATCAACCTTTGCGGCCTGGACGACCATGACCCTGTCCACCGGATATCCCTTGATATCCATGCCCAGCATCCCGGTGGCGGCCGCGAAGGCCTCGGCCGGGGTGTCGACGATCTTGATGCCGCCGAGTTTGCCCCGGCCGCCGATCTTGACCTGCGCCTTGATCACCGTGGTCCCGCCGATGCGGGCCGCGGCGTCGCGGGCCTCCTCCGGAGTGTTGGCCACCAGCCCCGGCAGGACCGGAACATCATGGGCCTCGAATAGGTCGCGTGCCTGGTACTCAAAGAGATCCACGTGGTATCCCCCTTCGCGGCCCCCGCGGGCCGGGTGTCGTCGGTGGCTCGGCCTTCCCCGGTCGAGCCTGGCAAGTATTCGGGTGTCGACCATCCCGAGAGCCGGGCGAACAATAAAGCCTGGGTCACGAAACGCCTACAAAGGTGAACTCTATCACCGTATGGCGTCGAGCTGAGGACGAAAAGCTTCCGAATTCCCGGAACTGGAGCTTTCTCCGCGCGGACGGAGGGCGACATGAACGTTCCGTGGACTCCGTGGCTGGCATCACTCAGCACACCTCCCCAGCCGGGCAGAGCGGGCGTTCACACCCTGTTCGGGACTCTAGTTGTCCCCTCAGACGCAAAAAACACCGCCACCGGAATTTTCCGGTGGCGGTGCGCCTTGCAGAGCCGGTGACGGCTGCAGGCGAGTAACCCTAGCGGGCAGCCTCGATCTGAACGACCTGGGCGATAGCCTGAACGACGGCGGCGGCCTTGATCGCCTCCCAGACCTGCTCCTTGGTCAGGTCAGCTTCGCGCAGGACCTTCTCGTGGGCGATGGTGCAGTGTTCGCAACCGTTCATGGTGGACACTGCCATCTGCCACAGCTCGAAGTCGGCCTTCTCGACACCGGGCTTGGAGATGATGTTCATGCGCAGGCCAAACTTGACCTGTGCGTAGTCATCCCCGAGCCAGCCCTTCGCGCGGTAGGCGACGTTGTTCATCGCCATCACGGTGGCGGCACCAAGTGCTGCCTCGAAAGCCTCGTCCGACAGGTGCTCCTTGGCCTCCTCGGAGATTTCGGAGAATACGGTGTCATTGCGGGTGGCGGCCGCCGAAGCCAGGAGAGTGCCCCACAGCTGCTGCTCCGAAAGCTCGGTGGAGCGGGTCAGCGTACCGAGGTTGAGCTTCTGGTCCTTGGCGTACTCCGGCAGGCCGGAACGGAGGTTCTCGATCGACATTACTTGAGCGCCCCCTGGACGACATCCATCTTGTCGATGTTCTTGGTCGGGTCATTGGCCTGCCAGTCGCAGGCGCAGACCTCTTCGGACTGCAGCGCGTCGAGGACACGCAGCACCTCGTCGACGCTGCGGCCGACGGCATCCGGGGTGACGGAGACGAACTGGATGACGTTGTCCGGGTCGATGATGAAGGTGGCGCGGTCAGCGACACCATCAGCGTTCTCGACACCGAGGGCACGCATCAGGTCGTGGCGGACGTCAGCGAACATCGGGAAGGGAACTTCCTTCAGCTCGGGGTGGGTGGCACGCCAGTTGA
This sequence comes from Corynebacterium halotolerans, assembly GCF_050107895.1. Lineage (GTDB taxonomy): Bacteria > Actinomycetota > Actinomycetes > Mycobacteriales > Mycobacteriaceae > Corynebacterium > Corynebacterium halotolerans_B. The sequence goes on along the minus strand of NZ_JBNILW010000001.1, from coordinate 197,784 downwards.
AGTGGGCGAACTCGTTGTCGCCGGAGCCGCCGAGCACCTGGGTGTCGCGGTCCTCGAACTCCTCGTTGATCTTGCCGAATGCGGCGATCTCGGTCGGGCAGACGAAGGTGAAGTCCTTCGGGTAGAAGAAGACGATCTTCCACTTGCCCTCGTACTTGTCCAGGGAAACTTCCTCGAAGTAGTCCTCCGGCTGCTGGGCGTTGGCCTGGTGCAGGTCGCCGCCCTTCAGAGCCGTGAGTTTAAACTCAGGGAACTTTTCTCCAACAGTCAAAATCGCCATAGTGCATCTCCTAAAAGTCGATTGAAAGTGAACGCCAGGAATAACAGCGTTCCCCGGGGCATACAGGGCATGCCGAAGGGCAGATTCAGGATCAGTGATGAGGGACTGCCCTGCCTCTCGGCGCCGGCACCCATTATGCCCAAAAATTTCACCTACGTCAATAGCAATCACAACTTAGTTGTGTATATAGTGATAGGCATGAACAATAAGGAGTACCGTCCGACCCTCTCCCAATTGCGCACCTTCGTAACCATCGCGGAGAACAAGCATTTCGGCACCGCAGCTGGCAAATTGAGTATTTCCCAGCCTTCGCTGTCCCAGGCCCTCGTGGCGCTGGAGACCGGGCTCGGCGTCCAGCTGATTGAACGCTCCACCCGGAAGGTCATCGTCACCAGTGCGGGCGAGGAGCTGCTCCCCTACGCCAAGAAGACCCTCGAGGCTGCAGATGCGTTTCTGGCCCATTCCCGGGGCGCCAACGGGACGCTGGCCGGCCCCCTGACGATCGGCATCATCCCCACGGTAGCGCCCTATGTGTTGCCGGACCTGCTGAAAAACATCCAGATACAATACCCGGACCTGGAACCCCGCATCGTGGAGGACCAGACCAGGCACCTGATCCAGATGCTCCGGGACGGACAACTCGACACCGCTCTGATGGCGCTGCCGTCCGAGGCCAACGGCATGGTGGATCTCCCCCTCTACAACGAGGAATTCATCGTCGTGGTGCCTGAGGGGCATGAGCTGGCCGGTCGGACCGATCTGGGACTGGATGTCCTCGACAACCTGGACCTGCTGCTCCTGGATGACGGCCACTGTCTCCACGATCAGATCATGGACCTGTGCCGCCGGGCGAACGTGAACCCGTCTGAGGCAGCCACCGCGGTCACCCGGGCGGCCAGTCTCACCACCGTCATGCAGCTGGTGATCGGCGGCCTGGGTTCCACCCTGGTACCCCGCAGCGCCGTCGACAGCGAGTGCCGCCGCGCCGGCCTGGGCACCGCCACCTTCAACCACGGGGTCACCGCCGAACGGGAGATCGGTCTGGTCTTCCGGAGCTCCAGCTCCCGGGCGGAGGACTTCAAGGCGCTGGGTGAGCTGATCAAGAGCGCCTACAAGTCCGCGACAGCTGCGGGCACCGACATCGCCGGCGGCGTCGTCAATGTCGCGGATGGCGCCGTCACGGCCGCCGCGGCCTCCTGACCTTCCTGACCCCACGGAAACGGGGCACCCTCCCCACCGCCTCGTGGCAGTGGGGAGGGTGCCCCGTTTTGTGGACAGCACCGCTTAGGCGGTGGGATAGGGCTCCCGGGCCATCTGGCGGTAGAGATGCCCGAAGCTGAGCATCCAGGCCGGCGCCAGAACGATCAGCGCCAGGCCCAGCGTGATCATCGCTGCGAGTCCCAGCAGGATGCCGCCCACAATGAAATACGCCAGCAGCCGCAGGTAGTTCCGTGCGCCATCCCGGAAACCGTGGGAGATGGCGCCCCCGATGCCCTCCCGGCCGTCGGCTGCGTACCAGGGCATGAAGGAGTAGAGCGGCGAGAGCAACACCATGAGCAGAGCCAGCCCCAGGGAACCGAACAGGATCCCGGCCACCGTGGCACCATCCACCGTCGCTGTCGGAGAAGTCGGGATGTCCGGCAGGAAGAGCAGGTTGACCAGGGCGAACACGAGGGAGGTCGCCACGTTGGTGATCAACAGCACCGCGAAGGTCGGCCAGAAGCGGATGTCGCGGACGAAATCCCCCAGCCCGATCTTCGCCCGGTCCAGCTGTGCCAGGGCACCGGTGTAGACCAGCACCGAAAACAGCAGGGACAGCAGCCCGATGATGATGTTCGGGATGAGGGACAGGCTGGTGGTGGCAGGGACCTCCCCCGAGGCCGGCATGCTGGCGAAGGCCACGATGAAGGAAATTCCAAAGATGATGACGAACAGAAGGAAGGTGCCCAGAATCCAGATCAGGGCGTTGGAGAACACCGCCTTGAAGGCGTAGCGCACGGCCATCATCACATCCACACGGCCGTTACCGCTGGTCATCGGTGGTCCGCCGGCGGTCTGTCCGTACCCCTGGTCCCCGTAGCCCTGGTAGCCGTACCCCTGCCCCGGTTGGCCGTAGCCGTAACCGCCGTAACCTGCGCCGCCGCTGCCATAACCCGGCTGCGGACCGAAACCACCGGGGTTGTCCTCCGGGTGCGGGGTCGACGGGTAGGAGGGATAGGACGGGAAGGATGGCCCGGGCCCGTTCTCCTGCCGTCCACCACCCTGGCCGTCGTTGTGGCGGTTGTCGTCGGCAGGTTCCTCCCCGTCATTGGGCCCCGGGGAGCCGTAGGGATTCTGATTGTTCGGAGGTTGGGTCATAAATGTGAAACCATCCACTAGTCGTTGGGCGGGCATGTCCTTCCCTATCAAAACTACCCGGCGGCCCCCGACGCCGCTGCCTACCCACCCGACCGGCGTACCAGCTCGACGGAGCCCAGAAGCTAGACTCTGGAACTTGACATGACTACTTCGTCCGAACCCCGGTCCAAGAACGAGCTGTACGATCTGCTTGACGGCGTCACGCTCGCCGACGCCCGCAACTTCTCCCGGCGACTGAAAAAGGCCCGCGCCCCGAAGGCGCTGCAGGACATCGGCGCCGAGATCGATCAGGCCCGACTCAAGGTGGAGCGCCGCGACGCCGCCATCCCGGAGATCACCTACCCGGAATCCCTCCCGGTCAGTGCCCGGCGCGATGACCTGGCCGAGGCGATCCGTGACAACCAGGTGGTGGTGATCGCCGGTGAGACCGGCTCCGGAAAGACCACCCAGATCCCGAAGATCTGCCTGGAACTCGGCCGCGGCCGACGTGGCTTCATCGGCCACACCCAACCGCGCCGCCTGGCGGCGCGGACCGTCGCCGAGCGCATCGCCTCGGAGCTGGGCCAGGAGATCGGTGACTCGGTGGGTTACGCCATCCGCTTCGACGACCGCGTCTCCCAGACCACGGCCGTCAAGCTGATGACCGACGGTATCCTCCTCGCGGAGATGCAACGGGACCGCTTCCTCAACGCCTATGACACGATCATCATCGATGAGGCCCACGAGCGTTCCCTGAACATCGACTTTTTGCTGGGCTACCTCCGTCGACTGCTGCCCAGGCGGCCCGATCTGAAGGTGATCATCACCTCCGCGACGATCGACCCCGAGCGCTTCGCAGAGCATTTCGCGGATGCCGAGGGCAATCCCGCTCCCATCGTCGAGGTGTCCGGGCGTACCTACCCGGTGGAGATCCGCTACCGGCCGCTGCAGTTCGAGGCCGGCGGCAAGCTGGTGGACCAGGATCCGCTGGATGGGCTGTGCGACGCGATCGAGGAGCTCATGGCCGAGGGCAAGGGGGACATCCTCTGCTTCTTCCCCGGCGAGCGGGATATCCGTGACGCCATGGAGGCGATCGAGGGCCGGAAGTGGCGGAGGGTGGAGGTCACCCCCCTCTTCGGCCGACTGTCCAACCAGGAGCAGCACCGGGTGTTCTCCCCGCACTCCGGGCGGCGCATCGTGTTGGCCACGAACATCGCGGAGACCTCGCTGACCGTGCCGGGCATCCATTATGTGGTGGACACCGGCACGGCTCGCATCTCCAGGTATTCGGTGCGCACCAAGGTGCAGCGCCTGCCCATCGAACCGATCTCCCAGGCCAGTGCCAACCAACGCTCGGGGCGTTCGGGGCGTGTCGCCGACGGCATCGCCATCCGGCTGTACTCGGAAGAGGACTTCAACTCCCGGCCCGAGTTCACCGATCCGGAAATCCTGCGCACGAACCTGGCCAGCGTGATCCTCCAGATGGCCTCGCTGAAGCTCGGCGACATCAACGAGTTTCCCTTCGTCGAGGCTCCGGACCAGCGTGCCATCCGTGACGGGTTGTTGCTGCTCCATGAGCTCGGCGCGATCGAACAACGCGAACACGACGGCCAGCCGGTGCTGACTCCCGTCGGCCGTGACCTGGCCCGCATCCCGGTTGATCCGCGGATGGCCCGGATGCTGGTGGAAGGCAACCGGATGGGATCGCTGCACGACGTCCTGGTGATCGTCGCAGCGATGACCATCCAGGACGTGCGGGAACGCCCGCTGGAGCACCAGGCGCAGGCGGACCAGGCCCACGCCCGCTTCAAGGACACCGACAGTGACTTCCTCAGCTACCTCAAGCTCTGGGACTATCTCCACGAGACCCGCGATGATCTGACCGGCAACGCCTTCCGCCGGCGGATGAAAAAGGAGTTCCTCCACTACATGCGGATCCGTGAGTGGCGGGACCTGGTCCGTCAGTTGCGTGATGTAGCGAAGCAGCTGGGCTGGTCCACGAAGGACAAGGTGCTCGGTGACCGTGACGCGGATGCCATCCACCGCGCTCTGCTGTCCGGTCTGCTCTCCCGTATCGGAGCCCGCGACGGCGACTCCAAGGAATTCCAGGGCGCCCGTGGCACTCGCTTCAAGGTGTTTCCCGGTTCCTCCCTGGCCAAGAAGCCCCCGCAGTTCCTCATGGCTGCAGAGCTGGTGGAGACCTCCCGGCTCTGGGCACGGGACGTGGCGCGGATCGAACCGGCCTGGGTGGAGAAGCTCGCCGGCGATCTGCTGCGGCACCAGTACTCCGAACCGTTCTGGTCCAGTAAGCGGCAGGCGGCCATGGCACACCAGAAGTCCACCCTCTACGGCGTCACGATCATCGCGGACCGCGTGGTGTCCTATCACCGGATCGATCCCGAGGCCGCCCGGGACATGTTCATCCGGCACGCCCTGATCGAAGGTGACTGGAACACCCATCACAAGTTCTTCCACGAGAACGTGGCGAAGCTGCACGAGGCCGCCGAGGTGGAGGAACGCCTGCGTCGCCGAGGCATCGTCGCCGACGAGGACACCCTCTTCGACTTCTACGATGCCAAGCTGCCGGCGGAGGCGACCACGGGACGCAACTTCGACAACTGGTGGAAGAAGGAGTCCCGCGAGAATCCCCACCTGCTCGACTTCGATCCCGAGGCACTGCTCAACGAAGCCGCCGCAGGCGCCACTGAAGAAGCCTTCCCCGACACCTGGCGTAAGGGGGACATCGACTATGAGCTGGAGTACCGGTTTGAGCCAGGTCACCGGCAGGATGGCGTGACCGTCAAGATCCCGCTTCCCATGCTCGCCGGTGTGGACACCGAAGGTTTCGACTGGCTCGTGCCCGGTCTGCGCGAGGAATTGCTGACCGAACTGATCCGCACCCTCCCCAAGGCGTTGCGGCGCACCGTCGTGCCCGCCCCGGATTTCGCCGCGCGGGCGCTGACGAAGATCACCCCCTACCTCAGTCCGGTCACCGAGCAGCTGGCGGAGGCCCTGCGCGCCCTGGGCGGCAGCGGCATCAACGCCGATGACTTCCGTCCGGGCGTCCTGCCCCCGCACCTGCGGATGACCTACGCGGCCGTCGACAAGCGGGGCAAGATCACGGACACAGACAAAAGCCTCGCTGCGTTACGGGAACGCCGGGCCGGCCAGATCAGGTCCTCGGTGTCCCGGGCCGGGCGGCAGTCGGAGACTGCAACCGCCACGGAGTGGACCCCGGACTCGCTGGGCACGCTGTCGGAGGAGGTCGTGACGAAGGTGGACGGGCACAACGTCACCGCCTACCCCACGCTGGTGGCGACCGCGGACGGGGTGGCCGTGAAGGTGCTGCCGACCAAGGCGCAGGCGGACGCCTCTCTCATGACGGCCACGCTGACACTGCTCATGCGGGAGATCACCGTCAACCCCGCGCACATGGTCAAGGGCCTCCCGCTCCAGCAGCGGGTGGCGGTGGACAACTATCCCCACGGTGGGCCGGAGGGTCTGGTCGCCGACGCCCGCATCGCCGCCATCCGGGACGCCATGCTCCGCCACGGTGGCCCGGTGCGGGACCCCGAGAAGTTCCAGGAGCTCAAGGCGGCCGTGGCCCCCGAGATCCCGGGGGAGGTTCGCCGCACCGTCGTGGCACTGGCACCGGCACTGGTGGAATACGCCAACGTGGCGGCCGAACTCAAGGGATGGACCGGCGACACCATCGATGACATGAAGTCCCAGTTGGAGTTCCTCCTGCCACCGCACGCCATCAGCGTCCACGGGATGAGCCACCTGCGGCATCTCCCCCGTTATCTGCAGGCGATGCGGATCCGGCTCGAGGAGATGTCCCGGGACCCGGACAAGGACGCCGACCGTCAGGACATCATCGACCACGTCCATGACTACCTGAACCAGAAGCTGAAGAAATTGCCGAAGGGCAAGGAGAAGACCCGCGAGGTCAAGGACGTCTACTGGATGATCGAGGAACTGCGGGTGAGTCTATTTGCCCAGCGCCTCGGTACCGCCGGGTCCGTCTCCGAACGCCGGATTGAAAAAGCCGTGGACAAGCTGCGCTGAGGCAGGCTCCGTCCCGGTTCCGCCACCCCGCCAGAGGGTTGCGGGCCCTCCCATTGCCGGCGCGCCGTCGCGCAGGCCCCCACCCACTACCATCGGCACGGTGACCGAGATCTTCACCTGGCCCTTGCCCGCCGCTGAACTCTCCGACGGTCGACTCGTCTTAAGGACGATGCGGGCGGAGGACGCCGAGGATGTCTATCTCTGCTCCATCGATGAGCGGATGAAACGCTACACCACGGTACCGGTCGACTACTCCCGGGAGATGGCCCGGGACTTCACAGTGGGCAGCACGGACACACTGTATTCGCGTTGCAGTGGGCGGAGTTCGGGGAGCGCTACTGCGGCACTATCGAGGCACGTCTCATTGATGAGCCGGGCCCCGCGGTGAGGAGCCGGACCGACAACGTCGTCTCCCGACAGGTGGCAGAGGCTGCCGGGTGCCACCTGGAGGGTGTCCTCCGCGATGCGGAGCAGCTCCGCCGCGCCTTGCCCGTCCCCGGTCCGGCCCGGGGCTCCGGTGGCTCCGAGACCTATTCCCCTGATCGTGCCCGGCGCCGCATCAGCCGGATCTCCGACTCGAAATCCTCCGCCGATTCAAAGGACTTGTACACCGATGCGAAACGCAGGTACGCGACTTCGTCGAGTTCCCGGAGCGGATCAAGAATGGCCAGCCCGATCTCATTGGCGTTGACCTGGGAGCTGCCGTGACCGCGAACCGTCTCCTCGACCTCCTGAGCCAGGCGCTTGAGGGCGTCATCGGTGACGTCCCGTCCCTGGCACGCGCGACGCACTCCCGTGATCACCTTCTCCCGGCTGAAGGGCTCCGTCACGCCATTTCGTTTGACCACGAGCAGCACGGCCTTTTCGATCGTGGTGAATCGGCCGTGGCAGTTGGTGCACTCCCGGCGGCGGCGGATGGAGGTCCCGGCCTCGACGATGCGGGAGTCAATCACCCGGGAGTGGTCATGATGACAAAATGGACAGTACACGCGGGACGGACACCTTCCTTTTCGAACGGGATGCGGGGCAGGCCCACAACATCCATGCGACTCATAGGTTACCTGCCCCGATGGTCAGCGCAGCGATTCCACCGACTGCTCCGCCGGGGTAGGCGGAACCGCCCCCGGCTCCTCGTCTGCTCCGGCCAACACGGCACCGACGACCAGACTCAGACCGAAGATCCCGCCGACCAGATAGGCCTGGGCCGTCTCCCCGAAGAACCGGTGCCCACCTCCACCAGCGGAACGCACCCCTGCGTCCAGCTCCGGCCTGATTGATCGTTTATCTGTTCGAATTTCCGGGGCAAGGCGCCGAATTTCCACGCTCCGGCCAGGTCCCGCAGGCTCGCCTGCGGAATCCCAGACAGCCGCGGCAGGGACGACACGCGGATTGCAGCGCGGCGGGTAAACAGCTGGTTGGCGGCGGTGGAGGGAAAGAGTCATCGAAGTTTCCTTTCGTCTGCGGACCAGGTTAGGCCCCGACCGGAACCCATCGAACAGCCATCCGCCCATATGTTCGAATACGTTGCTGTGTTCGATTTATAACACGCCATCGAACACCTGTCCAGATAAAGCTCCCATTTGTCGAACATCCGTGTTACGTTCGAAGGTGATTAGGTAAGGTTGAACGCATTGCACGCGCCGCCGTTCGAACAACCCTCCCCGTTCCGCCATCCGGTACGGCACCTGTCACCGGCCGAACCACCTGTTCCAAGAACCCGCCCAGGTCACGACCCGAAGGAGTCACCGACATGGCCCGCCCCAAAACCAAAGCAAGTACCGCGATCAAGAAGGAGTCGGCCGGCAAGCTGCAGCTGTCGGACCTCTCCGACCGGCAGCGCCGGATCCTGGAGGTGATCCGAGATGCGGTGGTGCTGCGCGGGTACCCGCCGAGCATCCGGGAGATCGGTGACGCCACCGGGCTCCAGTCCACCTCCTCGGTGGCCTACCAGCTCAAGGAACTGGAGAAGAAGGGTTTCCTGCGCCGCGATCCCAACAAACCCCGGGCCGTGGACGTACGGCACCTCCCGGGGGCCGATGGGACCCCGGAACCGGCGTCCGGCCAACCCGTCGCCGCCGTAACCGCTGCCGAGGTACCGTCCGAGGCCAGTGCCCCCAACTACATCCCGGTCGTCGGTTCCATCGCCGCCGGCTCGCCGATCCTTGCCGAACAGAATGTCTCCGACCACTTCCCGCTGCCCGCGGAGATCGTCGGTGACGGCGAGCTGTACATGCTCCAGGTCGTCGGTGAGTCCATGCGGGACGCCGGCATCCTCGACGGTGACTGGGTCGTCGTCCGCTCCCAGCCGGTGGCGGAGCAGGGCGAATTCGTCGCCGCGATGATCGAGGGCGAAGCTACCGTCAAGGAGTTCCACAAGGACTCCTCTGGTGTGTGGCTGCTGCCGCACAACGATGCCTTCTCCCCCATTCCGGGCGATAACGCCCAGATCATGGGCAAGGTTGTCTCGGTAATGCGCAAGCTCTGACTTCCCTCCCCCGGCCCCACCCGGTTCGCGTGCCGCTGGGCGAAAATGCCCTACTCTTTAGGCAGAGGAAGCCACACTGGCAGGATGGGAAATGCCCTGTCCGTACTGCCTCTTCTGTCCAGAGCTGACTGGCCACCCCGTTAACCGCCACCACCGCCGAGCTGAGGGAGTTGGATGTACGCCGAAGAACGACGCCGTCAAATAGCTTCGCTGACCGCTGTTGAGGGGCGCGTCAACGTCACCGAACTCGCCGATCGTTTCGATGTCACTGCGGAGACCATCCGCCGTGACCTCGCGGTGCTGGACCGGGAGGGCATCGTGCACCGGGTGCACGGCGGGGCCGTGGCCAGTCAGACCTTCCAGACCACGGAGTTCAGCCTGGACACCCGTTTCCGGTCGGCCTCGGTCGCCAAGTCGGACATTGCGAAGGCGGCCCTGGCCTACCTGCCGGAGCCCCGGGGCAGCATGTTCCTGGACGCCGGTACCTCGGTGACCGCCCTGGCCAACCTCATTGTCGAACAACCTCGGGCGCGGGATTGGTCGATCGTGACCAACAGCCTGGTGACCGCCCTCAACCTGGCAAATTCCGGGCTGGCCGAGGTGCAGCTGCTCGGTGGCAGCGTGCGCGCCATCACCCAGGCCGTGGTCGGCGACACAGCACTGCGCAGCCTCGCGCTACTGCGCGCTGACGTCGCGTTCATCGGCACCAATGCCCTGACGCTGGATCACGGTCTGTCCACCGCCGACCCCCAGGAAGCGGCGATCAAGTCGGCGATGGTCACCAACGCCCGCAAGGTGGTCGTCCTGTGCGATTCCACCAAGCTCGGTAACGACTACCTGGTCAGCTTCGCCGGGATCACTGACATCGACGTGGTCATCACCGATGACGGAGCACCGGAATCCTTCGTGGAATCCCTCCGCGAGCGCGAAGTCGACGTCGTCATCGCCGACTGATCCGCACCGCGATTCTGACCGCCTACCCGTCGGCGAGGATCCGGCGGGCCAGGTTCCGTCCCGTCACCGGATCCGTCGCCGCCACGGCCGCTTCGGCCGCCCGCCGGCACGTTTCCAGGTCCACCCGGGAGAGCGCCTGACCGACCGCCGGCAGCGCTGTCGCGGCCGGCGACAGTGACCGGGCCCCCAGCCCCACCAAAACGGCCGCCAGCAGCGGGTCAGCGGCGGATTCCCCACAGACCCCGACGCTGGTGCCCGTCTCCTGTCCCACCCGGCACACGTGCGCCACCAGGCGCAGCACGGCCGGCTGCCAGGGATCGGTGAGATCGACCAGATCCGGGGACAGACGGTCGGCCGCCATCGTGTACTGCGTCAGATCATTGGTGCCGATCGACACGAAGCCCAGGACCGGCAGCAACAGCTCGGCCATCAGTGCGGCAGCCGGCACCTCGATCATCGCCCCGGGCACCAGCCCCCGCTCCCTGCAGCGGGCCGAGAACCACTCCGCCTCGGCCACCGTGGACACCATCGGTGCCATCACCTTCGGTTCAGTGGCCACGCCGCGATCCCGCAGTTGCCGTGCCGCCTCGGCCACGGCGTCGAGCTGCCGCAACAGCAGCCCTTCGCGGTCGCGGGCGGCCCGCAAGCCACGCATCCCCAACGCCGGGTTCTCCTCTCCGGACCGGGCGGCGAAGGCCAGCGGCTTGTCGGCCCCCGCGTCGAAGGTCCGGATCACCACTGGTTTTGCAGGAAATGCCGCCAGAACCTGGGCGTACACCTGGGCCTGGACCGCGACCGGGGGCTCGCTGCCGGCCCGTAGGAAACTCAGCTCCGTGCGGTACAGACCAATCCCCTCGGCGGGCCCCCGGGCGGCCAGCTGCGCGGTCGTCACACCGGTCACGCTCGCCAGGAGCCGCACCGGTTCGCCGTCCCTGGTCCGCCCAGGCCCCTGCCAGTGTCCGGCGGGGGCCTTCCGCTGCCCCGCCGCCAGCCTATCGCCGGTCTCCGGGGAAACCGCGGTGCGCACCGTCCCGGTCCCGCCGTCCACCAGCACCAGAGCGCCCTCGGGGACCTGACTGAGCCCGTCCCCTGTGCCGATCACGCAGGTCAAGTTCAACTGCCGGGCGATGATCGCGGTGTGTCCGGTCCGGCCGCCACGGGAGGTGACCAGTGCCAGCACCCGATCCGGATCCAGCTCCGCGGCATCGGCGGGGGCGAGATCCTCCGCCAGCAGCACCACGGGCTCCGCAGGAACAGGCAGCCCGGGTTCCGGCAGTCCAGCCAATTCGGCCAACACCCGGTCGCGCAGATCCGTCAAGTCAGCCGCCCGTTCGCCCATGACCCCACCGGCCGCCACGAGCAGCGCGGCCAGTTCCTCGGTGGCCTGCACCAGCGCATACCCTGCTGCGTGCCCCTCGTGGATGTGGCGGCGTACCGCCCGGTGCCACGCAGGGTCCATCACCAGCACCGCGCTGGTGCGCAGCAGATCGGCAGCCACCCCCTCCACTCCGTCAGCCCGCGCGATGAGTCTGGCCGAGACGGCTTCCCCGGCGCGGAGGAACCGGTCGAACTCCCCCTGTCGCTCACCCTCTGGCACAACGGGCCCCGGGCCGGGCAGGTCGGGACGTGGTTGCATCCATACTGCGGGGCCGAAAGCGATGCCAGCCACAATGGGAGTACCCTGAAGCGTGATGCCCTCGTGACGGTCGCTCGCATCACTGGCGGAATGGGATTCCATACCTCCAGAATCCTAGTGCCTCACGGTGGCTGCCACAGGCCCTCTGGATCCGTCCCGGGGACCCGAGGTGCACCAGCGTTGACCCCTGGGCAACGGAAAGGAGCAGGGAGTTGAGGATGAGCAACCACTGCCCTGTGCCTGACGTGCCGGTACTGCCGCCCGGTGGCGCCCGGCCTGCTCGGGGGAGGCCGGCATGATTCTGACGTTCACCGCGAATCCCAGCATCGACAACTCCCTGGCGCTGGCGGAACTGCTGGAACGCGGCGGCGTGCACCGGCTCCGGAGCGCGGACCGGGTGGCCGGTGGTAAAGGCGTGAACGTCTCACGCACCCTGCACCTGGGCGGATACGACACCAGGGCGATTCTCCCCGCCGGTGACCTCGATCCGTTCGTGACGCTGCTGGTGGACACTGGCGTGCCGCACACCCGCGTGGCCATTCCCGGTTCGGTGCGCACCAACACAACCGTGACAGAACCAGATGGCACCACGACCAAGCTCAACGGCCCCGGTGCCCCACTGGGAGAAGGGGCACAGGAGGAACTGATCAGGCAGCTACGGCACTATGCCCCGCAGTCCTCCTGGGTCGTTCTGGCCGGCTCCCTGCCACCCGGGGTCCCCGACGACTGGTACCGGACCCTGCTGCGCGAGATCCGGGACGTCGCGCCGGGCACCCGGGTCGCCTGCGACACCTCCGACGCCGCCATGCGCTCACTGGTGGATCACTTCCCGACCGTCGCTCCCGATCTGCTCACCCCCAATGCCCTGGAGCTGAGCCAGCTGTCCACGATGTCAGTGGCGGAGATGGACGGCGACTTGGCGGCCGGGTGCTACACCCAGGTGCTCGACGCCGCCCGGATCCTCAATACCGCCGGGGTCGCGGAGGTGCTCGTCACACTCGGATCCGCCGGTGCCCTGCTGGTGACCCAACACGGGGCCTGGCGGGCCAATGGCGCGCCGGTCGCCGCGGTCTCCACCGTGGGGGCGGGCGACGCCACCATGGCCGGTTACCTCCTGGCCCGGGTCGCCGGTGGCACCGCTCCCGACTGCCTGCGTTCCGCGGTCGCCTACGGTCGAGCGGCCGTCACCCTACCGGGCACCACCATGCCGGACCGCAGTCGGATCGATCTCGCCGCGGTCACCGTCGACGGCCTAGCTTAACCCCCGTTCCTCTCGCCGAAATCACCCCCGGGATCCCCCTGATCTCCACTTCCACCCGGAATTTCCCGCCGGGGTGCTTTACTGATTCCGGGAAATGAGCGGCCAAAGGAGGGATCGTCATGTCACGGAACCTGCTCACGCCATCGCTGGTGGCCCTGGATGTCGACCTGGGTGAGCACACCGACGCCGTGATCGATGCGCTCACCGGTCTGGTGGCCGCCGTCGGCCGGGCCGGTTCCGACGAGCTCCTCGCCCGGGCGGTCAAGGACCGCGAGGCAACCTCGCCCACGGGAGTGCCCGGGGGTGTCGCGATCCCCCACTGCCGTTCCGCGGTGATCCGGGAACCCACCCTGGTCTTCGCCAGACTGACCCGGCCGGTCCACTTCGGCGCCCCCGACGGACCCGCGGACCTGATCTTTCTCATCGTCGCCCCCACCGACGCCGACCAGGCCCACCTGCAGATCCTCTCCCGGTTGGCCCGCGGCCTGCTGAAGGCGGACTTCCTCACCACGCTGCGCAGCGCCACCTCCCCCACCGAGGTCATCGCCGCCGTCGCGGAGGTGCTGGGGCCAACGGCGACGGGAGCGGACATCGACCAGCGACGCCGGGAACGGGCGGCGGAGAGCGTCGCGAGCGAGGGCGGTGATCCCGGTACCACCCGCATCGTCGCGGTCACCGCCTGCCCGACGGGCATCGCGCACACCTACATGGCCGCCGACGCCCTGCAGCAGACGGCCGCCAAGCGCGGCGACATCCGGTTGATCGTGGAGACCCAGGGTTCCGCCTCCCGCACGCGGGTGGATCCGGCCCTGATCGAGGCCGCCGACGTCATCATCCTGGCCGCCGACATCGAGGTCATCGGCCGTGAGCGCTTCGCGGGGAAACGCGTCGTCGAGACAGGGGTGCGCCGCGCCCTCGAACACCCCGCGGCCCTGCTGGACCTAGCGGTCCGGCGGGCCGGACAGGCGGACGGTGACGCCACCGAAACCCCGGGCGGCCCCGCCCCCGCTCCCCGGGAGTGGGGCCACTGGCTGCTGAAGTTCCGCCAGGCGGTGATGACCGGCGTGGGCTACATGATCCCCTTCGTCGCCGCCGGCGGCCTCCTGACCGCACTGGGGCTGCTGGCCGGCGGGCCGAACATCGCGGCGGTCTGGTCCGAGATCATCACCGGATACTCACTGGCCCAGCTCCCCGGGCAGGGCGGGGAGAGCGCGCACGCCGTCCTCCTGGCGGAGCGTTCCGGGTGGCTGGTCTATCTCGGGGCCGCGCTCTACGGCACCGGCCAGCTGGCCATGAACCTGATCGTGCCCGCGTTGTCCGGCTTCATCGCCTTCGGTCTGGCCGGTCGACCGGGGATTGCTCCCGGTTTCATCGGTGGCGCGGTATCGCTGTTTCTCGGGGCGGGCTTCATCGGTGCCCTGGTCACCGGTGTCCTGGGCGGGTTGATCGCCCAGTGGGTGGGCCGGTGGCAGGCCCCACGTGTCCTGCGCTCCCTGCTGCCGGTGGTACTGATCCCGCTGCTCAGCACATTGGTCGTGGGCCTGGCGATGTTCTGGCTGCTGGGTCGGCCACTGGGGAACCTGATGTCCGCACTGACGGCCTGGCTGGCGACCATGTCGGGAACCTCCGCCATGTTGTTGGGGGCGGTGCTCGGGATGATGATGTGTCTTGATCTGGGCGGGCCGTTGAACAAGACGGCCTATCTCTTCGCCACGGCGGGTCTGTCCACGGGGGACGCGGCGTCCCTGCAGGTGATGGCGGCCGTGATGGCGGCCGGCATGGTTCCTCCCCTGGCCATGTCGCTGGCCACGCTGCTGCGTCCTGGTGGGTTCACCTGGGCCGAGCGGGAGAACGGCAAATCCGCCTGGCTACTGGGGCTGACCTTTGTCACGGAGGGGGCGATCCCGTTCGCCGCGGCCGATCCGCTGCGCGTGATCCCCGCCGTCATGACGGGCGGGGCCACGGCCGGCGCGGTGGCCATGGGGCTGCAGGTGGCCTCTCCAGCGCCGCACGGCGGTCTGCTGGTGGTCTTCGCGATCGACCCCTGGTGGGGCCTCCTGCTGGCGGTCGCAGCCGGCACCCTGACCGCCGTGGCGGCCGTCCTGACGATCAAGGCGGTCTGGCGCCGGCCCCCGCTGCCCTCGGCACCGCGGCTGCCCCATCAGGGCTTCGCCACGGCCTGAATTCCCCGGGGCAAGGACGGGCCGGCCCCGTCCGGTGTGGAACCGCTGGCGGCACCCGCTATCGCCGCCCTAGGATGTGAGTCAGCTCAGAGGAGACATCTCGCCCCGCCACGCCCCGCGCCGGGGTGGTCTCCGCGTCAGAAAGGGAGTCCCACAGTGGCCTCAACGATTGTTCCCGTCGGCTCCAGCGTCGGTCTGCACGCGCGGCCGGCCGCCCGGATCTCCCAGGCGGCCGCGCAGTACGAGGATGAGATCCTGCTCGAACTGGCTGATGCCCCGGGGCCGGAGCCGAGCCAGGCGGATTCTTCCCTGATGATCATGGCGCTGGGTGCCGCCCACGGGGACCGGGTCCGGATCAGCTCGGCCAACGCCACGGCCGTGGCGGAGATCGCCGCGCTGATCGCCGCCGACCTCGACGCGTAGGCACTCCCCTCCGCGGCGCGCCCTCGTCAGAAGCTGGCACTCCGCCCCTCCCCGACGTTGATGTAGAGCCACTTGAGGATCGGGTACCCGATGATCACCCCGATCGAACCCCAGGCGATACCCTCCAGGGTCACCCCGCCGAGGCTCAACGTCAGGTTGCCGATGCCCGCGATCAGAGCCACCGCGGCCGCCGTGAGGTTGACGGGATTGTTGAAGTTGACCTTGTTGTCCAGCCAGATGCGCACGCCGAGCATGCCGATCAGCCCGTAGAGCACCAGGGTCGCCCCGCCCAGCACGCCCGTGGGAATCGTGAAGATCAGGGCCCCGAACTTCGGGATGAACGCCAGGGCGATCGCGGTCACCGCCGCCACCCAGTAGGCGGCGGTCGAGTACACCTTGGTCGCGGCCATCACCCCGATGTTCTCCGCGTAGGTGGTGGTACCGGAACCGCCGAAGCCACCGGCCAGAGTGGTCGCCAGGCCGTCGCCGATGAGTGCGTTACCGGCCAGGTCATCCAGGTTACGGCCGGTCATGGCGCTGACTGCCTTGACATGACCGACGTTCTCCGCGATCAGGACGACCAACACCGGCAGGGTCACCAGGATGGCGGAGAGTTGAAACTCCGGGCGGTGGAATTGCGGTAACCCGATCCACGCCGCCTCCCGGATGGCTTCCGCGGTTCCTTCAGCGAGGTTGCCCGTCAGCGCGGCGAACACCCAGCCGACGACCACGCCGATCAGAATCGCCAGGCGGGAGACCATGCCTCGGCCGGCGACGGTGAGCACGAGGATCACCATAAGAGTCACCGCCGCCACCAACGGCTGCGTCACGAAGTTCGCGGTGGCCGTCGGTGCCAGATTCAGGCCGATCAGCGCGACGATGGCACCGGTGACCGCTGGCGGCATCACCGCGTCGATCACCCGGCGCCCCAGCGCCCGCACCACGAAGCCCACCACCATCAGGACCAGTCCGGTGACCAGGACTCCACCGATCTGGGCACCGATGCCCTGGGACTGACTGGCGCTCAGGGGAGCGATGAAGGCGAAGGAGCTGCCCAGGTAGGAGGGCAGGCGATTGCGGGTGAGCAGGAGGAAGATGATGGTGCCCAACCCCGAGAACAACAGCGTGGTGTTGACGGGGAACCCGGTGAGCGTGGGCACCAGCAGGGTGGCGCCGAACATGGCCACCACGTGTTGCATACCGATGCCGATGGTGCGTGGCCAGCTCAGCCGTTCTTCTGGCGCCACGACGGCGCCAGGGAGGATTTTCTTGCCGTCGCCGTGGACGGTCCAGCCAAAGGAAGTCTTCACGACCCTGAATTATCCGCCGCCGGAACGGCTATGGGAAATCCGAGGGTCTACTCAGTTTCGGCCCCGGCACTGTCCTCCGGATCCTCATCGACAATGAACTCCTCGAGTTCACCGGCCAATGAGCGGGGCAGACGGACATCAATCAATGTGCCCTCGGCCGTGTAGTCCTCGCTGCGCACGGTGCCGTACTCGTGGATCCGGGAGACCAGATCGCCGCGGGTGAACGGGATGAGCACGGTAATGTGGGCATCCAGGGTGTTGAGGAAGAGCTCGACCCGGGCCTCCAGTTCCGGGATCCCCTCCCCCGTCTTCGCGGAGACGAACACCACGTCGTCGAGCACGTGGCGCAGCTCCACCAGGGTCAGGGGGTCAGCGGCATCAGTCTTGTTGACCACGATGATCTCCGGCGGCACCTCCTCCCCGGTTTCCCGGAGGATGTCGAGGATCACGGCGTTGACCGCCTCGATCTGCTTCAGCGGGAAGGCATCGGAGCCGTCCACCACGTGCAGGATCAGGTCGGCCTGCAGCACCTCCTCGAGAGTGGACTTGAAGGCCTCCACCAGCTGGGTGGGAAGGTGCCGGACGAACCCGACGGTGTCCGTGAACACCACGGAGCGGCCGTCGGCCAGGCTCGCCCGCCGGGTGGTCGGGTCAAGGGTGGCGAACAAGGCGTCCTCCACCAGCACGCCGGCACCCGTCATGGCGTTGATGAGCGAGGACTTGCCGGCGTTGGTGTAGCCGGCGATGGCGATCTGCGGGATCGTCGACGCCCGTCGGCGCGAGCGCTTGACCTCACGGGAGGTCTTCATCCCGGCCAGTTCACGGCGCAGCTTGGCCATCTCCTGACGCAGTCGGCGACGGTCCGCCTCGATCTTGGTCTCACCGGGGCCACGCAGGCCCACGCCACCGTTGGAACCGGCCCGTCCGCCCCCCTGCCGCGAGAGGTTGCCGCCCCAACCGCGCACACGGGTGATGAGATACTCCATCTGTGCCAACGAGACCTGGGCCTTGCCCTCCCGTGACTTCGCGTGCTGGGCGAAGATGTCCAGGATCAGCATGGTGCGGTCGATGACCTTGGTGTTCAACGCGTTTTCCAGCGCCACCAGCTGGCCGGGGCTCAGTTCGCCGTCGCAGACCACGGTATCGGCTCCGGTCGCGGCGACGGTGTCACGCAGCTCGAGCACCTTGCCCGAGCCGATGTAGGTGCCGGGATCGGGCTTGTCCCGCTTCTGGTAGAGCATGTCGACGACTTCCGCTCCGGCGGTTTCCGCCAGGGCAGAAAGCTCCGCCATGGAGGCCTCGATCTCGGCGAGCGTGCCCTCGGTCCACATGCCCACCAGGATCACCTGCTCGAGGCGGACCTTGCGGTACTCCACCTCGGTGATCGTCTCGACGTCATCACTGCGGACCTCGGTGCCGCGGGGCAGGCGGCGCAGGGAGTTGCGCTCCTCCAGATCCAGGTCACCGGTGGTGGGAGTGGTTCCACCGGTTTCTTCTTGTGCCCCGCTGCGCAGCAGGCCAGACTGATCCTCACCGGTGTCCGGTTCCGGCTGGGTCGTGGGGTGGTGGTCCCGGAAGGCCCGGGCCAACAGATCATCATTGTTCGATTGGGTCATTACCCCCTATTCTTGCACTTCAGGGCCTCCAAGGGAAGTTCCTTCCCGAAGCAATGTTCGAGATGCCGTGCCCGGGCGGCCGGGGCGGTGCCACCAGCTGACCCCACCACCGTCCGTTCCCCGGGGCCGGACAAGAGCTGAATGCGTGGTTTCTATTAACTGGGCGACGGATTAGACTGTCCGACATGACTACTGATCTCAAGAGCATCGGCCTGGGCTTTGAACGCTGGCAGGAGGCCGTCGAGGCGGCTATCGCCACGAACCAGCTTGAGGTTATCGGTGAGATCCGGGGCGGCCAGCTCGTCCAGTTCACGGACAAGTCCGGCGCCCAGATCAACATCCTCGCCGTCGAACCCTTCGCCACCTATGCCGGGTTCGACTCGATCACCCAGACCTTCGCCCACATCTCCATGGTCAATGACGTCCTCGCTTTCTGTGAGATCATCGACACCTTCGGCAACGTGCTCAGTTCCGTGACCCTGAACCTCTCGCAGGGCCCGCTCCTGGTGGACCAGCCGGTCCAGCAGTGGCAGCAGCTCGGCGTCACCGCCCTGGTTCTCGAGCACAGCATCTACGACAGCGCCGAGGCCTACACCGCGGCCACCGGCGGCGTCGTCGGCATGCTGATGTCCGAGGGTGCCCAGATCCTCGCGTCCGGCTCCGGGGCCGCGGTACCTGATGCCGCCGCAGAGTTCTCTGCCCGGGTCCTTGAGGCGGAGTACCGCCACAACCAGCTGACCGGCCAACGTTTCATCCACGCCACCGTGGACGGCACCTTCCCCTTCGATGTCTGTCTGGCGGATAGCCCGGAACTGCCGGCGCGGAACAGTGTCGTCGCCGGCACTGCGGTCCTGTCCGGCAATGTGCTGGCCGCCGATTTCGGTGGGTGCGGGGGTTGCGGCAGCAACTGCGCCTGTGGCGGCCATTAGGTCGATCCCTCCCATCCCACCCAGCTCCCAGTCTGCCGGAGGCCTAAGCCTGCGATGTCTCGAAGCACCGACTCCGGGTCCGGTAACCGCAATCTGTGGTTGACGGCCATCGCCCTGCTGTGCCTGATTCTGGTGGTCTGGCTGAAATTCTACGGTCTGCTGCTGGCCGCCCCGATCATCTTCATGACCCTGCTCCTGGTGCGCAACCGGCACGACGCCCCGGAAACCACGGCCCTGCGCTCCTCGATCGAGTTGTCCGCCGAGGACATCAGCGATGTCATCGCGGACTACGACCACTTCGTCTCCTCCCCGGACACCGACGCCATCGCCGACCGCACGCTGCACCGTCCTGCCCTGCTGGATGCGGACTGCGCGGACCCGGACATTGAACGGTTCCACTTCCAGTGCCAGACCAACCGCCGCTTCCTCCACCGGCTCCAGGCCCGCCTGGCGGGGGAGCTGAGCGTGGCGGAGCTGGAACAGCTGCTCAGCATCACCGATCAGCGGGCGACCGAGCTCAAGGAGTCCTGGTTTCTGGCCCGTCGCTCGGCCAAGCGGCTGGGCCCGGGCCACTGACGGCACGCCGTCCGCAGTTGTCCCACCACCGCTCCGGTGGCAGTTCTCAATCCAGGTGTGCGAGCGCCTGCGTACGGGTCTCCCGGGACGCGTCCAACCAGTGGATGCGCGGATCCCGGTTGAACCAGCTGCGCTGCCGGCGCACATATCGCCGGGTACCGCTGATCGTGCGCTCCAGGGCTTCCGTCTCGGTGAGTTCGCCGGCCATCATCGCCAGCACCTGGGCATAGCCGATCGCCCGGCCGGCTGTGGAATCGGCGGTCAGCCCCCGACCGATCAGCTCCTCCACCTCAGCCACCAGGCCCTGCTCGAACATCAGCCGCGTGCGGAGCTCAATGCGGGGGTTGAGCCAGTCGGCCACGGTACGCAGACCGAGAATCCGGGTTCCCCAGCGGGCCGGCCCGTTGATCGGCGGCTGGCTGGCCTGGAAGGGCTGTCCCGTCAATTCGATGACCTCGAGGGCCCGGACAGTCCGACGCGGATCCTTGTCCTCGATCTTCGCCGCGGCGGCCGGGTCCCGCTCGCCAAGCTCGGCGTGCAGACGGTCGATGCCGATCTCTGCCAGGCGCTGCTCCCAGCGGGCGCGGACCTGTGGGTCAGTGGGTGGAAAACGCCAGTCATCGATCAGGGACTGCACATAAAGCATCGATCCACCGACCAGGATCGGGGTCTTGCCCCGGTTCATGATGTCCTCGACGTCAGCCACCGCCTCCTCCTGGTAGCGGGCGACCGAGGCGGTCTCCGTCACCTCGAGGACGTCGAGTTGGTGGTGCGGGATCCCCTCCCGTTCCGCGACGGAGAGTTTCGCGGTGCCGATGTCCATCCCGCGGTAGAGCTGCATGGAGTCGACGTTGACCACCTCGCCGTCCAGCTCGTGGGCCAGGGCCAGACCCAGCGCGGACTTTCCGGAGGCGGTGGGGCCGACCACCGCGATCGGGGTTCGACGCGCGGAGGTGGTGTTCGGCTGGAGCGCACTGCTTCCCATCTAGATCTCCCACCCGGCGACATAGCGGCCGATCCCGAGGGTGGTGTCCGCGTCGACCAGCTCAGCAGTGACCGGGGTCAGGGCAGCCAGCTGGGCCCAGAGTTCTGGTTCCAGGACCCCGGCGGCCGTGAGCTGCTCGATGGTGCATTCACCGCGTCCGGGTGTCCCGGCCAGCATGGCCCGGCACCACCGGTCCGTGGCCGCAGCCCCCGGCAGTTCCGCCAGGGGGGCGCGGGCGTCCAGGCCGGCTGAGCCGTCGACGGCGACAATGGTCAGCACGTCGGGATCCGGCTGCCCCAGGTCGTCCCGCGTAGTGGTTACCGCCCGGGCCTGGTCCCCCAGCGCATACCGCTGCACCAGTTCCGGGAGATGATGACCGGCACCGACGGTGACCTGCGGGGCACCCCAGGCACGGAAGCTGCCCGCGAGCCCCGTGTGCCAGCGCCGGTTCCGGGAACCCACCAGCTCGATCCGCCGCGGTTTCGCCAGGATCTCGGCGAACACCTCGCGCAGGGCCGTGAGAAGCCGGGCACCCGCCTGGTCACCGGGTGCCAGTTCGCGCACCAGCGCCGGGCTGCCCGGCATCACCACCAGATTCATATTCACTCTTTCCACCCTAGCCAGTACCCCCGTTCCGGTAGTACTGGCGGGTATGTCGGCAGCTGTCGCCCGGTACTGGTGACAGGGGGAATTGTCGCGGGGTAAGTTAAGGTGCGTCTCCCGTACGGGCAGGACCGGACATGGCGACGACTGTCGCCCTGCCCCGGGCTCTGGCGTGCAGGTGAGCAATGGACGATCAGTGGTCCGCCCGATAGATGGTGGATCCTCCGGCAGCCGTGTAGCGCGGCGAAACTCCCCGATAGAAGGACCAACGAACATGAGCACCTCCCAGTCGTCGACTCCGAACCCCACTCCGCGGCCCGGGTCCGGGAGTCCCGGAGAGACCACCCCGGCGAAGACGACCCCGGTGCCCAAGCCGGGCGCGGCCGGCGCGGCCCGGCCCGGCCCGAAGCCTGGCCCGAAACCCGGTCCCAAGCCAGGTCCGCGCCCCGGCGCCGTCCCGAACCCGGCCCAGGTGGCCACCACTCGGCGGACCCCGGCCCCCCTCCCCCAGCGGCCGGCCAATGATCCGGCGAAGTGGGGCCGGGTCGCGGAAGACGGCACCGTGTTCGTCCGTACTGCCGAAGGGGAACGGGAGATCGGCTCCTGGCAGGCCGGCACCACGGCGGAGGGACTGGCGCACTACGGCGCCCGCTTTGATGATCTGGCCACCCAGGTGGAGTTGCTGGAGTCCCGCTTACGCGCCAACCCCGGCGAGGCCCCGGGCATCAAGGACACCGCCAAGTCTCTGCGGGAGGAGCTACCCACCGCTGCCGTGATCGGTGACCTCGGCACCCTCGAAAAGCGTCTGGGAGACATCATCAACCACTCCGAGGTCGCCAACGAGCAGGTCAAGGAGGAGAAGGCCCGCCGCCGGGAGCAGTCCGTCGCCCGCAAGGAGGAGTTGGCCGCGGAGGCGGAGGATCTCGCAGAGAACGCCACCCACTGGAAGAACGCGGGTGACCGGCTGGCCGCGATCCTGGAGGAGTGGAAGTCCATCCGCGGCATCGACCGGCGCACCGATGATTCGCTGTGGAAGCGCTACTCCCGGGCCCGGGACGCCTTCAATCGTCGACGCGGTGCCCACTTCGCCGAGCTGGACCGGAACCGGGCGGTCGCGCGGCGCACCAAGGAGGAGCTGGTGGACAAGGCCGAGGCGCTGCAGGACTCCACCGACTGGAATGACACTGCCCGCGCCTACCGGGACCTGATGCAGGAGTGGAAGGCCGTCGGTCGGGCGCCCCGCGAGGTCAACGACAAGCTGTGGGCGAGGTTCCGGGCCGCCCAGGACCATTTCTTCGCCGCCCGCAACGCGGTCAACGAGGAACGCGACAAGGAATTCGCCGACAATGCTGCGGCCAAGGACGCGCTGATCGCCGAATACGATCCGCAGATCGACCCTGCCAAGGATCTGGACAAGTCCCGGGCCAAGCTGGCGGAACTGCAGGAGAAGTGGGAGGAGATCGGTTTCGTGCCCCGTGCCCGCATCAGCGAGTACGAGAACAAGATCGGCGATCTCGAGCAGCGCGTGGTGGATGCCGCCGACGCCCAGTGGCGCCGTACTGACCCGGCCGCACAGGCGCGTGCCGCACAGTTCAGCGCCCGCGTCGAGGAGTTCACCGCCCAGGCGGAGGCCGCCGAGGCGAAGGGCCGGACCGGGCAGGCGGAGAAACTGCGCGCTCAGGCGGAGCAGTGGCGTGAGTGGGCCGACACGGCGGCCAACGCCGTCGAGGACCGCTGACAGCACCGCAGTGGACAAACTCTGTTTCTTTCAGGTCGACCGGCCCGCCCACCGGCTGGACCACGGTGGTCAACCCACCGACGTGGTCCGCAACTTCGTGTTCCTGGCCAATCTCGCGGCCCAGGAGGTCAGCGGGGAGACCGGGACTTCGGTCTCCGTCGCCCGGGCCGTGCAGCGCCTGGCAGGTTCCACTGAGTCCGACTCATTGATGCTCGTGCTGGCTGAACCCCTGGGGCAGCTGCCGGACCTCCCCCGCTCTGAACTCGGGTATCCGTTGTTGTCCTCGACGACGGAAGCGGGCGCCGACGGGGAGCAACCGGAGCTGGAATTTCACGGCTTCGTCCACCTCAGCATTCCCCAGCACGAGGATCTGGATGCGGTTGAGCTGGAGATCGTGCTCGATGCCGCACATCAACCGGTTCCCGGACAGAGCCCCGGGGACACCGCCCGACAGGTCTACCAGCTCCTGCTCGCGGAGGTCTCACCGGTTGCCCGGCAACTGGGCCGCCACGTGCTGCAGCTGTGGGAGACCCACCGGCCGGAAGCAGAATTTCCCTTCCTGGCACAGCTGCGGACGGCGGGATTCCGTCCCGGACTGGCGGAGATCCAGGGCGTGATCGAGGTGGCTGCGGCAGCGGAGACCGGGCCAGAGCTGCCAGACGACGTGTCGGTGGCGGTACTGCATGACCGGAACCCTGTCCCGGCGCTGCTGCCCGGCCTGTTGGAGCTGCTGCATCTGGCCTCGGTGGACGTGCCACACGGCGAGCTGCGGTCCGAGCCCCAGGAGTGGAGCCCGCAGCGGCTGGCAGAGGCTGAGGCCAGGCGCCTGGATACCGGGCTGGAGGTGGTGTCGGTCCTGCTGGTCGACGCGGCGGGTCCGGTCGCACTCTGCGAACTGCACCGTCATCCGGCCTCCGAGCCGGGCACCGCCGAGCAGGGTGTGACCATTGTCCACCCGCGGCGGCGCGGCACCGGGCTGGGACGCGCCGTCAAGATCCAGGCCCTGCGGGAGACCGCAGGGCGGTGGCCCTCGGTGGAGCGGGTGTTCACCTCGAATGCCCTGGGCAACACCGGCATGCTTGCCGTCAACCGGGGCCTGGGGATGCGCCCGGTCAGTCACGCTACCGCCTGGCAGCGGATCCTTCCGACGGTGTAGACCCCCGCTGATTTCGCGGGGTCTGCACAGGTGCGGAACACCCGCCTAGCTCTGCTCGTCGTCCGGTCCCGGTCGGCGGTTGCGGTAGCGTTCGGCGGCCCGGGAACGTCGGTCATCGACCAGCAGCGGGTTTACCTCATCGGCCTCCGCCCGGGCGGAGGTCGCCGCACGCTGGGCACGGCCCACCGCATCGAGATTGTCACTGCTAGCGCGTTCCTCAGCGATAGACACCTGATCCGGATCCCGCCGCAGGATGACACTGCTCAACGCGTAGGTGGCCAGGAGCACCGCGAGGATACTGACGTAGAGGCCGATGCCCACCATGTTCTCGTTGGACTGCGTCTGCCGCATCCACAGCGCGAAAAGCGAGTAGAACAGTCCGATGCCGGTGAACAACCAGGCCAACCAGGAAAAGATCGTGCGACGGGTGATCAGCAGCAGGAGGTTGAACAGGCCCACCCCCAGAAACACCAGGACTGAGTGGATGAACTCCGCCAGCGTCGCACCGGTTTCGCCGGGCAGCGTCAGTACGAGAACCTCGAAGCCGCGGGCCTCCGAGGTCACCGGCAGGGCCAGGGACACCAGCCAGAGCGCCAGAGCGCCGATGAGCAGACCGGCGTGGTTGCCGAGGCTGATCCGCCGGGCCGCCTTCTTCTCCACCCGGGCCAGCTCCTCCGGGTTGCTGCCGTCCGGGGCGGAATTGCTCGGGTCCGGTTTCTCACCGGGGGTCTTGGTCACTGTTGCAGTCTCTCCTTTTACCGGGCTCGGATCCGCGAGGAAGTATCGGATCCGCTGGATCCATCCTAGTCCCCCACTCCCGGGGTCAGTGGCAGCCGCAGGCGTCGCCGGTGGCCTCGGGGGTCTCCTGCGCAGGCGCCCCGATGCCCGGGAGGCCGAGACCGACGCCGATCGGCGCGGTCGTCGGCACGCGCCCCGCCTCCGACATGTCGCCGGCCCTGGTCCGCCGGTGCGTGAGCACTCCGCCGTCGGCGATCAGGAAGTACGGGGCGGAATCCGTGACGGTCACGGTGACCACGTCTCCGGGCCGGACCGTACCGTCGATGACGCCCGGGGTCACCCCGGCCGGGGTGAAGTGGACCAACCGGCCGTCGCGGGCACGTCCGCTGAGCCGATGCGTGCGGTGGTTCTTGCGGCCCCCGTCGGCCTGGACCAGAAGTTCAACTTCCTGCCCCACCAGTTTCCGGTTCTCCTCCGCGCAGACCCGGTCCTGGAGAGCTATGAGCCGCTCATAGCGTTCCTGCACGACCTCCTTGGGTACCTGATTCTCGTACTCCGCCGCCGGGGTACCCGGCCGGGGGCTGTACTGGAAGGTGAACGCGCTGGTGAACCGAGCCTTCTCCACGACATCGAGGGTGGCCTGGAAGTCCTCCTCCGTCTCGCCGGGGAAGCCGACGATGATGTCCGTGGTGATCGAGGCGTGGGGAATCTTGGCCCGGACCTCATCGAGAATGCCCAGGAACTTCTTCGACCGGTAGGACCGGCGCATGTCCTTGAGGACCTTGTCGGAACCGGACTGCAGGGGCATGTGCAGCTGCGGGCAGACATTCGGGGTCTCAGCCATCGCATCGATGACGTCGGAGGTGAACTCCGCCGGGTGGGGGCTGGTGAAGCGCACGCGCTCCAGCCCCTCGATGTCGCCACAGGCGCGCAGCAGCCTGGAGAAGGCGGAACGGTCGCGCTCCAGGTCCGGGTCCGCGAAGTTCACCCCGTAGGCGTTGACATTCTGCCCCAGTAGGGTGACCTCGGTAACCCCCTGCTCCACCAGTGCCTGGACCTCGGCGAGGATGTCGCCCGGCCGGCGGTCCACCTCCTTGCCGCGCAGGCTGGGGACGATGCAGAAGGTGCAGGTGTTGTTGCAGCCGACGGACACCGATACCCAGCCGGCGTACGCGGACTCCCGCTTGGCCGGCAGCACCGAGGGGAACTGCTCGAGCGCATCGACGATCTCAACCTCCGCACGTTCATTGTGCGCGGCACGCTCCAGCAGGGTGGGCAGCGAACCGATGTTGTGTGTGCCGAAGACGACGTCGACCCACGGAGCCTTCTTGACCACCGTGTCCTTGTCCTTCTGCGCGAGACAGCCGCCGACGGCGATCTGCATGCCGGGGTGGTTCTCCTTGGTCTGCTTGAGGTTGCCGAGGGTGCCGTAGAGCTTCAAGTCGGCGTTCTCCCGGACCGCGCAGGTGTTGAACACCACCAGGTCGGGCTCCGTCTCCGCCCCGGCCGGGATATAGCCGGCTTCCTCCAGGAGACCGGAGAGTCGCTCGGAATCATGGACGTTCATCTGGCATCCGAAGGTCTTGACCTCATAGGTGCGCGAGGCCTGCTGCGCCTGACCTTCCGTTTCGGTACCGGAGGCCGGGAAATCCTGAATAAGCTGCGACATGTCTACTCATTGTATTCCGCCCCTGGCCAGCATCATAACCACGTGTCAGGAGGAAGTCGGATGCCGTTCAGCACGTTGAGCAGCGGTTGCCCCGCTCCGCCTATCCCTCTCACCGTGCATGCCCCCACTCTGGGGTCCGGAGACGTGCGGTTATGCCCGGCGCCGCGGCCGGGGACCGGACACCGGCGCCGGATAACTGGCGCTCCACCAGCGATTCCCTGTCTTTCGAGGCGGCTTCCGGTGCCCGGCTGATGAGTGTCAGTGTGAGAAATTCTCAGCCGGGTATAACTTTTTCATCAAAACCTCCCCCTGTGAGCTGGAATACATTAACGTACTTTGCATGAGCGAAAGTCCACTCTCCAGGCCGGGAACACCCCCTCCCGAGAACGGTGGCGGAGCCGGCCAGCAGACCATGATCCGCATGACCGACGTCCAGAAGTACTTCGACGATTTCCAGGCCCTCAAGGACATCAACCTTGAGGTCCCCCGCGGCCAGGTGGTTGTGGTGCTCGGCCCTTCCGGTTCCGGCAAATCCACGTTGTGCCGCACCATCAACCGGCTGGAGACCATCCAGTCCGGCGTCATCGAGATTGACGGGGTTCCCCTCCCTGAGGAAGGCCGCGACCTGGCCAAGCTCCGGGCGGATGTGGGCATGGTATTCCAGTCCTTCAACCTCTTCCCTCACCTGAAGGTCCGGGACAACATCACCCTCGGCCCGATCAAGGTACGGCACAAGAAGAAAAAAGATGCCACTGAGCGGGCGATGCATCTCCTCGAACGGGTCGGCATCGCCAATCAGGCGGACAAGTATCCCGCCCAGCTCTCCGGCGGACAGCAGCAGCGCGTGGCCATCGCCCGGGCTCTGGCGATGGATCCGAAGATCATGCTCTTCGACGAGCCCACCTCAGCGCTGGACCCGGAGATGGTCAATGAGGTGCTCGACGTCATGGCCCTGCTGGCCAAGGAGGGCATGACGATGATCGTCGTCAGTCATGAGATGGGGTTCGCCCGCAAAGTGGCGGACCGGATCCTGTTCATGTCCGACGGAGCCATCGTCGAGGACGCCGCCCCCGACGAGTTCTTCAGCAACCCCAAGACCGACCGTGCCCGGGATTTCCTGGGCAAGATCCTGGCCCACTAGCGACGCGTCACACGCGCACGCCTCCCCTTTCTGACCCCCCTCAAGGAGAACACCATGTCCCGCTTCACCCGCCGTATCACCGCCGCCCTCGCCGTCGCCGCGCTATCGGGTGTGACTCTCGCTGCCTGTGGCTCGAGTTCCTCGGAAGGCCTGCTGGCCAACATCGAGTCCGGCCAGGTCACCCTCGGCACGAAGTACGATCAGCCCGGACTCGGCCTGCGCAACCCCGATGACTCGATGTCCGGACTCGACGTCGACGTCGCGCAGTACGTCGTGGACCACATCGCCGAGACCAACGGCTGGGACAGCCCTGAGATCACCTGGCGGGAGACCCCTTCCGCCCAGCGTGAGACGTTGATCCAGAACGGTGAAGTGGACATGATCACCGCCACCTACTCAATCAACACCGCTCGTTCTGAAACCGTCAACTTCGGCGGCCCCTATCTGCTGACCCACCAGGCACTGCTGGTCCAGGAGGAGAACTCCGACATCAACGCCGTCGAGGACCTGGATGGCCGCATCCTCTGCTCCGTCACCGGCTCCACACCGGCTCAGACCGTGAAGGATGTGCTGCCGGGTGTGCAGCTCCAGGAATACGACACCTACTCCTCCTGCGTCGAGGCACTGCGCCAGGGCAACATTGACGCGATGACCACCGACGCCACCATCCTCAACGGTTACGCGGCGCAGTCTCCGGGCCAGTTCCGCGTGGTGGAGATGCAGAAGGACGACGGTTCCGCCTTCACCGACGAGTACTACGGGATCGGCCTGGCCAAGGACGATCAGGAAGGCACGGACGCGATCAATGCCGCGCTGGAGGAGATGCTCTCCAGCGGTGCGTTCGATGAGTTCATCAGCGCCAACCTCGGCGAGGGTCAGGGCATCACCGAAAGTACGCCGGGCGACCTGTCTTTCATGGAGGAGTAATTCCGTCGCCCGCCACGGTGCCGCTGTGATGGCGCCGTGGCGGGCTCATTCGCCGACACCCTCGGGAGGGGGCTGAACACATGCAAGCCTTCTGGGCCGACCTCGGTCCGCAACTCTGGCCCGCCTTCTGGATCACCATCAAACTGACCGTGTTCTCCGCGATCGGATCGATGATCCTGGGCACCATTCTGACCGCCATGCGGGTATCCCCGGTGCGGATCATGCGCGGCATCGCGACCTTCTACATCAACACCGTCCGCAATACCCCGCTCACCCTGATCATCCTGTTCTGTTCCTTCGGCCTCTACCAGAACCTCGGACTGACGCTGGCGGGCCGGGACAGCGCGACCTTCGTGTCAGACAACAACTTCCGCCTGGCGGTGCTCGGGTTCATTCTCTACACCTCGACCTTCGTCGCCGAATCATTACGCTCCGGCATCAACACCGTCCACTTCGGACAGGCCGAAGCTGCCCGCTCCCTGGGTCTGAATTTCCGGCAGTTGTTCGGCAACATCGTTTTCCCGCAGGCTTTTCGTTCGTCAATCGTCCCGCTGGGAAACACGCTGATCGCTTTGACCAAGAACACCACAATCGCTTCAGTCATCGGGGTGGCGGAGGCGTCACTGCTGATGAAGGAAACCATTGAGAATCACGCCAACATGCTGTTCATCATCTTCGGCATCTTTGCTGTGGGCTTCATGATCCTCACTCTCCCCATGGGCCTGGCCCTGGGGAATCTATCCACCCGATGGGCGGTGAAGAGATAATGAGCGTTCGTGCCACCGTTCTCTACGACGCGCCCGGCCCCAGGGGGCGCCGCAACAACCGGATCTACACTGTTCTGACCGTCGTGGTCGTCGCTCTCGCGCTCTGGTGGGTCCTCGACACGCTCGCCGGAAACGGGCAGCTGACAGCAGAGAAGTGGGCTCCCTTCCTGGATTCCAGGACCTGGCAGACCTATCTGCTCCCCGGACTCTGGGGAACCCTGAAATCGGCCTTCGTATCCATCCTGCTGGCGTTGGTGATGGGTGTGCTGCTCGGCCTCGGACGACTGGCCGAGAACCCGGTGATCCGCTGGGTCTGCGCCGCCATCGTGGAATTCTTCCGTGCCATCCCGGTGCTGCTCCTGATGATCTTCGCCTATCAGCTCTTTGCCGTGTACTCCATCCTGCCACCCCGGCAGTTGGCTTTTGGTGCCGTAGTCTTCGGGCTGACCATGTACAACGGCTCGGTGATCGCGGAGATTCTCCGCTCCGGCATCCGGAGTCTTCCCAAGGGGCAGGTCGAGGCCTCGAAGGCTCTGGGCCTTTCCCACCGACAAACCCTCTGGTCGATTCAGCTGCCGCAGGCCGTCGCGGCGATGCTGCCGGCACTCGTCGCGCAGATGGTCATCGCCCTGAAAGACTCCGCACTGGGATACCAGATCGGCTACGTGGAAGTGGTCCGCTCCGGAATCCAGTCGGCGTCCTCCAACCAGAACTACCTTGCCGCCCTCGCTGTGGTTGCGGTCATCATGATTCTCATTAACTATCTACTGTCCGGATTGGCGCAGCGCATCGAAGGACAGCTGCGGTCTGGACGCAGACGACGCAATATCCTGGGCAAAGCCCGGCCGGGCCACTCCCAGGAAGCGGAGGCTACCGGCAGTGCCACCGTGGGGCTGTCGGAAGCCGGCATCATCCAACCGGACGCCCAGCAGCGCTAGTCTCGGCTGCCCTCACCCCACTGCTTCACACACCCCAGTGCCCGGCCGGTAGCAGGGCCCTGGGGTGTGTTGGCATCCGGATAGGCAAGCGCTGTCAGGTTGTGTGGCGGCGTCTCCAATGAAGCGCAGAAAATGCGACAGGTTTCCCCGTGCCTCGGGCGCATGACTGCTCACAGTTCGAGTTCCTGCAGCCGCTCCTTGAGAGCTTCCCTCGCCACACGAAGCGCCATGCCTTCCGGAAATCCACGACGCGCCAGTACTCCGACGATCCGACGTAATTGCTTGTCCCGCTCTGTCCGGTCAGCAGGTGCGGTCTTGATGGACCGTGCCTTTTTCGCTGCCAGCTGGCGGGCCATGGCTTCCTCGTCCGCTGCATCGATCTGCTCCAGGGCTTCGGCCCTCACAGTGGCGGATACGCCCTTCTGGCTGAGTTCCCGATCGAGCACTCGGGCGGATTTACCGCGCCGCTGATGACGTTGCCGCACCCACTCCCGGGCGAATTCCCGATCGTCGATCAACCTGGCGGACTCAAGATCATCAAGCACCTCAGCAATGACCCGTGGTTCAAATTCCAGGGCAGTCAGCCGACTATTCAATTCCTCTCGGGAGCGGGCGCGTTGGTCGAGCAGGCGGAGGGCGCGGTTTCTCACCTCAGCCTTGGCCTCCTCCGCGGCGTGATCGAAGAGCGTGGGGCCTTCACCAGCCTCATACGCCTCCACGGCCTTCCGGAGTTGGTCGAGCTTGGCGGCGCGAACCTCATCATCCCCTGAGGGCACGTCCGAAGCACCCATCTGCATCACTGGTTCTCGGCCAAGGGCTCTTCCGCATCATCGTCATCGGCGAAATCAACACTGGGAACCATATCCACCGGGTCGTCGCTGAGATCATCAGTTTCCTGCGCGGCTTCCGGGCCGATGCCCAGCTTCACCAGGATCTTCTTCTCGATCTCATCCGCCAGGTCAGTGTTCTCCTTGAGGTGGAGGCGCACCTTCTCCTTGCCCTGGCCGAGCTGGTCTCCCTCGTAAGTGAACCACGATCCGGACTTCTTGATGACCCCGTTTTCCACGCCCATATCGATCAACGAGGATTCCCGGGAAATTCCCTCGCCGTAGATGATGTCAAACTCGGCGATCTTGAAGGGCGGGGAAACCTTGTTCTTCACGATCTTCATGCGGGTGCGGTTTCCGATAGCATCCTGGCCGTCCTTGAGGGTCTGGATGCGCCGGACGTCACAGCGGACTGAAGCGTAGAACTTCAACGCCTTACCACCGGTGGTGGTCTCCGGTGAGCCGAACATCACGCCAATCTTCTCACGAAGCTGGTTGATGAAGATCGCGGTGGTGCCGGAGTTATACAGGGCACCGGTCATCTTCCGCAGCGCCTGGCTCATCAGGCGCGCCTGGAGACCGACGTGGCTGTCACCCATCTCCCCCTCAATTTCAGCCTTGGGGGTCAGGGCTGCCACGGAGTCCACGACGATGATGGAGATCGCCCCCGAGCGGACCAGCATGTCCGCGATCTCCAGGGCCTGTTCGCCGGTGTCCGGCTGGGAAACGAGGAGGGCGTCGGTGTCCACACCGAGCTTGCGGGCGTAATCAGGGTCGAGCGCGTGCTCCGCGTCGATGAAGGCCGCGATACCTCCGGCCCGCTGAGCCTCGGCGATGACATGAAGGGCCACAGTGGTCTTACCGGAGGATTCCGGACCGTAGACCTCGACGACACGTCCCCGCGGGAAACCGCCGATGCCCAAAGCCACGTTGATGGCGGTATTACCTGAGGAGATGACGCTGATCGGCGGGCGATTCTCATCGCCCAGACGCATCACCGCACCTTTGCCGAAGTCCTTCTCGATCATTGCCAGAGCAGAATCGAGCGCCTTCTGCCGGTCATCCTTCGTGGCCGTGCCGGCCGCTGCCTTAGTTTTCTTCGGTGCCATCTTATGTTCCTTAATCTCGTTCATTTTCCGGGGACGATGCTGGTGACGACCGGGCCCGTTTCCCGATCCGCCACCTCTCAACTGTTTAGACCTGGGGATGCGACTGCAGGATCCCGCGGGTTCCTGGCGCCGACTCTGACTACCGAAGGTACCTCTCCCCCGGAACATTGCCTTTGAAGTTACACGCACAACTGTTCGAATGCAACGCCCGGAATTCGAATGCCGAAACCCCACTGTCGCACGTGAACCGCGCTTTCACGATCAACCCCTTCCGCTGGAAGGAAGGGGGGAAAGTCATTCGTCCCTGCCGAGCCGACGCTCCTCTGGGACATCGAAATCATCGCAGAGACCGCGCCAGATCTTCCGTAGATCCTCACCCGTCTCCATGAGCTCCTCTGCGGTACCTCCCAAACCTGCGAGCACGTGGGAATGAACGATCCACTTCCCCTCGGATTCTCCGAATTCATCGACCACCAGTTGGTGAAATTCCGTCAAGCGCATGCCCTGATACTACCGCTGCCCCCACCGCGAAGGTCACCGCGGGCAATAGATCCCACATGCCCACCCCTGCCTGGGCGTCCGGCCCCCACGCCACTGGCTTGCCACCCCTAAACGGTGTTCAACCTCGGTTCTTACGTGCTTAAACACCGTTCAAGGTAAGCTTTCGGGACATGAAACGAAATCGTCTCGGAACTGCTGTGGACCTGGCCTACATCGCCGTCTTCGCCGCTCTCATCATCGTGTTGGCGTTCGTCTCGATTCCCATCGGGACCGCGGGTGTTCCCGTCGTCCTGCAGAACGCAGCGGTCGTGCTCGCCGGACTGGTGCTCGGTGGGCGACGTGGCGGGCTGGCGGCTCTCCTATTCGTCGGTCTCGGATTGCTCGGCCTGCCGGTGCTCGCCGGAGGTCGTTCCACGGTCCAGGCGCTCGCTGGCCCCACCATCGGCTATATTGTCGGATACATCATCTCCGCGGCCCTCGCCGGAGCAGTCGCATACCGTGCCCCGCGGAGGAACCGGGTCGGTCAGACGCTCGTGTTCGCTCTTGCTGCGGTGGTCGGTTTACTTGTCCAGTACCTCTGCGGCTCAGCGGGTCTGGTCTTGCGGGCAGACCTGTCCTTCGCCGAGGCAGTTCTGGCTCAGTCCCCCTTCATCATCCCGGACCTCGCGAAGTTCGCCCTGATGGTCGCGATCGCACTCGGTGTCCACACCGCGTTTCCCGACCTCATGCGCAGGCGGCGCCCCACCCGTTCAGGCAACAGAATCGGCGCTCCCACTGGTGCCCGGTAGCTGTGCCGGCCGCCTGCCGTATCACGGCCCGAGCTATTTCCCTCTTTCCCCCTGCGCATCTGGAAATGTAGAACCCATGTCTGAGATCACCTTCCGGGACGTAAGCGTCGACTACGACGGCACCACCGTCTTGTCCGATATCAACCTCAACCTCACCGAGCGGCGCATCGGCGTCATCGGGGCCAACGGTGGCGGCAAGTCCACCCTCGCCCGGCTCATCAACGGACTGGGTGAACCCAGCCAGGGGCAGGTTCTCGTCGACGGCGTGGATGTCGCTGAGCACGGCCGCCAGATCCGGCGCCGGGTCGGTTTCGTCTTCTCCGACGCTGAAAACCAGATTGTCATGCCGCGGGTACGGGAAGACGTGGACTTCTCCCTCCGCAAGCTCAAGCTGCCACGATCTGAGCGACGGCATCGGGTGGATGAGATGTTGGAGCGCTTTGGTCTGAGCGCGCATGCGGAGCAATCCCCCCACCTCCTGTCCGGAGGCCAGAAACAATTGCTCGCGCTGGCTGCTGTGCTGGTCCTCGAGCCCGAGATTATCGTCGCCGATGAGCCCACTACCTTGCTTGATCTCCGAAATCGGATCCGGATCCAGCGGGAATTCGAGGCCCTGGATCAGCAGCTGATCGTCGTCACCCACGATCTCGATTTCCTCCGGGGGTTCGACCGGGTGCTGTGCATCGACAACCACCGTATCGAGGCCGACGGAGACCCTGATGACGTCATCGATCACTATGTGCGGCTCATGCAGGAGCGGGTGCTGTGAACTCTCTCCCCCTCGGGGTCTATGTCCCGGGTTCCACGCTGGTCCACCGTGCTCCCGCCGGCTGGAAATTTGGTCTGCTCATTCTATTCATCCTGATCAGTGCCATCTTCGCCAAGACGGTCGGCGTCGCGGTCGCAGCCGTCGCCATTCCTGCACTGGGTTATCTGACCGCCCGGATTCCCCTGCGTATCGCCCTGGGGCAGCTCTGGCCTCCGCTACCGATTCTCACCGTGCTCGGTCTGTTCCAGTGGTGGCAGCGTGGAGGCGACACAGCGCTGGTCACGGTCCTCACCATATTCGCCGCAATCATGGCGGCGACGCTGCTGACGCTCACCACCACCATTTCCGAGCTGATGGATGCGGTGGAAAAAATGATGGCCCCGTTCGCCCGATTCGGGCTACCGGTGGAGACCATCAGTCTCGCCATCTCCCTCACCATCCGGCTGATACCGCTGCAGCTGGCGACGGTCCAGGAAGTGCTCAACGCCCGTAAGGCGCGTGGGGCGTCCTTCTCCATCCGGGCCTTCACCACTCCGGTACTGATCCGCAGTCTGCGACGGGCGCGCGGTATCGGCGAAGCACTTCACGCCCGCGGCGTGGGAGATTAGCGGCGCTGGAAACCACCTCGGTGGTTCCGGACACCGGGCGGGTCGCCTACCGGAAGAAATGTCTCCCACCTCAACCGGTCCCGGCAGAGGGCCGCTGCCGCCGATTCCCATCCGGCAGTGAGTTGACCTCCCGAAGAGGTGTCGCCGGCGGCCTGCTGGACGGAGGCGGGAGGTACTAGAAGCAGATCACCCCCGGCTCCCTCATCGGGGAGTCGGGGGTGATCGCGGCACTGGCCAAGAATTTCCGATGGCCTCGGTCACGGGCCGGAGCCGGTGACTATTCGCCCCGCAGCTCACGCATCCGCTGTGCGACAGCATCACTGGAAACATTCTGCTGGGTGCTGTTGCCGGGCTCGATGGATTCCTGTGCTGCACCGGAATCAACCTGTTTGCTGCCTCCGCCGCCCATCTCCGCGCGGATCTGTTCCAGGCGGGAGTGGCCGGCCATCTGGATTCCCGCCTGCTGTACCTCGGCCATCCGTCCCTGCACCGAGTTCTGGGCCAGCTCAGCCTGCCCCAGTGCATTCGAGTAGCGGCGCTCAATCTTGTCCCGCACCTGATCAAGATTCGGCGTGTTGCCGGAGCCTGCGAGGGAGTTCATGGACTGCAGGGACTCAGATACCTTCTCCTGCATCTTGGCCTGCTCCAACTGGCTGAGCAGCTTGGTTCGCTCGGCCACCTTCTGTTGGAGAGCCATCGAGTTGCGCTCCACCGCCTGCTTGGCCTGGTCAGCCTGCTGGAGGGCCTGATCGTGGAGCTGCTTGGTGTCCTCCACCGACTGCTCCGCAGTGACGAGCTGCGCGGCGAAGGCCTCAGCAGCGTTCTCGTATTCCAGGGCCTTCTTCTCGTCACCCTCGGCCCGGGCCTTATCTGCCAGCTGAATGGCCTGCTTGGTGTTCGCCTGCAGCTTCTCGATCTCGCCGAGACGGCGGTTGAGCTGCATCTCCAGCTGACGCTGGTTGCCGATCACCGCTGCAGCCTGCTGCGACAGCTCCTGGTGCTGACGCTGGGCATCCTCAATAGCCTGCTGGATCTGCACCTTAGGGTCAGCATTCTCCTCGATCTTCGAGTCGAACAGCGCCATCAGGTACTTCCATGCCTTGACAAAGGGATTAGCCATGTCGCGGGCCCTCCTAGGAATAGTTCACGAGTTTGATTTAGCTCCGTGCACTGCGGGACAGCTCAGGGGCGGTTATTCGCCACCATGGTAGCTGAAACGATCCCGGCAGGTGACAGTCGCCTGCTACCGGGCGGCTGCCTCGGAAGCCGTCATCTCCTCGACCGCGGAGCGCAGTGCCATGGAACCGGCGGCTTCGATGAGGACATCAGCCACCGAGACCTGCAGGGCGTGACAGACGGAGGCGAGAAGCTCCGAGGATACTTCCTTGCGCCCGCGTTCCAACTCGGAGAGGTAACCCGGGGACACCCGGGCCGACTCCGCGAGTTCACGGAGGGTGACGTTCTGGTCGGTTCGGTATGAACGGAGGGCACCGCCGAGCGCCTCCCGCAGCAGGGGCTGCGGGCGGATTCGCCTGGCCGGCGCGACAACCGGCTGGTCTAAAAGTGCTGTGTTAGTTGCCATCATTATCCTCAACGGTTCTTTCGGGAATTTTGTTCCACCACGCGTAAAAGAAGTTGGTGCAGCGCGAAATCAACGGACTGTCGGCGGATTTCCCACCGGGTGCCCTGCAACACCTCCCCTGCAATCCCGTCCGCTGCCTCGTCGTTGTCATCATCGGGTTCGGGCAGCACCCGCAGGCTCTCCACGGTACCGTCGGGCGCAGCGATGCCGAGAAAGACCTCGCCCACCGGGTGGCCGTCCTGGGGGGTCGGGCCAG
Organism: Corynebacterium halotolerans; assembly: GCF_050107895.1. Classification (GTDB taxonomy): domain Bacteria; phylum Actinomycetota; class Actinomycetes; order Mycobacteriales; family Mycobacteriaceae; genus Corynebacterium; species Corynebacterium halotolerans_B. The sequence continues at coordinate 160,624 of NZ_JBNILW010000001.1, read as the reverse complement.
CCACCCCGGTCAGAGACACCGCCCAATCAGCACCGCAGCGGTGCCGGGCACCGAGCGCCATCTGGGCGGCCGTCTCCTGCGACACGGGTCCCTGGGTGCCCAACAGCGCAGGGTCGACGTCGGCCAGCGTCTGTTTGAGATCAGTGGCATAGGTGATCAGGCCGCCGCGGAGTACGGCGGATGCCCCGGGGACATCGGCGATCATCGCCGCGGCCAAGCCGGCTGTGAGGGACTCACAGGTGGCCACGCTCTGACCGGCGGCCACCAGGGCGCTCACGAGCGCGACCCGATCCTCCTCCGGAACCCGTGGCGCGGTCACTGCTGCAGCTTCCTCGCGTCCAGGAGATACTGGACTCCGGTGGCCACGGTGACCACAACAGCAGCAAGCATGACGATCAAGGTCGGCAGGTCCATCCACCCCGGCAGCGGGCAGAGGTAGAGACCGACGGCCAGGGTCTGCAGGGCGGTCTTCAACTTGCCCCCCTTGCTGGCGGGGACCACGCGGCCCCGACGCAGCTGGATCATCCGCCAGACCGTGATGCCGAACTCCCGGACCACGATCACCGCGGTGATCCACCACGGGAGGACCCCCACCAGATTCAGGCACACCAGAGCCGTGGTCATCAGCGCCTTGTCCGCGATGGGGTCGGCGATCTTGCCGAAATCGGTGACCAGACCCCGGGCGCGGGCAATGTCCCCGTCGAGCTTGTCGGTGATCATCAACGCGGCGAAGAGCCCGAACGCCGCCCACATCCAGCCCAGGTGCTCATTATCCGCCCGGAGCACGAGCCATGCGAACGGCGGGATCAGAATTATCCGCAGGCTCGTGAGCACGTTAGGGAGGTTGAAGTTGGACGGCTTCGCCACCGGCTCCCCAGCGTGGTTCACATTTGCTCCAGGTCGATTCACATCCCCAACCCTACCCGGTATGTTTCGCTTCGTTACTCGGCCCCCGGCCCACCGCCTGCCGTAGAATCACCCCATGAACACCTTCGCGATTCTCTATGAATACATCACTGATGCCGATCAGGTGGCTAGCCACCGTCCGCAGCACCGGGCATTCCTCAGTGAGCTGCAGGATAACGGGCAGCTGATCGGCTCCGGACCGTTCACCGACGAGAACGGCGGCGCCCTGATCATCATCCGGTTACCGGAGCCGGCCGGAATCACCGATGCCGAACAGCTCATGGACGCCGATCCGTTCAACCGGCACGGCATCATCACTGGGCGTCAGATCCGGTCCTGGAATCCGGTCAAGAACGTCTTCCGCGCCCCAGGCGAATAGACCCACCGTCGCAGCCCGCATGTCCGTCATTTTCCGGAGGACGCCCCGCACGCCACGGGGACTCCGATCCTCCTGATGCCGGTGGGGCCGGGGAGGATCACATGGTCCTCCCCGGCCCCACAGCCGTTCACATCAGTCATCGGGCCCGTCGAAGCACCCCGTCACGAACGCATATCTCCGGCGTCACTTCCTGCCGTCGTCAGGAGTCTGATCGCCAGTGGCGATCTCTTCCGGAACCTCGGACGCCGCAGACTGCGACTCCCGCTGGCGACGCTCCTCATCACGGGCGTAGACCGAGATGTCGATCGCACCCTGGGCCTCGTCGTGCTTGTTCTTCCAGATGGACAGCAGCACGGTGACCACCAGGACCACGACGATGACAGACAGGGACAACTGGGTGGAGACCTCCGGCACCGCCACGTTCTCACCGCCGTTGATGAACGGCAGGTTGTTCTCGTGGAGCGCGTGCAGCAGCAGTTTCACACCGATGAAGCCCAGGATGATGGACAGTCCGTAGGATAGGTACACCAGGCGGTCCAGCAACCCGTCCAGCAGGAAGTACATCTGCCGCAGCCCCAGCAGAGAGAAGGCGTTGGTGGTGAACACCAGGTAGGCCTCAGTGGTGATGCCGTAGATCGCCGGGATGGAGTCGAGGGCGAACATGATGTCGATCAGACCGATGGCAACCAGGGCGATCATGAGCGGAGTGAACCACCGCTTGCCGTTCTTCTTCAGGGACAGGTGATCCCCGTCGATCTTGTCGGTGATCGGGAGGACCTTCGAGGCCGCCCTGACCACGAGCATGTCCTTCGGGTCCTTCTCCGGCTGGTCCGCGAATTCGTCCCAGATCATCTTCACCGCGGTGAACAGCAGGAAAGCGGCGAACAGGTAGAAGACGTCTGACCAGGCCTCGATGACCGCGGCGCCCATCAGAATGAAGATGAGCCGGAAGAACAGGGCCAGGGCGATGCCGATCAACAGCACCTTCTGCTGGAACTGGCGGGGAATCTGGAAGGCCCCCATGATGAGTGCGAAGACGAACAGGTTGTCCACGCTCAGGGCCTTCTCGGTCACATAACCGGTCAGGTACTCCATGCCGTGCTGGTGATCCCAGACGATCCAGATAAACAGGCCGAACAACAGGGCCAGGGCCACGTAGAAGATAGACCACCACGTGGATTCCTTGATGGTGGGCTCGTGCGGGGTCCTGACGTGGGAGTAGAAGTCAAAGACGAAGAACCCGGCGATCACGATGATCGTGACCGCCCAGATCCACAAGGGGACAGACATTGTTAAACAAACCTCCGGTCTCGAATGAGCCGGAGGTCTCCCCCACCCGGTCCACCACTGGACGGGCCGACATGACCGGGGGACCAATGGTGGTCGCCGTGCTGACGATCAATGCCGTTTCCGGGGTACTCCCCTCCTGACGCTCCGCAACTATAGCCGATGCCGCCCCCTGGTGTCACCTGGGTGGCACCCTCGCGGGACGGCAGGGCGGGATAGGCCGGGAACCTTCCCCTAGAACGCTCCCTGGGTGGGATTGTAGGTGGCCTGGACGGTCCGGGTGTCGTCCTGCAGTCCGGTGTCCTCGCCACCCGCAGGCAGGCCCCCGGCGGCGTCCCCGGGATCCGTTCCCGCGGGCTCCTCCCTTGGAGCCTCCGCCGGGTCAGCACCCTTGATCATCCAGACGATCGTGTCCAGCTCCTCCGGCTTGACCAGCACCTCGCGGGCCTTGGACCCCTCCGAGGGGCCCACGACGCCACGGGACTCCATCAGGTCCATCAGGCGTCCCGCCTTGGCGAAGCCGATGCGCAGCTTGCGCTGCAGCATGGAGGTCGACCCCAGCTGGGAGGTCACCACCAGCTCGACGGCCTCGAGCAGGTCGTCCATGTCCTTGCCGATGTCGTCGTCGATCTCCTTCTTCGCCTCGGAAGCCTTCTCCTCGGTGACACCCTCGGTGTACTCGGGCTCGCGCTGCTCCTTGGCGGCCTCCACGACCGCCTGGATCTCATCGTCGGTGACGAAGGCGCCCTGCAGTCGCTGCGGCTTGCCGGCGCCCTGCGGGATGAACAGGGCGTCACCCATGCCGATGAGCTTCTCGGCGCCGCCCTGGTCCAGGATGACGCGGGAGTCGGTCAACGAGGAGGTCGCGAACGCCAGACGGGACGGCACGTTGGTCTTGATCAGACCGGTGACCACGTCGACGGACGGCCGCTGCGTGGCCAGCACCAGGTGGATGCCGGCGGCACGGGCCTTCTGGGTGATACGCACGATCGATTCCTCGATCTCCTTCGGCGCGGTCATCATCAGGTCGGCGAGCTCGTCGACCACACAGATGATGAACGGGTAGGGGCGGTACTCCCGCTCCGATCCCAGGGGCGCCTGGATTTCCCCCGACCGTACCTTCCGGTTGAAGTCCTTGATGTGGCGCACCCGCGTGGACTTCATGTCCATGTAACGCTGTTCCATCTCCTCCACGAGCCACTGCAGGGCCGCCGTGGCCTTCTTCGGCTGCGTGATGATCGGAGTGATCAGATGCGGAATTCCCTCATAGGGCGTCAACTCCACCATCTTCGGATCCACCAGGATCAGGCGGACCTCCTCCGGGGTCGCCCGCGTGAGCAGCGACACCAGCAGGGAGTTCACGAAGGCGGACTTACCGGAGCCGGTGGAACCTGCCACCAGCAGGTGCGGCATCTTCTGCACGCTCGCCGAGACGAACTCACCCTCAATGTCCTTGCCCAACCCGATCAGCATCGAGTCCTCATTGGCCATGGTCGCAGGCGCCTCGAGCACATCCGCCAGGCGGACCATCTCACGGTCGGCGTTGGGCACCTCGATACCCACGGCGGACTTGCCGGGGATCGGGGTGAGCAGCCGGACGTTGTCCGTGGCGGCAGCATAGGCCAGATTCGACTGGAGGTTGGTGATCTTGGAGACCTTCACCCCGGGCCCCAGTTCCACCTCGTAACGGGTGACCGTCGGACCACGGGAGAACCCGGTCACGGCGGCATCGACCTTGAACTCGCTGAATACTTCGGTGATCGCCTCGATCATGCGGTCATTGACCTCAGAACGGGTCTTGGCCGGTTCTCCGGGGATCAGCAGTTCCGTGCTCGGTAGCTCATAGTCACCAGCGAACTCCGGCTCGCGGACGGCCGGGGCCGGGGAGCCCGCCGCCGCAGCCTCTGCCGCGGCAATCTCGCTCTTGGGGGTACTGGCCGGGACCGCCGCAGCATCGACACCCGAACGGGCGACGATCGCCGCCCGCATGGCCTCCCGGCTGGCGGCGACGGTGTCGTTGGCGTCATCGGCCGGCTGCTGTCCAGCAGCGGACGCGCCGCTTGCCGACGCCCCGGTGGCGACCGCGCCGCTCACCGCCGGGAATTCGTCGGTATCGGCGACCTCCGCACTCCGCTTCTTCGGCGCCGGCCTCTGGGCCGGGGTGCTGGGTCGCTGCATGGCCGTCGTTTTGGCGGTGGCGTTATCCGGCGACTGGAACAACGTGTGCTGACTGTGGTCCTCGTCCCCACCCTCAACCGGGTAGTTGTCCATCGGGGTGGGCTCCGGAGTCCGGGTTGCGGGTCGGGTCGGCCGGGCCGGGCGGGAGTTGGCCCGGGGGCGTGAGGCTGCGGCCGGGCGACGGGCCGCGGACCGTCGAGGCGCTTGTTCCTCTTCCCCATCGGTGGCCCGGGCATCCAGCTCACGGTCAACGTGGCCGTAGAGGTCATCTTCGTCGGGGTCCTCTTCCCAGCGGTCGGAGAGCCGGCCGCCGAGCGCACCACTCAAGTAACCCCAGGCCTCCCGGACACTGATGCCGGTCACCTTCAACGCCCCGTAGATGATGACCAGGGCGAGGATGGGGATGGCCAGATAGCTGCTGAAGCCGGCGGCCAGGATGCCGCCGGTGTAGGTGCCGATGACACCCCCCGCGATCCGGCGGCCCTCCCAATCGGTGGGATTGCCCGCCAGGACATGCACCAGCCCCAGCATGGCCACGATGATGATCGCGATGCCGAAGGTGATGCGGAGCCGTTCCGTGGACTCGCTCTTGAGCCTCAGCATCAGGACAATGGCCAGGCCGACGAGGGCGACCGGCAGAATGACCGCGCCCGCGCCGATCACGGTGTGGGTGATCAGGGCGATGAACTCCCCGATCGGGCCGGCGATGTCGAGCCACACTGAGGCACCGAGCACCGCGGCCAGACCGATGAGCGAGAGCCCCAGGCCGTCCGAGTGCTCCTCCACCCAGTCGGCGATCTGCGTGAGAGTACCGGCGAATCCACCCCCCTCGTCGAGTTCCGGGGTTTCACCTGCTTCGGAGTCCTCCGGCGGTGCGGTCTTCTTCGCCGCGGTAGGACGCTTCCGGGCCGGCTTCTGATCGCCGCCGGCGGTGGAGCGTTTCTTCTTTGAACTGCTGTCCGTCATATCCTCCGTGCCCTTGGGGGCGTCCTCGTCATACAGATTGTCCTGCCGGTCGCGGCGGCGGCCGACGCCCCGCGTCAGATTCCCCACGCCCTTCGCGGACGCACCGAACACGGTGCTGATGCCCTTCGCCACTGCTCCGACGGCACTGCCGGTGCGCTCCGCGGATGTGTCCGCCGCGCGATTCGCCACTGGTGCCGAAGCCATCGTCCGGCCGGCCGGACGAGTCCGGTTGGGGCTCTTCTCCCGGTCACGTTCACCGTCCCGGGTACGTTTAGCCGTACTCTTGGGACGCTTGGAGGCGGCGCTTCTGACAGTCATGGCCCCAGAATAGCCGTCGGGGCACCACTGTTCACATCTCCCACACCGTTATCTCAACATAAACTTGAGGTTGAACAAGAACAAGGTTTCAGGCTTGATTCAGCGAGCCAACTCTGCGTTGCCTTCCACGGAGGCCGCAATCGCGTCCCGGCCGAAGACCCACAACAGCACCTCCCCCACGTCACCGGTGACGCGGACCACCTCGTTCCCCTGCTCTGCCACCCCACGCCGATCCGCGCAGACCACCCGAGGATAGCCTTCTGCGGTCAACACCACCGGAACGCGACTCTTGGCCAGCAACCGGGGCGCGATCCGACGCAGCCAGGTGTACAGCAGGTCCGAGACCACCGCGCTGAAGTCACGGGGAACCACCACTCCCCCGCCCCGGCGCACATCCTCGTGATGAACGAAGTACTCGACCGTGTTCACGACACCATCAAGGGCGGCGAAGGGCGAAAACCGGGGCGGGCCGGCCGCCCACTCCCGCACCACGTCGCCATAGTCCCGCTCCAGCTGCCGCCGGGTCTCGCGCTCCAGGCGCTGCTGTCCCACCGGAAGGACGATGCCCGCGGCTGCCGCCGGCTTCGTCTCCCGGATCAACAGGTGGGCGGCCAGATCCCTCGTCGCCCAGCCCTCACACAGCGTCGGGGCATCAGGCCCGAGCTCCAGCAGCAGGTGGGCGAGGCGGGCACGTTCAGCGGCGACAAAAGACATGCACCCCAGCATAACCACCGGAACCGGTGGATGCTGGGGTGCACGGTCTACTGCTTCTGGAGTCAGAGACTCTCGAGGCTCGCGTTGACCTCGGAGTCGTCCACACCCCGTGTGGCGTTGGAGGTCATCGGGATCACGGTCGGCAGGATCATCGGCTCACGGCGCCACTTCTGCTCCACGAGACGGGAGATGCGGCGACGCAGCTGCTGCACCATGCGGTAGGGATCATTCTCCCCCTCGGCCGCCAGGTCATTCATGGTCGTCTCGGCGAGCTCAGCCACCTCGGTGGTGACCTCGCGGGAGTCATCGGAGTAGCCTTTGGACTGCACCTTCAGCGACTCCATCAGGCGACCGGTACGGCTGTCGATGACCGCGGTGATCGAGATGACACCGCCGGACCCGAGCGAAGTACGGTCCGCGAGCACATCAGCGTCGACCTCACCCATGGTGGTGCCGTCGACGTAGAGATGGCCCACCGGGATCTGTCCGACGACGCTGGCACGACCGTCGACGAGATCCACGACGACACCGTTCTGCGCGAGCACCACATGGTCCTCCTGCACCCCGGTGGAGACTGCCAGCTCCTTGTTGGCCCGCAGGTGGCGCCACTCGCCGTGGACCGGCATGAAGTTGCGCGGCCGGGCGGCGTTGAACAGGAAGAGCAGTTCCCCGGAGTAGCCGTGTCCGGAGGTGTGGACCTTCGCGTCCTTGCTGGTGATCACCGTCGCACCGATCTGGGCGAGGTTGTTTATCACGCCGAAGACGGCTTCCTCGTTGCCCGGCACCAGCGAGGAGGACAGAATGATCAGGTCGCCGTCACGGACGGTGATCTGACGGTGCTCCCGGCGGGCCATGCGCGACAGGGCGGCCATCGGCTCACCCTGGGTGCCGGTGGTGATGAGCATGACCTTGTGCGGGGCCATCTTGGAGGCGTCGTCCATGGAGACGATGGTGCCGCGCGGAGCCTTGAGGTAACCCATCTTCTCCGCGATCTCCATGTTGCGGATCATGGAACGACCGTTGAAGGCGACCTTACGGCCGGCTGCCACGGCGGCGTTGACCGCGGCCTGCACGCGGGAGACGTTCGAGGCGAAGGACGCCAGGATCACCCGCTGACGGGCCTCGCCGACCAGCCGCTTGATGGTCGGGGCCACCTCGGCCTCCGAACCGGAGATACCGGGAGTGGTGGCGTTGGTGGAGTCACACAGCATCAGATCGACGCCCTCGTCGCCGAAGCGCGACAGGGCCGGCAGGTCCGTGGGACGGCCGTGCGTGGGCGTCTGGTCCAACTTGATGTCGCCGGTGTGGATGACCAGGCCGGCGCCGGTCTTGATGGCCAGACCCAGGCAGTCCGGGATCGAGTGGTTGACATTCCAGAATCGCAGGTTGAATGGCCCGCGGTTCTCATTGGACTTGTCGTTGACCTCGATCAGCTTCGGGCGCTGACGGTGCTCCTTGCACTTCGCGGCGATCAGCGCGAGGGTGAAACGGGAGGCGATGATCGGCAGGTCCGGACGCAGCTTCAACAGCCACGGGATGGCACCGATGTGGTCCTCGTGACCGTGGGTGACCACGAGGGCCTCCACCCGGTCCAGCTGCTTTTCGATCGGGCCGAAATCCGGGAGGATCAGATCCACTCCCGGCTCACCGGAGGACGGGAAGAGCACTCCGGCGTCCACGATCAGCAGCCGGTTGTTGTACTCGAAGACCGTCATGTTGCGGCCGATCTCGGAGATTCCGCCCAGCGCGTAGATGCGCAGACCGTTCTTCGGGGCCTTCGGCGGCTCGGGCAGCCGCTTGGTCATGTCCGCGCCCTGCATGGACTTGACCACATTCCGGCGGTTGCCACCCCGGCTGCTGTTCCCGCCCTTGTTGTTGTCGCGGCTGTTGCCGTTGTTGGCGCCACCGCCCTGGCCACCACGTCGGCCGCGGCCGCCGCGTCGGTTGCCCGAGCGGGAGCGGGAACCGTCGTTGTTGGCTCCGGAGTTTCCGGATCCCGACTTTTCAGATCCGCTGTCCGCTTTGGCGGGGCGGGATTCATTTCCCCCGCCGCGGGACTCCTGCTGGGAGTCAGCCGCAGGTGCGGACTCGGATGACGCTTCCGGAGCCTGGAAGACCGGGGTTTCCGCCGTTTCCGGCGGGCCAGCCTTTCGGGTGACTTTCCGGGAACGATTACGGGGTTCACTCATATTTATAGGACTCCAGCTTTTTCCATATCACGGCGGAGGTCCTCGATTTCCTGCTCATTCGGCGCGATGACCGGCAGTCGGGGATCCCCCACCTCGATGCCCTGCAGACACAGGGCAGCCTTTGCAAGGCTGGCCCCACCCAGGCGGGCCTGGGCGTTGACCAGCGGGGTCAGTGTGGCGTTGATGTCCCGCGCACGGGTGAGGTCGCCTTCCTCGAATGCGGTGTAGAGGTTACGCAGGGCACGCGGTGCAGCGTGCCCGATCACGGAAATGAAACCGATCGCCCCCATGGAAAGCCAGGGCAGGTTCAGGGGATCATCACCGGAGAGCCAGGCCAGACCGGTCTCCTGCATCAGGTACGCGGCAGCGTTGAAATCGCCCTTCGCGTCCTTGACCGCCTGGATGGTGGGGATCTCGGCGAGCCGACGGATGGTGTCGGTCTCGATCGGGATGCCCGAACGTCCAGGGATGTCATAGAGACAGATCGGCAGTTCCGTGGCCTCGGCAACCGCCTTGAAATGCTGGAACACACCCTCCTGATTGGGCTTGGAGTAGTACGGCGTGACCACCAGCAGAGAATCCGCTCCGGCGGCGGCCGACGCGCGGGCGAGATCTATGGAGACGGCGGTGTTATTGGTGCCCGCCCCCGCCATGACCTTCGCCCGGTCGCCGACCTCGTCCTTCACGGCCTTGAGCAGGTCGAGTTTCTCGTCGAGGGTTGTCGTCGGTGATTCACCGGTGGTTCCCCCCAGGACCAGGGCATCCAGGCCACTGTCGACGAGATGAGTCGCGAGACGCCGGCCAGCGGCAACATCAAGTTTGCCGTTCCGGTCGAAGGGAGTGACCATTGCCACGCTCACGGTTCCGAATATCTCGGTGCCGTTCTTCGCTGTCAAACCTGTGCTCATAGTGCTCAAGGTTACCCGGTTTGGCTGGTTATCGGGGAATCCCCGCCGAACTGTCCTCAGAAATCTGTGACATACGGGCTGACGGCCATTTCGGACCCGTCCCCCAGCTCCGAAATCTGGAAGTCGCCGAACAACACCGGCGCCTGCTCCCGCAGGATCTTCAGACATGTGACAGCCAGTGTCCGGATCTCGACGTCGGCGTGCTCCGTGGCACGCATCCCGATGAAGTGGCGCCAGGTGCGGAAGTTGCCGGTGACCACGATCCGGGACTCGGTGGCGTTGGGGAGGATCGCCCGGGCCGCCTGCCGCGCCTGCTTCCGACGGAGCAGCGCGTTCGGCTCATCGACGAGCTTCTCCTCGAGCGCGTCGAGCAACTCCCGGTACACGAACCTGGACTCATCGACCGCGCGCAGCATCAGCCGGCGCAGCTCCGGGTCTTCATCAATGACCGGAGGAAGCACCACCTCCGCTTCCTCTGAGTGCACAAAACGCTGGCTGAGCTGGGAAAATGAAAAGTGTCGGTGGCGGACCAGTTCGTGCGCGGCCGAGCGGGAGATCCCCCGGACATACAGCGTGGCCGAGGCATGCTCCAGCAGTGCCATATGCCCCACCTCCATGATGTGGCGCAGGTAGGCGGCATTACTCGCCGTGCGTGGATTGGGCTTGTCGAAGGTTTCGTAGCACGCCCGACCGGCGAACTCGACCAGGGCCTCGGCATCTACTGCGTCGGTGTCCCAATCCACCGTGGAAGGCGGGTTGAACTGGGTGCTGGCGATCAGTTCCACGTTGAGGCTGACCTGTTCGGCCACGTTTTCCAAACTCCTTGTCTAGCCGGTAGGGCTGAGCGTGTCACAGGGCGGGTTACAGGCCCAGGTAGTGTTCCAGGCCGATAGTGAGCCCCTTGTGCTCACCGACGCCGCGTACCCCCACCAGTACACCCGGCGCAAAGGAATTACGGTCATAGGAGTCCTGCTTGATTGTCAGGGTCTGTCCCTGCGTGCCGAAGATGACGGCCTCGTGCGCCACCATTCCGGTCATCCGCACGGCGTGGACCGGCACGCCATCGACGTCGGTCCCGCGGGAACCGTCGAGCGCCTGCTCCGTGGCATCGGGCTGTCTCGTCAGACCTGACTCGCGGCGGGCCTCCGCGATCCCCTGGGCGGTGTGGATCGCGGTGCCCGAGGGAGCGTCCAACTTATTCGGGTGATGGAGCTCAATCACTTCGGCCGACTCGAAGAAGCGCGCGGCCTGCTTGGCGAAGACCATGGTCAGCACCGCAGAGATCGCGAAGTTCGGGGCGATGAGGACCCCGACCCCGGGATTGGACTCACACCAGCTGCGCACCTGTGCCAGTCGATCCTCATCGAAACCGGTGGTCCCGACGACCGCAGAGATTCCGTTGTTGATGCAGAACTCGAGGTTGGCCATCACCACCCCCGGGGTGGTGAAGTCCACGACGACGTCTGCGCCGTTGTCCACCAGTGTCTGCAGATCATCATCGTGATCGACTTCCGCCACCAGTTCCAGGTCCGTCGTCTCCTGTACCGCGGCCACGATCGTCTGACCGACCCGTCCCTTGGCGCCCAGCACGCCCACCTTGATGCCCAACGGTCTGCTCCTTTGAGTTGATGATTGCGGTTCCCGGTGAATCGGCGGACTGCGCCGCAGTCCACCGACCGATTGCCTGACAGTCTAGTCTCCCCCGCCCCGTGCCGGTGACCCGCTGCAGGCGGGAACCGTCTCGTCCGTGCAACCGGCGGGGACCGCGGCGTCGCGGAGCGGCTCCGGCGGTACGTGGAGCACCGACCCGGAGCCATCGGGGCGGAGGTGGGGCACGTTCACAACGATCTGTTCACAATCATCCGGTGAGCAGCTTTAAGCCTCTTCTCACGGTGGGCCGGAAGGTATCCTCAAGGTATGCGATACCTCACACGACAATCCAGCACCCAGCGACCCCGGCGACGCCCGCTCGCCGCTGCCACAGTAACCGCTCTGGGCGCTGCCCTCGCCCTGGGACTGAGCGCGTGCGGCACCGCAGAGGAGCAGCCGGAGGATCCGGGAGCGAATGAATCCACCACCACCACCGTGACCACGGAACCCACCGATGAGCCCGCCAACGGCACCGCCGGCACCGGCACCGGGGAGGAAACCCGGCCCGAGCAGTCCTCGTCGGTGTCCAGTCCGGTCTCCGATGTCGAACCCGCGACGGGACCGATGGGGGATCCCTCAACCGAGGACCAGTGGGTCCAGCCTGACGGTGCCAGCCTCATGGTCACCGGAGTGCGCACCGCCAGCCACGACGGCTTCGACCGAGTGGTCTTCGACCTGGAGGGTGAAGGCGCTCCGGGCTGGATCACGATGTACACGGAGACCCCCACGCAGCAGGGTTCCGGGCACCCGATCGACTACACGGGCAACATCGCTCTCCAGGTTGGGGTGGAGGGGACCCCCTACCCCAATGACGCCGGCACGGAACCGCCGATGCTCGGGACGTTCCCGGGTGCCGGCAACGTCACTGAAGTGACCTACTCCAGCCTCTTCGAGGGACGCACCGAGTTCGTCATCGGACTGGAGGAGCAGGTGCCCTACTCCGTCACCCCGCTCGAGAACCCCACTCGTCTGGTCATCGACTTCGCCCGCGGATAAACGGCTCCCTCCTCCTCGGTGGGACCGTGACAGCACACCACTGCGGACGGGTCATCGGAGGGAACGCAGATGGCGCCCCGGGCAGCTGGTTCCAGCTGCCCGGGGCGCCTTTCGCGTCGCCGCTCTGTCCCGGCTGCCGCCGGTTAGTTCTCCTCGACCGGAACCAGGGAGATCTTGCCGCGGTTGTCGATATCGGCGATCTCGACCTGGATCTTGTCGCCGACCTTGACGACGTCCTCGACCTTGTCGATGCGTTCGCCGCCACCAAGGTTGGAGATGTGCACCAAGCCGTCACGGCCCGGTAGCAGCGAGACGAAAGCACCGAACGGTACCGTCTTGACGACGGTTCCGAGGAAGCGCTCGCCGGTCTTCGGCAGCTGCGGGTTGGCGATGGCGTTGACCTTCTCGATGGCCGCGTCGGCGGCGGCCCCGGTGGTGGCCGAGACATAGACGGTGCCGTCGTCCTCGATGGAGACGTCGGCGCCGGTCTCCTCCGTGATCGTGTTGATGGTCTTGCCCTTCGGACCGATCAGTTCACCGATCTTGTTGACCGGGATCTTCACGGTGGTGATCCGCGGGGCGAGCTCGCTCATCTCATCAGGCTGGTCGATGACCTCAGCCATGGTGTCCAGGATGGTCAGACGCGCGTCGCGGGCCTGCTCCAGGGCGTCGGCCAGTACCTGGGACGGGATGCCGTCGAGCTTGGTGTCCAGCTGGAGCGCGGTGATGAAGTTGGTCGTGCCGGCGACCTTGAAGTCCATGTCACCGAAGGCGTCTTCGGCGCCGAGGATATCGGTCAGCGCGACGTACTTCATCTCGCCGTCGACCTCATCGGACACCAGGCCCATGGCAATACCGGCGACCGGTGCCTTCAGCGGGACGCCGGCGTTGTAGAGGGACAGGGTCGAGGCGCAGACCGAACCCATCGAGGTCGAACCGTTCGAGCCCAGCGCCTCGGAGACCTGCCGGATCGTGTACGGGAACTCCTCCCGGGAGGGGATCACCGGCAGCACGGCCCGCTCGGCGAGGGCACCGTGGCCGATCTCGCGGCGCTTCGGGGAACCGACGCGGCCCGTCTCGCCCGTGGAGTAGGGCGGGAAGTTGTAGTGGTGGATGTAGCGCTTGGACTTCGTCGGAGACAGCGAATCGATCTGCTGCTCCATCTTGAGCATGTCCAGAGTGGTCACCCCGAGAATCTGGGTCTCACCACGCTCGAATAGGGATGAGCCGTGAGCGCGCGGGATCAGGTCGACCTCGACGCCCAGGTCACGGATGTCGGTGACGCCACGACCGTCGATGCGGAACTGCTCGGTGAGGATCTTCTCCCGGACGATGTTCTTCATCAGGGCGTTGTAGGCGGCCCGGATCTGCTTGCCGGCGCCGTCCTCCTCGGAGAACCGGTCGAGAAGTTCCGCCTCGACGGCCACCATGTGCTCGTTGGCGGCGTCCTCACGCTCGTGCTTGCCCTTGATGGTCATCAGGTCGGTGAGCTTCTTGCGGGCCTTCTTCTCCACGGCGGCGAAGATGTCATCGGTGAACGCCGGGAACAGCGGGAACTCGGCGGTCTCCTTGGCGGCGCGCTCCGCCAGGCCCGCCTGGGCCCGGCACAGCGTGGCGATGAAGGGCTTGGCCGCCTCCAGACCGGCGGCGACGACCGACTCGGTCGGGGCCGGAGAACCGTTGGCGACCTTCGTCACCACAGACTCGGTGGCACCGGCCTCCACCATCATCACGGCCACGTCCTCGACGTTCTTGCGGCCCTGCTTACGGGTGACCAGGCGACCGGCGACGACCATCTCGAAGATGGCGTTCTCGTGCTGCTCGTGGTTCGGGAAGGCGACCCACTGCCCCTCGGGGTGATTCTCATCGGCGATCAGCGCGACACGAACACCGCCGACGGCGCCGGAAACCGGCAGTCCCGAGAGCTGGGTGGCCGCGGAGGCGCCGTTGATGGCGACGACATCGTAGAAGTCCTCCGGGTCCTGGGAGAGGACCGTGACCACGATCTGGACCTCGTTGCGCAGCCCCTTGACGAAGGTCGGGCGCATCGGGCGGTCGATCAGGCGGGCCGCCAGGATCGCGTCGGTGGAGGGGCGGCCCTCACGACGGAAGAAGGAGCCGGGGATCCGGCCGGCGGCGTACATCCGCTCCTCCACGTCCACGGTCAGCGGGAAGAAGTCCAGTCCCTCGCGCGGCTGATTCGACGCGGTGGTGGTGGTCAGCAGCATGGTGTCATCGTCCAGGTACGTGGTGACGGAACCACCGGCCTGCCGGGCCAGCTGTCCGGTTTCGAACCGGACGGTACGGGTGCCGAAATCACCGTTATCGATGGTGGCCACGGCTTCGATGACGCCGTAGTCGTCATCCTCAATAAACTGCACATCGCTCATGCGCGAGTTGCTCCTTTGCAGGGTTGTTCTTCCGGCGATCATCGGTGCCGCCGCTTTGGTGCTGTCATATCTACAACTATCCGGGATTCTAGCAGGTTGAGGGCATCTTCCCCAGTTGGCCGCGGGAGCACCACCCGGCGAGCGGGTGAGGAAGCACCCGGGTGTGCCGCCGCGCATTTCCTGCTGGGCGGGTACCGCGGGCGACGCAGGACGAGAATCCGGGCCCCGGAGCGCCTCGTGCCCCGGCTCTCCACCACCGCCTCCCGTCCGGGTGTCCGGGCAACAGAAAACCCGTGTCCACCGCAGTACGGTGGACACGGGTTGTCCCGGTGATTCGAGCCCGGCGGAGGCGCCTTAGCGGCGCAGACCCAGGCGGGAGATCAGGTCACGGTAACGGCTGACGTTGTTGTCGGCCAGGTACTGCAGCAGACCACGACGACGACCGACCAGCAGCAGCAGACCACGACGGGAGTGGTGATCGTGCTTGTGGAACTTCAGGTGCTCGGTCAGGGTGTTGATACGCGAGGTCAGCATCGCGATCTGTGCCTCCGGGGAGCCGGTGTCGGTCTCGTGCAGACCGTACTCCGACAGGATGGACTTCTTCTGCTCGGTGCTCAGAGCCATGAGATTATCTCCTGGTGTTTATTTCAGTCCACATGAAAGAATCCGCTGTTCCCAGCGTGGCGCAACTGTTGTGGACCACAGTCGCTTAAACCTCGCAACACCTTAGCAGATGCCGGCCGCAATCCCCTATTCCCACCAGGTCTCCCACACGTCAGCCCGGAGGGGCCCCTACTTCGCGGACTCCGCCAGCTTGGTCAGGCGGGTCATCAGCTCGTTCAGGAAACGCTCGACGTCCACACCGACGGCCACCTTGGCGGTCTTGACGGGATCGTTGAGGCGTTCTTCGTTGCCGATGGTGCGGCCCCGGGTCTCCCCCTCGGTGTCCACCTTCATGTTGATGTCCAGGCAGGTCACCAGCGACGGGTCCACCGCCACGGCGACGGCCAACGGGTCGTGCAGGCCGCAGCCGCCCAGGTGCGGCGCGGTGGTCTCGTAGGCCTTGATGTAGTAGTCGGTGGCCACCGCCAGGAAGTCGCCGCCACGGGTACCCAGCTCCCGCCACTTGGCGGTCTCCTCATAGGTGAGCAGGGTCTGCAGGGTGACGTCCAGGCCGATCATGGTGACGTCCCTGGCCGCCCGGAACAGCTCATCGGCAGCGTCCGGATCCTGGTTGATGTTGGCTTCCGCCCAGGGTGCGACATTGCCCGGCACGGTCAGGGCGCCGCCCATGATGACGATGTGGGCGTTGTCCGCGAAGCCCGGGTCCTGCCTGATGGCGGCCGCCAGGTTGGTCATCGGGCCGGTGGCCACGATCACCAGGTCATCACCGTGCTGCTTGACCGAGTCGATCAGGAAGTCCACGGCCGAGCCGTCGGCGACCTCGCCGGCCGGCTCCGGCAGCTCTGCTTCACCGATGCCGTTCTTGCCGTGGATGAACTCGGAGATCTCCAGGACCTCGAAACCGTCCCTGGTCGAGGCGTGCGGCAACCCCGCGTAGACGGGGACGTCGGTGCGGCCGAAAAGTTCCAGGATGGCCAGGTTGTTGCGGGCGCCGGTCTCCAGCAGCACATTGCCGTAGGTGCCGGTGACACCGATGACGTCCAGTTCCTCGGAGGCGAGTGCGTAGGACAGGGCGAGTGCGTCGTCGACGCCGGTGTCCAGGTCCAGAATAATCTTCTTGGCCACGGGAAAACTCCTCAATCAGATGAATGCAAAAACGGGGCCACACCGCGTGGTGTGGCCCCGGCCAGTGTATTAGTTCAGCGCGTCCCGGGTGTCGTCGACGTCTCTGGCGATTGCCGACAGCAGTTCCTCCACCGAGGAGAACTTCTCCATTCCCCGCAGGTGCCGCACGAAGGTCACGATGGCGGGGTGGCCGTAGAGATCAGCGGTGCGGTCGAGGACGAAGGACTCGACGCTGCGGCGTTCATCGCCGAAGGTCGGGTTGGTGCCCAGCGAGATGGCCGCCGGATACTTGACCCCGGCTTCCATGTCGCCCTGCACCGGGGCGTCACCGGTGATCTCGAACCAGCCGGCGTAGACCCCGTCCCCGGGCAGGGCCACCGAGTCCGGAAAGTACATGTTGGCGGTGGGATATCCCAGTTCCTTACCGCCCCGGCCGGCGCCGCGGACCACCGTCTCCTTCACGGAGTAGTCCCGCCCCAGAATCCAGGAGGCCTTCTCCACGTCCCCCTGCTGCAGGGCCCGCCGGGTCTCCGTCGAGGACAGGACAATGCCCTCCTCCGTCAACAGGTCCACGATGTGGATCTCGACGCCGTACTTCTCCCCCAGTTCACGCAGGGTCTCCGAGTTGCCGGCGGCCAGGTGCCCGAAGGTGAAGTTCTGCCCCACCACCACGGCCTTGGCCTTGAGTTTGTCCACCAGAATGTGGGTGAAGAACTCTTCCGGCGGCAGATCTGCCATCTCCTTGGTGAAGCGGAAGGCCAGCATGTGATCCACCCCCATCTCCTCGGCCAGGTCAGCGCGACCGGCGACCGAACCGAGCATGGGGGGCATCTTGTCGGGACGCACCACGGCCAGCGGGTGAGGGTCAAAGGTGGCCAACACGCTGGGCAGCCCCCGCTCCCGGGCACAGTCGGTCGCCGTGGAGATCAACCGCCGGTGGCCCCGGTGAACCCCGTCGAAGACGCCGATCGTCACGACGGATGCTGCCAGGTCCCGGGGTACTTCTTCTAGTCCGTGCCAAATGTCCACCGCTCCATACTAAGGCATAGACTGCCCGTATGACTGATGCGCTCTCCCGTTCCGGCCTTGTCGTCGTGGACAAGCCCGCCGGCCTGACCTCCCATGATGTGGTGGGCAAACTCCGACGGTTTTTCTCGACCAAGCGGGTCGGCCACGCCGGTACGCTGGATCCGATGGCCACCGGGGTGCTGATCCTCGGGATCGAGCGCGGCACCAGGTTCCTGGCCCACCTGGTCACGGCCACCAAAGCCTACGACGCCACCATCCGCCTGGGCGCTGCCACCACCACCGACGACGCCGAGGGCGAGGTACTCTCGACCACCTCTGCAGCAGACATCGACGACGCCGCGGTTGCCGCGGGCGTCGCCGCTCTCACCGGTGACATCATGCAGCGTCCCGCGTCAGTCAGCGCCATCAAGATCGACGGTAAACGTGCCCACCAGCTCGTCCGGGAGGGTGAGACGGTGGAGCTGCCCGCGCGGCCGGTGACGGTGAGCGAATTCACGGTGCTCAGGAGCCGTCGGGAGGGCGATTTCCTGGATCTGGAGGTGCAGGTGCGGTGCTCCTCGGGCACCTACATCCGTTCCCTGGCCCGCGACCTGGGCGAAGATCTCGGAGTCGGTGGCCACCTGACCGCCCTGCGCCGCACGGAGGTCGGCCCCTTCGAGCTGGCCGACGCGCAGACGCTGGAGCAGCTCGCGGACGCCCCCCGGCTGTCCCTGACGCTGGACGAGGCGTTGACGCGCAGCTTCCCGGTGCTCGATGTCACCGCGGAAGAGGGCGCGGCACTGGCCATGGGAAAGTGGCTGGAGCCGCGGGGGCTCAAGGGCGTGCACGCCGCTGTAACCCCCGAGGGCAAGGCCGTGGCCTTGATCAAGGAGAAGGGGAAACGGTTGGCGACGGTCTTCGTCGCCCGGCCCTCCACACTCTGAGAACCGCTCAGACCACAGCGGTGGTCGTCACGAAAAAGCCGTCCCGCTCGATCCACCGGCCGTTGATGAAGGGCACCGGCGTCGGGCGGACCAGCAGGTAGGAGATGAAGGTGCCGTCCTCGCGGATGTCGATCTCCGCCTGCTCGAAGCCGAGCCACCGGTGGGTCAACGGGAACCACGCCTTGTAGGTCGCCTCCTTCGCGCAGAAGAGCAGACGGTCAGCCGCAGGAACGCCGTTGTCCCGCAGTCGCTGGAGCTGACTGATCTCCCCCACCCGTGCGATCGAACCGAGCACCTCCGGCGGCAGTGGCTCCGCCGGCTCAGCGTCCAGCCCCATGGAACGGACCAGCAGACGCGGGGCGACCACCGCCGCCCGGAATCCCCGGGTGTGCGTCATGGAACCACACACGGACCCGGGCCACAGCGGAACGCCGCGTTCCCCGCGCAGGATGGGATCCCCGCTGTCATAGCCCAGCTGGCTGAGAGCCTGATGCGCGCACCAGCGGGCATCACCGAACTCCGACTTGCGCACGTCCACCGAATGCGAGACGAGGGACTGCTCGAGCGGATGCAGATTCCGGTAATTGCTCAGGTCAATCTCATCCGGGGCGGTCTTGACGTAACAGAAACGCGCCGCCGGGGGGAAGAGGCTGTGGTCAAGCACGGTCCGCCCCCTCCCCCAACACCGGGTACGGCCACTGCTGGACATCACCGTGCCGCTGCCACTCCCGCGGGTAGCCTAGCGAGACCTCGATGTGCGGGATGCCCGTGACATCCACGATGCCCGGCAGATGCAAATGACCGTAAATCACCGCGCGGGCTCCGTAACGCTCCGCCCAGTTGCGCGTGTGACGCGTCCCGCACCACAGGGCCAGCTCCGACCAGTGCAGGTCCTGGGTGGGCTCCTGCACCAGGGGCCAGTGGTTGATCAGCACGGTCGGGCCGTTGATCCGCGACAGGCGCTTGATCGAGTACGCCAGCCGGTCCCAGCACCAGGCGCGGACGTCGACGAACGGTGCGATGGCGAATTCGTCGGTCATCATCACCTGCCGCTGTTTCGCGGCCGCCACCGCCTGTTCCACGGTCATCCCCCGGGGGCGGAAGCTGTAGTCGTAGAGCGTGAACAACGGCACGATGGTCACGCCGTCGAACACGGGATAGGGGTCCTCGGGAGTGAGCACATCGATCTGCCGGCAGCCGTCCACCAGTTCGGTGTACTTGTCCCGGCCCTGGTAACGGTCCTGGGAACGGGAGAACAACTCGTGATTCCCGGGAACCCAGATCACACAGGCGAAACGCTCGCGCAACTCGGCCAGAGTCCGCAGCACCAGATCGGTGCGTTCGGCCACGTCGCCGGCGACGATCAGCCAGTCCCCCGGGTCCTCCGGCTGGATCGCCGAGATCCGCTGCCCGTTGGCCTTGACCGCGGCGTGCAGGTCCGCCACCGCCCACAGAGTTCTGCCCATCAGTTCTCGTCGCCCTTCTCCCCGACCGGACCGTCCCCGGTTCGCTCCACGTGCACCACAGCCCACCGCATCGACCGGAACCGCCAGACGACGGCGATCAGCCGGATGCTGATGAAGGCCAGCAGACCGCACCAGACTCCGGTCAACCCCCAGTCGAAGAGCAGCGCGAGCCACACACCAGGCACGAAGCCCAACAGCACGGACGCAATCGTCGCATTCCGCAGGAAGGCGGCATCGGCGGCGCCCAGCAGCACGCCGTCCAGGGCGAAGACCACCCCGCCGAGGATGATCATGAGCACCAGCAGCCACCAGGGTGAGGTGATCGCGGTCAGCACCGCATCGTCGGTGGTGAAGATCCCGGGGATCACCCCGGCCCCCACGGCAAAGACCACGCCCAGAAGCGCCGCGAAGATGATGGAATAGGCGGTCACCCGCTTGCCGACGGCCCGGGCGGCCCCCACCGAGCCCGCGCCCAGCGCGGCCCCGGTCAGGGTCTGCGCCGCGATGGCCAGGGAATCGAGCACCAGCGTGATGAAGTTCCACAGCTGCAACAGGATCTGGTGGGCCGCCAGCGAAGGGGCACCGAACCGCGCCGCGACGGCGGCGGCGGACAGGAAGGCGATCTGGAACGACAGGGAACGCAGGATCAGGTCACGGCCCAGCACCAGCTGCCGCCGGATGATCCCGCCATTCGGTGCCCACCCGCCGTCGTGACTGCGGAGCAACTTCGCCAGGAAACAGGCGGCGGTGATCGACAGGCCGACCAGGTTGGCCATCGCCGAGCCCTGGATGCCGAACCGGGCGACCAGGACCGGCACCAGGATCGCCCCGGGGATGACGCCGGCCAGCGTGTAGTACAGCGGGGACCGGGTGTTGCGTATCCCCCGGAGCCAACCGTTACCGGCCATCGTGACCAGTGACAATGGCACCCCGAAAGCGGCGATCCGCAGCCAGGACGTGGTCTCGGTGGCCACCGTCTGATCCCCGGTCAGCCAGAACGCCAACCACGGGGCGGCGGTGATGACAACCGCGGCGATGATCACGCCGACGGCCAGTGCCACCCACGTGGCCTGCACACCTTCGGCGATGGCGTCACGGCGGCGGCCCGCCCCGAACAACCGGGAGGAGCGGGCCGTGGTGCCGTAGGACAGGAACGTCAGCTGGGTGGTCACCGTCGACTGGATCGCGGTGCCGGCGGCCAGGGCCGCCAGCTCGAAGGCACCCAGTCTGCCCACCACGGCGGTGTCCAACAGCAGGTAGAGCGGATTGGCCGCGAGCACACCGAGCGTGGGCACCGCGAGCGTGAGAATCTGCCGGGCGGAGACCCGACCGGCGGCTGCGGAGGATGCGGTGGTGGCCTCACTCTCGGTCACGCGGGATCAGGCACTCCCATCCGCGCCAGTGCCGCCGTGAGATCGGCGCGCACACTCTCGATGCTGCCCTGCGCGGTGTAACCGGCCGCCGGCACATGGCCTCCGCCGCCGAGGGCGACCGCGACGCGGCTGACGTTGATCACGCTGGAACGCAGTGACACCGCCCAGAAGCCCGGGGCCATCTCCTTGAACACCACGCCTGCGTCCGTGCCTTCCAGGGCGCGCACGAAATCGACGAGCGACTCCACCGCGGCGTCGGAGTGCCCGGCGATCACGTCGCGTTCGGCCACCAGCACCGCGGCGGTCAGCGCCCCGATGCGCTCAGTCTCCACTCCGGCCAGCACGCGACCGATCATCTGCAGATCCACCAGGGACGTGCTGTCGATCAGGTCCACCCCGATCTGACGGCTGTCGATCCCGGTGCGCATCAATTCGGCAGCGAGCTCATGCATGGCCGGCCTACCCCACCGGAAACTGCCGGTGTCGGTGACCAGACCCGCGTACAGGCAATGGGCGATGTCCCGGTCCAACTCCACGTCAAGTTCCCGCAGCAGCTCCCGGATGACCGTGGTGGTGGACTCCGCTCCCGGGATCAGGAGGTTGACGATCCCGAAACCGGGGTTCGAGGCGTGATGGTCGATGACCAGGGTCTGTTCCCACTTCTCCGCGATCTCCCGGCTGAGCAGTCCCGTCCGGTCGATGGACCCGCAGTCCACCGTGATGACCAGGTCGACCTCGGGCAGGGTGTCCGCCAGCTCGATCTCCCGGGCCGCGGGGATGCTCAGCAGGTTGGCTGAGAACGCCATGGGCTGGCCGACCACCCCGACCGCCTGCTTACCCAGCCGCCGCAGCGAGAGCAGCATGGCGCTGACGGAACCGACCGCATCCGCATCGGAGCGGACGTGCCCGACCACCGCGACGCTCTCCGCCGCGCGGATCAGATCGGCGGCCCGGGTGAGCACTTCCGGGGAAAACTGTGTCAACGCGCTACTCTTCCCCGTCGGTCTTGTAGGGGTTCGCGTCACCGGCCGGCTTCGCGTTCTTCTTCAGTTCCGCCAGCTCCTCGTCCCGCGCGCGGGCCTTGGCCAGCAGTTCCTCCATGTGGGCGGAGGCCTCTGGGACGGTGTCGACCTCGAAGGTCAAGGTCGGCGTATAGCGGACGTTCAGGTCATCACCGACGATCTTACGCAGCTGGCCGCGGGCCCGGTGCAGGGCCTCGGCGGCACCTTCGTAGTCGGGCTCGTCCTCGAGGGTGGCGCCCCGCACGGTGTAGAAGATCGTGGCGTCATGCAGGTCTCCGGTCATCCGGGTGTCGGTGACGGTGACCAGTTCCAGGCGACGGTCCTTGATCTGTCGCTCAATCGCATTGGCCACAACGGTCTGGATACGTTTGGCCATCCGGGCGGCACGGGCTTTGTCAGCCATGTCGGACCTCTCCTTCTTGGGGCGGGTATGGACTTCCCGCAGATTCTACCCCGACCCGCAAACCCGCCCGGAAGTTCCCTGTCTTCTATCCCCGGCCGGGGTGGTCCAGGTCAGGACAACGTGGTGGAAGGCACCGATCGAGTCTATTTTGCCGGTGATTCTCCCCGTTCCGGGAAGGGTGGTCCCGGTCCGGCCACTGGGAGATGCCGCTGCCCGGAGTCAGTCGGTGCGTAGCCCGGGGACCGGCCAGGCACGGCGGGGCATGCGCTCCTGTTCGAAGGGATAGCCCAGGGAGACGTCGAGATGCGGAATGCCGTCAACCCGGATTTCCCCCGGCATGTGGAGATGGCCGTGGACCGCACCGATGGCGTTGAATTCCCGGGCGAAGGAGCGGGTGGCGGTGGTGCCGCACCACAACGCCATCTCCGGTTTTCCCAGGCGTTGCGTCGGCTCGACCACGAGGGGCCAATGGTTGACCAACAGGGTCAGGCCAGTGACGTCACCTAACCGGCGTCGGGAATACGCGACGCGTTCGGCGGACCAGGCCGGGATATCCACGTAGGGGGCGATGCGCAGTTCATCGTCCAGGGTCGCCCGGGCGAGGTTGGCCGCCGCCAGCGCCTGCGCGGCGTCGAGTTCCGGGGGACGAAACGAGTAGTCGTAGAGCGTGAACAGTGGGGCCACCGTTACCTCCCCGAACACGGGGTACTCGTCTTCCGGGGTGTCCACCCCGACGTCGCGGAGCAGCTCCACCAGTCGCCTGTACCTCGCCCGCCCCTTGAACCGGTCGCTCGGGCGGGAGAAGAGTTCATGGTTGCCCGGGGTCCAGATGACGCGCGCAAAACGCCGCCGGAGAGCGGCGAGCGTGTCGACGACGACGTCGATACGCTCGGCCACATCTCCGGCGGCGATGAGCCAGTCCCCCGGCCCCGCCGGCTGCAGGCGCGCGATGCGCTCGCGGTTGGCGGGCCAGGTGACGTGCAGGTCCGAGGCGAACCAGAGGGTGCGCGCCATGTTAGGTGCGCGGAACCTCGACCATCTCGAAGACCTCGATCTTGTCTCCGACGGCGATGTCCGGGTAGGACAGCACCATACCGCACTCGTAACCGGCCGAGACCTCGGTGACGTCGTCCTTCTCGCGGCGCAGCGAGTTGATCGTCGCCTTGTCGGTGACAACGTTGCCGTCACGCATGAGCCGGACAGAGGCGTTGCGGCGGACCTTGCCGCTCTCGACCATGCAGCCTGCGATCAGGCCGATGGCGGAGGCCTTGAAGATCGCACGGATCTCCGCGGTACCGACCTCGCGCTCCTCGTAGATCGGCTTGAGCATGCCCTTGAGCGCTGCCTCGACCTCCTCGATGGCCTTGTAGATGACGGTGTAGTACCGGACATCCACGCCCTCGGCGTTGGCCTCCTCGGTGGCCTTGCCCTCGGAGCGGACGTTGAACGCGATGATGATCGCGTCCGACGCCGCCGCCAACGTCACGTTGGTCTGGGTCACTGCGCCAACACCACGGTCGATGATGTTGAGCTCGACCTCGTCCTCCATCTCGATCTTGAGCAGGGACTCCTCCAGGGCCTCCACCGAGCCGGCGTTGTCGCCCTTGAGGATGAGGTTGAGGGTGCTGGTCTCCTTGAGCACCTTGTCCAGGTCCTCCAGGGAGACCCGCTTGCGGGAGCGGGCAGCCAATGCGTTGCGACGGCGCGCGTTGCGCTGGTCGGCGATCTGCCGGGCGACACGGTCGTCGTCGACGACCATGATGTTGTCGCCGGCGCCCGGGACACCGTTGAGACCCTGCACCTGCACCGGACGGGACGGACCCGCCTCGTCGACGTCCTCGCCGTACTCGTCGACCATGCGACGGACACGACCGTGGGCGTCACCGGCGACGATGGAGTCACCGACGCGCAGGGTACCGCGCTGAATGATCACGGTGGCCACCGGACCACGGCCGCGATCCAGGTGCGCCTCAATGGCGACACCCTGGGCGTCCATGTCCGGGTTGGCGCGCAGATCCAGAGCAGCGTCGGCGGTCAGCAGGACAGACTCCAGCAGACCGTCGATGTTGGTGCCCTGCTTGGCGGAGATGTCGACGAACATCGTGTCGCCGCCGTACTCCTCCGGCACCAGTCCGTACTCGGTCAGCTGGCCACGGATCTTCTCCGGCTGTGCCTCCGGCTTATCCACCTTGTTCACCGCGACCACGATCGGAATGTCCGCGGCCTTGGCGTGGTTGATCGCCTCCACCGTCTGCGGCATGACACCGTCATCGGCTGCGACGACCAGGATCGCCAGGTCCGTGGACTTGGCACCACGGGCACGCATGGCGGTGAAGGCCTCGTGACCCGGGGTATCCAGGAAGGTGATCTTCCGGTCGTAATCGTCGATGTTGACGTCCACCTGGTAGGCACCGATGCCCTGGGTGATGCCGCCGGCCTCACGGCCACCGACATTCGCCTTACGGATGGTGTCCAGCAGGCGGGTCTTACCGTGGTCGACGTGACCCATGACGGTGACCACCGGGGGACGCTTCGCGAGCTCTTCCTCCTCGCCCTCGTCCTCGCCGAACTGCAGGTCGAACTTCTCCAGCAGCTCCCGGTCCTCGTCCTCGGGGGAGACGACCTCAACCTTGTAGTTGATCTCGTCGCCGAGCAGCTGCAGGGTTTCGTCGGCAACCGAGGCGGTGGCGGTGACCATCTCACCCAGGTTGAACAGTGCCTGCACCAGTGCGGCCGGATCGGTGCCGATCTTCTCCGCGAAATCGGACAGGGAGGCGCCACGGCGCAGGCGAATGCTCTCGCCGCGACCGTCGGGCAGGTGGACGCCGCCGACGACCTTCGGCGCGTTCAGTGCCTCGTATTCATTCCTCTTCTGCCGCTTCGACTTCCGGCCGCGACGCGGTGCGCCACCCGGACGTCCGAAAGCACCGGCGGTACCGCCGCGACGGCCACCGCGGCCGCCGCCTCCGCCGCTCTTGAAGCCGCCACCGGGGCGACCGCTGGCGCCACCCGGGCGGCCACGGCCACCGGGTGCGGACTTCTTCGGCATCTGCGCCGGGTTCGGGTGCGCCGGCATCATCGCCGGGCTCGGGCGGCTTCCGCCACCCTGCTTTTCGCCACCCTGCTGCGGGCGACTGTCACCGGTGCGCTGACCGCCACGACCGCCCTGGGCACCGCCCGGACGCGGGCCGCCACCGGGACGCGGGCCGCCACCGGGGCGCGGACCGCCGCCCGGCCGCGGTGCCGGACGACCGGCGCCGCCGCTGGAGAACGGGTTGTTGGCCACGCGGGGAGCACGGCCACCGGGCTTCGGACCCGGCTTCGCCATCGGCCGCGGCATGTTCTGACCGGGCTTCGGGGCGGGCTTGGGGGCCTGGCCGGGCTTCTCGTCGGACTTGGGCGCAGCTGCAGCGGCGCCGGGCTTCGGCGCCTGGCCGGGCTTGGGAGCCTGCCCCGGCTTCGGGGCAGCGGCCTTGGCGTCCGGCTTGGGGGCCTGGCTGGGCTTGGGGGCCTGGCCGGGCTTCTCGTCGGACTTGGGCGCAGCTGCAGCGGCGCCGGGCTTCGGCGCCTGGCCGGGCTTGGGAGCCTGTCCCGGCTTGGGGGCCTGGCTGGGCTTGGGGGCCTGGCTGGGCTTGGGGGCCTGCCCCGGCTTCGGGGCAGCGGCCTTGGCGCCGGGCTTCGGGGCGGACGGGGCTGCTGCCGCATCGTCCTTGGCATAGTGGGTCCGCATCTTCTTGACCACCGGTGGTTCGATGGTCGAGGATGCGGTCTTGACGAACTCGCCCTGCTCCTTGAGCGTGGCGAGCAGTTCCTTACTGGTTACGCCGAGCTGCTTTGCGAGCTCATGTACGCGTAGCTTTCCGGGCACTTCTCTCCTCTGTGTATTGCTAGGAGCCGAAGGCCGGGAAAGCGGCCTTGACACCTAGACTCGATAGTTGACGTTCATCGCTGATGCTTCATCGTGTGCTCATCAGTGTTCGGTCTTCCTTATAATGTCTGTTCCCGCAGCTTGAGCCGCGAGATAGGCTCGTACCTGACCGGTGTCCACGGTTGTGGACACCCGAAGCGCCCGCCCGAAGGCACGACGCTGAACCGCCAGCTCGAGTGCGGCGAGGTCCGGGGTGATCCAGGCTCCCCGACCGGGTAACCGGCGGGCAGGATCCGGAATCAACCGGGCATGGTCCTCAGGATCGACGACCACCCGCAGAAGCTCAGAGTCAGGCTTCCGCTCTTTAGAGGCGATACAAGTACGAAGACGGATGCGCTGGGGTGATCGTTCACCTCGGCAGATCTCCGTCATTCGACTCCTCTCACCGGACCCGTACTCTTCGGGTCCCTAAGTATTCAACCTCGGCCTTGCCGGATTCATTCCCGCTGCCCGACCGACGAGCCGACGCAGCTGGAATGGACCACCATCGCATGTGGGCCGTCTAGGAGTTTACGCTAAAGTCACTCAAATTTGAACTTACCCCCGCAACTGACCGTCTCCCGTGTGTCCGCAGGTCTGCTGCGGTGGGGCGATGTCCCCCACCGGGTCCGGTAGCCCGCGTGCACCGCCACCCCGACTTCATGGGCCGGTGCGGCGAACCGGAAAACCCGGCCGGCGGGAAACACCCTGCCGACCGGGCACCGCTCTCCGGGGTCCTCCCCGGCCCGTAGCCGCTAGTTCACGTCAGAGTGGATGTCGATTTTCCAACCGGTCAGCCGGGCAGCCAGCCGGGCGTTCTGCCCCTCCTTGCCGATGGCCAGGGAGAGCTGGTAATCCGGCACGGTGACCTTGGCGGTCTGAGCCTCGGCATCGGTGATCTCCACCCGCACCACCTTGGACGGGGCCAGGGCGTTGCCGACGAAGACCGCCGGGTCCTCGGAGTAGTCGATGATGTCGATCTTCTCCCCGCCGAGTTCCTTCATGATGTTGGACACCCGCTGGCCACGCGGACCGATGCAGGCGCCCTTGGCGTTGAGGCCGCGGGCCCGGCCTGCCACGGCAACCTTGGAGCGGTGGCCGGCTTCTCGCGCGATGCCGATGATCTCCACGGAGCCGTCGGCAACCTCCGGAACCTCAAGCTCGAAGAGGCCGCGCACGAGTTCGGGGTGGGTGCGGGAGAGGTTGACCTGGATGTTGCGGGTGCCGCGGTTGACGCCGACGACATAGCTCTTGACCCGGTCGCCGTGGTTCAGCCGCTCGCCCGGGATCTGCTCCGCCGGCAGCAGGATGCCGTCCTGGGCGTCGATCTCCGTGCCCAGCTGCACCACGACCATTCCCCGCTGGTTGGCGTGGGCGTCCCGCTGGACGATGCCCGAGACGACCTTGCCTTCGTAGCCGGTGTAGGCCTCGAAGGCGCGGCCCGCCTCAGCTTCACGCATGCGGGCGACGATGGCCTCGCGTACGGCCTGGGCTCCCACCCGGCCGAAGTTGGCCGGGGTGTCGTCGTACTCGCTGTCGACCTCACCGTCAGCATCGAACTCGGTGACGATGACGTTGACTGATCCGGTCACTGAGTCAATGTCGACGCGCGCCTTGGATTCGGTCCCCACCTCCCCGGTCCCGCGAAATTCGCGGTAGGCGTGCAACAGCGCTCCGGCGATGGTTCCGAGCAGGTCATCGACCGCAATTCCCTTCTCGGTCTCGATGGCCTTGAGCGCGCGCAGATCAATATTCACTTGTCGTCCTCTCCCCGTTCCAGGGCATCCTCAAAGTTCAGGCCGGTCAGGTCAAGCTCCTGCGCCGGCGGTTTCGCGAATTCAAGTTCTACCACTGCGGCGGGAGTTTCCGTAAATTCCAGGATTTTCACCTGCGGCTGTTTCTTGTCCCGACCCACCAGGACAACAGCGCCCTCATCTGCGCGGAGGGCTCCGATCCGCCAGGTCTCGGACTTGCCCTCGATGGTCAGTTTCACCAGCCGGTGGCGGTTGCGACGCCAGTGCCGCGGTGCCGTCAGCGGCAGATCCACGCCTGGTGTGGAGACCTCCAGGGTGTAACCGGCACCGAAGTTGTACCGCCCGTGGGTTTCCGCGTCATCGAGCACCGTGGAAACCTCCTGGGAGACCACCTCCAGCTGATCCAGGTCCGGCCGGGAATCGGAGCCCAGACCGATGGCGACGACCGACTTCCTGCCGGCCCGGGTGATCCGTACCGTCTCGACGTCCATGCGGTGCCGCTCCGCGACCGGGGTGATGAGTTCTGTCAACTGCTCGACGCTGGGGAATGCCATGCTGTCCAGCTTATCCTGGGCCGGTAACATCACTGCACGTGTACCGACGTCTGCTCCCTCTAACCGCGCTCATCACCGCAATTGCAGCGGCGGTGAGCTCCTGTTCGCTCGTGGACGTACTCGGCCCCCGACCCGATGCCGACCTATTGGAGCTGGCGGAGCAGGCGCTCAAGGACGAGCGTTCGGCGGCAGAGACCGATCCGGAATTGGCCGAGCTACGCGGCAACCAGGCCGAGGAGCTGCTTGCCGAGATCACCCGGCTCTGCGGCACGGACCCGGCGGGAAAGCTCCCCTCCACCTGCGAGGTCACCGAGCAGAACCTCGATCTCAGCGACCAGGCGAACAGCCCGGCCGCCGACATTCCGGCGCAGGCCCTGTCCCAGGTGTTGACCGCGGTCGAGGACGTTCCCGAGGACTCGGTGGATCTGCTGACCGTCCAGGCGGTCGAGTTGGCCACCGCAGACGGCGACACGAGGCTGCCGGAACCGCCGGTGATCAGCGACGAGGAGGATCTCGCCGCCGCCCGGACGCTGCTGGAGGAGGAGTACGCCATCGAATACGGGCTCGGCGTGGCGGCCGCCTTCGTCGCCGCGGGGGATGCCGCGCTGCTCGAGGACACGCTCGCGGCGACCCGCGAGCGCATCCTGGCGCTGCAGCTGCTCCTGCAGCCGAGTGACGACGTCCCGTCCGCCCAGCCGGGATACGAGTTCACCGCCGCTCCCGCGCCCGTCGATGAGGCATCGACGGAGGACTTCCTCACGGCCGTGAGGACCGGGGAGGAGGCACGGTGGGAAGCGGCCGCAGCCAATGCCCAGTCCCTGGAGTGGCGCGACTTCGCCGTGGCCGCGGCAGCCCATGCCGGAGCCGGTCAGCTGCCGGCGGCCTGATCCGGGACGGTGTCGATGAACGTCTCCATTGCTGCCACGACACCGCGCAGGTAGTCCGTGACCGCGGTCTGTTCCGAGACGGACATGTCGTGGACCACCTCATCTGTTCTCAGGATCATCGGCCAGATGACGTTCATCACCTTCTCCGCGGCCGCCGGCAGGGGGCGGATCAGGGTCCGCCGGCGGTCAGCCGGATGCGGGACGCGCTCGGCGTGTTTGCGCCGGACCAGCCGGTCGATCACGGTGGTGGTGGCCGCGGCACTGAGATGGAGCTGCTCGGACAGCTGGGTGGGAGTCAGCTCTCCCTGGTTCATCAGAATCTGCATGGCCTGCAGGTCAGTGTCATTGGTCTCGAGCTGGGTGCGGGCTAGGTATTCCACGGCGTCATTGAGCACCAGGACGCGCCGCAGCAGACGCGAGGCCTCATGCAGCGGCGCGTGGGAACTCTGGCCGGGCTGCGACGGTTCCGGCCGGCCATCATCCGGGGTATGGGCTGGGGCCACGGTGATCCCGTCTCCTTCACTAAACCGTTGACTTTATATTTCGAAGTTCACATTGTACGGTTATCGAATAACGTGCCGTACGTCACTTCCCGTAAATCCTATCGTTCGAGGAACTGACACACCGCTGAAAGGTGCCGCTATGAGCGCATCCGTGCTCCGACGCTTCCGCTGGTTGACCCTCCTGCTCCTGCTACTCGGCGGAGTAGTCATGGGAATCGGCGCCGCCGGGCTGCCTGACGACGCCCAGGGCATGCTCGCCGACGACGCCGACTCGACCGAGGTCTCCCGCCTCCTCGAACAACGGCCCGGTGAGGACAGCGGCGCGGCGATCGTGTTCTTCAAGTCCGAGGACGGCCCCCTCGACATGGCCGCCGTCGGGGCCAGGGCCGAGGAGCTGGGTGGCCGACCGGTTCCCAGCGAGGACGGCAGCTCCGCCATTGTGCCGGTCGAGGTCTCCGCCGATTCCCTGAGCGGAAATTCCGAGGCCGTCGCCGAGCTACGGGCCGCGGCGTCGGCGGATCTGCCCGACGACATTAGTGCCCGCGTCACCGGTCCCGCCGCCATCAACGCCGATCTCGCCGGGGTCTTCGAGGGCGCGAATTTCCTGCTGTTGGGCGTCACCGGCATTATCGTGGCGGTCCTGTTGATCGTGACCTACCGTTCTCCCGTCCTGTGGGTCATCCCGCTGCTGGTGATCGGCATCGCTGACCGGGTGGCCGCGACGGTGTTCACCTGGATCCTCGACGCGTTCGGCATGACCTGGAACGAATCCACCGCCGGCATTCTGTCGGTGCTGGTGTTCGGTGCCGGCACCAACTACGCGTTGCTGCTCATCTCCCGCTACCGCGATGAGCTCCACCGCACCGCCGACCGCTTCACCGCCATGTCCCGGGCCTGGCTCCCGACCGCCAAAACCGTGGTGGCCAGCGCCGTGACGGTGATCATCGGCG
Organism: Corynebacterium halotolerans; assembly: GCF_050107895.1. Taxonomy (GTDB): domain Bacteria; phylum Actinomycetota; class Actinomycetes; order Mycobacteriales; family Mycobacteriaceae; genus Corynebacterium; species Corynebacterium halotolerans_B. Next base: position 129,223 of record NZ_JBNILW010000001.1, on the reverse strand, counting down.
TCGCCTGCCTGCTGCTGTCCGACACCCCGGCCACCCGTGGACTGGGGGCGGCCACCATGGTCGGTATTTCGGTGGCGGTGCTCTTCGCGCTGTTCGCCCTGCCCGGCGCCCTCGTGACCTTCGGCCGGTGGATCTTCTGGCCACGGCGACCGGAACCCGGCACCGAGGTCACCCACCGGCTCTGGGACCGGGTCGGCTCTCTTGTCCGCGGCCGCCCCGCCGCGGTCACCGTTGTGTCCCTGCTGGCACTGGCCATCTGCTGCATCGGCGCCACCCAGATGTCGATCGGACTGAAGCAGGAGGACCAGTTCATCGACACGCCGGAGTCCATCACCGCCGCCGCGGATCTCGCCGAGGCATTTCCCGGTCAGGACGCCACCCCGGCCATCGTGGTGACCCAGCAGCCGGAGGATGTCGGCGCCCTGCTGGAACGCACCGGCGCCACCGTCACGGCGGCGGAACCCGCCGGCGACTGGGCCGTGTTCAACGTCTCGGGCGTGCCCAACGCCAGCACCGAGACCACCGAACTGCGGAGCCAGCTGGAAGGCACCGACGCGTTGGTCGGCGGCTCCGACGCCGAGCTGCAGGACACTGAGGAATTCTCCGCGGACGACCGCATGCTCATCTTCCCGCTGGTCCTGCTGGTGGTGCTGGTCGCCCTGATCGCGCTGTTGCGCTCCCTGCTGGCACCGGTGATCATGGTGGCCTCCGTGCTGCTGACCAATGTCGCGGCACTGGGGCTGGGCTGGTGGATCTCCTCCGGGGTCTTCGGCTTCGACAACTTCGCCGACACCACTCCCCTGTACGCCTTCGTGTTCCTGGTGGCGCTCGGCATCGACTACACCATCTTCCTCATCACCCGTACCCGGGAGGAGACCAGACGGGTCGGCACGAAGGAAGGTGTGCTGCGGGCACTGTCCTCCACCGGCGGGGTCATCACCTCGGCCGGCATCCTGCTGGCCGCGGTCTTCGCCGCACTCGGCGTGCTGCCGCTGGTGGCGTTGGCCCAGGTCGGCATCGTGATCTTCCTCGGCGTGCTGCTGGACACCCTCGTGGTGCGCACACTGCTGATCCCCGCGGTGGTGCAGCTGCTCGGCGACCGGTTCTGGTGGCCCGCGAAACTGGGGGCCCAGAGCCTCCGGAGCGGGGATCCGATGTCTGCCACGGAGCCCGGGGCCGATTAGACCCCGTTGCGCGGCTGACGCCGCTCAGCGCCGGTCGGGGCACATCAGCGCCGGTCAGTGTCCTCCCAGATCCGCCACGCCCCCTGGATCATGGGCAGCTGCAGCGGCAGACGCAGCCATACCCCGGCCTGCTTCCACCACACCTTCTTCCGCCATTGCCACGTCATGTAGAAATTCGCGGGCCAGACCGCGGTGAGAAGGCCCGCAGAGAACAGGCCGCCCAGGCGTCGGGTCCGCGGCACAATCAGGAGAGTCGCGGCGCTCAGTTCCGCCACACCGCTGGCGTAGGTCCACCATCGGGCGGGCCCCGGAATCTGGGGTGGGACGATCGAGTCGAAGGGTTTCGGCCGGACGAAGTGCAGGACACCCGCGCCGAGGAAGGTGGCGGTCAGTAGTTTGCGCATGTTTCCCGAGCGTAGGCCGAAACCACGCCATTGTGCCAGCGGCACCCCGCGGGAAACACTGCAGGGAGGAACCGGTCCGGCTCCTCCCTGCAGTGGTGATTCCATGCGCCGGTCAGCGTTCGCGCACCAGCTCCGTGATCTTCGCGACAATCTCGCCGGCAGGTACCTCCAGGGTCTCTCCCCCACGGATGCGCAGCTCCACGATGCCGTCGGCGAAACTGCGGCCGAGGATCGCGGCGAACGGCATTCCCAGTAGCTCGGCGTCCTTGAACTTCACACCCGGGCTGACCTTGGGACGGTCATCGAGCAGCACCTCAATGCCCGCGGCGTCCAGGTCCCCGGCCAGCCGCTCGGCTGCCTCCCGCGCCGCCTCATCCTTGTTCGCGATGACCACGTGCACCTCGAACGGGGCCACCTCGACCGGCCAGCTCAGCCCCTTGTCATCGTGGCGCTGCTCAGCCAGGGCCGCCACCAGGCGGGAAACCCCGATGCCATAGGAACCCATGGTCGGGATGGAGCGCTTGCCGTTCTCGTCCAGGATCTGGACGTCAAATGCCTCGGTGTACTTACGCCCCAACTGGAAGATGTGTCCGATCTCGATGCCGCGGCGCAGAGTCAGCGTGCCCTGGCCCGCCGGTGCCGGGTCCCCCTCCTTGACCTCCGCGGCCTCGATGAAGCCGTCCGGGGTGAAGTCACGGCCGGCGACCAGCCCGACGACATGGCGGTTCTTGGCGTCGGCGCCGGTGATCCATGAGGTGCCGGTGACCACCCGCGGATCGGCCAACACCGTCACACCATTGGCCTGCAGGCCGCGGGGACCGACATAGCCCTTGACCAGGAAGCCGGACCTGGCGAAATCGGCGTCGGCGGCCAGCTCCACCGTGGCGGGCTCCACGGCCGCCTCCAGACGTTTCATGTCCACTTCGCGGTCCCCCGGGACGAGGATGCCGGCCAGTTCCGGCTCCTCGCCCGGTCGGGTCAGCTTGACGATCACGCACTTGAGGGTGTCGGCGGCGGTGACGGCCCGGCCACCGACGGTGACGCCCGCATCATTGGCCCAGTCCACCAGGGCATCGATGGTTTCGGCGTCCGGGGTGACATGGTCCACGGCCTCGGGCTGCCCCGCGATCGGCAGCTCTTGGCCGGGCTGGGTCACCACGGCCTCGACGTTGGCGGCGTAGGGGCCGTCAGTGGCGCGCACGAAGGTGTCCTCACCCGTCGCGGAGACGGCCAGGAACTCCTCGGAAGCCGAGCCGCCCATCGCGCCGGAGGTGGCGGCACAGATGACGTAGTCCAGTCCCAGGCGGTCGAAGATGCGCTGGTAGGCACCGCGGTGGCGGAGGTAGGACGCGTCCAAGCCCTCGTCGGACATGTCGAAGGAGTAGGAATCCTTCATGATGAACTCGCGGCCCCGGAGCACCCCGGCGCGTGGGCGGGCCTCGTCCCGGTACTTGGTCTGCACCTGGTAGAGGGTGACCGGGAAGTCCTTGTAGGACGAGTACAGGTCCTTGACCACGGAGGTGAACATCTCCTCGTGGGTGGGGCCCAGTAGCATGTCGACGTCACGTCGGTCCTTGAGCCGGAACAGTTCGTCGCCGTACTCCGTCCACCGGTTGGTGGTTTCGTAGGGCTCACGCGGGAGCAGTGCCGGGAAGCTCAGCTCCTGGCCGCCGATGTTGTCCATTTCTTCGCGGACAACCTGTTCCACCTTGCGCAGCACCTTGAGTCCCAGGGGCAGCCAGGTGTAGACACCGGGGGCCGCCCGTCGGATATAACCAGCTCGCACGAGCAGCTTGTGGCTCGGCACTTCCGCGTCCGCTGGATCTTCTCGCAGCGTACGCAGGAACAGGGTGGACAGACGTGAGATCATGAAGCATTAATATACCGCCTTAGCTGGGGTGTGCCGCGTACGGGGGCACTTTTTCCCCGGCGTTTCCCCGGGTGGAAATTCTGTCTCCATTCCATGGGCCGCCAACGGGAGGCCGGTGCAGAGCGGACGGGCCGGGAAACTAGGCTCAGCGGTATGCTCATCGTGCTTCCCCCCTCCGAAACCAAGGCCTTCGGTGGCCACGGACCGGCGCTGTCCGCGGCGTCGTTGACCTTCCCCGAGCTCAATGACACCCGGCACGCCATCGCCACGGATCTGGTGGCGCTGTCACCGGACCGGATGCAGGAGGTGCTGGAGCTCAGCGACCGGCTGCGTCCGGAGGTCGAGGCGAACCACTCCCTGCGGGAGTCGCCGACGATGCCGGCGATCCACCGCTACACCGGGGTGCTGTATGACGCATTGGATGCGGCGACGCTGTCCGATGCCGCGCTGTCGCGGCTGGCCATCGGTTCGGCGTTGTTCGGGGTGGTCGGTGCTGCTGACCTGATTCCGCACTACCGGCTGTCCGGGAGCACGAAACTCCCCACCGCCGACGGTGCCACCCCGACGATGAAGGCCCGGTGGGGCACGGCGATCACCGAGGCCCTGGCCAGCGTGGACGGCCTGGTGGTGGATCTGCGCAGTGGCGCCTATCAGCAGCTGGGAAAGCTTGCCGACGCCGTGACGGTCCGGGTGGAATCGCTGCGTGCGGACGGCACCCGGAAGGTGGTCAGCCACTTCAACAAGTTCTACAAGGGGCAGCTGGCCCGGGTTCTGGCGCAGGCGGACAAAGCTCCCGTGGACGCGACCGGTGTGGCCGAGATCGCCCGGCAGGCCGGCATGACGGTCGAGGAAGGCACGGCGAAGACAGAGACGCTGACTCTCGTGGTGTGACGGGGTGGCCCGGGCTGGGTGCAGCACCCGCTGCCCGTCTCCTCGGCATCCACTACCTTTCGGGGTATGAACCAACGCGTATCACACGGGCAATCGGCGGCGCCTCCGGCCCCGCGAGAGGAGCCGCAGCGCTAACACTGGCCGGATCCCCTCGTACTGGCCTGCGGAGTTCTGCCGATGCTGGTGGTCTGCCCGATCGGTAGTCGCTATCCCGGTGAGCAGGCGAGGTATTTCTCGTTGGTGCTGCTGCTGACCGGGTTCATCCCGCTGCCGGCCACCTTGATCCGCGTGGTTCCGGGGCGGGGCCGGAGCTGTCGATCCTGTCCACCCTCGGGGCGGTGGTGGCCGTGCGGATCAAGAGGCTGCGCCAGCTGTACTGACCGGGGAGGTTCGTTCAGCGCACGGCGCGGCGATTGGCCACCCATCCCGTCACGCCGAAGAACACCGCGACAGTGATGGCCAGGATGATCCCGGCGGCCAGCGGGCCATGACTCACGTCGCCGAATTCGCCGGCCGCCAGCACCCGGATATTGGCCAGCGGCAACAGGTCCAGGAAGGGTTTGAGGGCAGCGATACCGGCCATGCCCAGCATGGCTTCCACCACGAAGATATCGGCGATCAGGATCATCGCGGAGAAGGCGCCACTGCGCAGCAGCACGGCCAGCATCGCCGCCAGGAGAGTGAAGATCAGCCACTGTGCATAGGAGGACGTGATCACGGCCTGTACGTCCGTGGTCACGGTGAAATCGAGGGATCCGCCGAGGAGATAGACTCCCGGCACCGAGAGGGCCACGCCGACCGTCGCTGCGAGGGTGACGGCCAGGGCGATGATGGGCACCTGGGCACCCAGCTGCCCCAGGCGGTTATTGCTCATCAGGTACGACCAGGCGACGGTGCCCTTGGTCAGGTCGGCGCTGGCCATCATGGCGGCCGCGAAGATGACGATGATCAGGGACAGATCGGCTCCGGTGAAGAGATACGTCAGGTCGAGCGGGGTGTCGGGCCCGAAGGCGAGGGCGGTCAGCAGGGCGGAGCCGAACATGGCTCCGGCGCTCAGGATGAGGTAGATCCAGGTGGATCGCAGGGAAAATAGTTTGATGGTTTCGCTGGCGATGGTGTTGAACATGATTCCTTCACTTAGGTGGTGGCGGGGGTCGATCAGATGGCGCGGTAATCCACTGCCTGGGAGGTGGCCCCCAGGAAGGCCTGCTCCAGGCTCGGGGTGGTACGGGTCAGGGAGCTGAGGACGATGTGATACTCCAGGCAGAGCTCTCCGATGGTGGCAGGGTCAATGCCGGAGTCGGTGATGGTGACGGATCGGCCGTCCTGCGCGGCGGAGATGCCCTGGGCGGCGAGTGCGGAACGCAGCATCTCGGGCTTGTCCACCTTCGCCTCAATCACCGCCTCCCCGGCGGCGCCGATGAATTCGCTGACGGTGCCGGTGCCGATCAGTTCTCCCCGGCCGATCACGACCAGGCGGTCCGCGGTCAGTGACATCTCGGACAGCAGATGGGAGGAGACGAGCACGGCCCGGCCCTCGGCCGCGAACTCGCGGATCTTGTCCCGCATCCAGTGCACGCCTTCCGGGTCGAGGCCGTTGACCGGCTCGTCCAGCAGGATGTGCCGGGGATCGCCCAGCAGGGCGCACGCCAGGCCCAGGCGCTGTTTCATGCCGAGCGAGTAGCCCCCGACCTTGCGGCCCGCCACCTGGAGAATGCCGACCTGATCGAGAACCTCGTCGACGCGCTCACCCGAGATCCCGGCCAGGCGTGCCATGACCATCAGGTGTGCTCGGGCGGTGCGTCCCGGGTGGAACCAGGTGGAGTTCAACAGCGTGCCGACGACCGCGGCGGGATCGCTCAGGCCACGGAACTCCGCGCCGTCGAAGGTCGCGCTGCCGGAGGTGGGCTTCTCCAGACCGACGCACATGCGCATGGTGGTGGACTTGCCCGAGCCGTTGGGGCCGAGGAAGCCGGTCACCTGGCCGTCGGGGACGGTGAAGGAGAGATCGTTGACTGCCGCGTGGTTTCGGTAGGTCTTGGTCAGGTTTTCAACTTTGAGCATGCGTTTCATGCTCGTCGAGGCGCCGACCCAAAACATCGCCCCCGGGGATGAATCCCGGGTCTCAGCCCTGGGGATGATCCAGCAGCTCGGCGGTGGAGACCAGTCCGGTGCGGTAGGCGAAGAGCACCGCCTGGACGCGGTCCCGGGACCCTGTCTTGAGCAGAAGGTGGCGGACGTGTGTCTTCACCGTGGCCATGGACACGAACTCGGTGGCGGCGATCTCCTCATTGCTCAGCCCCAGCGCGATCAGACGGAGGATCTCCAGCTCCCTCGGGGTCAGCGCCGACAGCGCACCGTGGTTGCGGGGCATGCTCTCTCCCGTGGAGATTTCCGGGCTGCGCAGGCCACGCAGCACCTGGGCGGTGACCTTCGGGGCGAGGACGGCGTCGCCCCCGTGCACCACCCGTACCGCCTCGAGCAGTTCCTCGGGCTGGGCGTCCTTGAGCAGGAAACCACTGGCCCCGGCTTCGATAGCCCCGGAGACGAACTCACGGTCATCGAAGGTGGTCAACATGATCACTTTCACCTGATCGTCAGCGGCCAGTAGGTGGCGGGTGGCGGTGATGCCGTCCACGACGGGCATCTGCACGTCCATGAGCACCACCTCAACGGGTGTCCTGTCAGGAACTTCCGCACCGTCACCGGCTTCCCAGGCCACGGTCATGTCCTCCTGTGAGCCGATGAGCATGCCGAACCCGGCGCGGACCAGCGGTTGGTCGTCGACCAATCCCACGCGGATCATGCCGGGATCTCCGCAGTGACGGTGAAGTAGTCCTCGGAGTGATCCCGGCGCAACCGCCCGCCGTGGGCGCGAACGCGTTCGCGCATGCCCACCAGTCCGAAGCCGCCCGGGGAATCTGCGGCGGTGGCGGGGTTTCGGGCGGTGATTTTGAGGTCTCTGCCGGCGGCCTGGATCATGATGGTGCCTTCCGGTGCGCTGGCGTGACGGAGCATATTGGTCAGCATCTCCTGGATGATGCGGTAGACGGTGAACTGGGTCAGAGTAGGTAGTTCTTCGGGGATCTCGGCTAGCCCGGTGACCTCGATACCCAGCCCGGAGCGGCGGGCGTCGTCAATCAGCCCATGGAGGTCGACCACCCCGGGAGCCGCCTGCACCTCTCGGTCCGTGTCATCGCGGAGGACGGAGAGCAGGCCGCGCATCTGGGTCAGCGCCTCCCGGGAGGACTGCGAGATGGTCTCCAGTGTATCCACGGCCACCTGTGGGTTCTTCGCCGCGGCGAACCGTGCGCCGTCGGCGAGCGCAATCACCCCGGACAGGCTGTGGGCGACGATGTCGTGCATCTCCCGGGCGATCCGGGTGCGTTCCACCACTCCCGCCAATTCCGCCTGCTCCTTGAGGGTGCGCAGGTTCGAGCGACGGCGGCGGGTCTGCGCACCCAGCATCCAGAAGAACCCCACCGCGCACCACACCGCGCCAACCAGCAGAAGCGGGACGTACCATCCGGATGGGGCGGCCGAACCGGAGCGTACGGCCGCGGCATCGGAGGCGGCGACGAAGGCGGTTCCGGCCAGCAGCCAGACCAGCCACACCGGGCGCAGCCGCACCGTGGCATAGGCGCTGGCCAGGTAGGTGGCGTAGAGGGTCGGCAGTACGACTTCCGGGGTCTCGCTCAGGGTGGGAAGCACCGCCGCCGCAGTCAACCCGCAGGCGATGACCGCCATGGCGGCGTCGGGCCGTCTGGGATGCAGCAGAAAGGCGGCCGTGAGCACCACCAGGAAAAGAATCTCCGGCAGCGAAAGCCCCCCGGACACGCGCATGGCATTGCCGGCCTGGAAGCTCACCGCCAGGATGAGCAGCACCCGTAGGGGGCCGCCCACCCAGGTCCTCGGCCAGCGCAGCTTGTTCATGTCCTACAAGTTAGTCGCTTCCCCTACGGGTTCCCTCAGCCCTGGGGATGATTCCGGCGGTTACAGGCCCGCGACCTCACCGATGACGTAGACGGCCGGGGCGGCGATCCGCTCACGCCGCATCGTCTCCCCGAGCGTGGCCAGGGTGCAGCGGAAGGCCCGCTGCCCGGCCGTGGTGCCCTCCTGGATCACGGCGGCCGGGGTCTCAGCGCTCAGCCCTCCCGCGAGCAGCGCGGTGGCGATCGCTGCGGCGTGCCGGACCCCCATGATGACCGCGACGGTGCCGCCGACCCGGGCGAGCGCCGACCAGTCCACCAGCGACTTCGGGTGTTCCGGTGGGAGGTGGCCCGAGACCACCGTGAAGGAGTGGACGAGCCCCCGCTGAGTCGCGGGCACACCTGCCGCCGCGGGAACCGACACCGCGCTGGTGACTCCGGGCACCACCTCGCAGGGGATGCCCGCCTCCCGGCAGACGGTGAGTTCCTCGAAGCCGCGACCGAACACGAACGGGTCCCCGCCCTTGAGCCGGACAACCCGTTTCCCGGCCCGCGCGTAGGAGACGATCAACTCATTGGTCTTCTCCTGGGTCACCTGCCGGCCGTAGGGCAACTTGGAGACGTCGATGACCTTCTTGGCGGCGGTGTCACAGAGGCGCTCGAGCTCCGCGGTGGGCCCCAGGTGGTCCGTCAGGATGACATCCGCCTCCTGCAGCGCGTGCATACCGCGCACGGTGATGAGGTCCCATGCGCCAGGCCCCCCGCCGACCAGAGTCACCCCCGCCGGATCGCTGGACTGTCTTCCGTGGAGAGTAGCGTTCATGGAGATCACTCTAGACCATGCGGTATGCTTTTTATGAACCGAGTGTTTCTCATCCCGTCCGGAAGGTGGCTTCCGCCCTGTTCGTCCCCGATCTGCGCGACTAGACTGCAGGCATGACCGCACTGCCGCACCTGACCTCCCACTTCGCCGACGATCTCCCGGAACTCTCGGTCCCGTGGCAGGCCGAGCCGGGCCCGGACCCCGAGCTGGTGGTGCTCAATGACTATCTCGCCACGGAACTGGGACTGGATCCGGACTGGCTCCGTACGCCGGAGGGGATCCAATTCCTGCTGGGCCGGAAACTGCCGGAGGACGCCCGCCCGGTGGCCCAGGCCTATGCCGGGCACCAGTTCGGACAGTTCGTCCCCCGTCTCGGCGACGGGCGCGCCCTGTTGCTGGGCGAGATCGCTGACCGCGCGGGCCACCTCCGCGACATCCACCTCAAGGGCTCGGGACCCACGCCCTTTTCCCGGGGCGGCGACGGGCGGGCCGTGATTGGCCCGATGTTGCGCGAATACCTGGTCAGCGAGGCCGTCCATGCCCTCGGTATCCCCACCACCCGCTCCCTGGCGGTGCTGACCACGGGCCGGAAGGTGGTCCGCGGGTATGTCCAGCCCGGCGCGCTCCTGGTGCGCGTGGCTTCCAGTCTCCTGCGGGTGGGGACCTTCCAGTACGCCCGCCTGCTCGACGAGGATGACAAGCCGGAGGTGCTGACCCGGACCGCCGACCATGCGATCTCGCGCCACGACCCGGAGCTGGCCGACAGCACGGATCGGTACCGACTGTTCTTCGAGGCCGTGCTGGAGCGGCAGGTTCGGCTCATCGCCCAGTGGAGCCGGATCGGTTTCATCCACGGGGTGATGAACACTGACAACACCACGACCTCCGGGGAGACCATCGACTACGGGCCATGCGCCTTCCTGGACGCCTTCGATCCGGCCACGGTCTACAGCTCGATCGACCAGCGGGGCCGCTATGCCTTCCAGAACCAGCCGGCCGTCATCGGGTGGAACCTCACCCGCTTCGCGGAATCCCTGCTGCCGCTGATCGACCCCGACTTCAACCAGGCCGCCGAAATCCTCCAGCCCGTCATGAATTCCCTGGGCCAGCGCTATCGCGAAGCCTGGCTGGTGGAGATGTCGAAGGCGACCGGGCTGCCCCGGACGGACATTTCGACGGAGCAGGCGCAATTGCTGGATGATCTCCTGGAATTGCTGAACGCCCACTCCCCCGACCTCACCCGCTTCCACCGGCTGCTCGCGGAAACCACCTCCCCGGCGGATTCCCCGGTGCTGGACCTGTTCCCCCAGGAAGCGGCCGCAGAGGCGGCCGCCGTCTGGCTGCAGCGCTGGTGGGGGAGAAACCCGGACACCGCCGCCATGCGGCAGACCAATCCGGTCTACATCCCCCGCAACCACCTGGTGGACGAGGCACTGAAGGGCGCGGAGACCGGGGACTACGAGCTGTTCCGTGAGCTATTGGCGGCCGTCACCTCACCCTTCGAGCGGCGGACGGGATGGGAGCGGTTCGAGTTCCCCGCCCCCGAGGACTTCGGGGATTTCATCACCTACTGCGGAACCTAGCGGGCCCGCTAGAACCGGTCAATTTCGATCTTGTGCATCGCCATCAACTTTCCGTAGGCACCTGGGCGCTGCATCAGTTCCTCCAGGTTGTCCGGGGTGATCTGCCAACTCAATCCGTAGCGGTCGGACAGCCAGCCACACTGCTCGGCCTCCGGCACAGCGGACAACGACCCCCAGATCCGGTCCAGCTCCGCCTGGCCGGAGACATTGACCTGGAGTGACACGCCGGCGCCGAAGTTGAAGGACTGCTCAGCACCTGAGTCCATGGCGGTGAGCCATTCCCCGTAGAGCTGGAAGTCCGAGTACATCACTGCGCCAGCCTCTGCCGGCCCCTGGGCTTGTGGGTAGGTCACGCGAGTGCCCAACCGGGCATCGGGAAAGACCGAGAGGTAGAAGTCGACGGCCTCCGTGGCCTTGTTCTGCGCCTCCCCGGAGAACATCAGGCACGGCAGGATGAAGGGTCTTTCCTCGCCCGCCGGGTCCGTCAGCATTATCTGCCAGCTGACCCCGTACTTGTCCTCCACCCATCCGTACCGCTTGCTGAACGGGTACTCCCCCAGTTCCATGAAAACGGAGCCGTCCCGGGACAGACTCTGCCACACGCGATCCAGGTCGCCGCGGGCGTCGGCCCGGAACGCCGGATCGAAGTTGAGGAAGAAGCTCACACTCGGATTAGGGGAGAATTCATCACCGGCGTTGATCAGAGTCAATCGGTAGCCGTTGATCTCGATGGTCACGGTCAGGGTCTGTCCGGCAAACTCCTCCTGGAAGTCCAGGAGCCCCTCGCTCGGATAGGTGGTTTTCTCCACCACGCGAGCCTCGGGGAAGGCCTTGAGGTAAAACGCCGCTGCCTCGTCAGCCTCCCGGTTGGACCAGATGTTGGGAACGATCCGTTGCATGGCACGTCCTCCCTACTGTCGGCGATTATGATGCAGACCACATTACTCCTGACCGCGGCACTGGTCGACCTCTGTGACTAGGTCATATCTCCCTCTCGACAGGGGCTGAACAAGCGTTTAACATATTGAACATGGGTTCAACACGCCAGTCCTCCGGATCCCCCGAGCTGTCCACCCGGGCCCGTATCCTGCGTGCCGCGCTCCAACGTTTCGCCACCGACGGGCTCGGTGCGCCCCTGCGCAGCATCGCCGCGGACGCCGGGGTCAGTCCGGGCCTGATCATCCACCACTTCACCTCCGCGGACGGCCTGCGTCAGGCGTGTGACCACCACGTGGTCACGGAGACCGGGCGCAGCAAAGCAGAGGTACTGACCCCCGGAATCGGGGCGGCGGCGCTGCTGGCCCAACTGGCTCAGCTCACCGAATACGTCCCGCTGATCGGTTATGTATTGCGCCGACTCCAGGCCGGGGGCCCGCCGGCCCGGACACTGGTGGATGGATTCGTCGCCGAGGCCGGCCGGTACCTCCGGCAGGCGGAACGCGAAGGCACCGTGAGCCGGAGCCGAGACACCGACGCCCGCGCCCGGCTGCTCACTGAGCAGGCCCTCGGTGGGCTCCTGCTGCAGCTCCCCGCCCCTGGCGAGCCCCTGGACTTGGCGGAGCTACCGATCAGGTTGAGCACCTACGCCGACCGGATCGTAGGGCCCGCCCTGGAGTACTACACAGAACCCCTCCTGACCGACTCCACGCTGCTCGACGCCTATCTGGCGAACCGGGACCGGAAAAATCCGCATGGCCGGTCCACCGCAGAAAAACCCGAGAACCGAGACCGGGAGCCCTCATGACCGACACCGCCATCACCACGACCGACCTCACCAAATCCTTCGGCTCCACCCGGGCCCTGGACAACTTCAACTTCACGGTGCGTTCCGGAGAAGTCCACGGTTTCCTGGGTCCGAACGGCGCCGGCAAGTCGACCGCGATCCGGGTCCTGCTCGGCATGCTGCGGGCGACGTCCGGCTCCGCCAGCGTCCTGGGCATGGATCCCCGGCGGGAGTCGGTGGCACTGCACCAGCGTCTGGCGTACGTGGCCGGTGACACCAACCTCTGGCCCAATCTCACCGGTGGCGAAGCCATTGATGTGCTCACCCGCCATCAGCGCTCGAAGCACCAACGGCGCCGACGCGAGGACCTGATCGAACGCTTCGGGCTCGATCCCAGGAAGAAAGCACGCACCTACTCCAAGGGCAACCGGCAGAAGGTCGCACTCATCTCAGCCCTGTCCCTGGACGTGGATCTGTACCTGCTCGATGAGCCGACATCGGGCCTGGATCCCCTGATGGAGGCGATCTTCACCAAGGAGGTGCGCAGTCTCCGGGAACAGGGACGCACCGTCCTGTTGTCCAGCCACATTCTCGGCGAGGTGGAAAAGCTCTGTGACCGGGTGACCATCATCCGGGAAGGCACCGACGTCGAGCATGGCAGCCTCGACGAACTGCGCCACCTGACCCGTTCCGCGGTCACCGCCACCACTCAGGCGGATCCCACAGGCCTCGGCGAACTCAACGGCGTGCACGAGTTCCGCGTCGACGGCCGGAACATCCGCTTCGATGTCGATGACGACGACGTCACGGCCGTGATCGCACGGCTGGCCGAGCTGGGCGTCGATAACCTGCGCATCACCCCGCCCTCGCTGGAGGATCTCTTCCTCCGCCATTACGGCGGCGACGCCGGGGACCGGGAGACGGTCTGATGTTCACCCCAACTGCGCCGGCAAGCCCGTCCCGTGGCGGGAATTTCACCGGCACCGCCCACTTGCTGCGGCTGAATCTGCGCCGGGACCGGGTTCGGCTGATCGTCTGGATGCTATCCTTCCTGGCCCTGGTGTACGCCTCCGTGGCGGCCATGGAGGTGGCCTACCCGGACCGGGAATCCCTGCAGGCCCGCGCCATGCTGCTGAACAACCCAGCGGCGATCATGATGACAGGTCCGTTGTTCGGGGCGGACGACTACACTTTCGGGGCCATGGTGGCCAATGAGCTGTCCCTGTGGACCTTCCTGCCCGCCGGAATCATGGGTGTGCTGTTCATGACCCGGCATACCCGCGCCGAGGAGGAGTCCGGTCGCCTGGAGATTCTACGGGCCCTCCCCGTCGGCCGTTATGCACCGCCGTCGGCGGCCTTCCTGCTCGTGCTGATCCTGTCCACCCTGGTCGGCACCGCGGTGTTCCTGGCGCTGATCGCCACCGGGCTGGCGGTTCCGGACTCCCTGGCCTTCGGGGTCGCCACCACCTTGATTTCGGTTACCTTCGCCGTCCTCGCGGGAGTAGCGGCACAGCTGGCAGAATCATCCCGCGCTGCCACCGGACTCGGGTTGGCGGCACTCATTCTGGCCGCCGTAGTGCGCGGGATCGGCGATGTCATCAACGCCCAGGGATCCTGGTTGTCCTGGTTCTCCCCCATCGCCTGGGCCCAGCAGACCCGGATGTACACCGACCTGCGCTGGTGGCCTCTCCTCCTGTTGGTGGCCGCCGCGCTCCTGCTGACCGCCCTCGCCTTCTCGCTTTCCGCCCGTCGCGACGTGGGCAGCGGGCTGTTCCCGCCACGTCCCGGACCGGCTACGGCGGCGCCCCGGCTGCTCTCCCCGGCGGGTCTGGCGCTACGACTGGAAACGCCGATGTTCGCGTGGTGGACCTTTGGTCTCGTCCTCTTCGCCGTCGCCTTCGGCAGCCTCGCCTCCGAGGTCGACGACATGATTTCGGAGATGCCGACGGTCACCGAATACGTCGCCATCGACATGGACTACCTGACGCTCTCCTTCGCCTCCGTCCAGCTGGCGATGCTGACGATCGGCCCGGTGGCCTTGATCGTCTCCGGCGTCCTGCGATTGCGCACCGAGGAATCCGAGGGGCGCCTCGCCGCCGTGATCCGGACGGGCAGTGCCCGGCCTTCCCTGCTCGGGGGCTGGTCACTGGTCATCGCCGCGGAGGCGGTGATCATGCAGGTCCTCCTGGGATTCGGCCTCGGGGCCGGTGTCGCGGTTGCCACGGGAGACGCCTCCTGGCTCGGCGAGGTGGTCCTGGGGTCCCTGGTGTATCTTCCGGCCCTGTTGTTCTACGGGGCCGCGGCAGCCGCTCTTTTCGGTCTCCTGCCCCGGGCGGCCGCGCTGGCCTGGCTGGTGGTCGGCTGGTCCGCCCTGGTGCTCTTCCTCGGCGAGATCCTGAACCTGCCGGGCTGGGCCCGCGGGCTATCGCCGATGTGGCACATTCCGAATGTTCCCGAAGCCGCCGTAACCCCTGCGCCCCTGGTGGTTCTGGGCGGGCTGACGGTCCTCCTGGGCGTCATAGGGATCATCGGGTTCCGGCGCCGCGACATCGCCGAAGGTTAGGACCCGGCGACGTTGTAACGCAGCTGCACCATCCCGCTGTCAAAGCTGCGCTGCCCCGTGAGCTCGAGGCTCAGCCTCATATCGGGCAGAAAGCATAGTCCGCTGCCGACCGTCAGCGGGCAGACGATCGTTCCGATCTCGTCCACCAGGCCATGACGGAGCGCCTGCGCCGCCAGGGTAGGTCCTTCGATGGTCAGGTCCGCGGCACTCTGCTCCTTCAACGCCCGCACCACCGCCGGGTCAAACTCCCGGAGTAGCCGGGTCCTGTCGGTCACCGTCTCAGTCAGGGTCGTCGAGAACACGACCTTCTCCGCACGCTGCCAGATCCGGGCGAAGTCGACCGAGCCCGGCGAACCGGCCGCGATGGTGGGATCGGTTTCCCAGACCTGCATGAGCTCGTAGATCTTACGGCCGTAGAGGTAGGTCCCCACCGGCGCTGTCTCCTCGTTGATCGCGGCGAGCACCTCCTCGTCGGGTTCTCCCCAGTCGAATCGGCCCTCGCGGTCCGCGACGAAGCCGTCGAGCGAAGTGATCATGAAGTAGATGAGTCGGCCCATGGCGCGCTCCCCTGATCGACGGGTCTCTTGGACCCTGATGTTATCCCGGCAGCGGCGCCGGCGGAAGAGGACGGTTCGAGAGATCGCGCGCGTGGAACCAGAACCTGGAACTGCCGCGGCGGGAGAGACGCGAAACGCCCCGGCACCGGCGGGAGCTGCACAGCGCGGGGGCGTCAGGGGCGCTGGCTAGCGGTTCAGCTGCAGCTTGTCCTGGGTGTAGTCCCACATCTCGGTGAAGAGCTCCGGGTTATCAGAGAGCTTCTTGCCGTAGGAGGGGAACATCTCCTTGAGCTTGTCGGACCACTCGATCATGCGGGAGCCGAAGCAGCGCTCCAGCAGCTCGATCATGGCGGCCGGTGCAATGGAGGCACCCGGAGAGGCGCCCAGCAGGCCGGCGATGGAGCCTTCGGAGTTGTTGATCAGGGTGGTGCCGAATTCCAGGGAACCGAACTTCGGGAAACCGGCGGGCTTGATCACCTGGACGCGCTGACCGGCGACGATCGTCTCCCAGTCCTTGCCCTCGGCGTTCGGTACGTATTCACGCAACGCCTCGACACGATCGTCGAAGTCCTTCATGACCTCGGTGACCAGATACTTGGTCAGGGCGAACTCCTGCGCCGCCACACCCAGGTAGGACGGGATGTTGTCCGGGCGGATCGATTTGAACAGGTCGAGATAGGATCCCCCCTTCAGGAACTTCGGGGTCCAGCCGCCGTACGGCCCGAAGAGCAGACCCTTCTTACCGTCGATGACGCGGGTGTCCAGGTGGGGCACCGACATCGGCGGGGCACCGACGGATGCCTTGCCGTAGACCTTGGCGCCGTGCTGTTCGATCAGCTCCTCATTGGTACAGCGCAGCCACATGCCGGAGACCGGAAAGCCGGCGAAGCCCTTGATCTCCGGGATCCCCGCGCTGCGGAGCAGATCCAGGGCGTAGCCGCCCGCGCCAACGAAGACGAAGTTGGCGCGGATGACCTGCTTGTCACCGGTGTGCAGGTTCTTGACGGTCAGCTTCCACTTCGTGCCCTCACGGTCGATGCTCTTGACCTCGTGGCCGTAGCGGACCTCGGTGCCCTGCTGCTGGGCGGCGTCGAGGAACTGCCGGGACAGGGCTCCGAAGTTGATGTCCGTGCCAGCTTCGGTCCAGGAGATCGCGACCTTTTCGTCGGCGTCGCGTCCCCGGCCCATCAGCGGCAGCTTCTCGTCGAAGGTCGCGCGGTCGTCCGAGTACTCCATGTTCGGGAACAGCGGGTGCGGCGCGAGCGCCTCATAACGGTTCTTGATGTAGCGGACCTGATCATCGCCACGGCCGAAGGAGACGTGCGGCACCGGGTTGATGAACTCGGTCGGGTCTCCGAGCACACCGTTGTCGATCTGGTGGGCCCAGAACTGGCGCGACAGTTGGAACTTCTCGTTGATGTTCACGGCCTTGGTGATGTCCACCTTGCCGTTCTTCTCCGGGGTGTAGTTGAGCTCGCAGAGCGCGGAGTGCCCGGTGCCTGCGTTGTTCCACGGGGAGGACGACTCCTGGGCGGGGGCGTCGAGCCGCTCGAAGACCACCTGCGACCAGCTCGGCTCCAGCTGACGGAGCATGGCTCCCAGGGTGGCGCTCATGACGCCGCCGCCGACAAGTGCGACATCGACCTCGTCGGTGATCTTCTGTGTGTCTGACACGTTCATCTACCTCTTCGCTTTAGGATCAGTTTCCCTGGGCTGATGCCCGACGCATGCAGCTGCTCGGGGACTCACGTCACCGTGCGGGTCACACACCCACGGCGAACCCGCACGGTATCTTCGACAACTCAGCTTACGCCCTCGGCGCGGGATGACCGTCCATGGACCCCACGAATGCGCCAGGTATGAGCAGCCTCACCCCCACCTTAACCCCCGGTTGCCGCCCGACGCCGCGCCCCTGATGGCCCGGCTCCCGCCCCCACGCCATGACACCCGCGTGCTTAAGCTTGAGACCATGAGCGCGACACCTGCCGAACAGACTTCCGGCGACACCGGGGACTGGGAACCGGACCTGCTGGGCCCCGGCTACACCCACCGAACCCTGGACCTGGGCCAGGATCCCGAGGGCGAGGGGCGGGCCATCGCCACGGTCGTCCGCCACCTTCCCGCGGGAACCGACCAGGCCGACTGGCGGCAACGCCCTGCGGTCCTGCTCGTCCACGGAATGACGGACTACTTCTTCTCCACCCATGTCGCCGAATACCTGCACGAGGCGGGCATGGCCGTCTATGCGGTGGATCTGCGCAAGTGCGGCCGTAGCCGACGGCACGGGCAGCGCTGGCACTACAGCGAGAACCTGCAGCACTACTTCCCTGATCTCAGCAGCGCGCTGGACCTGATCACCGCGGTACACCCGACGGTCATTCCCAACGGCCACTCCACAGGTGGACTGATCCTCCCCCTGTGGCTGGATCACCTGCGCCGCTCTGATCCGGTCCGGCACGCCCGCGTGGGCGGCCTCATCCTCAACAGTCCCTGGTTGGACATGATGTACCCCCGCCTGGTCGTGCGGCTGGCGCGCCCGGTCCTCAACCTCCTCGGCCGACGCTTCGGCTGGATCCCGCTGCCCGGCGGCAATCTCGGCGCCTACGGCAAGTCCATCCACCGCGAATGGGACTTCGACACCGCTTACAAGCCGGTGGAGGGCTTCCCGAAATACCTCGCCTGGGTCCGGGCGGTGCTGGAGGGGCAGAAGCAGATCCATGATGGCGGGGTGGACGTCAGCGTGCCCGTTTTGACACTGTGTTCCACGAAATCCTGGCTCAACCGGCCCTATACCGCGGCCACCGACACGGCGGACGCCGTACTCGACGTCGAACAGATCCAGCGGCGGGCACCGGTGCTGGGAAACGATGTGACGGTGGCCCCGATCGAGGGGGCCCGCCATGACGTGTACCTGTCCATGCAGCACGCCCGGGAGGAGGCGCTGCAGACCACGGTCGAGTGGCTGCACGGACATCTTCCTCCCGGGGCCTCCGGGGATGTCTCTCCCACCGGGCAATTTTGATAGCATTTACCGCTGAACCTTTAGTTTATTTATTGGCTGTCGGGATTGGTCCGTGCGACCCTGCCACAGCCACGAGACCCGCGGAGTGTACGGGTGCACAAGGAGACCTATATGAGCGAGACGAAAGTCGATGCCCACTACGACCTGATCATTCTCGGCGCGGGATCGGGCAACTCGATCCCCGGCCCGGAGCACGACGACATGTCGATCGCCATCATCGAGGAGGCCAAGTTCGGCGGCACCTGCATGAACGTCGGCTGCATCCCGACCAAGATGTACGTCTACGCCGCCGACACGGCGCTGGTCACGCGCGACTCCGCCCGGCTCGGCGTCGACGCCCAGGTCAACGGCGTGGACTGGCGCTCCATCGTCGACCGCGTGTTCCTCAACCGCATCGACAAGATCGCCGAGGCCGGCGAGAACTACCGGCGTGGTCCGGAGACCCCCAACATCGACGTCTACGACCGGCACGCCACGTTCGTCGGCGAGCGCACGCTGCGCACCGGCCAGGGCGAACAGGAGAAGATCATCTCCGGCGACCAGATTGTCATCGCCGCTGGCTCCCGCCCGAATATCCCGGCGGTCATCTCCCGTTCCGGCGTGCGCTACCACACTAACGAGGACATCATGCGACTGCCGGAGCAGCCGAAGTCCATCGTGATCATGGGCGGCGGTTTCATCGCCATGGAGTTCGCGCACGTCTTCGAGGCTCTGGGTACCAAGGTGACCGTGGTCAACCGTTCCCACAAGCTGCTGCGCCACCTCGACGCCGACCTGGCCGACCGCTTCACGGCACTGGCCCAGCAGCGCTATGACGTCCGCCTGGGTCGACAGGTCACCGCCGCGGGCGAGGACCAGAACGGGATCACCCTGCACCTCGACGACGGTGCCCGGGTCAACGCCGAGATCCTGCTGGTGGCCACGGGCCGCACCCCGAACGGGGACCAGCTGAACCTGGCATCCGCCGGCATCGAGATGGCCGAGCAGCGGATCACGGTCGACCCCTACGGCCGCACCACCGCAGAAGGGGTGTGGGCACTCGGTGACATCTCATCGCCCTACCAGCTCAAGCACGTGGCCAACGCCGAGACCCGGGCGGTCAGACACAACCTGAGCCACCCCGACGACCTGCGGCGGATGCCGCGCGAGAATGTCCCCTCCGCGATCTTCACCCATCCGCAGATCGCCACTGTGGGGCTGACCCAGCAGGAGGCGGAGCAGGCCGGTTACGACATCACCGTCAAGGTCCAGAACTACGGCGACGTCGCCTATGGCTGGGCCATGGAGGATCAGACCGGCATCGTCAAGCTGATCGCCGACAAGAAGACGGGCAAGCTGCTCGGCGCCCACTACATGGGTCCGCAGGCCGCCACCCTGATCCAGCAGATGATCACGGTGATGACCTTCGACCTGGATGTCCGGGAAGTGGCGACGAAGCAGTACTGGATCCACCCAGCGCTGCCGGAGGTCACCGAGAACGCCCTGCTCGGCCTGGAATTCTAGCCTGGTTACCGAACCGGTGCGGAAAATCCCCGGCGAAGCGGGCGGGGACTGGATAGGGTAACGCCATGACCACTTTCCTCCCCACCGCCGATCTGGTGGACATCATCGGTTCGGACGCCCGCAGCTGTGACACCCAGTTCCGTGACTTCGGTGGGCACGTTGACTTCCACGGCGTGATCACCACCGTCACCTGTTTCGAGGACAACGCCTTGATCAAGCAGATCCTCGGGGAACCCAACCCGGGCGGCGTCCTCGTCGTGGACGGCGCCGGGTCAGTTCACACCGCCCTCATGGGCGACATGATCGCAGCCGCGGGAGTCAGCAGCGGCTGGGCCGGGGTCGTGATCAACGGTGCGGTCCGCGACACCGCGGTACTTGCCACACTCGAGTTCGGCTGCAAGGCACTGGGCACCAATCCCCGTAAATCCGCCAAGGAAGGCACGGGCCGGCGGGATGACGTGGTGAGCCTGGGCGGTGTGGACTTCATCCCGGGCCACTACCTCTACGCCGACGCGGACGGCATCATCGTCACCGAGCAGCCGATCGCGCGGCCGTCGGACTAGCACCGGAACCGTTCCGCGGCGCCAGGAGAAGCCACCCGACTCCCAGGACGACCGCGGTGCTGGTCAGCACGACGGCCCCGGGCAGCCACGCCGACGTCGTGCCGGTTGCCGTGGCACCGGAGGCAGAGAGGGCGGGAAGAACCGCCGCCGCCACCCGGTCACCCGCCGCTACCCCCACGGTGGCGGTGGGAAGGGCGAGCAGCCCGAGGGACATCGCGACCATCGCGCGGCATTGCCCACCGGTCAGCCCCAGCTGCCGGGCTCTGATGATGTTGCGGGAACAGGCGGGCACTCCCGCCGCGAGCAGATTGGCCGCACTGCCCCAGCTGGCCAGCAGCACCAGCAGAGCCGGGAGCACCGCGACCAGCCAGCCCGACGGCCCGGTGTCCGGACTCGCCGGTGGGGCCACCTGGAGGGAGACCTGCTGCTCATTGTTCCGCAGCAGCCCCCGGATCTGCTCGAGTGTGGGGTCCGCGGCGTCGTGGCGTACCTGCTCGGACAGCCGCACCAGGGCCACCGGTGCCGGCAGGTCGGGGGCCAGATCCACCGGGACTCCGCGCTGGCCGGCCAGTGTGGTCTGGGCCTCGCGGGCGGTAGCGGCGTCGATCAGGGTGCGGGGACCGGCACCGAAGACCACCGTCATCTCGAAGGGCTGGCCGAGAACATCAACCGTGGTGAGGGAACCGTTGATCAGCTCGGAACGCAGGGGGGACGCGGTGCCCAGCACCACTTCGCCGGGCTGCGGGAAGAAGGACCCGGAGTACCCCTCGCCCAGTACCGCGGCGGCGTCACTGTCGCTGAGGGCGAAAGCCGTGTCCGGGTGATCCTCCGGACCCGTGATGGTGAGGGCGGGCGGGGCCACGACAGCGGTGACTCCCGGCAGCGCCGCGACGTCGTCCAACAACCCCGGGTTAAGCGTCTCCCCCGCCCCGGTGATCACCAGATCGACGGACTCCGCAGCGGTGCCGTCGCTGCCGCGTGGGGTCAACGCCTCCCGGAACGGCTGCTCCGCGCTCAGCAGTACGGTGGCCAGGCCGGTGCCGGCGACGAGGAGAGTCAACAGGGCCGCGTACCCCCGACGGCGGTGCCCCGCCTCTGCCAGACCCAGGGTCAACCAGACGGGGACGCGCCCCGCGGACAGGCGGGAGATCCAGCACCAGAGCAGCGGCAACAGCCCGGCACTCAACAGCGCCACTCCCAGTAGGAGCCCGAAGACCAGCAGAGCGGTGGTGGCCGCAGTCGCCATCCCGCCTGGCCGGCCATCAGCCGGATCCACCTGTAACCCCGCTAATCCAAAGCCCAGCAGGAGCACTCCCCCGATCAGGACCGGGAGCTGGCCATCCCGACGTGTCACGGAGTCCTGCGTCTGCCGGACCAGCCGCCGCTCCACCCGCCGGTAGGCGGCCAGCGCCGCCGTCAGTGCCAGCGCCACGACCGATACTCCGATGAGCAGGTGCGCCACGGGATCGAGAGTGACCGTGGACAGGGGCACCTCCGAACCGAGCTGCCCCGCCAGCATCCGGGCCAGCAGCATGCCCGTCGGAGCGCCCACGGCCCACGCCGGGAGTGTGACCAGACTGGCTTCGACCAGCAACGCCGTGCGCTGCTGCGCGGAGGTGGCCCCCATCGTCCGCAGGGCAGCCACTTCGGTGAGCCGCCCCTGCAGTATCAGCAGCCACGCCGTATACAGGAGCAGGGCCATCCCGGCCAGGACGGCCAGAATGAACACGCCGAGCGCGAGAAACCAGCTGAACTGTCCTGCCAGGTAGTCGTCCACGAGAGTGGTCAGTTGCTGCTCCGCCGTGCTCACCCGTGCGCTGGCTCCGGCGACCGGCACCAGGGCGGTCTCCAGACCGGCGGCCAGTTCCTGCGGCTCAGCGCCGGGTGCCGCGCTGACCCTGATTTCTCCGCTGGCCTGCTCGGGGAACCATTCCGCCACCGCCGCCGGTACAGCCAGCCACATCGTGGCGCGCTCCAGGTCCTCGGCAGCTGAGGTACCCATCTTCCCCACCACCGTCACCGGCACCGGGTTGCCCCGTTGCCCGGGCCGCAGCAGAAGGGTGGATCCCAGGGGGATGTCCTCGTCAGTGGTGGCCACTTCCCCGGGGGATAGCGGCAGTCTCCCGTCACGCAGGAAACGCCACTGCTGCGGTCCGTCGCTGACCGCCGCCACGGTGACCGTCTCGTGCAACGATCCCGATTCCGACACCGACGCCGTTCCCGTCTGGTCGAAGACCGCGTCCGCCACCCCCGGGGTGCGCCGCACCGCATCCACCACCGCCCCAGCGGTGTCCTGCTTCGTGGGTGCCAGGTCGATGACGACGTCGGTGTGCTCATAACCGCGTGCGAGCATCTGGTGGGCGGAGTGCGTCAGTGAGGCACTGATGGCGGCCGTGCCCACCGTGAGCGCCACCGCCACGAAGATTCCCAGAGCCATCCAGAGAAAGTGCCAGGGGCGGTGGCGGAGCTGCCCGAGACTCAGCCTCAGCACCGGGAGGGTTCCTCCCCTGGTGTGGTCACCTGCAGCCGGGAAGCCGGAACCGGGAGCAGCTCCGCGGCGACGGGGTCCGGTTCGGTCTGCGCCGGACGAGGCGGGGCCGTGACCGGTGGCACCCCCTTCAGAGCCGGCATGCGCGGTACACGGGAATCACCGGGTGACCCAGGATGCGGCCGGTCCACTCCGGCCGGGAGACCGCCGGGCAGCATGAGAACGTGATCGCCCTGCTCAGCCATCCGGTCATCGCTGGTGCAGACCACCACCGTGTGGTGGGCGGTGACAAGTTCGCGCAGCAGCTGGAGCAGATCCGCCGTCTGTCCCGCCTCCAGGGCCGCTGTGGGTTCATCGAGAAGCAGGACATCCGGCTCCGTCAGCAGGGTGCGGAGCAGCCGGGCCCGGAGACGGACGTCCGCCGGCACGCTGTCCGGCGATTTCCGCAGGTGTGCACCGAGACCATAGTCGGCGCACTGCTCGCGGAACGCGGCCCGATCGACGCGGTGACGTGCCAGGCGGGTTCCCAACAGGAGGTTCTCGCGCAGGGTGAGGGATGGCATCAGGTCGCACTCACTGGGCAACGCCCCGATCCGGCTGCGTCGGAGTCTTGTCCGGGCGTTATCAGATAATGAGCTCAGCTCCAGCGCCCGGCGCCTGGAGTGTTTTCCGTCGTGGATGAATACGCTGCCCTCCGAAGGAAGCGCCAGACCGGTGAGACACTCGAACAGGGCGGTCTTCCCGGAGCCCGCCGGGCCGAGGACCGTGGTCCACTCACCACGCGGGACAGCCACGTCAAGATCCCGGAACGCGGTGGTGCGGGTGTCACCGCGCCCGAAGAACCGTGTGAGGTGCTCGGCGGTGAGCACCCGGTTTGTGGGGGCCATGACCAACTCTGCTGCTTTCCGGGTCCGGAACGGGAACTATCACAGTGTACGAGAAATATCACCGGTTTACCGCCGGGAGCGGGATGCATTCGCTCCCGCTCCGGAATAATCAGGCCTGGGCGGCATCCGGCAGGGTCAGGATCTCGTTGCCGTCATCGGTGATGACGATCGTGTGCTCGAACTGGGCGGTGAACTTGCCGTCGGTGTTCTGGACGGTCCAGTCATCATCCCAGATGGTGTAGTCGAGTGCACCGAGGTTGATCATGGGTTCGATCGTCAGCGTCATGCCGGGCTCGAGGATGTCGCGGTAGACGTCGGAATCGTAGTGCAGGACCACCAGGCCGTTGTGGAAGGTCGGGCCCACGCCGTGTCCGGTGAAGTCCCGGACCACGTTGTATCCGAAACGCTTGGCATAGGACTCGATGACCCGACCGATGACGTTGATCTCGCGTCCCGGCTTGGCCACCTTGATGCCGCGCATCATGGCCTCGTGGGTCCGTTCCACCAGCAACCGGTGTTCCTCGGAGACGTTACCGGCCAGGAAGGTGGCGTTGGTGTCACCGTGCACCCCGTTCTTGTAGGCCGTGACGTCGATGTTGACGATGTCGCCGTCCTCGATCACGGTGGAGTCCGGGATACCGTGGCAGATGATCTCGTTGAGGGAGACGCAGGTGGACTTGGTGTAGCCCCGGTAGCCCAGGGTGGAGGGGTATGCGCCGTGGTCCAGCATGTACTCATGAGCCACGCGGTCCACCTCATCGGTGGTGGCACCGGGTTTGACGGCGGCACCGGCGGCCTGCAGGGCGTTCGCCGCGATCTTCGAGGCCTCCCGCATGGCCTCGATGACCTCCGGGGGCTGGATGAAGGCTTCTCCGACGTTTTCCTGGACCTCGTCCTTCCAGACGTACTCGGGACGTTCGATGTGCTTGGGAACCTCCCGGATGGGGGTGGGGGTTCCGGGGGTGAGCATTGCGCGGGTTAAAGACATGGTTCTCATGGTAGTCCGCTTGTCCAGCCGGGTAGTGGACGCGGTGGTGGCCGTGAACTGTCCTGCGGTTTTCGGACGCCGCGG
Organism: Corynebacterium halotolerans; assembly: GCF_050107895.1. Taxonomy (GTDB): domain Bacteria; phylum Actinomycetota; class Actinomycetes; order Mycobacteriales; family Mycobacteriaceae; genus Corynebacterium; species Corynebacterium halotolerans_B. The sequence goes on along the minus strand of NZ_JBNILW010000001.1, from coordinate 104,161 downwards.
CAGATCCACCGGGATTGTCGACGCCCCGGTTTACTGCGGCCCTGTGGCGGTCACGGTCTCCCCGGTGAGGTCGAGCTCGGCATCCGGTTCCCGGGCTGTGCGGGCTTCGTCCAGGGCACGGAAGAAGTGGTCGGTGACGGACACCGCCGTCTCCGAACCACCGCCGAGAACCACCAGGGTGGCGAAGGCGATGTCGTCGTCGCGGAAACCCGTGAACCAGGCGTGGGAGCCCCCGTTGATCTCCGCTTCCCCGGTCTTGGCGTAGATCTCGCCCTCGGCCTGCATGCCACGGGCGGTACCCGAGGTGACCACCGAACGCATCACCTGGCGCAGCTGCGCCACCGTCTCCTCGTCGAGGGGCGGTGCGTCCTCGCTCACCTGGGTCTCGTGTCCGTCGATCAGCCGCGGAACCGGTGTGGCCCCTGCGGCGACCGTCGCGGACATCAGCGCCATGCCGAAGGGGCTGGCCAGGTCCAGACCCTGGCCATAGCCCGCCTCCGTACGGTCCAAGGCGGTCTCCCCCTCCGGGATGGAACCGGTCACGGTGTCCAGGCCCGGGATGTCGTAGTTCACCCCGACGCCGAACTGTTTGCCCACCTCCTGCAGTTCCCCGGGCGCCAACTGGTAGGACATGTCCGCGAAGGTGGTGTTGCACGAGGAGGCGAATGCCCGGTCCAGCGGCACATTTCCGAGACTGAAGCCGTTGTAGTTGGTGACCATCCGGCCGTAGATGTCCATGGAGCCGGGGCAGGGCACGATCGACTCCGGGGTGAGTTCCTGCCGCTCGAAGCCGGCGGCGGCCGTGATGACCTTGAAGACCGAACCCGGCGGGTACTGCCCCATTGTCGCGATGTTGCCGTCTTCGTCGGCCTGATCCGTCTGGGCGACAGCAAGTATCTGGCCGGTCGACGGACGGATGGCCACGAGCATCGCCTTCATGTCCCGGCGCAGACTCACCGCCTCCTCCGCCGCGCGCTGGATGTCATAGCCCAGACCGATGCGGATCGCCGGGGCCGGCTGCGCCGGTTCATAGGCGACGTCGTCATAGGCCGCCCCTTCCGAGGTCACGGTGGCCACGCGCCACCCGTCCGTCCCCTCGAGATCTTCCGCGACGATCGTGCCCACCCGGGACATGATGTCGGTGGCGAAATCCGGGTCGGTGGGCACCATGGCGGCTTCCTCGTTGAGCGACACCTCGGCCAGATCGCCCAGCTGATCGGCGACCGCGGGACCGTGCAGCTGCGGGATGGTGGTGACCGAGTAGGTGCCGGAGGCTTCCGCGAGTCGGTCGGCCAGGACCGCCGGATCGAGCGCCGGACCGGAGTCCTCGCCCCGCTTGGCGTCGTTGACGGCGTCAGCGATCCGGGCGGCGGTGATCTTCGGATCCGACATCTTCCCCGTATCCACGAGGATGCGGTGGACCACGCCGGAACCGAGCACCTCTGCCCCGTCGGAGGTGATCACACTGGCCTGCTCCGCCGGCACGGAGCGCAGCTCCAGGTGCTGGTTGGCCCCCAGCTCCGGATGAACCAGCGTGGGGCGCCAGCGCACGGTCCACTCCCCTTCTGACCTCGTCAGGGTCATCGTGGAGTCGTACTCCAGCATCCGGTCCCGCGGGAGATCCCAGGCCATGGTGTAGCCGACCTCGGCCAGGTTGTCCTGGGAGTCCACCCGGTTCAGCGAAATCTCCAGGCCCTCGGCCTGAAGGCCGTCATAGGTGGCGGCCAGAATCGTCCGGGCGGCCGCCGGGTTGTCCACGTGTTCCAGCGCCGCATCCATGTCGCGGGCCGCCAGGGCCTCCAGAAACTCTTCCGCGACCGGCTCCGCCACCGCAGGTTTCGGGGTGCAGGCCACCAGGCTTCCTGCCACGGTCCCCACCACCATCAGCAGGGCAACGGATTTCCTCATGCCGGTAGGCTAACACCACTCGGCGACGGTGCCGAGACCACACACCGCAGAGGTTTCACAGGGAAAATTCAGCAGACATTGACGCGTCCTCGAAATGGAGAACAGCGGTGACGGCGCGGTCCCCGCCGCTTCGAACGGGGCCGCGCCGTGGGGAGCCGAGGGCTCCGGGAAAGTGTCTAGCGCGTAACCTTGACTTCGGCCTTGGTTCCTTCGATCTCCTCGAGGCCCTGCTCCTGTGCGATGCGCTCCGCCTCCTCGATCAGGGTCTGCACGATCTGGGATTCGGGAACGGTCTTGATGACCTCGCCCTTGACGAAGATCTGCCCCTTGCCGTTACCCGAGGCCACGCCCAGGTCAGCGTCGCGGGCCTCTCCCGGGCCGTTGACGACGCATCCCATGACAGCGACGCGCAACGGATACTCCATGCCGTCGAGCGCCTCGGTGACCTCATCCGCCAGCTGGTACACGTCCACCTGGGCGCGGCCGCAGGAGGGGCACGAGACGATCTCCAGCTTGCGCGGCCGCAGGTTCATCGACTGCAGGATCTGGTCGCCGACCTTGATCTCCTCTACCGGGTCAGCGGACAGGGAGACACGGATCGTGTCACCGATACCCTGGGACAGCAGGGCGCCGAAGGCCACGGAGGACTTGATGGTGCCCATGAACTTCGGGCCGGCCTCCGTGACACCCAGGTGCAGCGGATAGTCCGTCTGCTCGGCCAGCTGACGGTAGGCCTCCACCATGATGACCGGGTCCGAGTGCTTGACGGAGATCGCGATGTCCCCGTAGCCGTGCTCCTCGAAGAGGCCCGCCTCCCAGATGGCGGACTCCACGAGCGCCTCCGGGGTCGCCTTGCCGTACTTCTCCAGCAGGCGCTTATCGAGGGAGCCGCCGTTCACACCGATGCGGATCGGGATATTCGCGTCCCCGGCGGCCTTGGCGACCTCCTTGACCCGGCCGTCGAACTCCTTGATGTTGCCGGGGTTGACGCGCACGCCGGCGCAGCCGGCCTCGATGGCGGAGAAGATGTACTTGGGCTGGAAGTGGATGTCCGCGATCACCGGGATCGGGGACTTCTTCGCGATGATCGGCAGTGCCTCGGCATCGGCCGTCTTCGGGCAGGCGACCCGGACGATATCGCAGCCGCTCGCCGTCAGCTGGGCGATCTGCTGCAGGGTGCCGTTGATGTCGTGGGTCTTGGTGGTCGTCATCGACTGGACGCTGATCGGGTGGTCCGATCCAACTCCGACGCTGCCGACCATGAGCTGCCGTGTCCTGCGGCGCGGCGCGAGCGTGGGCGGCGGGGCTTCGGGAAGTCCGAGACCGATGGGAATCGACACAGTTATCGCTCCTAGCTGCGGGCCGCGGATGGTCTACCGGCTCCGGCCCTGAAGATTGTGGGATTGTAGGGGTAGCTCTAAACACCAACCAGGTTACACCTTCGCCTTATTCCCGCGGAACCGGTGCGCGCGGATCAGCCGAGGTCAGCCGGGGTGTGGGGACCGTCTCACCCGAAGAGCCTGATCGGGTTGACCACATCCGCGATCAGCACGATCGACCCCAGGCTCAACATCAGCGCGGCCACCCCCAACGTGATCGGCATCAGCCGGGTGTAGTCGGCCGGAGCGCCGGCGGGCAGACCGCGCAGTCGGCGGATGAAGTCCCGGATCTTCTCGTAGAACACCACGGCGATGTGCCCGCCGTCCAGCGGCGGCAGCGGGACGATGTTGATCAGGGCGAGGAAGAAGTTCAGGCTCGCCAGCATCATGAAGAACATCGCCCAGAGGGAACGTTCCACCAGTTCACCGCCGACCCGGGAGGCGCCGACGACGCTCATCGGAGACTCCACGTCCCGCTCCGCACCGAAGATCGAGGCCACCACTCCCGGGATCTTGCCGGGCAGTGCGATCAACGCATCCACCGTCGCCTCCAGCGTCTGCCCGGTGAAGGTCAGGGTGGCCGGAACCGCCTCGAGCGGGCCGAATTGTTTCACCGCATCCTCCACCGGGGCGTTGACCAGCCCGACGGCACCGGTTTCCACCAGCTCACCGTTCGGGCTGAGGCGGTCGGTGGCGGTCACCGGAACCGGGATGTCCAGTTCGCGGCCGTCTCGCTCCACCGTCAGCGTCACGGTTTCTCCGGGCATGGTCAGCACCCGGTCCCGCAGATCGGTGAAGGTCTCCAATTCTTCGCCGTTGAGCGCCAGGAGCCTGTCCCCCACCTCGACGCCGGCCTCCCCGGCAGGTCCGGCACCGGCGCAGTCCGCCGAGGTCTCCTCATCGATCTGGTCCGCGACGCACACGGTCTCCCCGACCGTGGGGGTACGGTCCGCGTAGGGGTTCGGGATGCCGGAGAACACCGCCACCAGATACAGGACCACGAACCCGATGATGATGTTCATGACGACTCCGCCGGAGAGCACGGTGACCCGCTGCCACCAGGGCTTGTTGACCATGGCGGGCGGAGCTTCTTCCGGCGTGACCTCGTCCTGGGCGGTCATGCCGGCGATGTCACAGAACCCGCCGAAGGGCAGGGCGTTCACACCGTACTCGGTCTGCCCTCTGCGGAAGGACCAGACCTTCGGCCCGAATCCGATGAAGTACCGGCGGACCCGCATCCCGAAGGCCCGGGCAGCCAGCAGGTGGCCGAGCTCATGAAGGGCGATGCTCACCGCAATGCCCACGGCGAACAGCAGGACGCCGAGCAGATATGCCGCCACGCAACTCTCCTAGCGGTTGGTGCTTGAAAATTATGGTTCCGACGCCGTGCTTCCCCGCGGGGGCGGGCTAGTGTGCCCGTTGCGCCACGAGCTCGTTCGCCCGGGCCCGCGCCTCCGTCTCGGTGGCCAGAACATCGTCGACAGTTGAGGGTACACCAGCAAACTGAGAGCCCTGCCCGACGACGTCAGCGACGATATCGACGATCTCCGGGAAGCGGATCCGGCCCGTCAGGAATGCGGCCGCGGCCTCCTCGTTGGCGGCGTTGTAAACCGCCGGGTGGGTACCGCCCCGGCCGGCGACGTCGCGGGCCAGCTGCACGGCGGGGAACGCGGCGTCGTCAAGCGGCTCGAACCGCCAGTCGTGCGCGGTGCGGAAGTCCAGTGCGGGCTGTGCCTCCGGCACACGGGCCGGCCAGTCCAGCGCGAGGGCGATCGGCAGCTTCATCGACGGCGGGGAGGCCTGGGCGATGGTGGCGCCGTCGGTGAAGGTGACCATGGAATGGATGATCGACTGCGGGTGCACCGTGACGTCGACCCGCTCCGCGCCGATGCCGAACAACAGGGTCGCTTCGATCAGCTCCAGGCCCTTGTTGATCAGGGTGGCGGAATTCAGGGTGTTCATCTGTCCCATGGACCAGGTGGGGTGTGCCGCCGCCTGCTCGGGAGTGACGTCCCACATCTGGTCCCGGCGCCAGCCCCGGAAGGGGCCGCCGGAGGCCGTGAGCACCAGCCGGTCCACCTCCCGAGCGGTGCCGGCGCGCAGGCACTGCGCCATGGCGGAGTGCTCGGAGTCGACCGGAATCAACTGTCCCGGCGCGGCCTGCGCCATGACCAGATCCCCGCCGGCCACCAGGGATTCCTTGTTCGCCAGGGCCAGCGTGGCACCGGTGGCCAGGGCTGCGAGAGTGGCGCCCAGTCCCAGGGAGCCCACGAGAGCGTTGAGAACAGTGTCCGTCGCGGTTTCCCGGACCAGCTGCTCCGCCGCGTGTGCACCGGAACGCACGGTGCCGCCCAGCGCAGCAGAGACGGCGTCGGCGGCGTCGGCACGTGCCACGGCGACCTGATGGGGTGCCAATTGGAGGCTGCGGGCCTGGCGGAGGATCAGTTCCGGGTCGGAGCCGCCCGCGGCGATGCCGACGACCGTGAACTTGTCCGGGTTATCAGCGATCACCTCCAGGGCCTGTGTGCCGATGGAACCGGTGGAGCCTAGAATGAGGATGCGCTTGGTCACCCGTCCATTGTCGCACCCGGTGGTGGCGCCGACATCGCCTGGTCGGCGAATATGCCGAGGCACCGGATGGTGGGGGTGTCCTTCTCGCACGACAACTGCGAATGTGCAAAGATACAGGTAAGTGTTTTGTACGGAAAGCCTGGCTTTCGGCGTTAGGTGGAGCGGCTGAGAATGGTCGTTTCCCCGGCGCGGGAAGCTCGTATGAAGGAGATGAACGTGGCTAGTTCCCACGAAATCGCGCCCGAGGTCCACAACGGCGTGTCCACCCTCGATGAGCCGTCGGCCGCTTGGGGCTGGCACGGTCTGAGCAAGACCGCCATTCAGATCGCCGGCTGGGTCTCCGTGCTGTTCCTGCTCGGATTTAACTTCGGCAACCACGAGGGCCACGTCGAGACGATCTGGCTGCTGTCCCTGGCGGGTATCATCGCCATCGGTCTGCTCATCCACCTCTTCGAGCCCAAGCTGCACCAGGTCCGCACCCTGACCGCCCGGAACAAGCCGGTCGGACACCAGGAGCCGGAGTGGCCCTACCTCCAGAAGACCCTGCAGGGCCCCTACGCCGAGCTGACCGATTCTCAGCTCCGTGCCCACAACATTGAGCCCGGCCGCGTGCAGCACCTGCGTCAGCTGCCGGATGGAGTCACCCAGTCCAAGTCCACCGACGTCCGTTAGGACGCCTCGGGGGCGAGGCCGCCAGATACAGTAGCCGCCGTTCACGGAAATCTCCGTGGACGGCGGTCTTGTTGCGCACGCAGACAGGTGTGGAACGGGACCCGGCCCCCGCGAAGCGCAGCTTGGACGCCGGTCTGGGGGGGGGACGGAAAGTTACAGAACGCCGTTCCCCGGTGGATGCGGGCACGGTGATCCCGCGCTGGCTCCTACCGGCCCCGGGCGCCATACCGGAGAAGTAGGGCCGCTGTCCTCCGCCGACTGCGGCCGAGGCCGTCGGCTGGGCCCGACATCAGTGTCATGGCCCACCACGCCGGATCCCGCCCGTGGCGGGCAGTTCCCGGGAGGCACCCACCACCCTTGCCGTGGCAGGTCCGCAGGTGGACACCGGATGTCAGTTCACCCAGTGCCGGACTCTGTGCTGGATCGCGACCCGCTCCCGGCTGACACGGCGGCCGCACAGATGGATCGCCACGGCGTAGAAGACCCCGGGCAGGAGCAACGCCAGCACCACACCCGAGACGATCAGGCCCACGGCTCCGGAACCGTGGCCGATGAGCATCATCGCACCGCCCGGAGCCGAGGGAATCCAGCCGAGGAAGATCGCGGTGAAGGCGGCGATGAAGGCCGCACCGCTGTAACCGCTCTTGTCGCTCCACGGGTTGGTGCCCGGTTTGGAGGTGGGATACGGGTTGAAGGTGGTCAGCAGCAGAGCGACACCGAGGCTGGTCCCCAGCATCCCCACCGCAGCGATGCCCACCAGCGCCGCCAGCCCGGTGTCCGGCGCCAGAATGACCATCACCACCACGTAGAGCAGGAGCATTCCGAACATCGGCGCGGCGGACGCGGCATGCCGGGCCAACAACTGGGTCCGCGGCGGGACGCCCGTGACCAGGTGGAGCCAACCGGCCGGGCCGTCATAGCCGAAGTCATTGGACGCCACCGTCCCCGCCAGCAACGCCATGAACACCGCGCCGAAGTAGATCATGCCCGACTGGCCGAGCAGACCCTGTACCAGGAAGAACACACCCATCAGCGGAACCATGATGACGGACGGCAGCAACCGGCTGTCCCGGCGCAGATAACGAAACGCCCGGGAGAACACCGCCCCCGCCGGGGTATCGGGCACGCCCGGCAGCAGGAGCCGACGCTGCCCCCTGGTCTCCTTTTCCTCCGTGGCAGAGGTTCCGGCATCCAGTGGGGCGCGTAGTTCCCGGTCGATCCGGTTCCGCCACCACCAGGTTCCCAGAATGATGGTGGCAACGGCGATGAGCAACTGCAGTACGGCGGTCACCCAGCTGCCCTGCGCCACAGCGGCGATCACGCCTCCGGTCGCACCCATCGGGGTCCAGGACAGGACCCGGCCGAACAGCTCTATCTCCGCGGTCCCGATACCGCTGGAGGTCACCAGGGAATAACCGACCACGACGACCAGAAACACCAGCATGCCGAAGACCCCGGTCCGCTCACGGGAGACTCTCCCCCCACTGCCGATGACAGCGGCCAGGAGTTCCCCCAACAGCAGGGCGGTAACCAGTCCCAGAAGCGTCATGGGGACGACCACCAGGATCAACCAGGCCCTCCCACCGGTCGCGGCTGCAACAGTGGCCACGGTGAGCGTCACCAGGGTACAGATCGCGGCGATGACGCCCCGGGCCTGCATCATCGTCGAGATCGCCATCGCCGGGGTGAGTTCCCGTGATGTCACGGGCAGCAAGGTGAAGGAGGTCGGACGCAGCTGGCCTTCCCCGGAGGGCATGAACAGGGCGAGCATGAGGTAGCCGAGGACGCCCGCGCCCACCACCGCGGCCACGAGAGTGGACGGACCGGAGGTCAGCCCCTGAAAGACCAGTACGGAACCGGTGACGAGACCGATCAGGGCGTAAAAACCGGCGAGCACCGCCATCATCGTGATGGCCGGGTTCCCGGAGACGGTGCGTTTCCACAGCCGCCACTGCAGACTGAGCAGGAGCCGGGTGGTCGAGCTGTTGCCGGGCACGGATGCCCGCTGCGTCTGGGCCGGGCTAGTCATGTGTCCCTCCCCGCAGCCAGCCGAGGGAGCCCTCGCTGAGTTCGGTCCCACCGACGAAGCCCACGAAGACGTCCGCCAGCGGCTGTCCCTGGCGGACGTCGTTCACGTGCCCGGCGGTGAGGACACGGCCCTGATTGATGATCGCCACATGGTCACACAGCCCCTCGACAATCTCCATGACGTGGGAGCTCAGCACGACGGTGCCACCGGCAGCCGCGTAGTTGCGCAGGATCTGCTGGATCAGCCGCCCGGAGACCGGGTCGACGGCCTCCAGGGGTTCGTCGAGGATGAGAATCTCCGGATTGTGCAGCAGGGCCGCCGCCAGCAGGATCTTCTTGGTCATGCCGGCGGAGTAGTCGACGATGCGCCGCTCCCCGGCTTCGGCGAGTCCCAGGGCGGCGAGCAGCTCCGCACTGCGCGACGCCACATCCGCCGCGTTCATCCCGCGGAGCCCGCCCAGGTACTGCAGGAGTTCGGGACCCGACAGCCGGTCGAATACCGGGACGTCGACCAGCAATCCCATGGCGTTCTTCGTGGGCAGGGGGTCCTGCCAGACATCATGACCACAGATCCAGGCCTGCCCCTCGGTGGGGGTCAACAGACCGGTGGCCATGTTGATCATCGTGGTCTTGCCCGCCCCGTTGGGACCGACGACGCCGTAGATCGCTCCGCGGGGGATGTCCAGGCTGAGACGGTCCACCGCCACATGGGAGCCGAAGGCCTTGGTCAGGCCCCGTACCGCGAGGGCAGGCACCCCCGGGTCAGGCTGCAGTGGTGGCAGATGTGGTTCTGGGACAGTCACGGCGGGATCCTTTGCACGATCGGTGGTCTTCCGGCACGCTCCACGGTACCGTCCCGGAATCCTCCCGTTCACCACCCGACCCTGTCCGAGCCGGGGCTAGGAGACCTGCTGTTCCTCATCCGCGGCGAGCTGGCCGCAGGCGGCGGAAATTTCATCACCCTTGGTGTCCCGGACCGTGCACGGCACACCCTGCTCGATGACGCGTCGGACGAATTCCTCCTGGCGCTCCTTCGGCGAGGCATCCCACTCCGAACCCGGGGTCGGGTTCAGCGGGATCAGGTTCACGTGCACCTTCGACCCGAGGGCGGCGTGCAGTTTCTTGCCCAGCAGGTCGGCGCGCCACGGCTGGTCATTCTTGTCGCGGATCAGGGCGTACTCGATCGAGACGCGACGGCCGGATGTGTCCGCGTAGTAACGGGCGGCGTCCAGCACTTCGGCAACGGACCAGCGGGTGTTGACCGGGACCAGCGTGTCCCGGAACTCATCGTCCGGGGTGTGCAGGGAGACCGCGAGGGTGACGGACATGTCCTCGTCGGCCAACTTGCGGATCGCCGGTGCCAGACCGACGGTGGAGACCGTGACATTGCGTTGGGAGATACCGAAGCCCTGTGGGGCGGGCTGGGTGATCTGGCGGACGGCGGAGACCACGCGCTTGTAGTTGGCCAGCGGCTCCCCCATCCCCATGAACACGATGTTGGTCAGACGCGACCCCTCAGCTTCCATCGTGGCGGCTGCGGCACGCACCTGGTCCACGATCTCTGCAGTGGACAGGTTGCGGTCCAGCCCGCCCTGCCCGGTGGCGCAGAAGGGGCAGTTCATGCCGCAGCCGGCCTGGGACGAGATGCACAGGGTGGCCCGGTCGGGATAGCGCATGAGCACCGACTCGAGCAACGTGCCATCGTGCAGCTTCCAGAGAGTCTTCTGGGTGCCGCCGTCATCGGTTTCCACGACCCGCAGCGGGGTCATCAGCTCGGGGAAGAGAGCCTCCCTGACCTTCTCGCGGGCCGTGGCGGGTAGGTCAGTCATGGTGGAGGGGTCAGCTTCGAAACGACCGTAGTAGTGACGGGCGATCTGATCGACGCGGAATTTCGGGAGACCGAGCTCGGTGACCGCGGCAATGCGGGCGTCGACGTCGAGATCGGCGAAATGCTTGGGTGGCATGCCGCGCTTGGGAGCGGCGAATTGCAGTTTCACAGGTTCAGCCATGGTATGGACCATCATTGCACGTGGCAGCGGTTGTTCTCGAATTGTTAGCAGCGGAAACCGCGAATTGGTGGCGCACCTGACACCGAAGGGCATTAGATTGGGGACATGACAAAGCGACACCCAGAGTCCGGAGAACCGATCCACGAGGACATCCGGGACAGCGGCACGCCGCACTTCCCCGATCCGACGGATCCCCGCACCGACCCCACGGAGACGACACAGCTTCCCGCGGTCCCCGAGGAGGATCCTGAACCAGCCGGCACCGCCCCTGCACCTGCCCCGGCCACCCCGGCTCCCCGCACCGGCCGGGGCCGGGCAACCACCGGTTCCCTGGCGGGCAGCACCTGGGTGGCGATGGTCGTCGGCCTGCTCATCCTCATCCTGCTGATCGTCTTCATCCTGCAGAACCAGCAGCAGGTGGAGCTGAACCTCTTCGCCTGGAGCTTCCAGTTCCCCGCGGGCATCGGATACCTCATCACCGCCATCGCGGGCGGCCTCATCATCGCGTTGGTCGGCATGGTGCGGATGATGGAGCTGCGCCGCCAGGTCCGTAAGTTGCGCAAGCAGCTACGCTAGCCCACAGCGGCCAGTGGGAGCCCGAGGGGCGGGTGAGGCCACCTGCCCATCGCTGGCAACCCACGGTGCCATCAGGTAGGACGGCGGTGGGGTGCCATGGGACGGACCCCGATCCCCCTAACCGCCGATGAAACTCAGAATCAGCCAGGTGACCATGGAGGCGGGCAGGACACCGTCGACACGGTCCATCATCCCGCCGTGCCCTGGTAGCAGTGTGGACATGTCCTTGATCTTGAGTTCCCGTTTGAACTGCGATTCCACCAGGTCCCCCAGGGTGGCGCACACCACGAGGAGCAGCCCGAGCAGTGCACCGACCCACCAGTGGAAGCTCAGCAGCAGGGCAACGGCCAGCGAGCCGACGACCGTGCCGAAGACGGCGGAGCCGGCGAGGCCTTCCCAGGTCTTTTTTGGGCTGACCGCCGGGGCCATCGGGTGCTTGCCGAAGCTCACGCCGGCGACATAGCCCCCGATATCCGAGGCGATCACGCAGAGCATGAAGGTGATGATGAAGTAGCCGCCCGGGAGATCATGGGTCTCCAGCAGGGAGAGCATCGCCGCGAAAGAAGCGAACATCGGAATCCAGGTCAACACGAACACGCCCACGGCGGTGTCCCGGAGATAGTTCTTCGGTGGGGTGTTCCGGCCGTGATGGAAGAGGCGTCCGACCATCAAGGCCAGAACAGCCGTGATGAAGGCCGCCACCAAGCCGGTGGTGCCGAAGGGCCAGGACAACCAGATCATGGCTTGGCCCATGAAAATCATCAGTGTCCGGGGGATGACGTAGCCGCCCTCACGGAGACGACTGCAGACCTCCCAGGTCCCGAGGGCGGCGGCCACGGCCACCAGGGAGTACCAGCCCCACGGCCCGATGATGACCGCGATCACGACCAGGGCGAAGAGGACCAACCCGACGGCGGTCGCTGCCCTGAGATCCCGGCCGGCGGAGCGCCTCGGTTTGAGGAACCGTTTCGCCCCGTCGGATTCTGTTGCTTCGCTCACCTGGAACCTTTCCTGCCGATCACGCCGGCGGACGCTGACCCCGGAAGCGGCACCAGGGCACGAAAAAGACGCAGCCTACCCTTCCGGAGCCGGTCCCCCGGCACGTTCCCACACATCATAGTCACAGCGCGGGTTAATCTCGGGCAGGCTGCGCCCAGAGTTGTCCGCCGCATCCACGCTCCGTGGCCGGCGGGTCGGTCCCCCAGATATCTGTCTGGCGACCCGGAGGGTTAGACCTCCATCAGTTCCTTGTCCTTGCGCTCGACAAGTTCGTCGACCTGACCGACGTAGGTGGCGGTCACCTTGTCCAGTTCCTTTTCCGCTGCCTGGACCTCATCCTCGCCGGAATCGCCGTCCTTCTGGAGCTTCTTCAGCTGCTCCATGCCCTTGCGGCGGATGTTGCGGATGGCGATCTTGCCGTCCTCACCCTTGCTCTTGGCCAGCTTGACCATCTCCCGGCGGCGCTCCTCCGTGAGCTGCGGGATGGTCACGCGGAGCACTTGGCCGTCGTTCGTCGGGTTCACGCCGAGATCGGAGTTGCGGATGGCGTTCTCGATCTCACCCATCACGGACATCTCATAGGGCTTGATGAGCAGCATGCGCGGTTCGGGCACCGAGATGGTGGCCATCTGGGTGATCGGTGTGGGCACACCGTAGTACTCGGCGATGACACCATTGAACATGGCGGGGTTGGCCCGACCGGTGCGGATGGTTGTGAGATCCTCACGGGTGTGCTCGACGGAGGCGGTCATGCGCTCCTCGGCCTCGAACAGAATTTCGTCGATCATGTGTCTGCTTCCTTGAATTGCGTCGGGATGTCGGGCACACGCTCTCGCCGCGGTCGGCGTGGCGCCAATGGTCACCACCGACTGCCACGAGGTGTACTACCTGTCCAAATCTATCAGGAACGAACGAGCGTACCGATGGTGTCCCCCGACACGGCCCGGGCGATGTTGCCTTCCGTGAGCAGGTTGAACACCAGGATCGGCATGTTGTTGTCCATACACAGGCTGAATGCGGTGGCGTCGGCGACCTTCAGGCCCTGTTCAATCGCCTCCCGCGGAGTGATCTGGGTGAGCAGCTGCGCATCGGGGTTCGTCCGCGGGTCATCGTCATAGACCCCATCCACCGCCTTGGCCATGAGAAGCACCTCGCAGCCGATCTCCAGGGCGCGCTGGGCCGCGGTGGTGTCCGTGGAGAAGTACGGCATTCCCATCCCGGCACCGAAGATGACCACCCTCCCCTTCTCCAGGTGGCGCGCGGCCCGCAGCGGCAGGTAGGGTTCGGCGATCTGCGCCATGTTGATGGCGGTCTGCACCCGGCACTCCACGCCCTGCTGCAGCAGGAAATCCTGGAGCGCCAGGCAGTTCATCACCGTCCCGAGCATGCCCATGTAATCAGAACGTGCCCGGTCCATGCCACGCTGCTGCAACTGCGCCCCGCGGAAGAAGTTACCGCCACCGATGACGACCGCGACCTCGGTGCCGTTGTTGGCGACCTCGGCGATTTGACGGGCGACATTCTCGACGACGTCCGGATCGATACCGACGTTACCGCCGCCGAACATCTCACCGCCCAACTTGAGCATGACCCTCTTGTAGCCGGTGGTCTGATCGCTTTCAGCGGGGGTGGTCACTGTGAGGGCTCCTTTGGTGAAGAGGACTGAAAAACATCTGGAAAGGTTCCCGGACGGAATACGCGGTACCGGATTTTCCTGCTCAATCCTACCGCGTGCCACTGCTTCCCCAACTCAACGCCGCGGGAGAACCCGGAAGTTCCGGAAAACCCGCAGTTCCCCGGCCTTCCGGACGCGCCCCTACCGCCTCAGCGCATCGGCGGGGAAAGGAGTGGGGACCTCCCCGGGGGACGGTACCTGTGCGCACCGGGGACGGCCCGGCGGATGTTGCCGTGTGTTCCCCCGACCCGGGGCGGGAGCGTCGCCCCCAACCCGGTTCATGGGACGCAGAAATCCCCGGTTTCCACTCATGGGTGGGAACCGGGGATCGGTGCGGTCGGTGTCACCGCCGCCGGGTGGCGGCGGGACTGACCGGCTCTACTGCTGGCCGACCTCGAAGCGGACGAAGCTGGTGACCTCGATACCGGCCTCGTCAGCGACCTGCTTGACGGTCTTCTTGCTGTCGGCGACCGAAGTCTGCTCCAGCAGGACGACATCCTTGTAGAAACCGTTCAGGCGACCCTCGACGATCTTCGGGATGGCCTTCTCCGGCTTACCCTCGTCACGGGTGATCTGCTCGGCGATGGAACGCTCCTTCTCGACGACCTCGGCCGGAACGTCCTCGCGCGACAGGTGCTGGGCCTTGAGGGCGGCAACCTGCATCGCGACATTGCGTGCGGCCTCAGCGGCACCGTCACCGGAGCCGGTGTAGGCAACCAGGACGCCGACTGCCGGAGGCAGATCAGCGGAACGCTGGTGCAGGTACACGGCCACGTCATCGCCCTCGAGGGTGGCGGCGCGACGCAGCTCGAGCTTCTCACCGATCTTGGCGGACAGCTCCTGGATAACGTCAGCGGCCTTCTTGCCGTCGACCTCGACCTCGGCCAGTTCCTCCACGGAGTTGGCCTTGGCAGCGGCAGCAGCCTTGGCGATCTTGTCGGCGATCTCCTTGAACTCGGCGTTCTTGGCGACGAAGTCGGTCTCCGAGTTCACCTCGACCATGGTGTTGCCGGAAACGGCGACGAGACCCTCGGTGGCGTTGCGCTCGGCGCGCTTGCCCACGTCCTTGGCACCCTTGATGCGGAGGTGCTCGACGGCCTTGTCGAAGTCACCGGCGTTCTCCTCCAGGGCCTTCTTGCAGTCCATCATTCCGGAACCGGTGATCTCGCGGAGCTTCTTGACGTCTGCAGCGGTGTAGTTCGCCATAGTTCGGGCGATCCTCCTTTAGTAGGAACATTATTCGTTGGAAAGCGTACTCGACATGGATGATCCATGCTGGAAACAGCCCCGGGTTTTGGTGCGACCGCAACGGGATAGTCCGGTGTCTGCGGTGGAAAGACCACTGCTCACATTCTGCCGGTGTCCCAGCTGCGAGCCAGTGACTAGCCGAATCACTCCCCGGGACATGAGAAAGGCCCCCACTTCCCGGCCCAGCAGGAAACACCTGGCGAGTACGGGAAGAATGAGGGCCAACGATGGTTCACCGTGTGGCGAACCATCTCAGGCGGCAACTACTCGGCTGCCTCGTCCGACTCAGCGGGTGCGGCTTCCGCCTCAGCGGGGGCGGCCTGTGCCTCAGCACCGGTGGCCTCGGCTGCCTGCTCAGCGTCGGCTTCGACCTTCTCCTGGGTGTCGCCGGCGGCTTCCTTGGCAGCAGCGAGCTGACGCTCCTCACGTGCCTTCTTGCCCTCGTCCACGGCGGTGGCGATGATCTTCGACAGCAGCGCGGTGGAACGGATGGCATCGTCGTTGCCCGGGACCGGGAAATCAACGACGTCCGGGTCACAGTTGGTGTCCAGGATGGCCACGACCGGGATGTTGAGCTTGTGCGCCTCGTTGACGGCGATGTGCTCCTTGTTGGTGTCAACGATCCACAGGGCCGAGGGCACCTTGGTCATGTCGGCGATACCGCCGAGGACACGCTCGAGCTTGGTGCGCTCGCGGGTCAGCATGAGAACTTCCTTCTTGGTCCGGCCCTGGTAGCCGTCCTCAGCCTCATCCATGGCCTGCAGTTCCTTCATGCGGTGCAGGCGCTTGGAAACAGTCTGGAAGTTGGTGAGCATGCCGCCGAGCCAACGGTGGTTGACGTAGGGCATGCCGACGCGCTCAGCCTCGGTCTGCACGGCCTCCTGGGCCTGCTTCTTCGTGCCGACGAAAAGGATGGTGCCGCCGTGGGCAACGGTCTCCTTGACGAACTCGAAGGCCTGATCGATGTAGGTCAGGGTCTGCTGCAGATCAATGATGTAGATGCCGTTGCGGTCCGTGAAGATGAAACGACGCATCTTCGGGTTCCAGCGACGGGTCTGGTGGCCGAAGTGGACACCGGCGTCGAGAAGCTCGCGCATGGTTACGACTGCCATGGGATGCTCCCTTTCTGTAGTTGTGCTTTTGGTTTTCTGAACGTGTGCGGGTTTTGGAGTTGTCCCGCACCCTGGCGACCCAGCCGCCCCTGACACCCGGCTCCAAAAAGAACCGGGACCTTGTCAACGGCGGACCCCGAAAGCGGGGTCTGAGTCGCGCGTAGTCAGTGCGTCACCCCACCACATGCTCCGAAAATACCGCAGACACACGAAGGAGAACACACTGCTGCAGCCGATAATACCGTGTTTGTCCGGGCCGACCAAACGCGGAGTGGAGTTGTCCACAGGTGGTTTCGCCACCGGCCTCACCTGCCCCACTATCCACAAGCCTCCGGGGTGGCGCTTCCAGTCCGGGACGGGATCGGAAAGGCTCAAGACCATGCGACGACCATTCACCCGGCAGACAGTTCCCATCAGGCGCGTGGCCCGACGTCCGACTGCGGCGGACCGGCTCGTCTCAGGTATGACGGGAGTTCTTCTGACCGTGGTCAGCGTGACCGCGACGTGCACCGCCGAACCTCCGGAGCCGGCAGTTCTTCCGGCAACAGTGGCGGAGCAGGTTGCGGTCCCGGCGGGCACCAACGGGGGCGCCTACCTGGATCCGAGCACTGGAGAACCCTCCGCGGTATCGGTGCTACGCGCCTTCGACAAGCCGGAGCACAACTGGCTGCCTGGGCACCGTGGGGTTGATCTGGCGCTTTCCCTGGGCGGAGAGGTTCGCGCGGCCGGTGCCGGGATCGTGGCCTTCGCCGGACCGGTCGCGGGCGCCCCGGTGATCTCCATCGACCATGCAGATGGCATCCGGACCACGTACCAGCCGGTGTATCCCCGCGTCAGCCAGGGCGGCCCCGTGGCCGCCGGTGACGTGATCGGCACGTTGGCCCCCGCGACCGATGGCTGGCCCGGACTCCACTGGGGTGCGCGCAGGGACGAGAGCTATCTCAATCCACTGGGACTGCTGGCCGCACCGATCATCCGACTCAAGCCCGTGGATGCGCCTGCCGGTACGCCTCGCGGAGGCGCTGCGCGCTGACATGGGTGTAGATCTGCGTGGTCTGCAGTGAGGAGTGGCCGAGCATCTCCTGGACGATCCGTAGGTCCGCTCCCCCTTCGAGAAGGTGGGTGGCAGCCGTGTGGCGCAGGCTGTGCGGCGTCAACCCGGCAGCACCGGTCACGGTGGCCGCACGGGAAACGACCCGCCGCACCTGTCGGGGATCGATCCTGCCGCCCCGTACACCGACGAAAAGGGCGTCGGTTTCCCGGGCAAATTCATCACGGCCCTGGTCGAGCCATTGTCGGAGGGCATCGCCCGCGGCATGCCCGAAAGGAACGACCCGCTGCCGGTCCCCCTTGCCCGTCACTCGAGCGGTGCGTCCCGGCAGATCAACGTCGGTGATGTCGAGGCCGCACAACTCCCCGACCCGGATGCCGGTGGCGTAGAGCAGTTCCAGCATTGCGCTGTCCCGGAGGAACTCCGGTTCATCTGCGGAGGCCGAGTTCCCCATCAACTCGCCAGCTTGGGACTCTCCCAGCACCTTCGGCAGTGACCGGTTCACCTTGGGGGTGACCAGACGGGCAGCCACATCAGATTCGAGATGCCCCTGGCGCACTGCCCAGGTACTGAAGGCCCGCGCCGAAGCGGTACGCCGCGCCAGTGTGGCCCGTGATTTCCCCTCCACCACCGCCTCCGCCAGCCAGGCCCGGAGGTTGTTGAGCGTGAAATCAGCGAAAGTGGAAATTCCCGCAGCAAGATTCAGCAAGTCAGAGCGGTACCCGCGCACAGTGGCCGGAGAACGCCCCGCCACCAGGAGCTGCTGCTCCGCGAAATCCTCCACGGCTTCGGCCACCTGCCGCGCCGGCCCTCCCATCCCGGTTCCGCCAGCGACTTCTTGGTGCTCAGGCACAGAAGAAGGCGACGCGGTCCGTTGCCTCCGCGTCGCCTTCTTCTTTGACTCACCCATAATCCACAACCCTAGTTGCCGGAGATTCGTGATGCGCGGCATCCTCTCAAAACCACGTATCGTGAGAACCTCCGACCGCCAGCGGGACGTCCAGCCCGACATCCCGTCGACTTAACTTAGGCTTGCCTGACATACTTTAGGTGGAGATGGCTGGCAAGGCAACCCTTTCCGCGAAACTTTCTCAAACTTCCTGGTCCCCCGGGGTATTTCGGCGCCATCGGGTGCCGTTACGGAGTACCAACCCCTGCTTCCCCAGATCCACCAGCAGGTGCACGGTCAGTGCCAGCGGTAGGCCGGCGGTCGCCGCCACCTCCTCGGTGTCCCGGTCGCGGTTCTCCTCCAGCGCATCGTAGACACGCAGTTCATTTCGGCTCAGCCCCTGGGGCGCTGTCCCCGGGAACTGGAGTTCATACTGCTTTTCCAGATCCAGTTCCCCGATCCCGCCCAGCAACGCCCGGATGTCATCGCTGCTGGTGACCAACTGGGCCCGGCCGTCGCGGATGCGATCGTGGCAGCCCAGCGAGTTTGCGGATGTCACCGGTCCGGGCACAGCCATCGCCACGCGCCCCAGCGCACTGGCCCAGCTCAACGTGTTCAGGGCGCCGGAACGCCATGCAGCCTCGACGATCACCGTTCCCTGGGTCAGCGCCGCGACCAGCCTGTTACGGGTGAGAAAGCGGTGCCGCTGGGGCGGAATGCCCGGTGGATACTCGCTGACCACCACCCCGCTGCCGGAGGATGCGATCTGATCGAAGAGGGGCTGATTGCGTGCCGGATAGGCCCGGTCCAGTCCGCAGGCGGCCACCATGACCGTGGTCCCCTGCTTCTGCAGGACCTCCTCATGAGCCGCTGTGTCGATCCCCAGGGCCCCGCCAGACACGATGCTCCACTGATGGGAGCTGAGGCCGCCGGTGATCATCCTGGTGGCCTCCATGCCGTAACGGCTCACCGCCCGGGTTCCCACGACTGCGACTGATTGCGCGATGGCCCGGGCGAGACTGCCGCCGCGAACCCATAAAGCATGTGGAGGAACAGCGTCCGCCTGGTGAGAGCGGATATGCTCACTGAGTCCGGAAGCCGCGAATCCGAAGGCCTGGTCCAGTTCCCGGCGCGGCCATTCGGTGTCTTCGGGCGTGATCAACCGGCCGCCGAGTTCCTCGATCCGGGCCAGATCTTCGGTGGCGCGTTCCCATCCGTGACGACTGGCGGTCTCCCCCAGCAGTGGTCCCAGCCACGGTTTCCGGTTGCGGATAGCGGCGGCGATGTCGTCGGCGCTGTGCCCCTCGCGGAACAGATCCTGGAGATGCCGGCTGGGCCCCTCCACGACCCGGGAGAGATAGGCCCAGGATTCCCGCGCGCTCACACTGCCCCCACGAGTCCGGCGTGCCCCTGCAGCTCCAGGGCGCGAGCCATGTGGTCGAGGTCCGGTTGGTCGGCATCCTCGAGATCGCAGATGGTCCAGGCCAGTTTCAGCGCACGATCCACGCCGCGCTGGCTGACCTCCGCGTCCCCGAGATGGGCACCGAGCAGCGCCATTGCTGCATCGTCGGCCGGAAAATACCGCCGCAGCAGGTGCGGATCGACCACCGCGTTATGGAGGTGGCCGAGACCGTACCGGGACCAGCGCTCCCGGGCCCGCTCCCGTCCCGCCGCCACCCGCTCTGCGATAGTGACGCTGCCCTCCGAGCCGGTCGTGCTGATGACCGCGCCGCGGGAATGGGTGCGCACGGTGATGTCGAGCCGGTCCCGTAGCGGGCCCGACAGGTTGTTGAGGTAGGTTGCCCGCTGGCGCGGCGTGCATCTGCACCGGTGCACCTCCTCGGCCGCACAACGGCAGGGATTTGCCGCCAGGAGCAACTGGAAACGGGCGGGAAAACGCACTTCCCGCCGGGATCGGACCAGCTGGACTACCCCGTCCTCCAGTGGAGTGCGCAGAGAGTCGAGGACGGGCGCCGGGATCTCACTGGCTTCATCCAGGAACAGGACACCGTGGTGTGCCAGGCTGACTGCTCCGGGGCGCGGGTTGCCCGCTCCTCCGCCCAATAGTGCGGCCCGGCTGACACTGTGGTGCGGAGCGATGAAGGGGGCACGGCACACGGGGCCGTGGAAGGCGTGGCCGGCAACGGAGTGCACCGAGGTCGTTTCGATGCACTCGGATTCGGTCAGCGGTGGCAGGAGACCGGGGAGGCGGCCCGCGATCATCGACTTGCCCGATCCCGGTGGTCCGAGCAGCATCATGTGGTGGCCGCCGGTCGCAGCGACCTCCGCCGCGAATTTGGCTTCCGGTTGTCCCGCAATGTCCGCCATGTCCGGCTGCGGCGGGGTTTCGGTGATCTCCCCGACGGAGGTGACCCGGGGCAGCTCTCCGCGACCGGCGGCCCATTCGAAGGCCGTCCGGAGAGTACCGGCACTCAGGATGTCGGTACCGGGGAGGATGGCGGCCTCAGCCGCGTTGCCCGGTGGAACGACTACGCAGCGGTACCCGTGCTCGCGCGCGGCCAGCAGCGCCGGCAGGATGCCGGGCACAGCATGGATGCCACCGTCCAAGCCCACCTCTCCCAGGAGCAGGGTGCTGTTCAGGCGGCTGGTCACCTCCGGGCGGCCCTCCCGTGCGGTCAGGATGGCCATCGCCATCGCCAGGTCAAAGTGCGATCCTGATTTCGGGAGGGAAGCTGGCGACAGGCTCAATACCACCTTGGTTTTGGGCCACTCCAGGTGGGAATTCGCCACCGCCGTGCGGATGCGGTCCCGGGCTTCACTGATGGCCGTGTCCCCGAGTCCGACAATGTGGATCCCGGGAAGCCCCGGACCGATATTGGCTTCTATGGTGACGATGTCGGCACGGACGCCGGTCAGAGCCGCCGTGGTCGTTTTACCGAGCGCCATCGAAAATCCCCTCGTAGTGATCGATGGTGAACTGCCCCGGAGCCTCATCTCCGGCGACCACCAGCAGCACGACGTCAAAACGCACCGGTACCCAGCCCAGCTCGCGGTGCTCGCCGAGCCAGGCGGTGGCGGCAGCTCGTAGGCGGCGTCGCTTCGCCGGGGTGACGGATTCCGCTCCGCCGAAGGCCAGGGTGGCCCGCGTCTTCACCTCCGCGAAGACGACCGTGCTGTCCGGCTCCTGCAGCACCAGATCCAGTTCGCCGAACGGATAACTGATGTTCCGGCCGAGGACCAGGGCCCCGCGCCCTTCATAGAAGCCCGCTGCGTACTGCTCTCCACTGCGTCCCAGTGCGCGTCTGGCGTCCTGGTGGCCGCTGATTCTTCCCGACATGGTTTCCCCCTCATGAGCTGTGTTGATGAACTTTCCCGTTCACCATCACCTGATGGGACCCGCAGGGCAATGCCGGAACGCGGACACCGGCTGCTGCTGTGGAGAACCCTGGTTCTCCACAGCAGCAGCCGGTGTCAGCTTGCCCGATTGTACCTCGTCGGCTACTCCGGCATGATCAGCTCGGGTTTGTCGAGCTCTTCAATGTTGACGTCCTTGTACGTGATGACCCGAACGTAGCGGACGAAACGGGCGGAACGGTACATGTCCCACACCCAGGCGTCCGACATCCGAACCTCGTAGTAGACATCGCCGCCGTTGGTGTGCGGAATCAATTCCACCGCGTTTGCCAGGTAGAACCGGCGCTCGGTCTCCACCACATAGGAAAACTGGCTGACGACGTCGCGATACTCCCGGTAGAGCGACAGCTCGACCTCCGCCTCGTAATTGTCGAGTTCCTCAGCGCTCATGCCCTGCCTTCCCTTGATTCCCGGTGCGATCCACGCAGCCACTCCTCGTGTGCCTGCGCCACATTCGCATAACTATATCGATGCTCCGGGCTGCCGCCGTGGCGGCGCACCGCAGCCAGATGCGAACTGGTGCCATAGCCTTTGTGGGACGCCAACCCGTATCCCGAGTGCCGCAGACCCAGCTCCACCATATGCTCATCCCTGGTCTGCTTCGCCAGGACACTGGCGGCGGCGATGC
Source organism: Corynebacterium halotolerans (assembly GCF_050107895.1). Taxonomy (GTDB): domain Bacteria; phylum Actinomycetota; class Actinomycetes; order Mycobacteriales; family Mycobacteriaceae; genus Corynebacterium; species Corynebacterium halotolerans_B. The sequence continues at coordinate 82,041 of NZ_JBNILW010000001.1, read as the reverse complement.
ACCGGACGGCGGCGTCGCCGCCCGTCACTGGCAGGTGGGGACAGGACAACCCGGGCACCCGCCACGCATCCGTGAGCACGTAGCCGGGACGCAGGTCCAGCGCGGCAACGGCCCGCCGCATGCCGGAGATGTTGGCGTCCTGGATACCCCGGGTGTCAATGACGGTGGCCGGTACCGAAACCACCGACCAGGCGAGCGCATGCTTTTTGATCACCGGTAGCAACTGTGCCCGCCGGACGGGACTCAGCTGCTTGGAGTCGGTGAGCTTATCCAGTTCCGCGACGGGATGGTCCGGCAGGATGCAGGCGGCGATGGTGATCGGTCCGCAGCATGCTCCCCGGCCGGCCTCGTCGACGCCCGCCACCGGCCCGAGGCCGTGTTTCGAGAGCGCGACCTCATAGGTCCGCAGCTGTTTGAGACGACGCACACGCGGCATCAGAGATCTCCATCCTTCACGGCGGTCAATTGTCAGAGCTGGATACCCGGGTCCTCGATCCCGCTGAGGTGGGTAAAGGGGAAGATAACGGCCTGCGCCTTGCCCCGGATGTTCTTTTCCGGGATAGTGCCCTGATGTTCATCGCCCAGGTGGTACCGGGAGTCGGCAGAGTCAGTGCGGTTGTCCCCCATCATGAAGTAATGGTCTTCCGGGACAGTGACCGGACCGAAGTGGGGACCACCGCACTCATCCGAGGCGTTGATTCCGGCCACCTCATTCTGCGGCGGCTGCAACGTGTAGGAATCATCCACTTTCTCCCCGTCGACCATGATGCCCGGGTCCCCTGGTTGGCACGAGACAGTCTGTCCACCCGTCGCGATGATCCGTTTCACCAGATTGTTCTCGTCCGGCGGGATGAGGCCGAGTAGGGCACCGAAGTCCTGGAGAGCGTGCACCACCGCGTTACCGGAGCGGGACGAGTCATAGTCGGCGTTCCAGGACCCGGTTCCCGCGAACACCACCACGTCGCCGGGTTCGGGGTCGGTGAAGGCATAGGTGATCTTCTCCGTGGCGATACGGTCGCCGGTGCACCCTTCGCAACCGTGCAGGGTCGGCTCCATGGATCCGGAGGGGATCAGGTAGATCCTGCCAATGAAGGTGTGGACCACGAAGATGATCAGCACCACGGCAATGACGATCATCATCAACTCGACGTACCAGGGGCGAGGCTTCTGCTCGGCCTCGGATTCGGTTGGTCGGTTACTCACCGTGTCGTGGTCCTTTCCTCGGGCAGCTTCATCCGCGCCAATCAGGCCGCGAAACCCTGACCGGGAAAATCTCGTACTCCCCGAGCCGGGACGTGCTAATCCTGGATGTCCGGGTCCGCGACTCCACCGATGCGGTCGAACGGGAAAATGACAGCCTGTACCTTGCCCCGGATATTCTCCTCCGGGATAGTGCCCTGATGCTCATCGCCCAGGTGGTAGCGGGAGTCGAGGGAGTTGGTGCGGTTGTCGCCCATCATGAAGTAATTGTCTTCCGGAACCGTGACGGGACCGAAATAGTCTCCGCCGCATTCCTCGGAACCGGTGTTCCCGTTGACCGGGAAAGCCGGGGGCTGCAGGGTGTAGGAGGCGTCAACCACCTCACCGTCTACCATGACGCCCGGATCACCGGCCTGACAGGACACGGTCTGCCCACCGGTGGCGATGATGCGTTTGACCAGGTCATTCTCATCCGGCGCGACCAGCCCGACGTAGGAACCGAGATTCTGCAGTCCCCGGAGAATGTCGTTTTGGGAGCGCTGCGACACGAAGTTGGTGTTCCAGGAATCCGTGCCCTTGAACACCACCACGTCACCCGGCTCTGGGTCCGAGAAATTGTAGCTGAGCTTATCCACGAAGATGCGGTCTCCCGTACATCCCTCACAACCATGGAGCGTAGGTTCCATGGATTGCGAGGGGATCAGGTACATGCGGCCGACGAAGGTCTGGAAGACGAAGATGATCAGCAGAGTCAGGACTATGACCACCGGCACCTCGATGTACCAGGGCGTGGGCTTCTTCTCTTCCCTGTCCGTAGCCGAGTCCTCTTGATTGTCCCGCACGTCCTCGGCTGCGGTGTCGCCCGCCTTCTCCGAGGCTGTCGAGCCGGGATGGGCTGGGGTCTTGTCGCGGGATGAATCAGTCACGTCGTTGACTGTAGCAGTAGGTCGGGACACCGCTTCCGCACCCGCACCGTGGTGTACCACACGCTCTGACCGGGGGAACACTCCCTGGACAGATGGCTGGCAAGTCCCCCCTACTTTCAAAGCAGCTCAGTGACGGAGCGAGTAGGACCTCATAATCCGCTGGACCACAGACGGAGAAACCGCCCCGGTCAACGGTGTGAACCGTTGACCGGGGCGGTGGAGCAGAGCTGCTCAGTGCCTCAGTGGAAGCACCGGGACTAGCGCTTCTCCTTGATCTTCGCTGCCTTACCGTGCAGGTTACGCAGGTAGTACAGCTTGGCACGACGGACGTCACCGCGGCGCACGACCTTGATGGAATCGATGTTCGGGGAGTGCACCGGGAAGGTACGCTCCACACCGATGCCGAAGGAAACCTTGCGGACGGTGAAGGTCTCGCGGATACCGCTGCCCTGGCGGCGCAGCACGACGCCCTTGAACAGCTGGGTACGGGTGGTGGTGCCCTCAATGACCTTGACATTGACGTCGAGGGTGTCGCCCGGGCGGAAATCCGGGAGGTCGTCGCGCAGCTGTGCTGCATCGACCTTATCGAGAATGTTCATGACAATCCTTAATGAGTTCTGAACAGAGGACCCTGGCGGCGCTTCCCGTGGCCGGGTGCTCGACCGGTTCGTATTCGCTACATGGTTCGCCGCTGACACTCCGCGGTCAACTAAGACATGCGTGTGCAGTCAACCTGAATAGCATGCCATATGTTCCACCGGTTCCCAAAACTTTTCGTCTCACCCTGACATCCTGGTTGTGCACGACCCGATTCCCCCGACCTATAGAAGACAGGGAAACCACCCCCGAACTGTTGTCGATTCCGGCCAGGTGACCTAGGCTGTCGAACGAACCCCACGGGTGCCCGAGGCATCGGGCTGAGATCGCGCTGCCACCGCGCGGGACCGTTTGAACCTGTCTGGTTAGCACCAGCGGAGGAAGCGAGTCTCTTCAATGGCACCGGTTTATTCTGCCGCGGACCAGGACCTCACATTCTCCGCAGCTGGCGCGTCTACCAGGCACAGTCCTGTTCCTCACTCCCTGGAGGTCGCGCCCGTGCCGGAACCACCTGATTTCAGTTGTTATGTCGTGACCGGGGCCGCGGAGCCCCGCCGTACGGTCGAGGTCGCCCGGTCGGCAGCCGCGGGAGGTGCCGGTGTCATCCAGGTCCGCTCCAAACCGATCAGCGCCCGCGCGTTGACGGAACTGACCGAGCAGGTCGCCCACGCCGTCGCCGCCGCCAATCCCGTTACCCGGGTGCTTGTCGACGATCGTGCGGATGTCGCCGCCGTGCTCAGGCGCCGCGGGGTTCCGGTTCACGGCGTACACGTCGGTCAGGACGATCTTCCCGTCGCGGATGTCCGCGCCCTGCTCGGTCCTGAGGCGATCATCGGACTAACCACCGGAACGATGGAGTTGGTGCGTGCAGCCCAAGACGTCGCCGATGTGATCGATTACATCGGTGCTGGCCCATTCCGGCCCACCCCCACCAAGGATTCCGGGCGTTCTCCCCTCGGAGTGTCGGGTTATCCGCCGCTAGTAGCCGCCTCTCCGGTCCCGGTGGTCGCGATCGGGGACGTGTCCATTGCAGACGTGGGCGAACTTTCAGCGACCGGCGTGGCTGGGGTGGCGATCTCCCGCGGATTCATGCAGGCAGATGATCCTCGGGAGCTGGCCCAGTCCATTCTCGACGAGTTCGGGGCCACCCGATGACCGCATGGCAGGTGGCGGGTGGCGTAGCGGATCGGGCGATAGTTATCGGCGGGGGTCTGGTTGGTCTAGTCACCTGCTTTGAGTTGACGGAGCAAGGGGTACCGGTCACCCTGGTCGATCCGAATCCAGCCTCCGGTGCCACCAACTATGCGGGCGGTATGTTGGCCCCGGTAGCGGAGGTGCAGTATCGGCAGGAACCACTGTTCCCGCTGATGATGAGCTCGGCGAAGCTGTATCGGGACCTGGTCGGCCGGATCACGGAAGCGACGGATCTGCCCACCGGGTTTCGGACTGAAGGCACTGTAGTGGTTGCCGCAGACCGGGCTGACGCCAGGCACCTGTCCGCCCTCAGCGACTACCAGCGCCACCACGGCATGACAGTCGAACAGCTGACACCCCGTCAAGTCCGGAGATTGGAACCTGCTCTCTCACCCCGGATCGCCGGCGCGGTGAGCGCCCCCGGTGACCACCAGATCTCACCCCGCTTGTTCGCTGCAGCGCTACAGGATGTGCTGACCCGGCGCGGTGTGACCCTAATCCGTGAAAGGGTGACCGGGTTGGAGGGAGCGGATCCCTGTCTGGCGGTGCACTGTGAAACCCGGACCCTGGACACGATCGGCGCATTGGTCGTGCTGGCAAACGGGCTGGGCGCGGCACAGGTGACCGGCTGGTATTCCGGCGATAACCCGTTGCGACTCCGGCCGGTCCACGGGGACATCTTGAACCTGGCCGTACCGGCACACCTGCAGCCGCTGGCCACCCGGGTGATCCGCGCGTTCGTCGAGGATCGCCCCGTGTATCTGATCCCGAGGATGGATGGCACGCTCACCCTCGGGGCGAGCAGTCGCGAAGATTCCGGAACCCGGCCGAATGCGGGCGCGGTTCACGAACTGCTCCGGGACGGCATTCGGCTGATACCGGGGCTGGAGGAATGTGAACTGCTGGAGGCAGCGGTGGGCACCCGTCCCGGTACCCCAGACGACCTGCCCTATCTCGGACGCGTGGGCTCCAACCTAGTCATCTCCACCGGGTACTTCCGGCACGGCATTCTTCTCTCAGCTCTCGCCGGTCAGGTGGTCAGTAACCTCATGACCGGAGCCGGCACGTTACACGAGATCGACCTGTCCGCATGCGATCCCCTACGTCATTCAGCTCATGCACCGGCTGAGGGCCGCTGACCGAGGCGCACTGGACCAGTTCTTACACGACACCTACTCAGGAGACTCCCATGAAGTACACTCTCAACGGTGAACCCCGTGATTCCGGGAAACTCAGCATCGCTGAAATTGTCCACGAACTGACTGACACCCCCGACACCGCCGGCGTGGCCGTGGCCGTCAACGCGGAGGTCGTGCCCAGGTCGGGGTGGGACCGCCTTGTCACGGAGGGCGACGTGGTCGACGTACTCACCGCGGTTCAGGGCGGTTGACCGGCATGTTGACAATCGCTGACCGCAGCTACGACTCCTGCCTGGTGATGGGTACCGGGGGCGCCAGCTCCCAGGCGCTGCTGGAGGAGTCCCTCAGGGCCAGCGGCACCCAGCTGACCACGGTAGCCATGCGTCGCCACGCAGCGGCCCGGCCCGCCTCCGGTGAATCAGTCTTCGACCTGCTTACCAGGCTCGGCATCGACCTGCTCCCGAACACTGCCGGCTGCCGCACGGCGCGGGATGCCGTGATCACCGCTCGACTGGCCCGCGAGGCGCTGGAGACAAACTGGGTGAAGGTGGAAGTCATCGCAGACGAACACACCTTGCTGCCCGACACAACCGAACTCCTCGAGGCCTGTGAACAACTCGTCGGGGCCGGATTCACGGTGCTCGCCTACACGTCCGACGACCCGGTCGTGGCGACCCGTCTGGAGGATGCCGGCGTGGCAGCCGTGATGCCGCTCGGTTCCCCCATCGGCACCGGACTCGGCATTCTCAACCCACACAATATCGAGCTGATCTGCTCCCGCGCCACGGTCCCGGTGCTGCTCGACGCGGGGGTGGGCACCGCCTCGGATGCGACTCTGGCCATGGAGCTGGGGTGCGACGGGGTGCTCTTGGCCAGCGCCATCAACCGGTGTCAGGATCCGGTGGCGATGGCACGGGCGATGCGCCTCGGGGTTGAAGCAGGCCGGTTGTCCCGTGCCGCCGGTCGGATCCCGAAGCGGGAGCACGGGGTGGCCTCGTCCAGCTTCGAGGGGCTGGCCAACTGGGCGGAGCAGGTGCTGTGATGGCGAACCGGACCTCTTTCCCCGAGACGGAGTTGCGGCGGATTGCGCGCCAACTAGCCCTGCCGGGCTTCGGCCTGGAGCAACAACAGCGGCTGGCGGACGCCCATGTGCTCGTCATCGGCGCGGGAGGTCTCGGCTGTCCGGCGATGCAACAGCTCGCAGCCGTCGGAGTCGGCCACATCACCGTCATCGACGATGACACCGTGGATCTGAGCAACATCCACCGGCAGATCCTGTTCGGGGTCGAGGACCAGGGCAGGCCGAAGGTGGAGGTGGCGGCCGGCCGGCTCCGGCACCTGCAGCCGGGTATCACCGTGACTGCGCTTCGCCGACGGATGACCACGCAGAACGCGGTGGAGTTGGTGAAGGGCGCCGATTTGGTGCTCGACGGCTCGGACACTTTCGCCACCAAGTACCTTGTTGCCGACGCGGCCGAGGTCACCGGTACTCCTCTGATCTGGGGGACAGTGCTGCGTTACCGCGGTGAGGTGGCGTTGTGGTGGTCCGGACCGGGAGCGCCCGAACCTGGAGTCGGACTGCGGGATCTGTTCCCGGATCAACCGCCGGCGGATTCCGTGCCGGACTGTGCGACCGCCGGTGTCCTGGGAGTGACCACCTCGGTTGTGGCCGGATTGATGACCACCGAAGCCGTGAAGCATCTGGCAGGGATCGGCGAGTCCGTTCCCGGGCGTCTGCTCTCTTATGAGGCACTCAGCGCGCGGCTGCGTCCCTTCAGCGTCTCCCGGGATCCGGGTCGCGAGCCGGAGACCGCGTTGCGCGCCGACTATGTTCCGGCGACGCGTTCAGCGCCGGCCCCGGATGCACCGGTCCCGCCACAACTGGAGCTATTGAAAACCGGTGAGGCCACCGCCCTTGACGTACGGGAGGAGCACGAGAAGTGGGTGTCGGACTTGCCCGGGGTGACTCCCGGGCTGCATCTGCCCCTATCCCAGGCCAGCCCGGAAAGGTTCGACGAGGTTCTGGCCAACCGGTCCGGAACCGTCGTTGTCTATTGCGCCTCCGGAAGCCGGAGCCGCGACTTCCTCGGACAGTACCGGGATCAGGCCCTGCGCTCCAACATTGAGCTGATAGACCTACCGGGTGGTCTCAACGGCCTGTAGGGAACGCACCATATCGGCACCATCGCGCAGATCGACGCTCACCCCGTCCTCATCTGGCGGCCCGGCCGCGCTGCCGCCGGAGCAGCACTCGCCGGCTGTCCGGAGAGCAGTCACCGGTCGGCGAGCCCGGCCCGCTTCAGGGCATCTGCCATTGAACCTTCTCCCCCACCAGCGGCGTCGCGCCGGACGCCCTTACGGCTCCGATTGTCACGGTGCTTCCCGGTCTTCCGCCCGTCGAGGCTGCCACCGTCCCGGTTGCGCCCACCGCGGTTCTTCGGGGCGTCGTCACGGGGCCTTCCCCGGCCGGACGGACGATTGTCCGCGCCGGGCTCGTCATCCAGGCGCAACGACAGACCGATGCGTTTCCGCTCGACGTCGACCTCCATGACCTTGACTTTCACGACCTGGCCCGACCGCACCACTTCCCGTGGATCGGCGACGAATTTCTTCGCCATGGCAGAGACGTGGACCAGCCCGTCCTGGTGGACACCGATGTCGACGAACGCACCGAAGGCCGCGACGTTGGTGACCGTGCCCTCCAGGATCATTCCGGGGGTCAGGTCGGAGATCTTTTCCACGCCCTCGCGGAACGCCGCAGTTCTGAACTCGGGGCGGGGGTCCCGGCCGGGCTTGTCCAGTTCGGCGATGATGTCGGTGATGGTGGGGACGCCGAAGGTCTCGTCGGCGAAGTCCTGCGGATTCAGCTGCTGTAGTACACGCGTATTACCGATGAGATCGGAGATCGTGACGCCGGTGGCCTCGCTGATCCGGCGCACCACCGGATAGGCCTCGGGGTGCACGGCGGAGGCGTCGAGCGGATCCTTTCCGCCGTTGATCCGCAGGAATCCCGCGCACTGCTCAAACGCCTTGGGGCCCAGGCGGGGAACCTTCTTCAATCCGGCACGGGAGGAGAAACTGCCGTTGTCGTTCCGGTAGGTGACGATGTTGTCCGCGATCGTGGTGGAGACTCCCGCGACCCTGCCCAGCAGTGGTGCGGACGCGGTGTTCAGGTCCACGCCGACGGCGTTGACAGCGTCTTCGACGACGCTATCGAGCGTGCGTGCCAGCGCCTGCTGATTGACGTCGTGCTGGTACTGCCCGACGCCGATGGCCTTGGGATCGATCTTCACCAGCTCGGCCAGCGGGTCCTGGAGTCGGCGGGCGATGGAGACGGCACCACGCAGCGAGACGTCCATGTCCGGGAACTCGGTTGCCGCGATCTCCGAGGCCGAATACACCGAGGCGCCGGACTCCGAGACAGTCACCGGGGTCGGGCGGGCACCGCCGGCCTGTGTGATCAGGTCGGCGACCTCCTGGCTGAGTTTCTCCGTCTCCCGGGAGGCGGTGCCGTTGCCCACCGCCATGAGATCAACTGAATGCGTCGCACACAGCGTGGCCAGTTCCTGCACCGCCTCGGACCAGCGGTTCTGCGGCTGGTGCGGATAGACGATCGTGGTGTCCAGCACCTTGCCGGTGGAGTCGACCACGGCCACCTTCACGCCGTTGCGAAACCCCGGGTCCAGGCCGATGGTGGCCCGTTGTCCGGCTGGGGCGGCCAGGAGGACATCCCGGAGGTTGCTGGCGAAGATCTCCAGGGCGCCTTCCTCGGCGCGCTCCTTCAGACGCATACGCACGTCCAGGCCGGAGGAGATGTAGAGCTTGGTGCGCCATCCCCAGCGCACCGCATCCGCGAGCCAGCCGGACGCTGCGGTTTCCAGTCCGAAACGACGCGCGATCATGCCCTCGTAGGTGGTGTCCTCGCCGGGGTCGAGGCTGAGCTGGAGCACCCCTTCATTCTCACCGCGCAGCAGCGCGAGGATGCGGTGGCTCGGCAGGTCCGTGAAGGGTTCCGCGAACTCGAAGTAGTCCTTGAACTTCGCTCCCTCCTGTTCCTTGCCGCTGATGACCGCGGCCGTCATCGTCCCGGTGCCGAACATCTGCTCACGGACCTCACCGACCAGATCGGCGTCGGTGGCGAACCGGTCGACCAGGATGGCCCGCGCGCCGTCAAGAATCTTCTTGACGTCCGCGAACCCCTCGGTCCGGTAGTCCTCGGCCAGTGACTCCGGGGCAGCGGTGGGATCTGCGATCAGGGTGTCCAACAGCGGCTCGAGGCCGGCCTCCCGGGCGGTGTCGGCCTTGGTCTTGCGGCGCTTCTTGAAGGGGAGATAGAGATCCTCCAGCCGTGCTTTGGTGTCGGTTCCCTCGATGAGGGCGCGGAGTTCATCGGTGAGCTTGCCCTGCTCCTCAATGGCGGCGAGGATCGTCTCCTTCCGCTCCGAGAGCTCCGTCAGGTAGGTGGCACGCTCCTCGAGCCGTCTGAGTTGTGTGTCATCCAGGCCGCCGGTGGCCTCTTTGCGGTATCTGGCGATGAAGGGGACGGTGTTTCCCTCGGCCAGCAGTTTCAGGGCGGCGGCAACCTGCTCGGTACGCACGCCCAGTTCTTCAGCGATCGTGGCGGACATCATTTCCGTGAGTTTAGTGGATGCCGAGGGGCCCACCGGCCAGGCGGCGCGGGGCCGCATCGTCCTGCCTGAACCGGCGCCGGCCCCTGATCCTGAACCGGAGGAAGGCCCGGGCGAAGACGGGACGGCTGCGCAGGGAGGAAACCGACCGGTAAGAAAGCCCGGGAGCGGGCCCGCTGGACCCGGTTGAGCCAGGCGAAACTGACCGCCAGCCACCCCGGCTCCGGCGTCGGAGCCTATCTCTGCGGCACCTGACCGCCGATACTCTCACCCTGCTCGAGACCTCCCTGGCGCTGGGACTGCGACCGGGCCATCTCGTCGACGCCCCACAGTCACGGGCACCTTGCTGCAACGCCGCCACGACGCGTTGTCGATGATCGTGCGCAACCACAGCGCCGAACGCGTGGCAGACAATGACGGGGTCGGTGCCGTCGTGGTCAGCATGTCCGCCCAGGACATCCACAACCTGGCGGATCTGACCGCTGACGACCCCTTCCCCACCAACACCCATGCCATGTTCACGCCAGCCGGTATTCTCCGGATCGGTGCCGTCAGACATGACTTCCCGATCCTCCACGATCCTGACAGCAGTAACCCTCTGCACATCGGCCGAACAGGACATGGCTCTGCTGGCCACCCACTTGGTCTGCACGAACCCGGACTTCACCCGGCCGTTCTGCAACTGCGACATCCACCACATTCAACCGCGGCAGTATGACGAAACCACGGACACCTGGAAGCTGGTCATGCTCTGCCACCGGCATCACGTGGGCAACCGTGATGAACGGGACGGGAGTGGAGCACGCGGTCCTGTGGAACGGGACCCGGAGACCGGGCGGGTCGGAAGACGCCTCCTCCTCAACCGGGGGGATCCGCATCCGGCGGTCGAACTCAATGACCCCGACCGACAGAACTGTTCCGGAGGGGCCACGATCCGACCACACCCGCCGGGTCTTCGGCCGCGCCGACTGACCCGTTGAACACCTGAGCGCGCCCGGGCAAGGCACAGGCAGACGAAGATCGCACCTCAGCGCCCCGGAATCAGGAAGAACACGGAACTGCGACACCACCGGAGCTGGCCGAAGTTCCACAACCGCCTACCCGCCGGTCCCCGTTGGCCCCCGCTGTCCTTCGAGGAGATGTCATCGTCCCCGCCACCGGCCGACGCAGACGGTTCAGCACCATTCGGCACAACCGGGGGCGGGGATTGATCATCTCATTCGGGGTTCCGCCAGCCTCCCGGTCGGCTGCCGGCGGTTGCCCGAGGGTCGCCCGTGGTTGCTCAACTCCCCGGATCCTGCCACGCGCACGCCGCAGCGATACCGGGTTCCCGGTGTCCTTCGTCTGTGGTGCCGTACCAGTACGTGCCACGAGGGAGGTTGCGCACGACCAGCTGGGTCAGCTCCCGCAGATCCAGGTGGGAGCGGCCGTTGACCAGCACACGATGGAGCACCTCGGTGACAGGCACATGCCCCTCGGTCTGCTCGAACTGGGTGACCAGCATGTTGTCCGGTTCACACGTCAGGTCAACGATCTCGGCGTGAATGTCGGTGACGTCAAATCCTGCCTTTCGGAGTTTCTTGGGAAGCTTCGCCACCGCCCGGCCCCAGTCTGCCGGGTTGATGAGGACATTCAGGTCGGTGGCAACGTTTCGGCTGTAGAGCGCGCGCTCATCGGCGTCGCTGAGCTCCACGGTGTCAAGCAGTTCCGGGCGCCGTTCCTGTGTCCGCAGCAGCGCCTGATCCCGACGCCACCGGGCGATGCGGCCGTGGTCCCCGGAGAAGAGCACCTCCGGCACCTCTCGTCCACGCCAGGTCCGCGGCTTGGTGTAGCTGGGGCCTTCCAGGAGGCCGTCAGAGAAGCTGTCCTCCTCATGGGAGCTGCGGTTACCGAGGACCCCGGGGATCAGCCGGACGATGGCCTCCGCCATCACCAGCACCGCCACTTCCCCGCCGACGAGGACATAATCGCCGATCGATATCTCCCGCACCCGGTAGCGCTGGGCGGCATCATCGACCACCCGCTGGTCGATCCCCTCGTAGCGGCCGCAGGCAAAGACGATGTGGGACTCATTCGACCATTGTCGGGCCATTTCCTGGGTGAACGGTTCGCCCGCCGGAGTCGGCACGATCAGCAGGGGCAGTTCCCCGGACTCCCCCTCATAAGAGTGTCCGGAAATACCGTTGAGTTCATCGTGGCGTGGAGCATCCAGGTGAGGTGTCGCGGAATCGAGAACTGTGCCATCACGGGTCCCGGCGGCGACGTCGTCCAGGGCGGGTCCCCAGATCTCGGGCATCATCACCATGCCGGGACCGCCACCGAAGGGGGTGTCATCGACGGCACGATGACCACCGCTCGCCCAGTTGCGCAGATCGTGCACCCCCACTTCGAGGATCCCCCGCTCGAGGGCCTTGCCCAGCAATGCGTGGCGCAAGGGATCCAGATACTCGGGGAAGATGGTGATGACATCCAGGCGCAGGCGAGGATCGGTTTCTTCAGGATTGCTCACAGCCTCAACGGTACCAAGCGCGGGGCCCGTTCCCCTTTCCCGCTGACACGGCGGGGGCTAACGTGGAGTCATGAGACAGATCGCACGAATCCCCAGCGTCGTCGCGGCCACGGTGTTCGGTGGGGCCGTCCTGCTCAGCGCCTGCAGCGGGACTCCGGCCGAATCCGGGAATCAGCAGGTTACCGGCAGCCAGGAAACCGCGACCACCACCGTCGGCGCAGGAGACGGCGAGGCAGCGATGTCCGACCCGTCCGGTGCGACCGGTCCCCCAGCCAAAAGCCAGCCACCGGCTGCCACTCCCTCGCCGGCCAACCCCTCGGAGGGATCTTCGGGACAGCCTCCACCCGCAGCCACCTCCTGTGACACCGCGGCCCTGGAGATTTCAGTCGTGCAGCAGCAGGGGGCCGCAGGCAGTCTGCTCTACACCCTCGGCTTCCGCAACGTTTCCGACGCCAAGTGCAGCCTGCACGGGTTTCCGGGGGTGAGCCTCGTCGGATTCGACAACGGCACCCAGTTGGGCCAGCCTGCTGTCCGCGAGGGTGAAGCCGCCGAACCGGTCCTGCTGGCGCCGGATGCGAGCGGCTATGCCTCGCTGCGGGTCACCCGTGCCGAGAACTTTGCCGCCGAAGCCTGCGGGATTGTCCCGGCAAACGGGTTGCGCATCTATCCGCCCGACCAGACGGCCGCCGCCTACCTCCCTCTCGAGGGCGTCAACGGCTGTGATTCCCGGGACGCTGAGCTGCTGTCAGTCCGGGCGGTCTTCGACAGCCCCCAGTAGGAACCCAGCGTCCGCGGCTCCTGAGAAGCACAGGCCTGGAGAAGCACAGCCTCCCAGGGACACGGCCCGCCGCACACGTCGACCCGAGGACAAACCTTTCGGCGGGCCGAAGACTTCCCGGTGGGGGCCCCGCGGCACGGGGTCCGCAACCGGGGAGAATACGCAGCCCCTCAGGCAGCGACGCCACGTCAGTGGCGCCGCCCGGGTGATCACAGGTCGAGCAATCCCTCCGGCGGAGTGATTGTGCACGTCCCCGCCTCCAGATCCACCTCGGGAACTATCTCGTGCACGAACGGCACCAGTGTCTCCTTGCCCCCGGACAACTCCACCTCGAGAATGTCTCCACCCGGGCCGTGCATCACTCCGGTCACGACCCCGATCCCGCGGTCCCCGTGGATGACTTTCAATCCCTCGAGTTCATGGTCGTAGAATCCGTCGTCCTCCGCCTCGCTGACCAGTGGTGCCCCGAAGAACTTCGTGCCGCGCAGGGAATCCGCGGCTGTCCGATCGGCGACCTCCTCAAATTTCACCAGCAACCGACCCTGGTGTGCCCGGGACGCTGCCACGGTGAGCCGGTGCTCTTTACTCGCCTGGCGTCCGGTCAGCACTTCCCCTACCGCATAGCGGATTTCCGGTTCATCGGTGGTGACCTCGACGGCCACCTCTCCCTTGATGCCGTGGGATTTCACCACGCGTCCGATCATCAACTCCATGGCCACTGAGTTTATGGCATCCCGCAACAAGGGGTGTTCACCCGCTCCTGTGAAGCCACCCCGCCATGCACGCTGCACGCGAAGTACGCGCCACATCATCTAAGCCACACCGACCTCACCGGCAGCCTCGGTCTCTCCCGGCGTCCCCGCTGCAGGAGCACCGGTGGGAGGGCCGGTTCCGTCACCCCGCACCACGTTCACCACCGCCCGCGAGCTTCCTGCCGCCAGGTGGTGGCGAAACGGAGGGTTTTCGCCGAGAATCAGGAGCACCTGACCGCCATCGCCATGATTCTGGCATGTAAGGAGCAATCATGACCCGCCCCACTCACCCGGCAATGACTGTCCTGCGGGCTCTGGAAGATGCCCCCGCACCGCAGCCCGGGAAACCTCGTCCGGCTGTCACGCGCCTGTTACAGGGGGACGGGGCGAACCTGATCGCCTTCACCTTCACCCCTGGACAGTCCTTGCCCGATCACCGCTCGGCTCACCCCATCACGGTGCAGTGTCTGGCGGGCAGTCTTGACTTCGGCTGCAACGGTGAGACGGTCCAGATGTCACCGGGTGTCGTGCTGCATCTGCCGGCGCAACTGACCCACCGGGTCGACTGCCCCGAGGACACGGAAGGTGAAGCAGTGCTTCTGCTGATGATGCTGACCGGCGAACGGCCCAGCAACTAGCCTCGGAATCCGCCGCCACAGCAAAGAAAACACCGCCCCTCCCCTCAAAACGGGGATGGGACGGTGCGAGAAAGATCCGGGATGACTACTCCTCGGTGGACTCCTCCGCCGGAGCCTCCTCGGCAGCCTCAGCAGCGGCCTTTTCCTCGGCCTCCTTCTCGGCGGCGGCCTTGGCGTCAGCCTCTTCCTTGGCCTTCTTCTTCTTTTCGGTGACGGCCTCCAGGGTCGGGCCGTCATTGGCCTCGGACAGGGCCTGGTTGAACAGGTCCAGCTTGGAGGGCTTCTCCTCAGCGGTCTTGAGGGTACCCTCGGCACCCTCGAGACCCTTGGCCTTCTGCCAGTCGCCGGTCACCTTCAGCAGGGCGAGGACCGGCTCCGTCGGCTGGGCGCCCACGCTCAGCCAGTGCTGGGCACGCTCGGAATCGATCTTGATCAGCGAGGGCTCCTGCTTCGGCTCGTAGATGCCGATGTTCTCGATGACCTTGCCGTCGCGGCGGGTGCGGGCGTCGGCGACGATGATGCGGTAGTGCGGGGTGCGGACCTTACCGGTACGCTGCAGCTTGATCTTGACAGCCATGGTGGCTCCTTTTGGTCACTGGGCAGTTCAGACACCCGCCGCTTCTCGGCGGGTCGGTTCAACCCTTGGATTAACCTGCGTGTGACGCACCGGTCGACCGGGGTCGAGCACGGTGTAACGCAGGAAAGATTTTCGGTGTCAGGCAGCCGCCCGGCAAGGGTGACTCCATAACCTCCCGTACTATACCGGGTGCCCGGCCGCGATAAAAATCGTCTTCCCCGGTATAACGGAGTGCTTTATTTTCACCGGAGCGGTACATTGAGGACGTGCGTTCCCCTGTTTCCAGCTCATCCGAGCTCATCAGGTACTTTGACGAATCCCGGATTGAGCCGCTCTTTCTCTCCTGCGACCTGGCTGCGCTGGATACCTATCTGGCCGGCCCCGGCGTCGATGCGCGGGGCCGGCACGAGGAAACCCTGCTCATGCGTGCCGCCGACGAGCACAACCTCCTCGTGCTCTCCCATCTCCTGTCCGCCGGTGCGGATCCTCTGCTTCACGACGCCGCGGGACGCACCGCCCTGCATCATGCCGCGCTCGCCGGCAACGACGCCGCCGCCGAGCTGCTGATCGCAGCCGGCGCCGAGGTGGACGCACGCGACAATGACGGCCGGACCGCGCTGTGGCATGCCGCTGCGCTCCACCTGCCTGATTCGGCGATCGTCGATGTCCTGCTCCGCAGCGGGGCCGGCGGCCGCCTCCGTGATGACCGCGGGGTCAGCCCCGATGACATGCTCTGAACCCCCGCTGAGGCCCGAGTCGGCGCGTTCAGTCCCCGCCCAGTTTGATGCCCCGGACCGCCCAGCCGGCGAGGAGAATCACCAATCCCGCGCTGCTCAGCGCCCACCACACCGGCTGTGCGGCATCGGCGAACCCCGCCAGTCCCTCGTCCCCCAGTCGGGAGACGAGCACGGACCCGAAAACCGCGGCCCCGAGCGAGTTACCCACCTGACGTGAGGTTGAGGTCACCGCGGCGGCGGTGCCCGCCTGGTCCTTCGGCAGGCCGGACACCGCGGCGTTGGTGATCGGTGTGTTGACGATGCCGAATCCGGTTCCGTACACGGCGAACGCCATCATGAGATACCACAGCGGGGTGTCCGCACCGATACCGTTCATCAGCAGTCCCGCCACCGCCATCACAGCACCGGCGATCATCAGTGAGGGTGCCGGCCCGAAGGCTCCCACCATCCGGCCTGACACCGACGCGCACAATGCCACCATCAGCGCCAGTGGAACAGTCAGCATGCCGGCCTGCAGTGGCTCGAAGCCACGTGCCTGTTGCAGGTAGAGCGTGATGACGAACAAGAACCCGCTGGTGGCGGAGAATGCGACGACCGCGCTGATCACAGCAGCGCTGAACGGCCGCGACCGGAAGAAGGAAGGTGACAGCAACGGTTGCTCGGTCCGGTTCTCCCACCACAGGAAGAGCAGGACCGCCACCACCGCCCCGAGGAAGCAGGTGAGCACGAAGGGGTGCGACCAGCCCAGGGCAGCCCCCTCGATCAGTCCGGCGTTCACCCCCAGGAGAAAAACCACCATCAGAACCTGGCCGGGAGGATCCAGTCGGCGGGGTGAGGCGGCACTGGATTCCGGGATGAAGCGCGCGGCGAGGATGATCGCGGTGAGAGCCACCGGAATATTGATCCAGAAGACGGCGCGCCAGCTGATCAGGGTGACCAGCAGTCCTCCCACCGGCGGGCCGATGGCCATGGCCAGGCCAATCGCCGCACTCCAGGTGCCCAGGGCCCGGGCCCGCGCTTTCGGCTCCAGGAAGGTGTTGGTGATGATCGACAGCGCCACCGGGTTCAACATGGATCCCCCGACCCCCTGCACCACCCGGGAAGCGATGAGGACCTCGGCGTTGGGGGCGAAGGAACTGACAAGGGAGCCCAGGGCGAAAAGGCTGAGCCCGGCCTGGAACACCCGGCGCCGTCCGATGCGGTCGGCGACTGATCCCGCCAGCATCAACAGTCCGGCCGTCGACAACGCGTAGGCGCTGACGACCCACTGCAGTTGGCTGACCGACGCTCCGAGGCTGTCATTCATCTGTGGGAGCGCCACATTGACCGCGTACATGTCCATCCCCACGATGAACACACTCATGCAGCAGGTCCACAGCACCAGGCGGCGGGAGCGGTCGTCCAGCCGGTCCAGACCGTCGGTACCGGTGATGCGCGGTGTCCGCTGCGGCGTACGCTGATGTCTTCTCATTCCGCTACCTCGTCCTGCTGTCCTGCGGTCCCGGTCCTCCCGGAGATCCGGCACATTCCGGAACCCGGATGCCATGACCGTGCACCTTAGCGGAGTGTGCCGCCCCTGCGCGCCCGCACGACCGCTGCCCGCCCTACACCGGGGACCACCCGGCGCTGAACACCTGCGCCCCAGAAGCCCGACGCAAACAGAGGAAAACGGCCGGACGCGTGGTCCGGCCGTGTGCTCCGCGTGCCCCGTTGCACCGGGGCGGCAGCTACTTGTTCTTGCCCTGCCCGAAATCGAGGTTGTCTAAGTCGATGTTCTCCATGCCCTTGGGTAGCTTCGGCATCCCCGTCATGCCGCCACCCCCGAGACCTGGCATCTTGCCCATTCCCGGCATGCCACCGCCCTGCTGCATCTGCTGCTGCATCTGCTGGAGCTGCGCCATGTCCGGCATACCGCCCGGCATCTGCGGAGTTCCACCACGACGCTGCTTGGCCGGCTTGCGCTTGCCGCCCTTGCCCTTGCGGCCCTTGGGCTTCTTCTTCGTGGCGCTGCGGGACGGCCCACCCATGCCGAACTGGCCGGCCATCTTGCCCATCATCTTCTTGGCTTCGAAGAAGCGTTCCACCAACTGATTGACGTCGGCGACCTGGACACCGGAACCGGCGGCGATGCGCTTGCGGCGGGAGGCGTTGAGAATCTTCGGGTTGTCCCGTTCGTCCGGCGTCATGCCGCGGATGATGGCCTGGATCCGGTCGAGCTGCTTCTCATCGACCATGTCGGCCATGTCGTTCATCTGCTTGCCGCCGGGCAGCATCTTCAGCAGGTTGCCCACCGGACCCATCCGGCGGATCATCAGCATCTGATCCAGGAAGTCCTCCAGGGTCAGCTCGCCGGTTCCCAGCTTTGCGGCGGTCTCCTCCGCCTTCTGCTGGTCGAGGACGGTTTCCGCCTGCTCGATCAGGGAAAGCACATCGCCCATGCCGAGGATCCGGCTGGACATCCGTTCCGGATGGAAGACATCGAAGTCCTTGAGCTTTTCACCGGTGGAGGCGAACATGATCGGCTTGCCGGTCACCTCACGGATCGACAGCGCTGCACCGCCACGGGCATCGCCGTCGAGCTTGGTGAGCACGACGCCGGTGAAGTCCACGCCGTCGCGGAAGGCCTCCGCGGTGGTCACCGCATCCTGACCGATCATCGCGTCGATGACGAACAGGACCTCATCGGGGTTGACCGCGTCGCGGATGTCGCGGGCCTGTTGCATCAACGTCTCATCGATGCCCAGGCGACCCGCGGTATCCACGATCACGATGTCGTGCTGGGAGCGCTTGGCCTCCTCGATGCCGGCCTGCGCCACCGCCACCGGGTCACCGTGAGAGGTACCCATCTCATGGTCGGAGGAACCCAGTGAGGTGCCCGGGTCCGGGGCGAAGGTCTTGACCCCGGCGCGTTCGCCGACGATCTCCAGCTGCTGGACCGCACCTGGGCGCTGCAGGTCACAGGCCACGAGCATCGGGGTGTGTCCCTGGCCGGAAAGGTGGAGGGCGAGCTTACCGGCCAAGGTGGTCTTACCGGCGCCCTGAAGGCCGGCGAGCATGATCACGGTGGGCGGATTCTTCGCCAGGTTCAGCCGCCGGGTCTCGCCGCCGAGAATGCCCGTGAGCTCCTCGTTGACGATCTTGATGACCTGTTGCGCCGGGTTGAGCGCCTCGGAGACTTCGGCTCCGGTGGCACGTTCCTTGATGCGTTTGATGAAGCCGCGGACCACGGCCAGTGAGACGTCGGCCTCGAGGAGGGCGAGTCGGATCTCCCGGGCGGTGGCGTTGATGTCCGCCTCAGTCAGTTTGCCCTTGCCGCGCAGCCCCTTGAGCGCGCCGGCCAACCGATCGGACAAAGACTCAAACACGTGTGCACTCCCTTGGGATCCATTGTGTGCGTTGCTGGTTTAACTCCCCCATGTTAGCCGGTGGCCAGCATCCGGGTCACGTCGCGTTCAACTTGGGCGCGTTCAACGGGGGCCGCCAACTCACACTGCACCAGCATCGTCGCACCCAGCTTCCGGCTCGTCAACCAATTGACCTCAGGCAACACACCGATCAGCGTCCCGATGACACCCAGGCGGTCGGCGGTGCGCACCTCGAGGACGCTACCGCGCCACACCACTGCGGTGGGCGCGGGAGAGAGCTGCGGCAGAGTGGAGTGGACGCCGGACTTGTAGGTCTGGACGAATCCGGCCGGATCCAGGTGCATGGTCACCAGGGAACGGACATGGAAGATGCCGTGCCAGGTGCCGTCCGGCCGGTGGTCCAGGCGCACCTCCTCGATGTTCCAGGACTTCGCGGCGATCACCGCCAGTACCCGGACGCTGCTCCGCAGGTACTCCCCCCGCCAGTTGACCATTCCGGCGCCGGGGTCATCGGGGACGGCGTGCATGCCGATCTCGGTGGCGGAGAACACCATCGGGTGCCGGGGCCGCAGGTCGGTGAGTTTGTGCCGGGCGCGGCGCACCAGGATCTCCAGGCCAGCCGCCAGTCGTCGGTTCCAGATCCCCGGACCGGTGGCTTTGGCGTCCGCCTCGGTCAGGACCGCGAGCAGGTTCAGGGTCAGCAGATCGTGGTTGACGGCCTCAAGGAGCTCGCCCAGCGCCTCATCCGAATAGGGATCGCGGCTGGCCACCAGGCGGGCGATGGTGGTGTGTTCGGCGACCAGAGAGCGTAGGCAGGACCGGTCGCGGTGGCTGAGCCCCATCACGGCCGCCATGTGCGTCACGAACCTGGCCCCCACCTGTTCATGGGGGCGGCCGTAGCCCTTGCCCAGGTCGTGGAAGAGGGCAGCGACGAGCAGCAGATCGGGGCGGGCGACAGTCACCGAGGCTGAGGCGCAGTTGGCGACGGTGCTCAGCAGATGCTGGTCGATGGTGTGGATGTGGCTCCGCTCGCGGGGCAGACGGCCGCGGATATGCGCCCACCAGGGCAGCAGCCGGGTCCACAGGCCATGTTCGTCCATCTCGTTGATCACCCGGCGGGAATGATCGGGTGAGGACAGGGTGGCGATGAAGTCATCGACCATCACCTTCATCCAGGTGCCGGGCAGGTCCGGCAGCTCCCCCAGCTGTTGCCACGCGGATGCGGCCACCGGCAGCCCCGTGCGGGCCGCGGCGGAGGACACCCGCAGCAGCAGGCCGGCGTCGGTGAGGTCGGGGTGCCGGCTGAGGGTGATGCGTCCGCCGGCGTCGACCACGTCGACGTCCAGGGGACGCCGCGCCCCTGGGCCGGCACCGCCCCGCCGGCCGACGGCCCGGCGGGTGACCACCGCGCGGGCGGTGTTCAGCGCGCGGTTCACGGCGTCGTCAATGGCACGGGCGCCCTCAGCCAGCTCAGCGGAGAGGGCGTAACGGTCGCGGAAACCGAGGTCCGCGGCGACGTCTGCGGCGAACTCCGGGTCCAGGACGTCGCGGGCACGGCGGCTGTGCAGGTGCAGCAGGGTGCGGGCGTCCAGCAGCAGGCGGTGCTGCGCGCCGAGTTCGGGGACGTCGGCGAGGTTGGCCAGTGCCAGGGCGTTGAGCAGGGCGATGTCGCGGAGTCCGCCACGGCCGTGCTTGAGGTCCGGGTGGGTCATCGCCACCACGGATCCGGAGCGGCGCCACCGGGCGATGGCGGTTTCCACCAGGGCGTCGAAATGGCGGCTGATCTCGGTGCGCCAGCGACGCAGCACCAGCTGCCGGGTGCGGGCGCTCAACTCAGGGTCCCCGCCCAGGTGCGTCAACTCAAGCAGTGCCAGTGCCGCGGTCGAGTCGGCACTGATCATGTCGCCACATTCGGTCGGGGTTCGCACCGCGTAGTTGAGCCGGTACTTGGCGTCCCAGATCGGGTACCAGAGCGCCTCGGCCTCCGGTACGGACAACTCCCGGCCGGCCGGGTGCAGCAGGATCAGGTCCAGGTCCGAATAGGGCGTCATCTCCGACCGGGCCAGGGAGCCGGTGGCCACCAGCGCCGTGCCGACCGGGATCGGTAGGGTGTCCAACAGCGCCCGGGCCCGTTCGACCGCGCGCTGCCGGAGCAGCGCCGGGTCAAGCGGGCCCGGGGAGGTGGCTGGATCAGACCGCGTCATCGTCGCGTTCGCCCGTGCGCACACGGATCACCTGCTCGACGTGGGTGACCCAGACCTTGCCGTCACCGATCTTGCCCGTGTGCGCCGCACCGACGACAGCGGCGAGGACGTCATCGAGCATCCCGTCCTGGGTCACGATCTCAACCTTGACCTTCGGCACGAACTCGGTGGCGTACTCGGCCCCGCGGTAGACCTCGGTGTGGCCGTGCTGCTGGCCGAACCCCTGCGTCTCGGTGACGGTCATGCCGTGCACACCGAGCCGGTCCAGGGCTTCCCGGATGTCCGCGAGGGTGAAGGGTTTGACCACTGCTGTCACAAGCTTCATGTCAGATCTCCTGCTTCGTCGTTTCCTGTGCCGTCCCGGATGGAGCATCCCCCAGGACCTGCCCCGCCCGGGCCGGCCGCCCGGCAGTCGCGGGGTCCGCTTCCGGGCCCGCCGCGCGAATGGCACCCTCCGAGTCTACCGGCGCCGCGGTCACGCGCGGGGCAGGTGTGTCCGCCTCCCCCGACCCGTCCACCCGGATCCGGGCCGGCTCACCGGCCGCCAGCTGCAGCCCGCGGGAGTCGTAGGCGGATTCGCGGTGCTGGTCGACGTCGATGCCGGTGAACTCGGCCTCTCCGGTGACCCGCCACCCCAGCGTGACCTTGAGGGCAAGCGCGATCACGACGGTGACGACGGCGGCGAAGGCCACGGCCACGGCGGCGATGACGGTCTGGACGACCAGGAGCCGGAACCCGTCCGCTCCCCCGCCGACGAACCAGCCGCGGTCGGTGGCCAACAGTCCGACACCGAGGGTGCCCCACAGGCCAGCGACCAGGTGCACGCCCACCACATCCAGGGAGTCATCGAAGCGGAAACGGTACTTCAGCCCCACTCCCAGGCAACCCAGCGCGCCGCCGACGGCACCGAGCAGCAGCGAGGTCACCGGGGTGAGATCACCCGCGGCCGGCGTGATGCTCACCAGGCCCGCGACGACACCGGAGGCGGCGCCGAGGGAGGTGGGTCGGCCGTCGCGGAGCTTCTCGACGCCCAGCCATCCCAGCATCGCCGCGGCGGTGGCTGCGGTGGTGTTGAGCCACGCCAGGCCCGCGAGACCATCGGCGGCGAAGGCGGATCCCCCGTTGAACCCGAACCAGCCGAACCACAGCAGTGCCGCCCCCAGCATGACCAACGGCAGACTGTGCGGCCGGTGCGGGGAGGCCGGGAAGCTGCGACGACGCCCGACCACCAGCGCGAGCACGAGTGCCGCGGTGCCCGCGGAAATGTGGACGACCGTACCGCCGGCGAAGTCGATCGGTGCGATGCTCGCCTCCCCACCGGTGGTGCCGAAGAGCCAGGCGGCGAAGCCGCGTTCACCGTGGCCCAGGAGTCCGCCTCCCCAGACCATGTGGGCCAACGGAAAGTAGCAGAGGGTGACCCAGAGTCCGCTGAACGTCAACCAGGTGGCGAACCGGACTCGTTCAGCCAGTGCCCCGGAGATCAGAGCGGTGGAGATCACCGCGAAGGTCAGCTGGAACGCGATGTCGATGGTGTTGGCGTAGCCGCCGGAACCGGCGAGATAGTTTCCGGCTTCGTCCACCACCGCGCCCCGGAGGCCGAAGAACTCGAATGGGTCAGCGAGAACACCGCCGAGGGACCGGGTGCCGTAGGACATGGACCAGCCCCACAGAATGTAGACGGTGCTGACCACCCCCAGGGCCCCGAAGGACATCATCATCATGTTCAGCACGCTCTTCTGCCGGGACATCCCGCCGTAGAAGAACGCCAGCGCCGGGGTCATCAGCAGCACCAGCGCCGCCGAGATCAGCATCCAGGCGGCGTTGCCCGACGCCATCATCACTTGTTGCTCCGTCATGGTCCTTGCCCTTCCTGTGAGGGGTTGACTTGGGTGCCGCGGCCCGGGAGCTCGACCGCGATAAAATAACTATAGAACGACAGGTTCACTTTTCGATAGACCTACAGTTATCTTTTTTGTTCCGGGTTCAGGCACGGGAAAACCCCGGCCACCGGAACAGGATCCGGTGGCCGGGGCAGAGGGAGACGAAATGGGCGACTAGCCGAGCAACGCGTCCACGAAACCCTCGACCTCGAAGGGAGCGAGGTGATCCGCGCCCTCGCCGAGACCGACGAGCTTGACCGGCACGCCGAGTTCCTCCTGGACCTGGAAGACGATGCCGCCCTTGGCGGTGCCGTCCAACTTGGTCAGGACGACACCGGTGATGTCGACGACCTCGCGGAAGGTCCGGGCCTGCAGCAGCCCGTTCTGGCCGACGGTGGCGTCAAGGACGAGCAGCACCTCATCGACGTCGGTCTTCTTCTCCACCACGCGCTTGACCTTGCCCAGCTGGTCCATCAGCGGAGTCGAGGTGTGCAGCCGCCCGGCGGTGTCGATGAGCACCACATCTGCCTGCTCCTCCACGCCGCGGGCCACGGCGTCGAAGGCGACGGAGGCCGGATCCGCCCCCTCCGCGCCACGCACGGTGGTCGCCCCCACGCGGTTGCCCCAGGTCTCGAGCTGATCCGCGGCGGCGGCACGGAAGGTGTCGGCGGCTCCCAGGAGCACTTTGTGCCCCATGGACACCAGCACGCGGGCGAGCTTGCCGGTGGTGGTGGTCTTGCCGGTGCCGTTGACGCCGACGACGAGGACCACGGCCGGCTTGCCCTCATAGGGCATCGCCTTGATGGAACGGTCCAGTTCGGGGCGGGCGGCCTCGACCAGGGTCTCGCGCAGCATCGCGCGGGCGTCGTCCTCACTGGTCACCCCGCGCTCGGCGATCTTGTCCCGGAGGCTGTCGACAACCTTCATCGTCACCGTGGTGCCGAGGTCCGCCATGATCAGCGTGTCCTCGATCTCCTCCCAGGCGTCCTCGTCCAGGTCACCAGCGGTCAGGATACCGAGCACGCCCTGGCCGATGACGTTCTGCGAACGCGACAGCCGGCCCCGCAGCCGACCGAGTCGGCCGGCCGCCGGGGCGATCTCCTCCATCGGCTCCGGAGCGGGTTCGGCCGGGGTGTCCGGCACCGGAGTCTGCTCCCGGGCGGCTTCGGCACCTTCTGCGGTGACCTGGGCGGCCTCGGCGGCCTCCTCTGCGGCAGCGACATCTTCGGCGGCGACATCTTCGGTGTCGACATCCGGTTCTCCGGTCGCCTCCTCCTGGGCAGGTACGTCCGGAGTCTCCGCCCGGGTGTCGTGTTCGCCCTCGGCCAGCTCCGGTTCCGTGCCGGTTTCCCGCGCGGCGGATGCTGCGGCGGCAGCCGTCCCCGCGGTCGCGGCGGTACCGGCATCCGGCGCGGTGTGCTCGACCGGTTCAGTCAGCTCAGCAGCGGTGTCCGCCGGCTGTGCCTGATCGGCGGAAGGCTGCCCTGCGGCCGGCGTCTCCTCCACTGCGGCCCCGGCAGGTGCGGCGCTTTGCTCCTGTGGCTTCTCATCCTCGGTGTCCTCCACCACCTGGTAGTTTGCGGTGGCTTCCGGCTGCGGACCACCTGGCTGCTCAGCGGCGTCATCCAGCTCATCCGGCGCCTGCTCCGTCGGGGCGCCCGGCGCAGTCTCCTCGACCACGCGGTAATGGTCCTGGCTGGCGGTCTTCTCCGCAGCGGCGTAATCCCCCTCCAACGCCTCAGACTCAAGGGAGGTGTCACCGGTCTCGTCCGGAGTCTGGGCGACGTCCTGCCCGCGGGCATCCGGCTCTCCGGTTCCCCTCGCCGCACCGGCGGCAGGGGCAGCGACATCACCGGTGGAATCTGCCGGGGACTGTGCCGTTCCCGTCCCCTCGGCGAGCTCGTCGCCCTTAACTGCGGCGGCCGCATCCGCTGCATTCCCCTGCGAGGGGGTGCCCTCACCACGCTTCGGCGGTGCGGTGTCCCGCTGCAGTTGCTCAGAGTCCTTGCCGGATGTGTCGGCGGCCACGGAGGGTGTCGCCGGCTGGGCCGGCGTGACCGGGGGTACCGAGGGCGCCTGCTTCGGGGGCTGATCCGGCTTCAGAGTCTGGTCGACACGCAGCTCCGGCTCCTTCTCCGCCGGTTTGGCGGGCGCGAAGTTGAAACCGCCCTGGGCCTGGTAGTTGCCGGACTTCTCCTGCTGGGTTAGTTCCTTGGGCTCTTCGTCTTTCGGCTTTTCAAAGCTCACCGTCTTCGACTTGCGCCGCATCAGGCCCACCACCACGAGAATGATGAGCAGGAGCAGTACAACAACGACAATGCCGATAATCAGGGCTGTGTTGGATATCATGCCCTCCATAGTGGCACCGTGCACCCGAATTCTCACCCGGGACACGGCCAGAGGGCCCCGGGAGACACCCGTTTCCTCCGGTGGAGTCGCACAGTGGAGTCCGTTGCACCTCCGTCAGCCGCACCCCCCGGGTGATCTGCGGTGCACGCCGGCAGACCGACCCACCCCGTCCCAGCGTCGCAGTCCGAGGGCCCACCGGGGCCTGGCCGGAAACAGTCAGCATCCCGCCGGCATCCGCCGTCCCAGGTCAGGAGACGATGCCCGGATACTTCGCCGCCAACACCATGGCCTCGGCGGAGATCAGGTCACCGGTGACCAGATCGGGAACGAGGTCGGCTAGTTGTGCCCACCCTCGCGCTGCCTTGTCAAGGGTACGGGATTTACCCATGAGGCCATGCGCGTGCATCCGCGCGGAGAGCGCGAAGACCAGGGAGACCACGGGAGCGAGTGCCCAGGCGTTGTCCCGGTCCTCGGTGTTCACGCCGTCGAGCTTGTCGAAGCGGATACGCGCTGAGGAGTACAGGCTCCGGTCCGAACTGCGCAGGGCGCGCAGCAGAGACACAGCAGGTTTGATCAGGCCTTCGCTGGTCAACAGCTCCACCAGCTGTTCACGCTTGCGGAAGGTCTCGAACACGGCCAGCAGTCGGGGGCTGTCCGACATGATGGGGCCCGGCACGATGTCGGCGTTGGCGAAGAACATCTGCAGCAGGGTCTCCTGCTGGGCGGGTTCCATCTTGGCGATCATCACCGTGGACTGGTCGATGCAGGCGGTGTCCAGGGTGGAGTCCCGGCCCGTGGCGAGGGTGTCCAGGAGCGTCTTGCCAGCGATCTTCTCCAGCAGGCGAAGCTGTTCCCGGACCTCGGCCTTGGCCTCCCTGGGCGCGATCGCCGCCGCTTCGCCTTCCGCGTTCTCCAGCTGCTCGAAGAGACCCGGCAGTTCCCCGAGCATCTCCAGCGCTCCGATCCACGCTGCCCGGTGGGAGTCCCGGGCAGCTGCTGACACCTCCTCCTCGGATGCCTCCGTGCCATCCGCCTCAGTGGACTCCGCTGCCGGGGAGAACGGCACGTTGACCAGGCCGGAGGCGATGACCCGTCCCGGCTGTTGATCAGCGGGCACGAGCGAAGCGGACAGGGCGGCCAGAGCCTCATGCGGGTGAGCCTCGAGGACCGCCTGAATGCTGGACCGGTTGATCACTCTCTCGCCGCCGTCGAAATCGCCGGTGGCCCAGCTGGCCACGTGATCCCACAGGACCGGTAGGACCTGCGGATCGGTCGGCGGCTGTTCGCTTTCTCCGGACAGGAAGGCGGAGAGCTCTGTCAGCGGTGCGGTCTGCCCCGCAAAATGACCGGCCTGTTCGGCACGCTGCGCCCCGACGGTGGGCTTGAGCGGCGCCCGAAGATTCATGAAGGGGTCTTCGGTGTGCAGCTGGACCAGCAGCGGGCCGGCGTCCACGAGGGCGTCGGGAAGCGGCGTCGCGGATCCGGTGATCCGGAGGGTTTGGGCCGGTGCCCACGGGGCGGTCTCGGGCCAGATCCAGGCGGCGAGCCGGCGGTCGCGGGCCGGATCGGCGAGGATCAGGTTGCCCTCCTCCACCGTGATGCCGGAGGCGTGCTGGGTGGCGTTGATCTGCGCCAGGTTCACTGTCACCCGCTTATCCGAGAGCAGGCAGGTCCACTCGAACTGCAGCCGCCCGGACGGCAGCACCGCGGTGGCCGCGGCGATCTGGGACATCGGCGCGGTCCAGGTGATCCCCCCGTCGGCGCTGCTCAGTTTGATGGAGCGCAGCGGGGACCCGTGGTGATTGATGATGGACACCCGCGGGGTGCCCATGTTGCCGGTGCCCCGGATCCGCAGCGTGCCGGCCGCGTCGATCTGTCGCGGCTCCAACTCGAGGCGGGTGGTGCGCCACATCGGCGGATAGCTGGTCAGCGGCACCTCAAAGGCCAGGCGCGGCGGGGTGAAGCGCAGCGGGAGCTGGTCCCCTTCCTCGGTGCTGACCGCAAAGTTCGCCCCGGCCGCGTCGGGCGCGACACTGATGGCCCGCGGGGTGACCTCGAAGGACTTCGCGCCGCGACCCACGCTCAGCTGGGCCTCGCTGAGGCCGCCCTGGGCCGGGATGCGCACGGAGTGGCACAGGCCCGCGATATCGGTTTCGGCGATCATCCCCTCGACGATGGCGTAACGGTGCCGGAAGGATTCGTTGCGCGGTCCCCGCAGGCGGATCAGGTACTCCCCCACCCAGGGCGAGTCATAGGCCTCCGGATCGAAGATGTGGAAGATGCCGCCCTCGGCGGGCACTGCCAACGGCTCCGGGTCAGCCACGGCCTCGCCGGCCTCCCCGATGCCGGAGTAGGCGGAGATCGACAGGTACCAGATCTCGTCGGTGCCGGAGAGCGTGGGAGGGAACTCGGCGATAAGGGATTCCGGATAGACCGACAACCCGGCGCCCGAACGGACGTTGCGCACCGCCGGGGCAGGGTGCCGGAAGCGGACGCGCTGGCGGGGGTCAACACAGCGGAGCTGGTGCATCGCCGACGGCGCCTGTCCGGGACGCACGACCTGCAGCGAGGCCACGTGCGAGGTGTCGAGGCGCCGGCAGAGCCAGGAATTCCAGCCCTGCACCGCAAAGGAATCCAGCACCGGGATCTCGTCACCGGTGACCACGTCGATCAGTTGCGCGTCCTCGGGGGTGACCACGTAGATCTCGGAGTGGTGGAGGGAGGCCTTGTCCGAGAGGTTCTGGCCGTTGGCGGCGAAGATCAGCACCGGGTCCTCGGAGTCGACCAGGGGCACGACCCAGGTGATCCCGTTGGTGGTGTCCTGCACGGTGGCCTCGCGCACCTGGTGTTCCACGGTGACGTCCAGCGCGGCCGCGTAGGTGGGTTCGCCCCAGGGCCGACCGGTGCGGAAGATGCGGGTGGTGCCCTCCAGCGAGACCCGCCAGGACACCTCTCCGCCGTCGCCTTCGGCGGCACCGGCGACGCGCTGCTCCGGCAACCGGAGACAGACCTTGCGGCGTTCGGTGTCCAGGATCAGCCGGGGGCGCAGTTCGCGCGGTGCCACGCCCACGGCGTAGTCGCGGTCCGGGGTGCCGACGGGACGTTCCCGCAGCTCGGCCTCCACGGCCTCCGCCACGAGTTTCGGCAGTGCCGGCTGCAGACCGCTGCGGTTGCGGTCCAACCAGGAGGTCGGGTGGATGGTGGAGAACCGGCGCAGCTCCTGCACACCGTCGAGCACCGTCGCCAACCGGTGCGGTGCCAGCTGGGCGACGGCGGCGGTGACCGGCAGTCCGACCGGTTCTTCCTCATCCTCCTCGTCGACCGGCAGCTGGGACAGATAGGAACCGTCCGCCAGCTGGGCGACCACGGTGGCACCGTCGGTGTCCGCGGGAAGTTGGTCCAGCAGGCCCAGTAGGCCGGCGACCTCGGAGCCGGTGACGCCGGCGTGCGCGGCCAGCACGGTCACGGCGTCGCCGCCCGCCGGCTGCGCCAACCCGGTCTTCGCCAGCAGACCGGGTACCCGCTCGTCCACCTCCGCGGCCCAGTCCTCACGCGCGGAGAGCCCCAGCCCCACCAGGTACTCCTGGAAGAAGGCGTTGCGGTCCAGCATGCGGGTGGCCCGGGAGATCAGGGTGGTCACGGTCATCGCCGGCGTGATCTCCAGCAGCTCCCCCAGGTTCGCCCCTGCGGAGACCTGCCGGCTCAGGAAAGTGCCGAACAGGCGGTCCAGCCGCTCCAGCTCATCCGTGTCATAACCGGTGTCCGGGAAATAGGGGTACTCCGCCAGCTCCTGGGCCAGCTTGAGCTCGGTCTGGGAGGCCCAGCCGAGCAGGGAATCTGTCATATCCGCAAATGGGGTGGTCACATCCACGCTTTCAGGTCCGGTGGTGACGCCGCCAGAGCCGGATCCCCGTGTCTCTGACTGCGATTGTTCAGAAGGGTTCAGTGTACTGGTTCAGCCTACGTCGCCGGAAAGGTGTCGGCGACAGCGGCGGCAGAGGACGCCGGGCACCCTTCCTCGACTGACGCCCGCCCGCCGCGACTCCGCCTACGCGCCGCAATTCCGACGGCTCACCGCACGGGCGTCGGCTCGGCGGCGCTGCCGAGCTCCTGCGCGGCGTCCTCGGAGGGGACGTTCTCCGGAGCTTCCGCAACAGCGGCGTCCCGGGGCAGGGCCCGGGTTGCGGCGCCCGAATTCGGGGCCTGGCCGGCCGGGGTCATCCGTTGGCTGATCACCCGGGTGACACCGTCGCCGCGCATGGTCACGCCGTAGAGCACGTTGGCCACGTCCATCGTGGGCTTTTGATGGGTGATGACGATCAGCTGGGAGTCCTTGCGCAGTTCCTCGAACAGGGCGATCAGGCGGCGGAGGTTCACATCGTCCAGGGCCGCCTCCACCTCGTCCATCACGTAGAAGGGGCTGGGCCGGGCCCTGAAGATGGCCACCAGCATCGCCAGCGCCGTCAGGGACTTCTCGCCGCCGGAGAGCAGTGAGAGCCGCTTGACCTTCTTGCCCGGGGGCCGGGCCTCCACCTCGATGCCGGTGGTGAGCATGTCGTCCGGATCGGTGAGCACCAGCCGGCCCTCGCCGCCCGGGAACAGCGTGGCGAACACCCGCGGGAACTGCTCGGATACATCGTGCCAGGCGTCGGTGAACAGCTGCAGGATCTGGGTGTCCACGTCCTCGATCACGTTGATCAGGTCCTGCCGGGCCTGCGTAACGTCAGCGAGTTGGGTGGACAGGAACTCGTAGCGCTCCTCCAGCGCCCGGAATTCCTCCAGTGCCAGCGGGTTGACCTTACCCAGGGCGTTGAGGTCCTTCTCCGCCTGCTTCAGCCGCTGCTGCTCAGCCTGCCGGTCGAAGTCCCCGTCCGGGGTGTACTCGGCCAGCAGATCCGGGATCGCGATACCGAGCTGCTCGGTGGTCTTCTTCTCGGCCTCGTCGATGCGCACCTGGGCCTGGGTCCGGGCGATCTCCGAGTCATGCGCGGAGCCGCTCAGCCGGTTCAGCTGGGCGCGGGCGGCGCTGACCTCGTCCTTGGCCTTCGCCCGCTGCACGTTCAACTGGTTCTTCTGGTTGATCAGCTCATCGCGGCGGGCCGCCGCCCGGGCGGTGGCGTCCTGTACCCGGGCCTGGACGTCGCGGGCGCCGGCCGCCACGGTGCGGGCCAGCTCCGTCTGGTTGCGGCGCTGCTGCATCGCGGCGTCATGGCGCGCGCGGGCCTGGCGTTCCTGGGCGGCCTGGCGGCGCAGGTTATCGCCCTTGCCGGCGACCTGCCCGGCGCGCTCCTCCGCGGTGCGCAGCGCCAGCCGGGCCTCCACCTCCATCGCCTTGATCTGGTTGAGGGCCGACGAGGCCTCGTCGCGGGCCTGTGTGGAAGGTTCCTCGGTGCCGTCCCCGTCATCTTCCACCCGTGCGAGCCGGTCACGGGTCTCGGTCAACTGTTCCGTCAGCTCCCGTAACCGGGCCTCCGCCTGGGTGACGCGCTGTGCGGCGCGGTCGTGTTCGGTCCGGTTGGCTGTGGCCTGCTTGTCCAGGCGGCCGGCCTCCCGCTCCAGGGCGGCGAGCTCGGTGTCATGGTCGCGCAGCTGGGCCTGACACCCGGCGGCGTTGACACGGGTTTCCGCGGCGGCCAGCCGCGCCCCCTCCAGCGTGCCGGAGAGCTCATCCAGTTCCCGCTGGGCCGCGGCCAGTTCGCTCCGGGCGGCCTCGATCCGGGCGGTGACCTCCACGGTGCTGCCCGGGCCCTGGCCCAGTTCGACCCAGCCGGAGCCGAGCAACAACCCCTCTGCGGTGACGGCTCGCAGCCGTGGGTCCTCGGCGACCAGGGTGCGGGCGAGCGCTAGGTCGGGGCAGTACGCGACGTCCGCGAGCAGGCGGGTCACGGGGTCCGCCACGGTGGCGGCGATGCTGATGTGGTCCAACAGCCAGCTCACGCCGGCGGGTAGTTCCGCGGACAGTCGCCAGTCCCCGCCGGGCTCCCCGGCGGCGAGCAGCACGGTGCGGCTGGTTTCGGCGACTCGCAGCTTGTCGACGACCCCGTCGTCCAGCTCGCCGGCCAGTGCCTCGGCGTGCCCGCCCAACGCCGCCGCGAGGGCTCGTTCCACCCCGGGTTCCGCGCGCAGCAGTGTGCCGAGCGGGGCCCAGTCGGCCTCGTCGAGCTGGGCTGCGGCGTCGGCGACGGGCGCGGTCTGCTGCAGCGTCTCGATGCGCGACTGCAGGGTGTAGACGGTCTTCTCGTGTTCCTTCTGCTGGCTGCGCAGTTGTTCCAGGCGCTGCTCCGCGGCCGTTGCCTCGCTGGTGGCGCGGAGGTGTGCCGCCGCCAGGGGTTCGCGCTCGGAGTGGTACTCCGCGACCTGCCCGGCCACCCGGCGGGACTCGGCCTCCGCGGAGGTGGCCCGCTCCAGGGTCTCCGCGCGGGTCTCACTGAGGCGCTCGATAGTCTCCCGCGCGGTGTCGACCTGACTGCGCTGCGATTCTTCGGCAGCCAGCAGCCGGACCACCCCTTCGCGGCGGTCGGCGATCGCGCGCACCTGCGCCAGGTGCTCCTGCTCCGCCGCCCGGGCCGCGGCCTCCCGCTCCTCGGCCTCCTCCCGGATGGATTCCAGTCGTTCGCGCGCGACGTCGACTTCCTCCAGCAGGGTCTCACGCTCCTCGTCAGCGGCGGTGGCGCGGCGATCCAGGTCCTCGGGATCCGGACCCGTGTACTCGAAGACGGCGCCGGTGTTGTCCGCCCGGTCGGTGGCGATCCGCAGCGTGGCGGATACCCGCTCCGCCAGGGTGGACAGGTCGAACCAGAGTTGCTGGGCGGCCTCGACCCGGGGGCTGAGCTCCGAGAGCTCATCCTCCAGGCCCAACTGCACACCGGTGGCCGCCTCCAAGGTCTCGGCGACGGTCTGCACCTGTTCCCGGAGCAGCTCTGCCTGGTGATCGGCAGACTCCAGTGTCCTCCGGAGCCCGATCACCCGGTCCCCGGCGAGCCGCAGGCGGGCGTCGCGGAGATCTGCCTGGACGGTGGCGGCCCGCTGGGCGGCCTCCGCCTGTCGGGCCAGGGGTTTGAGCTGGCGGGACAATTCGCCGGTCAGGTCGGAGAGCCGGTCCAGGTTCGTCTGCATGCCGGTCAGCTTGCGCTGGGCCTTCTCCTTTCGGCGACGGTGCTTGAGTACCCCGGCAGCCTCCTCGATGAAGGCCCGACGGTCCTCTGGCCGGGACTCCAGGATCTGGGAGAGCCTGCCCTGTCCGACGATCACGTGCATCTCGCGGCCGATGCCGGTGTCGGAGAGCAGTTCCTGGATGTCCATCAGTCGGGCCTTGGTGCCATTGATCTCGTATTCGCTGGCACCGTCCCGGAACATCCGCCGGGTGATGGAGACCTCGGCGTAGTCGACCGGCAATGCCTGGTCGGCGTTGTCGATGGTCAGCGTGACCTCGGCGCGGCCGAGCGGCCGACGCTCCCCGGCGCCGGCGAAGATGACGTCCTCCATCTTGCCGCCGCGCAACGTCTTCGCGCTGTGTTCGCCCATCACCCACGCCAGCGCGTCGACGACATTGGACTTCCCGGAGCCGTTGGGACCGACGACCGCGCAGATACCCGGCTCGAACTTCAGGGACGTCGACGAGGCGAAGGACTTGAACCCCTTGAGCGTCAACGATTTTAAATGCACCGGGTGATCCTAACATTGCCGGTCGTGGGAACACGGTAGCGAAAAGCCTGTTCAGCCACGGCGCTCACCGACGACGTTCGGCTCCCGCTCAGCCCGGGGACGGAGGGGTGCCGAGCCGGCGGAACAACTCCGGACCCAGATGATGCAGCCTCCCCCGCCAGGGCCAGGCCAGCTCGCCCACGGCCAAGCGGCGCGCCAGCTCCGTGAGCGACACCCACTCCGCATCCGCCACCTCCGCCGGATCGGGCCGGACCCGCCCCGGCGGGGCCACCTCGGACAAGGACACGGTGTAGAGATCCACCAGGCAGGGCTCATACCGGTCCAGTCCGGGACTGTTTTCCCGGTGGCGGCCCACCCACGTCAGCGCTCCCGGCGGCACCGTCAACCCGGTCTCCTCCCGCAACTCCCGTGCCGCCCCCGAGATACCGCTCTCCCCCGACAACACGGCACCACCCGGAAGCTCCCAGTCCAGCGCCATGTCCTTGCCGGCGGCCCGCCGGGTCAGCAGGACACGACCGTCACCGCGGTGCACGCACACGGTGGAGACCAGGTGGAAACACCCGGCCGGCATCGGGTCACCACGCCGGTGGATCCGGTGAACGGGGATCCCGGCGGCATCGAGGAGATCCCAGTACTCGGGCTCAGCGCTCGACAAACCCGCTCTCGCCCTTCGGTTCGGACCACTGCGCCACGACGGTGCCCACCGTGCCGGGACGGCCCTGTTCGGCGGGTTGGCACTCCAGCAACCCGAGCAGTTTCTCTGTAGCGGCGCGGGAGCCTTCCGCGGTGACGCAGACGCGGCCGTCGGGAAGGTTCTTCGCCGAGCCGGCAAGCCCCAGTTCCAGTGCCCGGGAACGGGTCCACCAGCGAAACCCCACGCCCTGGACCTGCCCGTGCACCCACGCTGTCAACCGGATCTGTTCACTCAAGGGCTTTCATCGCTTCCCGGTAGTTGCGCGTGGCGGAGTCATCGCCGGTCCAACACACGATGTTCCGGACCCCGGGGAGCATGTCCCGGTGGAAGACCGGGTCCACGCCGACCTTCTTCTGCCGCGTGAAGTTGCGCAGCAGCTTCGCCGCGACATGACCCAGGGGGACGATCGCACAGAGGTTGATGACGACCATGAGACCGGCGAAGGTGTCACCGAGGGACCAGATCAACGGCACCGAGCTGATGGCGCCCAGGAAGACGCAGAGCAGCACGATGATCCGGAACCCGTTGAGTACGAGTTTGGAGTCCGTGAAGTACTGGATGTTGGCCTGGGCGAGGTAGTAGTTTCCCAGTACGGAGGAGAACGCCAGGAAGAACATCACGATGGTGATGAAGTGAATGCCCCAGTCGCCGACGACCGTGGCCAGCGCCTCCTGGGTCAGCGAGGAGGACTGGATGTCCCCGGCGGCATAGTCCACGCCGGAGAGCAGGATGATGAAGGCGGTGATGGAGCAGACGATGATGGTGTCGAAGTAGACGCCGAGGGTCTGCACCAGGCCCTGCTTGACCGGGTGGGAGACGGTGGCGGTGGCGGCGGCGTTGGGCACCGAGCCCTCGCCGGCCTCGTTGGAGAACAGGCCGCGGCGCATGCCGTTCATGAACGCCAGCCAGAACGCGCCCCAGACGGAGGCGCTGGCCACCGGTCGGAAACCGAAGGCGCCGGCGATGATGTCGGTGATCATGGCCGGCACCATCTCGAAGTTGACCACGATCACGAGTACCCCGACGATGATGTAGGCGCCGGCCATGAACGGCACCATCCACTGGGTGACACTCGCGATGCGCTGGACGCCCCCGAAGATGACCAGGGCCGCGAGCGCCGCCATGCCCAGCCCGATCAGTGCCTTCGCCCCGGTCGACGGGGTGCCCAGGGACACGGTGATCGCCTCCACCACTGCGTTGGACTGCAGGGCGTTGTAGACGAAACCGAACGTCAGGGTGATGGCCACGCCGAAGATCGCGGCCAACCACCGGGCGTTGAGTCCGAGGGTCATGTAGTAGGCCGGGCCGCCCCGGTAGCTGTCGCCGTCCCGGACCTTCCACAGCTGCGCGAGCGTGGACTCGATGAAGGAGGTCGCGCCGCCCACCAGGGCGATGATCCACATCCAGAACACCGCCCCGGGCCCGCCGAGGGTGATCGCCAGAGCCACCCCGGCGACGTTGGCGGTGCCCACCCGGGAAGCGGCGGAGATGGTGAAGGCCTTGAAGGCGGAAATGTCCTGGGACTTCCCGCCCGCTTCCGTTCCGTCAGCCTCCCCGGGCTTTTCCACGACGGCCTTGAACATGTCCGGGATCATGCGGACCTGGACCAGCAGCGTGCGGGCCGCGAAGTAGAGGCCGGCGGCGACCAGCAGGAAGGGCAGAATCATCCAGAGCGGATCATTGATGACGTCGGTGACAAACGTCTCGATCGAATGCATGACGGCGATGCTACCCATGTCACACCGCGAAAGCAGGAAGGCGGGGCGGGAAACTGCCGCGGACCCCGCGGGCCCGGTTCACCGGGCCGTCAGCGGGTCTGGCAGCCGGGACAGTAGTGGGTGGAACGGTTCGTCCAGGTCACCCTGCGGATCGGGGTACCGCAGCGGGGGCAGGGTTCCCCTTCCTGGCCGTACACGTTCAGAGAGCGGGAGAAATAGCCGCTATCGCCGTTGACGTTGACGTAAAGGGTGTCAAAACTCGTCCCGCCGGCGGCCAGCGCGCGTTCCATGACCGTCCTGGCCTCCCCCAGCAGCTCCACGGTATCGCGCTGAAGCAGCGCCGACGCCCGGCGCATCGGCTTCACCCCGGCCGCCCACAGTGTCTCATCAGCGTAGATGTTGCCGATGCCGGAGACCACCGTCTGGTCCAGCAGGACCCGCTTGATCTCCGAACGTCTGCCCCGGATCTTCCGGGCGGTGGCCGCGGCGTCGAAGCCCGGCTCCAGTGGGTCCAGAGCGATGTGGGTCACCGGCAGGGGCACGCCTGCAGCATCGGTGTCGGTGTGCAGCCACCGGCCGAAGGTGCGCTGATCCACGAAGGCCAGCTCCACTCGGGCCCCGGTGGCCGAGGTCAACCCGGCTCGGATGCGCAGGTGTGGGGAGGTGACCATTCCCGGCTCCCCCACCAGCATCTGACCGCTCATCCCCAGGTGGACGAAGAGCGCGGTGTCCGCGTGCCCGTCGGTGCGGCCGTTGCCGAGATTCAGCCAGAGATACTTGCCACGGCGCCTGATGTCGGTGATCACCGCACCGTCGAGTAGGACGGACAAGCTTCCCTCCTGCCCCCGGTTGGCCCGTGGGTGCAGCACCTCGGTGCTCTCGAACTGGGCGCCGAGGAGATGGTCGGCCAGCCCACGCCGGACAACCTCCACCTCCGGAAGCTCTGGCACGCTACCTCAGCTCCCCACGCAGCTTCCGGTACGCCACCCGGGCCGCCTCCTGCTCCGCCAGCTTCTTGTTGGTGCCCTCGCCGGCACCGAGGACCTTCGCCCCCACCATGACCTCCGCGGTGAACTGCAGATCATGGTCCGGCCCCGTGGACGTGGACTGGTAGACCGGCATCGGGAGCTTGCGCTCGGCGAGACGCTCCTGCAGTGTCGTCTTCCAGTCCTGGTGCAGGCCGGTGGAGGTGGCGGAGTCGATCTTCTCCGCGAACAGGCGCAGCACCACATCGCGTGCGGTCTCAAACCCGTGTTCCAGGTAGATGGCACCGAGCAGGGCCTCGGTGGTATCGGCGAGAATGGACTCCTTGCTGCGCCCCTCGGTCACCAGCTCGCCCCTGCCCAGCAGGATGTGACGACCGAGCTCGATCTCGCGGGCGATGTCGGCCAACCCGTAGCGGCTGACGATCGAGGCCCGCATCTTGGAGATGTCGGACTCCGGGCGGGAGGGGTACTGCACGTACAGCTGGGTGGCCACCGACAGGCCGAGCACAGCATCGCCGAGAAACTCGAGCCGCTCATTGTTGGGCAGATGACCGTTTTCATTGGCGAAGGAGCGGTGGGTCAGTGCCAGCCGCAGCAGCTCCGGGCGCAGGGCCACCCCCAACCGCTCGATCAGCGGGGCGTGATCCACCGCGGTGAAAGCCTGCTCCAGAGCCTCGTCGCCGGTGAGACGATTTTTCCGTCGGCTCACTTGAACTTCTCCAGCCCGGCCCAGCGGGGGTCGATGCGCTCCTCTTCGCCGGACACCCCGTCCGGTGCGGGAACGTCGCTGTCTTCGGGGCAGCCGCCCTCACAGACCGGGTTGAACGGGAGGGACAGGCCGGCTTCGTCGATCACCGACTGGAGCAGGTCGATCTTGTCGTCCTCGATCATCGGCAGCTCGTCGTCCTCGTCGTCCTCGGATTCATCCCGGGTGACAAAGTCCTTGTGCGCCGCGAACACGGCGTTGACGTGCAGATCGTGGGCCGGGGTGAGGGGGCGCAGACACCGGGAGCACTCGCCCTGCAGGGTGGCGTGCACCTGCGCGTCCGCCATGATCCCCTCGCCCAGCGGGGTGAGCACGGCGTCGACGGTGACCTCACCGCCCTCGGGGATCGCGATCATCTCGGGCCCGATCCTGATCGGGCTGGGGCCGGTCTTCTGGCGTTGCTCCGGCATACCGGAACCATGAAGCAGTCCGGTCACATCAAAAATAAATGGTGAAGTCATGACTCCATGGAGCCTACCCGCACCACCAGTGCCCTGGCCAGACCGGTGGGCTACTGGCCCTCACGGGGGCTGCGGGGACGGTACTCGCGGGTGTAGCCGCGGTCGGTACCCCGGGTTTCGGTCCGGCCCTCACCGCGCGATTCCAGGCCGGCTGCCCCGGCGCCGCGCCGCAGCGCCGCCCGGTCCCGGGAGACGGTGCGCAGCACCGTGGACATGGTCTCCTCGAACTCACTGAGCTTGGTGTCCACGAACTCATCGCATTCGGCCCGCAGGCGCCGGGAGTCCGCGTGAGCGGCATCCACCACCCGGTGGGCCTCCTCGTTGGCCCGGCGGACCACCTCGGACTCGTCGACCAGGCGCTGCTGTTCCGCCAGCCCCTCATCCACGCTGCGCTGGTATGCGTCATTGCCGTCGGCGATGAGGCGCTCCGCCTCCGCCTGGGCCCGGGAGACGGTGTCGTCCGCCTCCCGACGGGCACCGCTGACGGTGCGGTCCGCGTCCTCCTCCGCCTCAGCCACGATGGTGGCGGCGCGGTGCTGGGCGTCGGCGATCATGCTCTCCGCCTCTTCGTGGGCGCGGTTCACGGTCTCGGCGGCGGTCGCGTCGGCGTCCGCGACCAGGTCGGCGGCCCGTTCCTCCGCCCCGCGGATCAGCTCATCCTGCCGGTCCAGCACATCCTGGGCATCGTCCATTTCCATCGGCAGGGCGTTGCGGAGATCGTCCAGCAGAGCCAGGACGTCATTGCGCGGAACCATGCAGTTGGAGGTCATGGGCACGCCATATGCCTGCTCCACGGTCCGGACCAGTTCATCGAGGGATTCGAAGACGCGATACATGGGGAAAATGATACCCGCCGACCTGCACTGATGCAGGAAGTGCCGGTCATCGGCATGTTGCGGCCGCATCCTCGCGGATCCCCGCTCCGGAGCCGCCGGGGACGCCCCAGCGTGAGGCACCGCGTGAGGGCCCTGTCAGCGAGCGTCCGGGACACGTGGCCCCCCTGAACGACGACACCCCGTCCGGCGGTGGGAGACCGTCGGACGGGGTGAACCGGAACGAAGCTTAGATGACGCCCTGGGCGAGCATCGCGTC
This sequence comes from Corynebacterium halotolerans, assembly GCF_050107895.1. Lineage (GTDB taxonomy): Bacteria > Actinomycetota > Actinomycetes > Mycobacteriales > Mycobacteriaceae > Corynebacterium > Corynebacterium halotolerans_B. The sequence continues at coordinate 43,186 of NZ_JBNILW010000001.1, read as the reverse complement.
GGCGACCTTCCGGAAGCCGGCGATGTTGGCGCCGACCACGTAGTTGCCCTCGTGCCCGTACTCGCGGGCGGTGCGGTCGATGGACTTGAAGATGTTGGACATGATCGTCTGCAACCGGCTGTCGGTGTAGTCGAAGCTCCAGGAATCCCGGGAGGCGTTCTGCTGCATCTCCAGCGCGGAGGTGGCCACGCCACCGGCGTTGGCGGCCTTGCCCGGGGCGAAGTAGATGCCCCGCTCACGGAAGACCTCGATCGCGTCCGCGGTGGAGGGCATGTTCGCACCCTCCGCGACGAACCTGACCCCGTTGTCGGCGAGCATGTTGGCGTGTTCGCCGTTGAGTTCATTCTGGGTGGCACACGGCAGGGCGACATCCGCCGTCAGACTCCAGAGCGAGCCCGTGGAATGGAAGGTGGCGTCCTTGATCTCGTCGGCGTAGACGGAGACCCGCTCCCGTCGCTGGTCCTTGATCTCCCGGAGCTTCGCCACATCCACGCCGTTCGGGGTGTGCACCCATCCGGAGGAGTCAGAGAAGCCGATCACCGTAGCACCCAGTTCCTGCGCCTTCGCCGTGGCGTAGATGGCGACGTTGCCGGACCCGGAGACGATGACGCGCTTGCCGTCGAGGGAATCGTTGTGCGCCGCCATCATCTCGTTGGTGAGGTACACGGCGCCGTAACCGGTGGCCTCGGTGCGCACCAACGACCCACCCCATGTCAATCCCTTACCCGTGAGCACACCGGACTCGTGCTGGTTGACCAGGCGACGGTACTGCCCGAAAAGGAAGCCGATCTCCCGGCCGCCCACGCCGATGTCGCCGGCCGGGACGTCGCGGTACTCACCGATGTGGCGGAAGAGCTCCGTCATGAACGACTGGCAGAAGCGCATGATCTCGGCCTCGGACCGACCCTTCGGGTCAAAGTCGGAGCCGCCCTTGGCTCCGCCGATGGGCAGGCCGGTCAAGGAGTTCTTGAAGATCTGCTCGAAGCCGAGGAACTTGATGATGCCGAGGTTGACCGAGGGGTGGAAACGCAGGCCACCCTTGTAGGGGCCGAGGGCGGAGTTGAACTGGACCCGGAAACCACGGTTGACCTGGACGGTGCCCTTGTCATCCACCCACGGCACACGGAAAATCAGCTGGCGCTCCGGCTCGCACAGGCGCTGTATCAGACCGTAGTCAGCGTAATGCGGATCCTTGGCGAGCACGACCTTCAGAGAGTCAAGCACCTCGGAGACGGCCTGGTGAAACTCCGGCTCGCCCGCATTACGCTTGAGAAGCAGATTGTAGTAGTTGGATACCTGCTCATCTACGTTCATGTGTCGGTTCTTCCCATCTCGGTCCCACCCCCGGGAGACCCGGAGAGGCGGGAACTTACGTTGCACGGTTTCTGTCGATCAAACGAAAGACAACCCAAAAGCCGTTTTCTAACGTTTAATAGTTTTTCTTAATTGCCCCGGATACGCAAGCCGGGCCATTGTAATATGAGTCACTCTATAGAAATTGCGGTACTGGCATGTCCCGCCACAAAACCGGGCCCCTGCCCTGTTCCTGCCCCGGCAAAACCCCTGAGCAGCAGCAGCTTCCTCCGACCGGGTCCGCTCTCGGTCGAGCACCGGTGCAGCAAAACGGAACCGGACACCGCTGTGGGAGCGCAACGACCCCCGGCCCACCGTAGCCCCGGGGGTCACCTGGCGCAGTCACCTCCGCGCCGCCGGCCTCACTGACTTCCCGGAGATTCTGCCCCATCACCGGCGCACCGGGCCTCCGGGTCGGGGAGGAACCCGTTGCCGGATAGACTGGAAAACCCCGAGAACAGCGACGGACCCCCGCTATTTTTCCACCCATGAAAGGGCCAAGCCACTCCCCGATGAGCACCGCCGAATCCCCCACCCCGCTCAAGATCCTCATCGCTCCCGATTCCTTCAAGGGCACCGCGACTTCGCCGCAGGCCGCGGAGTACCTGGCAGACGGCGTGCGCAGCGTCGAGCCCGACGCCGAGATCACGCTGGCGCCGATGGCTGACGGCGGTGAAGGGTCCGCAGACACCTTCTCCGGCCACCGGATCACGTTGCCCACCACAGACGCCGCGGGCCGCCTGACAGAGGCCACCTACGTCTTCGACCCGGAGACCGCGACCGCCTACATCGACGTCGCCGCCGCCTCCGGGCTACCCGCCGTGGCCGAGAACCCGGTCCCTCTCCACGGTGACACCTACGGCACCGGCGTGCTGGTCGCTGACGCGGAGACCCGCGGCGCGCGGCGCGTCGTCCTCTGCCTGGGAGGGTCGGCTACCACCGACGGCGGGACAGGCATCCTCGTCGCCCTGGGCGCGGAGCCGCTCTCTGCGGAAGGTCTGCCCATCCCCAAGGGCGGTGGTGGGCTGATCAATCTCGGGAGCATCGACACCGCACGCCTGAACATCCGGGCTGCCGCCCTGGAGTTCCTGTTGCTCACCGATGTGACCTCCCCGGCCGTCGGCGCGGAGGGCGCAGCTCAGACCTTCGGTCCCCAGAAGGGCGCCGACGCCGAGCAGGTCCGGCAACTGGAGGCCGGGATCAGCCGGCTGTGTGAGGTCACGGGGGTAGACCCCCAGACCCCCGGTACCGGTGCCGCCGGCGCCCTGCCGGTCGGGCTGCTGTGGCTGTCCACCCTGCTGCACGGCAACAGCGACCACATCCATCTTCTCCCCGGCGCGCCACTGATCGCGCGGAGCCAGGACCTGGAGGAACTGATCCCCCAGGCGGACCTGGTGATCACCGGTGAGGGTCGGCTCGACGCCCAGTCGTTCCGGGGCAAGGTCGTGGGAACGCTCGCCGGCCTCGTGGCGGACACGCCCGCAGTGCTGGGGGTCGCAGCTGGTGCCGTGGCGACGGCGGTGCCCGACGGGGTGCTCACCGCTGAACTGCCCGCCCACGCGGACGTCGCCGTGCAGCTGCGGGAGGCGGGGGCCCAGCTGGTGCGGGACTACCGCAGGATGTCGACGGTCCAGGGGTAGGTCGCCGGGACCTCCCACGCGGTCTCCCGTTCCAGCAGGATCGGGTCCGCCGGCAGATCCGCCTGCGGTGTGAGGAAACGGGACAGTGCCATCGTCAACTGGTTCACTGACCCCTGGAGCCCCTCGACCGAGATGGCATAGCGGTACACCGCGGAATCCGTCAGATCGCGTCCCTCGTGCTCATCGCGGTACGTCTGGCGCAGCTGGTTCTCCACCCCCTCCTGCACGCGGGGCGAATGGTCGAGGATCACGGAGCCGTTCTCGAGCCGCTCGGCTTCGATGAGCTTGTCCACTGCTTCGGCGAATTTGGTTCGCAGCTGCTCAGCATCGGAGTGGGGGACCAGGGCGTCGAACTGAATCACAGGCATACCTGAAGTTTAGCGAATATCGTGAGCGCCATGAGCCTTCCCAGTTCCGCCCCTCCCCCGCCACTGACCACGCTGGCGGACGGGACGATCAAGCAGCTCAACCCATTCAGCGGCACCGAGGTGTGGACGGTCCCCGGACGGGGCAACCGGCCGCTGACCACACCGTCCCCGCTCCCTCGCCCACTCACCGCCGCAGACCGCACCGCCAGCTGTGCCTTCTGCGAATCCACCCCCTTGGCCACCCCGCCGGAGAAGGCCCGGCTGGTGGGCGGAAAGCGAGGCTGGGAACTGCTCACCGATCTCCTCCCGGGTCAGCTGGAGGAGTCCCGGGCGGAATTTCGCCGGGTGCCCAACCTCTTCGAGATCGTCTCCTATGAGTACTGGTCGCTCAACTACGGCTTCCGTATGGACCGAGACACCCGCGACCGGCAGGCCCGTTACCTGGCGGATCCTGCCGGCCGGGCGCACGTCGCCGACATCGTGCGGACCTGGCTCGCCGCCTCCGGACAGGACACCGGGCTGCCAGAGCGGGAACTGCTGGCCTGTTCCGACCGCTATTTCGCCGGTGGCCACGACGTCGTGATCGCCCGCCGGCACTACACGGACCAGGCCACCGACACCTCCCAGCTCGCCTCCGCCGGCACGTTGACGCAGGAGGAACACCGCGGTTTCACCTCCTTCACGGTGGCGGCGATGCACGACCTCTACGCCCGCAACCGCTACGCCCGGTACGTGGTCGCCTTCCAGAACTGGCTGGCTCCCGCCGGAGCCTCCTTCGACCACCTGCACAAGCAGCTGGTCGCGATCGATGAATACGGCACCCAGGTCGAACAGGAGATCATGCGGCTACGAGTGAACCCCAACATGTACAACGAGTGGGGCGTGGACTATGCGCACCGGCACAACCTGGTCGTGGCCGCCAATGACCATGCGGTCTGTTTCGCCGGGTTCGGGCACCGCTACCCCACCCTGGAGATCTACTCCCGCTCCGGCTCTGGACGGCCCTGGGAGCAGTCGCCCGCAGAGATCGCCGACATGAGTGATCTGCTCCATGCCTGTCACGCCGCCACCGGGGCCGCCGTGCCCTGCAATGAAGAGTGGCACCACCGGCCGCCCGGACTGGACCTGGAGATGCCCTGGCGGATCAACCTCAAGTGGCGGGTGTCCACTCTGGCCGGCTTCGAAGGCAGCACCCGGATCTACGTCAACACTCTCTCGCCCGGAAATATCCGCAGCCGGATGGTGGCTGCCCTGACCCGGCTGCGGGAAAGCGGAAAAATCTCTGCTGACCTGCGTATCGGGGCCGAGTGTGACCTTCCGCCCAACGCCCTGGCCTACCACCTGATTACGGGATGATCGTCGGCCCTCTCCCTCCCCCCTCGCCCGGACCTGGCTATATTGGCTGACAACCGATTTCCAGAAGGAGAGTTTTCCCCGATGAGCGACATTGCTCAATTGCTGCGCAGCCACCAGGCGGATCTGAGCTGGCAGCGGGAGTTCTATGAGGATCTGCACGAGCACCCCGAGCTCTCGGGGCACGAACAGGAAACGTCCCAGCGCATCCTGAAGGAGCTGCAACGTTTCGACTGCGAGATCGTCTCACCGATCGGCGGCTTCGGCGCGGTGGCGGTCTTCCGCAACGGGGAGGGACCCACCGCCCTGATGCGCGCAGACTTTGACGCCCTGCCCATCAAGGAGGAGACGGGGGTTCCGTTCGCCTCCACCCGGATCCGACCGGGTGCCGACGGCACGATGACGGGAATCATGCACGCCTGTGGGCATGACATGCACACCACGGCACTGATGGGAGTCTGCGCCATCCTCGACGCCCACCGGGAGGCCTGGAGCGGAACCTTCCTGGCCCTGTTCCAGCCCTCCGAGGAAAACGCCCAGGGAGCGAACGCGATGGTCGCGGACGGACTGGTCAACCGGGTGCCGCGCCCCGACATCTGTCTCGGTCAGCACGTCATGCCGGGACGGGCCGGCGAAGTGCAGACGATGCCGGGCGCCCAGTTCGCCGCGTGTGACTCCATCCGGATCCGGCTCTACGGCCGTAGCGCCCACGGGTCCATGCCGCACAAGTCGGTCGACCCCACCTACATGGCCGCCATGATCATCGTCCGTCTCCAGGGGCTGGTGGCCCGCGAGGTCAGCCCCGATGACTTCGCGGTGATCTCGGTGGGCACACTGCGCTCCGGTTCCACCAACAACATCATTCCGGACACTGCCGAGCTCGTCCTGAACTGCAGATTCTACGACAACAACCTGAAACGCCGCGTCTACGCAGCCATCAAACGGGTCGTCTTCGCAGAGTCCGCGGCCTCCGGGGCGCCGCGCGAACCGGAGATGGAGTTCTTCGCGCACGGCGACCTGATCGACAACGATCCGGACATGTTCGACGCCATCCGGCCGAATTTCGACCGGGTCTTCGGCGCCGACTCTGTCGACGCCCGCCGCACGACCGTCTCGGAGGACTTCTCCAACCTGGCCCGGGCCTTCGGCAGTCCCTACCTGTTCTGGGTCGTCGGCTGTACTCCGCAGGAACAATGGGACCGGGCGGTCGCGGAAAACCGCGTCGAACTCGATGTCCCGGTCAACCACATGTCCACCTTCCTGCCGGAGTACGAACCCACGGTCGACGCCGCCACCAAAGCCGGCGCCACCGCTGTGCTGACCTACCTGGGGGTGGACACCCCCAAACCACGGCAGGCGCCGGTGGGACACGGTGCCCACCGACCCACGCCGCCGGACAATCAACGGGTCACCGGGAAGCGTTCAGCGCCGACCGGGCGGCAGTCGGCGGGTGGCACCCCGGACTTCAATATCTGAAACGGGCGCACCCCCAGCGGTGGCGGGAGCTCCGCTGCCGCTGGCGGGAAAGGCAGTCTAGTTGCCGACGTAGGTGATGAGCCCCAGCTCGGCGGGGTTGACCAGCATCGGGTGACAGGGCACGACGCGGGCGGTGTACCGGAAGGTGCCGGGCACATCCACTGCGACGGTGACGGCGTAATTGCCGTTGTCCTCCGGGAAGAGATCGACCACCCGGCGGGTGCCGGCGTCATCGGCGATGACCACCTGGACCGTCACATCCGCGTCGCTGAGCTCCCCCAGTTCAACGTCCAGGGTGAACACCAGCTGTTCCCCGGCATCGGCCTCAGCAGGCTCCGGCGCCGCAGTGCCGTTGCAGCGCAGATTGGACAGCTGGATCGCAGGCCAGGCGTCCCGCGCCCGTCGGATCCAGTCCACGTACCCGGCGGCGACGTTCGGGGCAGCGTGGATGGACTCGGAACCGACGGTGATCGGCCGGTAGTAGTCGGTGACGTAATCACGCACCATCCGCGTGGAGGTCACCTTCGGCGACAGTTCGGTCAGCGAGCGGCGCACCCACTCCAGCCAACGGTGCGGCACCCCGTCGGCGTCCCGACCGTAGAACAGCGGGGCGACGACGTTCTCGAGCAGGTCATAGAGCGCGTGGGCCTCCAGTCCGTCGCGGTAGCCCGGGTCCGGGTTATCCACGGTAGGAATGGTCCACCCGTGGTGCTCCTGCGGCATCTCATCCCACCAGCCGTCAGAGACGGACAGCGTCATGCCGCCGTTCATCACGGCCTTCATGCCGGAGGTGCCGGAGGCCTCCTGCGGCCGGATCGGGTTGTTCAGCCAGACATCGGCACCGGAGACCAGGTAACTGGCCAGGTTCAGATCATAGTCCGGCAGGAAGAGGAACCGGTCCCGCAGACCTGCCTGATCCGCGAAGTGCACGATCTCCTGCATCAGTTTCTTGCCGCCCATGTCGTTCGGATGGGCCTTGCCGGCGATCACGAACTGCACGGGGCGCTCCGGGTTGAGCAGGATCGACCGCAGCCGCTCCGGGTCCCGCAGCATCAGCGTCAGCCGCTTGTAGGTGGACACCCGGCGGGCGAAACCGACGGTGAGGATGTCCCGGTCCAGCACGCGCCGGGTCCAGCCCAGTTGGGCCTCGGTGTGTCCCCGCTTGAGCCAGGATTCGTGGGTGCATTCCCGGGCTATCTCCACGAGGTCACCGCGCAGCTTATTACGCACCGCCCAGAGTTCGGTGTCAGTGACGGCGCCCGCGTTCTCCCAGGTATCGCTGCTGGCCAGGTCCACCCGGCCCGCCATCCGTTCAATGACCTGTTTCATCTCCGGCTTGACCCAGGTGGGAAGGTGGACGCCGTTGGTCACGGAACCGATCGGCACCTCGTCGGGCTCGTAGCCGGGGTACAGGCCGGCGAACATGTGGCGGGAGACGCTGCCGTGCAACTTCGCTACGCCGTTGGCGCGCTGCGCCGTACGCAGCCCCAGGTGGGCCATGTTGAAGAGGTTGGGGTCCGACTCCCGGCCCAGATCCAGGGCCCGGTCGAGGGGAACCTGCGGTACCAGCCGGTCGGTGACGTAGCGGCGCACGAGGTCGACCTCGAAACGGTCGATGCCGGCCGGGACCGGGGTGTGGGTGGTGAACAGGTTCGAGGCACGCACCTGCGCCAGAGCGGCGTCGAAGTCGGCGCCGGCGTCCATCCGCTCCCGGATCCGCTCGAGGCTGAGGAAGCCGGCGTGGCCTTCATTGAGGTGGGCCACCACCGGGCGCGGGATGGCGGCGTTATCGCAGTAGGCGTTGACGGCGCGGACACCGCCGACCCCGAGTACCAGCTCCTGTTTGATGCGGTGTTCACTGTCACCGCCATAGAGGCGGTCGGTCACGGAGCGGAGTTCGTGCGGGTTGGCCTCGATGTTGGTGTCGAGCAGCAGCAGCGGTACCCGGCCCACGGCGGCCTCCCAGAGCGCGACGGTGACCTGCCGCTCCTCGGGGAATTCGATCGTCACCGTGAGCTGTTCCCCCGCCGCATCACGGACGGGTGCCACCGGCAGCTCCGCCGGATCGTGGTAGGAGTAGGTCTCCTCCTGCCAGCCGTCCCCGGTCAGGGACTGCGTGAAGTAGCCGTGCGTGTAGAGCAGGCCCACGCCGATCAGCGGCAGCCCCAGGTCCGAGGCGGACTTCAGGTGGTCACCCGCCAACACTCCCAGACCGCCGGAATAGATCGGCAGGGACGGATGAATGCCGAACTCCATGGAGAAGTACGCCACGGCGGGATCGGTCGGCCCGAGTTCCCCCTCGGTGTCCAGGGTCTGCTGGTACCAGAGGCCGGTGCTCAGGTGGTCCTCCAGCTCGTGGATCTCACGCTGCACGCGGGAGAGGTACTCCGGGTCCTCCGCCAGCTCGTGGAGGCGGGAAGCGGGAACGGTGGCCAGCAGCTTCTTCGGGGATTCCTCGGCCGCGATCCAGCGGTCCGGGTCGATCTCCCGGAACAATTCCCGGGTCTCGGCCCGCCAGGACCACCGCAGGTTCATGGCCAAGCGCTCAAGATCAGCGAGTTCGGTCGGCAGGTTGGTACGGACGTTGACGCTTCCAGAGTAGTTCACACGTTAAAGCTAGCCCGCCCCTCCGGCTTCCGCTACCGGGAAACCCCCTGGTCCACCCATGGAGAATGGCACATCCCTCCAGTGAACACGCTGCTGTGACCACGCACAGGGCCCGCCGGCCACAGCGGTGTGTGGCGGGCGGGCCCTGGTTCCCCCGTGGTGCTAAGGCTTCGGGACGGTGACGTCCTCGCCCAGCAGGTGCACGTGGATCATGTTGGTGTTGCCGGAGACACCGGGCGGTGTGCCGGCGACGACGACCATCATGTCGTCGGTCTCATAGTTCGGCATCGACAGCAGGGACCGGTCGACCTCGTTCATCATCCCGTCGGTGTCCTGCACCTCCGGACACAGGAAGGTTTCCGCGCCCCAGGTGAGGGCCAGCTGGGAACGCACGGCCGGATCGGGGGTGAACACGAGGAGCGGCAACGGCGAGTGCAGCCGGGCGACGCGGCGGGCGGTATCGCCGGAGGTGGTGAACGCCACCAGAGCCTTGGCGTTGAGCCGCTCGGCGATATCGCGGGCCGAGTAGGAGATGACGCCGCGCTTGGTGCGCGGAATGTGCATCAGCTGCGGCACCTGCCCGTCAGTTTCGGCGTGCTGGACAATACGCGACATGGTGCGCACGACATTGCCCGGATCGACGCCGATGGAGGTCTCACCGGAGAGCATCACGGCGTCGGCGCCGTCGAGGACGGCGTTGGCCACGTCCGAGGCCTCCGCGCGGGTGGGGCGGGAGTTCTCAATCATCGAATCCAGCATCTGGGTGGCCACGATCACCGGCTTGGCGTTCTCACGGGCGATCTGGATCGCGCGCTTCTGCACCAGCGGCACCTGCTCCAGCGGCACCTCCACGCCCAGGTCACCACGGGCGACCATGATGGCGTCGAAGGCCAGGACGATGGACTCCAGGGCGTCCACCGCCTCCGGCTTCTCCAGCTTGGCGATGACCGGGACGCGGCGGTTCTCCTCGTCCATGATCTCCCGGACCAGTTCCACGTCCGCGGGCGAACGGACGAAGGACAGGGCGATGAAGTCCACGCCCAGCTTGAGGGCGAAGCGCAGGTCGGCGATGTCCTTCTCGGACAGCGCAGGCACGGAGATGTCCATTCCCGGCAGCGAGACACCCTTGTTGTTGGAGACGGGGCCGCCCTCGGTGACCTCGCAGACGACGTCATTGCCGTCGACCTCGAGACACACCAGTCCGACCTTGCCGTCGTCGACCAGCAGGCGGTCGCCCGGCTTGGCGTCGGCGGCCAGGTTCTTGTACGTGGTGGAGACCCGGTCGTGGGTGCCCTCGATGTCGTCGGTGGTGATGCGGACGGTCTCGCCGTTCTCCCAGACGGTCGAGCCGTCGGTGAAGCGGCCGAGCCGGATCTTCGGGCCCTGGAGATCAGCGAGGATGCCGACGGCGTTGCCGGTTTCGTCACCGGCCTCACGGACCCACTTGTAGTTCTGTTCATGATCGGCGTGGTCGCCGTGCGAGAAGTTCAGACGGGCGACGTTCATGCCGTCATTGACCAGTCCGAGGATGGCTTCCTTGCTGGCGACGGCGGGGCCGAGGGTACATACGATCTTCGTTCTTCTATCCACGGTCTCCAACCTAGTCCTAATCGTTGTGGGTCATTGTGTTCGGGCACAATTTCCTGCCCGATTCCAGGATCTCGTGCCCGTTCGGAAGACAGTGGCGGAATGCTCAGCTCTGCGCCGACCGCGGGCACCCATCCCCAAGATACTCCTACTCCGGGCGCTTGGCTGTTCCTCCGCCAGACGGCCCCGCTCCGGGGACGGAGCTTCCTCCGTCGGCTCCAGCGGCCGAACGGCCGGCACCGTCATCGTCGTCGCGTTCTTCCCCGGGGGCACCCCCGGGGCCGGCCACCTCCGCCGGGGTCTCGCGTCCCTTCGACAGGAGGAGGAAGACGATGACCGCAGCGAGGAACACGACCGCCGAGACAATGGTGTTGACCCGCATGCCGAAGATCATCGTCGCGTCATCCGCGCGCATCAGTTCGATCCAGAAGCGGCCGAGTGTGTAACCAGCGACGTACAGGGCGAAGACCTTGCCGTGGCCCAACCGGAAGCGGCGGTCCGCCCACAGCAGCAGGAGGAAAATCAGCACGTTCCACAGCAGCTCGTAGAGGAAGGTCGGGTGCACCGTGGTCAATGTCTCCCCGGTCGAGATACCGTCCAACGGGGCATAGTCGCCGTTTTCATCGACCCGGTAGTAGATCTCCAGCGCCCAGGGCACCGTGGTTTCCCGCCCGTAGATTTCCTGGTTGAACCAGTTCCCCAGACGCCCGATGGCTTGCGCGAGGATGATCCCCGGGGCGATCGCGTCGGCGAAGGGCCCCAACGGGATCTTCCGGATGCGGAAGAGCACCCACACTGCGGCACCGCCGAGGGCCACCGCGCCCCAGATCCCGAGTCCCCCGGCCGTGATGTTCAGCGCATTGACCGGATTACAGCCATCACAGAAGTACTTGTCGTAGTCGGTGATGACATGATACAACCGGCCGCCGATGATACCGGCGGGGATCGCCACGATGGCCGCGTCCCACACCACGTCCCCGTTACCGCCCCGGGCCACATAACGCCGGTGGGTCAGCCACAGCGCCACCAGGATGCCCACGATGATGCACAGCGCATACGCACGCAGTGGAATGGGGCCCAGGTACCAGACACCCTGGGGCGGGGACGGAATATTTGCGAGATAGTCGACGTGCACCCCCTCAGTGTGCCTGATGGACGCGCGCACCGCGACGAGGGGGTGTCCCGCCACCGACGCGTTCAGCTGGCCTGGCGACGGGAGGGGCAGGACGGGTGCTGTCCCGCCGCCACCAGCACGCGGGTCAGGCTCCCCGGGGTGTCAGCGGTCATGAGGCGTTCGCCGATGATCACGGCATCCGCGCCGGCGCCGGCGTAGGCCAGCAGCTCGCCGGGGCTGCGGACCCCGGACATCGCGATACGGATCGTCGCCTCCGGGAGCAGTGGAACCACCTCGGAGAACACCTCGCGGTGCAGTTCCTCGCTCCCCAACGCCCTGGCGTTGACGCCGACGGCCCGGGCGCCGATCGCGCTGGCGAGTTCCGCTTCCGCCCGGTTGCGGACCTCTGCCATGGCCACCATGCCGAGCGACTCGATGCGGTCCAGCAGCGACTCCAGGCGGGCCCGGTCCAGCAGGCCGACCTGCAGCGGAACGACGTCCGCACCGTGATAGCGGGCTTCGTGGATCTGATACGGATCGACGATGATGTCGCGGCACATGATGGGCACGTCCACTGCCCCGCGGGCCGCCGCCATGTCCGACAGGGAGCCGGCGAAGCGCTGCTGGTCGGTGTGACACGCGATCAGTGTCGCCCCGCCCTTCTCGAATTCCCGGGCCAGGTCGGGAATGGAGGCGACCTCCGCGATCGGACCCCGACCCGGCACCGCCTTCTTGATCTCGGCGATGACCCCGCAACCGCGCTGCAGGAGCGCGGAAGCGGCGTCCCGCGCCGGATCGACGCTGCGGGACATGGCCTTGATCTCCTTGAAGGGGACCAAATCCTCGCGCACCGCGACTTTCGCGGACACCGCGGCGAGAATCTGATCCACATCAACAGGTGTGCTCATCTCCACCCCGCCCCATCTAGCCGGTCCCCCGAGTGACTCATGCCACTCATGGGCTTATGCAATAAGGCTAACCCGAAGGCCACGAGAGGCGGAAATCGGGGGTCACCGGGTGGAGGTACCGGCGCCCGGGTCCTCCCCCTTCCCGGCTCCCGGCAGATCGTCGGTGGGGTCGATGTCCGCATCGAGAGCGTCCCACATCACCCGGCCGGAATCCGGGGTGGACTGCAGGTCGTCCACGATGCGGGCCTCACGGTTCTTCTTCCGCTCGTACTTGTTCAGCTTCGCGGAGTCCGGGCCGGGCCGGGTGGCCAGCAGCACGCCGCCGAAGAGGGCGAGTGCGCAGCCGATGATGGCGATGACCGGGCCAGGGTAGTTGATCTGGACGTCGACCACCTGGGCCCACTCTGACAGGGCGACCGGATCGCTCTCGCGCTGGGAGGCGAGGCCCGAGGTCAACAGGGTGCGGACCCGCTCCCCCTCAGGTTCCCCCATGAGCAGGTTCAGCGGCGACCAGCTCGCCCCGACCGCGGCGAGGGCCCCCACCACACCCACCGCCCGACGGCCGACCCGGCGGAGTGCGAAACCGGCGATGCAGGCGGCAGCCAGCAGCAGGGTCACCGCGGTCACCTCGGTGGACCAGGTGGCTCCCACCAGGTTCTCCTGGACGGTGCCGGACTTGTCGTCATAGGCCTCCACGGACAACCAGGTCGCCCGGGAGCCGGCCCACAGCACCGCGGCACCGATCCCCAGCAGCAACGCTGCGATACGGGAGGTGCGGCGGGGTGAGGCGGGGGTGGTCACGTGAATGGTCCTTCCGGGTGCGGTCAGGTCTAGAGAAGTTGGTCGGCGTCGAAGCAGGTGCGGTCTCCGGTGTGGCAGGCCCCACCGGTCTGGCGCACCTTGAGTAGCACAGTGTCGCCGTCGCAGTCGAGCCGGACCTCGGTGACCTCCTGGGTGTGCCCGGAGGTGAGCCCCTTGATCCAGTACTGCCCGCGCGACCGGGAGTAGTAGGTGCCCCGGCGGGTGGCCAGGGTGTAGGCCAGCGCATGTGAATCCATCCACGCCATCATGAGGACCTCGCCGCTCCCCTCCGCCTGGACGATCGCCGGCACCAGGCCCGAGTCGTTGAGCTTCAATCGCTGCCCGATGGCGGGATCCAGCTCGTAGACGGCCGGGTCCTCCGGTCCGCCGCTCACCGGCGGACCTCGCAGCCGGCCTCGACGAGCGAGTCCTTCACCTCTGCGATGGCGACGTCGCCGAAGTGGAAGATGCTGGCCGCCAGCACGGCGTCGGCACCCGCTGCAACGGCCGGCGGGAAGTGCTCGGCCTTGCCCGCACCGCCGGAGGCGATCACCGGGACCGTGACGGCTTCGCGGACGGCGCGCAGCAGTTCGAGGTCGAAACCCGCCTTCGTGCCGTCGCCGTCCATGGAATTCAGCAGGATCTCGCCGACGCCGAGCTCCTCGCCCCGCCGGGCCCACTCCACGGCGTCGATACCCGAGGAGCGGGAACCACCGTGGGTGGTGACCTCGAAACCGGAGGGCTGCGGCTGCCCGCCCTCGGGGACGCGTCGGGCATCGACACTGAGTACGATGCACTGTGCGCCGAAGCGGTGGGAGAGCTCCCGGAGCAGCTCCGGGCGGGCGATGGCGGAAGTGTTGACGGAAACCTTGTCCGCGCCGGCGCGCAACAGCTGGTCCACGTCCTCCTCACTGCGTACTCCACCCCCGACGGTCAGCGGGATGAATACCTGCTCGGCGGTCTTCCGGACCACCTCGAGCATGGTTCCGCGCCCGTGCTTGGAGGCGGTGACGTCCAGGAAGGTCAGCTCGTCGGCGCCTTCGGCGTCATAGCGCTTGGCCAGTTCCACCGGATCACCGGCGTCCCGGAGGTTTTCAAAGTTGACGCCCTTGACCACCCGGCCGTTGTCGACGTCGAGACACGGGATCACGCGGACTGCGACTGCCATGCTCGCCGCTCCCCTTTCGCAGAATTTTCGGTTAACAGTTCACCAGCATGTCACTACTGATTCAGAATCTCATCCATCGTACTCAGTATGTCGGCGTGCGCCTGCGCATTGCCCGCCACCACGCCGGCGGACTCGGGGGTCCAGGGGCGCCCCTCGGTATCCGTGACCACCCCGCCGGCGGCACGCACCAGCATCACTCCGGCGGCATTGTCCCAGACGTGCGGCGAAAAGGACACCGCCCCACCAAAGATGCCCTGGGCGGTGAACGCCAGATCGACTCCCACTGACCCGGTGATCCGGGGCCGCAGGTAGGTCTCTGCCAGCCTGGAGAGCAGGCCCTGCCGCACCAGGGACGGAAACTGCGAGTTCAGCGGTGAACCGACCGAGGAGAACCCGATCTGGGCGACCCGTTTGTCCCGGTCCCGCAGCGGGGTCGCCGGTTGGCCGTTGAGGAACAGCGGGGACCCTTCGTGCGCGGAGAGCCGACGCCCCAGCAGCGGGATCGCGGTGACCGCCACTACCGGCTGGCCGTCGACCAGCAGGCTCACCAGAATGGAGCACATCGGGTTTCCGGCGGCATAGTTCGCGGTGCCGTCGATGGGGTCGACGACCCAGACCATCGGCTGCCGCTTCTGCCCCCCGGCCTCTTCCCCGAACACGGGGATCGCGGTGAGCTCCGTCAACCGGCGACGCAGGTGGGTCTCGATCTTGAGATCGACCTCGGTGGCGAAGTCACCCTCGGCCTTGAGCTCGAAGGGGTCCGCGCCCAGGCCACCGATGAACATCCGCTCGGCTTCGGCCACGACGGTCTCCGCCACCTTCAGCAGCTCGCCGGAATCGATCTCCGTCACCGTCGTCCCTCCACTCTCACCACTGCCGCCGTTACCCCACGCTTCAGTGCAGGGCCGCCACCGCGTTCAGTGCCTCCCGGAGAGTGAACCGCTTCTCATACAGAGCCTTGCCGATGATCGCGGAGTCGATCCCCTCCTCCTCATGGCGGGCCAGTTCCAGCACGTCCTCGAGAGTGGAGATCCCGCCGGAGGCGATCACCTTCGCATCCGTGGCGGCGGAGACCTCGCGGAGCAGTTCGATGTTCGGTCCCGTCAGGGTGCCGTCCTTGGACACGTCGGTGACCACGAAACGGGAGCAGCCCTGGGAGTCCAGCCGCTCCAGCACCTCCCAGAGGTCCCCACCGTCGGAGACCCAGCCGTTGCCCCGGGTACGCCACTCGCCGTCAATCTGCCGGACCGCCACATCAACCGCGATCTGCTCACCGTGGGAGGCGAGCACCTTGCCGATCCACTCCGGGTTCTCCAGGGCTGCGGTGCCGATGTTGACGCGGGTGGCACCGGTGGCCAGGGCGCGTTCCAGGGAGGCGTCGTCCCGGATTCCGCCGGTCAGTTCGACCTTGATGTCGAGCTGGTTGATGACCTCGGTCATCATCTCCAGGTTGGAGCCGCGGTTGAAGGCGGCGTCCAGATCGACGAAGTGCAGCCACTCCGCTCCCTGTTCCTGCCAGTTCAGGGCCGCCTCGATGGGTGAACCATATGACTTTTCAGTGCCGGCCTCGCCCTGGTCGAGGCGGACCGCCTGTCCATCGACCACGTCAACCGCGGGAAGAAGTGTGAAGCTCATGGTTTCTCAGTGTAGCGTCTGTGCCTGGCCACCCCCGCTTCTCCACCCGTCTTCTACAGGGTGTCGATCCAGTTGCGCAGCAGGAGCGCCCCGATGTCCCCCGACTTCTCCGGGTGGAACTGGGTGGCCCACAGCGGCCCGTTCTCCACCGCCGCGACGAAGCGGTCGCCGCCGTGCTCCGCCCAGCTCACCTGCGGCGGGGTGGTCAGGTCATCGCCCACGAACTCCCAGGTACGCACCCCGTAGGAGTGGACGAAGTAAAACCGCTCCTGCGCCCCGATGCCGGCGAACATCGTCGATCCGGCGACCTGCTCCACGGTATTCCAGCCCATGTGCGGCAGCACCGGCGCCTGCAGGCGGGTCACCGTACCCGGCCACTCCCCGCAGCCGGTGGTGCTCACCCCGTGCTCATCACCGGAATCGAAGAGGATCTGCATGCCCACGCAGATCCCCAGGACCGGCCGCGACCCAGCCAGCCGCTCGCCGATCAGCCGGGGACCGTGGACCGCGCGCAGCCCGCGCATGCAGGAGGCGAAGGCACCCACACCGGGAACGGCGAGGCCGTCGGCGGCGAGCACCGTCTGCGGGTCCGCGGTCACGGTGACATCGGCTCCCACGCGTTCCAGGGCCCGCTGGGCCGAACGCAGGTTGCCGGATCCGTAGTCGAGTAGTGCGACGGTCTTAGTCATGGGGGAAAGTTTATGGCACATCCCGGCCCATGTCGCTATCAGGTTCCTCACTGTCGACGTCGGCAACGTCCCCGGTCCCCCGCTGCTTCCAGCCGGGCGTCGGCGGGCGTCGGGTGAGCAGCCGCTGCAGCGGCACCGGCCGTACGGCGACCCGGCGCACGCCCCGCACCGCCCGGCGGGCCACGGGGACCTGGCGCAGCCGGGCGCGGGTGTTGTCGCGTTCGGCGATGCGGTGCCTGCCCACGAGACGGTCTGCCACCGTCAATGCAAGTCCGAACACCACGATCAGGGCACCGACCCCGAAGGCGCCCTCATAGGCCAGGCGCGCCGCCACGGCCCCGAGCACGAAGGATCCGAGTCCGGTGCCGGCGTCATAGGAGATGTTCCACAACGCAGACGCCTCCGAGACCCGCGAGCGCGGCAGCCGGAAGAACATCGACAGCAGCGCCTCGTTCTGCACGACGCCGAAGCCGCCGCCGAACAGGACCGCCGCGAGCACCAGCCACCAGACAGAACCACCGGTCATGATGGTCACGGCCATCAACCCCACTCCCAGCAGCCCCATCAGCTGGCCCGGAAGCATCGTCAGGCCGGGCATGCCCCGACGGTCGGCGATCACGCCGGAACCGTAGCGGAAGACCATTGCCGCACCACCGGTGATCGAGAGCATCACGCCACCGATCACGGCGCCAGCGACGGGGTCGAGCTCGCGGACAGCCGCCGGGAGAAACGCCGACACCGCACCAAAACTCATGGACAGCGTGGTCACCGCCAGCGCGGGGACGGTGACCAGGCGCCAGGTGGGCACCGGCGGACGCTGCCCCTCCTCCGGGTGCTCATAGTGGGAGGCCGCGCGCTTCGGGGCGGCCTTGAGACGCGGGATCCGCAGACACATCAGCGCCGCGACGAGGGCCACTGCGGTGGAGATGACGTAGACGACGGCGAAGCTGGTGGTCTGACCGATCGCCAGTCCCATGGGGAGGAACACCATCTGGGACAGTCCGATGAACACACCGAGCATCCCGGAGCCCTTGCCCAGGAAACGCACCGGCACCAGCTCGGCGATCAGGGCCGACTCGGCCACGGTGATGGCACCGAAGCCGATGCCGCGCAGGGCCGAGAAGAGCAGCACCGGCACGGCGTCCATGCCCAGCAGGTAGCCCAGAGTGGGGACACCCAGCATGATGGCGGCGAAGACCATCACCGGGTTGTAGCCGAATTTCCGGAGCGCGGCAGGCGTCCCGATCTGCGTGAGCACGGTCGCGGCCATGAAGAGGCCCGTGGTGGCGCCAGCCAGGGCGTCACTGCCGCCGGAGTCGATCACCGCCAGCGGAATGACGGGCAGCAGCATCGACCAGCTGCCGAAGGCGGCGGCCACGGCGACCAGGGTGGCGACGAATCCGGGGCTCTTCCAGATGCTGTCGAGTTGCTCGATCTGTTCGCGTGAAAGAGCCCGGGTCGCCACTTAAGTCATCGCTCCAATCAACCACATGACCGCCCCCAGAACAGCGAGGGCGGCCAAAACCGCCATGATCCCGGTGAGGAACTTGCTGCCGTTCTGATAGGCCGACCAGGTTCCTCCCACGAGGAGACCGGCGACAATGAACAACAGGTAGATCATCCAATTATTGTTGTCACCGGACTGTTCCTGAGCAACTGTAGCAAGCTGGATCATCAGTTACAGGGCCCCCTTCGTGGAGGGCACCCCAGTGACGCGGGAATCCCGCTCCACAGCGGCACGCAGGGCACGGGCCACCGCCTTGTACTCGGCTTCGGTGATGTGGTGTGGATCGCGGCCGTAGTGGCAGATCACGTGCAGCGTGATCCGGGAGTTCAGCGCCAGGGTCTCGAAGAAATGCTCGTTGATCACCGTGGCATAGTGCCCGCCGATGATCTGGTGAACCATGTGCTCCGGCTCGCCGGTCATCACGAAATAGGGTCGTCCGGAAATATCGGCCACGGCCTCCACCAGCGCCTCATCCATCGGCAGCTGCTGGGAGCCGAAGCGGCGAATGCCCTTCTTGTCCCCCACCGCGGCCAAAAGTGCCTGGCCGAGCACGATAGCCGTGTCCTCGACGGTGTGGTGGGCATCGATTTCGACGTCGCCGGTGGCCTGGACCTTGAGGTCGAAACTGCCGTGCACCCCGAAGGCGGTGAGCATGTGGTCGAAGAAGGGCAGACCGGTTGAGACGTCAACCTGGCCGCTGCCGTCGAGGTTGATCTCGACGGAGATGTCGGATTCGGAGGTGGTGCGGCTGGCCCGTCCGATGCGGGGGTCAGAAATGGTCACGGAAAGGCTCCTTAAAGCTTCAGGCCGGCGATCTGTTCGGCGGCGGCGAGGAAAGCGTCGTTTTCACCGGGGAGACCGATAGTGGTGCGCAGCCAGCCGGCCACCCCGACATCGCGGATGAGCACGTCGTGCCCCAGGAAAGCCTGCCAGGCGGCGTGCTGGTCCGCGAAGCGGCCGAAGAAGACGAAGTTCGATTCGCTGGGCACCAGGTCAAAACCGAGGTCGGTGAGACGGCTGACCACCCGGTCCCGTTCCGTGGCAAGCTTTGCCACGGTGGACAGGGTGTCTTCGCTGTGCCGCAGCGCCACCGTGGCAGCCGCCTGGGAGAGCACAGACAGGTGGTACGGCAGGCGCACCAGCATCACCGCCTCAATGAACGCCGGCGCGGCCACGAAGTAACCGAGACGTCCGCCGGCGAAGTCGAAGGCTTTGGACATCGTCCGCGAAACCACGACCTTGGACGGGTACTCGGCGATCAGGGACACCGCCGAGGGGGAGTCAGAGAACTCGGCGTAGGCCTCGTCGACGATGACGATTCCCGGTGCCGCATCCAGGATGCGGCGGATGACGGGGAGCGGGGTGACGTCACCGGTGGGGTTGTTCGGGGTGGTGACGAAGATGACGTCGGGCCGGTGTTCCGCGATGGCGGCCAGAGCGGCATCGATGTCGATACGGAAGTCTGCGCCTCGCGGACAGTTGATGAATTCCGTCTGCGTGCCGGCGGACAGGATCGGGTGCATCGAATAGCTCGGTTGGAAGCCGAGGACCTTCCGCCCCGGCCCGCCGAAAGCCTGGAGCAGTTGTTGGAGAACCTCATTGGAGCCGTTGGCTGCCCAGAGGTTCTCCGCAGAGACCGTCACTCCGGTCTGGGTGCTCACGTACCCGGCGAGGGCGGTCCGCAGTTCCACGGAGTCTCGTTCCGGGTAGCGATTCAGCTCGGTGGCCACCTTGTCCACGGTGGCCACCAGATCCTGAACCAGCGCGGGCGACGGCGGATAGGGGTTCTCGTTGGTGTTGAGCCGGACCGGGACATCCAGCTGCGGTGCCCCGTATGCGGATTTGCCACGCAATTCCTCGCGCAGCGGCAGGGTATCCAGAGTCACGTCAGCGGCGACAGTGGTGTTTTCAGTCATAGGTCAGTTGTCCTCCTGCGTGGCCAGATTCTCAAAACGGGCACGGATGGCCTCGCCGTGAGCGGGCAGATCCTCGGCGTCAGCGAGCGCCACCACGGTCGCACTGATGTCCTGCAGGGCCGACTCGTCGTACTCGATGAGGTTGACCGGACGCAGGAAGGTGTGGGTGGTCAGCCCGGAGCTGAACCGGGCGGTGCCGGAGGTGGGCAGCACGTGGTTGGAACCGGCGGCGTAGTCCCCCAACGGGACCGGGGCGTAGTTGCCCACGAAGATGGCGCCCGCGTTCCTGATCTGTTCCGCCACCTGCCGGGCGTGGCGGGTGTGGATCTCCAGGTGCTCGGCGGCGTAGGCGTCGGCCGTCCGGATGCCGGCGGCGAGATCGTCCACCAGCACGGTACCGGACTGCTGGCCCCGCAGGGCCTCCGCCACCCGATCCGCGTTCCGGGTGACCGTGTAACGCGCGCTGATCTCCTCGTTGACGCGGACAGCCAGTTCCTCGGAGTCGGTGATCAGCACCGAGGCCGCCATGACGTCGTGCTCGGCCTGGCTGATCAGGTCATAGGCCACCGACACCGGGTCAGCGGAGTTATCGGCCAGAATGGCGATCTCGGTGGGACCGGCTTCTGAATCAATGCCGACGACGCCGTTGACCAGTCGCTTGGCAGCCGTGACGAAGATATTGCCGGGGCCGGTGACCTTGTCCACCGGGATCAGTCCCGCGTCCTCGTCGCCGTAGGCCAGCAACGCGATGGCCTGGCCACCGCCGACGGCCCACACCTCATCAATCCCCAACAACGCACAGGCTGCCAGGATAGTCGGGTGCGGCAGGCCGCCGAACTGCTCCTGAGGTGGGGACGCCACGACCAGGGACTCCACTCCGGCCGCCTGAGCGGGCACGACGTTCATGATCACGCTCGACGGGTACACGGCATTCCCACCGGGTACGTAGAGACCGACGCGGGAAACCGGGAGGAACACCTCGGTGACCGTGGCGCCGGGTGCCAGTTCAGTGGTGTGGCCGGCGGGAACCTGCTCGGTGTGGACCTTGCGTACGCGGGAAATAGCTTCCTCGAGGGCATCCCGGACCTGCGGCTCCAGCTCCGTCAGGGCCGTCCTGAGGGCCTGGGCGGGTACCCGCACCGAACCGGGACGAACGCGGTCGAACTTCTCGCCGTACTCCAGGGCCGCCACTGCACCACGATGGCGAACATCCTCGACCAGCGGAGCCACGGTGGGCAGAACCGAATTAACGTCGGTTCCACCCCGCGGCAGGGTACGGCGGAGTTCACTCACGGAAGGGGTTCGACCACGCAGGTCGATGATGTTCAGCATGGGTGGCAGCTTTCTGAGGTGTCTCGAAGCGGTGGGCGGGGCGTTGGCCGGAGACTCCGGTGATGCTCCGGGAAGCCCCACCCCGGCTCCCGGCTCCGCGGGGTCCGGGGTTGAGACCGTGGAAAACGAAGCTCAGGCCACGTACCGACCATTGTAGGCCTAGCCGTTCAGGTCGCCGAAACCCACCCTTTGCCCCCGCAAAGCAGATACACTGGGACGACACGCCGCCGTCGTGGCGGCGACTGAAAACCATGGAGAACAGTCCCCACAACACGCAAGAAGGAATGCCATCACCTTGAGTGAACACACGGGCGGTCAAGACAGGGTTTCACCACGTCTTCCTGTCGATGTCACCTTGGCTGCCGTCCGGATCGCCGGGGAGAGCTTCGGCTACGGCTGCTATCCCGCCCCCGACCGGCTGGTGTTTCCCTGGCAGGACCACCGGGTGACCGCCTACGTCCTCGGCGGATACGGGGTACTTGCAGACACCCCTGCCACGCTTGTCCTGGAGGGTGAGCTCCGCCGTGACCTCGACCTGGCCCAGGCCAATGAGCTCGCCGTCACGCTCAACACCTGGAACCAGGAGCGGCTCGGACCGGTGCTTTCCTTCCGGTTGACCGATGAGGGCAGGATTTCCGTGCGGGCCCGTTCCTCGGTGCAGATCCGTGTCGGACTGAGTGAAGAACAACTCGCTGATGCGGTGAACCAGGCCATGGAGACCACCCGTCTCGCGGTGATGACGCTGGTGGATGACTTTCCCCAGCTCGGCTATCCGGAGGAGTTGGTGCCTGAATACCACTCCGGGGACGGGATCGCGGCAGCGGACGAAGACACCTCCGATCCCCGGTTCCGGGCCGACCAGGCAGCTCTGAAGACTCCGCTCCCCGGCGCCATCCCGGATGCCGGGACCGGCTCCTCGCCCCGCCCCGCGGTCGATGCGGAACCGGGTGCCGAGGAGGCTGACACCGGCCGGCTCGCCGAATTCCGTGATCTGTTCGAGTATCTCGACCAGCCGGACGACGACACCGGTACTCCCCCGCTTTTTCCCCATCCCGGAGGTGAACAACCCACCGTGAGCCCCCGACACCGTGAGCCCGAGCCGGAGAACTCCGACGACAACACCGGCGAGTTCCCTTATCCCGTCACCCTGGACCGGGTTCGGGCGGCCCTGACGGACCTCGGTGTGTCCCGCACCAGAGGTGATGACGAGGTCATCGTCGCCTGGGTCAACGACGTGCTCTTCGGCTTCTTCCTGGACAACGGGCCGAGCTACCTGGTCAAGGGCCACTGGGACCCCAACCTTGATCCGGACCGGGACTTCATGCGGGTGTTCCTGCTGTGCAACGACTGGAACGAGGGCTCGGTCAACACCAAGGCCTTCTGCCATGCCGACGCCGACGGTCTACAGGTCCGGGTGGAGTTCACCGCCCCGGTGGGCGAAGGTCTCAATGACGCGCAGCTCGGCCACAACACGGCGGTAGCCATCAACCAGGTGCTGCACGCCCTGGATTCGATCAGTGCCGATGCCACCGGTGAATCCGTGGTGCACTGGCCACCGCGGGACGACAACTGACCCGACCGGCTGGGGCCGGCCACCTCCCCTGGCCGCGTCAGAACATGGCGGGCGACTGATCGGTACCAGTCTCCGGCGGAGACACCAGCACCGCGCACCAGTAGGCCAGGGAAGCCATGAAAGGCGCTGCCGCCAATCCGATGCCCGCGGTGATGCCGGGCACGAGCGTCATGCTGCTGCCCGGTTCCACATTCTCCAGGTCCGGGACCGGATGGATCAGGTGGGTGACCACATTGCCCGCCGAGAAGAAGACCACGGCCCCGAAGAAGGTGCACACCGTCACCCAGAGCAGCATGAGCGAGCCGCGGGTATGTGGGGAACTGACAAACATCACCAGCGCCAGGAGAGCACCCAACAGCCCGGTGGCCACGACAAACGTGATGAAGGCAGTGAATTCGACATTGAACGCGGGCACGAGGCTGACAGCCCCGGCGTCATCAACGGTGGCCTCGTACCCCGGACGCAGCAATCCCCAGAGCACTCCCACAACGGCGTAGACACTGAGGCTGAGTGCGAGAAAACCCGCGGTGGAACCGATACCCCGGCTGGGGCGCCGACGGTTCTTCCGCGGGTAGGTTGCAGTGGCGGTAGCTCCGGTCATAGCTTCCCAGGCTACCCCTGCGCGTACTAGTTACAGAACTTCCAGACGCCGTCCTCGTGGCGGAAGCGCTGCACCTCAGTCTGGGACTGGCCGTCCGACGTCACGGTGACGCTGGCGGAGGCCGTGCCACCGTCAACCTGGACGTCCTCCACGGCATCGACGCCGGGATTGGAGTTGGCGTACTCCGGAACCGCACTCAGCGGCAGATCCGGAACATTCGCCAGATCGAAGGCCGCGGGTCCACCGGCCTCCTGGATGACCTCATGACAGGTGTTCGCGGGCAGGTAGCCCAGGATGTCGTGCAGGGTCTCGGCGTCGTACATGCCGGTGATCAAGGACTCGATCTCAGCGCGGTCAGCTTCGTCAGCCGGCTGGCCACCCTCCACCGGCGCGAGCTTCTCGAAGGTCAGCTGGTTGCCGCTGAGCGGATCCACCACGCCGGCGGCGGGGTCAATGTCCTCGCCGTCGGTGGCATCGGTCGGGGTCACGTCGCCCTCTACCGCAGCGCCGCCCTCAACCTCGACGTCCTTGGAGTCCGCCTTGTCACCGTCCACGGTGTCACCCTGCTTCGCGGCAACGACCTCAGTGGTGGCGGTCGCTGCGACATCCTGGGCCTCAGTGCTCTCCTCAGATCCGGAGCTGCAGGCACCGAGAACGAGCGGAGCGATGAACGCAGAGGCGAGCAGGGTCTTCTTGAGCGGGGAAAGAGTCGGCACTGAAATGGTCTCCTGAAATCTGTGGTGGGTCACTGTCCGAACCGGGAGCACGGGGGATTTCCCGGCGGAACCAGAATCTCCCAAGCGCTTAATGCGCACGTAAGACCCGAGGTTAGCAAGACAAACAAAGTTTTAACTTACCTTTTCCTGAGAATTGTAGCGCAACCCGTGACCTTCACACGGGCTAAGCTGAAGGGGTGCAATTGAGCAGGACAAAGATACTGGATGCTGGCCTTGAGATTCTCGATTCCTACGGCTTGGCAGACCTGACCATGCGCCGCCTGGCAACCCGATTGGGGGTGGCACCGGGAGCCCTCTACTGGCACTTCGCCAACAAACAGACACTGATCGAGTCGATTGCCCGCCGCATCCTCGATCCTATGCTTCCGGAGGGGGATTCCTCTACCCGGGACTGGCCGGAAGCCTCCCACGGCGACCGGGAGGCCACCCCCGGCGCCCCGGAGAGCGCGGCCCACTGGTGCACCCGGCTGCGTGCCGCGCTGCTGCGACGCCGGGACGGGGCGGAACTTGTCGGGGCGGCGGTGGCGATGACTTCCCTGCACGGCGAGCTGCTGACCGAACTGGAAACACGCCTCGCCGCGGACACCGACCGGAGCGTGGGAGCAGCCACGCTCCTCCACTTCGTGCTCGGTTCCACTGTGCTGGAGCAGTCGGCCCGGCAGGCGGCAGCCGCCACTGGCACCACACCCGCGGATACCGTGGGTGAGACTGGTCAACCCTCTCCCGCGACCACGGAATTCGATCGTGGTATCGAGATCATTCTGACGGGACTGTCCGGCGCCGGCACCAGCGGGAACTGACCCGAAAAGACCCTCCCCGCGGTGTACTCAGAAATCCAGGGAGAGGTGCAACGGCACCACTGAGTGGGTCAGGGCGCCCACCGAGAGGAAGTCCACACCGCAACGGGCGTGGGCGAGCGCCAGTTCCATCGTGAGCTGACCGGCCGATTCCAGACGAGTTTCCGGGGAGAGCTTCGCCCGGCGTTGCACCGCAATCTGGGTGGCCCAAGGCTCCAGGTTCTTCAGCTTGATCTCCTCAGGGCGCTCTGCGAGCACCTCGTCGAGCTGGGACAGCGAACTGACCTCGACCTCGCACCACATGTCTGGGTGGCGTTCCCGCACCGCGCGCAGCGCCGGAACCACTCCCCCGGCGGCAACCGCATGGTTCCCCTTGATCATGATGCGGTCACCCAGCCCCAGCCGGTGGTTGACTCCGCCGCCGACCCGCACCGAGTACTTCTGCAGCATGCGGAGTCCGGGCAGGGTACGCCGGGAGTCGCGGACCCTGGTGCTCGTCCCGGCAAGCGCATCCACCCACGCCGCCGTCCCAGTCGCGATACCGGACATGTGGGTGAGGAGGTTCAGGATCGTCTGCTCGGCGGTGAGGATGTCACGGGTCATCGCATCAATCCGCAGGATCTCCTGGCCCACGCTGGCGCGATCGCCGTCGCGGAGCAGCGCGTTCACCCGGAACTCGCCGGTTGCTACCTGCGTGAGCACCCTGGCGACCAGGTCAAGTCCCGCGACGGTGCCTGGCCGATGAGCCCGGATCGCCGCGGTGGAGAGCTGTCCCGGCGCGACGGTCGCCCGGGCGGCCAGGTCAGGGCCGTAGGCCAGGTCCTCCTGGAGCGCGGCCGCGATAATCCGGTCCGCAACCTCCAGGTCCAGGCTCATCTGGGCCAACTTCGGTGTCATACAGGTCTCCCCATTGCAAGCTGCCGGTACGGTCGCGCTCATCGACGCCCGGTGAGGCGGCGCCGCGGTCCCGCCCGGGCCCGCGAGAGACGTACCCCGGCTGCGGAGATGGCGTGGCCCCACCTTATCCGCCAGGCGCGGGCGCCGAAGGGGATTCGCCGAGATTCTGCGCACCCCGGCGCCCTCACCCGCGGATCCCGCAACTTGCGGTCACATGCAAAGCCCGGTGGCGATTCCCGCCGCGCCGCCGCCCGTCGGGTATTAGACCCCGTGCGTCAGTATGCTTGGAAAACATGACATCATCTGCAGTCCCCTTCCCGGTCTGGCCGGGCGACGCGTACCCGTTGGGCTCGACGTACGACGGTGCGGGCACGAACTTCGCAATCTTCTCGGATGTCGCCGAGAAGGTCGAGTTGTGCCTGATCGACCGCGATGAGAACGAGGTACGCGTCAACCTGGAGGAGGTGGACGCGCATATCTGGCACTGTTACCTGCCCGGCGTCCAACCCGGCCAGCGTTATGGCTACCGGGTGCACGGCCCCTACGACCCGGCGAACGGCAAACGGTGCGACCCCAACAAACTGCTGGTGGATCCCTACGCCCGGGCCTTCGACGGCGAGTTCGACGGTCACCCCTCCCTCTTCAGCTACGACATCACCGACCCAGACAATCCGGAGGGGCGCAACACCGAGGACAGCCTCGGACACACGATGAAGTCTGTCGTGATCAACCCCTTCTTCGACTGGGGTTCGGACCGCGCGCCGCGCACCCCCTACAACGAGACGGTCATCTACGAGACCCATGTCCGGGGGATGACGATGACACACCCCGATGTGCCGGAGAATCTCCGCGGCACCTACGCAGGTCTCGCCCACCCTTCCGTCATCGGGTACCTGAAGGAACTCGGCGTCACCGCCATCGAACTGATGCCCGTCCACCAGTTCCTCCAGGACGACCGCTTGCGGGAACTGGGGCTGCGCAACTACTGGGGGTACAACACCTTCGGCTTCTTCGCTCCGCACCAGGATTATGCGGCGGCCCGGAAACCGGGCAGTGCCGTCAGTGAGTTCAAGGGCATGGTGCGGGCCTACCACGAGGCGGGCATGGAGGTCATTTTGGATGTGGTCTACAACCACACCGCAGAGGGCAACCACATGGGGCCCACGATCGCCTTCCGGGGCATTGACAATGAGGCCTACTACCGCCTGGTGGATGAGGATCCGTTCCATTACATGGACTACACCGGCACCGGAAACTCCCTGAACGTACGTGACCCCCATTCCCTGCAGCTGATCATGGATTCGCTGCGCTACTGGGTCACCGAGATGCGCATCGACGGCTTCCGCTTCGATCTGGCTTCCACCCTGGCCCGCGAGTTCAATGACGTGGACCGGCTGGCCACCTTCTTCGACCTGGTCCAGCAGGACCCGGTGGTCTCCCAGGTCAAGCTCATCGCTGAACCCTGGGACGTCGGCGAGAACGGTTATCAGGTGGGCAACTTTCCGCCGCTGTGGACCGAGTGGAACGGTAAGTACCGCGACACGGTCCGTGATTTCTGGCGGGGAGAGCCGGCCACCCTGGGCGAGTTCGCCTCCCGGTTGACCGGTTCCTCGGACCTCTACGCCAACAATGACCGGCGTCCGACGGCCTCGATCAACTTCATCACGGCCCACGACGGCTTCACCCTCAATGACCTGGTCAGTTACAACGACAAGCACAACATGGCCAACGGTGAGGACAACAACGACGGCGAGAGCCACAACCGCTCCTGGAATCACGGGGTGGAGGGACCGACGGAGGACCCGGAGATCCTGGCGCTGCGCAAGCGCCAGGTCCGGAACTTCCTCACCACCTTGTTGCTGAGCCTGGGCACCCCCATGATCTCGCACGGTGATGAGCTGGGCCGCACCCAGAACGGCAACAACAACGTCTACTGCCAGGACAACGAGCTGTCCTGGATCGACTGGGAACAGCTGGACACCAACGCCGAACTCCACGGCTTCACCAAGCGCCTGCTCAATATCCGTAAGCGCCACCCCGTCTTCCGCCGGCGACGTTTCCTTGCCGGCGGCCCTCTGGGTGCTGATGTGAGGGAACGTGACATCGCCTGGCTGGTGCCTTCCGGAAAGCTGATGACCCAGGACGACTGGGACTTCGCCTTCGGCAAGGCACTGATGGTCTACCTCAACGGTGACGCCATCACCGAACCGGACGCCCGGGGCGAGAAAATCAAGGATGACTCCTTCATCATGATGTTCAACGCCCACTACGAGCCGATCACCTTCACCCTACCGCCGACCTATTTCGGCCAGAAGTGGCAGTTGATCGTCGATACCACCGAGGACAGCGGCTACCCGTTGGAAGCTGAAGTCATCGATGCCGGTGGTGCCATCGAGGTTCCTGCCCGGTCAAGCATGGTGCTCAAGCAGATCGAACCGCCGATCTACGACAATTACCGTCCCGCTTCTGAGCTCAACGCGGATTTTGAGGCCATGGCAGCCGCCGCGCAGCCGGAGGCGGAGCTGGCCGAAGACATCCTCCCCGAGACGGTGGAGCCGGAGGAAACCGACGAAGCAGACGCCGGCACCGGTCAGGGGCAGCCCGGGACCGAGGACCAGCCGGTGATCGATGAATACAGCGACGATCAGGAAACCGAGTAGGCCGGACTGCTCCGGCCCTCGCTGACACCCCCCTCACCACCAGCGGTTGACCCCGGTGGTGAGGGGGTGTGTGGCCTATTGTTCAGTCATGTCGGTGCCCTGCAGCGACGGCCCTACTCGTCAGGGGAATCATTCCCAGCAGCAACAGGACCACACCTGCGAGGACGGCCCAGTCACTCAACAACCCCCAGATCAGGCTGGCGGCGATGAGACCGACCACGCCCAACCCCAGCGCCGCGTAGATCACCCGGAAATGTCTCCGCTCCTGCATCACCGCGCCGATCCTCACTACCGAGACAACACAGGGCAGGCACGACCAGCAGCTGCAATACCGCCACATTCAACTCCTACCGAGACAACACGAAACCGTCACTGTCACCGAGAAGGCCTTCCACCCCGGAGTCAGCCCACGGTAGTCTCACCCAGATCCACGACGCCGCTCCCCTCACGGTGGTCCTGCACCCGGCTCATGTGTTCGACGGTCCAGTCCACCAGACCGCGGAGGACCGGCACCGCTGACTGTCCCAGGTCGGTCAGGCCGTAGACCACCTTCGGCGGGATCTCCTGGTGGGCGGTGCGGGTGACCAGTCCATCGTCGACCAGGCTGTGCAGTCGCTGCGAGAGCATCTTCTGGGAGATGCCGTCCACAGCTTTCTCTATCTGCCCGTAGCGCAGCTCCCCGTCCGCGAGAGTCACCACGATCAGAATCGACCACTTGTCACCGATGGCATCGAGCAGTCCCCGGCTGGCACAGTGACGGCTGAAGGGGTTCCACGGCACGGATTCCACACCCTCCGGGGGCACACGTCGATCATTCATGTGTTCACGATAGCACCGCCGGAAAATTCCCCTTTCTTTCGGTAAGTATCAAGGCTATCGTCTTAGTTGTAGAACCACTCCACCACCGAAAGGATTTTTCCATGATCCATATCACCGTCATCGGCGCCACTGGCTTCGTCGGCACCGACATCACCCGGGAGGCGGCCGCCCGCGGCCACGAGGTCACCGGTGTCAACCGCTCGGGCAAGGCCACCTCCCCGGTGGAGGGCGTGGAGTACCGCGCCGGCGACCTCACCGACACCGCCGCGGTCACTGACCTCGCCGAGGAATCAGACGTCGTGGTGATCTCCGTCTCCGGGGGCCGCGAGAACGGCGACTACGGTCCGGTCATCGAGGCCCACCGGGAGCTCATCGAGGCCAAGCCGGACGCCCGGCTGTTCATCGTCGGCGGCGCGGGTGGCCTCGAGACCGAGGACGGCACCACCCTCGTGGACGCTGGCCTGATCCCCCAGGAGTACGCGGCTGAGCCGCGCAGCTTCGTCAAGGTCCTGGAGCTCTACCGCGCCGCCGACGCCGATGTCGACTGGGTCATGCTGGCCCCTTCCCCGGAGATCGTCCCCGGCGAAAAGGCAGGCTCCTACCGGCTTTCCGATGACCGCCCCGCCGGCGACAAGGTGACCACCGGCACGTTCGCCGCAGCCGTCCTCGACGAGATCGAGAAGCCTGCCCACCGTCGCACCCGCTTCACCGTCGCCGACGCCTGAATCCGGCCCCCACGCTCCGCAGCGACCCCGCCCCGCCCGAGGTGGGACGGGGTCGACGGTAGTGTCCTGCCCCGGGGGTAAGCTTGCCGAGGAATACCGACCCGGGTGCCCACAGCTGTCCCCGGGAGCCACAGCAGGAAGGACCCGTACCGTGATCCCCGCCCAAGGTGCGCAACTGACAGTGAGCAATGACTCGATCCAGATCCACTATTCGGATCTCCTCTCCGCCATCTACAGCTCCGATGTCGAGGTGGCCGTCAAGGAGGTCACCGGGGTCGAGTCCATCCCGCCCACCGCGCTCACCTCCGGAGTGGTCCGGCTCGACGGAATCGGCGTCGACGTCGTCTTCGCCCCGAACCAGCAGAACGATGCAGCCGACTTCCTCGCCGCCGTGGAGGCTGCCCGCCGGGGGGAGGCCGCCGAACCAACGCTGATTCCCGGCCTGGATTTCGTGGGGTTTGACGTTGAGACCGCGAACGGTGACTGGGGGTCGATCTGCCAGCTGGGGGTCGTCCGCTACATCGACGGCGTGGAGGTGGCCGCCGAATCCTGGCTCTGTGTGCCACCACCCGGGATCGACACCTTTGATCCCGCGAATATCGCCATTCACGGAATCACTCCTGAGGACGTCAGGGACCAGCCGACCTTCGCCGAACGCCTGCCGCAACTGGTGGAGTTCATCGGGGACCTGCCCTTCGTCGCCCACTATGCCCAGTTTGACGCCACCGCCCTGCACCGTGCGTGCCAGGCGGCCGACGTCCCCGCCCCGGCACTGTTCTTCAGCTGCAGTCTGACTCTTGCCCGGGGAGAAAGACTCGAGATCAAGAGCCATTCGCTGCCGTATGTGGCGGAGCATCTCGGGGTGGAACTACGCCGCCACCACGATGCCACCGAGGACGCGCGCGCCTGTGCCGGCATCACCGTGGCGCTCGCCCGCCGACACCGGTTCCAGGGCAACCTCATGGAATTCACGCATGACCGGGGGTTGACCCTCGGTTCGCTCGCTGACGGCCGGGTGTTTCCCGTCCTGCGGGACCGCTCCGGTGCGTCCATCGCCATCCAACAACGCAAGTTGGCGGCAGGCAGTTCCGCCGGAGCCCTGGTGGAGGGCACGCCCGCCACCGGTGGTGACCCCACCGACCGGCCCGAAGTCGCCGACGCCGATCTGGTGCCGGAGGAGCAGATCGCGGCGGAGTCGAAACCGAAGGGGGCCGGCCGCCGTGGCCCGGCCCCGTGGGCGGCGGTGGCCACCCCGGACACCATCCCCGAGCCGAATGAGGCCGCCGACCCCGCGGGGGTCCTCTTCGGCCAGAACGTCACGCTCTCCGGTGATTTCGAACCTTATGACAAAGGCCAGCTCTGGGCCGGGATCGCCCACCACGGGGCCACCGTGGGCAAGAACGTCACCAAGAAGACCACCATCCTGGTAGCCGGCACCTGGGCCACCAAAACCTCCAAGCAGAAACGCGCGGAGGAACTGATCGCTAAAGGTCAGGACATCAAGATCTGGTCAGCCGAGGAGCTCTACTCGGTTCTCGGCCTGGATGAAGAACCACCGTTCTAGCAGGGAAATACACCCCTCCCGGGAACCGGAAGGGCGCAGGCGGAGTCTATCGATGGTGAAAGGACCTCTGCCCGCCCGACCAGGAGCCAATCACCGTGACCACTACCCTGTCCCCTCTCCCCGTTGCCCCGCCCGGGCTTTCTCAGGTGACGGAGTCGCCGTTGCACCGGAGTCATCTGTTACCCGGTCTCCATCCCGCGGGATGGGCGAAACAGCCCGGACTCAGTGATGACGGTTTCTGTGACAGCTTCGCCAGTATCGCGCTGTCCCGCCACCTGTGCGCGGGACTGCACTGTGTGGGTGGGCAACGGAGTGTGACCGTCAGTCAGCGTGGTCTCGGAGAACTGGACCTGTCCACGCACCGGGCCTGGGACTTGTCAGCGGAGAACCTGCTGCACCGTGCCAGCGGCCCGGAGGGACTGACCTTCTTCACCCGGCCGGTCACCGACCTGCTCCCCCACCCCGTTCCGGCCGTCCAGGTGGCTACTCCGGGAGCCCGGGCCACCGCCTGGCTCGCGCATCCGCACACCTTCACCATCCTGCACCGCCACCTCCGCGGCCTGCTCGGGGCGGAGGTGGCCTATCTCGCCCCCACCACCGATGTGCTCATCGCTGCTTCGGCCGGAGCTCCGGAACTGCCGGCGTTGCAGAATCGGCTCACCACCACGCACACGCCCCGGCTTCCCGGCGCGTCACTGTTGTCCGCCATCGTCCACTATGTCCGCGGCTTTCCGGCGGTGGCAGGCTGATCTCATTAGGGTGGAACCGTCATTGATTTCCCAAGTGATGTCCCGTCCCGATCCTCCGGAGGAACATGATGTCTGCCCGCCCGATCACCGCGACCTACCGCCTGCAGCTGCGCGGTCCCGAGGCTGACCCCCAAGGGGCCGGCCGTGCCTTCACCTTCGCCGAGGCCGCGGAAACCGTCCCGTACCTGGCGCAGTTGGGGATCAGTCACCTCTACCTTTCTCCGGTCTTGACGGCCCCTCCGGAATCCAACCACAACTATGATGTGACGGACCCCACCGAAGTGAATCCTGAATTAGGCGGGATAGAGGGTCTGCGGCAACTCGCCGACGCGGCCCATGAGCTCGGTCTCGGCCTCATCATGGACATCGTCCCCAACCACGTCGGCATCGATGATCCAGAGGATAACGCCTGGTGGTGGGACGTCCTCACCTACGGCAGAGACTCCGACTACGAGTACTATTTCGACATCGACTGGCACGAGGACAACGGGGCCGGCGGCAAGCTCGGGCTGCCGATCCTCGGCGCCCCCGGCGACGAAGACAAACTGGAGCTGCGGGAGCACGACGGTCAGCCGGTCCTGACCTATTACGACAACGTCTTCCCGGTCCGCCCCGGCACCAGTACCAGTCTGGAGGATGATCCGCAGGAGGTCTACGACCGCCAGTGCTACCGGTTGATGTTCTGGCGCGACGGTGTCATCAGCTATCGCCGGTTCTTCTCGGTCAACGGTCTCGCCGGGATCCGGCAGGAGGATCCCCGGGTCTTCGAGCACAGTCACCGGATTCTGCGGCAGCTGATCGCGGAGGACCTCATTGACGGTATCCGCGTCGACCACCCGGACGGCCTGTCCGACCCCTTTGAGTACCTGTCTCTGCTGCGCGACCTGATCGGCCCGGACCGGTGGTTGATCATCGAGAAGATCCTCGGCGTGGAGGAGCCCCTGGATCCCCGCCTCGCGGTGGACGGCACCACCGGTTATGACGCCCTCCGGGAACTCGATGGTGTCTTCGTCAACCGGGACGCCGAGGACCACCTGTCGATGCTGGCGCTCCAGCAGTCTGGTTCCACCTGGGACGAATCCGCGGTCACCGCCGCCGAACAGGAACTCAAACGGGAGGTCGCCCGGCACGAGTTGGCCGCCGAAGTTCGGCGACTGGCACGGGCGCTGCGCCGGGACAACTTCTCCACGGCCGGCAGCTCTGTCTCCGAGGAGCAACTGACTACCACGATCGTGGAACTGGTGGCCGCGATGCCGGTCTACCGTGCGGACTATCTCTCCCTGTCTCGGATGGTCGCCGCCCTCGTGGCGGAGATGAGCCGGCGTTTCCCCTCCCGCCGCGACGCCCTGGATCTGTTCGCTGCCGGGCTCCTCGCTGATTCCGAGGCGAAGGTCCGGTTCGCCCAGGTGTGTGGCGCCGTGATGGCCAAGGGCGTGGAGGACACCACCTTCTACCGGGCTTCCCGGTTGATCGCACTGCAGGAGGTCGGTGGCGCCCCCGGCCGCTTCGGGGTGTCGGTCGCGGAGTTCCATCTCCTCCAGCAGGAACGTGCCCGCCTGTGGCCGCGGACCATGACCACGCTGTCCACCCATGACGCCAAACGCGGCGAGGACGTGCGGGCGAGAATCCTGGAGCTGACCGAGGTACCCGACGAGTTCGCTGAATTCGTCCGCCGACTGACTGCTGTGATCCCCGCGCCCGATGAGGGTACCGGCCATTTTCTCCTGCAGAATCTCCTCGGAGTCTGGCCGGTGGACGGCGTGGTCCCCGAATCGCTGAAGGAGCGTTTCCACGCGTACACGGAAAAGTCCATCCGTGAGGCAGGGGTGCACACCAACTGGTTCGATCCGGACACCGCCTTCGAAAAGGCCGTCGGCGACTGGGTGGACGCGCTTTTCGACGGCCCCGTCTCCAATCTCATCACTACCTTCGTGGCCCCGCTGCACCGCGGCGCGGTGCAGATCTCCCTGGGCCGGAAGCTGCTGCAGCTGATCGGTGCCGGCATCCCGGACACCTATCAGGGCACGGAGTTCTTCACGGACTCGTTGGTGGATCCGGACAACCGCCGCTTCGTGGACTACACCGCCCGGGAGCAGTCGCTGGCGGTGGTGCAGTCGGGTCTGGACTGGGTGGAGCTGGCGAAGCAGGCCGCGGACACTGTGGCGCAGGGTGACACCGGTGTCGGGGATCTGCCCGCTGTCGCATTGGATGCCGCCACCCCCTACCCGCATCTGTGGACGCACGCTGACCGGGCCAAGCAGATGCTCATCCATACGGCATTGCAGCTGCGACGGGCCCATCCGGAGCTGTTCACCAGCGGCGATCATCAGGCGGTCTTCGCCGAGGGGCCGGCGGAGGCTCACCTGGTCGGTCTCGCCCGCGGTCTCGAGCCCGGAGCTGACGGGCTCGAGGTGATCGCCGTGGCCACCCGGAGTCCCCTGGTCCTGCAGCGTGAGGGCGGATGGCGCGGAACCACCCTGACGCTGCCGGCGGGAACCTGGCGGGAGGAACTGTCGGGGCGCACGTTCACCGGCATGGTGCCCGTCGCCGAGGTGCTCCGGGTGCTGCCTACGGCCCTGCTCCGGAAGTTGCCGGAAGAATCCGGGGAGTAGACTACGGGGCGTCATGAACAACAAGGTCATCGCCCGTCTGGGCAGTTACTACCATGAGTGGGTGCGCGCCCATCCTTTCGCCGCCGCGGAGTTCTCCGAGACGTTGGAGGACCTGCTCAGTGACGGCGGTGTCACGTACGACCGGGTATGGGCACGGGTAAAGGACTGGCCGTCCCTGAAAGCGAAGGCCCGCAAGCTCAATCCTGACGGGTCGCCGCAGTACCCGGATCCGTGGCAGGACATCCACGACATCGTCGGTGTCCGGGTGACCACTTACCACTCCACGGAGATTCCGGCCGCGCTGGCGGTGCTGCGCGATTCCTTCAAGGTCCGCCGCAACGTGGACAAGACCACTGAGACGCGGGTGTCGGGCACCTTTGGGTACGGTTCCCACCACCTGATCCTGGAGGTCGATGACTCCATCGAGGAGCTCGCCGAGTATCGTGGCCTGATCTTCGAGGTTCAGATCCGGACGGTGCTGCAGCACGCCTGGGCAGAGTTTGAACACGACATCCGGTACAAGCGGGGACCAGAGGATCCTGATCCGGCCGTGGACCGGGCCTTCACCCTGGCTGCGGGCCTGATTGAACTGGCGGATCAGCAGTTCGACCTGATCGCCTCCATCCAGAATGCGGAGACCACCACGGACGACGACGTCGAACTCAGTGCGGAGACTCTCCCCGGCGTGCTGGCGGTGGTATTGGGAAACCGGTTTCCGCGGCCACGTTCCGAGCATTTCCGATGGCTGGAGGAACTGCTCGCCGCCAATGGCGTGACCACCGTCCGAGAGCTGCGTCAGTTACTGCGCGAGGAGGACATTGACGCGGTTACCCGTGCCGTGGACTACCGCTTCCGCCCCGGACAGGTGCGCCTGATCGACGATCTGCTGCTGCGGCAGTTCGGTCAGAGCCATATCGACCGAACGGGCGACACCGGCAATCGGGCGTCGCAGCGTCCGAAACGACTACAGAATCGCCTGAAACTGATGCGTCGCGCACACATCACGGAGGATTCCGGGTAACCTGCCCGTAGTACAAGCGCCCAGAACCTAAGGAGCACCACGCGATATGAGCAGTTTTTCCATCCGCGAAGATTTCCCCGTCCTCGCCGATTTCATTCACGTCTGGGCACTGTCCACCGCGGACTTCTTCCGTGATTTCGGCATCAACTTCCCGCCGCCGGAGTGGGGCCTGTTCTAGGGACCAGCCAGAATCAGGGACGTTGGCGCAGCTGATCCAGCTGCCGGCGTTCCTTTTTCGTTGGTCGACCTGCCCCACGGTCCCGCTTCGGCACGGACGGCATCATTTCCTTCGGCGGCGGGGGTGGCGTGTGGTCGACATAGCAGCGCCGGGCTGCGGGAGCGCCGAGACGTTTGCGTGGGGTGTCGAGCACCTCCACGTCATATTCGCGGTGGTCCTTCCACAGCCGTACCCGATCCCCCGGTACGACCTGCTGCGCCGGTTTGACCGAGGAGCCGTTGATCTTGACGTGTCCGGCGCGGCAGGCGTCGGCTGCCTGTGAGCGGGTCTTGATCAGTCGGACGGCCCAGATCCAGGCGTCCACCCGCACCGGAGTGCCGGCGGTGTCAGTCATCTAATAGTTGTCCTTGTGGTTGATGATGCGGTTGACCTTGCGGTAGGAGCTGAGGCCGCCGGCGACGGCGATGACCAGACCGAGGATGATCCAGATCCAGCCGCCGGACAGCAGGGTCAGCGCCAGGCCGCCCACGACACCGCCGCCCACCCAGATGACGCCGTTGCGGGTGTGCTTGCGGACGGCCGCCTTGCGTTGCTCAATGGGGTTGCGCGGGTATTTCTCCATGCTCATGTTCTAGAGTCTAGTCAACGTGACTCCACCCATGCGGAACCTGCTTCCACCGGCATCACCCGGCCCGAGGTGACGGCGGCCAACTGGGACTCCAGCTCCGCCAACTTCCCCGGGGCCGTGGCGAGGGTATAGGTCACCACCTGGCCGTACTCGACATCTGTGACGTCGACGCCCCGGGCGCGCAGATCCGCTTCCCAGCGTCCGGCCTCCGAGTGGGGGAACTCCACGGCGTAGAGTTCCCGACGACTGCGGGTCACCCGCGAGACCCCGGGAAGAGCGTCACCGACGGAATTGGAGTAGGCGTGGACCAGGCCTCCGGCACCGAGTTTGATCCCGCCGAAGTAGCGCACCACCACCGCCGCGATATCCAGCATCCCCGATCCACGCAGCATATCGAGCATGGGTTTTCCGGCCGTTCCGGCGGGCTCCCCGTCATCGCTGGAACGTTCGACGGGGTTCGCGCCGTCGACGTGCAGCAGGTAGGCGCTGCAGTGGTGGCGGGCGTCCGGATATTGCCCGCGAACCTCGGCGATGAACTCCCGCGCCTCAGTTTCGGAGCGGGCCCGCCGGATCAGCGTGATGAACCGGGAGCGTTTGACCTCCCACTCGTGGACCGTGGTGACACCGGGGGCGGGTAATTCGTACATGTTCTGCGAGTCTAGCGATGGCGGCACCCGGCGACCTTACCTAGTCTGGCCGTATGAACAGTCAGCCTTTGAGTGTCTGGGCGCCGTACGCGCGCGATCTCCGTGTTGTCACCCGTGACGAAGGCGGGGAACAGGTCCACCCGATGCGTCGGGCCAACGGAGACTGGTGGACCAGCGACGTCACCGCCACTCCGGGGCTGCGCTACGGCTTCCAGGTCGATGCGGGTGACGGGTTCTCCCCCACCCTGCCTGACCCCCGTTCCACGTCGTTGCCCGACGGCGTGCACGGTCTCAGCCGCGTCGACACGCGCGACCACCCCTGGACCGACGAGGACTGGACGGGGCGCATCCTGCCCGGTTCCGTCCTCTATGAACTGCACGTCGGCACCTTCTCCGCGGCGGGGACCTTCGCCGGGGTCGTCGACAAGCTCGGCTACCTCCGCGAGCTCGGGGTCACCGCCATCGAGCTGATGCCCGTTCAGCCCTTTGGCGGCGAACGCAACTGGGGCTACGACGGGGTGGCCTGGCACGCGGTCCAGGAATCCTACGGGGGCCGGCAGGGACTCAAGGCGCTGGTCGACGCCGCGCACAATGAGGGCATCGCGGTCTACCTCGACGTGGTCTACAACCACTTCGGCCCCGACGGCAACTACAACGGATTCTTCGGCCCGTACACCTCCGGCGGTTCCACAGGCTGGGGTGAGGTGATCAACATCAACGGGGAAAACTCCGATGAGGTCCGCCGGTTCATCCTGGACTCCGTCCGGCAATGGTTCGAGGAGTTCCACATCGACGGCCTGCGACTGGATGCCGTGCATTCCCTCGATGACCGGGGCGCCCGCTCAATCCTGGCCCAGATGCAGGAGGTCGCCGACGAAGTGGCGGCCACGACCGGCATTCCCCGCAGTCTGATCGCCGAATCCGATCTGAATGACCCGAAGGTGATCACTGCCCCGGAGGCCGGCGGTTTCGGCCTGGCTGCGCAATGGCTGGATGATCTCCACCACAGCCTGCACACCCTGGTGTCCGGGGAAAACCACGCCTACTACGCCGACTACGGCTCCCTGACCGCGTTGGCGAAGACGCTGCGGGAAGCGTACTTCTTCACCGGCGGCTACTCCAGTTACCGCGGCCGCAACCACGGTCGGCCCATCGACCGGGAACTGATCCCGGCGAACCGGTTCGTCACCTACACCACCACCCATGACCAGGTGGGCAACCGGGCCGCAGGTGATCGCCCCTCAATGAACCTCACCCCGGCGCAGCAGGTCCTCAAGGCCGCGGTGATCTACTGTTCCCCTTACACGCCGATGCTGTTCATGGGCGAGGAGTTCGGTGCCCGGACGCCCTTCCCCTTTTTCGTCTCCCACACCGATGAGGAGCCGAACCGGCTGACCCGGGAAGGGCGGATGCGAGAGTTCGCCCGCTCGGGCTGGTCCGCGGATGAGGTGCCGGATCCGGCTGCGCCAGAGACCTTCGAGTCCGCCAAGCTGGACTGGGAACTGTCCGACGACGCCCGCCAGATCTTCGACGCCTACCGCACCCTGTTGCGGTTGCGCGGCGAGTTGGGCCTGGCCCGGCCCCGGCTGGACCAGCTGACAGTGGAGCACGGCTCCACAGAAGAGCCGTGGCTGATCATGGGCCACGAGGATGTGGTGCTGGTGGCCAATTTCTCGGACCGTCCGCTGCTGGTCCCCGTCGGCGGGGAGGAGATCATCTACAGCTTCACCACCCCGAGCATCAGCGGAGCACAGATCCAGCTCGATGCCTGGGGGTTCGCGGTCGTGAAGAGCCCCGTCTTCGGCCACCCCGGGTTGAGCGCCTAGCCGCCCGAGATCAATGACTGGGATTCCGTGATCGACGCGGTTCAGGCCAATGGAGTAGGCCCGGAGGGATCTGCGCATCGTCCTCAGCGCCATCATGGCGGATCCCCGGGTCCGGCTGGGCATCCTTGAAGGAGATGAACTCCGGTCGATCGAACCGCACTGGACGGCGGAAACCCTCGCGGAGCACATCTTCGGTCAGGAGGATCCGGTCGGCGCGATGGGACAGCTCCTGATCGACCGGTCCTAGATCAGGAAGGAGTACTCCGGGGTTCCCGGGTGCAGCTGCTGGCAATCGATGCGGGAGTTTGCCATGCGTTCCAGCAGCGGGTCCAGGTCGGCGGCGGTGCCCAGCTCCAGGCCCACCAGCGCGGCCCCGGTCTCCCGGTTGTTGCGCTTGAGGTATTCGAAGCGGGTGATGTCATCGTCTGGGCCGAGGATCTTCTCCAGGAAGTGGCGCAGCTGACCGGGCTCCTGCGGGAAGTTGACCAGGAAGTAGTGCTTGAGTCCGCGGTGCACCAGGGAACGCTCCATGACCTCGCCGTAGCGCAGGACATCATTGTTGCCGCCGGAGATGATGCAGACCACCACCTCCCCGGCCGCGAAGTTCAGGTCGTGGAGCCCGGCCACCGACAGCGCGCCGGCGGGCTCGGCGATGATGCCCTCGTTCTGGTAGAGCTCGAGCATCTCGGTGCACACGGCTCCCTCAGACACGTCCAGGATATGGAGTCGCCCGAGGTTCTTCTCGATGATCTCGTAGGGCAGCGCGCCCAGCCGCTTGACTGCGGCGCCGTCCACGAAGGGGTCCACGTCATCCAGGGTGATCGGCCCGTCATTGGCCAGAGCCGCCTGCAGGGAGGCTGCGCCGGAGGGTTCGACCCCGATGATGGCGGTCCGCGGCGCCATGTCCGCGAAATAACTGGTGACACCGGCGAGCAGCCCGCCACCGCCGACCGGCACCACCACAGAGTCCGCGGACTTGCCCAGCGACGTCAACTGGCTGAGGATCTCCGCGGCCACGGTGCCCTGACCGATGATCGTGTTGCGGTTGTCGAAGGGTTCGACAACGGTGGCGCCGGATTCGGCGGCGTCGGCGCGCGCGGCGGCGGCTGCCTCGTCGAAGTTCGCGCCGATGACCATCAGTTCGACATTGTCACCACCGTGAACCTTGATGCGGTCGCGCTTCTGCTTCGGGGTTTTGGAGGGCACGTAGATCCGGCCCTGAATGTCGAGCTGCTTGCAGGCGTAGGCCACCCCCTGGGCGTGGTTGCCCGCCGACGCCGCGACCACACCGGCGGCCCGTTCCTCCGGGGTCAGCTGACTGACTGAGTTGTAGGCGCCCCGGATCTTGTAGGAACGCACATCCTGCAGATCCTCCCGTTTGAGGTAGACCTCCACCCCGTGTTCCTCCGACAGACGTGGGCAGTACTGCAGCGGAGTGGGCGCGATGACCGACGAAATTCGTGCCTGCGCCAGCTGGACATCAGCGGCACGGATCGGCTCGACCTTCGCCGAGGACTGGGCAACGTCGTGGGTACGGGTATCGCTCATGCTGAAGAAGTTTAGCCCCTGTCCCGGACACGAGAACACCCACGACCCCGTTTACGCACTATTCATCGGCCCGACACCTGAAACGCTCCTGAGAGTAGCCCCTGCATCACCTTTCCCGGTCATGGTTGCTGACGTGAACCACCCACCCGGCACGTCCCCGGTGCCAGTTTCAAAGGAGATCCCGCCCGTGACCATCCGTCGCAGCGCCACCGCCCTGTGCGCCGCCCTTGTCACCAGCCTCAGCCTGGTTGCCCCCGCCCACGCCCTCGTCGTCGACAATCCCGTCAGTGATACCGCCCCGGATGCGGCAATCTCGTTGATCCCGATCGGTTCCCACGACACGGGCCAGTTCGACGAGTCCGCGGCGGAGATCGTGGCCTACCACCCGGGGACTGAGCAACTGCTGGTGGTGAACGCGGAATCCGGTAACATCGACCTGCTCGACATCAGTGATCCGGCGAACCCGGCCCCAGCCGGCATCATTGAATCGGGCGCCGGCAACAGCATCAACTCCGTCACCGTGCGGTCCGACGGCCTGGCTGTGGCCAACGTCGAGCCCGCGGACAAGACCGCCGAGGGCAGCATGCTCTTCTTCGACGCAGCCAACGGGGAGGAACTGGGCCGGGTCAACCTGGGAGGGTCGCTACCGGACATGGTCGGCATCAGCGCCGATGGCCGCTACGCCTACTCCGCCAACGAAGGCGAGCCCGCCGAGGACTACTCCTACGACCCGGAGGGCTCGGTCTCCGTGGTCACCCTGCCGGAGCCCGGCACCGTCGCGGCTCCGGCACAGTCCGACGTCCGCGTCGCCGGCTTCCGGGCCTGGAACGAGGACGGCGACCGCGAGCTGCATGCGGATGTCCGCATCTTCGGCCAGGTCGGCGACTCCACCACCATCGCCCAGAACCTGGAGCCGGAGTACATCACCGAGGCAGACGGCAAGGCCTACGCGACGTTGCAGGAGAACAACGCGGTGGCCGTGATCGACCTGGCCACCGCCACGGTGGAGGAGATCTGGCCGCTGGGCTTCGTCGACCACCTGGAGGTCCCGTTGGACGCCTCGGACCGGGACGAAGCGGTGAACATCGCCCACTGGCCGGTCAAGGGTGTCCCGCTGCCGGACGCCATCGAAGCCTATGAGTCGAACGGGCAGAACTATCTGGTCATGGCGAATGAGGGCGACTCCCGCGACTGGGAAGGTTACTCCGAGGAGGTGCGTGTGAAGGACCTCGGCGACCCGGAGGAGGACCTGGGTGACATGCCCGTCGCGGAGAACGTCGCGGCGCAGGCCGGGATGAGCGTCGAGGAGCTGCAGGAGGACGAGAATCTCGGCCGTCTGCGGATCACCACGTCCCTGGGATTCGACGAGGAGCAGGGCGAGTTCACCGAGCTCTACTCCTTCGGTGCCCGGGGCTTCTCCATCTTCGACACCGAGGGCAACCAGGTCTTCACCTCGGGCGCCGAGTTCGAGCGAAAGCTCGCGGAGCTGCATGAGGCCGGCGAGCTGATCTTCAACGCCAGCCACGACGAGGCCTGGTTCGACAACCGCTCGGACAACAAGGGCCCGGAGCCGGAGGGCGTCGCCCTGGGCGAAATCAGCGGCCGCACCTATGCCTTCATCGGCCTGGAGCGCATCGGCGGGGCGTTCGTCTACGACGTGACCGATCCGGCCAACGCGGAGTACGCCACCTACGTCAACAACCGCGACTTCTCGGTCAGCGCCATCGACGAGGAGACCGAGGAGGTCAACCCGGCCTGGGCCGAGGGCGGCGATCTGGGCGCCGAAGGGCTGGTCTTCATCCCGGCCGCCGACTCCCCGAACGGCAGGGACCTCCTGGCCGTCGGCAACGAGGTCTCCGGTTCCACCACCATCTTCCAGATCGACGCCCGGGCCGAGCGGCCGCAGACGTCCTCCGGCTCCGCAACCGGGGGTGTCCTGGCCGGACTGATCGCCGCACTCGGTGCCGGAATGGCGGCGCTGGGAAACTTCCTCCCCCAAATTCAGAAATTGTTCACCCGCTAGTAGTGCTTTGTTAGCTCTTGTGGGCAGGTGAGCTGAGGCGTAAATTCATATCATGAGCAGGAACAATACCACCGCCACTCATGATGACCTCGCGGACTTCATCACCGAGGTTTTCGCCTCCCTGACC